>NZ_JBDLYJ010000008.1:0-432518 GCF_051337345.1 Amycolatopsis sp. MEPSY49 | reverse complement strand
CCGCCGAACTTACGTTGGAGAAGGGCCTGGGCCCGGTTGAGACAAGAGATTGTCTCCCGGCCCAGGCCCTTCTTTCATGTCCACAGTCATGTCCACAGTCATGTCCACAGTCATGACCGCAGTCAGGGCCGCGGCACCGGCCGGCTCCGCAGCGGCGAGGACAGCACCAGGGACGTCGTCGTCTCGCCGTATCGCTGCACCTTCTCCACCAACGACTCCAGCTCGGTCGTGCTCCGGCACAGCACCCGCAGGATCCAGCACTCGTCACCGGTGATGTGGTCGGCCGCGACGACCTCAGGCAGCGGCAGCACCGCCGTACGGAATCGCGGCGTGTCCAAGCTCCGGACCCGGGCCCGCACCAACGCCTCGATCGGCAACCCCAGCTTCGCCGTGTCCACCCGGGCCGCGTAGCCCGTGATCACCCCGCGCTCCTCGAGCCGGCGCACCCGCTCCGTCACCGCGGAGCCGGACAGCGACACCCGCCGGCCCAGCTCCGAAAAGCTGAGCCGGCCGTCCTCCTGGAGGAGCTCCAGCAGCTGCCAGTCGACGTCGTCGAGGTCCACCGTGATTCTCCAAGTCGAACCGGGCCAGAACGGCGAAATCCCCGGCCGAGCCGGGCTTCCACCCCGATTCTGCCCTGTGGCGGAAGCCCCGCCACCAGCAGGATTTACCCCATGACACGCATTCTCGCCGTCCCCGCCCCGGCCCCGGAGGCCGCCACGCAGTACTTCGGCGCCGAGCTCGCCTTCGAGGTCGACCCCGACGACCTCGTCCGGGACCTCGAAGCCGGCCACACCGACGGCTACGTGATCGTCGAGACGCGGGCGCCCGAGGCCTTCGCCCAGGCTCGCATCCCCGGCGCCGTCAACCTGCCCTACCGGGACATGACGGCCGAGAGCACGAAGCACCTCGACCGGGACCTCGTCTACGTCTGCTACTGCGAGAGCGTCAACTGCAACGCCGCCACCAAGGGTGCGCTCAAGCTCGCCCGGCTCGGGTTCCAGGTCAAACGGCTCTCCAGCGGCATCACCGCCTGGATCGCGGCCGGCTACCCGGTAGAGGGAGCCGCCACCCCGGGAATCCGCTGCGCCTGCTGACCTACCCTGAAAAGCGTGACACGACTGCTCATCATCCAGCCGGACGCTTCGGACCCGCTCGGCCCGCTCGGCGACTGGCTCACCGACGCCGGCGCGGAGCTGGACCTCCGGCTGCTGCCGGACGACGGCCTGCCGGACGACCTCGACGGCTACCGGGGTGTCGTCTGCCTCGGCGGCGGCATGGCCGCGGAAGACGACGCGAAGCACCCCTGGCTCGTCGACGTCCGGCGGCTGCTGGCGAAAGCCGCCACGAAGAGGATCCCGACCCTGGGGATCTGCCTCGGCGCGCAGCTGCTGGCCGTCGCGACCGGGGGCCGCGTCGAGGTCGGGCCGGACGGGCCCGAGGTCGGTCCGCACCTCGTCAGCAAGAAGGACGCGGCGTGGACCGACCCGCTCTTCGCCGACCTCCCGCTCATGCAGGACGTCCTGCAGTTCCACAACGACGCGATCACCCGGCTCCCGCCCGGCGCCGAGCTGCTCGCGTCCGCGCCGCGGTACCAGAACCAGGCGTTCCGATTCAACCGGTGTGTCTACGGTGTCCAGTTCCACATCGAGACGACACCCGCCGTCGTCGAGAGCTGGGCCGCGGACGAGCCCGAGATGGCGGAATTCGCCCGTCCGGGCTCACTCGAGCACGACGCGTTGATCACCGTGCACGCCGACATCGAGGAAACGTGGCGGCCGTTCGCGCAGCGGTTCGTCCGGTTGGCCGCCGGAGAACTCGAGCCCGCCGCCGACAGTCAACGGTCCTTACCGCTGGCTTAACAGCAGGGATCACAACGAGCAACAGCCTGTTAACGGCAGGCGTCACCCTTCAGGTACCTTGCGGGAGGAGTCCCCACAAGGGTTCGGAGGTCGGGGTGGAGCCCTCGTTGCTGGTCGTGATCGTCGTCGTCACGGCCCTGGTTTTCGATTTCACGAACGGGTTCCACGACACCGCGAACTCGATGGCGACGTCGATCGCGACCGGCGCTCTCAGGCCCCGCGTCGCCGTCGCGATCTCCGCGGTGCTGAACCTGGTCGGCGCGTTCCTGTCGGTGGAGGTCGCCAAGACGATCTCCAGCGGCCTGGTGGACGACACCAAGATCGGCCCGTCGATCGTCTTCGGCGGGCTGATCGGGGCGATCGTCTGGAACCTCGTGACGTGGTTCGTCGGCCTGCCGTCGAGCTCGTCGCACGCGCTGTTCGGCGGCCTGATCGGCGCCACCTGGATTTCGGCGGGCACCGACTCCGTCCACTTCGGAAAGATCGTCGAAAAGGTGCTCGTCCCGGCCGCGGCGAGCCCGGTGATCGCCGGGGTCGTCGCGATGGGCGCGACGTACTTCGTCTACCGGTTCCTCGTCCGCGGCCGCCCGGCCACGCGCGGGTTCAAGGTCGGCCAGGTCGTCTCGGCGTCGCTCGTCTCGCTCGCGCACGGCACCAACGACGCGCAGAAGACCATGGGCGTCATCACGCTCACGCTCGTCACCGCCGGCAGCCTGCCCGCGGGCGCGGCGCCACCCGTCTGGGTGATCATCAGCGCCGCCTGCGCCCTCGCGGCGGGCACGTACCTCGGCGGCTGGCGCATCACCCACACCCTCGGCAAGGGCCTGACGGACATCGAAGGCCCGCAGGGCTTCGCCGCCCAGACGAGCTCGGCGCTGGTCATCCTGGTCTCGTCGCGGCTGGGTTTCCCGCTGTCGACGACGCACGTGTGCTCCGGCGGGATCATCGGCTCCGGTGTCGGCCGCCGGGAGGCGCCGGTGCGCTGGCGGATGGCGGGCCGGATGGTCATCGCGTGGCTGTTCACCCTGCCCGCGGCCGCGATCGTCGGCGCGATCTCCGGCAAGATCGCCTCGCTCGGCACCGCGGGGACCATCGCCGTCGGCGTCGTCGGGGTGGGTGTCGGCGTCGGCATCTACCTCCTTTCGCGCCGCCACCCCGTCACCGCGCACAGCTTCCAGGTGCCCGAGCCGACGCCGGCCGGCACCGAACCGGGGCAGCTGGCCGCCTGAGCCAGGTCCCGCGGGATACGGTGGTCCGTGATGGCAGACCGCGCGCGAACGACCGCTTCGGCGGCGAGGTACGGCTTCACCGACGCCCGTGCCGAGGGTCAGTTGCGCGCGGCCGGCTGGTGGGACGACGCCGGGCCGGTCGAGGCCGCCGCCGACGTCCTCGCGGCGTTGTCCCGTGCGGCGGACCCGGACCTCGCGCTGCGCGGAATCGACCGGATCCGCGAGGCCGACGACGGCGAGTGGACCCGGCTCGAGGAGCAGCTGCGCGCCAACCGGACGTTCCGCGGCCGCCTGTTCGGCGTGCTCGGGACGTCGAGCGCCCTCGCCGACTTCCTCGCCGCGAACCCCGCGCAGTGGCAGTCGCTCCTCGGCGACAAGTGCACGGATTCCGCCTGCTACCGGGAAAACCTGCGCACGGCGCTCGTGCGCGACGACGGCTCGGTGCTCACTGGCACCGAAGCCGCGCAGGCCCTGAAGGTCGCCTACCGCGGCCAGCTGCTCGGCATCGCCGCTGCCGACCTGGGCCACCTCGTCGAGGCCGGGCTCGAGCACCCGCACTACGCCGAGGTCGCGGCGCAGCTGACCGAGCTGGCGGAGGCCGCGCTCGCCGCCGGGCTCGTCGTCGCCGAGGCCGAGGTCGGCACGTCCGCCGAAGGCACCCTGGCGATCATCGCCATGGGCAAGTGCGGCGGCCGGGAACTCAACTACGTCAGCGATGTCGACGTCATCTTCGCCGGCGCGGACGACCTCGGCGTCGCGACACGGCTGGCCAGCACGACGATGCGGGTCGTCGGGAAGGCGTGCTTCGAGGTCGACGCCGCGCTGCGTCCCGAAGGCAAGGCCGGCGCGCTCGTCCGCACGTTGGAAAGCCACCAGGGCTACTACCGGAAGTGGGCCAAGACCTGGGAGTTCCAGGCGCTGCTCAAGGCGCGCCCGGTGGCCGGCGACGCCGAGCTCGGGCGGCAGTACGCCGAGATGGTCGCGCCGCTGGTGTGGTCGGCGGCCGACCGTGAGAACTTCGTCGACGAGGTGCAGCAGATGCGCCGCCGCGTCGAGGGGCACGTGCCGTCCGAGCACGCCGAGCGCGAGCTGAAGCTGGGCCGCGGCGGGCTGCGGGACGTCGAGTTCGCCGTCCAGCTGCTGCAGCTGGTGCACGGCCGCGTGGACGCCGACCTGCGCTCACCGTCCACGATGGACGCGCTGGCGGCGCTCGGCGAAGGCGGCTACGTCGGCCGCCAGGACGCGGCCGAACTGGGCGCGTCGTACGAGTTCCTGCGGATGCTCGAGCACCGGCTACAGCTGCGGCGACTGCGTCGCACGCACCTGTTCCCGGCGACGTCCGACACCGACGAGCTGCGGATCCTCGCCCGTGCCAGCGGGATCAAGGCGAGCGGCGGCAAGAGCCAGGGCGAGGCGCTGCTGGCGGAGTTCCGCAAGCACGGCAAGGGCATCCGGCGCCTGCACGAAAAGATCTTCTACCGGCCGCTGCTGCAGTCCGTCGCAAACGTGCCGACCGAGGCGCTGCGCCTGACGACCAAGCAGGCGGCCAGTCGGCTGGCCGCGCTCGGCTACACAGCGCCCGACGGCGCGCTGCAGCACATCAAGGCCCTCACGTCCGGCGTCTCGCGGCGCGCGGCGATCCAGCAGGCGTTGCTGCCGGTGCTGCTCGACCTCCTGGCCGACACCCCGGACCCCGACGGCGGGCTGCTGTCGTACCGGAAGGTGTCCGAGGCGCTGGAGGACACGCCGTGGTACCTGCGGGTCCTGCGCGACGAGGGCACGGTGGTCGAGAACCTGGCGCTGCTGCTCGGCACGTCCCGGCTGGTGCCCGACCTGCTCGTCCGCGCGCCGGAGGTGCTGCGGTTGCTCGGCGACCCGGCCCGGTTGCTGGGCCGCACACCCGCCGAGGTGGCGACGTCGCTGCGGGCCGCCGTCCGCCGTCAGCCGGGGTTGAACGCCGCCGTCGCGGCCGCGCGGTCGTTGCGGCGGCACGAGCTGCTGCGGATCGCGTGCGCGGACCTGCTCGGCCTGCTCGACGTGCCGGCGGTGTGCGAAGCGCTGTCTTCGGTTTGGGTCGCGGTGCTGCAGGGCGCGCTGGCCGCGGCGTTCCGCCAGCGCCAGGCCGAGCTGGGCCGCACGCCCGCGCGCATCGCGGTGATCGGCATGGGCCGGCTCGGCGGCGCCGAACTCGGCTACGGCTCCGACGCCGACGTCCTGTTCGTGTGCGAGCCGTCCGAAGGGGTCTCGGACGCCGACGCGGTGAAGTTCGCGTCGTCGGTCGCGGAGACGGTCCGGAAGATGCTGGGCGCGCCGAGCTCGGACCCGGCCCTGGAGGTCGACGCCGACCTGCGGCCGGAGGGCCGGAGCGGGCCGCTGGTGCGCACGCTGGAGTCGTACCGCGCGTACTACGCGCGCTGGGGCGAGGTGTGGGAGGCACAGGCGCTGCTGCGCGCCCGCTTCGTGGCGGGCGACGACGAGCTGGGCGAGCGGTTCATCGCGATGATCGACCCGATCCGCTACCCCGAGGGCGGGCTGGACGGCACGAAGGCGCGCGAGATCCGCCGCATCAAGGCGCGGGTGGAGACGGAGCGGATGCCCCGCGGAGCCGACCCGACGCGCCACACGAAACTGGGCCGGGGCGGCCTCGCCGACGTCGAGTGGACGGTCCAGCTCCTGCAGTTGCAGCACGCCGGTTCGGTGCCGGGCCTGCGCACGACGTCGACGCTCGACGCGCTGGCGTGCCTGCCGGAGGCGGGATTGGCGACGGAGTCCGAAGCGGACTCGCTGCGGGAGGCGTGGCTGCTGGCGACGCGGGTGCGCAACGCGGGGATGCTGGTGCGCGGCAAGGCGGTCGACGAGGTCCCGGGCTCGGGCCGCGACCTGGCGGCGGTGGCGAGGGTGCTGGGCCAGTCCGCGGCCGACGACCCGGGCGAGTTCCTGGACACGTACCGCCGCCTCACCCGCCGGGCGCACACGGTGGTGGAGCACCTGTTCTACGAGGCCTGACCTACAGTGAATCTTATTCTGGTTAGGCCGCCGCGGCCCGCACGCACACCCTGCTGATCGCCGCAAAGTCATGCGGCGGCCGACGGCTGAATAAGGTTCACTGGGGCGGTGACCGATCGCGAGCCGTTCCGGACCCGGATCAAGGTCCGGCACTACGAACTGGACACCCTGGGCCACCTCAACCACGCCGTCTACCACTCGTACGGCGAGGTCTCCCGCCTCGAGCTGCTGGAAGCGGCCGGCGCGCTCGAGGGGCTCCCGGGCCTGGCGTCAGTGTTGCTGGAAACGCACGTGGTGTTCCGCCGCGAGCTCCGCGCGGGCGACGAGGTCGACGTGACGTGCGACGTGAAGTTCGGCAGCGGCAAGACGTTCAAGATGGACTCGAACATCTACAAGCTCGACGGCACGCTGGCTGCCGAGATCACCTGCACGCTGGGCCTGATGGACCTGGAGATCCGCAAGCTGGTGGCCGACCCGCGAGGCAGGTACGAAGCCGCGGGCGCGGACTTGAAGCTGATGTCGACGGCGGAATAAGAGCCGCTCACTTCGTATCATGGCGAAGTGAGCCCGAAGCCGAACTTCGCGTTGGTGTCCTTGCGTCCGACGAGTTCGGCCGCTTCGTTTCCGTGGTTCGACCGGCGCGTCACCCTGGTCCGCATCGGCCGGAACGGTTCGGTGGTCCAAGCCAAGACGGAGAGCGAAAAACGGAGCCTGCTCGCCGACTCGGATGAGCGCGATCTGGTGCTCGCGGCATGGCCGGGCGAGTGGAGCCAGGATGTATTCGTCGTCGACGACCTGGGTGCGGCGCGGATCGCGGTCGGCCTGTCACGCCACAAGGCAGCGCCGAAGCAGAGCGACGATCTGCGTGAGCCACGGGCCAGCTCCGAAGATCGATCCGCGCCGGGGCGTGTCGGAGATGTGTGGAGCCACCTTGCCGAGTTGCCCGGTCTCCCCGAGGCGGGACAGCGCGAGGTTGTCGACCACGCAGCCGGGCAATGGTCGGCGAAACTCGCCCTGCGGCTGCTTGAACGCCCTGATCTAGAGGTCCGAAGCAGGGAGCGTCTGTTCGCCGAGGCGCCAAGAGGGCAAGCGCGCGAGCTGGTTGCCAGCGAACACACCACGGCCGCGGAAGCGTTGGCCCTGTCCACCCGTTTCCTCGAGTGCGCGGACGTCGTGGAAGCGGCCCTGCTCCGACCGGATACCAGAGCGGAAATCGAGCGGGCGTTATCACGGTTGTCCTACCGGGAAGCCGCGAAACTCTGGCTGGAAGGCCAGCGCTGGTCAGGTACCAAGTCGCCGCACCTGGCCGAGCTGATCCTGCAGGTCGTGCTGGCGGCAGAACCTGTTGACCTGCCGACGCAGGGGTACGGGGCGGAGCGTTACGAAAAACCGGCGATGATCAGGTCTCTTGCCGGGGTCCTGGCGCCCCCGAAACGACTCGAATTGTTGAACGATCCCCGCCACGGGCGCGCGGTTCAGCAGGCCCTGCTGGCGAGCGAGGAGCTGTCCGACACCGAACTCGTGGCATGCCTGCCCGAGATCATGGGCTCCGCGACGGCTGTCGGGGCCGACGCGGTTCCAGTCATCGCCGAGTACGTCCAGCGGTTCCCGAGGCTGCTCCAGGTGGCCACGGACCAGGTCCGACAGGCTTTCGGCCGGCTGCTCGCCGAGGGGTGGTCGCCGACGCAGGCGGCACGCGCAGGACAGTGGGACGCATTGGTCACGGTGGCGGAACTCGCCGATGCGCCGGAGCTGGTCGAAGCGCTGGCGCACGCGGCGGTGTTCGACATGCCGCCTTCAGCACAGCATGCACAGCGTTGGCGCGAGCCCCGGCGATACCAGCTGGTGGATCTTCTGGTGGTCAACAGCAAGGCTTCGGACAAGCAGATCCGGTACATCCTCGAGCGGTTGCCGGCAGATCACCTCGAAGAGATCAGGCAAGGGGCTCGTAGCCGAAGCCGGCTTCGCCGCATCTGCACGGAGATCAACGAGGAGCGAACGGCCGGGATCCACCCTGCCTCCGCATGGTCTGAGCCACCGCCGCCTGAACTTCCGACCGATGAGACTCTGTCCGCCGTTGCCAACCCCGAGGCCGCTCTCCGTGAACTGCTCAAGTACCGCGGTCGAGACCGAGATCGGGTGTTGGATCACGTTCTGCGATCTGCCTACATGACCGATGAACAGGCCTGGCGGTTGCCGGTCCAGGATTTGCAGGGGCACCCCCGGTACGGACCGTTGCTGGCGGCGAAGATCAAGGAGATCTGTGGAGACTCCGCCGAGCGCTGGCATGTGGTCAGCGAGTCGTTGGGGCGCAGTAACCAGTTGCTCGTGACGACGCTGGTCAGCCGGGTCGAGGCCGTCTGAGCACGATCAGCGCGCAGAAAGAACGGGACGGCGGTCGGGGTATTCCCCTCGACCGCCGTCCCGTGTCTGGTGGGTCGTCACCTGGTGACCTTCACGGCCTGGTGACGGCCTGGCGGGGGCTCGGACCAGTGAAATGCCTGGTCAAAGCCCCGCGCCGATCACACGTCGTAGTACAGGGCGAACTCGTACGGGTGCGGGCGCAGCCGCAGCGGGTCGATCTCGTTCTCGCGCTTGTACGAGATCCACGTCTCGATCACGTCCGGCGTGAACACGCCGCCCTCGAGCAGGTAGTCGTGGTCCGCCTCGAGCGTGTCGAGCACCGTGCCCAGGTCGCCCGGGACGAGCTTGACGTCCTTGGCCTCCTCCGGCGGGAGCTCGTACAGGTCCTTGTCGATGGGCTCCGGCGGCTCGATCTTGTTCTTGATGCCGTCGAGGCCGGCCATCATCATCGCCGAGAAGGCCAGGTACGGGTTGCCCGAGGAGTCCGGGCAGCGGAACTCGGCGCGCTTGGCCTTCGGGTTGTTGCCCGTGATCGGGATGCGGACGCACGCCGAGCGGTTGCGCTGCGAGTAGACCAGCGAAACCGGGGCCTCGAAGCCCGGGACCAGGCGGTGGTAGGAGTTCACCGTCGGGTTCGTGAAGGCCAGCAGGCTCGGCGCGTGCTTGAGCAGGCCGCCGATGTAGTGGCGCGCGGTGTCCGACAGGCCGGCGTAGCCCGACTCGTCGTGGAACAGCGGCTGGCCGTCCTTCCACAGCGACTGGTGGCAGTGCATGCCCGAGCCGTTGTCGCCGGCGAGGGGCTTCGGCATGAACGTCGCCGTCTTGCCCGCCGCGAACACCGTGTTCTTCACGATGTACTTGAACAGCTGCAGGTCGTCGGCCGCGTGCAGCAGCGTGTTGAACTTGTAGTTGATCTCGGTCTGGCCGGCGGTGCCCACCTCGTGGTGCGCGCGCTCGATCTCGAAACCGGTGTTCGTCAGGTTGCGGACGATGTCGTCGCGCAGGTCGGCGAAGTGGTCGACCGGCGGGACCGGGAAGTAGCCGCCCTTGAACTTCGTCTTGTAGCCCTGGTTGCCGCCGACCTCGTCGGCGCCGGTGTTCCACCAGCCCTCGATCGAGTCGATCTCGTGGAACGAGGCGTGCTCGGCGGAGTCGAAGCGGACCGAGTCGAAGATGTAGAACTCGGCTTCCGGGCCGAAGTACACGTTGTCCGCGACGCCGTACTCGGCGATGTACTGCTCGGCCTTGCGCGCGATGTTGCGCGGGTCACGGCTGTACGCCTCGCGCGTGAACGGGTCGTGCACGAAGAAGTTGAGGGCGAGGGTCTTCGCCTTGCGGAACGGGTCGATCCGCGCCGTCGCCGCGTCCGGCAGGAGCAGCATGTCGGACTCGTGGATGGACTGGAAGCCGCGCACCGAGGAGCCGTCGAACGCGAGACCCTCTTCGAAGGCTTCTTCGGTAAAGGCCTTCGCGGGGACCGTGAAGTGCTGCATCACGCCGGGCAGGTCGCAGAACTGGACGTCGACAACTTCGACGTCCTCGTCGGCGATGAGGCGCTGGATGTCGTCTGGAGTAGTGGGCACCCTCGGTGACTCCTTCTCGTTCGAGCTCGTACGGCAGTGCTCTCTTCGGCTCACGCTAAGAGGGCGGTGTTGCCCGACCGTCACCCGTATGTTTCGCGGGTGTTAACGGGTGGGTGGATACCGGCTATCCGACCAGGGCGGATGTGGTCCGCGCCACCGGCATACCCTGGATGGGTGGCGAGATGGACCGGAGAATGGCTGCCCGGCACCGGCGAGGGCCGGCAGGACGCTGATCAGCGGTGGCCCGGCGAGAAGTTCGGTTTGCCCGAATCCGGCGTCGGCTCGGCGGCGAGCGGGGGCGCGCGGCTGCTGGGGCTGATCGTCGACCTCGTCATCGCGGCCCTGGTCACGGCCATCTTCCTGCACCCCAGCCTGCAGGACCCGGCCGCGATGCAGGAGTTCAACCTCTGGTCCGGCGGCGTGTGGGCCGTCATCTCGGTGCTCTCCGCCGGCTTCTTCGGCTTCACCCCCGGAATGGGTGTCGTCGGCATCCGCGTCGCCCGGCTCGACGGCGCCGCGCTGGTCGGGCCGCCGCGCGCGCTGGTCCGGGCGGTGCTGACGTTCGTGATCATCCCGGCGGCGGTCCGCAACGCCGACGGCCGCAGCTGGCTCGACCGGCTGACCGGCACCGTCGTCATCAAGATGCGCTGAAACGACGAAGGCCCCGTCCTCGGACGGGGCCTTCGTCGTACGCGGGGTCAGCGACGGCGGATCGTGCGCTGGACGTTGCGCATCTTCGCGCCGGCCGGCATCGGGCCCTTCGGCATCGCCGCGCCGCGGTTGCCGAGCGCGGCCAGCTTCGCCTCGAGCGCGTCGACCTGGGCCGGCTTGAGGTTGCGCGGCAGCTTCATCAGGAAGCCCTGGAGCTTCTTCAGCGGGATCTGGCCCTCTTCGTGGCCGATCGTCACGTCGTAGATCGGCGTGTCGCCGACCAGGCGGGAGACGCGCTTCTTCTCCTGGGCGAGCAGCGTCTTGACGCGGTGCGGCGCGCCCTCGGCGACGAGCACGACGCCCGGGCCGCCGAGCACGCGGTGCACGGCGTCGAGCTGCGTCGTCGCCGCGACGGTCGGCGTCACCTTCCAGCGGCCGCGCAGGTTCTCCAGCGCCCAGGCCGCGGCGCCGGGCTGGCCGTCGGCCTTCGAGTAGACCGTCTTCTGGACGCGCCGGCCGAAGATGATCATGGCGAGCAGGGCGCCGAGCACCAGGCCCAGCGGCAGCAGCACCCACTGCGAGTCGAAGAAGAACCCGATCCCGAACAAGACGCCCGCGACGACGACGATCGACCCGACCATCCACGGGATGAGCCACGGGTCTTCCTTGCGCTGCATCTTGAAGGCCTCGAAGAGCTGGCCACGGCGTGCCTTGCTCGCCGCGCGCTTCTCCTTCTTGGCCTGCTTGGCCGCTTCCTTGTCCTGCTGTCCCGCCATATGACCAGGATACGGCCGCGTGCCCCTGCCCCGATTCCCCGTCCCCCTCTGCGAGGATGCGGGACGTGACCGGCGTACTTCCCCCCAAGAGTGTGACCCGTCTGCTCGATGGTCTCGACCCCGAGCAGCGCGCCGCCGCAAGTGCCCCGCGGGGGCCGGTCTGCGTACTCGCCGGCGCCGGCACGGGCAAGACCCGCACGATCACCCACCGGATCGCCCACCTCGTCCGGTCCGGGCACGTTTCCGCCGGTCAGGTGCTCGCCGTCACGTTCACCACGCGCGCCGCGGGGGAGATGCGGACCCGGCTGCGCGGCCTCGGCGTCGACGCGGCGCAGGCGCTGACGTTCCACGCCGCCGCCCGCCGCCAGCTGCGTTACTTCTGGCCGCGCGTGGTCGGCGACCGGCCGTGGGACCTGATGGACAACAAGCTGCGGTTCGTCGGCCAGGCCGCGAACCGGAACCGGCTCGGCACCGAGGTCGAGGTGCTGCGCGACCTGGCGAGCGAGATCGAGTGGGCGAAGGCGTCGCTGGTCAGCCCGGACGACTACCCGGCCGTCACCGCGCGCGCCCAGCGCGACATCCCGGCGCCGGCGGCGCAGGTCGCCGAGGTCTACCGGACGTACGAAGAGCTGAAGACCGCGGCGCAGGTGCTCGACTTCGACGACCTCCTGCTGCACACGACGGCGGTGCTCGAGGAACACGGCGTCGTCGCGGAGGAGTTCCGCGACCGCTACCGCTGCTTCGTCGTCGACGAGTACCAGGACGTGACGCCCCTGCAGCAGCGCCTGCTCGACGCGTGGCTCGGCGGCCGCGACGACCTGACCGTCGTCGGCGACGCGAACCAGACCATCTACTCCTTCGGCGGCGCGTCGCCGCGGCCGCTGCTGGAGTTCACCCGGCGCTACCCGGACGCGACCGTCGTCCGGCTCGAGCGCGACTACCGGTCGACGCCCGAGGTCGTCTCGCTGGCGAACCGGGTCATCGGCGCCGCCCGCGGCCGGCCGGCGGGGTCGCGGCTGAAGCTGATCGGCCAGCGGCCTTCGGGGCCGGAGCCGCGCTTCGCCGAGTTCGACGACGAGGCGGTCGAGGCCGAAGCCGTCGCCCGCCGGGTGCGCGAGCTGCTGGACGGCGGCGTCGCGGCGAGCGAGATCGCGGTGCTGTACCGGGTGAACGCTCAGTCGGAGGCGTACGAGTCGGCGCTGGCCGAGGCGGGCATCCCGTACCTGGTCCGCGGCGGCGAGCGGTTCTTCAACCGCACGGAGGTCCGCCAGGCGATGTCGGCGCTGCGCGCCGCGAGCGGCGACGGCAGCTCCGACCTGGTCACGACGGTCCGGTCGGTGCTCGCCCGCGTCGGCCTCACCGAGTCCCCGCCCGCGGGTGGCGCGGCGAAGGAGCGGTGGGACGCGCTCCTGGCGATCGTCGAGCTGGCGGAGGAGCTGGCGTCGACGGTTTCCGACGCCGACCTGCCGCGGTTCTGCGCCGAACTCGACCAGCGCGCGGCGGCCCAGCACCCGCCGACGGTCGAGGGCGTGACGCTGGCGTCGCTGCACGCGGCGAAGGGCCTGGAGTGGGACGCGGTGTTCCTGGTCGGCCTGGCCGAGGGAACGGTCCCGATCCTCCACGCGGGCGACGACGAAGCGGCGATCGAGGAGGAGCGCCGGCTGTTTTATGTGGGCGTCACGCGGGCCCGCGAGCACTTGTGGCTTTCGTGGGCGCTGGCCCGGACACCGGGGGGCCGCCGCAACCGACGTCGCAGCCGGTTCCTGTACGGCCTGATCCCGGAGGACCACCCGGCCGCCCGGGTGGCCCGAACCCAGCAGAAGCCGGCGGCGCCGATCAAGACGCGCTGCCGCGTGTGCGGCGGCCCGCTGCTGGAGACGATCGACGTCAAGCTGGGCCGCTGCGGGCGGTGCCCGTCCACAGTGGATGAGGGACTGCTGGAGCGCTTGAAGTCGTGGCGCGGCGACCGGGCGCGGGAGCTGAAGGTGCCGGCGTTCGTGGTGTTCACGGACGCGACGCTGATGGCGATCGCGGAGCAGCGCCCGACGGACGAGGCGGCGCTGGTGTCGATCTCGGGAATCGGCGCGACGAAGCTCGAGCGGTTCGGCACGGAAATCCTCGGGGTGGTCAGGGCCTCGGCAGGCTCTTGAGGCAGTCCGGTCGCGCCGGGGCCGGCTTGGTCCGGCCGGTCGTGCCCCGGAACGGCCTGGTCCTCGCGGTCGCGCCGCTGCCTGCGGGTGGTCGCGCCGGCGTTTCCGGGCGGCTGGGGTGGTCGTGCCGGGATGCTCGGTCCGGCTGGGCGTGCGCCTGGGGCGGCTCGGCCGGGCAGTGTGTGGGCTGCCGGTTCGGCTCGGGCGGTCGTGCCGGGATCGCCGGGATGCTCGGTCCGGCCGGGCAGTGCGTGGGCTGCCGGTTCGGCTCGGGCGGTCGTGCCGGGGCCGGCGCGCGGCGTGGCTCGGTTCGGGTGGTCGTCCGCGCGGTGGGGGAGGCGGGCGCGGTTCGGCCGCGTCGGCCTTCCGTGGCTGCCGGCGGCGCCGACGGTGGTCGTCGCGTCTCGGGCCGCTCATGCCGTCTTGACCGCGTCCGGGCCATGATCCACGCGGCGAACCCGCTGCTCAGGGGCGATCTTCGTATCTTCGAGGATTTTCCCGTTAATTGAGTTGCCCCGGTGTGGTGGGGGGCAATAACCTGCCAGTACCGAGCCCGAAGGGCTCGGCTGGGGATCCACGTGCAGAGCCTAGACACACAGCGCCGCTCGGCGGCCGTGTGTGCAGAGTACAGAAGGAGGTGCCGGTGAAATGATCAGCAACATGACGCTCACGAACCCGGGCACCCGTCTGTCCTGCGCCGCGGAAGTCTCGGCTGCTCAGCGCCCGGGCACCGGTGTGCCCGTGAGCGCGCACGAGGTCCGTGGCATGCGTCGCGTGGAGCGGCGTTGGGCCACCGGTGTCGTCGTCTTCGGGACGCAGGGCGTTCTCGCCGCGTACCCGCAGGCCGATCTGCCGACCATCAAGCAGTTCCGTGTTCCGTTGTCGATACGGGAGCGAAGTTCCTGACCTAGTCAGGACACGAGGCTCACGAAGGCCGCGGAACCGGAAAACCCGGATCCGCGGCCTTCGTGTTTTTGGCTGCACAACCCAAGAGGACCAGCATTGCCCAGCTCCATCTCCCAACCGAAAACCCGTACGACACAAGGAGGAACTGCCATGTCTTCGGCCATCGCCTACACCTCGGGTGAGGCAATATTCGCCGACCTGCTCGACCCCATCGCCGTGCCGGACGCGGCTCTGCCCTGCCGTTCGGGCGACGCGGACCTGTGGTTCGCCGAGTCCCCGGCCGAGCTCGAGCGCGCGAAGGCGCAGTGCGCCGACTGCCCGGTCCGCGAGGCCTGCCTCGCGGGTGCCCTGGCCCGGCGCGAGCCCTGGGGCGTCTGGGGCGGCGAGATCTTCGAGCGCGGCGTCGTGATCGCGCGCAAGCGGCCCCGTGGCCGCCCGCGCAAGAACGCCGCTGTCGAGCCCGTCGCGGCCAAGGACCGCGGCGATCACCGGAGCGCCGCCGCATGAGCGTCGAACCGGTCACCGCGAAGGACTACGAAGCGCGGATCTGCCGTCCGCAGCTGCAACTGACGAAGACCGAGATCGAGGAGATCAGCGAGATGTTGCTTTACGAAGAACTGTCCAGGGCCCGAATACGGGATCTGGAGGAAGGGGTCCGCGCCCAGCGGGCCCGAGGTAGCGCGCGTGCTGTACGCCGCTGGACGCGGGTAGCCCGATGGGCGAGCCGCCGAGCGGAGCGGTACCAGCTGGACCAGGACTGAGCGCAGGCCCCCGCCGCCCCCAAGCGGCGGGGGCCGTCGTGCTGGTCAGCGGACGACCGGACGCCGGTGGGTCGCGGTGGCCACGGCGCTCGCGGCCGGCGCCTTTGATGTGGGCAGCCGAGCATCGTCCGTGCCGGCAACTGGGCAGCGGTCGCCTTTGTGCTGGTCACCGGAGGGTGCCTGGTGTGCCGGCTCGGACGGCCAGTGCGCTGGGAACGCGCGGCCGTGCGGTGTCAGCCAAGTGCTGCCGTCGGGGCCCTTTGCCGGTCGGAGGGGTGTCCGGGCGCGTCGTCGTGGCCGTCATCGGGCGTGCTCGAGTCTTGGCTGCTTCTTTGCCTCCTTTGGGTGCCGTTCGCATGCGTCGGGGTGGCGGGAATGCTGGTGTTCAATGGGGTGATGTCCGCACACACCCACGACGACATCGACTGGGCCGACCGGCTCGCTCAGCTGCGCATGGCCGATGCCCTCGACGCCGGGGCGCTCGCGCCCGTCGCGCGGCGGTTGGTCGAGCGCCTCCCCTCGCGGCCGACCGTGCTCGATGTCGGGTGCGGGGCCGGTGGCATGAGCGTGCTCTTCACTCGTGAGCTTGCTCGGCGGGGCGGGGGCACCGTTGTGCTGCTCGATGCCACCGCCGTGCTGCTGGCCGATGCTCAGCGAGCCGTGCGTGAGGCGGCCGGTGGGGACGTCGAGGTCGTCGGCGTGCACGGGGATCTTGCCGATCCGCGGCTGGCCGAGCGCGTGCCCGCTCCCGATCTGGTGTGGGCCTCCGGCGTTGTGCACCACGTCGGCGACCAGCAGGCCGCTTTGCGCGCCTTGGCCGGCCTGGTGCGGCCTGGCGGAGTGCTCGCCATTGGCGAGGGTGGGCTCGAGATGCGGTGCCTCCCTTGGGATGTCGGGGTGGGACGGCCCGGGCTGGAGCAGCGGTTGCTCGCCGCGCGGGGTGAGTGGTTCGGCGAGATGCGGGCCGGGCTGCCTGGCAGCGTGGCCATGCCCTACGGCTGGCCCCGCGCTCTTCGCGAGGCCGGGCTCGAGGACGTCGAGTCGTTCGGTGCGCTCATCGATCACCCCATGCCGGGCTCGGACCTCTTGCGGGAGTACGTCGTGCACCGGATCGGGTGGCTCGCCGAGTCGGCCGGGGATCGGCTCGACGCCGATGATCGCGCGGCCGTCGCCGCGCTGACCGATCCGGACGGTCCGGACTTCCTCGGCCGGCGCGACGACCTCTTCCTGTTCGGCGCCAAGGCGATCCACTGTGGACGGTTGCCGTGAGTGCCCCGGAGCCGGTCGGGTGCACGCGCTGCGGCCGGATCCGCGCCGCGGACGAAGACCCGGCTACGGCGCTCGCCTGGGTTTCCAGCCGCGAGCGGGGTGCGGTGACGTGGCTGTGCCCGGACTGTGCGCGGCAGCACGTGCGCGACATCGAGGGCAAGCTGCCCGACGAGTACTGGTGATCGATCGGCGCACTTGTGACGGTTCGAGTGGCCGCGTGTTCGGCCGCCCGGACGGGTGGGGTGTGCTGGTGCGCGGACTGGTGAGCTGTCGGTGTTGGCTGCGCCGTGGGTTGGTGGGTTGTTCAGCCGCGTGGATGGGTGAGTTGGCCGGGTGGGCCGCTTTGCGGGTTGGCGGCGCTTGTCCACCGGTGTTCTGGCGCCCGGACGGGTGGGGTGTTCTGCTGCGCGGACTGGTGAGCTGCCGGCGCTGGCTGCGCCGCGGGTTGGTGGGTTGATCAGCCGCGCGGATGGGTGAGTCGGCCGGGCGGGCCGCCTTGCGGGTTGGCGGCGCTTGTCTACAGGTGTTATGACGCCGGGACGGGTGGTGCGCGTTGACGGGGGCGTTCGTGGGGCTGCCGGAGGGTGCGGTGACCGGCCGCGGCATGTTCGTCATGCCGCGTCTCCGATCGGGGTCATCGGGATCGCTCGGACCTTGGGACGCGGGGTGCGGGACGCGTCGCCGAAAGCCTGGGCCAGCTCTTGCGCCACCTCGCGGGGGACCTGCTTCAGCTGGCGGACCGTGCAGCGGACCAGGACTATGCCCGTCGCCGCCAGGGCGAGGTGGGAGAACCCGCCCGTTCCGGGGCCGCAGCGGTACTGCCAGGCCAGCCCCAGCTCGTCCCACCACGCGTCCGCGTCGCCGATGCGGCGGCCTCGGCGGTCGCAGATCGTCACGTCCCACGTCGGCTGGGGGAGGCGAGCCATGTCCATCACCTGCGCCGCCAGGCCGTGGGCCTGGATCGGCCCTTCGTCGAGCTCGCGGAGCACCTTCCGGACCAGCGCCGTGCCGCGTTGGGGGCCTTCCGCCAGCTCCGTCAGCAGCTCTTCGCGGTCGCACAGACCCCAGTAGAGCGGGAGCGTCAGCAGGTGCCGGATCCGCGCCGGGTCGGGCTCGGCCCTTGCCAGGTCGAGCGTGGCTCGTGACGGCGGGGCGAACGGCAGCCCGTCGACCACCGCCGGCTCCGGCATCCGGGCCGTGCGCGCCGCGCTGACGCCGTCGCAGGGCGCCACCCGGCAATGGTCCGGCACCAGCAGCCGGATCTCGCCGTCCGCGGGGCATTGCACGCCGTGGGCCCGCAACGCGTCGGCGCCCGTGATCACCACCCTCGGGCCGTAGCGCACCAGCGCGGCGTGCAGCCGCTGCTGCCGCGTCGGGGTGCTGTTGCGCAGCAGGACTACACCGGGGTGCAGGCGGCGCCACGGCCCGCCGGGGCCGCAGAGCCGCCGGGTTCTTCGATCCGACACCCCGGCTTTTCGCAGTTGTTCGAGGTTCATCACCTCGCACGTGCCGGGGTTACTGAGGGCCAGCGGGTCGGTGCATTGAGTAGCGGTCATGGATCGAGCATGACGGCTCGGCCAACCGGGTGGAACCCCGATCCCCGCAGCTGTGGACAACTCGCCGGAATCCGCCCGTTCGCGGCCCGGCCTGTGGACAACTCAGCCGGCGAATCCGGGCTGCCAGCGCTCCACGATGCCCCGGGCCGGGATCTCCGCGTCGAGCTGGCAGAGGATGCCCGTCGACCCCGCCGTCACGCGGTGGATCATCAGGTACTCGGGCGGCAGGTTGAGCGACCGCCCGACCCGGAAGTCGTTGCCGCGGCTGTCGCCGACCCGCCAGGCCTGCCTCTGCATCCACTTGCGCGTGAAGTGGAAGGTGGGCTCGGCCAGCGGCTCGGTGAACGGCGCCAGGTACGTGAGCACCTCGTCCGCGGTCAGGTCGCTGTCCGGCCGGATGAACCGGTTCTCCCGCAGCACGCGCATGAGCTCGGCGGACTCGCCGTCCAGGGCCAGCCGCGTCATCTCGCCCAGGTGGCGGGGGATGCCGTCGGGCAGCCGGGCCACGCCGCCGAAGTCGATGACGCACAGCCGGTCGTCCTCGGTGATCATGAAGTTGCCGGGGTGCGGGTCCGAGTGCAGCAGGTGGACGCGCTCGGGCGACGAGTAGTGGAACTCGGCCAGCAGCCGGCCCGCCAGGTTCCGTGTCTCGCGGTCGCCGTCCGAGATGACCTTGGACAGCGGGGTGCCGGTCGCCCACTCGGTCACGACGACCTTCGGTGCGCTGGCCACCACGCGCGGCACCAGGATGCCGGGATCGCCGTCGAACGCCTTCGCGAAGGCGCGCTGGTGCTGGGCCTCGGCCTGGTAGTCGAGCTCCTCGTTCATCCGCTCGGCGAGCTCGGCCAGCAGCGGCTTGACCTCGGTGCCGGGCACGAACGCCTGGAACAGCCTGCTGAACCGCTGCAGCTGCCGCAGGTCGCTGCGCAACGCCTCGTCGGCGCCCGGGTATTGGACCTTGACCGCGACCTCGCGGCCGTCGTGCCAGACCGCGCGGTGCACCTGGCCGATGCTCGCGGCCGCCGCGGGCTCGTCGTCGAACGAGGCGAACCGGCTGGTCCACGTGCGGCCCAGCTGCTCGGCGAGCACGCGGTGGGTCTGCCGGGCCGGCATCGGCGGCGCCGCGGCCTGCAGCTTCGTCAACGCCTCGCGGTAGGGCTTCGCCATGTCGTCCGGCACTGCCGCCTCGAACACGCTGAGGGCCTGGCCGAACTTCATCGCGCCGCCCTTGAGCGTGCCGAGCACCTCGAACAGCTGCTCGGCGGCCTTCGCCGACAGCGTCGCGTTGACTTGTTCCGCGCTCTGACCGGCCAGCCGCTTGCCCCACCCGCCGACCGCCCGCCCGGCGATCCCGAGCGGAAGACTGGCGAGCTTGGCGGTGCGGGCGGCACCTTTGCGCGGCATCGCGGTGTCACGATCGCCTGGGTCGCGGAAGTCGGTCACCTCCGCGATTCTGCCTTGCGTCCTCGGCGGCGCGCAGCCTGCTCGCGGCGTCTTAGTGGCCTACGTCTCCTGTTGCACCGCCGGGGCGCCGCACCCGCACCAGGCGTGCGGAGGCCAGCCGCGGTGGCGGATGCGGCCGTCGAAGGCGTCGATCTCGAGGGTCGCGTTCCACGTCGGCGGCGGCGGTTCCGCGGGCGAGAGCAGCCGCATGGCCTGGGCGACGGCCAGCGACGCGCAGGCGTGGACCGCGCCGAGGTCGGGTCGCTGGTGCCGGCCGGTCAGCTGGCCGGCGACGCGGGGCCAGCACGGGTCGAGGTCGGTCCGGTGCAGGTCGGCGCACCGCAGGCAGGAGCTGCGGCCCGGGACGACGAGCGGGCCGACGATGGCCGTTCCGTCGCGGACGCGGGCGAGCAGGTGCGTGACGCCGTCCGCCATCAGCTCGGCGACGACCTCCGGCGCCGGGACGACGGCGTCGGTGAGCAGCGCCAGCTCCGGGTACCGGTCGTGCAGGCGCGTGACGCGGACTTGCGGGTCGACGCGGCGGAGCAGGTCGCCGAGGGCCTGCCGCCGCGGCCGGCCCAGGTCGGCCTCGGTGAAGCCGGTGCCCAGGTCGTACTCGGTCACCGTGCCGGGGAGCTCGAGCTCGACGTGGCCGATCCCGGCGTTGGCCAGCAGCACGGCGACCGCGACCGCCACCCGGCCGTCGCCGTGCACGGTGACCGCGGTGGCGCGGCGCCGGTCCGCCAGCGCGGCCTGGTGGTGGCGGGCGCGCAGCGACCAGAGGCCGGTTTCGCCGCGGAAGGCCGGGCCGTCCGGTTCGCCCGCGTCGGTGACCAAGCCGAGCGCGGTCAGCTGCCGGAGGAGGGTGCGCAGCTGATCGCGGTGTTCGCTCTCCGCGAGCAAAAGCCGCTCGACGGGCTCGCTGCCGTCCAGTGCGCGCAGCCGTTCGACGAGGCTGGGCGGCAGCCCTTCGACGATCACGCCGTGGCGCGGGTCGAGCCCGAGCTGGATCTCCCGCGACCCGCGTTCGAGCACCGTGATGCCCGGGAGCAGGGCGGGATGGGCCGGCAGGAGCACCGGTGGCATGTCCGCGGTCGAGAGGATCATGTCCGCAGGATGGCACCCGGTGGCGACGGGCCGGCTCCGGAAGGCGCCGGATCGGCCGAGTTGTCCACAAGTGAAGGGGGCTGTGGACAACTCGGGTCTGTGACCTCAACGCGCTCGGAGTTGTCGGTGCCTGGCCTTACCGTTGTCGGGTGGTCGAAGCACGGACGCCCTCGCTGAGAGGCAGGGGGGAGACGAACCCCCCGTCGGACACACCTGAACACAAGGTCGAAGTGCGGCGCAGCCAGCGCCGGCACCGGACGGTCACCGCGTACTGGAAGGACGACACGCTGGTCGTGCTCATCCCCGCGCGGATGACCAGGGCGGAGGAGAAACACTGGGTCGCCGAGATGGAGCGCAAGCTGCAGCGCGCGGAACCACGTCGGCCGGCGCCCCCGAAGTCGTCGGACGATGCCCTGCTGGCGCGCTGCACGCTGCTGTCGGGCAAGTACCTGGACGGCACCGCGGTGCCGGCGAGCGTCCGCTGGGTGCCGCCGATGCGCACGCGGTGGGCGTCGTGCACGCCGGTCGACGCGACGATTCGGGTCAGCGACCGGCTGCGGAAGGTCCCTCCTTGGGTGCTGGACTACGTGCTGGTGCACGAGCTGGCGCACCTGCGCGAGCCCGGGCACGACGCGGCGTTCTGGTCGCTGGTGCGGCGGTATCCGAAGATGGACCGGGCGATGGGATACCTCGAGGGGCTGGCCGCGGCCGCCGGGTGGGGGATCGATACCGAGGATTGAGCTGGTGACGGTGGCCGGGGTGANCGCGAGCCCGGGCACGACGCGGCGTTCTGGTCGCTGGTGCGGCGGTATCCGAAGATGGACCGGGCGATGGGATACCTCGAGGGGCTGGCCGCGGCCGCCGGGTGGGGGATCGATACCGAGGATTGAGCTGGTGACGGTGGCCGGGGTGACCTGCGGGTCGCCCCGGTCGCCGGTTCGGGGCGCAGGGTGGCGGAAAGCAGGAAGCCGGTGGTCCGCGGACCACCGGCTTCCCGAAGACCACCCGGGGCTACGCCGGGGTCTCGCCCTCCTCGGGCGGGGTGTTCTTGTTCTTCTCCTCGCGCTCGGAGCGCTCCGTGCGCTCCAGTTCCGCGATCGGGTCGAGGTCGTCCAGCGAACCCGTCTCGCCGACGCGGTCCGCGAAGTCGATCGGCTCGTCCAGGTCCTCCGCCGTCGGCATCAGGTCCGGGTGGGACCACAGGCCGTCGCGCTTCTCGGAACCGTGGCGGTCGCCCACCAGCTTCCACAGGTTCGACGCGTCCCGCATGCGGCGGGGGCGCAGCTCCAGGCCGACCAGGGTGGCGAACGTCTGCTCGGCCGGGCCGCCCGTCGCGCGGCGGCGGCGCAGCGTCTCGCGCAGCGCGTCCGCTCCCGGCAACCGGTCGCCGACCGCTTCGGCCACCACCACGTCCACCCAGCCCTCCACCAGGGCGAGCAGCGTCTCCAGGCGCCTCAGCGCACCCTTCTGCTCCTCCGTCGTCTGGGGCTCCAGCAGCCCGGACGACATCGCTTCCTCGATGCTCGCCGGGTTGGCCGGGTCGATGCGGCCGGCCAGCGACTCCAGCGCCGACGTGTCCACCGAGATGCCGTGCGCGAACTCCTCGACCGTCGCCAGCAGGCGCTGGCGCAGCCACGGCACGTGCGTGAACAGCCGCTGGTGCGCCGCCTCACGGGCGGCCAGGAACACCAGGATCTCGCTGTTCGGCAGCTCCAGGCCCTCGGCGAACTTCTCGATGTTCGCCGGCAGCAGCGCCGACGTGCCGGCCGGGGCCAGCGGGAGGCCGATCTCGGACGCGGTCAGCATCTCGGACGCCAGCTGGGCCAAGGCCTGCCCGAGCTGGGAGCCGAAGGCCATCCCGCCCATCTGGCCCATCATCTGCAGCAGCGGACCGGCGGCCTGCTTGGCCTCTTCCGGCAGCGCCTGCATCCACGCGCCCGAGATCTGCTGCGCCACCGGGTCGCAGAGGCGCTGCCACGTCGGCAGCGTCTTCTCGACCCAGGTGCGCGGCGACCAGGCGACCGTCGACGTCGCGCCGGCGGGGAACACCGTCGCCGCGTCGAGCCACAGCTCGGCGAGGTGGGCGGCGTCACGCACGGCGGCGTTCGCGTCGTCACCACCGCGGAAGCCGAGCTTGCTCTCGCCGGTGTTGCCGGCGCTGCCGAGGTTCTGCAGGGCGATCTGCTTGGCGAGGTCGTAGTTCACCGGCCCGCTGGAGCTGCCGGCCTGGCTGAGCATCTGGCCCAGCTGGCTCAGCATCTGCCCGAGCTGGTTGAAGGCCTCGGCACCGGAGGGCTCCGAAGGCTCGTTCTCACCTCGTTTGTCGGGATCGGACGGTCCGAAGCCGAACGGGGGTTTGCTCATGTGTCCACCGTACGCGGGTCGGACGCGCCTGAGCGCGTCAACCGGACCCATGTGCGTGGCCTTCACCGACAAGCGAACACGGTCACCGTACGCTGTCACGCGTGACCAAGTCCTCCGAGCAGACCGCGCCCGCGAAGAGCAGCCCGGACCCCGGCGCCGAGCCCACCGGCGAGGCCGGGCGGATGACCCGCCGCGGCTGGACGCTCGTGGTCAGCGGCTCGCTGTTCCTCGTCTTCGTGGTGCTCGGCCTGGTCGTGCCGGTGCCGTTCGTGGCGATCAGCCCCGGCCCGACCTACGACACGCTCGGTCGCGACGCCGCGGGCAACTCCGTCATCCAGGTCACCGGGCACGAGACCTTCCAGACCACCGGCGAGCTCCGGATGACGACCGTCTCGCTGCACGACGGCGTCACGCTCTTCCAGGGCCTCGGCTTCTGGGCCAGCGGCCGCTACGCGCTCGCGCCGCGCGAGGAGTACTTCAAGCCCGGCGAGACGAACGAGCAGGTCAAGCAGGAGAACATCCAGCAGCTGCAGGACTCGCAGACGAACGCGCAGGTCGCCGCCCTGCGCAAGCTCGGCTACCCGATCAAGGTGCTGGCGAAGCAGATCGTCTCCGGCAGCCCCGCCGACCACGTGCTCTCGCCCGGCGACAAGCTGATCACCGTCAACGGCAAGAAGATCGTCGAAGCCGCCGACGTGCGCAACGCGCTGGCCGGCACGCTGCCCGGCCAGACCGTGCAGATCACCTTCCAGTCGGACGGCCAGCCGGAGCGGACCGTGCCGCTCACGCTCGCCTCGCGGCCCGACCGCAAGGAGGGCTTCATCGGCCTCACCGCGGTCGACCGCGCCGACGCGCCCTTCACCGTCAACATCTCGCTGCAGGACGTCGGCGGCCCGTCGGCCGGCCTGATGTTCACCCTCGCGATCATCGACCGGCTGCAGCCCGGCGACCTCGCGGGCGGGCGGCACATCGCCGGCACCGGCGAGATCACCGAGACCGGCGAGGTCGACCCGATCGGCGGGATCTCGTTCAAGGTCGTCGGCGCGCGGGAGGCCGGCGCCACCGACTTCCTGGTGCCCGAGCACAACTGCGCCGAGGCCAAGACGAACGCGCCCGCCGGGCTCAACCTCATCAAGGTGTCCACACTGGACGACGCGCTCGCCCAGCTGGCCAACCTGAAGGCGGGCCGGCCGACGGCCTCCTGCTAGGGGAGGAGCGTCGCCTTGAGGGCCTCGAGGAGGTTCGGCGCCAGGTCCGGGCTCTCGACGATCTCGTCGACCGACTCGTCGCCGCCCATCCCGCGCAGCCGCATGGCGCACGCGCCTTCGCCGTCGCGCAGGACCGCGGCGACCAGGCGGGCTTCCGTCCGCCGCGGGTGGTCGGCGGCCGCGCGGCGCAGGCTGTCGGCGTCGGCCTCGGCGATGTCCGGCAGCTCCGACTCCGAGCCCGGCGGCAGCACGATGATCTCCTGGGCGAGCGCGCACCCGATCACCAGATCGGGCCACGCGATCCGGCCCAGCGCCTCGGCGAGGTCGCCTTCGGGCAGCGCTTCCTGCGCCACCGGCGTCAGCGGGTTCGCCCGGTCGAGCTGCCCGGCCAGCTCCGGCTGCTCGTCCAGCAGCGCCGCCGTCGGGACCAGCGCGAACAGCTGCGGGGGCTGGTCCCAGCCGCCCGCGGCCATGAACTCCTCGATCTCGCGGGCGAGAGCGGCCACGCCGGCCTGCTGCGATTCCATGCGCACATCGTGTCAGGCCGGTGCGCGCGACGACCTCGCGAGTCCGGTTTGGGCGGGTCCCGGGAACTTCCCCGGGCATCCGTAGAGTTAGGGAATCAGGGGGCGCGTGCGCCCCTGTTCAAGTGCTGACGAATGACAGGAGCGTGCACCGTGGCGACTCGGCCCCCGGTGAGCCTGCCGAAGCTGTCCCGGCGGAGCCGGATCCTCCTCATCATCGCCGCGGTGATCGTGCTGGCGCTCCTGCTCGGGGCCCGCTTGCTCGACACGTACGTCGACTGGTTGTGGTTCGGTGAAGTCGGTGCCCGCTCGGTGTTCACCACCCAGGTGGTCACGAGGATCATCCTGTTCTTCGCCGTCGGGTTGCTGGTCGGCGGGGCGCTCGCGATCAGCCTGATGAGCGCCTACCGCACCCGCCCGGTGTTCGTGCCGATCTCCGGCGCCGACGACCCGCTGGCGCGCTACCGCTCCGCGATCGTCGCCCGGATCCGGCTCTTCGGCATCGGCATCCCGGTGCTCACCGGTCTCATCGCCGGCCTGTCCGCCCAGGGCGACTGGCAGGTCGTGCAGCTGTTCCTCAACGGCACCTCGTTCGGCCAGACCGACCCCGAGTTCGGCAACGACGTCGGCTTCTACGCCTTCGACCTGCCGTTCTACAACTGGCTGCTCGGCTGGCTGTTCATCACCGTCGTCATCTCCTTCTTCGGCGCCCTGATCTCGCACTACGTCTTCGGCGGCATCCGGCTGGCCGGCAAGGGCGGGCAGCTCGCCGGCCCGACGCGCGCGCAGCTCGCCATCACCGTCGGCATCTTCGTGCTCCTGAAGGCGGCCGAGTACTTCTTCGACCGGTACAACCTGCTGCTGTCCGACCGCGGCGCGCCGCTGTTCATCGGCGCCACCTACACCGACCTGAACGCGGTCCTGCCCGCCAAGCTGATCCTGCTGTGCATCTCGGTGATCTGCGCGATCGCGTTCTTCGCCGGCGCCTTCCTGCGGAACCTGCAGCTGCCGGCGATCGCGCTCGTGCTGCTGATCCTGTCGAGCATCCTGGTCGGCGTCGCGTGGCCCGCGGTCCTCGACCAGTTCTCGGTGAAGCCCAACGCGAACGAGAAGGAAGCCACGTCCATCCAGCGCAACATGGACGCCACCCGCCGCGCCTTCGGCCTCACCGACGTCCAGTACCAGCCCTACACGGGCAGCCCCACGGCCACGCCGGACCAGCTCAAGGCCGACACCGGGACGATGTCGAACATCCGGCTGCTGGACCCGAACATCCTCTCCGACACCTTCACCCAGCGCGTCGGGCGCGAGAACTTCTACGGTTTCCCGGCGAAGCTCGACATCGACCGCTACACCGTCGGCGGCGTGACGCAGGACTACATCGTCGCCGCGAAGGAGATCAAGACCGAGGGCCTGACCGGCAACCAGACCAGCTGGATCAACAAGCACCTCGTCTACACCCACGGCAACGGCTTCGTCGCCGCGCCGGCCAACACGATCGACCGCGCGGTCAAGGACGCCAACTCCGACGGCGGCTACCCGATCGCCACCACCAGCGACACGCAGAACCCGTCGGGCGCCGGCTCGCCCGCCGCGGGCCAGCAGGGCATCGAGGTCAAGGAACCGCGGATCTACTACGGCGAGCTGTCCGCCGCGGACTCCGACTACGCCATCGTGGGCGGCAACGGCGCGCCGGGCGAGTACGACACCGCCACCGACCGCTACAACTACAAGGGCACCGGCGGCGTCTCGGTCGACAACTGGTTCAACCGCCTGGCTTTCGCGGCCGAGTACGGCGAACGCAACATCCTGTTCTCCGACGCCATCGGCGACGGCTCCCGGATCATGTACAACCGCGACCCACGGGAACGCGTCAGCAAGGTCGCGCCGTGGCTGACGCTCGACGGCGACCCGTACCCCGCGGTCGTCGACGGCAAGATCCAGTGGATCATCGACGGCTACACGACGATCAACAACTTCCCGTACTCGCAGCAGACGCAGCTGGGCGCGGCGACCAATGACTCGCTCAACGGCGTCGCCCGGCAGGCGAACAGCTCGATCAACTACATCCGGAACTCGGTGAAGGCGACCGTCGACGCCTTCAACGGCACGGTGACGCTGTACTCGATCGACGACAAGGAACCGGTCCTCAACGCCTGGGAGAAGGTCTTCCCCGGGCTCGTGAAGCCGAGCTCCGACATCTCGCCGGACCTGCGGGCGCACTTCCGCTACCCGGAGGACCTGTTCAAGATCCAGCGTGAGCTGCTGTCGCGCTACCACGTCAGCAACCCGCAGGAGTTCTACTCGCAGCAGGCGTTCTGGAGCGTCCCGCAGGACCCGACGGCCGAAGGCGGCTCGAACCCGGCGGCGGCCGGCGCGGCCAACCAGCCCGGCTACTACGTCCTCGCCGACTCGCCGGGGCAGAGCAAGCCGACGTTCCAGCTGACCAGCTCGCTCACCGGTCTGCAGCGGCAGTACCTCGCGTCCTGGATGTCGGTGTCGTCCGATCCGAACGACTACGGGAAGATCCGGGTCCTCCAGCTACCCAGTGCGGCGACGGGGGCGACGCAGGTCGACGGCCCGGTCCAGGTGCAGAACCGGTTCCAGAGCGATCCACGGGTCGCGCAGGACCGGACGCTGTTCAACAACCCCAACGTCATCCCGATCTACGGCAACCTGATCACGCTGCCGGTGGCGCAGGGCTTCCTCTACGTCGAGCCGGTGTACATCCGGCAGCGCAACCAGAACAGCTATCCACAGCTGGCCCGGGTCCTGGTCTCGTACGGGCCGAAGGTCGGCTACGGCGCAACGCTCCAGGAGGCGCTGGACCAGATCTTCGGCGCGGGCACGGGTGAGGCGACGACCACGCCACCGCAGGCGGGCCAGCCCACGACCACGCCACCGACGACGACCCCGCCGACCACGACACCACCCAACTCGAGTGGCGGCAACGCGGCCCTGGACAAGGCCGTGACGGACATCCAGGCGGCGCTCGCGAAGCTGCGGGCGGCTCAGCAGTCCGGGAACTTCACGGACCAGGGTGCGGCCTTGGCGGCGCTCGACGCGGCGGCCAAGGAGTACGAAGCGGCCAAGACGGCGGCGCCGGGGACCAGCACTCCGCCGCCGAGTTCGCAGCCTGGAGGGTGACGTCGCTTACCTAAGGGGTACCTGCTTTGCACCCGTTCGCAACCAGGGCGTAAAGTAGGTACCACGACGCGGGGTGGAGCAGCTCGGTAGCTCGCTGGGCTCATAACCCAGAGGTCGCAGGTTCAAATCCTGTCCCCGCTACGGATGTGGGAGGCGTGTGCTCGCGGAAAACGCGAGCGCGCGCCTCCTTCGCATTTTGGCCCTGGGGGTCGGACCCCCAGACCCCCCGCCAGGGGGGCTTCGCCGCCCCTGGACCCCCCTTCGTGTGGTCGCCCTGTCAAGTCGAGCGAGCCATGGCGGGTTCGTTACGACTACCTCCGGATGTGGTGCCTTCGCCGGGGTTTTCGTCAGCAGGACGAACTTTCCATTGTGGAACGAGTTGCTCGCGTAGCCCTTGTTCGAAGGGAAGTCCGGGAGGCGTGCGCCCGCTGCCGGCTTTCAGGCCAGGTTCAGCTCCTGGCCGCTGCCGGATGTCGACCTGGAACGGGTGGCGCTTGTCCCGGCCGGTGCAGGGCGCCGGGTGTCCGTCCGCGACGTGCGCGGGTGCAGTTCGGCTCCTTTGGCAGGACCGTTCGCTCGTGCATTCGCTCGCGCACCTGAACGTCCACTCCGGCCACTCCCCGATGCCGGGCCGGCCGGACGAGCGGTGCCGCGGCGCCGAGGTGGGCAACCTCCTCGCCGACGTGGCGTAACGCCTGGTCAGCCGCTTGGGGTACCCCGGTGAAAACCCGATGACCACCCCGTGTAATCTATTCAAGTACCACAACGGCGCGGGGTGGAGCAGCTCGGTAGCTCGCTGGGCTCATAACCCAGAGGTCGCAGGTTCAAATCCTGTCCCCGCTACCACGAAGAGGCACGTTCTCGGAAATCCGGGAACGTGCCTCTTTTGTCATGCGCGCACAACTTTCACTGCCGACTTTTCCGCGAAACCGTCGAAACACTGCGGATCCCACGATGTGAACGCTGTTTCCGGGTGGTTGCGGTGCGTGTCCGGAGTGCGCCAAGCCGGGGAAGGCGCCCTGCCGAAGTCACCTGCCTGGCCGCGTCGCGGTGGCTCGCGTGCGGCTGGTTGGACCAAAGCGCCGCCCCCGGTGGTTGCACAGCGTGTCCGCGGTCCACAGTGGACCTGGTCGCATTGGGCCGAACGAGGGGATCTCACTAGCCACAATGGACAGATCCGCTGACCACTGTGGACACAGCGGCCGATAAGTGGGAATCTAGGGGACGTGTCCGAATTGAATGCAACAGCCGCCGCCCTGCTCGGTCTGCTCCACGACGGTCCCGCCACCGGCGGGCAGCTCGTCGCGGGAGCCGGTGAGCGTTTCGGCGCCTTCTTCAGCGTCACCCGCAGCCAGGTGTACCGGGAGCTCCCGGCGCTGTCCAAGGAAGGCCTCGTCCGGCTCGGCAAGCAGGGCCCGCGCTCCAGCCAGCAATACCTGATCACCGCCGCCGGCAAGAAGGCCTTCAAGGCCTGGCTGACGTCCGAGGCCGGCCCCGACCACCTGCGCAGCCCGCTCATCCTGCGGCTCGTGCACGCGGGGTCGCTGACCGCGAAGCAGCGCCAGTCGCTGCTCGAGTCGGCCCGGACGAGCTACGGCCAGCAGCTCGACGACGCGAAGGCGGCCACCAAGGCGGCCGACGGGCCGTACGAGAAGGCCGTCGCCGAGTTCGCCCAGGCTCAGGCCAAGGCCGCCCTCAAGCTGCTCGACGCCATCCCCGCGGCCTGAGGTTCGCGCGCCCACGACCGGCCCTCGCAACCGGTCGTGGGTTTTGCCGTAACCTTGACAAACGTGAGTGATGAGTTCGACGCGGCACTGAAGGACCTGGCCGGCAAGCTGACGCAGATCGAGTCGGTGATGGACCTGGATGCGCTGCGTGCCCAGGTGGCCGATCTCGAGCAGCAGGCTTCGAGCCCGAACCTCTGGGACGACCCGGAGGCGGCGCAGAAGGTCACCAGCCAGCTCTCCCATCGGCAGGGCGAGCTGCGCCGGGTCTCCGACCTGCGCCAGCGGCTCGACGACCTGGGCGTGCTGTACGAGCTCGCCGAGGCCGAGGGCGACGCCGGCAGCATGGGCGAGGCCGAGACCGAGCTCGCCGACCTCGGCAAGTCCATCGACGGCCTCGAGGTCCGCACCCTGCTCTCGGGCGAGTACGACGACCGCAACGCCGTCGTCACCATCCGCTCCGAGGCCGGCGGCGTCGACGCGGCCGACTTCGCCGAGATGCTGCTGCGCATGTACCTGCGCTGGGCGGAGCGCCACGGCTACCCGACCGACGTCTACGACATCTCCTACGCCGAAGAGGCGGGCATCAAGTCGGCGACGTTCAAGGTCAGCGCCCCCTACGTCTACGGCACCCTCTCGGTCGAGCAGGGCACCCACCGGCTCGTCCGGATCTCGCCGTTCGACAACCAGAGCCGCCGCCAGACGTCGTTCGCGCACGTCGAGGTGCTGCCCGAGGTCGAAGAGGTCGACCACGTCGACATCCCGGAGAAGGACATCCGGGTCGACGTCTACCGCTCGTCGGGCCCCGGTGGCCAGAGCGTCAACACGACCGACAGCGCGGTGCGCATCACGCACATCCCGACGAACATCGTCGTCTCCTGCCAGAACGAGAAGTCGCAGCTGCAGAACAAGGCGGCCGCGATGAAGGTCCTCCAGTCCCGGCTGCTGCAGCGCAAGAAGGAAGAAGAGCGCAAGGAGATGGACGCGCTCAAGGACGGCGGCTCCAGCTGGGGCAACCAGATGCGCTCCTACGTGCTGCACCCGTACCAGATGGTCAAGGACCTGCGGACCGAGTATGAGGTCGGCAACCCGTCCGCGGTGCTCGACGGCGAGATCGACGGCTTCCTCGACGCCGGCATCCGCTGGCGGAAGCAGACCGCGGCCGCCTGATCGGTGCGGGGGGTGTTCGCGCGACCGCTCACCGTGCGCAAACACCCGCTGCTCCACCCGGGTGGACCGGGCAACCGGGGCTTCACGAGACCGGTGGGTAGTATGCCGAATCGTGATCCGGCTCGAAGAGGTTTCCAAGGTCTACAAGACCTCGACGCGGCCCGCGCTCGAGCGGGTGTCCGTCAACATCGACAAGGGTGAGTTCGTCTTCCTCATCGGTCCCTCGGGATCGGGGAAGTCGACCTTCCTCCGGCTGCTGCTGCGCGAAGAGACGCCCAGCAAGGGCCGCGTGATGGTGTCCAACTTCGACGTCGCCAAGCTGGCCCGCCGCCGGGTCCCCCGCCTGCGGCAGACCATCGGCTGCGTCTTCCAGGACTTCCGCCTGCTGGCCAACAAGACCGTCGCGGAGAACGTCGCGTTCGCCCTCGAGGTCATCGGCAAGCCCGCCCCGACCATCAAGAAGGTCGTCCCCGAGGTGCTCGAACTCGTCGGCCTCGACGGCAAGGCGGACCGGCTGCCCAACGAGCTCTCCGGCGGTGAGCAGCAGCGCGTCGCGATCGCCCGAGCATTCGTGAACCGACCGCTGGTGCTGCTCGCCGACGAACCGACCGGGAACCTGGACCCCGACACCAGCCAGGACATCATGCTGCTGCTGGAGCGGATCAACCGCACCGGCACGACCGTCCTGATGGCCACCCACGATCACTCCATCGTGGACTCCATGCGGCGCCGCGTCGTCGAGCTCCAACTCGGCCGGGTGATCCGCGACGACGCCCGCGGCGTCTACGGCATCGGTCGCTGACCTCCCCGCCCCAGCCCCCGACTTCAAGGACCTGACCCCGACATGCGCGCCAGTTTCGTCTTCAGTGAGGTAATCACCGGCCTGCGCCGGAACGTCACGATGACCATCGCGATGATCCTGACCACGGCCGTGTCGCTCGCCATGCTCGGCGGCGGCCTCCTGGCCGTGCGCACGATCGACAAGATGAAGTCCAACTTCCTCGCCGACGTCGAGGTTTCGGTCTACCTCACCGACGACATCAGCGCGACGGACAAGAACTGCACCCAGTCGCTGTGCCAGTCGCTGCGTTCGTCGCTGCAGAGCAACGACGGCGTCGAGTCGGTCGTGTTCGAGAACCGCGACCAGGCATTCGACCGGTTCAAGAAGATCTTCGAGAGCCAGCCGGAGCTGATCCAGCTGACCGGGCCGGAGTCGCTTCCCGCGTCCCTGCACGTGAAGCTGAAGGACCCGGACCGCAGCGACGCGATCGTTCAGGAGTACGGCACCAAGCCGGGCGTGCGGAAGGTCGACGACCAGAAGAAGTTCCTCGACCGCGTGTTCAACGCCTTCAACGGTGTGCGGAACATGGCGTTCGGCGCCGCGCTCATCATGGCCATCGCGGCGCTGCTGCTGATCGCGAACACGATCCAGGTGTCCGCGTTCACCCGGCGCACCGAGGTCGGCATCATGCGGCTGGTCGGCGCGACGCGGTGGTACACGCAGCTACCGTTCCTCCTGGAGGCGGTGGTCGCCGGCGTCTTCGGTGCGGTCATCGGGATCATCATGCTGATCATCACGAAGGCCGGCTTCCTCGATTCGGTGTTCACCGGGGACGTGTTCCCGAAGATCACCACGCTGGAGCTGCTGTTCCCGGTCGCGCCGATCCTGCTGGGGGTGTCCGTGGTGATCTCCGCCATCACCGGCTACGTCACGCTGCGGCTGTACGTCCGGCACTAGCGTTTAACCAGCTGCCTGTCGTTTCCGGAATCACGTAGAGTGGTCGTATGCCCAAGGAACGTGGCCAGAAGGTGATCGTGTCGAACCGCAAGGCGCGGCACGATTACTCCATCCTCGACACCTACGAGTGCGGTCTCGTGCTCGTCGGCACCGAGGTGAAGAGCCTGCGCGAGGGCAAGGCGTCCCTGGCGGACGCGTTCGCGACGGTCGACGACGGCGAAGTGTGGCTGCGCAACGTGCACATCCCGGAGTACACGCAGGGCACGTGGACCAACCACATGCCGCGGCGGACCCGGAAGCTGCTGCTGCACCGGCGCGAGATCGAGAAGCTCATCGGCAAGACCAAGGAGAGCGGGCTCTCCCTGGTCCCGCTGTCGATGTACTTCAAGGACGGCAAGGTCAAGGTCGAGATCGCGCTGGCGCAGGGCAAGAAGGCCTACGACAAGCGGCAGACGCTCGCCAAGCGCGACGCGGAGCGCGACATCAGGAAGGCCATGGGCCGCGCGCTGAAGGGCCGGTTCACGGAGTGACGCCGGGCCCGGCTTCCGATGCCGACGTCGCTCGCTGGACGGCGTCGCTGGGCCTGCCGGGCCTGGTCGACCTGCACGTCCACTTCCTGCCGAAGCCGGTGATGGACAAGGTCTGGGCGTACTTCGACCGGGCCTCGACGCACTACGGCACCGAGTGGCCGGTGCACTACCGGACGTCCGAAGAGGACAGGCTGGCGACGCTGCGCTCGCTGGGCGTGACGCGCTTCGCGCCGCTGGTCTACCCGCACAAGCCGGGGATGGCCGAGTGGCTGACGGACTGGGCGCTCGAGTTCGCCGCGCGGGTGCCGGACGCGGTGCCGACCGGGACGTTCTACCCCGAACCCGGCGCCGGGTCCGCTGTGGACGGTGCGCTGCGCGCCGGCGCCCGCGTGTTCAAGGCGCACGTGCAGGTGGGCGCGTACGACCCGCGTGACGAGCTGCTCAAGCCGGTGTGGGGGTCGCTCGCCGACGCCGGTGTTCCCGTCGTCGTCCACTGTGGACACGGTCCGTTGCGGGGCGACTTCACCGGGTTGTCGGTCTTCGAGGAGGTCCTCTCCGCGCACCCGGACCTGACGGCGGTGCTCGCGCACGCGGCGATGCCGGAGTTCGGGACGGCGTTCGAGCTGCTGGCGAAGTACCCGCGGGTGCACCTGGACACGACGATGGTCGGCGTCCCCTTCGCGGAGCGGATGTCGCCGCTGCCGCCGGACTGGACGGCGCGGCTGGCGGAGTTCGCCGACCGGGTCGTGCTCGGCACGGACTTCCCGAACATCCCGTACTCCTACGCGACGCAGCTGCAGGCGATCGCCGGCTGGGCGGCCGACGATCGCCTGGGGGAGCCGTTCCTGCGAGCCGTCCTGCACGACACCCCGCTGCGGCTCCTTACCGCTTGAGCGCTGCGCGTTCGCTCACGACGACCGCGCGGCCCAGCAGGTCGACGGCCGGGATCGGCTTGCCCGCCAGCAGGAAGCCGGCCGTCGCGAGGACCACCCACGGCACCGGGCCGTGCGCGAAGCCGTCCGACAGCGGCGCGAAGCCGCGCGCGGCCAGGCCGAGCAGGCCACCGGAGATCATCAGCCCGGCGACGACCAGCTGCGGCACCCGCGCGGTGACGCCGGCGGTGTCGCGCTGCATCTCGAAGTGCGCGAACAGCCGCAGCAGGCCCAGCAGCACCATGCCGCACACGGCGAACCACGCGGGCGCCATGACGATCCAGAGCAGCGTGCCCGGCGTGGGCGTCTCGTAGCCGAGGCCGTAGACGGTCACGCCCGCCACCACGATCAGCGCCGGCATGTGCCAGAGGTAGACGCTCATGAACCGCGCGCCGAGCCAGCCGAGCGCGGTGCCGACGCCGGGGCGTTCGGCGAGCGCGTTGAGCTGCGGGCGGAAGGCGAGGAGCAGGCCGATCTGGCCGACGGCGAGGAAGGCGAGCAGCACGGTCGGCGGGCTCATGTTCGACACCGGCGCGCCCGGCATGCCGATCATGCTGGCCGGGTACGGGCCGAAGGCGACCATCAGCGCGGTGACGCCGAAGCCGGCGGCCGACAGCGTCAGGGCGGCGCGGCGGGTGAGCGTGCCGAGGCGGCCTTCGACGTAGTGGAAGCCGAGCTGGTGGACGGCGACCCAGACGAAGATCGCGTTGGCGTAACCGAGGTAGCCGAGGTCGTTGAAGCGGGCGACGTCGACCAGGACACCGGCGACCCCCATGACGAGCGGGACCTTGAGGCCCCAGCGCCGGTGCGCGGCGACCATCAGCGGCGTGAGGAGCACGACCAGGACGTAGACGGCGAGGAACCACAGCAGCTGCGCGGCGATGGCGCTGCCGACCTGCAGCGGCTGGGGCGGGACGCCGAGGCCGCGCAGGAAGTCCGGCATGACGAGCCAGACGGCCATCAGCGGCAGCACGGGCAGCATCAGGCGCTTGAGCCGCGCGCCGAGCCAGGTCCGCGTCGATTCCGCGCGGCGGAAGGAGATCAAGTTGGCCGCGCCGCCGGCGAAGAAGACGAGCGGCATGACCTGACTGAGCCAGGTGACGACCCACCAGCCGGGCGTCGCGAGCGCGTTGCCCGTGGCGAGGTGGCCATCGGAGTAGGAGAGCACCGGCATGGTCCAGTGCTGACCGATGACGGCGAGGATGGCCCCCGCCCGGACGACGTCGAGGAAGCGGTCCCGGCTCTTCTGCATGCACTGAGCTTGGCCGGTCGCGACGTCCGGAACAGCGGTGCTGACCGGCGTCTTGGGGGTCCTGTTGACCCCAGGGCGATACGGGGGTTCTCCCTACCTCAGGCCGTCGGGCTCGGGTTCGTGCTGCGTCGCGGTGACGCGGTACTCCCAGCCGGTTTCGGTAAGGCCGAGCTCGTAGCGGGTCTCGATCTTCGGACCACCGTGCAGGTGGATGTGCCGGATGACGGTGCCGGGCACGGGTTCGGCGTCCCCGAGCTCCTGGACGCGGCCGTCGAGCGGGCCGCCGAAGAAGCGGACGCAGCGGGTCTCGTCGGTCATCTGCGCGCTCCTTCCCGACGGGTCCGCTCATGGTAGGTGAGCGGTGCGCAGGGTGCCGCCCGCGGAACGGGTGACCCGGCATCCACCCTACGGGACTTGTCGTCACCTTCCGTCGATAGTGTTTCGGCCCGTGACCGAACCCGCGTACCTGACCAGCACCCGGACCGCGTACGACACCGTCGCCGAGGCTTACGCGGAGGAGGCGCGGGACGCGCTGGCCACCAGCCCGTGGGACCGGGCGATGCTGGCGACGTTCGCCGAGCTGGTGGGCGAATCGGGCCCGGTCGGCGACCTGGGCTGCGGCACGGGCCGGTTGACGGGCCACCTGGCGTCGCTCGGGCTGGACGTGTTCGGGGTGGACCTTTCGCCCGGCATGCTCGAGGTGGCCCGCCGGGCGCATCCGGAGCTGCGGTTCGAGGTCGGTTCGCTGACCGCGCTGGAGCTGGCCGACGGCAGCCTGGCGGGCGCGCTGGCGTGGTACTCGCTGATCCACACCCCGCCGGAGCAGCTGCCGGCGGTGGTGGCGGAGCTGGCCCGGGTCCTGGCCCCGGGCGGCCGCCTGCTGACGGCGTTCCAGGTCGGCGACGAGCGCCGCCACATCTCCCGGGGGTGCGGCCACGAGGTTTCCTTCGACGCGTACCGCCTGCCGCCGGACTTCGTGGCGGGGCTGTTCGAGGCCGCCGGCCTGGTGATGGAAGCGCGCCTGGTCCGGGCGCCGCAGGAACCGGAGCAGGTGCCCCAGGCCTACCTGATGGCTCAGCGCCCCAAGTAGGTCAGCACCGCGCGGACGCGGCGGTGCTCCTCCGCGCTCGCTTCGAGGCCGAGCTTCGAGAAGATGTTGCCGATGTGCTTCTCCACCGCGCCGTGCGAAACCACCAGGGAGTTCGCGATCGCCGTGTTCGAGAGCCCCTGCGCCATCAGCCCCAGCACCTCGGACTCCCGCGCGGTCAGCGCGTCCAGGGGGTTGCGGCGGCCGCGGGCCATCAGCTGGGCGATCACGTCCGGGTCGATCGCCGTGCCGCCGTTGGCCACGCGGCGGACCGCGTCCAGGAACTCGTCGACGTCGGCCACGCGCTCCTTCAGCAGGTAGCCGACCCCGCCGGCGCCGCCCGACAGCAGCTCCACCGCGTACGACTCCTCGACGTACTGCGACAGCACCAGCACCGGCAGCCCGGGGATCTCCTTGCGGGCCGCCAGCGCCGCGCGCAGGCCCTCGTCGGTGAACGTCGGGGGCATCCGGACGTCGACGATCGCCAGGTCGGGACGGTGTTCTTTGATCGCGCCGAGCAGATCGTCGCCGTTGTCGACGGCCGCCGCCGTCTCGATGCCTTCGTCGGCGAGCAGGCGGGTCACCCCGGCCCGCAGCAGCACGGCGTCTTCGGCGATGACTACCCGCATCCGGCCCCCAAGCTCGTGGATGAACGGGGTCCAGCCTATTCACCACTGGCAGGGGAGGTCAGCCCGGATCACCGTCGGCCCGCCCACCGGGCTGACGACCGTGATGACGCCGTCGATCGTCGCGGCGCGGTCGGCCAGCCCGGCCAGCCCGCCGCCGGGGCGCACCTCGGCGCCGCCGTGGCCGTTGTCGGTGATCTCGACGACGACGTGGTCGTCGGTCCGCCACACCTTCACACCCGCTTCGGACGCTCCGGAGTGCTTCGCGATGTTCGTCAGGGTCTCGCCGACGATGAAGTACGCCGTCGTCTCCACCGCCGCCGGCGGCCGCGGTTCGACGTCCACGTGGACGTCCACCGGGATCGGCGACTTCGCCGCCTGCGCCGACAGCGCCGCGTCCAGCCCCCGGTCGCCGAGCACCGCCGGGTAGATGCCGCGCGCGAGGTCCCGCAGCTCCGACACGGCGAGCTTCGCGTCCGAGTGCGCCTCGTCGATCAGCTCGCGCGCCATGTCCGGGTCCTGGTCGAACTTCGACTTCGCGCGCCCGAGGCTCATCGCGACCGCGACCAGCCGCTGCTGGGCGCCGTCGTGCAGGTCACGCTCGATGCGGCGCCGCTCCGCTTCGGCGGCGTCGACGCCCCGCGCCCGCGAAGCCTGCAACCGCTCGGCCTTCTGCTCGAGCCGCTTCGTGCGGTCCGGACCCAGCAGCGCGAGACCCAGCTCACCGTGCAGCCAGCCCAGCCACGGCGTCACCCAGACGGCCATCGGCAGCAGCACGATCGACGCCAGCGCGATCCCGAGCTCCGCGCACGCCAGCGGGAACGCCGCCATCAGGTAGGCCAGGTCACGCCACGTCGTCGCGTCGCTCAGCCGGACCATCCACCGCCGCAGCAATGGCTGTCCCTCTTCGTACGGGCGGCGCTGCACCGGCGGCAGCGGCACCCGCAGCATCTTCCCCAGCCAGCTCCGCTCGCGATCACCCGACCAGCGGATGAAGCTCGTCGTCGCCAGCAGGATCGGGAACCCGATCCACACCACCGCCGTCGCGACCCCCACCGCGATGCCCGTCACGATCAGCACGAACTGCAGGATCCGGAAGAAGAAGCTGACGATCATGTACACGATCGTGCGAGCCGGGTGCGGCCGCGGGTGCTCCAGGGGTTGAGCCTCGGTCATCCCGCCACCAGGTTCTTCTCTTCCGCGTCTTCCCACCAGCGCTCCATCCGACGACGCTGGGCCACGGTCGTGCCCAGCAGCGCGTTCGCCAGCCGGGCGTGCACCCCGGCGAGCGCCTTGGTCAGCGCCACCGACAGCGCGACGAACAACACCCCCAGCGCTGCCCACGGTAGCGCTTCCACGGTCGAATCCACGGTCAGCCACCGCAGCTCGTCCGAGGGGAAGTAGTACGCGCCGTCGGGCAGCCACCGGAAGTAGATCGGCAGGCCGGCCAGCGCCAGGCTCGTCGACCAGAACGTCGTCACCAGCACGAACTCGACGATGCCGAGCGGGAAGAGGAGGAAGAAGTAGGCGAAGTCCCGCCATGTCGACGGGTCCTTCAGCCGCGCCTTCCACCGGTCCTTCTGCCCGTGGGCGGGCAGCGGCAGGTAGGGGAGATCGATGTACCGGTCGAGCAGCGCGTAGACCCGGGCCCGCTCCAACCGCCCGGCCCCCCGGACGGCCAGCACGAGCAGCGCGAGCAGGCCGACACCCACCCACACGACGGCGGTCCCCAGCCCGGCCGCGGTGAACGCCGTCAAGAAGACGAACGCCAGCACCCCCACCGGCAGGTTCATCAGCAAGAACACCACCGAGCCACCGAACGGCGGATCCCGCCTCGCGCTACCCATCACCGGACTCCCTTCTGCTGGAGTCCAGAGTCGTCTTCCGAGGCCGCCCACGACATGGTGCGCGCGGGCATCCTCGCGGTAGGGCTGGCCCTACCCACCTGGAGTAAAGAGGTGGCCCCACGCGTTATGATGTACAGGTTGTGTTCCCACCAAGGGGGTGAACGGTTTCGACTTTGGACGTTGATTCAGGAGAAGCGTGCCGGTGCAGGCGAGAGACCACCGTTAAGCGTCATCGCAACCAAATAAGCGCCGACTCCAGTCAGCGCGAGTACGCCCTCGCCGCCTGAGCGAGTGCGTCTCTGTCGGCCCGGGTTCGCCTCCGGCCCGGGTACCGGCATCAGCTAGGAGGCTCAGCGGCAGTCCCGGCCACGGGGAACTGTCGTGAAGCAAACAGTGGCTGGGCTCGTCACCTCAGCTTGTTCGCGTGACTGAGGGAGCCAAGTAGAGACGTAGCGGACTGCGCACGGAGAAGCCCTGTTGATACGCCAGAGGACCCGGGTTCAATTCCCGGCACCTCCACCTTCGAGAAGGCCCTCGCTCCTTCGGAGCTTGGGCCTTCTCTTCGGTTACGTCCATGTCCTCTGGGGGTCGAACCCCCAGACCCCCGCCAGGCGGGCTTCGCCCCCTGGACCCCCTTCTCCTGGGCTTCGCCCCGGGCCCCTCTCTGGCTCGGGCTTCGCCCTGCGCCCTTTCTTGGGGCTTCGCCCCTTGCCCCCTGCGGGGCTTCGCCCCTTTTTGGCTCAGGCTTCGCCTTGCGCCTCTTCTTCGGGGCTGCGCCCCGGGCCCCCTTTGCGGGGCTGCGCCCCTTGGTGGCTCACGCTGCGCCTCGGGCCTCCTTCTCGGGGCCCGCGGCCCGGGCCCCTTTTGCGGGGCTGCGCCCCTTGGTGGCTCAGGCTTCGCCTTGCGCCTCCTCTTCGGGGCTGCGCCCCGGCCCCCCTTTGCGGGGCTGCGCCCCCCTTGGTGGCTCAGGCTGCGCCTCGGGCCTCCTTCTCGGGGCTGCGCCCCGCGCCCGCGCCCCTGCTCGCGGGTTGCGCCCCAGCCGCCTTTGCGGGGCTGCGCCCCGCGCCCTCTTCTGCGTGGGTCCGGCTGGCGCTCTCCGTCTGCGGACCAGCTCTTCGGCGGCTTCATGGGTGTCGGCGGCGTAGCTGCTGAGTTGCTCGGTGCCCTGTCTGGCTCGGGGTTTCGTCCGCGCACCTCTCTCGCGCGGCTGCGCCCCGCCCGCTCTGCACGGGCCCGGCTTGCGTCCGCTGTCGTGGGGCCTTTGCCTCTGCTGGCTCAGACTTCGCCCACTTCCCCTTTCTCGGGGCTGTGCCCTGCATCTGCTGCGCGGGGTCCGGCTGGCGCCCGCTGTCGCGAGCTTGCCCGTCTTGGCTCGCGCCCCGACCCTCTCTCAGGGCCGCGCCCCCGGTGCCCTTGAGTCGAGAATCGGCCCTCGTCCCCTTTCGGGGCCCTCTCGCGCCTTGCCCCTTGTTATGTCGGGCTTGGCCCCGCATACGCCTCGTGGAGCTTTGCCCCGCGCGCCTTCTCGGGGGTATGCCCCGGGCCTTTCCGCGCGCACCCGGCTGCCGCGATGCCACAGGCCTCGCCAACATGACAGCCGCGCCGCGCCATCCCAGGAGCGAGCCGACACGAGAACCGGCACCGACGAGAACCCAGACTCCCCCGCACCCCGATCCGAAGCCAGAACACGGCCGGCAGCGCCGGGTCAAGGCATCTTTCCCGCCTTGACGCGGTGTTGCCGGCCGTAGTCACAATGACAGCTTCGGGGTGCCGGAGGGACCACGAAACCGCCACGCTCGCCGTGAGCCGTGAGCCGTGAGCCGTGAGCCGTGAGCCGTGAGCCGTGAGCCGTGAGCCGTGAGCCGTGAGCCGTGAGCCGTGAGCCGTGAGCCGTGAGCCGTGAGCCGTGAGCCGTGAGCCGTGAGCCGTGAGCCGTGAGCCGTGAGCCGTGAGCCGTGAGCCGTGAGCCGTGAGCCGTGAGCCGTGAGCCGTGAGCCGTGAGCCGTGAGCCGTGAGCCGTGAGCCGTGAGCCGTGAGCCGTGAGCCGTGAGCCGTGAGCCGTGAGCCGTGAGCCGTGAGCCGTGAGCCGTGAGCCGTGAGCCGTGAGCCGTGAGCCGTGAGCCGTGAGCCGTGAGCCGTGAGCCGTGAGCCGTGAGCCGTGAGCCGTGAGCCGTGAGCCGTGAGCCGTGAGCCGTGAGCCGTGAGCCGTGAGCCGTGAGCCGTGAGCCGTGAGCCGTGAGCCGTGAGCCGTGAGCCGTGAGCCGTGAGCCGTGAGCCGTGAGCCGTGAGCCGTGAGCCGTGAGCCGTGAGCCGTGAGCCGTGAGCCGTGAGCCGTGAGCCGTGAGCCGTGAGCCGTGAGCCGTGAGCCGTGAGCCGTGAGCCGTGAGCCGTGAGCCGTGAGCCGTGAGCCGTGAGCCGTGAGCCGTGAGCCGTGAGCCGTGAGCCGTGAGCCGTGAGCCGTGAGCCGTGAGCCGTGAGCCGTGAGCCGTGAGCCGTGAGCCGTGAGCCGTGAGCCGTGAGCCGTGAGCCGTGAGCCGTGAGCCGTGAGCCGTGAGCCGTGAGCCGTGAGCCGTGAGCCGTGAGCCGTGAGCCGTGAGCCGTGAGCCGTGAGCCGTGAGCCGTGAGCCGTGAGCCGTGAGCCGTGAGCCGTGAGCCGTGAGCCGTGAGCCGTGAGCCGTGAGCCGTGAGCCGTGAGCCGTGAGCCGTGAGCCGTGAGCCGTGAGCCGTGAGCCGTGAGCCGTGAGCCGTGAGCCGTGAGCCGTGAGCCGTGAGCCGTGAGCCGTGAGCCGTGAGCCGTGAGCCGTGAGCCGTGAGCAGGACGCCCGCCGCCCCGCGAACCCGCCGGTTTCCCCCTCCCACCGCGAGATCGCTCCCGTCCCCAAGCAACTCCCGAAGTCCCCTTCGCGCCTCCACCCACCCCGCTACTCTCCGCAGCTCCAGCCTTGTGACGGGCCCCACTTGTGAGTGAAGTTTTTGTGAGTGTCATGCTGAAGCCCCGACCATGGCTCCGCACCCGTGGGGTCGGAAGTAGGTGGCCAGATGACCTGGGCCCGTTCCAATGGCAGCTCCACCGCCAACGACGAAGACAGCCGGATGGGTGTTATCCGGGCTGAAGAAGCCGTTCGGCTTGCCGAACAGAACGATCGAGCCGTCATCACCGTTGCCGGGCACTCCTCCGATGTGCGGGAGTGCACCGAACTGCTCGCGATGCTCGGGCTGGATGCCGGGCGGCGGCACAAGATCGCCTGATCACGCCAGGTCCGCTACGTGGACCACCTTGTTCCGGCCCGTCGCCTTCGCGTGGTACAGCGCCGTATCCGCCGCGTCGAGCAGGCGCTGCAACGAGGTCCCCGCCGTCGGGTAGACCGCCATGCCGATCGAGGTCGAGAGACCCGTGATCGACAGGTTGCCCGCCGGGACCTTCAGCGCCGCCACCGCTCGGCGGATGCGTTCCGCCACCGCGCCGATGTCCGGGTGGGCGATGCCCGGCAGCAGCACCACGAACTCCTCGCCGCCGAACCGCCCCACCGCGTCGCCCCGGCCGCGGACCGCGGAGATGATCGCTTCGGCTACCGCCCGTAACACCGCGTCGCCCGCCAGGTGGCCATACGTGTCGTTCACCTGCTTGAAGTGGTCCAGATCCAGCATCAGCAGGCCGAACGTCGACCGCTGGCGGGCGGCGGCCGCCAGCGTTCGCTCCGCCAGCGCGTGCCAGCCGCTCGTGTTGTACAACCCCGTCTTCGCGTCGCGGTGGGCCGCCACCTCCAGCTGCTTCACCAGCACCGTCCGGTGCAACAGCAGCAACGGCGGGAGCACCAGCACCGTCAGCCCCGGCAGCACCGCCAGTGCCAGCGCGTTCAGCGCGCCCAGGCAGAGCGTCGCCACCTCCAGGCCGTTGTCCGCCCACGTGCCGAACAGCGCCTCCGGCGTCCGGCCGATCTCGCGGCGGGCCGGGAGCACCAGCAGAGCGTTCACCACGAAGAACGTCACGCCCGCGGCCGCGATCGCGAACGTGCCCGCCCAGCCGCGCGGGAACGCCGCGCGCACGTCCGGGGAACCCGAAACGCGCATGACCGCCTGGGCCGCGTAGCACGAGAGCAGGATGATGGCCGCGTTGCTGACCGTCCTGGACGCCGGGACCCGCTGCAGGCGGTACCAGCTGCGGATCGCCAGGTGCCCGTAGAGGCCGGCGACCAGCACCGCCAGCAGCGGCGGCGGGAGCACCAGCACGCCGGCGAACGTCCAGACCGACGTCATGTTGATGTGCGGGGTCCCCGACACGCGGCGGCGGATGCGCTCGACGCGGCGGCCCATCTCCGACTGGGTCACGCCGAGGAGCAGCAGCACCAGCAGGATCAGCACCGTGCGGCGGTCCACCGCGACCGGGAACGGGCGCAGCGTCAGGACGACCGCCGCCGCTTCGGTGAGCAGGCAGTAGACGATCACGCGTGGACCCTGGCGCCACAGCGACCAGCGCCGTGGCACGAGCGCGTCACGAAAGCGGGGTCCACCGCGCGGGGTCGCGGCGCCGGTCCGCATACTCATGGTGTCCGGCCGGTGACGGAGCCGGGTCGGCCCGAGGTGGCGAAGGGAGGCGCGCCATGTGCGGACGCGACAACTGAGGTCATCGATCCTCCAGCCCGGCCCGGCGCCACGCCCTCGCGATCGGCACGGCCACCGCGGCGCCCGCCGCCCCGGCCACGGCGATGGTGTGCGCCGGGCTCAGCACGTCGGCCAGCGCGCCCGCCGCGGCCGCGCCTACGCCCTGCACGGTGATCAAGCCGGCCGAGTTCACGCCGGCGCACTGCGCGCGGTGCTCGTCCGGCACCCGACGCATGAACGACACCGTGCCGGTGATGTTGTAGCCCGTCGCCAGCAGGCCGGACGCCGCCAGTAGCGCCACCGACGCGACGAGGCCCGGCCGGAAGGCGAACACCACCAGCGGCAGCCCCGCCGCGATCCCCAGCCAGCCGAGCACGCGGACCTGCGCGCGCTCGGGGATCCACTTGCCGAACACGACGCCGCCGAGCACGCTGCCCGCCGGGTCCGCGGCCATCAGCAGCCCCACCAGCGTCGCGCCCGCGCCGATGCCCGCCGCGTACGGCGCGGCCAGCGCCTCCGGCACGATGTAGAACCCCGCCAGCCAGTTGAGCGCCACCAGCGTCCGCAACGCCGGGTCGCGCCAGATCAGCCGGATGCCGGCGCCGGTCGTCGACAGCCAGGCCGGCCGCACCGCCTGCGCGACCGCCGCCCGCCGCCGGACGCCGGTGACCAGGAACAGCGCCGAGAGCACGAACGTCACGGCGTCCAGCGCCAGCGCCGCGGAGGGCGTCAACGCGGCGATCAGCAGGCCGCCGCCGGCGAACCCGGCCAGCTGCGCGGCCTGGATCGTCACGTTCCGCAGGGCCATCCCGACCAGGTACCGCTCGCCTTCGAGCACCGTCGGCAGCAGCGCCTGCTGCGCCGCCTTGAACGGCCCGCCCAGCGCCGTCAGCACCGCGACCAGCACGCACAGCACCCACAGCGGGACGCCGGGGATCGCGATGACGCCGACGAGCGCGGCGCGGGCCACGTCGGCCGCGACCATCACGTCGCGGCGCGGCCACCGGTCGCCCGCGCCGGCCAGGAGGATCCCGCCGAGCAGGGACGGCACGTACGTCAGGGCGTAGGTCAGGCCGGTCAGGGCCGCCGACGAAGTGCGCTGGTAGACGAGCACCGCGAGCGCGACGCGGGCGAGCTGGTCGCCGCAGACGGACAGCAGCTCGGCGAGCCACATCGCCCGGAACTCGGCGACGGCGAGCACGGCGCCGAACCCCACCTTCGTCACGCGTGCGTCATCCACCATCGGTGCCCCTCAAAACGCTATCCGCAAACGGTAATCACCGAGCGGAGTGGAATCGAGGCGTTCGGTGACAGTTGCCCCGATCGCAGCAGCGCGTCAGCCCGGGTGGCCGCCGATGCGGCTGGTCAGCTCGGCCGCCGTCGCCGCCACTTCGGCCGCCAGTTCCGGCCACGTCTCTTCGCACGGCTCGGCCGCGCAGTGGTGGCGCAGGGTCACGCTGATCGCCGCCAGCGGGCGGGCGCCGTGGTCGAAGACCGGGGTGGCGACCGAGGCGAAGCCGGCCGTGACGTGGCCGTCCTCGACCGACCAGCCGAGGCGGCGCTCCGCGGTCAGGGTGCGGCGCAGCTCGGCGAGGGTGCGCGGACCGCGGCCGGTGCGGAGGACGAACGCCGACGCCGACGGGAACAGCGCGCGGACGTGCGGGGCGGGCAGGTGCCGCAGGATCGCGCGGCCGGACGCGGTCAGCTGGGCCGGCAGCCGGACGCCGACCTCGGTCACGAGGGTTTCCGGCCGCGCCGGGCGTTCCTTGATGAGGTAGAGCGACTCGTTGCCGTGCAGGACGCCCAGGTGCGCGGTGTGGCCGACGCGGTCGACGAGCTTGCGCAGCAACGGCCCGGCCAGCCGTTCGAGGGGGTCGTGACGCAGGTAGGCCGAGCCCAGCTCGAAGGCCGCGATGCCGAGGCCGTAGCGGCGTTCGGCGGGCAGGTGGACGACGAAACCGGCGGTCTCGAGTTCGCTGAGCAGGTGGTACGTCGTCGAGCGGGGGAGACCGGCCTCGCGCGCGATCGCCGCCGCGGTCACCGGACCCGGCCGGGTGGCCAGGAGGCGCAGCACGGTGAGGCCGCGGCGCAACGCCGGCACCTCGCTGCTGTCACCCATGGCACCTCCCGACCCGAGCGCCCCAAGGCGGCCTTGGTTGCGTCTTACGCACCGAAGGCCGCCTTGGTTGCGTCTGGCGCACCGAAGGCCACATTGGGGCGCTTTGGCCAGGGTAAACCCGTGTGTCTGGGATCCCAGACGGAACCACTCCGTGGGGCATCCCACCAGCGGGAAGGACGATGTCCAATGGGCCCATGCCGGAAAAAGTGCTCCTGGGCCTCGAACCACTGACCGCCGCCCAGGTCGTCGACGTTGTCCGCGGCCACGCGCCGGTCGCGCTCGGGGACGCGGCCGAGAAGACCCTCGCCGCGACCCGTCAGCACATCGAGAACCTCGCCCACGCCGTCACGCCCACCTACGGCGTCTCGACCGGCTTCGGCGCCCTCGCCACCCGTCACATCCCCGTCGAGAGCCGGACCGCGCTCCAGCGCAGCCTGATCCGGTCCCACGCCGCCGGCGCCGGGCCCGCCGTCGAGCCCGAGGTCGTCCGCGCGCTGATGCTGCTGCGGCTGCGGACCCTCGCCAGCGGCTACACCGGCGTCCGCCCGGGTACCGCGCAAACGCTTGCGGCCCTGCTCAACGCCGATATCACGCCGATCGTCCACGAGTACGGCTCGCTCGGCTGCTCCGGCGACCTCGCGCCGCTGGCCGCCGTCGCGCTCGCGCTCATGGGCGAGGGCGAAGCGATGTACCGCGGTGAAGTGATGAAGGCGGAAGAAGCGCTGAAGCACGCCGGCATCGAGCCCGTCGTCCTCGCCGAGAAGGAGGGCCTCGCCCTCACCAACGGCACCGACGGCATGCTCGGCATGCTCCTGCTGGCCGCCGCCGACCTGCACCGGCTCTTCGACATCGCCGACCTCACCGCCGCGATGAGCGTCGAAGCCCTGCTCGGCACCGACCGCGCCTTCGCCGCCGACCTGCAGGCCCTCCGGCCGCACCCCGGGCAGGCGACGTCCGCGGCCCGGATGTGGCAGGCGCTGCAGGGCTCGAAGATCGTCGAAAGCCACCGCGGCCCGGACTGCAACCGCGTCCAGGACGCCTATTCGCTGCGTTGCGCCCCGCAGGTGCACGGCGCCGCGCGCGACAGCCTCGCCCACGCCGAGCTCGTCGGCGAGCGCGAGCTGATGTCCGCTGTGGACAATCCTGTCGTGCTGGCTGACGGCCGCGTCGAGTCCAACGGCAACTTCCACGGCGCGCCCGTCGCGTACGTGCTGGACTTCCTGGCCATCCCGATCGCCGACGTCGCCAGCATCGCCGAGCGCCGCACCGACCGGATGCTCGACAAGGCGCGCTCGCACGGCCTGCCGCCGTTCCTCGCCGACGACCCCGGCGTCGACTCCGGGCACATGATCGCCCAGTACACGCAGGCCGCCGTGGTCAGCGAGCTGAAGCGGCTCGCCGTGCCCGCGTCCGTCGACTCGATTCCGAGCAGCGCCATGCAGGAGGACCACGTCTCCATGGGCTGGTCGGCCGCGCGGAAGCTGCGCAAGGCCGTCGACGGCCTGACCACCGTGCTCGCCATCGAACTGCTGACGGCGGCCCGGGCGCTGGACTTCCGGGCGCCGCTCGAGCCGTCGCCGGTCACCGGCCGCGTCCGGGATCTGCTGCGCACCAAAGTGGACGGTCCGGGCCCCGACCGTCACCTGGCACCCGAAATCGCTGCTGCCGAAGAACTCGTCCGCTCCGGCGCCGTCCTCGACGCCGCCCGTCTGGAGGTCTGATGTCCCGCGTCGTCCGTGCCGCCCGCGGCACCCAGCTCACCGCCAAGTCGTGGCAGACCGAAGCCGCGCTGCGGATGTTCCACAACAACCTCGACCCCGACGTCGCCGAGCGGCCCGAGGACCTGGTCGTCTACGGCGGCACCGGCAAGGCCGCCCGCAACTGGGCCAGCTTCGACGCCATCACCCGCGAACTGACCACTTTGGACATCGACGAGACGCTGCTCGTCCAGTCCGGCAAGCCGGTCGGCGTCTTCCGCACGCACGAGTGGGCCCCCCGCGTGCTCATCGCCAACTCGAACCTCGTCGGCGACTGGGCCACGTGGCCCGAGTTCCGGCGGCTCGAGCAGCAGGGCCTGACGATGTACGGGCAGATGACCGCGGGCTCGTGGATCTACATCGGCACCCAGGGCATCCTGCAGGGCACGTACGAGACGTTCGCCGCCGTCGCGAAGAAGAAGTTCGGCGGGTCGCTGCGTGGAACGCTGACCGTCACGGCCGGTCTCGGCGGCATGGGCGGCGCGCAGCCCCTCGCCGTCACCATGAACGACGGCGTCGCGCTGGTCATCGAGTGCGACCCGCAGCGCGCGCACCGCCGCGTCGAGACGCGCTACCTCGACGAGGTCGCCGACGACCTCGACGACGCGATCGCCCGCGTCACCAAGGCCAAGCAGGAGAAGAGGCCGCTGTCGGTGGGTGTCGTCGGCAACGCCGCCGAGGTGCTGCCGGAGCTGTTGCGCCGGGGCGTCGAGGTCGACATCGTCACCGACCAGACGTCCGCGCACGACCCGCTGTCCTACCTGCCCAAGGGCATCGACGTCGACGACTGGCACGACTACGCGGCCAAGAAGCCCGACGAGTTCACCGACCGCTCGCGCGAGTCGATGGCCGACCACGTCGACGCCATGCTCGGTTTCCTCGACCGCGGCGCCGAGGTCTTCGACTACGGCAACTCGCTGCGCGGCGAGGCCAAGCTCGGCGGCTGTGAGCGCGCGTTCGACTTCCCCGGCTTCGTGCCCGCCTACATCCGGCCGCTGTTCTGCGAGGGCAACGGCCCGTTCCGCTGGGCCGCGCTCTCGGGCGACCCCGAGGACATCGCCGCCACCGACCGCGCGATGCTGGAACTGTTCCCGGAGAACGAATCCCTCGCTCGCTGGATCCGGCTCGCCGGCGAACGTGTGGCGTTCCAGGGACTTCCGGCGCGGATCTGCTGGCTCGGCTACGGCGAGCGGCACCTGGCCGGCGTGCGCTTCAACGAGATGGTCGCCAGCGGCGAGCTGAAGGCGCCGGTCGTCATCGGCCGCGACCACCTCGACTCCGGCAGCGTCGCCTCGCCGTACCGCGAGACCGAAGGCATGGCCGACGGCTCCGACGCGATCGCCGACTGGCCGCTGCTCAACGCGCTGGTCAACACGTCGTCCGGGGCGAGCTGGGTGTCGATCCACCACGGCGGCGGCGTCGGCATGGGCCGGTCCATCCACGCGGGTCAGGTCAGCGTCGCCGACGGGACGGAGCTGGCCGCGCGGAAGCTCGAGCGCGTGCTCACCAACGACCCGGGCATGGGCGTCATCCGGCACGTCGACGCCGGCTACGACCGCGCGGCCGAAGTCGCCGACGAGCGTGGCGTGCGGGTGCCGATGCGGGAGGACGCGTGACCGCTTCCGGGTTGCTCGCCGAGATCGGCGACGTCGGGCGCGATCCGAAGCGCGGCGGCTATTCGCGGCACGCCTTCGACTCGCCCGAGCAGGACCTGCGGGTCTGGTTCGTCGAACGCGCGCTGGGGCTGGGCCTGGACGTCGACACCGACCACAACGGCAACATCTGGGCCTGGTGGGGACCGCCGGGGCCGGACGCCGTCGTCACCGGCAGCCACCTCGACTCGGTGCCCGGCGGCGGCGCCTTCGACGGCCCCCTCGGTGTGGTCAGCGCGCTGGCCGCGGTGGAAGCGTTGCGGGAGAGAGGTTTTCGCCCGGGAAAGCCGTTCGCCGTCGTGGTGTTCGCCGAAGAGGAGGGCGGCCGGTTCGGCGTTCCCTGCCTCGGTTCCCGGCTGCTCACCGGCACGATCGACGCGGACAAGGCCCGGAGCCTGCGGGACGCCGACGGCGTCACGTTCGCCGAGGCCGCGGCGAAGTCGGGCTTCGACCCGGCGCGGGTGGGGTCCGATCCCGGCCGGCTCGGGCTGATCGGGAAGTTCCTCGAACTGCACGTCGAGCAGGGGCGCGGGCTGATCGACCTCGGCTCGCCGGTGGCCGTCGGCAGCACGGTGATCGCGCACGGGCGGTGGCGGTTCTCCTTCGCGGGGCAGGGGAACCACGCCGGGGCGACGCTGCTGGCCGACCGCGCCGACCCGATGCTGCCCGCCGCCGCGACGGTCACCGCGGTCCGGCGGCTGGCCCGCGCGGTGCCGGGCGCGCGGGCGACCGTCGGCCGGCTGGTCCCGACACCGGGCGGCACCAACGTCATCGCGTCCACTGTGGACCTGTGGTTGGACGCACGGGTGCCCGGCACCGCGACTCCCGAGCTGGTCGCGGAGATCACCCGGGCTGCCGAATCCGCCGCGGAAGAAGAAGGCTGCCGGGTTACCGTTGCGCGGGAGTCCTATTCGGACGATGTGGTGTTCGACGACTCGCTCCGGCGCGACCTCGGTGAGTGGCTCGGCGGTCCGCCGGAGCTGCCGACCGGCGCCGGGCACGACGCGGCCATCCTCGCCGGGTTCGTCCCGGCCGGGATGCTGTACGTGCGCAACCCGACCGGGATCAGCCACTCGCCGGAGGAGTTCGCCGAGGCCGGCGACGTCGAGGCGGGCGCCGCGGCGCTGGCCACGGTCCTGGAACGGCTGGCGCGATGACCGTCGGCCCGCGGGGGCGCCCCCCGTTTCCAGCCTATCGCTCGGCACCGACAGTTTTCTGGTGCGAACAGGCCTGGCTGCCGGACGGGATCGCGTCCGGCGTGCGGATCGACGTCGCCGACGGCCGGATCACGGGCGTGACTCCCGGGGCGCCGCCGACCGGCGTCGTGCTCGGAGGGCTGACGTTGCCCGGGTTCGCGAACGGGCACTCGCACGCGTTCCACCGGGCGCTGCGCGGCCGGACGCACCACGAGCGCGGCACGTTCTGGACGTGGCGCGAGCGGATGTACGCCCTGGCGTCCCGGCTCGACCCGGACACCTACTACCGGCTGGCCCGCGGGGTGTACGCCGAGATGGTGCTCGGCGGGTACACGAGCGTGGGGGAGTTCCACTACCTGCACCACGCGCCCGGCGGGAAGCCGTACGCCGATCCGAACGCGATGGGGGAGGCCCTGCGGCAAGCCGCCGCCGACGCCGGGATCCGGCTGACGCTCCTCGACACCTGTTACCTGGCCGGCGGGATCGGCGTCGAACCGGACGAGGTCCAGCGGCGGTTCTCCGACGGCTCGGCTTCGGCGTGGGCCACGCGGGTGGCCGCGCTGAAGGAAGGCGAGCTGTTCCGCGTCGGCGCGGCGATCCACTCGGTGCGGGCGGTCCCGGCGGCCGAACTGTCGCTTGTGGACAGCCCGCGCGTCGTGCACGTCCACCTGTCGGAGCAGCGGGCCGAAAACGGGCAGTGCCAGGCCGCCTACGGCCGCACGCCGACCGAGCTGCTCGACGAGCACGGGGTGCTGACCGACCGGCTGGTCGCCGTGCACGCCACGCACCTCACCGCCTCGGACATCGACCGGCTGAGCGGCGCCCGGGCGTGCTTCTGCCCGACCACCGAACGCGACCTCGGCGACGGCATCGGCCCGGCCCGCGCCCTGCGGGACGCCGGGGTGCGGCTGAGCATCGGCAGCGACAGCAACGCCGTCGTCGACGCGTTCGAAGAGACTCGCGCGCTGGAGCTGGACGACCGGCTGGCCAGCGAGGAACGCGGCCGGTTCAGCGCTGAAGAACTCCTGGAAGCGGGCACGGACCACGCGGCGATCGGGTGGGCCGAGGTCGGCGCGCTCGCCGAGGGGGCGGGCGCGGACTTCGTCACCGTCGGCCTGGATTCGGTCCGGACGGCCGGGATCGAGCCGTCCGGCGTGGTGTTCGCCGCGTCCGGCGCGGACGTCCGGCACGTCGTCGTCGCCGGTCGCGGGGTCGTGCGGGACGGCGCGCACCTGCTCATCGAGCGTCCGGAAACTCTGCTGGCGAAGGAGATCGAGGCACTGTGGCAGTCCTGATCACGGGCATCGGCGAACTCACGACGAACGACCCCGAACTGGGGCGGCTGACCGACGCGGCATTGGTCGTGGAACACGACAAGATCGCCTGGGTGGGAGCGGCGAAGAGCGCGCCGGACGCCGACGAGCGCGTCGACGTCGAGGGCCGCGCGGTGCTGCCCGGCTGGGTCGACAGCCACACGCACCTCGTCTTCGCCGGCGACCGCACGGCCGAGTTCGAGGCGCGGATGGCCGGAAAGCCCTACACCGCCGGGGGAATCGCGATCACGGTCGGCGCGACGCGGGAAGCGTCCGACGAGCAGCTGGCCGCGAACCTGCGCCGCCACGTCGACGAGGCGGCCCGGCAGGGGACAACTTGCCTGGAGACGAAGACGGGCTACGGGCTGACCGTCGCCGACGAAGCCCGATCCGCGCGGATCGCCGGGGAGGTCGCCGACGAGGTCACGTTCCTCGGCGCGCACCTCGTGCCGCCGGGCGCCGACGCGGAGTCCTATGTGGACCTGGTGTGCGGCGAAATGCTCGACGCCGTCGCGGGAATCGTGCGCTGGGCGGACGTCTTCTGCGAGACGGGGGCGTTCGACGAAGCCCAGTCGACGCGGGTGCTGAAGGCCGCGGCCGAGCGCGGGCTCGGCTTGCGGGTGCACGGAAACCAGCTCGGGGAAGGCCCGGGCGTCCGGCTGGCGGTGGAGCTGGGCGCGGCGAGCGTCGACCACTGCACGTACCTTTCGGACGCGGATGTCTCGGCGCTCGCGACGTCGGACACCGTGGCGACTTTGCTGCCGGCGTGCGATTTGTCGACCCGGCAGGCGCTGGCGCCGGCGCGGCGGCTGCTCGACGCGGGCGCGACGGTCGCGCTGGCCAGCAACGCCAACCCGGGCAGCTCGTACACGACGTCGATGGCGTTCTGCGTCGCGACGGCGGTGCTGCAGATGCGCATGACGATCGAGGAAGCGGTCTGGGCCGCGACGGCGGGTGGCGCGCGGGCGTTGCGCCGCGACGACGTCGGCGTCCTGCGGCCCGGCGCGCGGGCGGACGTCCACGTCCTCGACGCGCCGTCGGTGACGCACCTGGCCTACCGGCCCGGCGTGCCGCTCACGAAATCGGTGTGGCGCGCCGGAGATCGAGTGCGCTAACGTCGGACGCGAGGACGCGCGAAGACACAGTCCGGTATGGGTTAGTCCGGGCAGATCGAGCAGGCTTACCTGTGCGTCCCTTCCTCGGAAGCGACGAAGGGACAGCTGTGTCTGTGATCATCATCGGTGCCGGTCTGGGTGGCCTGAGCCTCGCCCACGGGCTGCGCCGGGCCGGAATCCCGTGCCAGGTCTACGAACGCGACGAGGCGCCCGGCGCCCGCAAGCAGGGCTACCGGCTGCACATCGGCGACGTCGGCGATGCGGCGCTGAGCGAAGTCCTGCGCCCGGAACTGCACGAACTCTTCCGGGCCACCGCGGGCCGGGCGCTGCCGCACACGAACGTCTACGACGACCGGTTGCGGCTGCTCACTCGCCTGGAAGACGAGGGCACCCACCTCAACATCAACCGCTTCACCCTACGCCAGATCCTGCTGCACGGCCAGGAAGTCCGCTACGGCAAGCGATTCACGCACTACGAAACCGACGAAGACGGCGTGACGGCGCACTTCGCCGACGGAACTTCCGCCCGTGGCAGCCTGCTGGTCGGAGCGGACGGGATCAACTCGCCGGTACGGCAGCAGTACCTGCCGCACGCCCGGGTCGTCGACGCCGGGCTCGTGCACCTCTACGGCCGGATCCCGCTCACGCCGGAAACCCGGGCGCTGTTCGAACCCGAGATGTTCGCGGTGTTCAACATGATGCTCGGCCCGGACCGCACGATGGCCGGGTTCGCGCCCGTCGACTACCCCGAACCGGTCGCCGACGCGTGCGCGCGGCTGGTGCCGGACCTGCGGTTGCGCGACGATCGGCCGTACCTCACCTGCTCGGTCGGGGCTCGCTGGGAAGTCGTCGGCCACGCCGAGGCGGAACTCGCCGCGATGACCCCGGGCGACCTGCAGAAGGTCGCGCTCGGCCTGGTCGACGGCTGGCACCCGCTGGCCCGCGCGATGGTCGGGCACTGGGACGTCCCGGCGACGTTCCCGCAGCCGATCCGCACGAGCGTGCCGATCGGGCCGTGGGAACCGTCGCGCGTGACGCTCGTCGGCGACGCGATCCACGCGATGAGCCCGGCCGGCGGCGCGGGCGCCAACACCGCGTTGCGCGACGGTGCGGCGTTGGCGTCCGCGCTGGCCGGGGCCCCGCTGCTCGAGGCCGTCGCGGCCTACGAAACCGCGATGGTGGACTACGGGTTCGCGGCCGTGCGGGAGTCCGCCGAAAACGGCCGGCGGTACCTCGGGCAGAACCCGCTCACAGCGGCAGGGTGAACGGCGTGCACGCCGGCGTGTAGGACGAGTCGAGGGCGTGCAGGATGAGCCCGGTGACGTTCGGGTCGATCGCCTGGCTCAGGTGGCCTGACTTGTCCGAGCCGCAGAAGTCCTGCAGCACGATGTCCGTCGTGCCCGGTTCGTTCAGGATGCCGCTCGTGTACGGCGTCACGACCTCGTCGTACTTGCTCACGATGCTCGTGTACGTCGGACCGGCGACGTGCACGCCGCCGCGGGCGAGGTCGTCCAGGAACGCCGACGGCGCCAGGTACTCCGTACAGGCCCCGCAGGCCGTCCGGACAACCGCGCCGAGCCCGGGCACGGTCGTCAGCAGCGCCTTGGCGAGCGCGTCGAGGCCGCCGAGCGTGGTGCCGCGGTAGTTCGCGCCGAAGCCGACGAAGTGCGCGACCTTCGCCGCGCCGCCGCCGTACTTCAGGTAGTACGCGGGCATCGTGCTGCCCTCGGAGTGGCCGACGATGTCGACCTTCGCCGCGCCGGTGGTGGACCTGACCTTGTCGACGAACCGGCCGAGCTGCGCGGCGCTGTCCCGCATGGACGCGAGCCCGCCGACGCCGGGGCCGAGCACGCCGGTGCCGTAAGTCAGCGAGAAGACGCAGTAGCCCTGGGCGGCGATCTTCGGGGCGTGGAAGAACCAGTTGACGGAGTCGTTCGCGCCGAGGCCGTGCACGAGCACGACGGGCTCGGGGTGCGCGGCCGCCGGCCGGCAGCCCCAGTCGTTCCAGCCGCTGCTCGGCGCCGCGTCGGCGACCGCCGGGGCGACCACGCCGAAGCTGAGCGCCGCGGCGAGCACGGCCAGGGTTCGCTTGACACCGCCGTTGGTGACCCGCATTCCGTTGCCTCCAGTTACCCGTCAGTACGTGACGCAGATCATGGTCGGTCACATGTCACCGGAGATGACCTGGGAAGACGCTCAGAGATGGGGACGGTTCTTTGTGCCAGGTCACAATCAGGCTGGGCCCCTTCCCAGCCGATCATCTTCTCGGCTGTTCCGACGACGTGACAGGGAGAAGACATGCGACGGCTGTGGCTCGTGGCGCTCTTGACGGTCCTTTTCGTGACTCCGCAGCCCGCGCAGGCGGCGCCGGCGCGGTGGGACCAGCCAGGTCCCTTCGCCGTCGTCAGCGAGGCCCTCGACGCCACGCACACCGTCTTCCGCCCGGCCGATCTCGGCGGTGCCCAGCACCCGGTGATCGTCTGGGGCAACGGCACCGGCGCGGTGCCCGCCGTCTACGCGGGGCTGCTGCGGCACCTCGCGTCCTACGGCTTCGTCGTCGCCGCCGCGAACGCGGTGAACTCCGGGACCGGCCGCGAGATGCTCGACGGCGCCCGCACGCTCGTCGCCGAGAACTCCCGCCCCGGCAGCGCGTACTTCGGCCGGATCGACACCGCGCACATCGGCGCGACCGGGCACTCCCAAGGCGGCGGCGGGGCCATCGCCGCGGGTGCCGACCCGCTCGTCACCACCACCGTCCCGATCGAACCCGGGCCGCTCGGGTCCGTCGAAGCGCTGCACGGCCCGGCGCTCTTCCTCGGCGGCCAGTTCGACGTCATCGTGCCGCCCGCGCTGCTGGTGATCCCGCGCTACTACGCCGCGTCGCACGTCCCCGCGGTCTACGGCGAGCTCGCCGGGGCCACCCACTTCACCCCGGCCGGCGACGGCGGCGGCTTCCGCGGCGCGATCACCGCGTGGTTCCGCTACTGGCTGGCCGGCGACGAGCAGGCGCGCGGGGTCTTCTTCGGGCCGGGCTGCGCGCTGTGCGCCGACCCGGCGTGGTCGAAGGTGCTACGCAACGCCAAGGCGCTCGAAATCTGACGCTTTCCGGGCTCCGACGGCAATCCCGGTCACCGCGATCAGGGCGCAGAGCCATGCGAACCAGTCGCCGAACCGGGCGTACGGCGTCTTCCCCGAGCCGATCGGGACGTCGGCGACGACCACCGTGAACGGGCCGGCGCCGGTGTGGGCGTCGGCCAGCACGTGGCCTTGGGCGTCCGCCAGCATCGACGTCCCGCGGGCCGCGCTCCACGCCACCGAGAAACCGTTTTCGACGCCGCGGATCAGCGCCGTGCGGCTGTGCGCCCAGCCGTCGACGTCCTCGTCGGACGCCGGGATGAGCACCAAACCCGTGCCGGCTTCGCCGTATTCGCCGCTGGGGTCGGCGAAGTTGACGTCCATGCAGACCATCAGCCCGATCCCGGCGAGGTGCGCGAGCTGGGTGCCGGACGCGATGTTCGGCGAATCCCCGTTGTGCCACTTGCGGTATTCGACCGGCGCGCCGGACGGTGGCACGGCGAGCGCCGCGTTGAACCGGCCTTCCGGCGTGGTGTCGAGAACACCGGTGACGACGTCGAGGTTGCGCGTGCGGGCTACACCCGCGAAGGCTTCGACGAGCCGTGGCCGGCTGGCCTGGTCCACCGCGAAGGCCGCTTCGGGAAGGACGACGGCCTGGACGCCGTCCGGCAGCCGGCCGATCCGGTCCACATAGGACCGGACGAGCGCCTGGCCGTCCGGCGTGGCGACGTCGACCGCCCAGCGGCTTTGCCCGGGCGCGATCAGGGCGAGGCGCGTCACCGGTCCGGAGGCGCTCGGCGTGCTCCAGAAGATCAGCGCGCCCAGCGCGGCGGCGACGGCGACCAGCCCGGTCAACCGCGAGCGGACCCGGACGCCGGGGGCGAGCGCGGCGGCGACCGCGGCCGGGACGAACAGCACCAGGAACTCCACACCCCAGCCGCCGGTGACCGCGGCGAGCCGCAGCACGGACGGCCGGTCGGCCTGGGTCGTCATCAGGGTGCCCATCAGGCCGGTCGGGTTGAGCAGCGAGACGCCGCAGAGCGCGGCGGTCCACAACGCGGGCGCGGCGACGGCGGCCAGAAAGCGGTTCCCGCGACGGACCAGGAGCCGGAAGAGCCCGGCGGACAACGCGAACAGCAGCGCGCTGCCGCCGAGGATGGCGAGCGCCGCGGGCCGGGGGACCGCCAGGGAGTGCCAGAAGTAGCTCCAGCTGCCGGCGCTGCCCGCGAGGTAGGCGGCGAACGCGCAGAGCAGCGCGATCCCGCCGTGGACGCGGGGCGCCAGCAGCAGGATCGGCAGCGGAGCCAGCCAGGCCAGCTCCGGCACCGGATCCAGTCCGGTGCCGAAGAAGAACAACAACGCCGACGCCGCCGTCGCGACGACTGCCCACCCCAGCTTGGTCATCATGGCCCCTTTCGCCCGGTTTCGAGGGTTCCAGGCGAAGCGGCCGCGCACACTGGGCTGAACCACCGGGTCTTGGTGGGGTTTTCCTCACCCCGGTTCACGGAGAGTTCAGTAAGCCGTCACACGACAGGGATCGGAGCCGTCCTTGTCGATCAGTAGCGTTGCCAACGGACAGCTACGAAAGAGAGCCACCATGGACTTCTCGCTGATCGTGCTGGTGGTGATCGTCGCGGCGCTCGCCTTCGACTTCACCAACGGCTTCCACGACACGGCCAACGCGATGGCCACCTCGATCGCCACCGGCGCGCTGAAACCGCGGATCGCGGTCGCCGTGTCCGCGGTGCTGAACCTCGTCGGCGCGTTCCTCTCGGTCGAAGTCGCCAAGACGATCTCCGGCGGGATCGTGGACGACACGAAGGTGACCCCGGTGATCATCTTCGCCGGCCTGGTCGGGGCGATCGTGTGGAACCTGGTGACCTGGCTCATCGGGTTGCCGTCGAGTTCGTCCCACGCCCTCTTCGGCGGGCTGATCGGCGCCACCTGGATCGCCTCGGGCTCGGACGCCGTCCACTTCGGGAAGGTCGTCGAGAAGGTCCTCATCCCCGCGCTCGCCTCGCCGATCGTCGCCGGGATCGTCGCGACGCTGGGCACGTTCCTCGTCTACCGGATCACCGCGCGGGCGAAGCGGGACACGGTGGGCCGGACGTTCAAGGCCGGCCAGATCGCCTCGGCGTCGCTGGTGTCGCTCGCGCACGGCACGAACGACGCGCAGAAGACCATGGGGGTCATCACGCTGACGTTGATCGCCTCCGGTTCGCTCGCGCCGAACTCGGGCCCGCCGCTGTGGGTGGTCCTGACCGCGGGCACCGCGATCGCGCTCGGCACCTACCTGGGCGGCTGGCGGATCATCCAGACGATGGGCAAGAAGCTCACCGAAATCCAGACGCCGCAGGGGTTCGCGGCCGAGACGAGCGCCGCGGCGGTCATCCTGACCTCGGCGCACCTCGGGTTCGCGCTGTCCACGACGCACGTCTGCTCGGGCGGCATCATCGGCTCCGGCCTCGGCCGCAAGCTCGCCGAGGTCCGCTGGGGCGTCGCGGGGCGGATGGTGCTCGCCTGGGCGCTGACGCTGCCGGCCGCCGCGATCGTCGGCGCCGTCGCCGCCGAGGTCTCGACGCTCGGGACCTGGGGCACGGTCCTGGTCGGCCTGGCCGGGGTCGTCGTCGCGCTGGGCATCTACCTCGCGTCGAAGCGGAACCCGGTCAACGCCCACTCCGTCACCGAGTCCGAGCCGGCCGCGCAGCCGGCCAACGCCTGAGGAGCGCCGTGCACATCGATTGGGGTTCCCTCGGTCTCGTCTTCGTCGTCGCGCTGGGCTCGGTCGTCGTGCTGACGAGCCTCTTCTCCTTCGGGGTGGTCGGGCTTTCGCAGCGCGACTCGGCCCGCGCGGCGGGCGGCTCGGGCACGGGCCCGCTGGCCGGCGCGGTCATCTGCTTCGCGCTGTGCGCGGCGATCGTCGGCTACGGGATCTACTTGATCGTCGCCTGAGCGCGTTCCCGGAACCCGTCCGGGAGCGCGCCGAGCATCGGCTTCAGCGTCGCGCGGCGCGTGTCGCCCAGGTGGCCCAGCAGGTCCAGGGCCGGGACCCAGAGGTCTTCGTCGGCCCCGGCGGCGGTGATCAGCCGGCCGAGCCGGTGCGCCGGCAGCAGGCCGACGACGTGGTCGACGCGGTTCTTGTCGTCGAGCACGAACGCGATCCGCAGCAGGCCGGGGTCGTCGATCTCGTCGAGGGCCCGCCGCACGGTCGGGTCGGGCAGGTGCCCGACGAACCGGCCGAGGGTGATCCAGTCCTCCCTGCGCGCCAGCTCGTTCGCGACGGCGAGGACGGTGTCGAGGGGGATGCGGGAGATGATCGCGCTCGCCCGCCGCGGGTCGAGCTCGGCCGCGACCTCGGCGAGGAACCGCGGGGGCAGCCGCTTGGCGACGTCGACACCGCGGGCGACGTCCACCACGCCGGCGATCCGGGCGCACAGCAGCGGGCCGAACACCTTCTCGGCGATCTTGGCGAGCACGCCGCCGGGCAGCAGCCGCGCCGCCAGGGCCATCCGCTGCAGCACGGCGATGTTCGCGTCGAACAGCGTGTCGGTGACCTGTTCGCGGAACGCCTGGAGGTCGCCGGCGTCGACGCGGGCGAGGTACTCGAGCCGCGCGGGCTCGACGCCGAGGACGCGGGCGAGCTTGAGGATCTCGGCTTCGGCGGCGTAGTCCGTCACAGCCCGACTGCCTTCCGGACCGCGCCGCGCAGCAGCGCGGGGACGTAACGAAGGCCCTCTTCGCCGGCTTCGGCGAGCGCTTTCGCCTGCCGCCTGCGCGCGTCGCGCAGCGCGTCGGCGAGGTCCTGCCGCTCGTGCTCTTCGAGGGCCTCGATGCCGCCGGGGAGGGTGCCGCCCAGCTGTTCGGCGGGTGTGCGCTCGGCCATGGTGGATCATCATGCATCATGCGGGACATGACCATCGAGACGTCCACCGTCCGTGTCGGCGACCTCTCCGCGTACCTGGCCCGCCCGGACGGTGGCTCCGCACGCGGGATGCTGCTCCTGCCGATGATCACCGGCATCGGCGTGCAGGTCCGTGCCTGGGCCGACGAGCTGGCCGGCCGGGGGATCACCGCGCTGACCTGGGACGTCTTCCACGGCGCGAGCACCGACAACACCTCCCGCGAGGACCTCGGCGCGAAGCTGGGCGAGCTGCGCGACGAGGCCGCGCTGGCGGAGCAGACGGCGTTGCTCGACCACCTGCTCGGCGACCTCGGCTGCACCTCCGCCGGGGTCATGGGCTGGTGTCTCGGCGGCCGGTTCGCGCTCCTGCTCGCCGCCCGTGACCAGCGGCTTTCCGGGGTCGTCGCCTACCACCCGACGGTCCGCGATCCGGCGCCGCCGAACCACGAGCTGGACACGGTCGATTTGTCGACCCGGATCACGGCGCCGGTGCTCGTCGCCTACCCGGAGGCCGACTCCGTCGTCTCGCACGAGACGTTCGACCTGCTCCAGTCCGCGCTGCAGTCCCGGGCGCGGGGCGCGACCTTCACCCAGCACTTCCCGGGCGCCGAGCACGGTTTCAGCGACTCCGCGCGGCACGGCGCGGGCGTCAACGCCGAGGCGTTCGCCCTGTCCTGGCCGCAGACCCTCGCCTTCGTCGACACCTTGACTTTCGGCAGTGGTCCGGCCCGCTGACGTCCTTGTAGCTTCGAACCCGTGCGAGAGGTGACGAAGCGCAGGTGGCGCGTGGTGCTCGACGTGCTGCTCGGGCTGTTCCTGGCGTTCATCGTCGCCACGGACACCGTCGGTTCGCGGTCGTACTGGGAGCTGGCGGGCGGTCTCGCCGTCGTCGCCGGGTCGGTCGCGACGGCCCGGCGCCACCCCGCCGTCTCGCTCGGCATCGCGCTGGCCGGGGCCCTCGCCGTGCCGTTCCCGTACCGCGACCGCGTGCCCGTCTGGGTGGTGTTCGTGCTGGTGGCGATGTGCTACCAGGCCGCGCTGCGGATGGACCGGCCCCGCACGGGCCTGCTGATCGGCGCCGCCGTCGTGGTGCTCGGCCTGCCCCTGGCGCTGGTCGTCGGCCCCGACGGCGTCGGCGACTGGGCCGCGATGGTCGCGATCCTCGTGTTCGCCGGGCTGTCGCCGTGGCTGCTCGGCCGGTACGTCCGGCTGCGCGGCGACCTGGCCCGCACGGGCTGGCGGCGCGCCGAGGAGATGGAAAGCAGGCAGCGGCTGGTCGCCGACCAGGCCCGGCTGCGTGAACGCGCGCGGATCGCCAGCGACATGCACGACTCGCTGGGCCACGAGCTCAGCCTGATCGCGGTCCGCGCGGCGGCCCTGGAGGTCGCCGGCGGCCTCGACGACGCCCAGCGCGACGCGGCCGCCCAGCTGCGGACCAGCGCCGCGGCCGCGACCGAACGGCTGCGCGAGATCATCGGCGTGCTGCGGGAGGACGCCGCGCCGGTCGAGCCGGTGCAGGGCGACCTCGGTGAGCTGATCGCCCGGGCGCAGGCGTCCGGGCTGTGCATCGACTCCACTGTGGACACCTCGGCGGCCCCGCCGATGGTGGCGCGGGCCGCCTACCGCGTGGTGCAGGAAGCCTTGACGAACGTGGCGAAGCACGCGCCGGGAGCCGCGGTGACCGTGCGCGTCCTGAGTTCCGGCGCCGAGACCCTCGTGGAGGTCGTGAACGCGCGGCCGCCCGCCGGGCCGTTGCCGGGGGCCGCGTCCGGGCACGTGGGGCTGATCGGGCTGCGCGAGCGGGTCCGGCTCGTCGGCGGGACCCTCCGGGCGGAGCCGCACGACGGCGGGTTCGCTGTCACCGCGACGCTGCCGCACGACGCCGAGCCGGCCGAGGAGACGCCGGAGGTGGCGAGCGACTCGACGTCCGCGCGGGCGCTGGAGCTGGCCCGCCGCGACGTCCGGCGCAGCCTGGTGCTGGCCGTCGCCATCCCGCTGGCGCTGTTCGGGCTGGTCCTCGCGATCGGCGGGATCGCGTTCCTCTACCAGTGGAACACCTCGGAACTGCCCGCCGCGGCCTACGACGGCATGCGGCTCGGGCAGGCGCGCGGCGAGCTGGCGCTGCCGGAACGCCAGCGCGTCGCCCGTCCGACGCGCGGGGAGCCGGCTACGCCGCCGGGTGCTCGTTGCGAGTACTACGGCGCCGGGCGGTCGTTCCTGAACGACGACTACGCTGCCTACCGGCTGTGTTTCGCCGATGGCAAGCTGGTTTCGAAGGACTGGTTCGCCGAGGGGGGATCGTGATCAGGGTCGTACTGGCCGACGACGAGGCGATGATGCGGGCGGGGGTGGCGGCGATCCTCGGCGCGGACCCGGGGATCGAGGTCGTCGCCGAAGCCGCCGACGGGCGGTCGGCGGTGGCCCAGGCGCTCGCCACCCATCCGGACGTTGTGCTGCTCGACATCCGGATGCCCGGGCTGGACGGGCTGGGCGCGGCCGCCGAGATCCGGCGGCTGCTGCCGTCGACCGGCGTCATCATGCTCACGACGTTCGGCGAAGACGAGTACATCGAGCGCGCTCTGGGGCTCGGCGCGGGCGGGTTCCTGCTGAAGTCGGGTGACCCGCGTGAGCTCCTGGCCGGCATCCACGCCGTCGCCGACGGCGCGGCGTTCCTCTCGCCGAAGGTGGCTCAGCGGGTGATCGCGCGGCTGTCGGGCGGCCGGCTGACCCGGGCCGCGGCGGCGCGGTCGAAGCTCGACCTGCTGACGCCACGCGAGCGGGAAGTGCTGACACTGCTGGGTTCCGGACTGTCCAATGCGGACATCGCGGCGAAGATGTTCGTCGTCGAGGGCACGGTGAAGGCGCACGTGAGCACGATCCTGACCCGGCTCGGGGCGAAGAACCGGGTGCAGGCGGCGATCACGGCGTACGAGGCGGGACTGGTCGGGGGAGACGCGGAGGCCGCCACCCCGTGATCTCGCGTCCTATGTAGACCGTCGCTTTCGCCGGGAGAGCCTTCAGCAGGGCGGTGCGGATCCTGATGGCGACCGGGTTGGCCAGCTGCGACGTGAGTTTGCCCATCCGGACCGACTCGCGGACGACCTTCTGGCTGCGCGGCCGTCGTTGTTCGTCGTAGGCATGGAGTGCCTGTTTTGTGTCCTTTGTGGATAGTTCGTACGCCAGGACGGTCGCGTCTTCGATGGCCTGGCAGCCGCCCTGGCCGAGGAACGGCGGCATGGCGTGGGCGGCGTCGCCGAGCAGGGCTATCCGGCCTCTCACGTACGTCTTGAGCGGCGTGGCCAGGTAGTAGAGGTCGTGGTGCAGCACGGCTTCTCTTGGTGTGGCGTCGACCAGGGCCGGGATGGGGTCGTGCCAGGTCTCGACCTTGCTCCGGAGGTCGTCCGGTGGGCTGCCGGGTTCCGTGGCGTAGGAGACGAACCAGTAGACGTCGTCGCCGGTCAGCGGGAGGACGCCGATCTCGGTGCCGCGGTCGAAGCTGGTGCCGAGCCGGGCGCCGGGGAACTTCGTGACGCCGCGGAACGCCGTGCTGCCGGAGTAGACCGGCGCGGGGTGGTCCGGGAAGAGCGCGCGGCGGACGGCGCTGTGGATGCCGTCGGCGGCGACGACGAGGTCGGCTTGGAGTTCTCCGCCGGTGAAGCGGACTCGCCCGTCTTCGTGGACTTCGGTGACTTCGGCGCCGGTCTTCAGGCTTTCGGCCGGGACGGCGTTCTTCAGCGCGGCGATCAGGTCCTTCCGGTGGATGGCTCCGAGCGGACGGCCGTGGAGGCGTTCGAAGGCGGCGGCGTCGAAGCGGGTGACCCACCGGCCGTTCTTGTTCCGGAACCCGCCTTCCCGCTGCGGAGCGAGGTGGTCTCCGAGGTCGACGCCGAGTTCGTCGAGGCAGCGCAGGGCGTTCGGCCAGAGCGAGATGCCGGCGCCGACGTCACCGAACTCCTCGGCTTGTTCGAGAACGGTGACGGTCCACCCGATCCGGTGCAGCCCGGCGGCCGCGCTCAGGCCCCCGATACCCCCGCCGACTACGACTGCGTGCATGAGACAGACTCTACACCTGTAGAGTGTGATCCGTGGAGCGAGTTCAGGCGATCGGCGACGCGGCGATCGAGGTGATCGCCGAATCGGGCATGCGTGGACTGACCCACCGGGCGGTCGACCGGGCGGCGGGGTTGCCGGCGGGGTCGACGTCGTACTACGCGCGCACACGGGCAGCGTTGTTGTCTTTGACTTTCGCGCGGATCCTCGAATTGGACCAGGTCTCTTCTTCGTCGGGAGGGCTGGCGGAGTCGATCGCTGCGTACGTGTCCGAGGCTCTCGGCGCGGGCCGGGCCCGGATGCTGGCGCGGTACGAGTTCGCGTTGGAGGCGACTCGGCGTCCCGAGTTGCGGGAGCAGTACGACTCGGGCGGGGCGCTGATCCGGCGCCTGGCCACCGAGGCGCTGGCGGCGGCGGGCTCGGCCGACCCCGCCCGGCACGCGGCGCTGGTGGTGGACTGGATGGAGGGGACGATTTTCGGGGCGCTGGCGGGGGCGTCGGCGGCGCCGTCGCGGGAGTCGCTGCTGGCGAGTGCGCGGGAGATCCTGGCGGGGATCGGCGTGGGCTGAGCCCGGTTGTCCACAGGGGCGAGCGGATGTGGACAACCGGGCGTCGGCGCGCGCTTTTCGCGGGGTTTTGTCGGGGGGCCCGGATACGCTGGAAACGGGGGCAGCCCCCAGGGAGGGCGGGCCGTCGCGGCCGGGTGGGCTGTCCGCGCCGGAGCGGTAAACCGCCCTGGCAAGACCGCTCCGGCAGGGATCGTTCCGGCCGGGGTCGCTCTGGCAAGGACCGCTCAGGCAGGGATCGTTCCGGCCGGGGTCGCTCTGGCAAGGACCGCTCAGGCAGGGATCGTTCCGGCCGGGGTCGCTCTGGCAGCGATCGCCCTGGCAAGGACCGCTCCGGCGGCGAGCGCCCCGGCTAGGACCGCACTGGCAGCGAGGTGCCGCCGGACCTCAGGCGTCCCGGCGGCGCAGCACCCCCGCGCCCACTGCCAGCGCCACCGCCGCCCAAACCGCGCAGATCAGCAAGCCCACCCAAGGCGCGTACGGTGCCACCGACTGCGTCACCGGGTTCGGCTGTCCGGACTCCACCATCGCGTTCACCCCCGCGATTCCCGGGAAGTACGGCACCAGCTCCGCCAGCCCCAGCGAACCCACGATCAGCGGCACCGGCACCAGCAGCACGATCACCGACACCAACGTCCCCGCCGCGCTTCGCAATGCCCAGCCGATGCCCGTGCACAACACGCCCAGGAACGCGAAGTAGCCGCCCATTCCGATCGCCGTCGTGAAGCCGGCCGAGAAGGTCGTCGGCAGGCCGTGGCCGTTCTTCACCACCCCCGCCAGACCCATTGCCGCGCACGACAAAACCACTCCCGAGACGAACAGCACTGGCAAGATCACCGCCGCCTTCGCGAGGGCGACCGACGGGCGCACCGGGGTCCACAACAGTGTCGAGCGGATTCCTCCGCCCGCGTACTCGCTCGTCACGAACAGCGTCGCCAGCGCGATCACCGCGAACTGGGCCAGGTAGAACCCGCCGCCGATCGCGATCGTGTGGCTGCCCAGCGGCTGGTCGCCGTCGTAGCGCTGGGCCATCGCCGACAGCGTGCTGTAGCCCAGCATCAGCGCCGCCGCGCCCGCCAAGGACCACCACGTTGCCCGGACCGACCAGAACTTCGTCCACTCCGACGCCACCGCGCCCGGAAGACCGCCGCCGCGTACTTCCGTCGTCGTCATGCCGACACCCCGTATTCCACCGAAGAAGCCGTCAATTCCATGTACGCCTGCTCGAGCGACGCCGTCCGCTCGGTCAGCCCGTGCACCCGGATGCCCAGTTCGTGCACCAGGTCGCCGACTCGGGTGACGTCGAGGCCGTCCACCACCAGCTCGTCCGGCTCGCCGGGGTGCGTCAGGCCGCCTTCGGCGCGCAACCGCGCGTGCAATGCGGAGCGTTCGGCGTCGGCCGGGACGCGGACCGAGACCGTTGTGCGGGAGTTGCCCGCGATGAACTCCGCGACCGGCGCGTCGGCCAGCAGCTTGCCCTTGCCGATCACGATGAGGTGGTCGGCCGTCAGCTGCATCTCGCTCATCAGGTGGCTGGAGACGAACACCGTGCGCCCTTCGGCGGCCAGCGAGCGCATCAGCTGCCGGACCCAGCGGACGCCGTCCGGGTCGAGGCCGTTGACCGGCTCGTCGAACAGCAGCGTGCCCGGGTCGCCGAGCAGCGCGCCGGCGATGCCGAGGCGCTGTCCCATGCCGAGCGAGAACTGCCCGGCCCGCTTGCCCGCGACGTCCGAAAGCCCGACGGTCGCCAGCACCTCCTCGACGCGGCTCACCGGGATGCCGTTGCTGCGCGCCATGGCCGTGAGGTGCTTGCCGGCGCTGCGCCCGGGGTGCAGCGCCTTCGCGTCGAGCAGCGCGCCGACCTCGCGCAGCGGGTGCCGCAGCTCGGCGTAGCGCCGGCCGCCGACCAGGACCTCGCCTTCCTGCGGGTGGTCGAGCCCGACGGTCATCCGCATGGTCGTCGACTTGCCCGCGCCGTTCGGGCCGAGGAACCCGGTCACCTGCCCCGCGGCGACATCGCAGGTCAGCGCGTCGACGACGGTCTTCTCCCCATAGCGTTTCGTCAGTCCCCTGAGTGTGATCATGCCTCGGAGTCTGCGGCCCGCGGGGGTGCGCGGGCATCGGCCGACGGTCGGGACCGGCCCCCGACTTTCGTCAGGTCCGGCGGCGTGTGTGCCGGGTCGGGACGGCGCCGGCCGGGTCCTCGGGCCAGGGGTGCTTCGGGTACCGGCCGCGCAGGTCGGCGCGCACGGACGGGTAGCCGGTGGTCCAGAACGACCCGAGGTCCGCGGTGATCGCGGCCGGGCGGCCGGCGGGCGAGAGCAGGTGCAGGACGACCGGCACGCCGGCGACGGTGGGGGTTTCGGTCCAGCCGAAGGTTTCCTGCAGCTTGACGGCGAGGACCGGCTGGTCGCCGTGGTAGTCGACGCGGATGTGCGAGCCGGACGGGACTTCCAGCCGGTCCGGGGCGAGTTCGTCCAGTTTGGACGCTTCCGGCCAGGGGAGGAGGGCTTTGAGCGCGGTGCCCGCGTTGATGTTCGCGAGGTCGGCTTTGCGACGGGCGCTCGTCAGGTCCAGCCACTTGTCCACATCGGACAGGAGAGTCGCGTCGTCGACGGCCGGCCAAGGGGCGCCGACGACGCGGTGGAGGAAGGCCATGCGCTCGCGGAGCCTCGTCGCGTCCTGGCTCCACTTGAGGAGGCCGAGGCCGTTCTCGCGGAGGCCGGTGACGAGGGCGTCGTGGACGTCCGCGTCGCGAAGGGGGCGTTCGGAGAGGGTGATGGCGCCGAGCTTGCGGACGCGACGGGCGACGACATCGCCGTCCCAGGTGACTTCGTCCACTTCGGACACGGGGGTGACGCGGGTGGCGAGGCGTTCGTCGGCGGCCGCGGCGAGCCGGATGGTGCCGTGGACGCGCCCGGGATCCCGGGTGGCTTCGGCGACGGCCAGCCACTCGGAGTCGAGTCCGCTGCGGGGCGGGAGTTCGGCGGCGGTACCGCCGGCCATGAGGTAGACGGAGGTGGTGCCGGTTCGCCGCCGCGCGAGCCGCTCGGGATGCGCGAGGGCGACGACGAGTGCGGGATCCGGCTTTCCTTCTCCGGTCACCAGCTTCGAAAGGCGTTGGACTTCGCGCTTCCAGCGGCGCGCGGGTTCGTCGCTCGCCGAGCGCAGCCTCCGCAACTCGGCGTCCACGTCCGTCAGCGTCGCCCCCGCGTCCAGCAGCGCCACCACCTCGGCCGCCGCGCGGGCGCCGACCTCCGAAGCGCCGTCCAGCAACGCCCGCGCCAGCCGCGGGTGCAGCCCCAGCTCCGCCATCCGGCGCCCACGCGCGGTGACCACACCGTCCGCAGTCGCGCCCAACGTCTCCAGCAACGCCCGGCCCGCCGCCAGCGCGCCCTCGCCCGGCGGGTCCCACCAGGCGAGCCCGCTCCCGTCCGGCGTCGACCAGCACGCCAGTTCCAGCGCCAGCCGCGCCAGCTCGGCCGTCCGGATCTCCGGCTCCGGGTACGCCGGCAGCAACGCCTGCTCATGCGATGCCCAGCAGCGGTACGCCCGCCCCGGCCCCTCGCGCCCCGCACGACCGGACCGCTGGGTCGCCACCGCCGCGGAGACCCGCACCGTCGCCAGGCCGGGCAGGCCGCGCCGGTGGTCCACCCGCGGCACCCGCGCCAGCCCCGAGTCCACGACCGCGCGCACGCCCGGCACCGTCAGGCTCGACTCCGCCACCGCCGTCGCCAGCACCACGCGCCGCCGGTCTCGCGGCCGCAGCGCCTCGTCCTGGTGGGCCGCCGAAAGCCGGCCGTGCAGCGGGAGGACGTCCACAGTGTCCAATTCGGACAACCGCAGCAACCCCGACGTCCGCGCGATCTCACCCGCTCCCGGAAGAAAGGCGAGCACGTCACCGTCCCCGGAGGACAGTGCCGTCCGCACCGCACGCGCGACGCACGCCTCGACGCGCTCACCCCGCGCCGGCGGGACGTACGAGAACGACACCGGGTACGTCGGCGCCGTCGCCGTGACCACCGGAGCTTCACCCAAAAGTGTGGCAAGCCGGCCCGAAGCCACCGTCGCCGACGTCGCCAGCAGGCGCAGGTCGTCGCGCAGCCCGGCGCGGACGTCCAGGAGCAGCGCCAAGAGCAGGTCCGCGTCCAGGTGCCGCTCGTGGCACTCGTCCAGCAGCACCGTCGACACCCCGGGCAGCTCCGGGTCGCCCTGGACGCGCCGCACCAGCAGCCCCGACGTCACGACCTCGACGCGGGTCCGCGCCGACACCTTCCGGTCGCCGCGCACCGCGTAGCCCACCGTCTCGCCGACCGGTTCGCCCAGGATCGCGGCCATCCGCGCCGCGGCGGCTCGCGCGGCCAGACGCCGCGGCTCGGCGACCACGACCCGGCCGGACCCCGCCGAAGCCAGCGCCAGCGGCACCAGCGTCGTCTTCCCCGTCCCCGGCGGGGCGACGAGCACGGCGGTGCCGTGGGCGTCCAGCGCCGAAAGGACCTCGGGCAGGACCGCGCGCACGGGCAGGTCGGGCAGCTTCACTTCTCGGTGACCTCGGGGGGAGCCGGCAGCTGGTATCCGGACGGCCCGATGTTCGCGTTCAGCGAGCGCAGCCATTCGCCGGAGGAGATCATCTTGCGGATCGCGTCGTCGACCGCGTTCACGCCCTGGCTGTCGCCCTTGCGCAGGCCCACGCCGTAGCTCTCCTTCGAAAACGGCTTCCCGACGACCTTCAGCAGCTCCGGATCGCGCGTGACGTACCCCGCGAGGATCACCCCGTCGGTGGTCACCGCGTCGATCTGGCCGGCGAGCAGCGCCGTCACGCAGTCCGGGTAGCGCGGGTACTCGACCAGCTGCACGGCCTGGGCGAACCGGTCGCGCACCTGCTCCGCGGGCGTCGAGCCGGTGACCGAGCACAGCCGCCGCCCGTTGAGCGTCTCCGGGCCGGTGATGTCCGGGGACGTGCGCCGCACCAGCAGGTCCTGCCCGGTGGTGAAGTACGGCCCGGCGAACGCCACCTGCTGCTTGCGCTTGTCGGTGATCGAATACGTCGCGACGACCAGGTCGACCGCGCCGGAGGTGAGGTCCGTTTCGCGTGTCGCCGACGTTGTCTCGCGCCACGTGATGTCCTTCGCGGCGACACCCAGTTCCGATGCGACGAAAGTCGCGACGTCGACGTCGAACCCGACGAACCGGCCGTCCACGGTGCGCTCGGAAAGCCCCGGCGCGTCGAACCGGATGCCGATGGTCAGGTGATCCGTGGCACTGGCGCGGGTCACCAGCGAGTCGGTCGGCGAGACCTTCCCCGGCCCGCACGCCGCCGCCGTGACCAGCAGCAACGCCGAAGCGAGGAGCGTGCGCCACCGCATTCCGCCGCTCCCTCCACCACCGCCGTGCCCTCACGAAGTTCTCAGGTCCTCCCGTTAGCCTAAGTGCGTGGTGCGACCGTCCCAACCCGTGCTGGACGCCGTCGGCACGCTCGCCCGGCTCGGGCTGGCGGCCGTCTGGCTCGTTTCCGGTGCGCTCAAGCTGGCGGATCCGGGGCAGACGCTGATCGCCGTGAAGGCGTACCAAGTGCTGCCGGACGCACTCGCCAACGTGGTGGCCATCGCGCTGCCGCTCGTCGAACTCGTGCTCGGGCTGTTCCTGCTCGCCGGCCTCGCGACCCGCTGGGTCGCCGGCGCCGCGCTGGTGCTGCTCGTCGTGCTCATCGCCGGGATCGCCCAGTCGTGGGCGCGCGGGCTGAGCATCGACTGCGGGTGCTTCGGCGGCGGCGGCCAGGTGGCGGCGGGGCAGACCGAGTACCCGCAGGAGATCCTCCGCGACTCCGGCTTCGCGCTGCTGGCCGTCTGGCTGCTGGCGCGCCCGCGCACGTGGCTGTCGGTCGACGGCTGGCTCGCGCGGGGTCGCGGGAACTCCACCGAGCCCGGGCACGACTACTCGGGTATCGCGGAAGGGAACTGATACACAGTGGGTGGAGCTGAGCGGACCGCTCGGAAGCGTCGTCAGGCCGCACAGGCCGGGGGAGCGAAGGCGGTGGCCCAGGCCAGGGGCGCGTCGGCCGACAAGCGGAAGTGGATCATCGGGATCGCCGCCGTGGTCGTCGTGGCCGCGCTGGTCATCGGCGGCGTGATCTGGACGATCTCGGACAAGAACAAGACCGAGGGCCAGACGATCACCCCCGGCGGGACGTCGCTGGCCGGCGACGTCACGCAGAAGCGCGACGGCGTCGTCGTCACCGTCGGCAAGGCGGGCGCGAAGGCCTCGATCGACGTCTACGCCGACTTCCTCTGCCCGATCTGCGGCCAGTTCGAGAAGACCTACAAGACCGACGTCGAGCAGGCGATCAACGACGGCAAGCTGCAGGTGCGCTACCACATGGTGCCGCTGCTCAACGACCGCTCGGACCCGCCCGGCTACTCGCTCGATTCGGCGAACGCGGCGCTGGCCGCGGCCGACGCCGGCAAGTTCCTCCAGTTCCACGACTCGCTGTTCGCGAACCAGCCCGAGGAGGGCAAGCGCGGCTACGACAAGGCGCAGCTGATCAAGCTCGGCCAGGACGTCGGGATCACCGACCCCGCGTTCGCCCAGACGGTCAACGCGGGCACGTACGACCAGCAGCTCAACACCGCGTTCCAGCAGATCGAGACCGACCCGAAGCTGGCGCAGGACTTCGGCAACGGGCAGAGCGGCTTCGGCACGCCGACCGTCACCGCGAACGGCGCGATCGTCAACTGGCAGGACCCGGGCTGGCTCTCGAAGGTCACCGGCTGAGTCCGGGCAATTCGCCCACCCGGGTACGGACCGTGGACTAGGCTGGTTCCCGCACCATTTCTTTCGGGGGGTCCGGGTGGCGGAGCCCCCGGCCCGGGCGAAGCCCGGATGTCACAGGGGAACCGGGGGTCGCGCGCGCACGTCGCACCCCCGGTGACAGGGAGGGCCAGTGGACGGTTCGCATCAGGGGTTTCACGTCGATGAGGGCGCCTACGCGCGGTACGCGCGCGAAGTCGACCCGCTCGGCGACGACGTCAAGGGCGCGGCGGACAAGCACGTCGGCCCGCACGTGACGCTCGGCGGCCACGGCTTCTCCGAGATGGGCGGCGAGTCCGGCTTCTCCGGCGCCTACAGCGGCCGGATGCGCGCGCTGCAGGAGAAGATGCACCGCGTCGGCGGCGGCTGGCGGCAGGTCGGCGAGGCCGCCCGGCAGACCGACCGCAACTACTCGGCCGTCGAGGCCGACCACGGCGACGTCGTGCGCAGACTCGGCACCGACCTCGGGGACCGCGCGTGACCGAGCACCACACCGACCAGCTCGTCCGGCACAGCCTGGAACCCACCAACCAGTTCGCGCAGAAGCTGCGGCACGACCCCGTCGCGATCAGCGGCGCGCGGGACGCGCACTACGCGCTGCAGACGTCGGTGGGGCAGACCCGGGACCACGCGTCCGACCAGCGCGTCAACCTCGCGTCGGCCAGCTCCGGCTCGACGACCGACCGCGCCACCGCGACGTCGAAGAGCCTCGAGCAGGAGGTCCAGGACCTCCTCGACGAGAGCGCCGAGATCGAGAAGGCCGTCGCCGACGCGGCCGAGACCCTGCACGTCGGCGAGATCAAGAACGACCAGGTCCGCGACCAGATCATCAAGGAGATCTCGGCGTCGATGAAGGCGCTGGCGGCGGTGAAGTCGATCCAGCCGCCGGAGAGCCGCGCCGCCGCGTCGCGCGACATCCTGATGAAGCTGCAGACGAAGATCAGCCAGCTCACCGGGCAGGCCGCGACCTTCAGCGAGCAGACCATCAACCAGCTCACCGACATCGGCACCCGGCTGGGCGGCGGCGAGCAGTCGACGTCGACGTCCAGCGCGTCCTCGACGAAGGTGGGCTCGTCCTTCAACAGCAACAGCGGCTACTCCGGGGGCGGCGATTCCGGCGGCGGTGGCGGCGGAGGCGGCGGCGGGGGCGGGGGCGGCGGCGCCGTCCACAAGCCGCGGCTGCCGGTCGCGATCCCGCCGCAGCCCGGCTCCGGCGTGGCGATCAACCTGCCCGGCGGCAAGCAGGTCATGGCGCCGAACGAGACCGCGGCCAAGGCCGTGCGCGCGGCGCTTTCGCAGCTCGGTGTGCCGTACGTCTGGGGTGGCACCGCGCGCGGTGTCGGTCTCGACTGCAGCGGCCTGGTCATGACGTCCTACCAGGACGCGGGCCTGCAGCTGCCGCGGACGGCGGCGCAGCAGACGGTCGGGGCCGAGGTGCCCTCGATCGACCAGCTGCTGCCCGGGGACCTCGTCGTCTGGTCCGGGCACGTGGCGATGGTGATCGGCGACGGCCAGATGGTCGAAGCCGGCGACCCGGTGCAGATCAGCAAGATCCGCACCACCAACGCGGGACAGTCGTTCATCGGTTTCTACCGGCCGACGGGGTGAGTCGTGGCTGAATTCGACGTGGACCTGGCGGCCGCCCGGATCGCCGAGCAGGCGGACCGCGTGGAGGCCGACGTTTCGGCCCGGCTCGAGCGCTCGGGTCCGGTGGTGGGCAAGGCGTCCTCTTCGGACAGCACCATCGAGGTCCAGGTGGCGCCCGGCGGGTTGCTGACCGGCGTGACGATCCACCGGTCCGCGCTGCGGCACGGGTCGGCGGTCCTCGCCGACCAGATCCTCGAGCTGGCCCAGCGCGCGACCCGCCGCGCGGGCGACAAGATGTACCACGCGCTGGCGCCGGTGGTGGACGCGTCGCAGCTGGACGTCCTCGGCTACGAACCGATCCCGGACGACGACCCGGACGCCGACACCTACTCGTACGGAAGGTGAGCACCGGTGATCTCGACGCGTGACCTGATTTCCCAGGCCCGGGCCCGCGAAGAAGCGATGTCCAAAGTGGACGAGCTGCTCGCGTCCGCCACCGGCACCGCCCACGACCGGGACGGCCAGGTGGAGGCGACGGTCGACGGCCGCGGCAAGCTGCTGCGGCTGTGGCTGGCGCCGTCGGCGGTGAACCTGGGCGAGCAGCTCGGGCCGCTGGTCGTGGAGATCGCCCAGGCGGCGATGCGCGAGGCGACCCAGGACGGCTACAACAAAGTGGCGTTGCTGCTGGGCGAAGACATGACGTACCTGATCGAGCAGATGACCGGGATGCCGGCCCCGGCCCGCGCCGAGGACGACGACCCGGGCATGACGGTCGAGGAGTTCCAGCGGCTGCGGGCCGAGCGGCTCGGGTCGGCGCCTGCGGAATCGCCCGGACCGGTGACGAGCGCCGAGGACGAAGACGCGTACTGGGAGTCCTTCGACCCGGCTTCGCTGCGCTCGGACCGTTAGCTCTCCCCGGCCATGAACTCGCCGAACAGGCGGCTCGCGGCGGGCGAGGTGAACTGGCGCTCCAGCTCCGCGCGGGCGATCCGCTTGCGGAACTCCCCGGCGTGGGAAGCGTCCCCGGCGTCGTGCATGAGGTCGGTGATCCACGACGCGAAGGCCTGGTAGTTCCAGACGTGGCGCAGGCACGTTTCCGAGTAGCTGTCGAGCAGGCTCGGGTCGTCCTCCTTGACGTGCCGGATGACACCGCGGGCGAAGACCTCGGTGTCGAAGAGGGCGAGGTGGATTCCCTTGGCGCTCATCGGCGGGACGATGTGCGCCGCGTCCCCGAGCAGGTACAGCTTTCCGTGGTGCATCGGGCTGTGGACGACGTTCCGCAGCGGCACCAGCCGTTTGTCGGCGATCCGCCCGGGCGTGACCGGCCGGCCGAACCGGGCGCCCAGCTCGCTCCAGACGCGTTCGTCCGGCCACTGCTCGAGGCCGTCGTCGAGGTCGCACTGGAGGTAGACGCGGCTGGCGTGCGGGCCGCGCGGGATCATCCCCGCCAGGCCACGGGCATGGATCGCCATGCCCGACGGGTTCGCGGGCACCTCGGCCAGGACGCTCAGCCAGGCGTAGCCGTATTCGCGGGAATACCGGGTGAGGACGCCGGCGGGGACGGCCGTCCGGCTGACCCCGCGGTCGCCGTCGCACCCGGCGATGAAGTCGGCGGTGACGACCTGGTCCGCGTACCGCACGACGGGGCGGTCGAGGTTCTCCAGGGTGACGTCGTCGGCTTCGAAGCGGAGGTCGCCGCCGGCGCGCAGGAAGAAGTCCGTGAGGTTCCGGACCAGGACCTGCTGGGGCAGGAAGACGCTTTCGCTGTCGTCGTCGCCGAACTCGATGGGCAGTTCCTCGCCGTCGACGAAGAAGCCGCCCTCGACCTCGGTCGGGGCGTCGGTCGCCAGCACCTCTTCGAGCCCCCACTCGCGGAACATGCGCACGCCGCGGCTGTCGATGGTCCCGGCCCGTTGCCGCTGTTCGACGTACGCGCGGCTGTGCTTCTCCAAGACGACGCAGTCGATTCCGTTGCGCAGCAGGATGTTCCCGAGGGTGAGCCCGGCAACCCCGGCCCCGATGACGACGACGGTGGTGTGTTCGGTCATGGCTCCACTGTGGACCCGGGCGCGGCCGCCACCAACCGGTGCGGCGACACCGGATACCGGAAACCCGCCAAGTCAGCCCGGCCGGTTCAGCTCGGCCTGGTACCGGCCCGGCGTCTGGCCGACGACGTCGGTGAACGCCTCGATGAAGCTCGAAGGGTTGGACCACCCGCACGCCATCGCCGTGTCGAGGACCGACCGGCCTTCGGTCAGGTGGACCAGGGCGTGGTGGATGCGCAGGATGGTGCGCCAGCGCAGGAAACCCATGCCCAGCTCGGCCTGGAACAGGCGGCTGAGGGTGCGTTCGCTCGCCCCGGCCGTCCGGCCCAGCTCGCTCAGCGTCTCGGGCCGCGCGGGGTCGGCGTGCAGGAGATCGGTGACGGCACGCAGCCGGTCGTCGCGCGGTTCGGGCAGGTGCAGGGACTGCTCGGGCGCCCCGGCGAGCTCGTCGATCACGACCGCGCGCAGCCGGCGATGGGCGCCCGGCCGGCTCTCCCGCGGGTCGGTCAGCGCCAGAAGGGCTTCGCGTAGGAGCGGACTCACCGAGAACACGCCGGGGTGCGCCACGAGCTCGCCGCACGACTCGGCCGGGATGACGACGAGCCGGAAGTCGGTGCGGCCGTAGCAGCGGTGGGAGTGGTCGAACCCGGGCGGCGTCCAGGTGACGCGGTTGGCGGGCGCGACCCAGGTGCCGAGCGCGGTGGTCGTGGCGAAGCCGCCGGCGGCCGCGTACACCAGCTGGCCGTCGGTGTGGCGGTGGGTGCCGAGGTGGAAGCCGTGCGGCAGCCAGCCTTTGCCTTCCGGCGTTTTCCCGGCAGGGGGAGTGAGGTGGCGGGTTTCCGGCATCACCCGCCAGCCTACCGGAGTGCCGTCACGCCAGCTGCGCTGTGGAGTTCGCGCCGTGTCAGTTCCCGGCCGGGACCCACGATCCCGCTGAGCGGAAACCGAGTTCGCGCAGAGGTCTGGACCAACGTCGAAAACCTGTGTCTTAATTCAAGGCGTGAATTTCGGTCTCTCGACGAGGAGGACCCGGATGGGTCTCGGACGCAGACTGGGCATCGGCGCGCTGGCGGTGGGGTTGCTGCTCGCTTCCGAACCCCCCGCCCTCGCCGGGAACGGCCCGGTGTACCAGGATTCCTGGCGACCGGTGAAGGTCCGCGTGGCCGACCTGATGTCGCGGATGACCCTCGACGACAAGCTCGGCCAGATGATGCAGGCCGAACGCCTCGGCGTGAAGTCGCCCCAGGACGTCACCACCGGGCGGCTCGGCTCGCTGCTGTCCGGCGGTAGCTCGCAGCCCACCCCGAACACGCCCGTCACCTGGGCCGACATGTACGACGGCTTCCAGAAGGCCGCCCTCGCCACGCCGCTCGGCATCCCGCTCATCTACGGTGTCGACGCGGTCCACGGGCACAACGGCCTCTACGGCGCCACCGTCTTCCCGCACAACATCGGCCTCGGCGCGACGCGGGATCCGAACCTCGTGCAACGCATCGGCCGCGCCACCGCGGAAGAGGTCTCCGGCACCGGCATCGACTGGGACTTCGCGCCCTGCCTGTGCGTCGCCCGCAACGACCGCTGGGGCCGCACCTACGAGTCCTTCGGCGAGGTCCCGCAGCTGGCCACCGAGATGACGTCGATCATCACCGGCCTGCAGGGCCGCCGGCTGGACCAGCCGGGCTCGGTGCTGGCCACGGCCAAGCACTACGTCGGCGACGGCGGCACGACCGGCGGCGTCAACGAAGGCAACACCGAGATCAGCGAGCAGGAGCTGCGCCAGATCCACCTGCCGCCGTTCAAGGCCGCCGTCCAGCGCGAGGTCGGCTCGGTGATGATCAGCTACAGCAGCTGGAACAGTGTGAAGCTGCACGCGAACTCCTACCTGATCAACGACGTCCTCAAGAAGGAGCTCGGCTTCCAGGGCATCGTCGTCTCGGACTACAACGGCGTCGACAAGATCGACGGCAAGACCGGGTTCACCCCCGAAGAGGTCGAGGCCTCGATCAACGCGGGCATCGACATGGTGATGGTGCCCTACGAGTGGCAGAAGTTCATCGACACGCTGCGCACGCTCGTCCAAGAAGGCCGGGTGCCGATGTCCCGGATCGACGACGCGAACAAGCGGATCCTCACCAAGAAGTTCGAGCTGGGCCTGTTCGAGCACCCGCTGACCGACCGCCGGTTCCTGAACACCATCGGCAGCAAGCAGCACCGCGACCTCGCGCGCCAGGCGGTCCGCGAATCCCAGGTGCTGCTGAAGAACGAGAACCATGTGCTGCCACTGTCCAAGCGGGACAAGATCTTCGTGGCCGGCAAGAGCGCGGACGACATCGGCAACCAGTCCGGCGGCTGGACGGTCGGCTGGCAGGGCACCAGCGGCCCGGTCATCCCCGGCACCACGATCCTGCAGGGCATCCGAAGCAGCTCTTCGAAGGTCACCTACGCCAAGGACGGCACCGGGATCGACAAGAGCTACGACGTCGCCGTCGCCGTCGTGGGGGAGACGCCGTACGCGGAAGGCAAGGGCGACCGTCCACAAGGGATGGGTCTGGACGCTACCGACCTCGCCACGCTGCAGAAGCTGAAGGACTCCGGCGTGCCGACAGTGGTCGTGCTCGTGTCCGGGCGGCCGCTGGACATCGCGGCGCAGCTGCCGGACTGGGCCGGGCTGGTCGAATCGTGGCTGCCGGGCAGTGAGGGCCAAGGCGTCGCCGACGTCCTCTTCGGCGACTACAACCCGACCGGAAAGCTGCCGGTGACGTGGATGCGCAGCGCCGACCAGCAGCCCATCAACGTCGGCGACGGCAAGCCCGCGCTGTTCCCCTTCGGCTACGGCCTGCACTACTCGCGCCACTGGTGATCCCCGTCCCCCACCGGAAGGAACATCGCATGCCCCGCCGTCCCCTGGTCAGAGTCCTGGCCTTCTTCGCCGCCTGCCTGGGGCTGAGTTTCGCCAGCCCCGCCGTGCAGGCCGCGACGCCGTTCAAGGTGCTCGCGTTCTACAGCGGTACCTACGACGCCGCGCACATCAGCTTCGAGAAGGAGGCCAACGTCTGGTTCGCCCAGCAGGCGGCGGCCAACGGCTACACCTACTCCTCGACGACCGACTGGAACCGGCTCACTTCGCTGACCAAGTCCACGGCGGATGTCGTCATGTTCCTCGACGACCAGCCGCAGTCGGCCGCGCAGTTCCAGGGCTTCCAGGCCTACATGCAGAACGGCGGCGGGTTCTTCGGCTTCCACGTCACGGCGTACAACGACAGCTCGACGCCGTCGTACGCCAACTGGTTCCACAACGACTTCCTCGGCACCGGCCGGTTCACGTCGAACACGTGGGGCCCGACGCCGGAGACGCTGAAGATCGAGAACCGCACGCACCCCTCGACGGTGAACCTGCCGGCGACGATCAAGTCGTCGACGTCGGAGTGGTACGCCTGGCAGAACGACCTGCGCCAGAACGGCAACATCACCATCCTGGCGTCGATGGACCAGTCCACCTTCCCGATCGGCACCGACCCGAACCAGACCTGGTACAGCGGGTACTACCCGATCGCGTGGACGAACAAGAACTACAAGATGCTCTACGCCAACTTCGGCCACAACGCGATGAACTACGACACGAACACCGCGCTGTCGTCGACGTTCGAGAGCGCCGACCAGAACCGGTTCGTGCTCGACGGGCTGAAGTGGCTCGGCGGCGGTTCAAGCACGCCGACCGACCCGGGCACGATCGACCCGTCGGCGTGGTACGCCGTGTCGAACAAGGCGAGCGGCAAGTGCGTCGACGCCCGCGCCGCGGCCAGCGCCAACGGCACCGTCATCCAGCAGTACACCTGCAACGGCACCACCGCGCAGCAGTACCAGTTCGCCGCGACCAGCGGCGGCTACGACCGGATCAACAACCGCACGAACCCCGCCCAGGTCATCGACGTGACCGGCGTTTCCACGGCCGACAACGCCGGCCTGCAGCTGTGGGCGTACGGCGGCGGGACCAACCAGCAGTGGCAGCCGGTGTCGGAAGGCAGCGGCTACTACCACTTCGTCGCCCGCCACAGCGGCAAGTGCCTGACCGTGCCGGGCGCTTCCACCGCGGACAGCGTCCAGCTGGTCCAGGCAACCTGCAACGGCAGCGCCGCTCAGTCGTTCAAGGTCGCCTAGCGGGTCGGCGCCTCCTCAGCTAACATGAATGATCTTCACGTTGGCTGAGGAGGGTGCCGTGGTGCGCCGGAACCGAGCGATCGTCGTCGTCCTGGCCCTGTTGGCGGGCCTGTTCGCGGGGGTGAGTCCCGCGGTCGCCTCGCCGGCGTTCTTCTGGGGCGTCGCCACCTCGGGCTACCAGTCGGAGGGCTCGGCGCCCGACAGCAACTGGCGCCGCTACGAGCAGGCGAAGACGTCGTCGATCAAGGAGCCCTACCGCGACGCCGTCGACTTCCGGCACCGCTACGCCGAAGACATCGACCGCGCCAAGCAGCTCGGCGTGAACGTCTTCCGCTTCAGCGTCGAATGGGCGCGGATCGAACCCCGGCCCGGCCAGGTGGACCAGGCGGAGCTCGCGTACTACGACGACGTCGTCCGGCGCGTCGTCGCCGCGGGCATGCGGCCGATGATCACCCTCGACCACTGGGTCTACCCGGGCTGGGTCGCCGACCAGGGCGGCTGGGACTCCGACCGCACGGTCGACGCCTGGCTGGCCAACGCCCGCCGCGTCGTCGAGCGGTACAAGGGGCTCGGCGCGCTCTGGATCACGATCAACGAGCCGACCGTCTACCTGCAGAACGAGACCACCAACGGCGGGCTCGCCGGCTGGAAGCTGCCGTGGGCGCAGACCCGGCTGGTGACGGTGCACCGCGCGGCGTACGACCTGATCCACTCGTTGGATCCGGGGGCGCTCGTGTCCAGCAACACCGCCTACATCCCGGCGGCGCAGGGCATCCTCGACGCGTCGTTCCTCGACCGCGTGCGGGACAAGCTCGACTTCGCCGGCGTCGACTACTACTACGGCGCGAGCCTCGACAACCTCAGCGCCGTCCACGCGGCGAGCGGCGAGTTCTGGAAGGTGACCCCGCAGCCGGACGGGATCTACTACGCCCTGCGCTACTACGCGCGAAAGTTCCCGAACCTGCCGCTGTACGTCGTCGAGAACGGGATGCCGACCGACAACGGCAACGCGCGCCCCGACGGCTACACGCGTTCGGACCACTTGCGCGACCACATCTACTGGGTGCAGCGCGCGAAGGCCGACGGCATGAACGTCATCGGCTACAACTACTGGAGCCTCACCGACAACTACGAGTGGGGCAGCTACCAGCCGCGGTTCGGACTGTACACAGTGGACGCCAGTTCGGACGCAACGCTGACGCGGCGGCCGACCGACGCCGTCGCGGCGTACCGGCAGCTGATCGCCGGCCACGGCGTCCCGGCCGGCTACACGCCGGTGCGGCCGCCGGGCTTCTGCTCGGTCGTCGACGGGCTCGGCAGCTGCCTCGACCCGGCCCGCTACCCGGGTCCGGTCGCCCCGCTGGGCTGAGGGGTCGTGAGTGAGAAACAGTGTTCTGACACTGTTTCTCACTCACGACGTCAGTCGCGCTCGATGAGGTGGCCCACCACGTCCGGGCCGGGGTGGGCGTGGCCTGAGCCGTCCCTGCGGACGTCGATCTCCGGGAGCTCCACCGGGTCGCCGTTCTTCGCCGCGCCTGCCGGGCGCGGGCCGATCCAGGCCACTCGGAGCGCCGTCTCGCCCTTGAGGAACCGCTGGGCGCGAACCCCGCCCGTGGCCCGGCCTTTCGCCGGGTACTCGCTGAACGGTGTCACCTTCACGCTCTGGCCCGTGGACGTGATCACCAGGGGCTCGCCGTGCTCGTCGTCGTCCGTGCGGATCGCTCCGAAGAAGACCACCGAACCCGCGCCGACGTTGATGCCCGCCATGCCGCCGCCCTTCAGGCCCTGGGGGCGGACCAGCGATGCCGCGTACTTCAGCAGCGACGCCTCCGAGGACACGAACGCCAGTGTCTCCGAGCCGTCCGTCAGCCACGTTGCTCCGACGACCTCGTCGCCGTCCTTCAGGGAGATCACTTCGAACTCGTCCGAGCGGACCGGCCACTCCGGCGAGCAGATCTTCACGACGCCGGCCTTCGTGCCGAGCGCCAGGCCCGGGGAGCCCGCCGCCTGCTCGCCCAGCGGCGCGATGCCGACGACCGTCTCGCCCTTCTCCAACGGCACCAGCTCGCGCGCCGCCATGCCGCCGCGCAGGGAGACCGTGCCCGCCTGTTCCGGGAGCACCGGCAACGGGAGCACGTCCGTCTTGAACGCGCGGCCGCGGCTCGTCACCAGCAGGACCTGGCCGCGCGCCGTGGTGTGGACCACCGCCGCCACGGCGTCGTGCTTCACCCGGCCGTTGCGGCGGCGCGTCTCCGTCGACTCCTCGGACTCCGCCGCCGTGCGGGCCACCAGGCCGGTCGCCGACAGGATCACCTGGCACGGGTCGTCTTCGACCTCCAGGGGACCCGACGGCTTCGACGCGGCCAGGACCTCCTTCAGGTCGCCGTCGATCAGGGACGTGCGGCGCTCGGTCGAGAAGTCCTTCGCGATCTTCGCCAGCTCGGCCGACACCAGCTTCTTCAGCACCGAGTCGTCGTCGAGGATCTTCGTCAGCTCCGCGATCTCCTCGCGCAGCCGCTCCTGCTCCGACTCCAGCTCCAGCCGGTCGTACTTCGTGAGCCGGCGCAGCGGGGTGTCGAGGATGTACGTCGCCTGGATCTCCGACAGCTTGAAGCGCGTCATCAAGCCGTCCTTCGCGGCCTGCGCGTTCTCGCTCTCGCGGATGAGCTTGATGACCTTGTCGATGTTCAGCAGCGCGATCAGCAGGCCGTCGACCAGGTGCAGCCGCTCTTCGCGCTTGCGGCGGCGGTACTTGGTCCGCCGCGTGACGACGTCGTAGCGGTGCCGGAGGAAGACTTCCAGCAGCTCCTTCAGGCCCAGCGTCTGCGGCTGGCCGTCGACGAGCACCAGGTTGTTGATGCCGAACGACTGCTCCAGCGGCGTCAGCCGGTAGAGGTCGGCCAGCAGGGCCTGCGGGTTGACGCCGACCTTGCACTCGATGACCAGCCGCGTGCCGTTCTCGCGGTCGGTGAGGTCCTTGACGTCGGCGATGCCGGTGAGCCGCTTGGACTTGTTGACCTCGTCGGTGATCTTCTCGATCACCTTCTCCGGCCCGACGCCGTAGGGCAGCTCGGTGACGGTGATCGCCTGCCGGCCGCGGCTGCCTTCGAGCGGACCGGTCTCGCAGTTCGCGCGCATCCGGACCACGCCGCGGCCCGTCTCGTACGCCCGGCGGACCTCGTCGAGGCCCAGCAGGCTGCCGCCGGTGGGCAGGTCGGGGCCGGGCACGAACTCCATCAGCTTGTCGAGCGTCGCGGACGGGTGCGTGATCAGCCACCGCGCCGCCGCCACGACCTCGCCGAGGTTGTGCGGGATCATGTTGGTCGCCATCCCGACCGCGATCCCGGACGTGCCGTTGACCAGCAGGTTCGGGAACGCCGCGGGCAGCACGGACGGCTCCTCGAGCGAGCCGTCGTAGTTCGGCCGGAAGTCGACGGTGTCCTCGCCGAGCTCGCCGACCAGCTGCATCGCCTCGGGCGACATGCGGGCTTCGGTGTACCGCGAGGCGGCGGGGCCGTCGTCCGGCGAACCGAAGTTGCCGTGGCCATCGATCAGCGGGACGTTCAGCGAGAAGTCCTGCGCCAGCCGCACCATCGCGTCGTAGATCGCGACGTCACCGTGCGGGTGGTACTTGCCCATCACGTCGCCGACCACGCGCGACGACTTCACGTACGCGTGCGTCGGGCGGTAGCCGTTCTCGTTCATCGAGTACAGGATCCGGCGGTGCACCGGCTTCAGCCCGTCCCGCGCGTCCGGCAGGGCGCGCGAGTGGATGACCGAATACGCGTACTCCAGGTACGAGTCTTCGATCTCGGTCTTCAGCGAGTTGTCGAAGACGTGCGCCCCGGCGGAGTCGAACGCGCTGGGATCGACCTTGGTGGTGGTGCCCTTGCGGCGTGCCACGGCAGAACTCCTTGGTAGCTACGAAATTTAAGCGTCGATGGCGTCGCGGTCGATCCGGTCCGAAGAGGCGACCAGCCAGTTCCGCCGGGGCTCGACCTTCTCGCCCATCAGCAGCTCCAGCGCCCCCTCGGCCGCTTCGGCGTCGTCCATGGTGATCCGGCGGACCGAGCGGGTGGCCGGGTTCATCGTGGTTTCCCACAGCTCGTCGGCGTCCATCTCGCCGAGGCCCTTGAACCGCGGCACCGGCGTGACGATGCTCTTGCCCGCCCGCTCCAGCTCGGCGTACTTGGTTTCCATCTCCTGCTGCGTGTACGTGAAGTGCGTCTCCGGGTTGCGGCCCTTCGTGACGAGCTTGTGCAACGGCGGCATCGCCGCGTACAGCCGGCCGTCTTCGATCACCGGGCGCATGTACTTCGCGAACAGCGTGATCAGCAGGGTCCGGATGTGCGAGCCGTCGACGTCCGCGTCCGCCATCAGGATGACGCGGCCGTAGCGCATCGTCGTGAGGTCGAACGTGCGGCCGGTGCCCGCGCCGAGGACCTGCACGATCGACGCGATCTCGGCGTTCTTCAGCGTGTCGCCCAAGGACGCCTTCTGCACGTTCAGGATCTTGCCCCGCAGCGGCAGCAGCGCCTGGTACTCCGACACGCGCGCCATCCGGGCCGACCCCAGCGCGCTGTCGCCCTCGACGAGGAACAGCTCGCTGCGGGAGACGCCGGTGGTGCGGCAGTCGACCAGCTTCGGCGGCATCGCCGCGCCTTCGAGCGCGGTCTTGCGCCGCGCCGCGTCCTTCTGCTGCTTCTGCGTGAGCCGGACGCGCGCGGCGTCGACCACCTTCTGCAGCACGACCTTGGCTTCGGACTTCGTCTTGCGGTCCTCGGTCCAGGCCTTGACGTGCTTGTCGACGATGCCCTGCAGCACCCGGGTGATACCGGCGGTGGACAGCTCGTCCTTCGTCTGCGACGTGAACTGCGGCTCCGGCAGCCGGACGTGCACGACGGCGGTCATGCCCTCGAGGACGTCCTCGATCGTCGGCATGTCCTCCTTGGGCTTGAGCAGCCCGCGGGTCTTGGAGATGGCCTCCTGCAACGCCTTCGTGACCGCGCGGTCGAAGCCGCGGCGGTGCGTGCCGCCGTGGACGTTGCGGATCGTGTTGGTGAAGCACTCGACCGTGCGCTCGTAACCGGTGCCCCAGCGCAGCGCCACCTCGACCTCGGCGTGGCGCTCCACATTGGACTGCATGACGCCGGCGGCGTCGGCCGCGTTCTCCTTGTACGTGCCCTCACCGGTGATCAGCAGCGTGCCGCAGACCGGCTTCTCGCCCGACGGCGTCAGGAAGTCGACCATGTCGACCAGGCCGTTCGGGAAGTGGAACGTCTCTTCGTTGATGGTGTCTTCGATCGCCGTGCGCAGCACGTACGTGACACCCGGGACGAGGAACGCGGTGTTGCGCAGCTTCGCCCGCACGCCCTCGACGTCCAGCGCCGCGCCGGACTCGAAGTAGCGCGCGTCGTACCAGTAGCGGATCGACGTGCCGCTGCGCTCGCCGCGCTTCATCTTGCCGACGAGGTTCAGCCCGGACCGGCGGGTGAACTTCGCCTTGGGGCCGGGCGCGTCGAAGGTGCCGGGGATGCCGTGCTTGAACGACATCTGGTGGACCTTGCCGTCCTGCTTCACCGTGACGTCGAAGCGGTGCGACAGCGCGTTGACCGCCGAAGCGCCGACGCCGTGCAGGCCACCGGAGGTCTTGTAGCCGGAGCCGCCGAACTTGCCGCCGGCGTGCAGCCGCGTCAGCACCAGTTCGACGCCGGACAAACCGGACTTGGCGTGGGTGCCGGTCGGGATGCCGCGGCCGTCGTCGTCCACCTGGACGCTGCCGTCGGCGTGCAGGGTCACGACGATCTTCGTCGCGTGGCCGGCGACACCCTCGTCCGTCGAGTTGTCCACCACCTCGGAGAAGAGGTGGTTGATGCCCCGGCTGTCGGTGGAACCGATGTACATCCCGGGGCGTTTGCGGACGGCTTCGAGACCCTCGAGATGCGTCAGGTCGTCGGCCCCGTACAAGGTCTCGGCAGTCACAGGGTCGTTCTCCCGGATCGTGGCTCGCGAAAGTGCTGGTGGCGGTGCGGACTGGCCTGCACCGTACTGCAGGATATCCGCCCGCCCCGACAGTTTCCGCGCCCTGTCGCCCCGGGAGTGGCGCGCGCCGCCCCCTAACGGGGGTCGTAGCCCAGGTCGGGCCACAGGCCCAGCAGGGCTTCGATCTTCCGCGGGACCTGGAAGCTGTTCCGGAAGTTCGGCTTTTCGCCGATCGCGGCGAGCGCCTTCCGGAGGTCGCCGAACGCCGGCCGCGCGGCCGGCTCCCGGGTCAGGATGTAGCAGTACGTGCGGCGCGGGTAGGCGAACTCGTCGGCGTAAGCCTGCAGCACGAGACCGGGGGCCTCGATCCGGGAGCCGACCAGGGCGCGGCCCTGTTTCTGGCTGTAGACGCGGATCACGTGCACGCCCGCGCGCAGCGTGCGCGGCGGGTCCTGGCCCTGGCCGTCGTCGGCCCAGAACATCTCGACGCGGAACGGCTGTTCGCCGTTTTCGCCGGGGTGGGTGTACTCGCGCTGCAGCTCTTCCAGGCGGTACTCGGCCTCGGCGGACGGCTCGCCGCCTTCGACGAGGCTGACGAGGTACAGCTCGGCCGGGCGCGGCCACGCGGGCCGGGGGACGTCGGCGGCCTCGGGCTCAGGGCTCTCGGACGCGGCGGTTTCGGACGCGGTGGCGTCGGGCGCGGTGGCTCGGGGCTCGGCGGCCGCAACCGGTTTCGCGGTCTCGGTGGCCGGCTCGGCGGGCCGCGGCTCGGCCTCGGGCTCCGCCTCGGCCGGTCGGACGGGGGATTCGGCGGGGGCCGGCCGGACCGGGGACGGCGGCGGGGTCGCGGCGGCGGGCCGGACCGGCGAGGGTGCCGGCGCCGGGGCCGCGGGGCGGACCGGCGCGGCCGGACGGCTCGTGACGACCGGCCGGGCTGGCGCGGCGGGGCGCGTGGGGGTGGCGGGGCGCGGCGCGGTGACCGGCTTGCCGGCGCCGTACTGCTCCAGGAGCGGCTCCAGGTCGGCCGCCGTCAGCGCTGGTCCGGCGAGGTCGCACCACTCGAGCCAGGCCTCCTGGGCCTCCTCGACGGTGTGCTTCTCGTGGGAGACCGTGACGGCCTCGAACAGCTGCCGCGGGCCGGCGGCGGTGACGTCGGCCGAGCCGACGACCACGAACGACGGGTCGTCCTCGGCGATCACCAGCTTCGCGTTCAGCCCCCGCAGCGAGTGCACGATCACGCCCGCCTTCACCCAGTGCAGCAGGGCGTGCGGGCTCGTCGCCCCGGACAGCACCATGTCCAGGCTGGCGTCCGTGATCACCGTGTCGCCGGGTTCCAGGGGCAGCAGCGCGGCCGCGCCGGGCCCGACGTGGCCGAAGGCCGCCACCAGGTTCCGGCGGGGCGCGAGCAGCGGGGTGATCGAACCCCAGATGTCGCGGCCCGTGAGTAGTCGTACCGAACGTTCTGCCAGACCCAGCCGACCGAGCTCCGCGTCCATGGTGCTGACCTTACTTGGTGCCCCCCGCGGCACTGACGGCCGGAATATCTCTTGCTTGGAAGTAGTTGAACGCGCATGTAAGATGGGGCTCGCGAAGGGAGTCAGGTCATGCAGTTCGGAATCTTCTCGGTGGGCGACGTCACGACCGATCCCACGAACGGCACCACGCCGACGGAGCACGAGCGGATCAAGGCGATGGTCCGCATCGCGCTGAAGGCGGAGGAGGTCGGCCTCGACGTCTTCGCGACGGGCGAGCACCACAACCCGCCGTTCGTCCCGTCGTCGCCGACGACGATGCTGGGCTACATCGCGGCCCGGACGTCCAAGATCATCTTGTCGACGTCGACGACGCTGATCACCACGAACGACCCGGTGAAGATCGCCGAGGACTTCGCGATGCTGCAGCACCTGGCCGACGGCCGCGTCGACCTCATGATGGGCCGCGGTAACACCGGACCGGTGTACCCGTGGTTCGGCGAGGACATCCGCCAGGGCATCCCCCTTGCCATCGAGAAGTACGCGTTGCTGCGCCGGCTGTGGCGCGAGGACGTCGTCGACTGGTCCGGCAAGTTCCGCACGCCCCTGCAGGGGTTCACGTCGACGCCCCGGCCGCTGGACGGAGTCCCGCCGTTCGTGTGGCACGGGTCGATCCGCAGCCCGGAGATCGCCGAGCAGGCGGCGTTCTACGGAGACGGGTTCTTCGCCAACCACATCTTCTGGCCGACCTCGCACTTCCAGCAGCTGATCGCGTTCTATCGCCAGCGCTTCGAGCACTACGGCCACGGAGCGGCGGACCAGGCGATCGTGGGGCTGGGCGGCCAGGCGTTCATCCGGCCGCGGTCCCAGGACGCGTGGAAGGAGTTCCGGCCGTACTTCGACAACGCCCCGGTGTACGGGCACGGGCCGACGCTGGAGGAGTTCACCGACCAGACGCCGCTTACCGTGGGGAGCCCGCAGGAGGTCATCGACAAGACGTTGACGTTCCGGGAGCACTTCGGGGACTACCAGCGTCAGTTGTTCCTGATGGACCACGCGGGGTTGCCGTTGAAGACGGTGCTGGAGCAGTTGGATCTGCTGGGGTCGGAGGTGGTGCCGGTGCTGCGGAAGGAGTTGGACTCCATGCGGCCGGCCCATGTGCCTGAGGCGCCTACGCACGCTTCGCTGGTTTCGTCGGAGGCGTCGGAATGAAGCTCGCGGTGGTGACGGCGGGGTTGTCGGTACCGTCGTCTTCCCGGTTGCTGGCGGATCGGCTGGCTGCTGCGACTGTTGCGGCTGCCGGGGGTGGCTCTGTCTCGGTTGTGGAGTTGCGGGATGTCGCTCTCGATGTGACGAAGAACCTGCTGACGGGGTTTCCCAGCCCGGCTTTGCAGTCGGCGATTTCCACCGTGGTCTCCGCTGATGGGCTGATCGTGGTGACGCCGGTGTTCACGGCTGGGTACAGCGGGTTGTTCAAGTCGTTCTTCGATGTGCTGGATGCGGATTCGCTGGTGGGGAAGCCGGTTCTGCTCGGGGCCACGGGTGGGACCGAGCGGCACTCGCTGGTGCTGGACTACCAGCTGCGGCCGTTGTTCGGGTACTTGAAGGCGGATCCGGTGGCTACGGGGGTTTATGCCGCTTCTTCGGACTGGGGGAGCGGAGAGGGCGCTTTGCAGCGGCGGATCGAGAAGGCCGGGGCGGAGTTGGCTGCGGCTGTCGAGGGTCGGGTTGCCGGTGGTGGGGGAACGGGGTTTGTTCCCTTTGAGCAGCTGTTGGCCGAGGTGGGGGAGTAGGGGGTTGGCCGGCCGGTCGCTTTGGCCGGCCGCCTGAGGTGGGTTCGGTCGGTCTCCTGCCGATCGCTGCCGGAGCAACTGGCTGGGTTTGGCGAGCCGGGGCCGGGTCGGATGGTGGCGCTGCGCTTGCCGAGGTGGGATTTGCTGCCAGCCGGTCGGTGCTCCGGGCTGGCGGTGGTGCGAGCTGTTGACGGCCTGCGTCGGGTTCGACGCGAGTGCGGGCGGATGGGGTTGCCTTGGCTAGGGGATGCCGGCGGCCGAGCGGCTGATGGTGGGTTTGGGTTGCTACGCGCTCGGGAGTGGGTGGCTCGGAGTTGCCTGCGGCCGGTCGGCTGGCGGAGTGGTGTCTGGCGTTGCTGCGCTACTGAAGCAGCTGCGGATCGGGCTCGAGTCGGTTCCTGGTTGGCTGCTTGCGGGTGGTGTGTGCAGTGCCCGGGGGCTGGTTTGCTTCAGACGGAGTAATGGCTGAAGTCGCTGTGGCCTGTGGAGCACGCGCGGGCGAGCTTCTGCGCGTGCTCGCCGGCGGTGCCGCCGGAAACGCCCAGCTCGCGCTCGAAGACCGTCTCCAGCTGGGCGTCGCTGTAGTCCGCGGTGCCCGCGCGTGCGGATCGGGGTTGTCTTGTTGCCTGGTGCGGCTGATGTGGGCCGGGGATTTGCGATCTGGGCGTGGGTGTAGGCCCGTAGCCGTCTGGCTGCGGGCCTTTCCCGTGTTCGGTTGTCACGCTGCGAAGGGCAGCGGGTCATGCAGGTTGTTGCGCCTGGGTTTTCGTTCCTTGTCCAGGAATGCTGGTGGGAGGAACTCGGGGAGGCCGTCGGCGGCGATGCGGACTTCCCAGCCTGAGCGGTGTAGTAGCCGGTGGTGGTGGGCGCACATCAACACCAGGTTGGTCAGGTCTGTCCGGCCGCCTTCGGACCAGTGGTGGATGTGGTGGCCCTGGCAATGCCTCGGCGGGCGGTGGCAGCCGGGGAATGCGCAGCCTCGATCTCGGAGGTAGAGCGCTCGGCGCAGGCCCGCGGAGATCAGGCGGCGGAGGCGGCCCAGGTTGAGGGGTTCGCTTTTCTCGCCGAGGACCGCGGGGATGATCATGGCGTCGCAGGCGTGGATCCGGGCCTCGGCCGCCGTCATCGTGCCGGTGTCGCCCAGGGTTGCCTCGCCGAGACCTGACTTCAAGTCCTTCAAGTGCACTGCGACCATCACGTGGGCTCGCTCGCCGGCCTGCATCGGCAGGGTTGGCGAGTTGAGGGCCAGGTCGACGGCGTCGGAGAAGGCGTCGCCGTAGCGTTCCTGCGGCGATCGCAGGTCGGCGCCCTCGCCAGTGGTGGTGCGGCGTTCGGCCAACGCGTCCAGCAGGGCGCTGGCTCGCGTGCCGGTCTCGTCGTCGAAGCGGCCGTGAAGTTCCCAGACTCCGGTTCTTTTGCGGCGGAGGGACAGTTCGCGGTCGGGGATCGCGGGTTCGGCGGTGTCGGGTTCGGGGCCGTCGGGGTCGAGGTGGGCGATGATGCAGGCACCCAGGGCGGCGACCTGCTTGTGGCCCGCGTCGGCGGCCAACCCCAGGAGGTGTTGTTCGGCGTCCTCGCGATGCTCGGGCGGGATCTGCGTCAACGCTCCGACGATGGGGTCGATCATCGGGTTGCTCAGCCGGCCCTCCGCGGCGGCAGCAGCGGTCGCGGGGGCGACCGTGGGGGCGCTGTCGAGGTGATGGCCGGGGTGGAGGGCGCGGGCGCGTTTGACCATCGTCTCCGCGGCGGACTTGGGGATGTCGGCCAGATGCTCAAGCAACCGCGCCACCGAGCGGTAGCCGAACAGCTCCATCACCCCGCGGGACTCGATTTCCACCAGCAACGCACCGATCGAAGCCTCGGCGGAACGCACCACGGTGAGCAGCGCGCAGATGCGATCGGCCAGCACCGTCGCATCCGTCTGCCACACCGCTTCCGTTGCCATACAACAAGGTTAGCCGAACCCGAACGCATGATCATCACACGATCAGGTGCCGAACAAAACTCCGGCAGGGGCACCACTGCGTGGGGAATCGGCGCTCTCGCACCCAGCGGCGAAAGACCATGAGAAGCGCCGATTTCCGACGCCCCGGCGAAGCCGTCATCTTCAAGAGTCCGGGTAGTGAACCCGATAAACCAAGTGTGTCACACCAGACCCAACCACAACCTCAACCTGCTCAAGCGAAGCACGAGAAGGCGAGAGACCAGAGAAGTACGAAACCCCGGAACCCAGAAACACCGGAACCAAATCGACCCGAACCTCAGTGAGAACCCCAAGCTCCAAGCACTGCCGAGCAATGGAGGGCCCGGAAACCCCAACGGTCCCATCCCCAGCGGCAGCAGCCAACTCGACGGCGTGAGCGACATCCGAGACGAAGGTGAAAGGCGCCAGAACCGAAGAAGACCAGGAAGGTGGCGGACGATGAGTGACGACGAAGGCGGAACCCCCACCAGGAGGTCGACCACCCCAACCCTGGGTGTAGTCGAAAACCCGCCGCCCGCAAACGAAAGCGCTACCGCGGACAGAGTCCATAAAGGACCGCAGATACGAAGCGCTCGACGGCGAAACCCGGAACGTCATCGGGTACCCCACCATCGGGATCTCGACGTCGCCGGCGGTGTACCAGTCGAACAGCGGCCCGACCGAATCGTCGGGCCGTGCGACGAACCCGTCCAGCGACATGCAGAAACTCGCGACGACGCGGGCCACCTCAGTCCGCCAGTACCTTGTCGAGCCGCTCGTACGACTCCGTGATCCCGCGGCTCATCCCGCTCTCCAGCGCCGCGTCGCGCGCCGCGACCGAGGGGTACACCGACTGCGTCACCATGCGCGTCCGGCCGCCCAGGTCCGTCAGCACCATCGAATCCAGGGTCACCTCGCCGGGCGCGCCCAGGTACTCGAACGTCTGGATGATCCGGTCGGCGCTCACCGTGTGGTACACGCCGCGGAAGCGGTGCTCCCCTTGCGAGTCGCGGTGGATGTAGTCGTAAGTGCCGCCTGACCGGGCGTCGAACTCGACTATCTCCATCTCCATCCGGTGCGGGCCCAGCCACTGCACGATCAGCTCGGGGTCCGTGTGGGCGCGCAGGACCGCCGACGGCGGGGCCGCGAACTCGCGCGTGATCTCGATGAACGGCGTTCCGGGCTGGGCGGTGATCGTCGTGCTCATTTCTTCTCCTCCAAGGATTCCAAGACGGCGTCGAGCCGCCGGTAGCTGCGTTCGGTGGCCAGCCGGTACGTGTCGATCCAGCCGGTCAGGGCTTCGAGGGCGGCCGGCACCAGGTGGCACGGCCGGCGCTGGCCGTCGCGGCTGCGCGTGATCAGGCCGGCCTGCTCCAGCACCTGGATGTGCCGGGACACCGCCTGCTTCGTGATCGCGAACGGCTCGGCCAGTTCGTTGACCGTCGCTTCGCCGCGCGACAGCCGGGCGATCAAGGCCCGGCGGACCGGGTCGCCGAGCGCGGTGAACGCCCGGTCCAGCGCCTCCTCGTCAACCGCCATCTTTATCAACCAATCTGTTTATCAACCGATGTGTTGAATATAGCCAGGCTGTCAAGACCTGCCGAAAGTCGGGGGTGGTCGACGTCGTCCGGCAGCGGCCGGCCGCCCGGCGGAAGACCTACGTTCACCGCCATGACCAGGCTTTTCCTCCTGCTCGCGACGCTCTTGCTCGCCACCGCGGCCCCGGCCGGCGCCGCGCAGAGGCTCGACATCGACGAGTACGTCCGCGCCTACCTCGACCACACCGGCCTGCCCGGCGCCGCGGTCGCCGTCACTCATGGGGGCGACGTCGTCCGCGTCGCCGGCTACGGCCACGACAACGCCGGCGCGCCGATCACCGCGTCGACGCCGCTGCCGATCGCGTCGCTGAGCAAGTCCATGACCGCCTTCGCCGTGCTCCAGCTCGTCGAAACCGAACACCTCGGGCTGGACGAACCCGTGACGCGCTACCTGCCGGACTTCCGGCTCGCCGACGGCCGCGGTGCGCGGATCACCGTCCGGATGCTGCTGGACCAGACGTCCGGGATGGCCGACTCCGCCTTCCCCGACCTGGCGCTGCCGCAGCCGCGCACGCTCGCCGAGGCCGTCTCGCGGTTGCAGGACGCGCAGCTGGCGAGCGAGCCCGGGACGCGGTTCCACTACCACAACCCGAACTACGAAGTGGCCGCCCGGATCGTCGAGGTCGTGGCCGGGCAGCCGTTCGCGGAGTACCTGAAGACCCGGCTGTTCGCGCCGCTCGGCATGACCGCCACCGCCACTGTGGACGCCCCACCCAAGAGGACCGCCGGGTACGTCCGGGCCTTCGGGTTCGAGGTCCCGGTGCCCGAACCGGACTGGTTCACCGGTGGCAGCCACGGCGTGCTGAGCACCGCCGAAGACCTGACGAAGTGGCTGCGAGCGCAGCGGGACGGCGGTGGTGTGGTCTCGCCGGCGTCGGCCGCGCTGGCGCACACGCCCGCACCAGGTCACGACTACGCGCTGGGCTGGAGCGTTCGCGACGGCCGGACGTCGCACACCGGCGACTGGTTCACCCACACCGCCGCGCAGGTGCTGCTGCCCGGTGGGTACGGCGTCGCCGTGGTGGCGAACACCGGGATGGCGCTGGACAACGAGGCCGAGCTGCTGGCCCAGGACCTCGCGAGCCTGCTGGAGGGCGGTGCGCCGGAGCCCGCGCTGCCCGCCGGGGTGGTCGCCGACCGGGTCCTGGCCGCGCTGGCGTTGATCGCGGTGGGCCTGGCGATCCTGGGTGTCCGACGAGCCCGGCGGAAGCCCCGCTGGTGGCGGATCGTGCCGCCGCTGCTGCCGCTCGTCCCACTGGCGTGCCTGCCGCAGCTGCTCGGGTGGGTATTCGCCGGCCGGCGGGGTACCTACGCCCAAGTGCTCCACGTCTGGCCCGGGCTCGTGGTCGCGCTCGGCGTGGTCGCGCTGGCGGGCCTGACCGTGGCCGCGGCCAGGGCACGGGCCCTCGTGAGTGGCACGCGAGGCCGCGACCAGGAAGAATCGGACGAAACGAGGGGAGACGCCCGGTGGGTCTCGGCAAACAGGCGAAGCGGATCCTGATCACGGTGGCCGGCGCCATCCTGCTGGTGGTCGGGGTGCTGCTGCTCGTCCTGCCCGGCCCCGGGCTGCTGCTCGTGCTCGCCGGGCTCCTGCTGCTGGCGTCGGAGTTCCCGGCGCTCGAGAAGTACGTCGACCCGGTGCGCGACCGCGCGATGAAGGCGGCCGAGGAGAGCGTGTCGTCGCCGCTGCGGATCGCCGGCTCGGTGCTGGCCGGGCTGGCGCTGCTGGCGGCGGGGATCGTCTGGGGCACGGTGAAGTCGCTGCCGTTCGCCGGCTGGAGCACCGGGTCGAGCCTGATCCTGTCGTCGGTGATCCTCTTCGCACTGCTGATCTGGAGCTACCGGCGGGTCAAGACCCGGCGCGAGGCCGCCAGCCGCAGCTGAGGGGGATACTGTCGGCGCCATGAGCGCCGGATTCCAGCGGGCCCGGAGGCCGGAGCAGGTCGAGGCGCGCCGCACCGCGATCCTCGCCGCCGCGCGGGAGCTGCTGGCCGAGCGCCTGGTCGCCGACATCAGCCTGCGGGAGCTGGCCTGCCGCGTCGGGCTCGCGAAGTCCAATGTGCTCCGCTACTTCGACAGCCGCGAGGCGGTCTTCCTCGAGGTCCTCGACACGGCGTGGACGGCGTGGCTCGACGAGCTGGCGTTCGGGGAGCTTCCCTCCGCGCGGGAGGAGCGGATCGCCGGGACGATCGCGGCGACGCTGGCCGAGCGGCGGCTGCTGTGCGAGCTGATCAGCGCGATGGCCCCGGTGCTGGAGCGCAACATCTCCGTGGAGTTCGCGCGCGGTTTCAAGCTCCGCGCGGCCGCGAACCTCGAACGGCTGGCGTCGCTGGTGCGCGCCGGCGTCCCGGAGCTGTCCGCGGAAGCGGCCCGGGTGTTCGCCCGGGCCGTCGTGGTCGTGGTGTCGGGGGCGTGGCCCTACGCGAACCCGACGGAAGCGGTGGCGCTGGCGACGGCCGAGGCCGGTGGTGCGCCGGGGTTCGAGGCCGTGGTGGCGGAGAACCTCACGAACCTGCTGGCCGGTCTCGTCGCGCGGCGGCGGTGACGATGTCGGTGTTCTCGAGGACGGCCTTCTCGTAACCGTTCTCGGCGACTTCCAGCATCGCCAGTCCGATTTCTTCGTTGGTCGTCACGAAGCGGGGGAACAGCCGCCGCAGCAGCGGGTACAGCGGCATCGCGACGCGGTAGAGCGTCCGGTACAACGTGGTCTTGGACGTGATCCCGTGCATCGGCTGGATGTAGCCCGGGCGGAAGGCGAACGTCCGCAGCGGTAGCTTCGCGAGCGCGTTCTCGGTGGCACCCTTGACCCGCGCCCAGCGCACCCGGCCGCGTTCGGTGCTGTCGGTGCCCTGGCCCGAGACGTACACGAACGTGGTGCCCTCGGGCAGCTTCCGCGCGACCGAAAGGGTCAGCTCGTAGGTGATCCGCTCGTACTCCGCCGGCGCCATGCCGACCGAAGACACGCCGAGGCAGAAGAGGCACACGTCGTAGCCGGTGATCGGCTCGAGGGCGAACAGATCCTCCTCGACGCGTTCGGTCAGCTTCGGGTGCGTCTCGCCGAGGGGGGACCGGCCGACCGCCAGTACCGCCTCGACGCGCTCGTCGAGCAGGCACTCCCGCAGCGCGCCCCGGCCGACCATGCCGGTCGCGCCGAAGAGGACGACCCTCACGCGTCCGCCACCGGCAGCAGTCCGCGCTCGGCGAAGACCTTCTTCGCGACGGCGGTCGCGTTGAGAGCGCGGGGAAAGCCGCAGTAGGCAGCCGACTGCAGCAGCGCTTCGACGATCTCCTCCGGCTTCAGCCCGACGTTGAGTGACGCGTTCACGTGCACCTCCAGCTGCGGCTCGCACCCGCCGAGCGCGGTGAGCATGCCGAGCGTGACGAGCTGCCGGTCCCGCGGCACGAGCTGCGGCCGCGTGTAGATCTCGCCGAAGCCCCACGACACGAGACTGTCGGAGAGCTTCGGCGAGATGTCTGCCAGGCTGTCCAGCACGCGCTGGGCGGTTTCTGCACCGTTGAGGTCGACCAGGGCCCGCTTGCCGCGTTCGAAACGATCTTCGCTCATGGAACCGACGTTAGCGGCTGGAGCGGGCTCCAGGTCAAACCGCGCGCGCGGACCCCGGCACGGTCCACACGTAGAACAGGGTGGTGGTCTCGTCCGACCGGACGCCCGCCGCGTTCACACTCCACGTCCGCAGCGTCAGGTACGCGGCGTTCGGCTGATCGGCCGGCACGTCGAAGCCGAACGACGCGGTGCCGTCCGCGGACGCGGGCACCACCGTCTCGGCGCCGGACCCGATCGCGTAGCCGTAGCTCGCCGGGTTCGCCTGCAGCGGTTGCACCGAGCACTGGACGTGCTGCTCGGGCCGGACCGAGTCGGCGCCGGTGTCGCAGGTCACGGTGGGCGCCGCGGACCTGGCGGTGAACGTGTACACGGTCGCCGCCGACACCACGCCGTCGGCGAACGTCGTGGTCACCCGGACCGAGTTCGGATACCGCCGGGTCGGGGTGAACACCACGGAAGCCGTGCCGGACGGGCCCGCCGCGACGGTGCCGGAGGGCCCGCCGTCGAACTCGTAGCCGTAGCTCACCGCGCCCGCCACGGGCGAGGAGAACACGAACGTCCCCGGGGTGCCCACCGCGCTGCCCACGTCGTTCGCGGGGTACTCGGCGCTCGTGACGGCGGGCTGGTTCGAGGCCACGTCGAGGTTCACCCAGCCGTCGCCGGAGCGGATCCCCGCCGCGGTGGTGTTGTGCGCGATGAACGTGCCCCAGGACGCGGTCGCCGGCGTGACGGTCACGGTCGCGTCGCCGTTCTCGTCGACCGGCGCGGTGGCCCACTCCTGGTCCTGCCAGCGGTAGGTCACCGATGCCGCCCCCGGCAGCGTGGCGTGCACCCGGAACTGCGCGGGCCGCCCCTGTACGGGGTTCGCGGTGAGCGGGGTGATTTCGGGTTCGCCGGCCTCGACCGAGAACGACGTGGTCGACGGGCCCGTCACGTAGCCGTTCGCCAGCTTCGCCCGCACCGTGAGCTCCGGGTACGGCTGCTCGTAATCGGTCGGCACGACGGTGACCGTCGCGGTGCCGTCCGGCCCGGCGGGCACGGTCCGGTCGTCGTCCTGGCCGAGGTGGTAGACGTACGCGGTCGCCGGGGACGGCCCGTTCGGGGTGAACGTGCACTGGCGTGCTTCGCCGACGTACGCGTCCCATGGTGTGCAGGCGACGCCGGGCTCGTTCGACGCCACCCAGAAGCGGTAGTCGGTGCGGTCGGAGCGAGCGCCCGCGGCGTCGACGCTCCACACCGACAGGTACTGCGGGCCGCTCTGCTGGGGCACCACGGTCACCGTGGCCGGGCCGCCCTTGCGCGTGGCCGGGACGTAGGAACCCGGGGTGTCGAAGAGGCCGTAGTAGTAGCCGACGACGTCCGCGACGCCGTTGGCGGTGAAGGTGAACGAGCCGGGGATGCCCGTCCCGCCCGTGCCGAGCCCGACTTCGTAGTAGTCCGCGGAGGTCACCACCGGCGCCTTGTCCGGCCGGACGAAGTCGGTGGTCAGCTTGCAGACGGCGCTCCACGGACCCGCGTCGGTGCGGTCGAGCACGCGGACCTGCCACGCGTACGTCGTGGCGTCGGCCAGGCGGCCCTGCACGTCGAGCGAGACGCCGTCCCCGGTGAAGGAGTTCTGGATCGTCACGCGCTGCTCGGGGTGGTCGACCGGCCACAGCGCCCACTCGGCCGTGCCGAAGTCGCCGTCGGGGTCGGTGACCGCGGCGCCGAGGTGGGTCGAACCGGCACCGGCGACGACCGGTTTCGCTGTGCACGCGGACGTGTTCACCGTGAGCTGCGCGGGCTTGAGCGGCGCCCGGTTGTAGGTGATGCTCAGCGTGGCGTGCGGGTTGTAGGCCCGGCCGAACTTCGGGTCGTTCTGCTGGTCGTCCGGCAGCCGGATGGCCAGGGTCGCGGTCTTCTGCCCGGCGTCGAGTGCGCTCTGCAGGGCCGCGGTGGCGTTCCAGAACACCCCGCGGGCCGGGCAGGACGTGTCGATGATCGGCCCGCCCGCCTGGACCAGCTCGGCCGGCTGGCTGTTCCACGTCGGCTTCTTCGCCGGCTCGGTCAGCCACAGCTGGGTCGCCCGAGGCGTCGAGCAGTCGGCGACGGCGGTCTCGTCGATGGACACCCCCGCCCGCTCGAGCCGGTTGCCGCGCAGGGCCGAGAGGTCGAACGTCACGTAGGCCTTCGAGACGTGGCTGACGCCGTTCGCGTAGGTGTGCGCGCCCACGGGGAGGTCGCCCGCGGGGTTCGTGAAGCTGGTGCGCGGCGCGGCCGAGTCGACGTACGCCCACGAGCCGGCGGTGCTTTCGGTGATCGTCGAAGCGGCGGCCGGCGCCGCGGTGAGCACGGTCGCGCCGGTGGCGACCAGTGCGGAGACGGCGGCGCACACGGCTGCCGCCCGGACCTTCGAGCCCATCGGGCCTCCCCCAAGAAGTTCGGTTCAGTCCCGTATCGACGCTCCTTTCGTTGTCGTTACGCCGTTTTCGGCGCAAGAACGCGGAATGGCCGCACCGGGGATCTCCCGATGCGGCCATTCCGGACAAACGATTACTTACCGCTGGCGTACAACGCGCTCACGTCCGCGTCGGACAGCGCCCGGTCGTAGACGTGGACCTGGTCGACCGCGCCGTTGAGGTAGTCGACCGGGCCGCCGCCGTACTTGCCGCGGCCGATCACCGTGTTGCCCGTCGACGCGTCGCCGAGGCAGACGCTCTTCGTGGCCGCCAGCTGACCGTCGACGTACAGCTTCAACGTGCCCGAAGCCGCGTCGCGGACGCCGACCACGTGGTACCAGCGGTTCGCCTCCGGGGCCGTGGGCGCCAGGGCCCGCGTGCCGACGAAGCTCATCGCGAGCCGGTGGTCCTGGCCGGAGTACTGCAGGAAGAACGCGCTGTTGCTCGGGCCGTCCTGGCTGACGATCGTCTGGAAGCCGTCACCCACGGCGTTGAACTTCACCCACGCCGCCGCGCTGTAGCTGCCTTCGGTGTTCACCAGCGCGGCACCCGTGTCGGCGTACTGGCCCGACCCGTTCACCGCCAGCGCCGAACCGCTCTTGCCCGCCGTCCAGGACGCGCCGCCGACGAGCGTGGCGTCGTGGCTGCCGACGACGTCCTCGGCCACCGTGCCCGCGTTCTCGTCGAACGGGTACGCCGCGATGCCGTCGATACCCGGCGTGCCCTGCGGAACCGAAGGCCCGGACACGGGAGCGCCGGTCGCGCCCTTGATCACCGCGAGGTTCGCCGCGCGGACCGCCGCGAAGTCCATCTTCTTCACCTGCCGGTCGTAGGTGAAGAAGCCGTTGACCTCCTTCTCGACGTCGGTGGTCTGCGTGTAGACGCCGGCCGAGACGCCGCACCGCTGGGCGACCAGCAGCAGGCGCTGCTGCAGCTCGCCGTAGCGCCGGGTCAGCGTCGCGCTGTCGGGCTCCATCTCGTAGGCGAAGCTGCCCGCGGCGTCGAACTCGTGCCCGGCGACCTTCAGGCCGAGCCCGCCGTACTCGCCGTCGACCGCCGCGCGCGTCCCGGTCTGCATCGGCGTGCCGGGACCGGTGTAGGTGTGGTCGTCGTAGATGTCACCCTTGCCGCTGTCCGGTTCGGACCGGCAGCAGTTGACGCCGGATTCGGCGTTCACCAGCCGCGAGGGGTCCCAGGACTTGACGAGATCGGCGATCCGGCCGACTTCGTAGTCGCCCCAGCCTTCGTTGAACGGCACCCAGGTGACGATCGACGGGAAGCTGCGGTGCTGGTCGATCATCCGCTTCATCTCGGACTCGTAGTTGACGCGCGAAGCGGCCGACGGCTCGACGTCGTCCTTCATCGCCGGCATGTCCTGCCAGACCATCAGCCCGAGCTTGTCGGCGTAGTAGTACCAGCGGTCCGGCTCGACCTTGATGTGCTTGCGCACCATGTTGAAGCCGAGCGCCTTCTCCTGCTCCAGGTCGAACTTCAGCGCCGCGTCGGTCGGCGCGGTGTAGATGCCGTCCGGCCAGAAGCCCTGGTCGAGCGGGCCGACCTGCATGACGAACTTGCCGTTGAGCAGCATCCGCTGCTTGCCGTCGGCGGTCTTGCCGACGCTGATCGACCGGATGCCGAAGTACGAACCGACTTCGTCGCCCGACGGGACGAGCCGCACGCGCAGGTCGTAGAGGAACGGGTCGTCCGGCGACCACAGGTGCGGCCGGTCCACCTTGAGCTTCAACGGCTTGTTCGCGTCGCCGGACACTCGGCCGACCGGGCGGCCGTGGTCGTAGGCGACGGCTTCGACGCGCTGGCGCACCGGGCCGCCGACCACGGCGTTCACCGTGACCGAGCCGGTCGCGACGTCCGGGGTGACGTCGAGCCGGTCGATGTGCGCGGCCGTCACCGGCTCCATCCACACGGTCTGCCAGATGCCGGAGGTCGGGGTGTAGAAGATGCCGTCGCCGGGCTGGCGCTGCTTGCCGATCGGCTGCCCGCCCTGGTCGTTCGGGTCGGCGACGCCGACGACGAGCTCCTGGGTCCTGGCCGTGGTCAGCGCGTCGGTGACGTCGACGGTGAACGCGTCGTAGCCGCCGGTGTGGCGGGCGACGGTCTTGCCGTTGACGATGATCGTCGCGTCGTAGTCGACGGCCTGGAAGTGCAGCTGCAGCCGCTGTCCCTTGCCGATCTGCCAGGTCTTCGGGACCTCGAACGTGCGCCGGTACCACATGTTCGTCTCGTGGCGCATGATCCCGGACAGCGCGGACTCGACCGGGTACGGCACGAGGATGCGCTCGCCGAGCGTCTTCCCGATCGGCGCGGCCTCACCCGGGGTCGCCTTGGCGAACTCCCAGACACCGTTGAGGTTCTGCCACTTGTCGCGGGTCAGCTGGGGGCGGGGGTAGTCGGGCAGGGCGTTGGTGGGCGAGACGTCCTTCGTCCACGGCGTGGACAGCGGTGGCGTCAGCCGTTGCCACTGGGGCGCGTCGGCGGCGCTCGCCGCCGGCACGGTGCCGAGGCCGGCCACCGCGACGGCGAACGCCGCGGCCGCGGTCAGCCATCTCCGGGTTTTTCGGGCAGGGTGGAACATCGTTGAGACCTCCTGTCGGGGGGAACGGGGCTCAGCGGGTCCGGGAGCGCGCGAGGGCGCGCTGGATCACCACGACGACGAGCAGGAAGGCCCCGCTCACCACCGTCTGGTAGTTGGAGTCGAGGGTGCCGATCTGGTTGATGACGTTCTGGATCAGCGTGCGCAGCAGCACGCCGACGAGCGTGCCGATGATGGTCCCGGCGCCGCCGGTGAGCAGCGTGCCGCCGATGACGACGACCGAGATCGCGTCGAGCTCGGTGCCGACGCCGATCACCGTGACGCCGGACTGCAGGTACGCGGCGGTGAGCACGCCGGCGAACCCGGCGAGCGCGCCGCTGAGCGTGTAGAGGCTGATCTTGGTGCGGGCCACCGGCAGGCCCATCAGCAGCGCGGACTGCTCGGCGCCGCCGATGGCGAACACCGACTGGCCGAACCGCGTGCGGCGCAACAGAAGCCCGCCGAGCGCGAACAGCACGAGCGTGATGTACACCGGGACGCCGATGCCGAAGATCGTGCCCTGGCCGAGCCAGAGGAACGCCGAGCCCGGGTCCACTTTGTACGTCGTCGCGCCTTCGGACGTCAGGGCCAGCAAAAGTCCTCGGGCGAACAGCAGCGACGCCAGCGTCACGATGAACGGCGCCATCCCGGTGCGCGCGATGAGCAAGCCGTTGATGAAGCCGATCAGCGAACACACGGCCAGCGGCAACAGGATCGCGACGACCAGGCCGTACTGCGCGCCGTACGCGGCGAGGACGCCGCCGAGCGCGTAGTTGGAGCCGACCGACAGGTCGATGCCGCCGGAGATGATCACGAACGTCATGCCCAGCGCGATCACCGCGAGGAACGAGCCCTGCAGCACGAGGCTGCGCAGGTTGTCCGCGGTGCCGAAGTGCGGGAACGCGAACCACGAAGCGAAGATGCCGAGCACGAGCACGACGGCCGCGCCTTGGCGCTGCAGCACGCCGGCGAACGCGGCGTTGCGCGCCGGAACCGGAGTGGCGGACTGTGCTGTCATCGGCTGCTCCGCTCGCGCGCGACGTAGACCGCGACGACGATGATGGCCGCCTGGACCATCTGCGCGGTCGAGTCCGGCAGGTTGTGCTTGATCAGGGTGGCCTGGACGAGCTGCATGAGCAGCGCGCCGAACACGGTGCCGAGCACGCGGACCCGGCCGCCGGTCAGCGGCGTGCCGCCGACGACGACCGCGGTGATCGCGGACAGCTCCATGAGCAGGCCGACGTCGCTCGGATCGCTGGCCGCCAGCCGCGAAGTCGCCAGCACACCGGCTATCGCGGCCAGGGCCCCGGAGATGACGTAGACGCTGATGAGCACACGCTTCACCGGCAGGCCGGCCAAGGTGCTCGCGGCACGGTTGCCGCCGACCGCGACCAGGTGCCGCCCGAACGTCGTGCGCTGCACGACCAAGCCGGCCAGCACCGCGAGCACGCCCGCGACGATCACCATGATCGGCACGCCGAGGAAGTCGCCGGTGCCCAGCTCCAGGAAGTCCTGGTTGTGCAGCTGGACGAGCTGGCCGTGCGCGATGACCAGCGCGAGCCCGCGACCGCCGACGAGCAGCGCGAGTGTCGCGATGATGGGCTGGATGCCCAGGTAAGCCACCAGATAGCCGCTGAACAGGCCGGACACGACCCCGGCGATGACGGCGACGACGATCGCCATCATCGGCCCCGCACCCAGGTAGAGCGGGATGAGCGCGGCGGCGATCGACATCACCGAGCCGACCGACAGGTCGATGCCCTCGGTGCCGATCACCAGCGCCATGCCGAGCGCGACGATGCAGACCGGCGCCGCCTGCACCAGCTGGGTGCGGAAGTTGGCCGCGGACAGGAAGTTCTCGGTGAACACGACGTTGAACAGCAGCAGCACCACGACGGCCAGGTAGACGCCGTAGTTCTGCAGCCACGCGGTGACTTTCGCGCGGTCGGGGCTTCTCGTCAGGGTGGCGCTAGACATCGTTGTCACCCTCGGCTGCGATGGCGGTCAGGACGTTCTCCTCGGTGATCCGGTCGCCGGTCAGCTCGCCGACGACCGAGCCGTCGCGCAGCACGACCACGCGGTCGGAACCGTCGATCAGCTCTTCGAGTTCGGACGAGATGAGCAGCACGCCGAGCCCTTCCTGCGCGAGTTCGTCGATCAGCGCCTGTACCTCGGCCTTCGCGCCGACGTCGATGCCGCGCGTCGGCTCGTCGAGGAGCAGGATCTTCGGGCCGGTGGCGAGCCAGCGGGCGAGCAGCACCTTCTGCTGGTTGCCGCCGGACAGCTCCGACACCTTCTGCTCGGGACTGGCGGCCTTGATCCGCAGGCGCTCCATGAAGATCTTGACGATCTTGTCCTGTTTGGTCTTGCTGACCAGGCCGAACGGCGAGAGCGTCGGCAAGGCCGCGAGCACGATGTTCTCGCGGACCGACAGGTTGGGGATGATCCCGTCGGTCTTGCGGTCCTCGGCCAGCAGCGCGATCCCGGCCCGCATGGCGGCCTTGATCTTGCCCTTCTTGAGCGGTTTCCCGGCCAGCAGCACGGATCCGCCGTCGAGCGGGAACGCGCCGACGATGGCCCGGGCGGTCTCGCTGCGGCCGGAGCCGAGCAGGCCGGCGAGGCCGACGACCTCGCCGGGCCGGATGCTCACCGAGACGTCGTGCAGCCTCCGCATGCCGGACAGGCCTTCGGCCTTGAGCAGCGGCTCGCGCTCGACGTCGTGTTCCTCGCCGAACGCCGTGACGCCCTCTTCGCGGATCTGCTTGATCTCCCGGCCGAGCATCTTGGACACGAGCTCGATGCGTGGCAGGTCCTTCAACGGTCCACTGTGGACGACCCGGCCGTCCCGCAGCACGGTGACGCTCTCGCAGACCCGGTACAGCTCGTCCATCCGGTGGCTCACGTAGACGATCGCGATGCCTTCGGCGTGCAGCCGGTTCAGCACCTCGAAGAGCGTTTCGACCTCGCGCGGCTCGAGCGACGACGTCGGTTCGTCCATGATGACGACCTTCGCGTCGGTCGAGACCGCGCGGGCGAGCGCGACCATCTGCTGCGCGCCGACACCGAGGGTGTGCAGCGGGCGCTTGACGTCGTCGTCGATGCCGTAGCCCTTGAGCAGCTCGCGGGCGTCGGCGTACATCTTCGACCAGTCGACGAGACCGGCCTTCGTGCGCGGCTCGCGGCCGAGGAAGACGTTGCCGGCGATGCTCATCAGCGGGACGAGGTTGACCTCCTGGTAGATCGTGGAGATCCCGGCCCGCTGCGCGTCGATCGGCCGCTTGAACACCACCGGCTCGCCGAGGTGGCGCACTTCGCCCTCGTCGGGCTGGTAGACGCCGGTGAGCACCTTGATCAACGTGGACTTGCCCGCGCCGTTTTCGCCGACCAGCGCGTGCACCTCGCCCGGTCGCAGCGCGAAGCTGACGTCGTCGAGCGCGAGGGTGCCGGGGAACCGCTTGGTCACCCCGGCCACCTCGAGCACCGGTGTGGTCGTCATGGCGACGTCCTCTTCGGTGGCTGCCGTCATCAGTACGCGTTCCCGACCTTCTGGGCCGCGTTGGTCTCGTCGTACTGGTCGTCGGTGATCACGATGCTGGCCGGGATGGCCTCGCCGCCCTCGAACTTCTGCAGCGTCTGGAAGGCCAGCGGGCCGAAGCGCGGGTTGGACTCGATCACGGCGTTGTAGCTGCCGTCGGCGATCAGCTGCACGGCGTTGCGGGTGCCGTCGATCGAGATGACCTTGACGTCCTTGCCCGGCGTCTTGCCGGCGGTCTTGAGCGCGTTGACCGCGCCGACGCCCATTTCGTCGTTTTCGGCGTAGACGGCGGTGATGTCCGGGTGGCTCTGGATGAGCTGCTCCATCACGGCCTGCCCCTTGGACCGGTCGAATTCACCCGTCTGCTCGGCGACCACGCTCAGGCCGGCCGTCTTCGCGAGCTCGTCCTTGAAGCCCTTGGTGCGGTCGGTCGTCACGTTGTTGCCGGACGAGCCGAGCAGGATCGCGACCTTGCCGGTGCCGCCGGTGACCCGGGCGGTCTCCTGCGCGGCGCGCTTGCCCTGCTCGACGAAGTTCGAGCCGATGAAGGTCAGGTAGTCGGTGCACGGCTGCGACGTCACCTTGCGGTCGATCGTGACGACCGGGACCTTCTTGGCCTTCGCCGCGTCGAGGGCGGGCTGGAGGCCGTCGGAGTTCAGCGGCGCGACGATGAGCAGCTGCGCACCCCGGTCGAGCAGCGACTTGATGTCGCTGATCTGCCGGTTGAGGTCGCTCTGGGCGTTGGTGACGAGCAGCTTGTCGTTCGCGATGCCGAGCTTCGCGGCTTCGTCCCTGATGGACTGCGTCTCGGCGATCCGGAAGGGGTTGGCTTCCTTTTCGGACTGTGAGAAACCGACCACCGCGGTCTTGAGATCGACCTTGGGGTAACCGGTTTTGTCGATGGTGCAGCCGTCGGCGCTCGGGGCGACCGACTGGGCGCTGGCGGCGGGTCCGCCACCGCTCGACGGGGCCGCGGGGGTTTCTTCCCGGCTGGTGCAGGAGGTCATGGTGAGCGCGGCGGCGGCCGCGGTGGCCAGGACCAGAAGGGGACGGGTGGGCAGAGGCACGGTGACTCCTCGGGCAGCGACGGTGGTGGCCCGCTCACCGGGGTGATCCACTTCACCGCGGGAGCCTTGAGGTACTTTTTACATCGTTGGAACAACGTTGTAAACCGGCAAATCCTCGCTACACTTCGTGCTCACTATCTCGAAGGAGCCGCCCGTGACCGTGACGCTCAAGGACGTCGCCACGCTCGCCGGAGTGTCGGTGAAGACCGTGTCCAACGTGGTGAACGGCTATGCCTTCGTCAAGCCGGAGAACCGCCGGCGGGTCGAGGAGGCACTGGCGGCGACGGGCTACCGGCCCAACGTCGGCGCGCGGAACCTGCGCCGCGGGCGCACGGGGTTCCTGGCGCTGATGGTGCCGGAGCTGTCGATCCCGTACTTCGGCGAGCTGGCCGGCTTGGTCATCACGGCGGCGCAGAAGCGCGGCTGGAGCGTCCTGATCGAGCAGACGCAGGGGACGCGGTCCAGGGAGCGCGAGACGCTGTCGTCGCTGGGGCCGCACCTGGTGGACGGCGCGCTGGTGCACCCGGAAGCCCTGGAGGCGGCGGATTTCCCCTCGCCGGGGGAGATCCCGCTGGTGATGCTGGGCGAGCACGCGGTCGACGTGCCGATCGACCACGTGGCGATCGACAACGTCCTGGCGGCGCAGACGGCGGTGTCGCACCTGGCGTCTCTGGGCCGGACGCGGATCGCGGCCATCGGCCGAAACCCTTCTCGTGGGACGTCTTCGCAGCGTCTCGCGGGGTACCGGGCGGGCTTGGCCGCGGCGGGTCTGTCCTATTCGGACACGCTGGTGGCGCCGGCGGAGAAGTGGCACCGATCGGTGGGTGCGGCGGCGATGAAGTCCCTGCTGGCTTCGGCCGCGCCGCCGGACGCGGTGTTCTGCTTCAACGACCTGCTCGCGATCGGCGCGTTGCGGGCGGTGGCGGAGCTGGGACTGCGGGTGCCGGAGGACGTGGCGATCGTGGGGTTCGACAACAACGAGGAGAGCGCGTTTTCGTTGCCGTCGCTGACGACGATCGCCCCGGACAAGACGGCGTTGGCCGAGGCGGCGATCGACCTGGTGCACCGGCGGGTCACGGGGGACAAGGGGCTGCCACCGCAGGACATCCAGACACCGTTCGCGCTGGAGGTAAGGGAGAGCACGAGCGGGCGCTGAGCCCAGAAAAAAGAAGCTGGGTGGTCATCCCGTCGCCTGAGGCCGTCAAATCACTTTGAGCCGGGCCCGCAACGGACTGCCCGAGGCGAGGGATCATGCCGGGCTTGCGGGCCCGGCTCAAAGTGATAGGCCTCGTTCAGGCGACGGGATGACCATCCAGCGGCCCACCTCGACGAGGTGACGAGACTCGGAAAGCCCCGGTCATCCCGGAGCCTGCCCGTCCGGCGAGGACAGTTTTTGCTTTTGCTTTTGCCGCGGCGGAGAACCCGGCTTTACGGGTCCGACCTCGCCCGCCCCTCCGTTTGGATTGTCGACTGAACTGCGGCTTGGTATGAGGGGCGGGGGAGGTCTGGTTAGCTCGTGGTCGGGTTTCCTTGCCGGCTGCCGGTGGGGTGCCGGCTGCTGGGTGCCGGTGGGTGCTGGCTGCCGACTGCCGGTGGGATGCCGGATGTCATGAATGACTCTTTCATGTCGTCAGGCGACATGAATGACCCTTTCATGTCGTTGCGGCTCGGGGTCAGCGGCTCGGCCAGTGCCAGCTTGGGCGGTCCAACCTCCCCTGGCCCACCAGCTTTGTCTCGCCGCCCTCCTTCTCCAGCTCCAACGCTCCCACCTCGGAAACCTCCGACAACGCCCGGATCAGCGAATACGCGTGCGACACCACCACCAGCTGCATCTCCTTCGCCGCCGTGGCGATCAGCGCCGCCAATGCCGGCAGCAAGTCCGGGTGCAGGGATGTCTCCGGCTCGTTCAGTACCAGCAGCTCCGGTGGCCGCGGGGTCAGCAACGCCGCCACCCACAGCAGGAAGCGCAGCGTTCCGTCCGACAGCTCCGCCGCCGACAGCGGCCTCAACAGTCCGTGCTGGTGGAAGCGGATCGACAACACTTCGTCCTGGGACTCCACCGACACCCGTGAACCCGGGAACGCCGCGTCCACGACCGCCGCCAGCTCCGAAGCGCGGCCGATCTCGATGATCGTCTGCAGGGCCGATGCCAGGTCCGCGCCGTCGTGTGACAGGACGAACGTTCGCGTGCCCACCCGGGACTGGCGGGCCGGGGCCGCCGCGTCGGTGCGGAAGTGGTCGTAGAAGCGCCAGGACCTGATGCGCTCGCGGATCACCAGGAGCTCCGGGCACGCCCGTGGGTCCGCGAACTCGCTCAGCATGCTGTCCGTCAGCCGGATCCGGAACGTCTCGGAACCCCAGCCGCCCGACGAGACCCGCGTGCGGACCGCCGGACCCGCCCGGTCCGCCAGCAGGGCCGCCGGGCGCAAAACCGGTCCCGCCCACACCGCCTCGCGCTTGAACTCCGGGTCCAGGTTGAACATCGTCTCGCCCGGGACCGGCAGGCCCAGGTCGAGCGCGTAGCCGAACTCGTCGCCCGCGAACCCCAGCCGGAGGCCGACCGGCTTCGTGCGCACCGTGCCCTGGACTCGCTTGCCCGGGCGCGCGCCGTTCTCCGGACCGGCCCACAACGTCGACGGCAGACCACCCTCGCGGGCGAGCGCCGCCACCGCGCCGTTGCGGGACGCGTCCGCCAGCAGCCGCAGCGCGCGGTACAGGCTCGACTTGCCGCTGCCGTTCGGGCCCGTCACCACCGTCAGGCCGGACAGCGGCAGCACCAGGTCGCGCAGCGAGCGGTAGTTCTCGACGGCCAGCGTGGTCAGCATCCCCCGAACCTAGCCGCCACTCCCGACAGTTCGGATTCGTCCGATCTCTGTCCCGTGTAGTCGTTGACATTCACGCGCTCGAACAGCAAGAATCAGCCGTCGTCGATCCTATAGGATCCATGGTTCCCACTAAATGAACCGTGGTCGTCCGATGTCTCCCCCGACCTCGAAGGAGTGGTCATGGCAGCACGCGGCAGACGGGCCCTGGGTGCCCTCGCCGGCCTGACGGTGATCGCCGGCCTGCTCACGGCCCCCGCGGCGGCAGCGGCCGAACAACAGCAACCGGTGGCCCAGAAGCCTTACCTGGGCTGGAGCAGCTGGAGCCTGGAGTCGACGAACTACCCGGGCGTCAACCCGACCGGCCCGGCCAGCTGGCTCACCGAGGCCCACGTCCTCCAGCAGGCCGACGTCCTCGCCGCGAAGTTCAAGCAGCACGGCTACACCTACGTCAACATCGACGCGGGCTGGTCGAACGGCTTCGACGAGAACGCCCGCCCGGTCGTGAACCCGACGACGTTCCCGGACGGCATGAAGTACGTCGCCGACTACGTCCACAAGAAGGGCCTGAAGCTCGGCTCGTACCTGGCCGTCGGACTCGACCTGAAGGCCTACAACGACGGCAACTCCCCCATCGCGGGGACCACGAACTGCCACACCCGGGACCTGGTCTACCCCGACCTGCGCAAGACCAACGGCTGGGACTCCGCCTACAAGATCGACTTCACGAACCCGTGCGCCCAGTCCTACGTGGACTCCGTGGCGCGGCTGCTGGCCGGCTGGGGCGTCGACTTCCTCAAGCTCGACGGCGTCGGCCCCGGCTCCTTCAAGGGCGGCGACAACTACACCAACACCTCCGACGTCGAAGCGTGGCACAAGGCCATCGCCAAGACCGGCCGCCCGATGGAGTTCGTGATCTCGTGGGCGCTCAGCCACCGCCAGGCCGACGTCTGGCAGGCCAACACGAACGGCTGGCGCGTCGACACCGACGTCGAGTGCTACTGCGACACCCTCGTGACCTGGGACAACTCGGTCAAGCAGCGCTGGAACGACGTCGTGCAGTGGATTCCCGACGCTGGCCCCGGTCACTGGAACAACCTCGACTCCGTCGATGTCGGCAGCGGCAAGATGGACGGCCTCACCGAAGCCGAGCGCCAGAGCTACATGACGCTCTGGGCGATCGAAGCCGCGCCGCTCTACCTCGGCGACGACCTGACCCAGCTCGACGACTACGGCGTCAAGCTGCTCACCAACGACGAGGTCATCGCGGTCAACCAGGCCGGCATCCCGGCCAAGCCGGTGAGCCAGACGACCGACCAGCAGGTCTGGTACAACCGCAACGCCGACGGCAGTTACACCGTGGCGCTGTTCAACCTCGCCGCGACGCCGGCCCGCGTCTCCGCGGACTTCGCGCAGCTCGGGATCACCGGTCCGGTCGAGATCCGCGACCTCTGGGCACACAGGACCGTCAGTTCCGCCTCGGCCGACCTGCCGGTGCACGGTTCCCGCCTGTTCAAGGTCACCCCGCGCGACCGCACCGCCCTGGCGGCCCCGGCCGTCGTGCGCGGCACCGCGGCCACCGGCACCAGCGTCTCGCTCGCCTGGGACGCCTCGAAAGGCGCGCAGAGCTACGACGTCTTCGCGAACGGCCGCAAGGTGACGTCGACCAGCGGCCCGAACGCCACGGTCACCGGTCTCCGTTCGTCGACGGACTACGACTTCACGGTGGTCGCCAACCAGCGCTACGGCAGGCCGTCCGCACCCAGCAAGAAGATCGGTGTCACCACCCCCGCGGTCGACGGCCCGAAGGCCTACGAAGCCGAGAACGGCAGCCCGCAGGGCGGCGCGACCGTCTACGACTGCGCGTGCAGCAACGGCAAGAAGGTCGGCTACCTCGGCGGCAGCGGGTACGTCGTGCTGCCGACGGTCACGGCGGCCAAGGCCGGCACCTACCTGATGCAGTTGTCCTATGTGGACGGCGATTCCAGCCGGACCGGCATCGTCACGGTGAACGGGACGTCGTTCCCGCTGCCGGTCGCCGGCAGCAACGACAACGACTGGAACACGCCGCAGACCGTCACCGTCCCGGTGTACCTGCGGGCCGGGGCCAACACCGTCCAGATCGGCAACCAGGCAGGCTATGTCTACGACGTCGACAAGATCACCGTCTAGGGGCCGGGACGCGCCGATCGCGTGGCTGCTCATCAGCCCCGCGCTCGGCGGGTTCGCGGTGTTCTTCGCCTACCCGACCCTGCGCGGGCTGTACCTCAGCTTCACCGAGTTCCACGTCCTGAGCGACCCGCGCTGGATCGGGTTCGGCAACTTCGAGCAGCTCGTGGCCGACGGCGAGTTCTGGCACTCCCTGCTCGTGACGGTCTACTTCGTCGCGCTGTCGGTGGTCCTGGGCGTGCTGGTTTCGCTGGTGACGGCGGTGATCCTGCACCGGCTCGCGGTGTCGGCCACGATCCGCGGGCTGATGATCCTGCCGTTTCTCATCTCCGGCGTGGTCACCGCGCTCGTCTGGTCGTGGATGCTCGACCCGCAGCTCGGCATCGTCAACCTCCTGCTCACGAAGGTCATCGGGGAACCGGTGCTGTTCTTCGGGTCGGGGGCCTGGGCGGTGCCGACGCTGGCGGGGCTCAACATCTGGAAGTCCATGGGCTACAACGCGGTGCTGATCTTCGCCGGGCTTCAGACCATCCCGTCCACTGTGTACGAAGCGGGCCGGATCGACGGCGCGAGCGAGCTGCAGATGTTCCGCCGGCTCACCGTCCCGCTGCTGCGGCCGATCCTGGTGATGGTCGTGGTGCTGACGGTGATCAGCTCGTTCCAGATCTTCGACATCGTCCAGGTGACCACCAAGGGCGGCCCGGCGAACGCGTCGAAGGTGCTCCAGATGTACATCTACGACAAGGCGTTCGGCCAGTTCGACTTCGGCTACGCGGCGACCATGTCGCTGGCCCTGTTCGTGCTGCTGGCCGCCGTCACCTTCGCCCAGCTGAAGCTGGCTCGCGCCGGCGAGTCCGACACCAACTAGGAGGGACCGTGCGGCGGATCTCCCCGGGCCGGGTCGTCGCCTGGGCGTACCTCGTGCTCGTCCTGGTCGTCACGATCTTCCCGTTCTACTGGATCGTGCGGACCGCGCTGTCGAACAACTACGCCCTGGCGACGGACCCGTCGTCGCCCGGCCCGGTGGGCTTCACGCTCGGCGCGTTCGAACGCGCGCTCGGCCTGGCGTCCCCGGCCGAAGCCGCGGCGCAGGGCGGGTCGGCCGCGTCCATCGACCTGCTGCTCGCGCTGCGGAACTCGATCGTCTACGCGGTGCTGCTCACCGTCTGCACGGTGTTCTTCTCCGCGTTGGCCGCGTTCGCCTTCTCGCGGCTGCGGTGGCAGGGCCGCAACGCCGTGTTCGCGGTGCTGCTGAGCGCGCTGATGGTGCCGCAGGTGCTCACGCTGCTGCCGAACTTCGTGCTGATCAAGGACTTGGGCCTGCTCAACAGCTTCGGCGGGATGATCCTGCCGACCGCCTTCTTCTCGGCTTTCAACATCTTCTTCCTGCGCCAGTTCATGCTCGGGCTCAGCACCGAGATCGAAGAGGCGGCGATCATCGACGGCGCGGGTCCGCTGCGCGTCTGCTTCCGGATCGTCCTCCCGATGAGCGCCGCGCCGATCGCCACTCTTGCGCTGCTGACGTTCATCACCACCTGGAACGACTACCTGTGGCCGCTGCTGGTCGCAGGCGACGACACCGTGCGCCCGCTCACCCTGGCGCTCGCGGTGTTCAAGCAGTCCTCGCCGCAGGCGGCGCTGGACTGGGCCGGCCTGATGGCCGCCACGCTCATCGCCGCGCTGCCGATGCTGCTGCTCTTCGTGGTGTTCGGTCGCCGGCTGGTCAATTCCATCGGCTTCACGGGGTTGAAATGACGGATCTCCTGCTGTCCTGGCCGGACCCGGCCGCGGACTGGACCGAGGCGATGCCGGTCGGCAACGGCCGGCTCGGCGCGATGGTCTTCGGCGGCGCCGGCCGCACCCGGATCCAGGTCAACGACGCCACGGTCTGGTCCGGCACCCCGGACGGCCCGGCCGCCGCGCTGGCCGATGTCGACGCCGGACCGGCGCGGCTCGCCGAGGTGCGGGAAGCCGTGTTCGCGAAGGACTTCCGGCGGGCCGAAAGCCTGCTGATGGGCTTCGAGGGCCCGTACAGCCAGGAGTTCCTGCCCTATGTGGACCTTTGGCTGACGCTGCCCGATGGCACCTCTCACGGCCGGACGCTCAACCTCGACAACGGCGTCGCCACCGAACGGCTGACCATCGGCGGCCGCGACGTCGAGCGAACGGTCTGGGTGAGCCGGCCTGCGCAGGTCCTGTGCGTCGCGCTGTCCGGTTTGAACGAGGTCGACGTCGATGTGTCGACACGGCTGCGGGAGGTGTCGCGGGACGGCCTGGACCTCGGCATCGAGTTCCCGATCGACGGCGCGCCCCGACATGAACCTCAGGTCGAGGAGCCGCTGCGGTACGGGACTGTCCAGGGCTATGACCCGTTCGGCGCTGTCGCCGTCCGCGTGGCCCGGACCGACACGCGGGTCCTGATCGTCCTGGCCAGTTCGACCAGCGCGTACGACGCCTGGATCGGCGACCGCCAGCACACCCGGGACGAACACCGGCGACGCGCGGCCGTGCTGGCCGAGCAAGCGATCGCGGCGGGCGCGGCGGAACTGCGCCGGGCGCACGAAGCCGACTTGTGGCCCCTGCTCAGTGCGTCTTCGCTCCGGATCGGGGAACGGCGGGGCGGCACCCACGACGTCGCCGAACTGCTGTCCGGAACGGACGAGCAGCTCACCGCGACCGTGCTTTTCCAGTACGGCCGGTATCTCCTGGCGTCAGCGTCGCGGCCGGGGGCGCCGCCGGCGAACCTGTCGGGCATCTGGAACGACGACCTCCGCCCGGCCTGGTCGTCGAACTACACGATCAACATCAACACCCAGATGAACTACTGGGCCGCCGAGACGACCGGGCTCGGCGAGTGCCACCAGCCGCTGTTCGAACTGCTCGGCAAGCTCGCGGTCACCGGCGCCGACGTCGCCCGCGAGCTGTACGGCACCCGCGGCTGGGTCGCCCACCACAACACCGACCCGTGGGGCTGGGCGCTGCCGCCCGGAATGGGGCACGGCAACCCGTCGTGGGCGCTCTGGCAGCTGGGTGGTGCCTGGCTCGTCCAGCACGCCTGGGACCACTACGACTTCACGCGCGACCTCGGCTTCCTGGCGACGACGGCGTGGCCGCTGCTGCGCGGCTGCGCCGAGTTCTGCCTGGACTGGCTCGTCGAACGCGACGGCTTTCTCGAGACGTGCCCGTCGACGTCCCCGGAGAACCTGTTCCTTTCCGAAGCCGGGACCAAGGAGTCGCTGACGCACTCGGCGACCATGGACGTCGCCCTGATCCGCGCGGTGTTCGAGCGCAGCCTCGCGGCGATGGACGCGCTCGGGGCGCACGACCCGCTGTACGCCGAGATCGAGGCCGCGCTGCCACGGCTGCGTCCGCTGCCCGTGCTGCCCGACGGCCGGCTGGGGGAGTGGGCCGAAGACCTCCCCGAAGAGGACTCGACGCACCGGCACCTGTCCCACCTGGTCGCGCTCTACCCGCTCGGGCTGATCGACGCCGTCGCGACGCCGGACCTCGCGGAAGCGGCCCGGCGGGTCATGGACCGGCGCGGACCGGGGGCGATGGGCTGGTCGTGGGCGTGGAAGATCGCGCTGCGCGCGCGGCTGGGCGACGGCGAGACCGCGCGGAAGCTGCTGAGCGAGGCCACCCAGCCGTTCACCGGCGACCGCCACCGCGATGCTCCGGTCGACGGCTCGGAGTGGGGCGGGCTGCTGCCCAACCTGTTCAGCACGCACCCGCCGTTCCAGATCGACGGCAACTACGGCTTCCCGGCCGGGCTCGCGGAACTGGTCCTGCAGAGCCAAAACGACGTCGTCACGCTGCTGCCGGCCCTGCCCGCGCAATGGCCTGGCGGGGAGGCGCGGGGACTGCGGTGCCGCGGCGGGCTCGCGGCCGACGTCGAGTGGCGCGACGGCGAACTGCGGTACGCCGTCCTGCGGCGGCTGTCGGGCGACCCGGCGGAGCCGGTGCGGGTGCGCTACCGCGGCCGCGAAACCGTGCTGCGGCTGCGGACCGGCGAATCGACCGTCCTGAAAGGACTGTGATGCTCACCGACCTGCCCCTGGACGCGCTGTGGGAGTACCGCAGCGACTACATGGCGCCGCCGGACTTCGACGAGTTCTGGGCGTCGACGCTGACCGAAGCCCGCGACCACGACCTCGCCTTGCGGCTGACGCCGGTGGAGGCGCCCCTGCGCACCCTCGAAGTGTTCGACGTGACCTTCTCGGGATTCGGCGGGCATCCGCAGCGCGCCTGGCTGCGACTGCCGCGCGGCGCCGAGGAGCCGTTGCCGGCGATCGTCCAGTTCCACGGTTACGGCGGCAGCCGGGGAAGCGCTCTCCAGGAGCTGCACTGGGCGTCGGCCGGGTACGCGCACCTGCAGGTCGACGTGCGTGGCCAAGGCGGGGTGACGCCCGACCCGGTGGGCAGCGGACCGGCGTACCCCGGCCACCTGACCCGCGGCATCGACAGCCGCGAAACGTACGTGTACCGGCGGATCTTCACCGACGCGGTCCGCGCGGTCGACGCGGCGAGGGCGCTGGAGCAGGTCGACCCGGCGCGGGTGGCGGTGCTCGGCAACAGCCAGGGCGGCGGCATCGCGCTCGCGACGGCGGGGCTTGTCCCGGACGTCGCCGCTCTGCACGCGCAAGCTCCGTTCCTGTGCGACTTCCGGCGCGCCAGTCTGATCGGCGGCGAACGGCCTTACGTCGAACTGTCCCGATACCTGGCCGAGCACCGGGACGCGGCCTCGCGGGTCTTCGAAGTGCTGTCCTATTTCGACGGTGTCGGCTTCGCTTCACGGGCGACGGCACCGGCCTGGTTCAGCGCCGGGCTGATGGACGGCATCGTGCCGCCGTCCACGGTGTTCGGCGCCTACCACGTCTACAAAGGACCGAAACGGCTCGCCGTCTGGGAGTACAACGGCCACGAAGCCGGTGGCGCCGACGACGTTCAGGCAGTGCTCGAAGGATTCCGGACCATCCTCCACCCCCACGGGAGCTGACATGAAGATGCGCGTAGCGGCCGCCGGTCTGGTGGCCGCGCTCGGAGCGTTGACGGCCGCCTGCGGTGGCGGCTCGGCGAGCGGGAGCGGCCACACGGTCAACTGGTGGACCTGGGACGACAAGCAGGCCGCGGCGTACCAGACGTGCGCGTCGGCGTTCGAGAAGGCGAACCCCGGCACCACGGTGAAGATCACGCAGTACAACGTGGACGACTACTTCACCAAGCTGACCGCCGGGTTCGTCGGCGGCACCGCGCCGGACGCGTTCCAGAACAGCGTCCAGTACTTCCAGGCCTACGCGTCGCAGCACCAGTTGCTGCCGCTGGACGACCTGATCGGCCGCGCCAAGTTCGACCTGAAGAAGTTCTCCGTCGGCGTCGACGCGTGGAAGTTCACCGACGGCAAGCAGTACGGCCTGCCGCTCGACTGGTCCGCGACCGGCCTGTACTACAACACCGACGCGATCACCAAGGCCGGCTACACCCCCGCGGACCTGGCGAAGCTGACCTGGAACCCCGACGACGGCGGCACGTTCGAGAAGGTCGCGGCGCACCTGTCCGTGGACAGGAACGGCGTCCGCGGCGACCAGCCCGGGTTCGACAAGGACCACGTCGCCACCTACGGCACCGGTCAACTGGCGAGCCGCGACTTCATCGGCGAGTCCACGTGGAGCTCGTTCGCCATGACCACCGGCTGGCGGATGGCCGACAAGCAGTCGTGGCCGACGACGTTCACCTACGACGACCCGGTGTTCGCCAGGACCTTGAGCTGGGTGCGGTCGCTGGCCGACCGCGGGTTCGCGCCGAAGATCGGCACGTTCACCACCGGCGGCCAGGCGAGCATCAGCGACACCGACCTGCTCGGCTCCGGCAAGGTGGCGATGGAAACGGCGGGCTCGTGGACTGCGGGGACGTTCGCGAAGCTGCCCGGGGTCAAGGTCGGCATTGCGCCCACCGTGCTCGGGCCGACGGGCAAGCGCGCGGTGCTGTCCAATTCGAACGGGAACAACGTCTGGGCCGGCACGAAGAACCCGGACCTGACCTGGAAATGGGTTTCCTACATGGGGTCGCCTGAGTGCCAGTCGGCGGCCGGGGCGTCCGGCATGTTCTTCCCGTCGATCCCGGCATCGATGGACGCGGCCGCGACGGCCATGAAAGGCCGGGGCGTCGACCTTTCGGTGTTCACGTCGATGCTCAAGGACGGCACACTGGTGCCCGCCGTCGTCTACGGCAACGGCGCGGCGCTGCAGGACGCGGAGCGGCCGCTGTTCGAGGCGTACTTCGCCCACCAGCGCGACGCCGACGTGTTCGCGGAGATGGCGTCGAAGAGCCGATCGGTGCTGGGCAAGCAGTAGCCTGTAGGCACGACACGAGGGGAGCCAGGGTGGCCGCCGGACGAAGGCTCGAAGCCCTGCCGAGCAGGCAGGTGCTGGCCGACGGCGTCTACGAGCAGATCCGGGCGCTGATCATGAACGACGGCATCGAGCCCGGCGCGCGCGTCAACATCGACGAGATCGCGCGCGAGCTGGGCGTGTCGGGCACGCCGGTGCGCGAGGCGCTGGCGCGGCTGGAGTCCGAGGAACTGGTCAGCCGGCTGCCGCTGCGCGGGTACCGGGTGACGGAACTGCTCGACCGCAAGGAAGTCGACGACATGTACGCGCTGCGGCTGCTGCTGGAGCCGCCGTCGGCGGCCTTGGCGGCGGCGGCGATGTCGGACGCGAACGTGGCTTTGCTCGAAGCCGAGCTGGCGACGTGCCCGGCCGCCCCGGCAGTGGACGCGTACAGCGACTACAAGGCGTTGACGGCGCACGACCAGCGGCTGCACGAGCTGATCCTGCACCTGGCCGGCAACGTGGCGGTGGAGCAGGCGTTCGCGCGGACCCACTGCCACCTGCACTTCTTCCGGCTGAACTACAACCAGCCGTTCGGCGAGCAGACGATCACCGAGCACCGGGTGATCGTGGACGCGCTGATCGCGGGGAACGCGGCGGCGGCGAGGAAGGCGATGACCGACCACCTCGAGGTGGCGCGGGATCGCCTGCTGTCGCGCCTGTGACGCACGAAGGCCGCACCGGGCGTACCCGGTGCGGCCTCCCCCGACGACGTCGAACTCCGGTCACTTGACCGGCATGGTCACTTCGTAGACGCGGGTCGGCGCCTTGCGCGCGCCGGTGAAGCCGTTGGCCCACAGGGATTCCACCTGCGAGGACTCGTCGGCGTTCGGGTTCGCGTTGGTGCACGACGGCCCGGGGCCGCCGCCCGACATCAGCTCCGAGCACGGACCCTCGTAGTGGTCCGGCAGGCCCAGCGCGTGGCCGGTCTCGTGCGCCGCGATGCGGGTCTGGTTGTACTGCTCGGCCTGCGTGTAGTCGATGAAGATCGTGCCGCTGCCGTGGCCGTCGGTCTGGGCGTACGAGCCGCGCGGGTCGTTGCCCTCGGTGTAGTGCAGCGACGCGCCCGAGGAGCTCTCCTGGAGCTTGACGTTCGACACCGCCGCGTTCCAGTTGGCCGCGCCCGCGTTGATCACGTCGCGGAAGGTCGGGGCGTCCGAGGTGTCGTAGTAGACGATCGTCGCCGCTTCCGGCGCCGCCATGGCGGGCGCGGCGGTCAGCGGGGTCGCGATCATCGCCAGTGCGACGGCGGCACCGGGCAGCAGGTACTTCCGGGACATCGGGACGACTCCTTGCCGTGGGGAATTTGCCGGGTTTGCGCGCGCTGGGTGTCGAACTTACAAACTCGCGCGGCTCTTGTGACCCGACTTTCGTACTGCAAGGCGAACGGTGATTTACCAACCGACGGGGTCCGCCAGGGGTATCTCACCATCGGACAGCCATGAGCCGCGCCACGTCAGATCGTCCCTGACCAGCTGTTTTCCGCAGGCGTCGCACTTCTCGCCCGGCCGGGTCAGCTCGCCGCAGGCGCAGTGGACCAGCTGCATCGGGCCGTGCGCGGTTTCCGACGAAGTGTGGGCGTCGCCCCACGCGCCGAGGGCGTGCAGCACCGGCAACGCGTCCGAGCCGGCCTTCGTGAGGCGGTACTCGTACCGCGTCCGGCCGCCGTCGCGGTAGGGGAGCTTGGTGAGCAGACCGCGCTCGACGAGCTTCGCCAGCCGCGTCGTCAGCACGTTGTCGGCGATGCCGAGCTGAGTGCGGAAGTCCTCGAACCGGGTGGTGCCCGCGGTCGCGTTGCGCAGGATCAGCAGCGTCCACGGCTCGGCGAGGACGTCGGCGGCACGGGCGATCGGGCAGGAGGCGTCCTCCCAGGTGATGCGGCGGCTCATGAGTGTGATCCCTCCTACCTGGCTTGCTCCGAGCAAGTCTACGCCGTACAGTCGGCCGTAGCTAGCTTGCAACGAGCAAGCCAGGCGCGAGAGGAGCTCGTCATGGAGATCACGGGTGCGGTGGCGCTGGTCACCGGAGCCAACCGGGGGCTCGGCCGGCAGTTCGCCGCCGCTCTTCTGGCGCGCGGTGCGGCGAAGGTCTACGCCGCCGCGCGCAATCCTGAGTCCGTCGACCTGCCGGGCGTGGTTCCGCTCCGGCTCGACGTCACGGACCCCGAGTCGATCCGCGAGGCTGCCGCGCAAGCCGGCGACGTCACGCTGCTCGTCAACAACGCGGGCTCGTCCACCGGGTCGTCGCTGCTCGGCGGTTCCCTCGACGACATCAAGCTCGAGATGGACACGCACTACTTCGGCACCCTCGCCGTGACGCGCGAGTTCGCGCCGATCCTCGAGCGCAACGGCGGCGGCGCGGTCCTGAACGTGCTGTCGGTGCTCTCGTGGTTCACCTCGCCGCAGGTCGCCGCGTACTCGGCGGCGAAAGCGGCGGCCTGGTCGCTGACCAACGCGCTGCGCCTGGAGCTGGCGCCGCAGAAGACGCGGGTGACCGCGCTGCACGTCGGCTACATGGACACCGACATGGCCAAGCACGTCGACGGCCCGAAGGTCGACCCGGCGGTCGTGGCCGGGCTCGCCCTCGACGGCGTCGAGCAGGGCCGCTTCGAGGTGCTCGCCGACGACGTCAGCCGGAACGTCCGGGCCGGGCTGTCGGGCGACCTCGCGGGGCTGTACCCGGCGCTGGCCTCCTGAGTCCACATCGGACGGTGTCGGCCCGCTGAACGGGTTCCCGCTCAACGAGAGCCCACCGGGCCCTACAGGTTCGTATTGACCGGGACGGTATGTCGACTTAGCGTTTTCCGACAGTAAGGAAACTTTCCTAACTGTCGGAGGTCCTCATGCACAGACCCCGGGCGATCGCCATGGCGATCGCGGCCGTCGGCGCCCTTCTGGCGGCACCGGCAGCCGCGAACGCCGCGACAGTCACCTACGAAGCCGAGAACGCCACCATCACCCAAGGCGCGGTCAACTCCGACCACGCCGGGTTCACCGGCACCGGATTCGTCAACTACGACAACGTGACCGGCTCGGCCGTCCAGTGGTCGGTCTCGGTCGCCGCGGCCGGCGGCACGTCGCTGGGCTTCCGGTTCGCCAACGGCACGACGACCGCCCGGCCGATGACGATCGCCGTCGACGGCACGACTGTGGCGACACCGTCGTTCGCCGGGACCGGCGCCTGGACGACGTGGGTCACCACGACGGTGACGGCCACGCTGGCCGCGGGCACGCACACCGTCCGGGCCACCGCGACGACCGCGAACGGCGGCCCGAACGTCGACTCGCTGATCGTCGGCGACTCCGGGGGTGGTGGCGGTGCACCGAGCGCGTCCGAGCTGCTTTCGAAGCTGACGTCGTGCAGCCAGATCTCCAGCGGCAAGTACAAGACGGATTCCGAGACGAGCCGGACGATCCCGGTCTGCGGGCTCTCCGACGCCGTCTTCTGGAAGGCCGACATGGACATCGACTGCGACGGTCAGCGGACGTCGCAGTGCAACGAGAACACCGACTGCTGCTTCCAGGCGGACACCGCGTTCCACCAGTCCGACGGGAAGCCGCTGAACGCGGCCACGCTGCCGTACGTGGTCGTGCCGAGCCCGAGTAGCACGTGGGACTACCGGAAGTTCGGCATCGCGGGCGCCGGCGTCGTGGCGGTGATCTACGACAACCAGGTCACCTACGCCGTGGTCGGCGACACCGGGCCGACCGACATCATCGGCGAGGCGTCGTACGCGACGGCCAGTTCGCTGGGGATCAACCCCGACCCGTCGAACGGCGGAACCGATTCCGGCGTCACCTATCTGTTCTTCAAGAATTCCCGGGTGACCCCGATCGAGAGCCACGCCAACGCCGTGAGCGCCGGGGAAGCGCTTGCGCGGCAGTTCGTGAACAACCACTGAACGTCCGTTCCGGGGTCCTTTCGGGGACCCCGGAACACGGGCGCCGGAGACCCGGGCGTATGAATGGCCGGGTGCCGGAGAGCGTCGAAGCCGGAAACGGCCGAACGAGGAACCGCTGGGGTGAGGGCGAACGGCTGCGCGGGGAGATCCTGGCGGCGGCCGGGCGGTTGCTGGCCGAGCTCGGCGGGGAAGACGGCCTGACGATCCGCGGCGTGGCCCGCGCGGTCGGCATCGCCCCGGCCAGCATCTACCAGCATTTTTCCGACCGCGCGGAATTGGTGCGCGGGCTGTTGGACCACGAATACGCGCGGCTCGCGGAATCGATGCGCGCGGCGGAGGAGACGCTCGGCGAAACCGACGTCGTCGGCCGCGTCCGGGCGCAGATTCACGCGTACTGCGCGTTCGCGATGGAGAACCCGGGTCATTACCGCTTGATGCTCGCGAACGGCGCGTCCCGCCCGGAGCCCGGCGCCCGTGCGGAAGGGCCGTTGCTGGACGTGATCGACCGGCTGACGGCGGGGTTCGAGCGGTGCGTCGAGGCCGGCCACGCGCTTCGGGTGACACCGGGCCGCGCGGCGGCGGTGGTGTTCGTGGGCGCGCACGGGCGGGTCGCGTTGTTCCACAGTGTTTTGAACCGGACCGGGGCCGAGTTGGTCGAGCCGTTCGTGGACGAGCTGGTGTCGTTGGTGTTCGCTTGACCGCCGCTTTCGGGGGTCACCCAGGCCGGACGCGGAACTCGTTGCCGTCCGGATCCGCCAGTACGACGGAGCCGTCGTCGCGGGTGTCGCGCCGAGTGGCGCCGAGGGAGAACAGCGCGTCGACCGCGGCCCGCTGGCCGCCGTCGGCCGGGAGCAGCTCGAAGCGCTGCCGGCTCGGCGCCACGGGCGTGCCGTCCCATACGTCCCAGGCGACTTTCGTCCCGCCGCGCGGTGACTGGATCGCGGTCTGCTCGCCCTGGTCCCACACCAGGGGCCAGCCCAGCGCCTTGCTCCAGAACAGGCCGGCCTGCCGGGTGCCGGCGCAGGTGAGCTCGCCCAGCGGGCCGCAGCCGGCGAGGTAGCCGTTGCCGGGCTCGATCACGCAGAACTCGTAGCCCGCCGGGTCGGCGAGGACGACGTGTCCCTCCTCGGGTCGCTGCCCGACGTCGACGTGGCGGCCACCGAGCTTGATCGCGTTGGCCACGGTGTGCCGCTGGTCGTCGAGGTCGGCGCTGGTCAGGTGCAGGTGCATCCGGTTCGCGCCGGTTCGGCCGGCGCGGCCCGGTACGAACCGCAGGCCGAGCTGGGTGCCCGCGCCCGGTAGCAGCACACCGCCGTCGTCCTCGACGATCTTCCGGCCGAGCAGCTCGGCCCAGAAGCGTGCCGGTTCGGCGGGGTTGTCCGCCTCGAAGGTCACCGCCAGCAGTCGCGAAGGCATCACCGGAACGTAGACACCGCCCCCGCGGGGCGGCAAGGCAATATCGGACCGGCGGTGGCGAAGTCCCCGGAAGATGCTTAGCATAGCTATGTAAATTTCCGGCAGCTTCGGGAGGTATCCGGTGGACGGCGTGCCCACGTTTCCGATGACCCGGCAGTGTCCCTTCGACCCGCCCGTCGAACTCGGCGAGCTGCCTCCGGTATCGCGCGTGCGGCTGTGGAACGGCAGCACGCCGTGGCTGGTCAAGCGCTATGACGACGTCCGCGCGGTGCTGCGCGACTCGCGGGTCAGCGCCGACTCCGACCGGCCCGGTTATCCGCACCAGAGCGCGGCTTCGGCGGCCCGGCGGCAGCGCGCGAAGTCGTTCATCACGATGGACGGCGCCGAGCACGCGGCCCAGCGGCGCCTGCTGACCGGCGACTTCCTGGTGAAGAAGATGGAGGCGCTGCGGCCGGCGATCCAGCGCATCGTCGACGACCTCGTCGACGAGCTGCTGGCCGGCCCGAAACCGGTCGACCTGGTGACGGCGTTCGCGTTGCCGGTGCCGTCGCTGGTGATCTGCGAGCTGCTCGGCGTGCCCTACGAGGACCGGGAGCTGTTCCAGGACATCACGAAGGTGATGGTGTCCCGGACGGCGACGCCCGCGGAAGCCGTCCAGGCGACCGAAGAACTGCTCGCGTACCTCGGCGGCCTGGTCGAGCGCAAGGCGTCCGCGCCGGGCGACGACGTCCTGAGCAAGCTGGCGGTGTCCCAGTACGCGACCGGCCGCATGAGCGCGGAAGAGGTCGCGTCGATGGGCCAGCTGCTCTTGGTGGCGGGCCACGAGACGACGGCGAACATGATCGCGCTCGGCACGGTGGCGCTGCTGGAGCACCCTTCGCAGCTCGAGCTGGTACGCGCCGGCGACGCGGACCTGCTGCGCCGGGCGGTCGAGGAACTGTTGCGCTACTTGAACATCACGCACACCGGACGTCGCCGGGTGGCGGTCGAGGACATCGAAATCGGCGGCGAGCTGATCCGCGCGGGCGAGGGCCTCATCGCGGCGGGCGACGCGGCCAACCGCGACGGCGCGGTGTTCGCCGACCCCGACCGCCTGGACGTGACGCGCGAAGCCCGCCACCACGTGGCCTTCGGGTACGGCGTGCACCAGTGCCTCGGCCAGACGCTGGCCCGGGTGGAGCTGCAAGTGGTGTACGGGACGCTGTACCGGCGCATCCCGGGGCTCCGGCTCGCGGTGCCGGTCGAGGAACTGGCCTTCAAGGACGACATGCTGGTCTACGGTGTGCACTGCCTCCCGGTCACGTGGTGAGCGGCTTGCGCATCAGGACGCACGTGGTCTCGTAGCGGCGGGTCGAGCCGTCCGGTGCCTCTTCGTCCCAGCTCTCGGGTGCCTTGCCGTACGCGGTGTAGCCGAGCCGTTCGTACAGCGCCTGCGCGCGCGGGTTGTCCACCTCGACGCCCAGTTCGGCGTGTCGCAGGCCGCGGGCGCGGATGCGTTCTTCGGCGGTGAGCACCAGGGCGGTGCCGATTCCGCACGACTGCAGGGCGGGGTGCACCGCCAGCTGCCCGATCGTCCCCGCCTCCGGGTTCGCGCGGTAGTCGATCAGGCCCTTGCCGACGGGGAGCCCGGACCGCGCCGCGCACGCGGCCAGGTACTCCGCCTCGCCGAGGGGGACGCGCGCGAGCTGCCGGGCCACGTGCTCGAGGTGCAGCCGGGACCCCGACCAGCCGCACTCCGGCAGGTCGGCTTCCGTGAGGTCGCGGATGGTCAGCGGGACCACGATTTCAGAGCGCACGCTGCAGCGTATCGAGATCACCGGCCAGCCGGTGCCGGATAAAACGGGCGCGGTCGGCGTCGTCGTCCTTGCGGGGCACCATCTCCACCAGCATGATCAGGTCGAGGTACACCCGGTACAGCCCGAGCCGCGCCCACACCGGCATGCCGAACCGCACCGGGCCGCCCGCCGCGCGGTAGCCCTCGAGCAACCCCGGGTCCAGGTCGCGGAACAGGCCCAGGGAGACGAACTCCGCCACCGGGTCGCCCCAGAACGCGCGCTCGGCGTCGATGATCCCGGACAGGCGGCCGTCGTCGAGGAGGATGTTGCCGTCCCACAGGTCGAAGTGGACCAGCACCGGCGTCTCGACCAGCTCCAGCAGCGGCTCGTGCCGGCGGACCAGGTGCGCGATCTCCGCCGCCGGGCGCGGGAGGTGGACGCCGTAGCGGACGGCGTCGGCCAGGACCGCGTCCGCCATCGCCGTGAACGCCTTCGGCCACGTCGGGTGCAGGGGATCCTGCGGGTAGCCGAAGCCGTCGCCGGTGGCGGTGTGCAGCCCGGCCACGACCTCGCCCAGCGCGCGGTGCGGCCGCGGCCCGTCGGCGACCTGGGACCACGGGACGCCCGGCAGCTCCGTCATCAGCAGGAAGCCCGGCCCCGCCCCGACCACGGGCGGGAGCGGCCCCGACGCCAGCCGGTAGTACTCCGCTTCCGTGGCCAGGAGGTCGTGTTCGTAGGTGAGCCCCGGGCCGGACGGCGCGATCTTCAGCACCAGCCGCCGTCCGTCCGCGAGCTTCAGGCGGATCGCCGTGTTGTACGTCCCGCCGCCGATGTTCTCGGCCGCCACCACCGAAGCCGGGTCGATGCCCGATGCCGTCAGTTCCGCGCGCACCCGGCCGAGTCTGCCACTAGCCGCCCAGTTTTTCCCGCGCGTCGGCGAGATCCTCGGCGGTCGGCGCGTCGTCCTGCGTCAGCTTGCGGCGCCAGTAGCCGGTGAACTCGATGACGCTCTTGTCGAGCCCCCGCTCGTTCACGAGGTGGCGGCGCAGCGCCCGCACCATCCCCGCTTCGCCCGCGAGCCAAGCCGCCGATCCCGGCCCCAGAGCGGCGCCGCGGACGGCGTCGAGCAGCTTCGCCCCGTGCGGTGCGCCGTTCCGGTGCAGCCAGTGGACCGGCAGCGGCTGCTCCTCCGCCGCGTCGGCCACTTCGACGAACGCGACGGCGTTGTCCACTTCGGACAGTATGGTGGCGATGGCGGGCACCGCGGTCTCGTCCCCGGCCAGCAGCAGGGTGTCCGCTGTGGACAGTGGGCGGCGGTAGGCGGCGTCCGGGCCGTACCGGCCGAGGACGGCGCCGGGAGCCGCCGTCCGGGCCCACGCCGTCGCCGGGCCGTCGGTGTGCCCGGAGTGCAGCACGAACTCGACGTCGATCGTGTCGCCGTCCCGCGAGCGCACCGTGTAGCTGCGCAGCACCGGCCGCTCGTCCTCGGGGATCGCGAGGAACGCCTGGTACCAGCGCATGACGTCGCCGTCGTCCGGCGGCAGCCGGACGGGCCGGCCCGGCGGCGGGAACAGGAGCTTGAGCTGCTGGTCGGGCCACGGGTCCAGCTCCCGCAACCCGTCGCCGGTGAACGTGACGCGCACGGTGCGCGGCGTCGGGCGCCGCACCGCCGTCACTTCGAGCAGGCCGGTCGGGTTCACGGCTTCCCCAGGTATTCGCGCAGGTGGCGGGCCGTCAGCGTCGAGGCGTTCTCGACGAGGGCCGCCGGGGTCCCTTCGAAGACGACCCGGCCGCCGTCGTGGCCGGCGCCGGGGCCGAGGTCGATCAGCCAGTCGGCGTGGGCCATCACGGCCTGGTGGTGCTCGATGACGATCACCGTGTTGCCCGCGTCGACGATCCGGTCGAGCAGCGCGAGGAGCTGGTCGACGTCGGCGAGGTGCAGCCCGGTGGTCGGCTCGTCGAGGATGTACGTCGACCCCTTCTCGGCCATCCGGATCGCCAGCTTGAGCCGTTGCCGCTCGCCGCCGGAAAGCGTGGTCAGCGGCTGTCCGAGCGTCAGGTAGCCGAGGCCGACGTCGGCGAGGCGGTCGAGGACGACCCGCGCGTTGCCCGTGCCGAAGAACTCCCGCGCCTCGGCGACGGACATCGCGAGGACCTCGCTGATGTTCTTGCCCCGCAGTTCGAACGTGAGCACCTTGGGTGTGAACCGCTTGCCCTCGCACTCTTCGCAGACCGACGCGACGCCGGCCATCATCGCCAGGTCCGTGTAGATGACGCCGAGCCCCTTGCAGTGCGGGCAGGCGCCTTCGGAGTTGGCGCTGAACAGGCTCGCCTTGACGCCGTTGGCCTTGGCGAACGCGGTGCGGATGGGGTCGAGCAGGCCGGTGTAGGTCGCCGGGTTGGACCGCCGGGAGCCGCGGATCGCCGACTGGTCGACCACGACGACGTCGTCGCGGTGGGCCAGCGAGCCGTGGATGAGCGACGACTTCCCCGAACCCGCGACGCCGGTGACGACGGTCAGCACGCCGAGCGGGACGTCGACGCTGACGTCCCGCAGGTTGTGCAGCTTGGCGCCGGTGATGGAGACGTGCCCGGTGGGCTTGCGGGGCTGGGCGCGCAGGGTGACCCGGTGGTCGAGGTGGCGGCCGGTGAGCGTGCCGGACGCGCGCAGGCCGTCGACGCTGCCGGTGTAGCAGAGCCGGCCGCCGTCGGCGCCCGCGCCGGGGCCGAGGTCGACGACGTGGTCGGCGATCCGGATCGTCTCCGGCTTGTGCTCGACGACGAGGATCGTGTTCCCCTTGTCCCGCAGGCACAACAGCAGGTTGTTCATCCGCTCGATGTCGTGCGGGTGCAGCCCGACGGTCGGCTCGTCGAAGACGTAGGTCACGTCGGTGAGGCTCGATCCCAGGTGCCGCACCATCTTCACGCGCTGCGCCTCACCGCCCGAGAGCGTCGCGGATTCGCGGTCGAGGGAGAGGTAGCCGAGGCCGATCTCGACGAGCGAGTCCAGCGTGTCGCGCAGGTTGCCCAGCAGCGGCCGGATCGACGGCGCGTCGAGGCTCCGGACGAACTCGGCGAGGTCGCTGATCTGCATCGCGGCGCAGTCGGCGATGTTCTTGCCGTCGATCTTGGCCGACAGCGCGGCCTGGTTCAGCCGCGCGCCACCGCATTCGCCGCAGGTCTTGAAGGTGGCGGCCTTCTCGATGAACGCGCGCAGCTTCGGTTGCAGCGACTCGACGTCCTTGTGCAGGTAGAGCCGGCGGACCTTCACCGCGAGACCTTCGTAGGTGACGTTGGTCTTGCCGACCTTCACCTTGCAGGAGTCCTTGTGCAGCAGGGCGTCGAGCTGCTCCGGCGTGAAGTCGCGGATCTTCGCGTCGGGGTCGTAGAAGCCGGAAGAGAGGTAGGTCTGCACGTACCACGTGTCCGGGGTGAAGCCCGGGACCTGGATCGCGCCGTCGTTCAGGGAGAGGTCGAAGTCGAGCAGCGCGTTGACGTCGAGGTCGGAGACGCGGCCGAGGCCCTCGCAGGCCGGGCACATGCCCTCGGGCAGGTTGAAGCTGAACGCGCCGGACGTGCCGACGTGCGGTTCGCCGAGCCGCGAGAAGGCGATCCGCAGCATGGCGTAGGCGTCGGTCGCGGTGCCGACCGTGGAACGCGAGTTGGCGCCCATCCGCTCCTGGTCGACGACGATGGCCGCGCTGAGGTTCTCCAGCAGGTCGACGTCCGGGCGTGACAGGCTCGGCATGAACGACTGGAGGAAGGCGCTGTAGGTCTCGTTGATCAGCCGCTGCGACTCGGCCGCAATGGTGCCGAAGACCAGGGACGACTTGCCGGAGCCGGACACGCCCGTGAACACCGTGAGCCGGCGCTTCGGGATGTCCAGGTCGACGCCGGTCAGGTTGTTCTCCCGGGCCCCCCGGACCTCGATCACGTCGTGGGTGTCGGCGGCCCGCCTGGGTGAGGTCATACCGTCCTTCTTGATACTTTAGGCTGTAAGGTGATTGTCCAGCGTACAATACTTTAGGGTGTAAGGAGTCGGCAAGGTGGTCGTCTTCGCGGGTCAGGGCGACGCCCGGCGGTCCATGGAGCTGCTGTGGGGGCCGCGCGTGGTCGCGCCGCGCACCGGGCCAGGGCCGAAGCCCGGGCTGTCGGTGGAGGCGATCGTCGCGGCGGCGATCGACATCGCCGACGCCGAGGGCATGACGGCGCTGTCGATGCGCTCGGTGGGCGAGCGCCTCGGCCGGACGGCGATGGCGTTGTACACGTACGTGCCGGGCAAGACCGAGCTGGTCGACTTGATGTACGACCGGACGCTGGGGGAGCTGCCGTCGTCGTTTCCATCGTCTGACGGTTGGCGTGCGGCGGCTTTGGCTTTGGCCGACGCCCTGTGGGACCTGCACCTGCGGCACCCGTGGCTGCTGCAGGTCTCGCCGGCGCGGCCGGTGCTCGGGCCGGGGGAGTTCCACGTCCAGGAGACGCTGCTGTCCGTGTTGGCGGCCACGGGGTTGCCGCTGGCACGGGTGCGGTGGGTGGTGTCGGCGCTGTTCAACGTGGTCCGGGGGTCGGTCCAGGCGGCAGCGGAGTCCCGCCAGGCGGCGCGCGAGACGGGACTGTCCGAAGAGGACTGGTGGGGTGCGCGGTCGGCGTTGCTGGGTGAGCTGGTACCGGATTTGCCGGCGCGGTTCCCGACGGTGGCCCGGCTGGGACCATCGGTCGAGGTTTCCGACGAGCCCTATTTGGAGCGCGAGGCCAGGCTGTCGTTCGAGGCGGGGGTGGAGCTGTTGCTGGACGGCGTCGAAGCGGCGATCGTCAAGGCTTCCGGGCTTCGATGAGGAACCTCGTCGTGTGCGCGACGAACGGGCCGTCCCGCTCGATCTGCTCGTGCAACTCCCTCAACCGCGGCCGGTACTGCTCCACCGTGAACCCCGGGACCATCCAGATCACCTTGCGCAGGAAGTAGACCACCGCGCCGATGTCGAAGAACTCGGTGCGCAGGGACTCCGACCGCAGGTCCGTGGCCTCCAGTCCGGCGGCACCGGCGGCCGCCACGGCTCGGTCCGGGTGCCGGCTGTTGCGGACCTCGGGAGGCTGCGGCCCCAAGAAGAACTCGACCAGCTCGAACACGCTCGCCGGGCCGACCTGCTGGGAGAAGTACGAACCACCCCGGCGCAGGACGCGGGCGATCCCGGCCCAGTCGGTCGTCACGGGGTGGCGGCTGGAGACCAGGTCGAACACGTCGTCACCGAACGGGAGGCCGTCGGTGGCCACGACCACGACCCCGCGCGGACGCAAGCGAGCCGAAGCGCGAGCCACGTTCGGCGGCCACGACTCGGTCGCCGCCATCAAGGGCGGCAAGGAAGGACAGCCGTCGAGCACCTCGCCGCCGCCGGTCTCGATGTCCAGGGCCGCCTCGACCTGGGCGAGCCGTGCGCCCAGGAGGCGTTGGTAGCCCCAGGACGGGCGGGCTTCGGTGGCCCGGCCGTCGAGCCAGGAGAAGTCCCAGCCGTCCACCGACACCGCTTCGGCTTCGGCGACCAACGCGTCGAACCTCGACTGCCGGACCGGGGGCGGGGGCACCGGCTTGGCCAGCGTGACCGCGGCCAACTCGACCACCACCGGGCCGCGCCGGGTCTCCACCGTGCACGTCGTCGAGTCGCGCGCCACCAGGGTGCCGAGCGCGTCGGTGAACCCGCCTTCGATCCGGTACCGCACCACGACCCGCGTGCCCAACGGCAAGTCGCGCAACAGCTTCACAGCCGCGCGCTCAGCTCGTCGTCGGACGGCTCGACCAGGAAACTTCCGTCGTCCCACACGATCGTCGGGATCCGGCGCGCGCCGTCCTGCAGCTCGCGAACCCGGGCTTCGGCCGCCGCGTCCGCCTCGACGTCCACATAGGAATACACGACGCCCTCGCGGTCGAGCAGCGCGCGGCTGCGCTTCACGTCCGAGCACCAGGAAGCGCCGTACACCGTCAAACTCACGAAACAACCTCCGAAACAGCGTCGGGAACGGGCGACGGGTGACCCAGCTCGGTCAGCCACCCGCGGAACACCTGGTGCAGCGCCTCGGCGCCGACGACTTCACCCAGCGGCGCGAACTCGCGCGGGTGCACCACGAACCCCCGCTGCTGCGGCCCGCCGAGCCCGCCGTGCGACCCCACGTGCGTCTCGAACGGCGAGGCCTGGTCCGAGTCCGGGTCGTAGCGGCTGTTGATCATCACGTCCGCGCAGTGCGGGAACATGTCCACCCGCCGGATCAGGTCCGCCGCGTGCGGGCCGTACGGCAGCAGCGGGTCCTCGCCGATGACGACACCGGAAGCGAGCCGGTGGAGGCCGTCGCGGCCCAGCACCACCGGGCCGAACTCGCGGCTGCGGACCAGCAGGAACCCGACGCCCGGGTGGTCCACCAGCGACGGCAGCAGGTCCGGGAACTCGCGCTCGATCGTCTCCAGCTCGACGCGGCCCTCGTGCTCGGTGAACGACACCATCGCGACGTGCCCGGACACCACCGCCACCACGCCCGGCGCCACGCGGGTCACCGCGCCGGGGGAGCCGGACGTCGTGCGCGGCCGGTCGTCGGCGCACTCCGCGTCCTCCACCCGGGCGCGCAGCCGGCGCGCGATCAGGCCGCCGCCCTTCGTCGCCTCCGCCAGCGCCGCGTTGATCTGCCAGCTCTCGGCCTGGCGGCGGCGACCCGAATACGCCGTCGCGGACGGCGAACCGCCGCACAGCCGGCCGACGTACGCCTCGATCGTCTCGCCGAACCGCTCGGAGAACGCCTGGCCCTGCGTCTGGCCGTGGTCCGACAGCGCGACGACGTGGTAGCGGCGCGGGGCGAGCCGCGAAGCCCGGTGCAGCCGCGCGATCTGCTGGTCGATCGAGCGCAGCACCGACAGCGTGTCGAACCGCTCGACGCCGGAGTGGTGCGCGACCTCGTCGTAGCCGAGGAAGTCCGCGTACACCACCGCTCGCCCGGCCAGCATGTCGCCGAGGATGGCCGAGACGACGACGTCGCGCGCGATGACCGTCGTGCCCGGCCGGGCGAGCGGGTACCAGCCGCCGCGCGGGATCCGAGGCACGACGCCGGCCCGGCGCTGACGCACCGACGCGTTGATTTCGCGGAAGACGTCGACCAGTGCGACGACGAACGTCCGCAGCGCGTTGACGGGGTTCGCGAAGTACGCGTAGTAGCCCGCGCCGAGCCGGTCGCGACGGCGATGGCGCAGCTTCTTCGGCACCAGCACCGGGATCGAGCTCATGGTGAGGCTGACGTGGTCGGCGTCGCCGGAGAAGAGGTTGCCGCGGCTGGCGCCGTCGCCCGACAGCAGGCCGCGCCCGTCGGAGTGCCGGCGTTCGATCTCGGCCGCGTCGGCCGGGTGCGCGCACGCCATCACGTGGTCGCGATCCTTTTCGTACCAGCGGAAACCGAGGATGTCGTGGTTGGAGCCGTGCAGGATGCCGCACACGCTCGCCCCGGTCTGGGAGCTCCAGTCGGTGTGCCACGGCGTGAGCGTGTGGCTGCCTTCGGCGAGCCAGGCGGCGAACGTCGGCATGTCGCCGTCGCGGACCGCGCGGCGGACGGTGTCGTATCCGAGCCCGTCGATCTGCAGGAACACCACACCGGGTGGCTGGTCGGCGGCGCCGGGCGCGGGCGTGTGGCGACGGCGGCGCCGGGCGGCGCGGCGGAAGAAGATCTCGTCCTCGTCGACGGCGAGCGCCGTCGAGATGAGCGCGCCGACGCCGGCCATGGCGACGGTGACGATCACCGCCGTCCGGAAGCCGACCAGCTCGACACCGGGGATCGTCCGGAACACCGCCAGGGTGCCCGCGCCGAGCAGCAGGAACCCGAAGAGCCCGAACGTGAAGAACGCCAGCGGGTAGGCGATCCGCATGGCCAGCGGCCAGACGAACGCGACCAGCACGCCCAGCACCAGCGCGCACACCGTGGGCTGCCACCAGTGCGTCATCCGGAAGCCGGGCAGGAGGACGTCCAGCAGGCGCAGCGCCCCGGTCACCGCGGCCCACACCAGGAGGATGCGGGCGACGGCGCGGCCGCCCCGCAGCAGCCGGCCCTTCGGCGCGGTCGTCGTCACACTCGCTCCTTGGTTTTGCGCCGCCGACGGGAGATCAGGTTCAGCAGGACGGTGACCAGCAGGACCAGCACCGTCGCCAGCAGGGTCGCGATGAGCGGCGAGTCGAAGATGCCCCCGCTGAGGATGCCGAGCAAGCTGTACGCGGTCGCCCAGAGCACGCACGCGACGAGCGCGGCGGGCAGCAGGCGGCGCCACGGGTAGCTCAACGCGGCCGCCGCGAGCAGCACCGGGATCCGGCCGGCCGGGACGAGCCTGCCGATCACGACGAGCTGCCAGCCGCGGCGGGTGAACTGGTCACGGGCCTTCTCGAGCCGTTCGGCGGGCTGGCGGCGGCTGATCCAGCGGAAGGCGGCTTCGCTGCCCAGGCGCGGGATCCCGAACGTCACGACGTCGCCGACGTACGCGCCGAGCACGGCCAGCGCGATGACCAGCGGCAGGGACAGGTGGTCGGTGGTGGTGGCGACGGCGGCCGCGGCGCCGACGACCGCGCCGGTGGGCACGATCGGGATGATCGAGCCGAGCAGCACGCCGCCGAACACGGCCGGGTACCCGATGGCGGCCGGGTCGGTCCAGTTCACGCGCGGTCCGTCGGCGCGGGGAGCACGACCTCGGCGCCGGGCTCGGTGAACAGCACTTCGGTGGTGCCGCCGGCGGCTTTCACTTCGGCGGCGAACACGCGTGGCGGGTCGGCGAGCAGCCGGCGCATCCGGGCGGTCCGCGTCAGGCCGGGGACGGCGAGGGTGCCCCAGTGCACCGGCACGGCGGCGCGCGCTCGCGTGATTCCGGCGGCTCGCGCGGCTCGGGCCGGGTCCAAGTGGCCCGGCCCGAGGTTCGGCCCCCAGCCCCAGACGGGCAGCAGGGCGACGTCGACCGGGCCGTAGTCCGCCATCCCGGCGAAGAGGTCGGTGTCGCCGGCGTTGTAGACCTTCGCGCCTTCACCCTCGACGAGGTGCCCGATCGCGGGGCTCTGCGGGCCGTGGGTCAGCCGCGGCCCCCACCGGTGTCCGGAGTGGACGGCTTCGGTGGCGGTGACCGTCAGCGCGCCTTCGGTGAGGGTCTCGCCGGGCGCGATCTCCTCGACGTTCCGGAAGCCCTTCTTGGCGAGCCAGGCCCCGGCCCCGCGCGGGACGACGATCCGGGTGCCCGCGCCGAGCAGCTTCAGCGACGGCAGGTGCAGGTGGTCGCCGTGCAGGTGGGAGAGCAGGACGAGGTCGACGCCGGCGTAGGCGTCCGGCGGGGGCGGCGGCACGACCCGGACGAGCCCCCCGACGCGCGCGGTGAGCACGGGATCGGTCAGCACGGCCCGGCCGGCGAGTTCGAGCCGGACGGTCGAATGGCCGAGGAAACGCAGGTTGAAGCCGCTCACGCTGTCGAGTATCGCCCCCGGCCCCGGTGAATGCCCGGCGGAGTGGCGCGGACAACGCTGCCCGGTGACGCGGCCGGCATCGGACCTGCCGGTCGCTCGGCACCTCAGCGGCCGGCGGGCAGCAGCGACGAGATCCGCAGCGACGAAGTCCCGATCCCGGTCGGCCCGCTGAACCGCGGGTGGTGGCCCAGCTCGGTGCCGGTGTACCGGCCGGCGTGCTCGTGCCAGTGCGCCACGCCCGCCAGCCAGTCCTGCAGCGACGCGTCCGCCGCGTGGCGGAACTCCGCGAGCCGCGCGTCGGCCAGGTCGGCGACCACTTCGAAGGCGCGCTCCTCCGAGCAGCCGAGGAAGTTCCGCACGACCAGGACGCCGTTGTCGAGCTCGCCGTCGTGCCGGATCTCCTTGCGGTAGGAGTACAGGTCGTTGAGCAGGCCGCCGTAGTCGGCCGCGAGGTTCTTGAGAGCCGGCCGCGCGCCCGGTGCCGTCAACGTCATCGACAGCTCCGCGCCGAACGTCCGGCGCCGCATCTCGATGTGGTCGATGGGGTCGGGGATCCGGTTCTGCGCCAGGTTCGCCAGCCGCCACAGCCAGCTCCCGGTCATCGACTCGACGGCCCGCCGCACCGCGTCGCGGTCGTCCGTCCGCGGCCAGAGGTCGGCGAGCGCGGTTTCGAGGGGGTTCAGCGGCGAAAGCCTGTCTCCCATGAAGAGCTTCAGGCGCTCGTGCCACGCCTTCGCCGCGGCGAGGTCGCGCGTCGCGCCGAAGACCTCCTGGAACCAGTCGTCGGCGTAGGTGCTCCAGGTCAGCCAGTCGCTGGTGACGTCGAGCCGCTCGGCCGTCGCGTCCGGGTGGATGCCCGCCGCGCAGAGCGGCAGGTCGGCGGCGCGCAGCTTCCGCTCGTCCCACACGACACCGTCGAGGAGGCCCGTGGTGCGCGCCCAGTCGACATTGCGGCGGCGACATCCGTCCAGGTGCCGGTTCAGCCGCACCGGGAACGGCGGCTCGACGGCCGGCCGCGCCACCCGAACCTCGCTGAACGGCGGGTGGTTGTAGGCCCGCAGCCGCTGCGGCGCGGTGGCGAGCAGCGAGGAGAGGATCCGCACGGCCGGCGGCCGGTCGTCGAGGGCGCCTTCGTTCATGTACCGGCTGGACCGCAGGTGCCACTCGTGCCCGCCGGACTGCCAGTCCTGCAGGCCCTTGACGTAGGCGAACGTCGCCGCGCGCGCCGCCGGGTCGACGCCGTGCTCGTCGAAGAGCGCGGGGACCTCGGTGAGCGCCGTGTGCTCGAACTGGTGCAGCCGCGACGTGATGAGGTCGTTGACGGCCTCGACCGCCTCCTGCGTCGTGAGGCCGAGGAACTTCTCGAACACGAGCACGCCGTTGGACAGCTCGCCCTCGTCCTGCACCTCGCGCTGGTAGGAGAAGAGGTCGTTGCGCAGGTGGACGCTGTCGGCGAAGCAGTCGCGCAGGACCTCCAGGGGTCTCGTCGCGGCGATCGCGTCCGGGACTTCGGCGTGAACCGAGTGCTCGACGAGGTTCGCCGACCACGGCGCGCCGCCGACCTTCCGCCGCATCTCGACGTACTCGATGGGGTTGGCGAGCCGGCCTTCGTTGATGTTCGCCAGTTCCCACAGCGACTCTTCGAGCAGTGCTTTCGTGCTGTCGACGAACCGGCGCCGCCACGCGGCCGAGCGGTGCGGGACCGTCCGGTCCCACAGGTCGGCCAGGCCGCGCTCGACCGGGTTCTCCGGGGTCGCGGTGATCTTGCCTTCGGCAGGCATGAAGAGGTCGATCCGGTCGAGGTAGGCGCGCGCGCTTTCGATGTCGCCGGTGCGCTTGTAGAGCTCGAGGAAGTGGTCGTCGAAGTAGAAGACCCACACGTACCAGTCGGTGATGACGTCTAGCTCGGCCGCGCCGGCGTCCGGGTGGGTGTAGGCGCAGAGCAGGGCGTAGTCGTGGGAGTCGAGGTCGTGCTCGGTCCAGACGACCCTGCCGTGCTGCGGGACGTCGATCATGTCCATCCCGCGCGCCCACGCCTTGCTGTGCGCGCGGGCCCGGTCGAGGTGCGGGTTCAGCCGCGCGGGGTAGGGCATGTAGAACTCGGGGAGGGCGAACGGCTGCTCGGGCACCCCGTGAGGCAACCAAAGACGCGGGTGCCCGCCAAGAGGAGCAGCCGGGGTTGCACACGAACGGGTCGGGCACTTCCCCCGGCCGGCCCAGCGACGACAGGAGTGCCGATGACCGAGACCCGAGTGGCCGACAACCCCGACGAGAGCCGTTACGACCTGTGGGTCGACGAGAAGCTGGCCGGCTCGGCCTACTACGACGAGCGCGGCGAGCTGACGGTCTTCACCCACACCGAGATCGACGACGCGTTCTCGGGACAGGGCCTGGGGAAGGTGCTGGCGGCCGGCGCGCTCGACGACGTCGTCGCGAAGGGCCGGACGATTGTGCCGGTGTGCCCGTTCATCGCCGGATACCTGAAGAAGAACCCGGGGTACGAGGACCACATTCGCTGGCCGAAGGGCTGAGCCGGCGCTTAGACCGGAGCCAGATGACGTGAATGACTCATTCATGTCGTCAGGCGACATGAATGAGTCATTCACGTCGTTCGGTGGCCGAGAGGCTGCGCCGGTCGGTCCCCGCCGCGCGGCCGACCGGGGCTTTGTTACGCCGAACGCAGCAACGTCGCTGCCGCCGACCGGTCCAGAAGGCGAGGTATGTCCGGTTCTGCTGGTTATTAACCAACCTTCGTCGGTGTTGCGTTGGTTGCTCGGCAACGAAAGTGACCGGCGCAGGCTTCGAACCGGCAACCTGGAGGAAGTTGATGACTCCCCGGAAGACCGCCCTCAAGACCTTCGCCGTCTTGTCGGCCGCCGCGCTGACGGCGGGCGTTTGCTCGTCGGCGGCCACCGCGTCCCCGCTGGCCTTCGCGCAGCTGCAGGCCCAGGCCATCACCAGCGCCACCCAGGTGGCGAACGCGCTCGGCGCCGCTTCCGGCGGTGTCTACCTCGAGAACGGCAAAGCCGTCGTCAACGTCGTCGACGACGCCGCCGTGCAGCAGGTGCAGGCCGCCGGCCTCACCGCGAAGAAGGTCAAGCACACCTTCGCCGCGCTCACCGGCGTCAAGAACCAGCTCGACGCGGTGAAGAACGTCCCGCAGACCGCGTGGGGCATCGACACCAAGACCAACCAGGTCGTCGTGAAGGTCTACGACGCCGCCAGCAAGGAGACCGCCGACAAGGTCAGCGCCGCCGCCGCGAAGTACGGCGACAGCGTCCGCGTCGAGCACCGCACCGGCAAGCTCGAGCTGCACATCCAGGACGGCGACGCCATCCAGAACAGCCAGGGCCGCTGCTCGCTCGGCTTCAACGTGACCCGCGGCGGCGAGCCGTTCCTGCTCACCGCGGGCCACTGCACCAACCTCGGCGGCACCTGGTCCGGCGGAGACGTCTCCGGGGCCGAGGTCGTCGAGAGCGACTGCCCCGGCGCCGACTCCGGCCTGCTGACCCGCCCGAACGGCACCGGCCCCGGCGAGATCAACACCGGTCAGAAGATCACCTCGGCGGCCGAGCCGACCGTCGGCGAGCAGATCCAGAAGCAGGGCTCGACCACCGGTGGCGGCAGCGGCGAGGTCACCTCGGTCGACGAGTCGGTCAACTTCGACGTCGGCGTGCTCAACCACGAGTTCGGCACCACCGCGCACACCGACCACGGTGACTCCGGCGGCCCGGCCTACGACGGCGAGAAGGGCCTCGGCACGCTGTCCGGCGGCGACACCGTGACCAGCTACTTCTACCCGCTCACCCTGGAGCTGCAGGCTTACGGCCTCGAGCTCGCCTGATCCACTTCACCGAGCGAGGGCCCTGTCACACGCGTCGAGGGCGCGTGACAGGGCCCTCGTGCCTTTTCAGAGCCGCTTCGCCCGGTAGACGGCGTCGGTGTGGTGGCCCTCGCCGCGCGTCTCGCACGTCTCGACGAGCCACTCCCAGGCGTCGCCCAGGTAGTTCGTGATCTCCTCCGGCTCGAAGTACAGCTCCTCCGGCGGCTTCTGGCCGTCGAACTCGCGCATGGCCTTCGGCGAGTGCCCGACGACCAGCAGCGACCCGCCCGGCCGGATCGCCGCGGCCGCCGCCGTGAAGACGTCCCGGCGCAGGTCCGGCGGCAGGTGCATGTACTGCGCGGAGATCAGGTCGTACTGCTCTTCCGGCTGCCACTTCAGGATGTCGCGGTGCAGCCAGCGGACGTCGACACCGGCCTCCTTGCCCGCTTCTTCCGCGCGGGCGAGCGCGACGGTCGAGATGTCCGCGCCGTCGACCGTCCAGCCCCGCTTCGCGAGCCAGATCGCGTCGCCGCCTTCGCCGCAGCCGAGGTCGAGCGCGCGCCCGGGCGTCAGCCCTTCGACCTCGGAGCTGAGGTTGACGTTGACGTTCCCGCTCCAGATCCGGTGCTCGTCGCGCTGGTACATCGCCTCCCAGAACTCCTGCTTGAGCATGTCTTCGACGATCATGGGCCCCTCGTGCGGCATGGTTCCTCCTCGGTGACGTCCCCAGCATGCGGAGGACGTCACCGAGGAGGCAAATCGCGTTGCCGGATTGGCAACTCAGGCCGTTCCGTACACCTGCATCTCGTACAGCGAGTAGCCGTACGACGTGCCGCGCGTGACGCCGTTCATCCGCACGTAGCGGCCGCTGCCGGCCAGGCCGGTGAGGTCGTCGGTGGCGCCGTTGCCGGTCGTGGTGCGGTAGATCGTCGTCCAGTTCGCGCCGTCGGCCGACGTCTGGATGTCGTAGGCCTTGCCGTACGCGGCTTCCCAGGTCAGCTTGACGTGCGAGACCTGCTTGGTGGCGCCGAGGTCGACGCGCAGCCATTCGCTCGGCGAGCCTTCCTTGGACGCCCAGCGCGTGCTCGTCAGGTTGCCGTCGAAGGCCGCGCCCGCCGGGTAGGACGACGACTCCGTCGACGACGCCGTCGCCGGCTTGCCTTGGGAGAGCAGGGTTTCGGCGCCTCCGGTGATCGTGATGCCCAGTGACGCGGTTTTCGTGCCGCCGGTGATGGTGACCGTCGCCGAACCCGGGTTCGCGGTCGCGGCGGCGGCGACCGTGACGGTCGAGGTGCCGCCGGCCGGCACCGACGCCGGCGCGAAGGACACGGTCACGCCCGCGGGCACGCCGCTCGCGGACAGCGTGACGGCGTCCGTTGCGCTGACGGTGGCCGTCGCCGAAGCGCCCGGCGCGACCGAGACCGACGACGGCGTCACGCTCAGGCCGCTCGGGGCGCCGGCCGCGGTGAACGTCCAGCGAGCCTGGGTGCCGGAGCAACTGCCGGCGGTGAGCGTCGAGCCCGAGGCGCGGAAGCACTTCGTGCTCGTCTGGATGTCGGAGATGGTGCCGTCGGGGTTGATCGACCACTGCTGGGCCGGGCCGCCGGTGCAGGTCTGCAGCACGATCGAACTGCCCGAGATGCCCGCGCACTTGTCGTTGATGACGAGGAAAGCGCCGTGGAAGGTGAAGCGTTGCGCGTCGCTGCCGGTGCAGGCGGCCACTTTCAGCGTGGTGCCGCTGCTCGGGGCTTCCAGGCACGTGCCGGTGGAGTTGTTGCGGTACTGGCCGACCGTCGTGTTCGGCTGGGCGCCGCCCCAGCACTCACCCGTGCTGGTGTTGAAGATCGGCGTCGCGTCGTAGGGCTCGTCCGAGGGCGGGTCGACGACGACCGGCTCCATGACCGGTGTGTTATCGGGGTTGTAGTGCGTGAGCGCGTCTTCGCAGTCGATCGCGTCGAAGGCGCTGCCGCCCTTGCCGCCGAGCCAGAGGTCGATGTGGCGCAGGCCGGGTCCGCCGTTCGGGCCCTGGCTGTTCCAGTCGTCGGAACACTCGTCGCAGCCGTCCTCCATGATGAAGTACTTCTTCACCCGCGGCACCCAGACCTTGGTGCCCGGCTTGAGCTCGTCGCTGCTGGTGGCGAAGGTGATCGGGTCGGCGTAGGTGCCCTTGCCGCCCGCGGTGTCGTGGATCCGCGGGTAGGAGATGTCGCCGCCGGGTGGGGTGTTGTCCCACCAGCCGTAGAAGGTGAGGAACGTGGGCTGCGTGGTGGCCGCGTTCGCCGCGGGGGTGCCGGCGGTGGCCAACGCGAGGACCAGGGTCACGACGAGCACGAGCGCGCGCCGGGTCATGCTGCCTCCGGAGGGGGGTGGGCGGACGATGACTGCGGCGTGCGTCCAGGTTCGCCGGGTGGGCGCGCGGCGTCAAGACCTGTTCGTAAAGTGTCCTAACGAATCCGGTTTCGTGTCCCGGTCGCCGGGAAAACCGCTCGCGCCGGTGGTCCGCTCGGCGAAGATGGCGCCATGAGCGAACAACGGGAAGTCGTGGTCACCGGGGGCGGCACGGGCATCGGGCTGGCGATCGCCGCGCGCTTCGCGGCGGCGGGTGAGCGCGTCACCATCACGGGCCGGCGCAAGGACGTCCTCGAAGCGGCGGCGGAGAAGCTGGGCGCGCGGGCGGTGGCGTTCGACGCGAGTGACCCCGAGGCGGTGCAGGCCGCGCTGGCGGAGCTGCCTTCGCGGGTGGACGTCCTGGTCAACAACGCGGGCGGCAACACCGACCGCGTCCGGGAGGCCCCGGCTCCCGGGGATCTCGCGGGTCTGGCGGACGCGTGGCGCGCGAACTTCGAGGCGAACGTCGTTTCCGCGGTACTGGTCACCACGGCGCTGAAGCCGCGCTTCGCGGACAACGTGCGGGTTGTGACGCTCGGGTCTGTCGCGGCGAAGCAGGGCTCGGGCTCGTACGGCGCGGCGAAGGCGGCGATCGAGGCGTGGAACACCGACCTGGCGCGGCAGCTGGGCGCGGCGGGTTCGGCCAACGTGGTGGCGCCGGGCGTCACGCTCGACACGGAGTTCTTCCACGGCACGGTTTCCGACGAATGGGTGGCGGCGCGGGTGTCGGTCGCGTTCGACAAGCGGGCGGGCACGCCGGACGAAGTCGCGGCTACCGTGGGGTTCCTGGCGTCCCCGGAGGCGGGGCACATCACCGGGCAGGTGGTGCACGTGAACGGTGGGGCGTACGGGGGTCGCTAGGCCATCCGGGTCGGAAGTGGGTCGAACGTCCCACGACGGCGCTCGTTCTCTCCATGGTGGAAGTGTCCAGACCACCGGATGAGAGGTGTGATCCGCCGTGACGGCAGCATCCGCAACCCCGGCCCTCCCGACGGCACGACCGGCCGGATGCCCGTTCGACCCGCCCGAAACCTACGCCACGCTGCGGGAAACCGCGCCGACGTCGCAGGTGCGCTGCCCGGCCGGCATGGATGCCTGGCTGGTGACGCGGTACAGCGACGTCCGCGCGGTGCTCGCCGACCGCACCATGAGCTCGCGCGGCGCGTCCTCCGTGCACGTCAGCCCGAACGCCGACCTCGACGAGGAAGTCAGCCCCGGCTCCATCATCCAGCTGGACGGCGCCGAGCACTCCCGCATCCGGAAGATGGTGATCGCGGAGTTCACCGTGCGGCGCGTGGAGGCGATGCGCGGCTACGTCCAGGAGCTCGTCGAAGGCCACCTCGACGCGATGCTCGCCCGGCCCGGGGAAGCCGATCTGGTGCGGGACTTCGCGTTGCCGATCCCGTCGCTGGTGATCTGCGAGCTGCTCGGCGTCCCGTACGCCGACCGCGCGCGGTTCCAGCGGCAGAGCGGGCTGCTCGTCAGCACCGACACCACGCGCGAAGAGGGACAGCAGGCCTACGACGAGCTTTCCGGGTTCCTCGCGGAGTTGTTCACCGACAAACAGCGGAATCCGCAGGACGATCTGTTCAGCAGGCTGATTTCCCGCGGCGAGACCACCGGCGACCCGCTCACCATGGAGGAGCTCGTGGTGCTGGGCCTCAGCCTCCTGGTGGCCGGCCACGAGACGACGGCCAACATGATCGCGCTCAGCACGCTCGTGCTGCTGGAACACCCGGCCCAGCGCGACGTCGTGCTGTCGGCGCCGGAGCGCGCCGTCGAGGAGCTGCTGCGGTACCTGTCGGTCGTGCAGTTCGGCGTGCTGCGGTACGCGACCGCCGACGTCCAGGTCGGTGACCGCGCGGTCAAGGCGGGGGAGTGGCTCGTCGCCGCGCTGAACTCGGCGAACCGCGACGAAGAGCTGTTCTCCGGCGCGGACAAGCTCGACTTCCACCGCGACTCGCCGCGCACGCACGTCGCGTTCGGCTTCGGGGCCCACCAGTGCATCGGCCAGCAGCTCGCGCGCGTCGAACTTCAAGAGGCGTTGACGCGGTTGTTCCGCCGGGTGCCGGACCTGCGGCTCGCGGTGCCGCGCGAATCCCTGGACTTCAAGCACAACACGCTGGTGTACGGGGTGCGGGAGCTGCCGGTCGCCTGGGGCTGAGAATGACGGCATGACACCTTCACCGGCGCGGCGGCTCTGGGCGGCCGTCGAACCCCTGCACGCCGTTGTGTACTTCGCGCCGGAGACGGCGGCCGCGGCGAAGGAGGCCGGCCTGCGGGGGTACTGGATGGGGTACTTCGCGGGCCGCCTCGCCCCGCTGGGCCCGATCGGCCCGGTGCCGGCGACGTCCGTGCTGTTCGGCTTCGCCCCCGCGATGGTGACGCGGGCGCTGCCGGACGCGTGGTCGTTCGCCTCGCCGGACGACGTGCTCAGCTCGCGCCTGGCCGCTGTCGAAGCCGCGCTGGACCGGGTCGTGGGCTCCGGGCACGACGAACTGACGGAGCTGCTGGAGCGGGCCGCCGCCGCGTGCCGGTTCGACGGGCGGCCCCTGGCGGCGGCGTGGTCCGCGGTGCCCCGGCCGGCCGGGGTGCTGGGCCGGCTCTGGCTGGCGGCGACGGTGCTGCGCGAGCACCGCGGCGACGGCCACGTCCTGGCCGCGGTCCACGCCGCGCTGACCGGCCTGGAGACCACGCTGACCCACATCGGCGACGGAGTGATCGGCCGCGGCGACGTCCAACCGCACCGAGGCTGGGCCGAGGACGACTGGACTGCGGCCGCCGAGCGCCTGCGGGGCCGCGGCCTGCTGGATTCGAACGGCAGGCTGACGGACGCGGGAACGGCGGTGCGCACCCGGCTGGAAGAGGACACGGACCGCCTCGCGTCGGCGCCGGTGGACGCGCTGGGCGAGGACCTGGACCGGCTCCTCGAGCTGGCGGTCCCGCTCAGCCGCGCGGTCGTCGACGCGGGCGTCGTCCCGGTGCCGAACCCGATGGGCGTCCCGCGTCCCTGACGTGTCGATTCCGGCGGGTCCCGTTCGACGCACCGGTGAACCCGGACATCGGAGGGACTCATGACGCTGCTCAACGGCAAGAACGCGATCGTCTACGGCGGAGGCGGCCGGATCGGCTCGGCGGTGGCCGCCGCCTTCGCGGAGGAAGGCGCGCGGGTGTTCCTCGCGGGCCGCACGCGCGCGCGGCTCGACGAGGTCGCCGAGCGGATCCGCGCCGCCGGTGGCGCGGCCGAGGTAGCGGAGGTGGACGCCCTCGACGAGCGGGCGGTCGACGAGCACGCCGACGCGGTGGCCGCCGAGGGCGGCCTGGACATCTCGTTCAACCTCATCACCCACGGCGACGTCCAGGGCACGCCGCTGATCGACATGGCCCTCGCCGACTACGAGCGCCCGGTGCGGACGGCGGTCCGGACGCAGTTCCTGACGGCCCGCGCGGCGGCCCGGCACATGGTCAAGCAGCGGTCGGGCGTGCTCCTGTTCTTCGGCGGCGCGGGCGAGCCGGTGCGCGAGTTCTCGGTGGGCGGGCTGCAGATCGCGTTCCACGCGCTCGAGGCGATGCGCCGGCAGCTGGCCGCCGAGCTGGGTCCGCACGGCGTGCGCGCGGTGACGCTCCGGACGGGCGGCATCCCGGAGACGCTCCCGGCGGACTTCGCGGGCCGCGAGGCGATCGAGGCGAGCATCGCGGGCAAGACGATGCTGGGCCGCACGGCGACGCTGGCGGACGTGGGCGCGGTGGCGGCGTTCGTGGCCTCGGACCGGGCGAGGACGATGACGGCCTCGACGGTCAACGTCAGCTGCGGCGCCCTGGTGGACTGACCCAAGCGCCCCAATGTGGCCTTGGTTGCGTCCGACGCACCGAAGGCCGCCTTGGTTGCGTCTCACGCACCGAAGGCCGCCTTGGGGCGCGGGTTACCGGCGGGACGAGATCTGCTGGATCGTCCAGGCGTTGCCGTCCGGGTCGGCGAAGTGGACGAAGCCGACGTTGTCCAGGTCGGCCTTCCCGTCCCACTCGCCCATGCCGTAGACCTCGATGCCGCTCACCTCGACGCCGCGCTCCACCAGCGTCGCGTGCGCCTTCGGGAGGTCCTTGACCACGAGCTGCAGCCCCTTGAGCGAGCCCGGCGGCATCTCCGGCACAGCACCCCGGCCGAACACGATCGAGCAGCCCGAGCCCGGCGGGGTCAGCTGGACGATGCGGACGCCTTCGCCGAACGTCCGGTCGTGGTCGAGCGTGAACCCGAGCCCGTCGGCGTAGAAGGCCTTCGCGCGGTCCACATCGGACACCGGCACCACGACCACTTCGAGCGTCCATTCCATGTGCGCCACGTTACCCGCGCCGCTCGACCACCAGCCGCTGGTGCCGGGCGGCGCGGACGCGGTCGCCGCACGTCGTCGAGCACCAGCGGCGGCGGGCGTGCTCGCGGAGGAAGAACCGCACGCACCCGTGGGCCTCGCACGGGCGCACCAGCGGGGCGAGGTCGCCGGTGACGACGTCGATCGCGTCGCGGGCCAGCGTCGCCAGGGCCTCCTCCAGGCTGCCCGGCCGGGTGCTGCGCCACTCGCGGCGGGGCCAGGCGAGCTGCGGCGCGGCGGCGTCGGCGCGGGCGGCCGCGTTCACCGTCTCGACGGCGTCGGCGGACGGCGCGCGGTCCTCCGTCAACGCCGCCAGCAGCTCGCGAACAGCCGCGCGGAGCTCCGTGACGCGGCGAAGCTCGTCCGCGCCGAGTGTGGCGGGCAGGCCGAGCCGTCCGGTGGCGTCGGCCAGGTCGTCGACCTCGCCACCCGCGCTCAGCCGGCGCGTGTTGACCAGCGCCAGCGCGGGCGAGCGCTCCTCGCCGGGTGCCGCAGTGACCACGTTCGCCTCCCGAAGTCCGGTCCCCATGTTGACAGTCTAGAACGTCTCATGGATAAATGAGTCAATAAACATGAGACGTGAGGAGTGACCCATGGTCGCCGTGCATCACCGCTTCGCCACCGTCGCCGGGCACCGGCTCTTCTACCGGGAAGCCGGGCCCGCCGGCGCGCCCACGATCGTGCTGCTCCACGGATTCCCGACGAGCTCGCACATGTACCGGCACCTCATCCCGGCGCTGGCCGACCGCTACCACGTCGTCGCGCCCGACTACCTCGGCGCGGGCGCGTCGGACGCGCCGCCGGTGGCCGAGTTCACCTACACCTTCGACGCCCTCGCCGAACTCACGCTCGGCCTGCTCGACGAGATCGGCCTGGACCGCTTCGCGCTCTACATCCAGGACTTCGGCGCCCCGGTCGGCCTGCGTATCGCGGCCGGGAACCCGGACCGGGTGACCGCGATCGTCACGCAGAACGGCAACGCCTACGTCGACGGCCTCGGCCCGGGGCTGCCGCAGAAGCTGGCCGCCGGCACGCTGACCGAAGCCGACCTGCTCGCCATGGTGACTCTCGAGGCCACGAAGGCGCAGTACCTCGACGGCGTCCCCGACCCGGCGCTGGTCAGCCCGGACGTCTGGGTGCACGACCAGGCCCTGCTCGACCGGCCCGGCGGCGCCGAGATCCAGCTGGCGCTGCTCGCCGACTACCACCACAACATCGGCCTGTACCCGAAGTTCCACGAGTACTTCCGGACCAGCGGGGTGCCGCTGCTGGCCGTCTGGGGCGGCAACGACGAGATCTTCGTCGCCGACGGCGCCCGCGCCTACGCCCGCGACCTGCCCGACGCCGAGATCCACCTGCTCGATTCGGGCCACTTCGCGTTGGAAACCCACCTGGACGCGATCGCCGGGTACATCCGCGGTTTCCTCGGCCGGGTGCTGCCCGTTGAGCGGGATGCCGGTTGACCACGCAGTCCGCTCGCTCGTAAGGTTTTTTCCGACCTCCGCCGTCGTCAGCACTCCTGGAGGACGGTAATGGGCAGACGGATTCGGGTGGGGGCGATCGCGCTCGCGCTGGTCGCCGCGACGATCACCCCGGCGGGGGCCGCGGATTCCCTGTTGTCACAAGGCAAGCCGGTGACGGCGTCGTCGTCGGGCTGGTGCTGCCCGGCGGCGAACGCGGTCGACGGCGACTCCGCGACCCGCTGGGCCAGCGCGGCCGGTGTCGATCCACAGTGGATCTACGTCGACCTCGGCGCGGCCGCGCACGTCAGCCGCGTCCGGTTGCAGTGGGACGCTTCCTGCGCCACGGCGTACGAGATCGACACCTCCGCCGACCACGTCACGTGGACCAAGATCTACGCGACCACCACGGGCAAGGGTGGCGTCGAAGACCTGACGTCTCTCGACGGCACCGGCCGCTACGTCCGGGTGTACGGCACGAAACGCTGCCGCACCGACGCGTCGAAGGGCTACTCGCTGCAGGAGTTCGGCGTCTACGGGTCGGCCGGGGACGTCACACCACCGACGCCGCCCGGTACGCCGACCCTCGACGCGGTCACCGCGACCAGCGCGACCGTCTCGTGGACCGCGGCGAGCGACGACGTCGGAGTCGTGGGCTACGACGTCTACCGAGACGGCCAGCTCTGCGCCAGCACGACCGGAGCGCTCCAGGCCACCTGCGGCAACCTCGGCCCGAACGGCACGTACGGCTTCTACGTCAACGCGCGTGACGCGGCCGGGAACGTCTCGCAGGCCAGCGGCACCCTGTCGGTGAAGACACCGCCGTCGGACGACCACAATCCGCCGTCGGTGCCGGGGAACGTGCACACGACCGCGGTCACCAGCACGTCGATCGGTCTCGCGTGGACCGCCTCGACCGACGATGTCGGCGTCGCCGGCTACCGGATCTTCAATTCCGGCAACCAGATCGGCACCTCCGACACCGCGAGCACGACGCTCGGCGGCCTGACCCCGGACACGGCCTACCACCTGCAGGTGCGGGCCGTCGACGCGAACGGCAACCTGAGCGACCCGAGCACGCCGGTCCTGGACGTCACGACCACCGGCGGGTCGGGCTGCACGCCGTCGCAGGGGGTCTGCGGGGCGACGCAGGTCGGCACCGACGACGACGTCGTGTGGGGCCTGGTGACCCTGCCGGACGGGACGATCCTCTACAACCAGCGTGACGCGCACGCCATCGTCCACCTGAACCCGAAGACCGGGGCGAAGAAGACGATCGGGACCGTGCCGAACGTCCAGAGCACCGACGGCGAAGGCGGGTTGACCGGGCTGGAGATCAACCCGGCGTCGTTCGCGTCCGACCACTGGCTCTACATCATGCACACCTCGCCGAACGACAACCGGATCGTGCGGATCAAGTACGACCCGGCCGCCGACTCGCTCACCACGAGCACCGAGCAGGTCCTGCTGACCGGCATCGCGCGCAACAAGTTCCACAACGGCGGCCGGCTGCGCTTCAGCCCGGACGGCCGCTACCTGTTCGCCGGCACGGGCGACGCGCAGAACGGCGACAACGCGTCGAACACCAGCAGCCCCAACGGAAAAGTGCTGCGGATCAACCCGGACGGCTCGATCCCGGCGGACAACCCGTTCCACAACGCGGTGTGGAGCTACGGGCACCGGAACGTGCAGGGGTTGGCGTTCGACTCGCAGGGCCGGTTGTGGGAGCAGGAGTTCGGCAACAGCATCATGGACGAGACGAACCTGATCGTGAAGGGCGGCAACTACGGCTGGCCGTCGTGCGAAGGGACGTCGGGTTCGTGCGGCGGATCCATCGCGCCGAAGAAGACGTACCCGGTGGCGCAGGGATCGTGCAGCGGCATCACGATCATCCACGACGCGCTGTACGTGGCGTGCCAGCGCGGCGCGCGGCTGTACCGGGCGGTGATCAGCGGCAGCTCGCTGACGGATTTCCGGACGTTCTTCAGCGGGACGTACGGCAGGCTCCGCACGGTGGAGCCGGCGCCGGGCGGGCTGATGTGGCTGGCGACCAGTGTGGACGGTGACAAGGACAGCACGCCGCACAACAGCCACAACAAGATCCTGCGGGTGACGGTCGGCTAGGTCCGGCCGGGGCGGTGGTCGGCGGAGCGTGGCACACTTCGTCGACCACTACGCCACGCAGGGGAGCACGACGCATGACCGATCGTCCGGCGAGGCGAACGCAGGAGCAACGACGCGCCGAGACCGAGCGGCGCGTGCTTGACGCGGCCATGGCGCTCATCGCGCGCAGCGGATCCCGTGCCGTCACGCTCGCCGAGGTCGGGGAAGCCGCCGGCTACAGCCGCGGCATCGTCTACCACCACTTCGGCAGCCGGGAGCGGCTGCTCGAGGCCGTGCTCGACTCCGCGCAGCAGTTCGACGTCCCCGAGTACGCGGGCGACGGCCTGGACCACCTGGTGCGGATCGTCGAGGCGTACCTGCGCAACGTCGTGCGGCGGACTCCGTCGGCGCGGGCGTTCCTGCAGCTGTGGGGCGAGGCGATCGCGGCCGACCCCGTGCTGGCCCCGCTGTTCGCCCGCCGGGACGCCGGCTTCCGGCAGCTCCTGGCGGACGTGGTCCGCCAGGGCGTCGCCGACGGGTCCGTGCGGCCCGACGCGAACCCGGCCGCGGCCGCCGTGCTGGTCGTCGCCCTGGTCCGGGGGACCGGGCTGCAGCTCATCGCCCAGCCCCCGGTGCGCAACGTCCCTGCCCTCATCCGGGAGGCGACGCGCTCGGTGCGCGGGGCGTTCGCCGTCACGCCGTAGCTTCGGGTCGTGGTCGCCCCTACCGGCCACTGCTACACTTACTTGCGTACATGCACGCAAGTAAGGAGCGAAAGATGGCTGTTCCCCTGGTACTCGTGCACGGCAATCCGGAGAACACCGGCGTGTGGGGGCCGCTGATCGCCGCACTGGGCCGGGACGACGCCGTGACGCTGTCGCCGCCCGGCTTCGGGGTGCCCGCGCCGGAGGGCTTCTCCGCCACCGTCGAGGGCTACCGCGACTGGCTCGCCGCGCGGCTGGAGCAGTTCAAGGAGCCCGTCGACCTCGTCGGTCACGACTGGGGCGGCGGGCACGTCGTCCAGATCGCGATGACCCGCCCGGACCTGATCCGCAGCTGGGCATCGGACGCACTCGGCCTCTTCGCCCCGGACTACGTCTGGCACGCGCGGGCCCAGGTGTGGCAGCAGGAAGGCGCGGGCGAGGCGTCGGTGAAGGAAATCTTCGGCGGCACGTTCGAGCAGCGGCTGGCGGTCGTCAACGCGCTCGGGATGACCGGTCCGGCCGCGGAACGCGTGGCCGCCGGGATGGACGACGGCATGGGGCGGGCGGTGCTCTCGCTCCTGCGGTCGGCCGCCCAGCCGGTGATGGCCGAGGCGGGCCGCGGCCTCGCGAAGGCGCGGCAACGGCCCGGGCTCGCCCTGATCGCCCTCGCCGACGTCGACCAGGCCAGCGGAACCCCCGCGCAGCACCGGTTCGCGGCCGAGGCCGCCGGTGCCGAGCTCGCCGAACTCGCCGGTACCGGGCACTGGTGGCCGGTGACGGACCCGCACCCGGTGGCGCGCGCCCTGACCGCGTTCTGGTCCCGTTTGGACGGTTAGCCGGCGACCGCGCTAACCGCCGAGGAGACGCGAGAGCGCGTCCCGCGCTCTCGCGTCCTTCGCCGCCAATGCCGTCAACTCCTGCGCCAACGCCGCCAGCCAATCGTCGATCGCGGTTTCCTTGCGGCTGATCACCACGCCCCGCACCACCTGGTGGATCTCCGCCGCGACGCCGCCGTGCTTGCCGGCGCTCAGGACCAGCACCCGGTCCGGCGTCCGGACCCGCACCGCCGTCGCCTGCCCGTCGCGGCCCGCCACGCGGTCGGCGAACGTGCGGTGCCGGTCGACCTCGACCATGCCCGGCGGCAGCGCGCTGCCGAGGGTCTCCGACAGGACCCGGTGGTAGGACTCGACGTCCGCGCGGTCCGTGCGCAGGGCCGCCGCCACGAGGTGGAAGTCCAGCTCGCCGCCCATCAGTCGGTGAGGGGCAGCACGAGCTGCGGCTTGGCGATGTGGTGGTCGGCGCGCAACGGCTTCACCGCCGTGCCGATCGCGAAGAACTCCGTCGTGTGGCCGCCCCAGCGGTGCGGCAGCGACAGCAGCTGCACCCCGACGATGCCCTCCGCCTCCAGCTGCTCCGCCTCGGCCTGCATCCGCGACATCGCCAGCTCGCGCGCGTCGTACAACGCCTCCGTGTACTGCGGGATCTCGACGTTCTGGCCGATGTTGCCCATCATCTGCCGGAACCGCTGGTGCGCGATGTGGTAGACGCACGTGCCCATCACCATGCCCAGCGGCGCGTAACCGGCCTGCACCAGCGTCCAGAAGTCCTGCCCCGACAAGTCGGAGGTGAACGGCTTTCCGGTGTTGTTGCGCCATTCGCCGGGTTCGTCGGCCTTCACCGCGGTGCCGACGGCGATGAACTCGGCGAGGTCGCTGCCGAACTCCTTGAACTCGATCTCCAGCCGGACCGCGACGATGCCGTCGGCGCCCAGGACGTCCGCCTCCGCCTCCATCCGGGACATCGCGAGCTCGCGGGCGTGGTACATCGCCTGCGAAAGCCGGTCCAGCTCCTGGTTCTTGCTCCACCGGCCCATCTGGAACCCGACGTGGTAGATGCTCGAACCGAGCACCAGCCCGAGCGGCCGGAAGCCGGCTTCGCGCACGAGGAGGAACTCGTTGACGCTCAGGTCCGAGGTGAACAGGCTGGTCTTCTGGCCCGGTCGCATCTCGGCGAGCCGGCGCATCGCATCCTCGGGGATGTGCTGCGCGGCGGGGTCCGCGGTGGTCACGAAGCCTCCTCAGGAACGGTTCAACGGCAGGATCTTGAGCGCGCTGGTGGGCGCGGCGGGGCCTTCGTGGAAGCGGGCGATCGCGGTGCCGGTCACGGTCGCGGTGCCGGCCACCGCGATCTCCTGCACCGGCCACGTCCGGAGCGTCATGCCCGAGACGATGCCGCCGTCGGCGCCGCAGTCGCGGATCGCGCGGGCGAATTCCGCGCGCGCCGCGCCGCGGACCTCGGTGACGACCTTCGTCGGCGCGTCGACCTCGGTGTTCCCGGCCAGCGGGTTGACCTGGTACTGCATGTTGTAGTCGAAGTGCGCGCGCCCGGCGACGCCGACCGCCATGCGCACCGGCACCCAGCCCGCCTGCATGAGCTTGCCGACGTCCTGGCCCGGCAGGTCGGTGGTGAACAGGCGGTGCGGGCGCTGCCGGGTTTCGGCGCGGACGGCCGTGCCGAGGGCGGTGAACTCCTGCATGACGTCGTCGAGGGCGGTGATGGTGACCTCGATGCCGAGGACGCCGTCGGCGCCGAGGGCGGTGGCTTCCTGCCCGAGCCGGTCGAGCGCGGTCGTGTAGCCCTGGCGCAGCAGGTCCGCCAGCAGCTTGACCTGGTCGTCGGCCCACACGCCCAGCCCGGCCCAGCCGACCTGCTGGACGACGCAGCCCATGACCTCGCCGACGGGCGTGAAGCCGGCGGCTTCGGCGCCGACCGCGCCGGGCACGCTGAGCAGGGAGGTCTTGAGCCCGGACGCGGCGAAGCGGTCGACGCGCGCCCGCGCGACGGGCGGCAGGCCACGACCGTCCCATTCGGGCACTGGCTGACCTCCTTCGACCGGCTCAGCTCCCATCGTGGCACGGATTCGCGCGGTCGGACGGCGGTCGCGGGGCGATCACGGAGTATGTCCGGAAGGTCGCGATCAGCCGAGCGGGAGGACACCGCGGGTGGCCGTCGGCGCGGGGCCGGTGCCGAACCGGGCGATCGCCGTGCCGAACACGCTCGCCACCGCCGCGGCTCCGGTATTCCCCAACGCCCACGCGCGCAACGTCGTCGACGTCACCAACCCGCCGTCCGCGCCCGATTGCCGCACCGCCGCCTGGAATTCCGCCCGCGCCGCCGCGCGGACCCACGTCACAAGCTCCGTCGGCATGGGTGCCTCCGAGTCCGGGCGGTCCGTCATCGCGAGGTCGTACGCCCGGTCGCCGCCGATGCCGATCGCCAGCGTCACCGGGACCCAGCCCGCCAGCAGCAGCTTCGCCACGTCCGGGCCGGGCAAGCCCGTCGTGAACGGCCGGGGCGGCCGTTTGCCGCGGACGGCCCGGACCGCCGTGCCCAGCACCACGAACTCGCGGACCGTCGCGCTCACCCGGGTGACCGTGCAGCCGATCGCCAGCACGCCGTCCGCGCCCAGCGCCGTCGCCTCCGCGCGCAGCCGGTCCAGCGCCGTCGCGTAGCCGTGGCGCAGGCCCGAAACCAGGTCCTCCGACTGCGAGACCACGCAGCCCATCACCTCGCCGACCGGCCGCAGCCCGACCGCTTCGGCGCCCACCGCGCCCGGCACCGACAGCAGGGACGTCCGCAGCCCCGACGTCGTGTAGCGGCCGGCGCGGGGGTGCACTAGCGCCAGCTGTCGTCGCCGAAGCCGAGCGTCACCGGGCCGCGGCGGGACGTCTCGGCGATCGTCTCGGCCGGCAGGACGTCGTCGAGGAACGCGTAGTCCGGCAGGCGGGTGCGCGTGTGCCACTCGGCGATCTCGTGCCAGCCCGGGGCGGCGAGCGCGCCGCCGAAGTGCTGGACCGACAGGCTCGCCGTCAGACCCGCGAACCGGAGCCGGTCCGCCAGGGGCCAGCCGGTCAGGGTCGCGGCGACGAACCCCGCGCCGAAGACGTCGCCCGCGCCGGTCGCGTCGAGGACGTTGACCGGCAGCGCCGGGATGTCCGCCGTCTCGCCGGTGGTGCCGTCGACCGCGAGGACGCCCGCCGCGCCGCGGGTGATCACCGCGACCGGGACGTGGTCGGCGAGCTTCGCCAGCGCCGCTTCCGGGCTGTCCGTGCGGGTGTAGCGCATGGCTTCGACGTCGTTGGGCAGGAACGCGTGGCAGCAGGCCAGCTGGTCGAGCAGCGTCGCCGACCACGTCTCCGAGGGGTCCCAGCCGACGTCGGCGAAGACGAGGCTGCCGGCCTGGTGCGCGGTGTGGACCCACTCGGCGGTGTCGAGGCCGATGTGCGCGACGGTCGCGCGGCTCGGCGGCGGCGACCCGGCCAGCTCGGCGACCGGTACGGGCGGCGGGTGGCCGTGGGTGATCATCGCGCGGTCGCCGGCGTAGGCCAGCGAGACCGTGACGGGGGAGTGCCACTCCGGGAACCGGCGCGACCGCGAGAGGTCGATGTGCTCCTGCCGCGACAGGACGTCCCAGCAGTAGCGCCCGTAGACGTCGGTGCCGAACGCGGCCGCCAGCGACGTCCGCAGGCCGAGGCGGCTCAGCGCGACCGCGAAGTTCGCGATGCCGCCCGGCCCGGAGCCCATGCCACCCGTCCACACCTCCGTGCCCGGCGCCGGCGGGTGCTCGAGCCCGGTGAAGACCAGGTCGAAGAACAGCAGGCCGGACAGGAAGACATCGATGTCGGGTACGGACTCTTCCGGCACGGGCGCCTCCGGGGATCGAGGTTGCGCACGAGCGTGCTTCAGATGCGCGAAATGCGCAAGAGCCGCGCAAACTCGATCGGCTGGTGAGCGGGTTTGACTGCTATCGTCCCCGCATGCTGCCCCAGCGTCGCCACGAGCTGATCCTGCGGGCCCTCCGCGCGGAGGGCCCGGCGCCGGTCGGCGTGCTGGCCGAGCGGCTCGGCGTCAGCCAGGCGACCGTGCGCCGGGACCTGGTGCGGCTCGGCCGCGAGGGCCGGCTGACCCGCGTCTACGGCGGGGCGATGGCGGCCGGCGACGAGCCGTTCGCGCACGTGGCCGCCGAGCGCGCCGACGAGAAGGACGCCGTCGCCCGGCGCGCGGCGGGCCTGGTCGCCGACGGCGACACCGTGCTGCTCGACATCGGCACCACCGCGCACCGGCTGGCACGCCACCTGCGTGACCGCGCGCTGACGGTGATCACCAGCAGCCTCGCCGTCTACGAAGAGCTGAAGGACGCCGACGACGTCCAGCTCGTCCTCCTCGGCGGCGTGGTCCGGCGCAGTTATCACTCGATGGTGGGATTCCTGACCGAGGACGCGCTGCGCCAGGTGCGCGCCGGGACCGTCTTCCTCGGCACCAGCGGCGTCCGCGCCGACGGGCACGTGCTGGACTCGACGGTCGTCGAGGTGCCGGTCAAACGCGCGATGGTCGCGGCCGCCGATCGCGTGGTGCTGCTCGCCGACGCCGGCAAGTTCCCCGGCACCGGGCTGGCGCGGGTGTGCGGGCCGGACGCGCTCGACGTCGTCGTCACGACGCCCGGGGCCGACGAGCCGACCTGCGCGGTCCTGCGCGAGGCCGGCGTCGAGGTGCTGCGGTGAGGCTCACGATCCTGGGCGGGGGCGGGTTCCGCGTGCCGCTGGTGCACGGCGCGCTCCTGGCGGACGGCGGCGGCACCGAGCTGGTCCTGCACGACGTCGACGCCGGGCGGCTGGCGGCGATCGAGCGGGTCCTGGCCGAACAGGCGCACGGCGTGGCCAACGCGCCTCGGGTGCGTACCACCACCGACCTGACGGCCGCGCTGTCCGATGTGGACTTCGTGTTCTCCGCCATCCGCGTCGGCGGCTTGCGCGGGCGCCGGCTGGACGAGCGGATCGCGCACGCGGAAGGCGTGCTGGGGCAGGAAACCGTGGGCGCGGGCGGGATCGCGTACGGGCTGCGGACGGTCCCGGTCGCCGTCGAGCTCGCGCGGACGATCGCCGAGCTGGCGCCGCGCGCGTGGGTCATCAACTTCACCAACCCCGCCGGGATGGTCACCGAAGCGATGGCCGCGCACCTCGGCGGCCGCGTGCTCGGCATCTGCGACTCGCCGGTGGGGCTGTGTCGCCGCGTCGCGCGGGCCCTGGGGATCGACCCGGCGACGGCGTGGTTCGACTACGCCGGCCTCAACCACCTCGGCTGGCTGCGCGCGGTCCGGGTCGGCGGGTCGGACGTTCTGCCGGAGCTGCTCGCCGACACCGGGACCCTCGAATCCTTCGAGGAGGGCAAGCTCTTCGGCGCGGATTGGCTGCGCGCGCTCGGCTCGGTGCCCAACGAGTACCTGCACTATTACTACTTCGCGCGCGAAGCCGGCGGTTCGGCGTCGCGCGGCGCTCAGCTGCTGGAGCAGCAACGTGGCTTCTACGCCGAACCTTCGCTGGCGTCGTGGGAACGCACGCGGCTGGAGCGTGAAGCGACGTACATGGCCGAGACACGCGAAGGAGAGCGTGACGATCTCGAAGGCGGCGGCTACGAGCACGTCGCGCTGGCGTTGATGCGGGCCATCGCGCGCGGCGAGCGGACGACGCTGATCCTCAACACCCGCAACGGATCCGCGCTCCCGGGCGTGCCGGCGGACGCGGTCGTCGAGGTGCCGTGCGAGGTCGACGCGAACGGCGCGCGGCCGCTCGCCACCGGGCCGCTGCCCGGCCACGCGCTGGGCCTGGTGACGGCGGTCAAGGCCGTCGAGCGGGCGACGATCGAAGCGGCGACGACGGGTTCGCGCGCGGCGGCGCTGCGGGCGTTCGCGCTGCACCCGCTGGTCGATTCGGTCTCCGTGGCGCGGCGGCTGCTCGACGCCTACGTCGCCGCGCACCCGGAACTCGCTTACCTGGCTTAGGAAATCTCTCGCAGGAGCGGCGCCAGCCGCTGAGCCAAGCCGGTGTCGACGTGCTCGATTTCGCCGATGAGCAGCTCGACGACGGTGTGGAACGGTCGTTCGAGTGCTGAGAGGTCGTGGACGAGGGTCGCCTCGAACGGGCCCGCGACGGCGGCGGGCAGCTGGTCCAGGCCGCGGCCCTCGACCGCGGGCACGCCGTGCCGCAGGCAAGCCAGCGCCAGTGCGTACTCGCGGACCCGGCCGATCATGTACTCGGCCTGCCAGCCGCGCCCGCGTTCGATGCTCGACCGCGCGTGCAGGGCGTGCAGCCACGCCAGATCGATCAGCCGGCGCGCGTCCGGCGGCGGGGTCGCCGGACGGTCCCGCGCCGTGCCGAACAGCAGCCGGAACTTCGGCGTGGTGGCGCCGAAGTCCGCGGCCGGCCAGAACGCCAGGTCGACCTGCAGGGTGTTCGCCAGCAGGAAGACCCGGAACACGGTCCGTTCGAAGACGACGTCCATGTGGTGCACCGCGGCGTGCTCGCGGTACATCCGCGCGGTGAAGTCCGCGAGCACCGGCTCGGGGTCGCCGTCGACGGCGAAGGCGAGGTCGATGTCCGACCACGCGTCTTCGGCGCCGAGCGCGGCCGAGCCGGTGAGCGCGGCGCCGGTGACGCGCTCGTCCGACCGGGCCGCGTCGACCAGGGCGTCGCGGAGCTGGGTACGATCCCCGGGGGTGAACATGATCCCCAGGCTAGACCGCCGCCATCGCGGTGAACTCCGCTTCGGCCTCCTTCCGGTCGGTGTACAGCGACCACGCCGCGTCCGCGATGTCGTCCGGGTTCAGCGTCCCGGCGGTGAACCCGTGGTCCTGGGACGTGAACTCCCGGTGGATGTCGCCGCGCTCGATGAGGCCGCCGATCGTCAACGCGCCCGCGTAGACGCCGGTTTCGCGCAGGGCCGCGTGCAGCGTCAGGACGTACATGCGCAACGCCGCCGACGCCGGCGCGAAACTGCCGAGCATCGGCATCGGGTACTTGCCGCTCAGGCCGCCGGCGAAGAGCAGCGCGCCCGAACCGCGTTCGAGCATGCGGGGCAGGACCGCTTCGACGAGCCTCGCCGCCGGGACCACGATCGACTCGAACGGCGCGCGCACTACGTCGGCGCCCGCTTCGGTGAGCGGGACGGGACGGGGACCGGACAGGTCCGCCGGGCCGAAGTACACCGTGTCGAGCTCGCCCGCGTCGGCTTCGATGCGCGCTAGAACGGCTTCCAGTTCGGCGGGGTCGGTCACGTCCGCGGTGTAGGTGTGCGTGGTGCCGCCCACGGACTCGCGGTAGCTCGCGTGCCGGGTGTCGGTGCGCGAGACCAGCGCCGTCGTGAAGCCTTCTCGGCTGAACCGGCGGGCGATCGACAGGCCGAGCCCCGGGCCGACCCCCAGGACGGCGATCACTTTGGACAAAAGGTCCTCCTCGAATTAACTTGAGACTGCTCTCAACTTAGCCACAACCTGAGGATGCCGTCAACTTGTGCGGCGAATGTCGTCACGGGTTCGGACCAGTGGCCTACCGCGCTGCTCCAAGCGGGTAGAACCTGTTCCAGTTTCCCGAGTGGACCGACACGATGTGCGCCATGGATGCCGAGCTGACCCGCCGCCAGATCCTGCGCGGCACCGCGGCGGGCGTGGGCCTCGCCATGGCCCCCGGGCTTGCGACCGCCGCGACCGTGGCGGAGTACGACGTCGTCGTGGTCGGCGCCGGCGCCGCCGGGATGACCGCCGCGCTGACGGCGGCCAAGCGCGGGCTCAGCGTCGTCGTGCTGGAGAAGGCGCCGACGTTCGGCGGGTCCGCGGCGCGCTCCGGCGCCGGGATCTGGATCCCGAACAACCCGGTGCTGCTCGCCGCCGGCGTGCCGGACACGCCGGCCAAGGCCGCGCAGTACCTCGCCGCCGTCGTCGGACCGGACGTCCCGGCCGCGCGGCAGGAAGCGTTCCTGCGCAACGGCCCCGCGATGATTTCGTTCGTCATGGCGAACAGCCCGCTGCGGTTCCGGTGGATGGAGGGCTACAGCGACTACTACCCGGAGCTGCCGGGCGGGCTGCCGAACGGCCGCTCGATCGAGCCGGCCCAGTTCGACGGCAACCTCCTCGGCGCCGAACTCGCGAACCTGAACCCGCCGTACCTCGCCACCCCGGCCGGCATGGTGGTGTTCAGCACCGACTACAAGTGGCTGAACCTGGCCGCGGTCAACGCGAAGGGCGCGGCGGTCGCCGCCGCGTGCCTCGCCCGCGGCACGGCCGCCGCGCTGGCCGGGCAGAAGCCGCTCACCATGGGGCAGTCGCTCGCCGCCGGGCTGCGCGTCGGCCTGCTGCGGGCGAACGTCCCGGTGCTGCTCAATACGCCGTTGCTCGACCTGAACGTCGAGAATGGCGCGGTGACCGGGGTTTTGACGCCGCAGGGGCTGGTGCGCGCGCGGCGCGGCGTGATCGTCGGGTCCGGCGGGTTCGAGCACAACGCCGCGATGCGCGCGCAGTACCAGCGGCAGCCGATCGGCACCGCGTGGACGGTCGGCGCGAAGGAGAACACCGGCGACGGCCATCGCGCCGGGCAGCGGGCCGGCGCGGCGCTGGACCTGATGGACGACGCGTGGTGGGGCCCGGCCATCCCGATCCCGGGCGACCCGTACTTCTGCCTGGCCGAGCGGACGCTGCCCGGCGGCCTGATCGTCAACCAGGCGGGCAAGCGGTTCGTCAACGAAGCCGCGCCCTACAGCGACGTCGTGCACGTCATGTACGACAAGAACCCCACCGAGCCGGACATTCCCGCGTGGCTGGTCGTCGACCAGAACTACCGGAACAAGTACCTGTTCCGCGACACCCTGCCGCTGCTGCCGCTGCCCGACGCGTGGTACGCGTCGGGCGCGGTCTTCAAGGCGTCGAGCATCCAGTCGCTGGGCTCGGCGATCGGCGTGCCACCGGCCGCCTTGAAGTCCACGGTGGACCGGTTCAACGGCTTCGCGTGGTCCGGTGTGGACGGTGACTTCCGGCGCGGCGCGAGCGCCTACGACCACTACTACACCGACCCGCTGGTGCTGCCCAACTCGTGCCTGGCACCGCTGTGGGCGCCGCCGTTCTACGCGTTCAAGATCGTGCCCGGCGACCTCGGCACGAAGGGCGGCATGCGCACGGACGCCCGCGCCCGCGTGCTCCGGCCCGACGGCTCGGTGATCCCGGGCCTGTACGCGGCGGGCAACGCGAGCGCGGCGGTGATGGGCCACAGCTACGCGGGCGCGGGCTCGACCATCGGCCCGGCGATGACGTTCGGGTTCGTCGCCGGGAACGACGTCTAGAACTCCTTTTCCACCAGGGGAAGCACTTCGGTGCCGAGCAGTTCGATGGCGCGCATGACGTCCTTGTGCGGCACGCCCGACCAGTCCATCTGCAGCGCGTACCGGTCGGCGCCGGTGAGCTTCCCGACGGTGATCAGCCGGTCGGCGATCTCCCGCGGGCTGCCGACGAACAGCGCCTGCGCGTCGTGGGTGTAGGAGTCGTACTCGGCGCGGGTCGGGACCGCCCAGCCGCGGGCCTTCGCGCCGTACTTCATCGTCTCGAGCCAGTACGGGTAGAAGGTTTCCTTGGCGTCCTGGGACTTCTCGGCGATGAAGCCGATGGCGCCCATGGTGACGTGGAGGTCCTGCTGGTCGCCCGCTTCACCGGCTTGGCGGTAGAGGTCGACGAGCGGGGCGAAGCGCTCCGGGCGCCCGCCGATCACGGCGTAGACGACGGGCAGGCCCAGCAGCCCGGCGCGGATCGACGATTCGGGGTTGCCGCCGGTGCCGATCGAGATGCGCAGGTGGTCGCCATACGGGCGGGGCAGGATGCGCGCGTTGTCCAGCGGCGGGCGGAACTTGCCGGACCAGGTGAGCGGGTCTTCGCGGTCGATGTGCAGGAGCAGCGCGAGCTTTTCCTCGAACAGCTCGTCGTAGTCGCCGAGGTCGTTGCCGAAGAGCGGGAAGGACTCGGTGAACGACCCGCGGCCGGCGAGCAGCTCGGCGCGGCCGTGGCTCAGCTGGTCGAGGGTGGTGAACTGCTGGTAGACGCGGACGGGGTCCTCGGTGCTCAGCACGGTGACGGCGGAGCTGAGGGTGATCTGCGTGGTGACGCTCGCCGCGGCGGCCAGGACGGTGCCCGGGTTGGAGATCGCGTACTGGTCGAGGTGATGCTCGCCGAGGCCGTAGAAGCCCAGGCCCAGCTCGTCGGCGAGCTTGATGCGTTCGAGGGTGTTGGTCAGCGTCTGCGCGACGGACAGCTGCTCGCCGGTGCGGGGGTCCGGCGCGCGGTCGCCGAAGCTGTAGATGCCGAGTTTCATAGAGCGTTCAACTATCTAGGGGGTGGATTCGTTCCCGAAGCGGGCCTGGATGGCTTCGAGGTTCTTCTCCGACAGCTGCAGCGCGGCGGCGCGGAGACTGAGCCCGTCGAGGGTGGCGCGCTCGAACATCGCCGTCACGAGGTCGCGCATCCGGGTGCGGACCTTGCCGAAGGCCTCGTCGGCGTCGGCACCGACGTCGCCGAACAGCGTCCACCACCACCAGGAGTTGGTCGCCGAATTGGCCACGAAGTCCGGCAGCACCCGGATCCCGCGGGCGCCGAGCAGCTCCTCGGCGTCGGCCGTCACGGGCATGTTCGCCGCCTCGACGATGAGCTTAGCGCCGATCTTGGCCTGGTTGTCGCTGTCGACGCAGTACGAGATCGCCGCCGGGACGAGCACCTCGGCCGGCACGTCGAGCCACGCCTCCGGCGGCCGGAGCTCGTCGCCCGGCCGGAGGTGGTCGCGGTCGATGCCGCCGAACCGGTCGCGGTGCCGCAAGAGGTTCTCGACGTCGAGACCGTCCGGGTTCACCACCACCCCGCGCACGTCCGAGACGCCGACGACCCGCAGCCCGGCCTCGGCGAGGAACCGCGCGGTCGCGCCGCCCATCGAGCCGAAGCCCTGGACCACCGCGCGGTTGGGCCCACCGAGCCCGAGCATCTCCAGCCCGGTGAGCGTGGCCTGGGCGACGCCGAGGCCGCCGACCAGCTCGTCGAGCCCCAGGCCGCCGACCTCGATGCGGAAGGCGTCGGCCAGCCGTTCGGTCGCGGCGTCGCGGTCTTCGAGCAGCGGGTAGACCGCCTGGACCGAGCTGAGCAGCCCGATTTCGGCGATGATGCCGTCGATGACGTCCTGGCGCAGGCCGAGGTCTTCGCCCATGGTCCAGTAGCGCTCGATCAGCGGCCGCATGGTGTGCAGGTAGCGGGCGACGACGTCGCGGGCGCGCTCGTCGTACGGGTCGAAGTCGATGCCGCCCTTGGCGCCGCCGAGCGGGACGTAACGGCCGTCCGGGTCGTAGTTGAGACCTTCCTTGAGCGTCATGCCCCGGGCCAGGCCGCGCACTTCGAAGAGCGTGCAGCCGCGGCGCATCCGCAGGCCACCGCTGGCGACGCCGCGGACCAGCCGGTCGATCACCAGGTAGCCGCGGCACCCGGTGACCGGGTCGGTCCACGCGACTTCGAGCAGGGCCGGCTCGGTCATCGGACCTCCGCGGTCAGGGCGAGTTCGTGGGCCAGCGCCTGCTCGACCCACCGGGCGCAGTCGCCGGCGGTGACGGTGCCTTCGCGAGCGACGAACTGGACGGCGAGCCCGTCGAGCAGGGCGGTCAGCCGCCACGCGGCACCGTGCGGATCGGGGCAGCGGAACTCGCCGGCGGCGACACCCTCGGTGATGAGCGAGACGACGGCGTCGCGCCACCGCAGGTCGAGCCGCTGGACGACGTCCCGCAGTTCGGCGTCCCGCATCGCGGCGGCGCCGGCCTCGATCCACAGGTGCCACCCGGCGGTGGGCGAGGTCGGCCCGTAGAGGAGGAGGACGGCACGCAGCCGTTCCCCGGCCGGGCCGCTTTGCGCGAGTTCGTCGCGCAGGACGGCGAGGTTGCGTTCGGCCGCGTGCCGGAAGGCCTCGATGATGAGGCGTTCGAGGGTGCCGAAGTGGTAGAAGACGAGCGCGGTGCTGACCCCGAGGGTCTGGGCGACGTCGGCGGCCCGCAGCCCGGCGATGCCCCGCAGCCGCACCTGGTCGAGCACGGCGAGCAGGATCTCCTCCCGCCGGACGGCGACCTCCTTGCGCTTCATGGGGCAACGGTACCCGGGTGGGTCAGAGCCGCAGTTCGGTGACGAGCGCCCGCAGCCACGGCCCGGCGATCGCGGGTTCGGCGGAGATGGTCCGGACAAGCCGATCCCGCGTTTCGGCGGACCGCCCGGCCTCGACGAGAGCGAAAGCCTCGGCCAGCGCGCGCCGGGTCGCCTTGCCGTGATCGGGCGTCCGGACGGTCTCATCGGTCCACCGCTGCCGCGGGAAGGAGGGGGTCAGCTTCGGCTGGTCGTCACCGAAGTAGAACCAGACGTCCCGCGCGAGCGAGACGTTCCGCACGGCGGCGGCGGGCAGTTCCCGCGTCCAGTCGGCGTCTTCCTGCCAGCGCCAGGCATCGGGCCGGACGGGCTGCTGCCGCAGGGTGACGCCGAGGAATCGCAGCTTGCGCCGGATGACGTGCCAGGCCTCGCGTTCGTCGTCGATCCAGTCCCGCAGCCGCAGGTAGAGCTCGGTGAAGGTATCGCCTTCGAAGACGAGATCGACGAAGACGGTGGGCCGGGTCCCGCGCGCGAGCGAGTAGGGGGTGATGCCGTTTTCGGCGAGGTTTTCCCTGAGGGTTTCGACGTCTCGCCGGCTGTAGCGCAGTCGCGGCTTGAGCGAGATCGGGAGCTGGTGGACACGATCGTGCCAGGAGGTGCGTTCGAGAGCCCCGCCGAGGAGGTCGTGCATGCTGTCGAGCGAGCGCCCGACGAAGTGGAGTTCGCCGTTGCCGCAGCGGGCGAGGACTTTCGCGGTGGCTTCGGTGAGGTCTTCGAGGAACCAGAGGCGGGGTTTTTCGGTGTGGTCGAGGAGCGTCCCGACCTGGTCGGGACGCACCAGGTCCCACCGGAACGGTCGGTTCGTCATGGGGTTCAGGGTAGGGAGGGGATTTGGCTGGGAGCAAAGGGTTTTGGAGGGAGTATTCGGTTGCGGAGGGGTGGTGTTTTGTGGTCGGTCGGCGATGGTGAGTCGGACGGCTTTGAACCGCGGCGCTGACCGGCGGCGGGTTCGGTGGAGTGGGCGGAGGAAAGCTGTTGCTGGCCAAAGGCTTGGTGCGCCGGCGGCGGTGCGGCCGCGGCTCGTGGGATTGCCGGGCTGGGAACGATTGTTGCCAGGAGACCCAGAGCCAGCTGGCGGGGGATTGCTGCGGGAGGCCCTGAACCGGGTGCTGAGAAGGGTTTCTCCTGGGAGCCCTAAGCCGGGCGGCTGGGAGTGGTTGCCGCTGCCATCCTGGGCCAGCTGACCGGAAGCTGCCGCAGGCCGACCCTTGGCCCACCTGCGAACATCGGCGGCCGGGGAACGGCCATGCCGGGGAGCCGCCCTTCGCGGTTCCCCGGCCCCAGCCGTCAGCCCTTCACACCGTCCACTGAGGATCGCGGCCCAGATACCGCAGCAGCTGCGAAGCCGCGTCGTCCTCCGCTGACCCCTCCAGCGCCGGCGCGTACGCGAACCCTCGCAACGGCTCGGCCAACTCCCGAGCCACCGGGAGCAGCGACTCCGCCAAGAACGGCGTCAGCGGGGACTCCTGACCCGTCGCCACCGCGATGTCCCACGCGTGGACCGCCGCGTCCAACGCTGCCGCTCCCACGGCCACCGGGGCCGGGAGCGCGCCCTGGGGGAGGGGCGTCGGGACTTCCGTTGCCGATCGGGGAACCGTTGCGAACGCTGCCGACGACGCGGCCAGCGTCGGCTCCAGGAAGCCCAGCGCGTCTTCCAGCGCGCCCGACGGGGCGAACGGGTTGAAGTTCGGGCCCGGCTCTCCCGTGATGAACGCCGCGTAGCCCTGCTGGTCGCCGCCCGCGTGGTGGATCACCTGGTTCACCGTCCACTCCGCGCACGGGGTCGGAAGCCCGCCGTCCGTCACTCCCGCCACCGCCGTGCGCAGGGCGTTGTGCGCCGCCGTCAGCACCGGCCAGCGGTTCAGGCTCGCGAAGAACCCGCGGATGTCCGACACCAGGACATCCGGCGCCTCGTGCGCCGCGTAGTGGCCGGCCGCGTCGCGGGGGCCGCCGCTTCCGGAACGCGCGTCGTACGCGTTCCAGCTGACGATGTTCGCGTGGTCTCTCTCGGCGAAGCGGCGGATCGACTGGAAGTCGCCCGCGAACATCGCCAGGGCCGTCGGGACCGTCGTCGGGCCCTCCGGGTGGACCGTCGAGTGCGCGTCCTCGAAGTAGAAGCGGATCGACGAGCCGCCCGTGCCCGTCAGCCAGTACAGCGCCACGTTCGCGAGCACGAAGTCCGCGTCGAGGTGCTCGCCGAACAGCTGGGCGTTCCACGCCAGCAGCGCCAGCGGGGAGTCGGCCAGCGCGAACGCGAGCGTGTGCGGCTGCTGGCTGTGCAACGTGTTGAAGGAGAACATGTTCTCGTAGAACCACTGCAGGTGCGCCAGCGCCGCCTGGTCGGCCTCGCTCAGGTCCGCCATCTCCGCCGGGTCGCCCGACGGGAACGAGAACAGCTGCGTGACGTGCACGCCGACGACCTTCTCCGGCGCCAGCCGGCCGATCTCCGGCGAGATCATCGAACCCGCGTCGTTGCCCGCCGCGCCGTACGACTCGTAGCCCAGGCGGCTCATCAGCTCCGCCCACGCCGCCGCCGTGCGGTGCGTGCCCCAGCCCGCCGCCTTCGTCGGGCCCGAGAACCCGAAGCCCGGCAGCGACGGGATCACCAGGTGGAACGCCGGCTCGTCGGCCGACTCCGGCTCGGTCAGCGGGCCGATCACGTCGAGGTACTCGACGATCGAGCCCGGCCAGCCGTGCGTCAGCACCAGCGGCGTCGCGTCCGCCCGCGACGACCGGACGTGCAGGAAGTGGATCGTCTCGCCGTCGATCTCCGTCACGAACTGCGGGTACGCGTTGAGCTTCGCCTCGAACGCCCGCCAGTCGAACTTCTCCAGCCAGTGCTCGGCCAGCGCGCGGACCCGCTCGTTCGTGACGCCGTACTCGGCGGGCAGGTCGTCCGGCCACAGCGCCCGCTGGAGACGGCCCCGCAGGTCGTCCAGGGCGGACTGGGGGACCTCGGCGCGGAACGGGCGAACGGTCATGACTGGCTCCTCGGGTCGGCCTGCTGGAACGGAATGCTTCGTTCCGAACTGTAGCAGACCGGAATGATCCGTTCCAGTGCTAATCTCCGGGGCATGCCCGAGACAGCCCTGCCCGGCCGCCGCGGCCAGGCCGCCCGCAACAACGTCGTCATCCTCGACGCCGCCCGCCACGTCTTCCTCGCGGACCCGAAGGCGCCGATCTCGCAGGTCGCCGAGCGCGCCGGCGTCGGCATCAGCGCCCTCTACCGGCGGTACCCGAGCAAGGAGCTCCTGCTCTGCCGGCTCTGCCACGACGGCTTGCGCACCTACATCGCCGAGGCCGAGGCCGCCGATGAAGAGCCGGACGCCTGGACGGCGCTCACCGGCTTCCTCGAACGGGTCGTGGACGCCGACGTCCACTCGCTGACCGTCCACCTCGCCGGCACGTTCACCCCGACCGAGGAGATGGGTGCCGACGCGCGCCGCGCCAACGAGCTGTCGGCCGCCCTCTTCGCGCGGGCGCGCGGGACCGGGCGGCTCCGCGAAGACGCCGTCACCGAAGACCTCGGCATGATCCTGGAGTGCTGCGCGGCCATCCGCGTCGACGACCCGGAGCGCACCACCCAGCTGCGCCGCCGGTACCTGGCGATGCTCATCGAGGGGCTGGAGGCGGGAAAAGAACGCGCGCTGCCCGGCCCGCCGCCGCGCCCGGGTGAGATGAACGGCCGCTGGCGTCCGTCCTGACGGCCGTGCCGCGGCGCGTCCGGATGGCGGTAACGAATGCCGGGATCGCGACGACTGATCAGCGTCGACTGTCCACCAAGACCACGCAGCATCTGTCAGAGCGGCATTCCCCGTACTGGAACAGCGAGATCACGACTATGCAACGAAGCTGGCGACGGACCACGATTCTGTCCTCGGTGGCCGCAATGGCCACGGCGTTCATCGCGATTGCGCCCGCCGCGCACGCGGACCTGCCCTCCAGTTCTGTCGAAGTCAGTCCCACCACCGTGCTCCCGGGACAGACATTCACCGTCACGGAGACCATCCACAACGGTCTCGATTTCCCGGTCACCGGTGGGAAAGCGGCGATTTCCGCCAGACCGGTCGCGCTCACCGACGTCGCCGACCTGGTGTCGTGCGCCGGCGTGACCGCCGATTGCTACGTGTACGACGGCAGCTACCGCGGGCCGGTCGGGGATGTGGAACCGGGTGGCACCAGGACCGTGACCTTCACGTTGCGCGTCAAGGAAACCGCGGCTCCCGGCGAGTTCACGCTGCGGCACCAGTTCGCCGGCGACAACTACGCGTTCGAATCCACGGACGGCCCGGTCGTCACGATCGCCCAGCCGGTCACCGTGGCCGACGTCAAGGTCGGGCTCAGCGCCACCGGCCACGGCGGCCTGAACGCGCGCATCGACTACACGGTGACCGTGACGAACCTCGGCCCGTCGGCCGCGTCGGGGATCCGCGTGGTGGCAACGTATGCGTCGGGCCTGTCGTACGCGAACGGCACCGGCTGCGCCCGCGTCGGCACCACCCGGAACGTGAACTGCGACGTCGCGTCGCTGGCGTCCGGTGCCTCGGCGACCGCGAAGTTCTCCGTCAACGGCGGCCTGCTGGCGCTCGGCTCGTACACCACGACGGCGGTTCGCACCGCCAGCTCGCCGCAGGATCCCAACAGCGCCAACGACAGCGCGTCGAAGACGTGCTCGGCGCTCACCGGGCTCATCGTGACCTGCTGAGGGTTCGCGAGAGGTGAACCGGGCTCGTGTCCTCCGCCAGGGACGCGGGCCCGGTTCGCGTTTCAGCCGGCCACCGAGGCGTACAGCTTCGCGATGTCGTCGTCGAAGTACGCGCTGTAGGAGACGTCCGTGGTGTCGCCGCCGAGCTGGTAGCCGCCGATGACGCCGATGACCGCGCCGTCGGTGACCCAGGGGCCGCCGCTGGTGCCGTCCGGGTAACCAGGGCACGCCACGCGCAGTTGATAAGTGTCGAACCGCGTCGTCGTTCCGGTGCACACCACCGGAGAATCCGTCGTGTCGGGGTACCCCGTGAGGGTGATCGTGTGGTCGAATCCGGGGTCGGTGCCGAGGACGTTCGCGCCGGTGAGGCTTTCCAGCGAAGCCGGATTACCGGGCTGCTGAACGGTCAGGAACGCGAAATCCAGATCCGGATCGGCCGAAGACGTCCAGCCGTCCGCGACGGCGACACCGGTGACCGTCCACATTCCCAGTGGCGCCACACCGTCGTGATAGGACGGTGCGAACGCCATTCCTTCCTTGACGCAGTGCGCGGCCGTCAGCACCAGGTCGCCACCGCCGGAATGCACGACGCTCGCCGTGCAGAAATGGCTCCCGTTCGCGAACAACGCGCCGACCGGGGAAACGGTTTTCGCCGGCGCGGAAGTGGTGACGGGAGCCGGCGTGGTGCCCGCGGCGTAGGCGTCGTCGGCGGTCGTGTCCGTGCCGGCGACCAGGCCGGCGCCGAGCGCCAGCACGGTCGCCGCGCCCACGAGCACGGGCCTCAGGAAGGTGATCGCCACCCTCCCAGATCACCACACGGGCGCCGGCTCGGCAGCGCAACGAGCTGGATGCACAGCGACTTCACAGCGGCCGTTAGCCTCGGACGCATGTCGAGTTCGGTCAGGTCGCCCGACGGCACGGTCATCGGGTTCGAAACCCTGGGTGCCGGTCCGCCGATGGTCCTCGTGCACGGCACCGGCGCGGACCACACCCGCTGGTCGGCGGTCCGCGAGCGGCTCGCCGAGCGCTACCGCCTGCACCTCGTCGACCGCCGCGGCCGCGGGCTGAGCCGGGACGAGGCGTCCGGGTACGCCATCGGGCGCGAAGGCGAGGACATCGCCGCCGTGGCCGAAGCCGCCGGGGGAGACGTCTACCTCCTGGCGCACTCCTACGGCGCCTTGTGCGCCCTGGAAGCCGTCCGGAAGACCGACGCCGTGACGCGGCTCGTGGCCTACGAACCACCCCGGCCGAAGCCGGGCGAGCACGTCGTCGGCGCGGACGCGCGCGACCGCATGCGAGCGGCCGAGGACCCCGAGGAAATCCTGCGGATCTTCCTGCGGGAGGCGCTGCGGCTCGGCGAGGCAGACGTCGAAGCGATGCGCGGCACGCCGGTCTGGCGGGCGCGGGTGGCCGCCGCGCACACGATCCCGCGGGAGCTGGACGTCGTCGAGGCGATGGAGTTCGGCGAGGGCTTGGGGGAGATCGCGATCCCGGTCCGGCTGTTCGCCGGCACCGAGAGCCCGGAGTACCTGCGGCTGGCCGCCGACGCCGTGGCCGCGCGCGTCCCCGGCGCCGACGTCGTGCCGCTGCCTGGCCAGGCGCACCAGGCGATGGACTTCGACCCGGACCAGTTCGTCGCGGCGGTGTTCGCCTTCGGGGCCTAAGCGGGCGCGATGGCGCTTCGGACGCACTCCCGCAGCAGCTGCCGGCGCCGGTCGTGGACCTCGGCGGGCTCCGCTTCCGTGGCGGCGTAGACGTTGCTGACCGGCGACCACGCCATCGACATCGCGATCACGACCGCCATCAGGTCGAACGGGTCGCCCGGCCGGACCAGCCCGGCGGCCTGCGCGTCGGCGATGGCGCGCAGCTTGGGGTCGTCCAGCCGGTCGGTGTCGGCCACCAGGTGACCGGCCGGCCGGCGCTCGAGGCGGGTCCAGGTGGCGAGGCGGATGAGGTCCGGGCGCCGCAGGTACTCGTCGTAGAGGCGGACCGCCCAGCCGGCGAGGTCGGCGCCGTCGATCGGCACCACGTTCACGATCCGCTCCAGCGAGGCGAAGAAGATCGCGTCGAACAGCCCGTCCTTGCTGCCGAAGTAGGCGTACAGCTGGGCCCGGTTGGTCCGGGCCGCTTCGACGATGCGCTCGACGCGGGCCCCGGCGATGCCGTACCGGGCGAACTCCTCGGTCGCCGCGTCCACGATGCGCTGCTTCGTGGCGGCTCCGCGGGCGGTCAGCAGCTTGTCGGCCATGCGACGCAGCTTACAACAGAACAGTCGGTTTGCTTTGCGGGTCCGGGCGCGCTAGCTTCGAAGAAACAAACCGACTGTTCTGTTGTCAGGAGCTGCGATGCGAACCACGACCGGCTGGCTGGCCGGCGCGACCGAACCGGCCCTCCGGCGCGTCACCCTCGAGCGGCGCGACCTGCGCGACGACGACATCGCGATCCGCGTGGACCACTGCGGGGTCTGCCACACGGACCTGCACGCGGTGCGCGGCCCCCGGGACACGGCGCTGGTGCCGGGCCACGAGTTCACCGGCGTCGTGACCGCCGCCGGGCCCGCGGTGACGCGGTTCGCGCCCGGCGACCCGGTGGCGGTCGGCAACATCGTCGACTCCTGCGGGACGTGCGCGATGTGCCGCCGCGGCCAGGAGAACTTCTGCGCCGAATTCCCGACGCTCACCTACGGCGGAACCGACCGCCACGACGGCTCCCCCACGCTGGGCGCGTTCTCCCGCGAGTACGTCGTGCGGGAGGACTTCGCCTACCGGCTCCCCGTGGGCCTCGACCCGGCGGCCGCCGCGCCGCTGCTGTGTGCGGGCATCACCGTCTGGGAGCCGCTGCGCGCGCTCGGCGCCGGGCCCGGCACCCGGGTCGCGGTGGTCGGGCTCGGCGGTCTCGGTCACCTGGCCGTCAAGCTGGCGGTCGCCTTGGGCGCCGAGACGACCGTCGTCAGCCGTTCCGCCGCGAAGGCCGCCGACGCGAGCCGCCTGGGGGCGCGTGAGCTGCTGGTGTCGACCGACCCCCGGCAGCTCGCGGCGGCCAAGGACCGCTTCGACGTCGTCATCGACACCATCGCGGTGCCCCACGACCTCGGCCCGTACCTGCGCCTGGTCGCGCTCGACGGCACCCTCAGCCAGGTCGGGCACCTCGGCACGCTCACGGTCGAGGCGATGGACCTGCTGGTGGGCCGCAAGAAACTGACGTCGGCGGGCAGCGGCGGCCGGCCCGCGACCGCGGCGATGCTCGATTTCTGCGCTCGCCACGGCGTCGCCGCGGACGTCGAAGTGGTCCCGTCGGCCCAGGTGAACGAGGTCCTGGATCGCCTGTCCCGCAACGACGTCCGCTACCGCTTCGTCCTGGATCTCGCGGACCTCGGCTAGCCGAAGTTCTTGGGCAGCAGCGTCGTCGCCGGGTCGGGGGAGGCGACCGCCTTCGGGCGCTTGTCGCGGAACAGCCAGCCGCCGATGATGCCGCCGGCGAAGCCGAACAGGTGGCCCTGCCAGCTGACGCCTTCTTCGCTCGGCAGCAGGGACGCGAACTGGTAGGCGAAGCACAACGCCATCACCAGCCCGATCACGATGTCGATCGGGTGCCGGTCGAACAGGCCGCGCACGATGATGTAGCCGAAGTAGCCGAACACCAGGCCGCTGGCGCCGACCGTGACCGAGTTCGACGGCGAGATGAACCAGACGCCGAGACCGCTGGCGACGATGATCAGCACGCTCACGCCGAGCCACTTCTTCACGCCGCGGTAGGCGGCGAGGAAGCCGAACACGAACAGCGGCCCCGAGTTGCCCTCGATGTGACCCCAGCTGCCGTGCAAGAACGGGGCGCTGAAGATTTCCGGCAGCGACGCCGGGTCGCGCGCTTCGATGCCGAACTCGCGGCTCAGGTCGTAGCCGGTCGGCGCGTTGATCAGCTGGACGACCCACAGGAAGGCCAGCAGGCCGACCATCACCCACAAGGCCTTCTTGGCCTCGGCGATCATCGTCTCGGCTTCGCTGCGGGCCGGTCCCTCGCCGCTCGTCATGTCGTTCCCCCTGCTCGGTGTGCGCCGAGGATAACCGGACAGCGGCCCCGGACGCGGCGTTCCGGACCGAGCCGTGACCTGGCAGGGTTGGGGGCATGACGTCACCCCGGCCGGAGACGGTCTTCCGCGGCCGCCGCATGCCCGGCGACCGCGCGCTGGTCATGGCCATCGTCAACCGCACGCCCGACTCCTTCTACGACAAGGGGGCGACGTTCGCGCAGAACGCCGCGCGCGACGCCGTCGACCGCGCGGTCGCGGCGGGCGCCGACATCGTCGACATCGGCGGGGTGAAAGCGGGCGAGGGCCCCGAGGTCGACGTCGACGAGGAGAGCGCCCGGGTCGTGCCGTTCGTCGCCGAGGTGCGGGAACGCCACCCGGACCTGGTCATCAGCGTCGACACCTGGCGCCACGAGGTCGGCCGCCGGGTCTGCGAGGCCGGCGCCGACCTGCTCAACGACACCTGGGCCGGCGCCGACCCGAAGCTGGTCGAGGTGGCCGCCGAGTTCGGCACGGGCTACGTCTGCTCCCACGTCGGGGGCATGCCGGTGCGGACGGACCCGTACCCCGAGCCGACGCCCGCCCGCCCGTTCTGGCCCCGCTACGACGACGTCGTCGCGGACGTGGTCGCCGAGCTGACCGCGGCGGCCGAGCGGACGGTCGCGGCCGGCGTCCCGCGCGGCGGCGTGCTCGTCGACCCGACGTTCGACTTCGGCAAGAGCACCCGCCACGGCCTGTCGCTGCTCCGGCACTTCGACCGCCTGGTGGCGACCGGCTGGCCGGTGCTCGTCGCGCTGTCGAACAAGGACCTGATCGGCGAGACCCTCGGCGTGGAGGCCCACGACCGCTTGGCTGGCACCCTCGCGGCGACGGCTATCGCGGCGCACGCGGGGGCGGCCGTTTTCCGCGCCCACAACGTCCGGGAGACGCGGGAAGCCGTGGAGGCGGTCGCGGGCCTCCTGGTGTAGTGAATGACTCATTCCTGTCACCAGACGACAGGAATGAGTCATTCACGTCGTCCGGCCACCCGCCCCGGCCCTCGCGGTGTCCACTATGGACCAAGCCGCCAGAGCGACGTGACCTCGTTGACCCGCGCCCGGTGCAGCGGATCCGCGGAATCCAACGCACGCGGGTGCCGCGCCGGCGTCTCCGTCCGCCCGATCACCCGCAACCCCGCCGCCGCGATCCAGCCGAGCAGCTCCTCGCGCGTCCGCAACCCGAGGTGCTCCGCGAGATCCGACAGCACCAGCCATGCCTCGCCCTCCGGCGTCAGGTGCCGGCGCGCCCGGTCGAGGAACCCGCGCAGCATCCGGCTGCCCGGGTCGTAAACCGCGTGATCCAGCGGCGTGCGCGGGCGGCCCGGCAACCACGGCGGGTTGGCCACCACCAGCGGCGCCCGGCCGGGCGGGAACAGGTCCGTGCACACGACTTCCGTGCGGGCGCCGAAGCCGAGTCGCGCCAGGTTCTCGGTCGCGCACGCGACGGCGCGGGGATCCGCGTCCGTCGCCACCACCCGGGCGACGCCGCGGTGGGCGAGCACCGCGGCCAGCACGCCCGTGCCGGTCCCGATGTCGAACGCCAGCGTGCGCGAAGGCAAGGGCGCCGCCGCGACCAGGTCGACGTACTCCTGGCGGACCGGCGCGAAGACGCCGTAGTGCGGGTGGATCCGCGCGCCGAGGGCCGTGACCGCGATGCCCCGGCGCCGCCATTCCGCCGCGCCGACGACCCCGAGCAGCTCACGCAGCGGTATCGCCGCGGGGACGTCGAGCGGGCCGTGGACCGCGGTGCACGCGGCCGAGACGTCCGGTGCCCGGCGCAGCGGGAGCACGTGGCCGGGGTCCAAGGGCACGTAGAGGAGTGAGAGCCGTTGCGCCCGCCGGGTGCGCCAAGCCCGGTAGCGGGCGTAGTCGTCCGGTGGTGGCGATGGGATCCGCCGGTTCACGGCGTCGAGCAACCGCCGGGCGGCGGGGTAGTCCCCGCGCCAGAGCAGGGCCGACGCCGAACGCAGGGCGGCGTCGGCGGAGAGGCGGTCGTCGGCGACGACCGCCTGGCGGGATGGCGGGGAAAAGAGCCGGCGAGGGGGTTCGCCGGGCACGACGAGCTGAGCCACGGGAAAGGGGGTTTCCGTTCTTGCTGCGGGCACGGTGAAGCACCCGCGAGACGGGCGGGTGTGCGGGAGTCCGGCGCGGGACTAGCTCAGGACCGCAGCATGAACGGGATTCGTCACCCCTCGACAGTAGCGGCCATGGCGTACAAAGGACGAAGAGGTGATGCCGGATGACGCCCTCGGTGGTGCGGCACGCGAAGCGGCGCCGGTGGGCGGTCGTCGCCGCCGTGGCCGCGGTGCTCGTGTCCGTGCCGTCGGTCGTCGCCGCGCTCGCCCCGGCCGGCGCGAGCGTCGATCCCGCCCGGCTGCGCGACCTCGTGCTGGCCTCCGCCGGAAAGCCGTACCAGGGCTACGCCGAAAGCGCCGGTTCGCTGGCCCTGCCGGAACTGCCGAACCTCGCTCCCGTCACCGCGCTCTTCTCGATGCGGACGCCCATGCGCGCCTGGTACGCCGGGCCCGACCGGTACCGCGTCGACATCCTCGGCATGGCCGGCGAGCACGACGTCTACCGCCTGCCCGACGGCGAATACACCTGGGACTACGGCGACAACACGCTGACCGAGCTGATCGGCGAACCGAGCGTCCGGCTGCCGCGGGCCGGGGACCTGCTGCCGCCCGAACTCGCGCGGCGGGTCCTGAAGGCGGCGAAGGGCGACCCGGTGAGCGCGCTGCCGGGCCGCAACGTCGCCGGCGTCGCCGCGTCCGGGCTGCGGCTCGTGCCCGCCGACCCGGCCACGACGATCGGGCGCGTCGACGTCTGGGCGGACCCGGCGACCGGCGTGGCCGTGCGCGTCGAAGTCACCGCCCGCGGCCAGCAGGCGCCGATCCTGGTCACCGAGTTCCAGCAGCTCGAGCAGACGACGCCGGTCGTCGAGGCGCCGCGGCCGGTGCTCGGTTCGGGGTTCACCGTGGCGAGCGCCCCGGACGTCACGAACGCGCTCGGCGCGCTGGGCCAGGTGCCGCTGCCGGCGACGCTCGCCGGGCGCCCGGTGGTGTCGTCGGACTTCGGTGGCGTCGAGGGCGCCGCGCTCTACGGCACCGGGCTCGCGGCCTTCGCGGTCATCGCCGTGCCGCGCGCGGTCGGGAACGCGGCCGCCGACGCCGCCGGGAAGGCCGGCGCGGTGCAGGCCAAGCTGGCCGCCGGGACGGTGGTGCAGCTGTCGATCACGCCGTTGTCGCTGGCCATCGTCCGATCGACCACCTTCCGCCGCTCCTACCTGCTGGCCGGGACGGTGACGCCGGACGTGCTGAAGACCGTCGCGGAGGAACTGACCAGGCTGCGCCGGAGCGGCCGATGATTGTCACGCGCGCGCTGACCAAGCGGTACGGGAGCACCCTCGCGGTCGACGCCGTCGACTTGGCCGTCCGCGAAGGCGACCGATACGGCTTCCTCGGCCCGAACGGCTCGGGCAAGACCACGCTCGTCCGGATGCTGCTCGGTCTCGTGTACGCGACCAGCGGCGAGATCGAGGTGCTCGGGAAGCCCGTCCCGAAGCGGGTCGCCGAGGTGCTGCCGGAGGTCGGCGCGCTCGTCGAAGGCCCGGCCGCGTACCCGCACCTGTCCGGACGGCGGAACCTCGCGCTGCTCGACGCCGCCGGGCGCGGCGGCGGGCGGCGCACTCGACGGCGTCGCATCGACGAAGCACTGGAGCAGGTCGGCCTCGGTGGAGTGGACCAGCGGCCGGTCAAGGCGTATTCGCTCGGCATGCGGCAACGCCTCGGCCTCGCCGGCGCGCTGCTGCGCAAGCCGCGCCTGCTGATCCTCGACGAGCCGACCAACGGTCTCGACCCGCAGGGCATCAAGGAGATCCGCGAGCTGCTCGTCGAGCTGAACGCGGCCGGCACCACGGTGTTCCTGTCGAGCCACCTGCTGGCCGAGGTCGAGCAGCTCTGCACGCGCGTCGGCGTCGTCGACCGCGGGCGGCTCGTGCTCGAAGAGGACCTGGCGACGCTGCGGGCGGCGACCGGCCGGGTGCTGGTCGGCACGCCGGACGCCGCCGCGGCGGCCGCGGTGCTCGACGGTCAGCTCGAAGCCCGCGACGGCGACCGCCTGGTCATCCGGCACGGCGACCCGGCCGCGCTGAACGCGCTGCTGGTCGAAGCGGGGGTGCGCGTGACGTCGATCCACGCCGAGCAGCGGACGCTCGAAGACGTCGTCCTCGACGTGACGGGTCCGGGCTCGGACCGGTTCGGAGCCGCCGGGTGATCGGCGTCGAACTGCGCAAGCTCGCGCTGCGCCCGCGGGTCTGGGTCAGCGTGCTGCTGCTCTGCCTGCTGCCGGCGATCGTCGGCGTCTTCCTGGCGACAGCCGACTTCGCGCCGCCGCCCGGGCAGGGCGGGGCGTTCCTGTCGGCGGTGGTCAACGACGGCGCACTGTTCCCGGCGGCCGCGCTCGCGCTCGTCCTGCCGCTGTTCCTGCCGATCGCCGTCGCGGTGGTGGCCGGCGACTCGATCGCGGGGGAGGCGTCGGGCGGCACGCTGCGGTACCTGCTGGTGCGCCCGGTCGGGCGGACGCGGCTGCTCGGCGCGAAGATGGTCGCGCTGGCCGTGTACGTGACCGCGGCGATCGTGATCGTCGTGCTGACGTCGCTGGTGCTCGGCGTGATCCTGTTCGGCACCGGCGGGACGCCGGGCGTCGCCGGGCCGGGCGGGCAGCCGACCGGCGTGACGTCGTTGTCGGGGCAGTCGCTCAGCTCGTCCGGGCTCGGGTTGCGGTTGCTGGGCGCGGTTTCCTACATCGTCACGTCGATGCTGGGGTTCGCCGCGATCACGGTGTTCCTCTCGACGTTGAGCGACTCGGCGCTGGGGGCCGCGCTGGGCGGGCTGGCCGTGCTGATCACCAGCTCGGTGCTGGAAACCCTGGACGCGGCCGCGTCGGTGAAGCCGTACCTGCCGACGCACTACTGGCTGTCCTGGATCGACTTCTTCCGGGATCCCGTGCTGTGGCGCAACATCGACCACGGGCTGCTGCTGCAGGCCGGCTACATCGTCGTGTTCTTCGGGGCCGCGTGGGCGAACTTCGCGACGAAGGACGTCACGAGCTGAGGCACTCCGTCGGCGCTTCGAGCGGGCCGGTGCCGAGGGCCTGGAGGACGAGCTCGGTGACGGCGGGGTCGGTCGGGAGGTCGCCGTGGCCGGCCGCGTTGCCGGGGCAGACCTGCTGGATGGCCACGTTGACGGCGCCGTCGAGGCGGGCGGAGTCGGGTGGCGTGACGGTCTCGTCACGTTCGGTCCACACCGAAAGCCACGGCAGCGTCGCCGGGATCGGCTCCTTCGCCAGCTCCTGCATGAGCGTGCTGCCCGGGGCCAGCTGGACGCACGCGGTCGGGCAGGCGCCGGGGACCAGCGCGCCGCCGGCCGCGGCCAGGCCGGTGCCGTGCATCGGCGCGCCGAGCGTGACGACGCGGCGGGCCTGGTGGTCGCCGCCGTCGCGGCTGACCCACAGCCGGGCCACGACCCCGCCGGCCGAGTAGCCGATGACGTCCACCGAAGGGGCTCCGCGCGCGTAGGCGTTCTCGACGGCTTCGGCCAGGACGCCGGCCTGTTCGAGCAGGTCACCGGTGCCGTCGCCGGCCAGGGTGAGGACCTCGGTGGAGCGCCCGGTGGTCTGCCGGATGCGGGCGGCGAGCTCGGTCAGCGCGCCTTGGCCGCCGCCGTAGCCGGGAACGAGCAGCACGGGCCCGGGCCTGCCCTGGTCGGGGACGCCGGACTGCGGCGCGGCGCTCGTCCCGGTGGCGGCGAGGACGGACGCGACGAGCACGGCCACCACGGCCACGCCGACGCCGCCCATGAGCAGCCGCCGCCGCGGGCTGATTCCGCGCCACCAGGCCGTGATCCGCACGCTTCCATGATGCCTCGCGCGGGTGGGTCAGAGGCCGGCCCAGCCGGTGGTGACCGTCGTGCCGTCCGCCGCCGTCACCTTCACCCGCGTCGCCCCGCGGGGCAGGCCCGTCGCGGTGAACCAGCCGTCCGGGTCGATCGGCCGGACGTGCCGCTCGCCCGCCACCTCGATCACCGCGTCGCCGGTCGCGCCCGTCACCAGGCCGCGCAGCGTGACGCGGCCGTCTTCGTACTCGGCCTGCAGCTCCAGCGACACCCGGGCCGAGTCGAACGACAGCAGGCGGACGTCGCCGCCGCGGACCGCGCCCGCCGCTTCGAGGTCGGAGTCGAAGGCGAGCTCGGCCAGCTCCGCGTCGAGGTCGCGGGTGGCGAGCGCCGCGCGGGCCTGGCGCAGCACGAGGTCCGGCACCGGGTCCGCCTGCTCGGCGGCCGCGCGCAGCTCGTCCATGAGCTCGTCGTCGGTCATGTCCGGTCCTCCGTTCCGAGCCCGGCCGCGCCGGCCCGCTCCCGCAGCCGGGCCAGGCAGCGCTGCCGCGTCGGGCCGATGCTGCCGACCGGCATGTCGAGGGCGGCCGCCACGTCCGTGTACGACGGCGGCGGTGTCGCCATCAGCACCCGGAGCAGCTGCCGGCACTGCTCCGACAGCGTGGCCAGCGCGCGCCACAGCGTCGCGTTGCGCTCGTCGAGCAGCAAGGCCGCGTCGACGCCCGCGTGGCCGGCCGGCTCGTCCGGCCAGTCCCGGTCGTCGGCCGGCCGTTCGCGACCGGCGCGGCGCAGCTGGCGGAGGCACTCGTGCCGCGCGGTCGTCGCGAGCCAGCCGGGCAGGCGGTCCGGGTCCTTGATCTTGCCGAGGTTCTCGACGAGCTTCAGCCACGTCGTCTGGACGACGTCGGCCGCGTCGGCGTCCGAGAGCCGGTGGCCGCGCGCGATCGCCCAGAGCAGGCTCGCGTACCGGTCCACCAGGGTGTCCCAGGCCGCCTGGTCGCCGCGAGCGGCCGTTTCGAGCAGGGTCGTGGTGTCCACCGCACCTCCGATCGACCTGCTCAGCGTAGCCACCAGCCGGTACTCCATCGGGGGATTCCTTCCGTCGTCCCCCCGTTCACCCGAGCCGCGGACACCGGCGGAAATACACCCGATCGCGCTGAACCGCGCCGCCGCGGGCGCCGTGTGCCGGAGTGGGAGTGTGGAGACAACACCGGGGTGAGCCGATATGCGGATCCGGAAAATACTGCTCGTCGTGCCGTTGCTGGTGCTGGACCTGGTCGCCTGCGGGCGGCCGGTGGCCGTGGTGAAGGTGGGCAAGGCGGTGCCGGTGCCCACGAGCACCGGCGTACCCGCCTGCACGTGGCTCGGGGACACGCCGGTGGCGCCGGAAGTGGTGCGGCTCTAGGAAATCCGGCGGACCGGTTCGCCGCCCAGCACGCAGTCCAGGTCGATCCGGCCGCCGGCCGCGGCGAGAACCGCGTCCACCGCGAGGTCGACGTCGAGCTTGCGGCCGTGCTGGTCGGCGTACGCGCGCATCAGGTTGCCGATGTGCCGTTCGGGGTTGCGCCAGTGCGGCCAGCGCAGCGACGCCTGGTTCGCCAGCCGCGTGAAGTCCGTCTGGCGCTCGGTCACCTCGAGCAGCCACTCGAGGTAGACGCGCATCGCGTGCAGCGCGCTGTGGCCCGGGGTCGCCACCGGGCCGTGGCCGGGCACGAGCGTCCGCGGGCGGAACGTGTCCTGCAGCCAGTCGAGGGCGCTGAGCCAGCCCGGGACCGAGCCGTGCACCGCCATCGGCGTGTCGCCGATGGAGACGAGGTCGCCGGTGAAGAGCGTGCCCGAGCGCGGCTCGTGCACCACGAGGTCGCCCGCGGTGTGCGCGACGCCGGGCACCGCGACCACGTCGGCGACCGCGTCGCCGAGGTCGAGCCGCTGCCAGCCGGGCACCGGCCGGACCACGGCCGGCTCCGGCGGTTCGAGCACGCCCCACTGGGTGTAGGTGAAGACGTTGCCGTAGGTCTGCGGCCCGGCCTTGACCTCCTCGACGCTGCCGGGGGCGGCCAGTGCCGTCCCGCCCTCGCGCAGCGCGACCCCGACGCCGTTGTGGTGCTCACCGTGCGCGTGCGTGACGACGACGGTCAGTTCCTGCTCTCCCGCGTACTTGCGGACGTCGCGCACCAGCTCCAGCGTCGCCTGCTCGGTGCCGCAGGTGTCGACCAGCACGACACCCTCGCTGCCCTGGATCCACCCGCTGTTGGAGACGAACCATTCGGCCGGGCTCTTCACGTACGCGACCACGCCCGGGCGCGCGTGCCGGAGCGGGACGATGTTCGAAGTGACGGCCGGCATGGTTCCTCCCCTGGACTGACGAAGCGGATAACGACGGGAGCGCGGGCAGGTTGCGGGGTTTTACCCCGAGATAACCCAGCGCTGGCCGGCCGCCGCCGAGCACGACCAGATCTGCAGGCGGGTGCCGTCGGCCGAGGCGCTCCCGGTCGCGTCGAGGCACTTGCCCGACTGCGGGTTCAGCAGCGTCCCGTCGGAGCGGGCCTGCCAGGTCTGCGCGCCCGTGGCGTTGCAGTCCCAGAGCTGGACGAGCGTACCGTCCGCGGTGCCGCTGTTCGAGACGTCGAGGCACTTGCCGAGGGCGCGGATGGTGCCGTTCTGCCTGGTCCAGCGCTGGGCGGGGGTGGTGTTGCAGGTCCAGAGCTGCACGGCCGTGCCGTTGGCGGTGCCGCTGTTGGACACGTCGACGCACTTGCCGCCGATCCCGGTGATCGTGCCGGCGGGGTAGGGCGTGCCGCTCGCGATGAGGTACGGCGCTCGTCGCGACGTTCCAGTGCGTCGCCAGGTAGCTGCCGGGCGCGGGGCTGGTGTTGAAGTAGTCGTCACCGAGGCAGTCGAACTGGTTCTCCGGCGCGCCGGGGCAGACCTTCACGAGGGTGCCGGGCGGGTTCGGCAGGCCGCCGTCGTCGTAGCACATGATGTCCTCGTCGTCCCAGCAGTGGCCGAAGGCGCTGGAGTGCGGCGCGCTGCCCTGGACGGCGCCGAGGGTGTGCAGCAGTTCGTGCCCGGTCGCCTGCCAGGACCAGCACCCGGTGCCGACGGTGGCGTAGTGCGGGCCGGCGTTGTAGGGGTTGCCCGAGCCGGGGCTGTCGTTGCCGCCGTTGCCGAAGGCGAGGCCGCAGCCGTCCTTGTCGTACCAGACGATGTACTTGCGGTCGGCGCGGTTGTAGCCCTGCGCCTTGATGGCGTTGGTGATGGTGTCGACGGTGGCCATGTCCGACTGGGCGATGGTCACGTTGTTCACGGTGGCGCGGCAGCTGGAGTCGGTGACGTACCGGACGTGCCGCACGCCGCCGCCGAGCCGGTACGCGGCTTCGACGAAACCGTCGTCGATCTGGCTCGCGAAAGTCTGGAACTGGCCGACGAACTGGCTGTAGCGGTCGGCCTGGGTGCTGCCGCGGACGTAGAGGGCTTGGACGCGCTTGCCGCTGGTGCCGTCGCCGTCGCAAACGGTGGACATTTTTGCGGCGGCTGACTGGTGACGCAGGTGGTCGGGGAGCTGCTCGGTGCCGTCACCCGCGGCGGCGGCCGAGGGGAGCAGCGAGGTGGCGATGAGGAGGGCGCCGCTGAGCGCGGCGAGACGCAGGGATCTCGCGGTCATGGGGGAGTTCCGCCTTTCCCGGTACGGCAGGGGACGAGAAGTGCGGTCTAGACCACTGAGGATGATAGGCGGGGCGTGAATGGGCTGTCACTGACAAGAGCGGACAGCTTGGGGTGAATCGCCCACGGCCGCCGCCCGCTGGACGTAGTGAATGACTCATTCATGTCGCCAGGCGACATGAATGAGTCATTCACGTCGTCTGGCGACCCGGCCTCTGCGGCATTTCGGTCGACCGATTGAAAATGATCTTCGTACCGATCATCGGTGCAGGTCTTGACAGTCGATCTCGTACGCCCATACTGGTATATACCTTTATGGGAGGGTCCGGGTAAATCCGAGGGGGGCTTCGCGCTCGCGGGCCGACGGAAGGTCTGAGGGGTCCTTCCGTCGGCCGCGCGAAGCCGTCGTTCGACACTGCCGGTCACGGACAGCGTTGACACAACTACTGGTACGAACCAGTATGGACGCTGCCGGCCGGGAGGAGACGCATGGCGGGGGTACACGTCCGGATCGACAACCGGCTGGTCCACGGGCAGGTCACCGTCGCGTGGACGCGGCGGCTCGGCGTGCGCCGGCTGGTCGTCTGCAACGACGACGTCGCCGCGGACGACCTGCAGCGGATGCTGCTTCCGCAGGCTGCTCGCGGGCTGCCCACCGACGTCCTCACCGTCGCCGAAACCCTTGAAGCAACGCTCGAGACCGACGTCATGATCCTCGCCAAGGATCCCGAAGACGCGTTCCGGCTGGTCGAGGGCGGCCTGAAGCCCGAAACCGTCAACGTCGGGAACGTCGCGCCGCGCCCGGGCACCGCCTACACCATGGTCACGCGCTCGATCGCGGTCACCGCGGACGAGGCCGACGCCTACCGCAAGCTCGCCGCCGCCGGCGTCCCGCTCGTCACGCAGCTCATGCCGCAGGACAAGCCCGCCGAATTCGTCCCGCTGCTCGACCGGAAAGGGCTTTAGCCCCGCATGCTCGTCGCGCTGGCCCTGACCCTCTGGGCGATCTACTGCACCTACGACGGGCTCGGCCCGTTCCTCATCTACGCCCAGCGCCCGCTCATCGCCGGCTCGGTCGCCGGGCTGATCGTCGGGCACCCGCTGCTCGGCCTGCTGATCGGCGCCACGCTGGAGCTGGCCGCCCTCGGTGTCTACACCTACGGCGGCGCGACCATTCCGGACTACCAGACCGGCGCCATCGTCGGCACCGCGCTGGCCGCGGGCGCCGCCGGCGACACGTCCGCGCAGGTCGCCATCGGGCTCGGCGTCGGGCTGCCCGCCGCCATCCTGCTCTCCGCGCTGGACCCGGTCGGCAAGATCATCACCACCGCACTGGTCCACCGGGCCGACGGGTACGCCGCCGACGGCAACGCCCGCGGCCTCGCGGTGATCCACTGGGTCAGCCTGGTGCCGTGGGCGGCGGTGCGCGCGATCCCGACGTTCCTCGCCGCGCTCGCCGCGTCCGGCGGCCTCGTCAAGGACATCACCGCGAGCATCCCCGCCGGGTTCGTGCAGGGCATGACGCTCGCCGGGTCGCTGCTGCCCGCCGTCGGGTTCGCGCTGCTGCTGGGCATGATGGAGCTCTCGCGGTACTGGTACCTGCTGCTCATCGGGTTCGTCGCGTTCGCCTACCTCCACGTGCCGCTGCTGGGCATCGCGCTGATCGGCGTCGCGGTCGCGATGCTGTTCGTGACGCTCAAGCGCGATGAACCGGCGATCGAGGTCCCGGAAAGCGCCGCCGAAGAGTCCACTGTGGACGCCCGGCTGACCAAGCAGGACCTGCGGCGGGTCTTCCGCCGGTACTTCTGGTCGAGCCAGATCTCCTGGAACTACGAACGGATGCAGGCCCTCGGGTTCGCGTACTCGATGGAACCGGCGCTGCGCCGGCTCTACCCGGAGAAGGCCGACTACGTCGCCGGCCTGCAGCGGCACCTCCAGTTCTTCAACACCTCCGTGCTCGTCGGCGGCCCGCTGATCCTCGGCTCCAGCGTCGCCCTCGAAGAGGCCGGCACGCCGAAGTCTGCGGCGAGCACCAAGGTCGCGCTGATGGGCCCGATGGCGGGCATCGGCGACACCGTCGTCTTCGCGCTGTACAACAGCATCGTCTTCACCATGGGCGCGTCCTGGGCGCTGCAGGGCAACTGGCTCGGCCCCGCCTTCGCCGCGGTGATGGTGCTCGTGCCCTACGCGCTGATCCGGCGCTGGCAGTTCGGGTTCGCCTACCGCGAAGGGAAACGGCTGGCCGGCCGCCTCGCCGCCGGCGCGCTCGCGCGCGTGGCGCAGGGGGCGACCGTGCTCGGGTTCGTCGTGCTCGGCGGCTTCATCCCGTCGATCGTCAAGGTCGTCACCACGCTGACCTACCGCCAGACCACGACGGTCCAGGGGCAGCCGGTGACGCAGGCCGTCGCGATCCAGGACCGGCTCGACGAGCTCGTCCCGTTCCTGCTGCCGGTCCTCGTCACCGCCGGGGTGTACCTGCTCACGGCCAAGGCCCGCCTGCGGCCCGTCTGGATCATCGCCATCGTCGTCGTCGCCGGGGTCATCCTGGGGTGGCTCGGCTGGTTCGCGCCGTCGGCCCCGGCAAAGGGTTAGGAGACACCGCCATGTCCGTCCCGATCGTCCTCGCCGGACACGGGCGGCTGCCCTCCGGCGTGGGGGAAGCCGCCGAAATGATCCTGGGGCCGCAGTCGCGGCTGAAGGTCTGCGAGCTGAGCCCGCACGACAGCCCGGAGGAGTTCGGCGTCCGGCTGCTCGCGCTGCTCGGCGGGGCAGGAGAGGCGCTCGTGCTCGCCGACCTGCACGGCGGCTCGCCGTTCAACGCCGTCCGCGCGCTCGCCGCCGTGCACCCGCGCCTCCAGCTGGTGTCCGGGCTCAACCTGCCGATGCTGCTGGAAGTCCTGCTGCACACGACCGACGACGTCACCGAGCTCGCCGGGGTGGCCCGCGCCGCCGGCCGCGACGGCGTCGTCGACGTCCTGGAATCGACCTGGTGACCGCCGCGCTCCTGCTGGCCGCGCAGGACGTCCGGATCACGCCGGGGCCCGGGCACCCGCTCGGCGGCTACCTGGCCCGGCACGGCGTCGCCACCGGCACGCACGACGACCTCGAGGCGTCGCTGATCTGGCTGTCCACCGAGGACGACCCGGGCGTGCTGTGGGTGGCGCTCGACGCGCTCGCGGTCGACGCCGGCCTCACCCGCACCCTGGCCGACGCCGTCGCCGCGGCGGTCGGCATCGACCCCGCGCGCGTGGTCCTCTGCGCGTCGCACACGCATTCCGGGCCCGAGGGCTGGACCGGCCCGCTGCACCCGGGGCTGCCGGGGCGGCGCGACGCCGGGCTGGTCGGCCGCATGGCGGAGACGGTCACCGGGGCGGCGCTGCGGCTGCGCGCGTGCCGGGGCCGCGTCCGGGCCCGCTGGCACGCGGGGTCGACCGAAGCCGTCGGCAGCAACCGCTACCGGCGCGACGGCCCGCACGACACGTCGTTCGGCGTGCTGGAGCTGCGCCGCGACGACGGTACGCCGGCCGCGCTGCTGTTCGACTACGCGAGCCACCCGACCGTGCTCGGGCCCGACAACCTCACGTGGTCGGCCGACTGGCCGGGCGCGACGCGGCGCGAGCTGGCGGCGCTGATCGGCCAGCCGGTCTCGGCGTTCCTGCAGGGCGCGGCGGGCGACGCGAGCTCCCGGTTCGTCCGGCGCGGGCGCGACCACGACGAAGTCCGCACGCTCGGCGGCCACCTGGCGACGTCGATCGCCCGGACACTGGCGGCGGCCTCATCGGGCGCGGAGACCGGCCCGGTCCGGCTGACGCGGTCGGCACTGCACCTGCCCTACCGCGATGTGCCGTCGCTGGAAGACAGCCTGGAGCTGCGGGAGTCGGCCGAGCGGGAGTGGCAGCGAGAGCTGGCGCACCACGGCGAGGACCACCCGGCCGTCCGGATCGCGCAGACGCGCTACGAGGGCTGCGCGATGCTGGCGGCGATGGCGGCCACCGACCGGCCGACGGGCTGCGCGGAGGTCCCGGTCAGCGTGGTATCGCTGGGGGAGATCGCCTGGCTGCACACGCCGTTCGAGCTGTTCGCGTCGCTGGGCCTGCGGATCCGCAAGGGCAGCCCGTTCCGCCACACGCGGGTGATCGGCTACTCCGACGGTTACCTGGGCTACCTGCCCGACGCGGACGGCCACCGCAACGGCGTGTACGAGTCGTACGTGACGCTGTTCGAGCCCGACGCGGGCGACAAGCTGGTGGAGCACTGCGTCAAGCTGCTGCGAGCTCATCAAGCGAGCTGACACGAGAACAGGCACCGACGAGGACCCAGACCCCCGCGCACCCCGATCCGAAGCCGTAGTCACAATGACGGCTTCGGGGTGCCGGAAGGGATACAAGAACCTCGCTCAGACCGGGCTGCGCCGCGCCTGCGTGAAGACGGTGTACCGGTCCGCGCGGTACAACGACCGACCGGCCTCGATAACACCACCGCTCTGATCGTGCAGCGTGCCTTCGATGATCAGGCACGGCTGGCTCGGCTCGATGCCGAGGAGTTCGGCGTCGCCGGTGTCCGGGAGGACCGCCGAAATCGCCGTGTCGTTCCACTCCGCCTGGACGCCCCAGCGCTCCTCGATCGTGCGGTGCAGGGACTGCGTCTCCCAGTCGAACAGCTCGATGCCCGGGAACCGGTCGACCGAGAGGTTGGTGCGCTCGACGGCGAACGGCTCGTCGTCGACGTACCGAAGCCGTTCCAGGTGGAACACGCGCGCGCCCGGGGGGACGTTGAGCCGGCCGGCGAGGCGGGGGAGCGCGGACTCGACCTCGGCGTGCAGCACCTTCGTCTTCGGGACGACGCCGCGTGCCTTCATGTCCTCGGTGAACGAGGTCAGCATGTCGATGTGCGCGACCTGGCGTTCGGCCGTGAACGTGGCGGTCCCGTGCTGGCGGTAGAGGACGCCGTCGGAGACCAGGCGGTTGATCTCCTGCCGCACGGTGCCGCGGGCGACGCCGAAGTGCTCGGCGAGGAACCGTTCGGACGGCATCAGCCGCCCGGGCCCCGCCTCGGTCGCGACGCTTTCCAGGATCTCGCGCAGCTGGTCGCCCTTGGGCCGCCCCGGCTGCAGCGCGTCCGGGAGCCGGAGATCGCTCGCGGGGACGTGTTTGGGACGGGGCATGGGTTCAGTATGTCGCGCCATCGGCCGGTGGGTAACACCGCTCATCCGGTGGCGCCGTGCCCGGAGTTCCCGGCCGGAGCAGCCCGGCCGCCGCCGGGAGGGGGAACCGGCTCAGCCCGTTGCCCGGCGGGCGAGGTCCGCCAGGAACCGTTCGGCCAGCGCCTCGCCCGTGACGTGCCCGACCGACCGGTAAAGCCCGCGGGCCTCGCGGGCCGTCCCGGCGGCCAGCATCGAGCGGCCGGCCGCGCCCTCGACCGCCGCCAGCCCGAGCAGGGCCTGGGCCTCCAGCAGCCGGTACCCGCCCGCGCGGGCCGCGTCCAACGCCGTTCGCGCGTGCTCGCCCGCCTCCGGGACCCGGCCGGCCGCCGCCAGCACCCACGCCAGCGTCGCCGACGCCTCCGCCAGCTGGCCCCGCAGCCCCGACTCCACCGCCAGCTGGCGGGCCTCCGAAAGCACCCGCTCCGCCAGCTCCAGGTCGCCGCCGGCTTCCGAGGCGCGGCCGAGGGCGATCAGCGCCGCCGCCTCCACCTGGCGGTCGCCGTCGCGGCGGACGTGGTCCAGGGCATCCTGCGCCGTCCGGGTCGCCGCCGCGTGGTCGCCGCGGGCGCCCTGCAACGCGCTCAACGCGTTGAGCGCGGTCGCCTCGCCGAAGCTCGAACCCAGTTCGCGGAACGCCGTCAGGGACCGCTCGGCCGCGTCGCCCGCCTCGTCGAACCGGCCCGTTTCCAGCAGCACCCACGCGAGGTCGGCGAGGTTCGCGGCTTCCCAGAACCGCAATTCCTTCCGGCGGCACAGCGCGACCGCCTCGCACAGGCAGTCTTCCGCCTGCTCCAGCCGGCCCAGCTGGCGGTAGTGGCAGCTCAGCGAGTTCAGCGCGAGCGCCTCGCCCGAGGAGTTCGCCAGCTCGCGGAACAGCTGGATCGCGCGCCGGCTGTGTTCGACGGCCTCCGACAGCCGGCCCGTCCACTCCAGCATCGAGCCCAGGTTCGCGACCGCCGTCGCTTCGCACTCGCGCCAGCCGCAGGCCCGGCTGGCCAGCACCGCCTTCTCCGAATGCCGGATGCCGGCCTCGTGCTGGCCCTCGCGGAAGTACGCGCCGCCGACGCTCAGGTGCACCAGCGCTTCGGCGGGCTGGGCGCCGTGGTCGCGCGCCGCGCGCAGCACGATCGGCGCCAGCTCCAGCCACTCCGCGCGGCGGCCGTGGTCGTGGAAGAAGCGCCGCAGCGCGTCGGCGAGGTACCACGCCGCCGGGTACGGCCCGCGCGTCGCCGCCAGCCGCAGCGCCGCCGCCAGGTTCGTCGCCTCGACGTCCAGCCAGGCCACGGCGGCCGCGGCGTCGGCGAACGCGACCGGGCTCGGCACCGCCGGGGCGTCTTCGCGAGGCAGCGTGACGATCCGCGCGCCCAGCAGGGCGACGGCGGCGTCGGCGGCCGCGCAGTAGCCGGTGAACAGCCGCTCCCACGCCTTTTCCCGCGCGATCTCGTCTTCGTCGGCGCCGACGCACCGCTCGGCGTAGCGCCGGGCGAGGTCGTGGAACCGGTAGCGGCGGGGCGCGTGCGCCTCGATGAGGTTCGCCGCGGTCAGCCCGCGCAGCCGCCGGGCCGCCTCCTCGGCCGGGACGTCCAGCAGGGCCGCCGCGGCGATCGCCGTGAAGTCGGCTCCGGGCACCAGCGCCAGCAGCCGGAACGCCTGCCGCAGCCCGGGCGGCAATGCCTGGTAGGACACCGAGAACGCCTTCGCGACGGCGCTTTCCTCGTCGCCGTCGAAGCCGAGCTGGGCCAGGGGGTCGCCGCGCAGCTCGTCGACCAGTTCGCCGAGGCTCGCGACCCCGGTGTTCGCCGCCGCGATCCGCAGCGCGAGCGGGTGGTGCCCGCAGAGCCGGGCCAGCTCGTCCGCCGCGTCCGGCTCGGCCGTGGCCCGCTCGCCGAGCAGCGCGGTGAGCAGCGCGCGCGAGTCGTCCTCGGGCAGCTGCGCGAGGCCCAGCGCCCGGGCGCCGGTGCGCGCGACGAACTCGTCGAGCCGGTGGCGGCTGGTCACCAGCACCCGGCCCGACGACGGCAGCAACGGCAGCACCTGCGCGGCGTCGCGGGCGTTGTCCAGCACGACGAGCGCCTGCCGGTCGGCCAGCAGCGAGCGGTAGAGCTTGCTCTGGTCGTCGATGCCCGGCGGCACGTCCCGCAGGTCGACGCCGAGGGTGCGCAGCAGCTGGGCGAGCGCGGCGGCGGGGGTGAGCGGCTCGTCGTCGGCGTCGAAGCCGCGCAGGTTGACGTACAGCTGGCCGTCGGGGAAGCGCGCCCGCGCGGTGTGCGCCCAGTGCACGGCCAGCGCGGTCTTGCCGACGCCGGCGGTGCCGGTGATCACCCAGACGTCCCCGGGCTCGTCGAGCGCGGCCAGCTCCGGCGCCCGGCCGGTGAACCCGCGGACGTCCAGCGGCAGCTCGGCGGGCCGCGGCACGACCGGGGCCGCGGCGGGCGCCGGCTCGCCTTCGCCGCGCAGGATCCGCAGGCGCAGGTCCTGCAGGGCCTGGCCGGGTTCGATGCCGAGCTCGTCGACGAGCAGCTCGTGCGCCCGCGCGTAGGTGTCGAGGGCTTCCGGCGTGCGGCCGCAGCGGTGCAGCGCGAGCATCAACGCGGCCCGCAGCCGCTCGCGGAACGGGTGCTCCTCGACGAGCCGGCGCAGCTCCCCGACGACTTCGCCGTGCCGGCCGGAAGCCAGTTCCTGCTCGTACAGCTCCTCGAGGACGACGAGCCGGCGTTCGGCCAGCGCCGGGCCTTCGTGCGCGGCCAGCGCTTCGCTCACCCCGCCGAGCGGGCTGCCGTCCCACAGCGCGAGCGCGGCGCGCAAGTGCGTGACGGCGGCCGGCCCGGACGTCGCCCTGGCCAGGGCGACCTCGTCGTCGAACACGTCGAGGTCGCGGTCGCCAGGCGCGACCTCCAGGACGTAACCGGGCGCGCGGCGGACGATCGCGTCGCGGCCGAGGAGCTTCCGCAGCTCCGAGATGTGCACCTGCAGCCGCCCGCGGACGCTCGGCGGCGCGTTCTCGCCCCAGGTCAGGTCGATGAGCCGGTCTTCGCTGACCACGCGGTTCGGGTTCAGCAGGAGAGCGGCCAGCACGGACGTCTGCTTCTGGCCACCGGGCCGGACGGCGCCCGTGTCGCCGAGGACCGTGACCGGTCCGAGCAGGCGGTAGCGCACGAGTAGCCCCCAGAAGGCCGACCGAAGCGGAACGGAAGTGCCATATCTGACCCTACTGTGCAGCTCGTTGCCGATCCGACCGCAGTCACGGCCATCGCTCCGCAGCAACGGTCGCGCGCCGCCGCGGGGCGGCCTGCTTTGGTCGGATCGGCAACGGCGGGGGAAGGGAAAAGGAGGCCGTGGGTGGACACCGACGAGGCCGAGCGGCTGCTGTTCGTCTGCTTCCCGGACGCGGGGGAGGCAGCCGGCCGGTACCGGGCGTGGCGCGATCCGCGGATCGCCGTGCACGTCGTCGAGCTGCCCGGCCGCGGCGAGCGCAGCGGGGAACACCCCTACCGGGACATGTGGCTGCTCGTCGAGGCCCTCGCGGCGGAGCTGGCGGCGGTCCTCGCCCGCCCGCACGTGCTGTTCGGCGCGGGGCTGGGCGCGCTGGTGGCCTACCGGCTGGCGCAGCGGCGGGTGGCCGCGGGACTGGGGGTCCCGCGGGCACTCGTCGTGGCGCACCAGGCGCCGCCGGACCGGGCCGCGCGGGTGGTGCCGGAGCAGGCGGCCCGCGCGGACGTCAGCCTGCTGGCCAGCGACGCCCACGTGCCGGTGGCGCCGCCGCTGCCGTGCCCGATCCGCGGCTTCGGCGAGCCGCACGCGATGGCGGGCTGGGGCGAGCACACGGAAGCGGGGTTCGTGCTCGCCCCCGCGCGCGAGCGGGACAGCGGCGCGCTGCTGCGCGACGCCGTCCTGCGCGCGGCCTACTTGGTTTCCGCGTTGGCCGTCCCGGGCTTGGGCGAGTCGCCGATGTAGGGACCGACGCCGATCGAGGGGCCGGGCTGCGGCGGGGTCTCGGCCGCCTGCGCGGCGGGCGCGAGGACGAGGACGGCCAGGAAGGCCGTACCGATGACGGCCTGGAGAACACGGGCTTTCATGTTTCGACTCCTCACGCTTCGGGATGCGGGTCGATCTTGCCCGAGGGAACTTCCAATCCGCTTCCCTTTGCTCCCGGTGGTCGTCCGCTCACCGGCCGTCCCTTGTGGAGGGAATCGCCGGGCTGCGACCATGCGTCGTCATGGGGAGTGACGACGCGAACACGATTCTGCGCATGGCGAGCCTCGCGACACCGATGGCGGTGCGGGTGGCGGTGACCCTCGGGCTACCGGACCGGTTGCGCCGGCCGGAGAACGTCGACCGGCTGGCGGAAGACCTCGGAGTGGCGTCGATTCCGCTCGGGCTGTTGCTCGGACACCTCGCGACGCTCGGGTTCTTCGAACGGACACCCGCCGGCTACCGAACCACGGAGTTCGGCGAAAACCTCTGCGGTGACAGCCTGACGACCGTCCTGCTGAACCTGGACACCGCCGGCGGGCGCGCCGAGCTGGCGTTCACCGAACTCCTGCACAGCGTCACCACCGGGCAAGCCGGCTACGACCGCCGGTACGGGCGGGACTTCTGGTCCGACCTCGCCGCGCACCCGCCGCTGCGGGAGTCCTTCGACCGGCAGATGGCGCACCGGCTGCGGGCCGGTGTCCCGCACCTCGCGGCCGGGTGCGACTGGGGCCGGTTCGCCACGTTCGTCGACGTCGGCGGTGGTCCCGGCACCGCGCTCGCGGGCATCCTCGCGGCGCACCCGTCGACGCGGGGCCGGCTGGTCGACCTCGACGTCACCGCGGCCGCCGCGACCTTCGCCGAGCACGGGCTCGAGGAACGGGCTTCGGTGCTGGAAGGGAGCTTCTTCGACCCGCTCCCGGCCGGGGCGGACGCCTACCTGCTGGTCGACATCCTGCACGACTGGGACGACGAGCACGCCCACCGCATCCTGGCCCGCTGCGTAGAGGCGGCCGCGCCGGACGGGCGGATCGTCGTAGTGGAGCCCGTCGGCGGGCGGCAGGCCAGGACTGACATGGACCTGGCCATGCTCGTGATCTTCGGCGGGCGGGAACGCCGCGTTGAAGAGTTCGAAGCCCTCGCGTCGGACCACGGGCTGGCGCTGGACTCCGTGACCGACGCGGGTGGCCGGTCGATCCTGGAGTTCCGAATTACATAAGCACTGTTACAGTTTTGCGGTGTCGCTGTCCCGTGCCTTCGTCGACCTGACTCCGCTGCGCGTCTCGCCGGCCTTCCGGCGGCTCTGGCTGGGCCGCGTCTTCTCCGGCTTCGGCTCGCAGATGACGCTCGTCGCCGTGATGTTCCAGGTCTGGGAGCAGACCCGGAGCACGGTCTGGACCGGGGTGGTCGGGCTCGCGCAGGCCCTGCCCGTGGTGGTGTTCGGGCTGCTCGCGGGCTCGCTCGCGGACCGCGTCGACCGGCGGAAGTTCGCGCTGGTCACCACCGCCGGGCAGGCGGTCTGCTCGGTCCTTCTTGCCGTGCAGGGGTTTCTGGGGGACGTGCCGGTGCTGCTCGTCCTGGGCCTGGTGGCCGTGCAGTCGTGCTTCGTCGCGGGCGGCGGGCCGGTGGCGCGCACGTTCGTCCCGCGGCTCCTGACGCCGGAGCAGCTGCCGGCCGGGCTGGCGCTGAACCGGATCGCGTTCCAGGGCGCGATGCTGCTCGGCCCGGCGCTGGGCGGGCTGCTGCTGGGCCGGTTCGGGGTCGGCGGCTGCTACGTCGTCGACGCGCTGACGTTCGCCATGGCGTTCTACGGCGTCTTCGGCCTCCCGCCGATGCGGCCCGGCGGCGAGCCCTCGCGGCCCGGGCTGCGCGGGGTGCTGGACGGGCTGGCGTTCCTGGTGCGCACGCCGGTCGTCCGGGGCGCGCTGCTGACCGACCTCGCGGCGACGGTCCTGTCGATGCCGATCAGCCTCTTCCCGCTGGTGAACGCCGAACGCTTCGCCGGCGACCCGCGGACGCTCGGCCTGTTCCTGTCGGCGATCGCGGTCGGCGGGGTGGCGGCGTCGGTGTTTTCGGGGACGTTCACCCGGCTGCCCCGGCCGGGTCTGGTGATGCTCGCCGGCTCGGCCGCGTGGGGCGGGGCGCTGGTGGTGTTCGGGCTCGCGCCGGACCCGTGGGTGGGCTTGGCGTGCCTGGTGCTGGCGGGCGCGGCGGACACGGTTTCGGTGGTGTCGCGCGGGGCGCTGGTGCAGCTCAACACGCCGGACGAGCTGCTGGGCCGGGTCGCGGCGGCGGAGCAGATCGTCGGCCAGGCCGGCCCGGACCTCGGCAACCTGCGGGGCGGCCTGGTGGCGGGGGTGACGTCGGGAACGGCCGCGCTGGTCAGCGGCGGCCTCTTGTGCGTGGTGGCGGTGACGCTGGTGGGCGCGGGAACGCCGGGGCTGCGCCGGTTCGCGACGCCGGCGAAGGCGGCCGTGGAGTAGCGGGTGCACAGCCGGACCCGAACTGTGCACGCGCGGTCACGCCGTGGTCTTCCGCCGCGCCCCGCCGCCAGGTAGTCCTTTCCCGACAACGCTTTCCTCTGTCCGGAAAGGACCGAAATGCTCAAACGCATCCGCGCGGCGGCACTGCTGGCCATCGCCGCTGCCGCCGTCACCGCCGCTCCCGCGCACGCGACCGTCCAAAGTGGAAGCGGCACGATCGGCGACCCCTGGGTGCCGACCCGGGCCGCGCACATCACCTGCCAGACCGCCACCCTCTTCGGCAACTACACCCCCGGCCAGGGCCACTCCGACCCGATCGCGACGCTCGTCCAGGGCAACTACATCGGCGTCCGGTACATCACCGCCGACCACTACTCGGCCGACGTCTTCTGGCACGGCACGAGCAAGTGGGGCTTCCTCCTCCGCGACTGCTTCACCTTGAACTGAAAGGGAAACGGATGAAACGCGCCCTGCTGACCACCGCCCTCGCCGCCGCGGCGGCGATCACCTTCACGCCCGCCGCGAGCGCCGGGACCGTGCACGAGATCTGCGCCCAGGACCTCTACGTCCGGACGCAGCCCGCCGGCGTCATCATCGGCACCCTCTACCGCGGCGACCACTTCGAGCTGTCGCGGTACTCGCCCAGCGGCGACTGGGCCGAGGGCTACGCCATGGGCCACGTGAACCAGCGCGGCTGGATCCAGGCCGGCTGGTTCTGCTGACCGCTCAGGGCACCTTGAGCGACAGCACGTCCGGCACCGTGACGCGCTGGCCGTAGAGGTTCGCGCTGCCGCCGATCGCGAGGACCCGGTGCGGGGCGCCGGCCGCGCAGACCAGCGACGACCGGCCGTAGGGGAGCAGGGTGCCCGGCAGGTGCCAGAACCCGGTGCCCAGGTCGAGGATCTCGGTCGTGCGGTCGCGCGCGGTCGGGTCCCCGGCCGCCGGGCCGCCGCCGACGACCACGATCCGGTCGCCGAGGGCCGCCACGCCCGGCAGCGCGCGCCGCTTGTGCATCGAGGCCACCGGCTCCCAGGTGTCCGTTTCCGGCGAGTACCGCTCGACCGAGTCGAGCACGTCCTGCAGCCGGCTGGACAGCCCGCCGATGGCGTACAGCCCGCCGCCGGCGGCGACGAGCCGGAAGCGGGCCCGCGGCGTGAGCATCGGGGCCACCGGCACCCAGTGCGGCCGGTCGTCCCGCGGGTCGAGGACGAGGACGGCGTCCGTGGCGTGCTCTTCCGCGTCGGTGTCCCCGACCACGCCGCCCGCGAGGTAGAGCCGGTGGCCGAGCCCGGCCGCGGCGGCCGCCGCCAGCGGCACCGGCAGGGCCGGCGCCGGGCTCCACTCGTCGAGTTCCGGGTCGTAGCGGTCGACCGCGTCGACGCTCGCGTCGCCCGGCCCGATCCCGCCCGCGACGTAGACGAAGCCGTCCACCACGCCGGCCGCGTGGTTGCCCCGCGGGAACGGCATCGGGCTGACGTAGTGCCACTCGCCGCTGCCGGTCAGCTTGCGGGTCTCCACCGAGCTGTAGCCGACGTTCCCGTCCGTGCCGCCGAGCACGAAGACGTCGTCGCCGACGGTCGCCACCTCGTGGGCGAACCGGGGCGAGAGCATCGGCGGCCGGTACTTCCAGGATTCGTTCATCGTTTCCACCCCTCTTTTTTCGCGCCCAGAGTCTCCGTGGTGGCCCCTTCTGTTACGACGGATTCGATTTCCGTTATTCGCGCCGCGGCCGGTTATCCGTTTTCGGATGGCTCGGCCGGGAGGAACGCCGCTGACGATCATCCGTTGCAGTGGGCTGGGCCGGATGGCGGACATCGATCACGCTGTGTGCCGGTTTTTCGTTGGTTTGTTTCCGATGGTGATCATCGGCGCGGTATTTCTCGGCAACGTGTTTGCGGTCCGGGAAATCGTCATCTACAGTCCGGCGATCAACGGCTTTCACGCCGGAATCCGTGGTCCCCGTGGTTCTTTTCCGAGGAGTGTCATGCGCAAACGCGCCTCGACCCGCCGGTTCGCCGTGCTCGCGCTCGTCCTCGCACTCGTGAGTGCGTGCAGCCAGCGGACCGCCTCCGGCGGCGCCGTCGAGAAGTCGTCGATCCGGGTCGCGGTCTTCGCCACCGTCGACCTCGCCACGTTCTGGCTGGCACAGGAAGGTGGCTACTTCAAGGCGGAGGGCCTCGACGTGCAGGCCGACACCGCCGCCAGCGGGCAGGAGTCCCTCACCCGCATGACGGGCGGCCAGGCCGACCTCGCGCTGTCGACCTACACCCTGTTTTTCCTGGCGAAGAACAACGGCACCGACGTCAAGCTGGTCACCGACGCGACCTCGGCCAGCCCGCGCAGCAACGAGCTGGTCACCGTGCCCAACTCGCCGGTGAAGTCGGTGGGCGACCTGAACGGCAAGCGGATCGCCATCAGCTCGAAGAACGCCGCGTCGGACGTGCTGACCCGGTCGGTGATGCGCGACCACGGCGTCGCGTTCGACAAGGTGCAGTGGGTCCCGATGCCGCTGCCGGAGATGGGGGCCGCGCTGGCGCAGGGCCGCGTCGACGCCGCCTACCAGCCGGAGCCGTTCCTCACCCAGGCCGCCAAGACGGCCGGGGCGTTCCCGGTCATCGACGCCGCGAGCGGCAGCACGCAGGCCTTCCCGCTCACCGGCTTCGGCGCCACCGGCAAGTGGGTCCAGGACCACCCGAAGACGATGCTCGCGTTCCAGCGCGCGATGCTCAACGCCACGCGCGCGGCGGTCGACCGGGGCCGGATCGAGCCGCTCGTCGTCCGCAACGCCCACGTGGACCAGGACATCGCGAGCCTGATGGTGATGCCGGCGTTCGGGTCCACTCTGGATGCCCGCCGCATCCAGCGCGTGCCGGACCTGCTGCAGCAGCTGGGCGTCGTCCAGACGAAGCTCGACGCCTCCTCGATGATCACGCCGCAGGCCAGCACGGGCTGATCCCGGCACGACCGGAAGCAAAGGGCGGGTGCGCTGAAGAGCGCTCCCGCCCTTTTCGTGTGGATTCGTGCCTTGACACGACCGGCGCCGCCCTCCACCCTCTTCATACCGACCGCGCGGTACGGCACAGTCCACATAGTGGGACGAAGACAGGAGAGTCGATGAAGACCCTTCCCGGCGAGGACCTGCTCGTGGTCGACGGCCTCACCGTCCGGTTCGGCGGGCTCACCGCGCTCCACGACGTCCGGCTGAGCGTCGAGGCCGGCACGGTCGTCGGCGTCATCGGGCCCAACGGCGCCGGGAAGACCACGCTCTTCAACGTCATCTGCGGGTTCGTCCGGCCGCAGTCCGGCCGCGTGGTCTGGCGCGGCGAGCCCCTCGTGCGGCACCGCCCCGAACACCTCGCGGGCCTCGGGATCGTCCGGACCCTGCAGGGCCTCGGCCTGTTCGCCGGGCTGACCGTGCTCGAGAACGTGATGGCCGGCGCGGGCCGCCACGCCCGCACCGGCGCCCTCCCCGCGCTCGTCGGCGCCGGCCGCTCGGCGCGCGACGAAGCAGGCCTGGCCGCCCGGGCCCGCGCCACGCTCGGCGAGCTCGGGATCGCCGACCTCGCCGACCGGCTGCCCGGCGTCCTGCCCTACGGCGTGCGAAAACGCGTCGCCCTCGCCCGGGCGCTGGTGGCCGAGCCCGACCTGCTGCTGCTCGACGAACCCGCGAGCGGGCTGTCGTCGGCCGAGCTCGCCGAGCTGTCGACGCTGATCCGGTCGCTGCGGCGGCAGATGGCGGTCGTGCTCGTCGAGCACCACATGGACCTCGTGATGGAGGTGTGCGACCGGGTCGTGGTGCTCAACTTCGGCGAGGTGATCGCGGCGGGCACGCCGGCCGAGATCCAGGCCGATCCCCGCGTGGCCGAGGCCTACCTCGGCGACCCCGCCGAGGAGGCACCGAGTGCTTGAGATCGACGAGCTTTCCGTGGCCTACGGCGCCGTCCGCGCGCTCGACGGCGTCGGCATCGAGGTCGAGCGGGGCGGGATCACCGCCGTGCTCGGGGCGAACGGCGCCGGCAAGACGACGCTGCTGCGCACGATCAGCGGCCTGCAGCCCGCCCGCGGCGGCCGGATCGCCTGGGACGGCCGGGAACTGACCGGGCTCGCCCCCGACCGGATCGCGCGCGGCGGGGTCGCGCACGTGCCCGAGGGCGGCGGCGTCATCACCGAGCTGACCGTCGACGAGAACCTCCGGCTGGGCGCGCTGTGGCGGCGGGACCGAGCCGACCGCGCGGCCGCCCGCAAGGAGGTCTACGAGCTCTTCCCGCCGCTGGAAGAACGTTCGGCGAAACCCGCGTCGACGCTGTCCGGCGGCGAGCGGCAGATGCTGGCCATCGGCCGCGCGCTGATGAGCCGGCCGTCCCTGCTGCTGCTCGACGAACCCTCGCTCGGCCTCGCGCCGCTGATCACCGCCCGGATCATGGGGATCCTGCGCGACCTGCGGGCCTCGACCGGGCTCACCGTCGTGCTCGTCGAGCAGAACGCGCACTCCGCGCTGTCCATCGCCGACCGCGGCTACGTCCTGGCGCTGGGCCGGGTCGTCGCCGTCGACACCGCGGCCGCACTCCTGGCCGACGACGGCCTCCGCCACGCCTACCTCGGTTTCTGAGCAACCACCAGGGAGAGAACGGTCCGGTATGCAGGAATTCCTCGACCTGACCCTCGGCGGGATCTCCGCCGGCGCGGTCTACGCGGCGCTCGGGCTCGCGCTGGTCATCATCTACCGGGCCACCCGGGTGGTGAACTTCGCGCAGCCCGCCCTCGCCCTCATCTCGACGTACCTCGCGTACTCGGTGACGAAGGCGACGGGCAGCTACTGGCTCGGCTTCGCCGTCGCGATCGTGGCCGGGACCGTGCTGGGCGTCGCCACCGAACGGCTGCTGATCCGGCCGCTGCGGCACCGCTCCGAGCTGAGCTCGATCATCGTGACGCTCGGGCTTCTGCTGGTGCTGCAGGCGATCGCGGGCATGATCTGGTCCAACGAGCCGCTGGCGTTCCCGTACGCCTTCGACTTCCGCGGCCGGTTCTCCGCCAACGACCTGTTCGTCGTGCTGGTGGTGCTCGCCATCGCCGCGCTGGTGCTGGTGGTGTTCAAGTACACGCCGCTGGGCCTGCGGATGCGGGCCGCCGCGTTCGCCCCGGACGTCGCCCGCGCGCTCGGCGTCCGGGTCGGGCTGATGCTCACCGTCGGCTGGGGGCTGGCCGCGGCGGTCGGCTCGCTGGCCGGGCTGCTCGCCACCCCGCCGTTCCTCTTCCCGAACGTCCTGGACGGCGTCTTCGTCTACGCCCTCACCGCCGCCGTGCTCGGCGGGCTCGACAACCCGTTGGGCACCATCGCCGGCGGGTTCGTGCTCGGCGTCGGACTGTCCTATGTGTCCGGTTACCTGGGGCCGGAGATGGTGACGATCGCGGCACTGGCGATCCTCGTCGTCGTGCTGATCGTGCGGCCCAGCGGGTTGTTCGGCCGGGCGAAGGTGAGGCGGGTATGACGGTGCGCACGAGTCTTCCGGAAACCCGCGTGGAACCGGCGGCGAAGAAGCGGACGTTACCGCCGCTGCTGCGCCACACCCTGTTCGCGCTGGCCGCGTTCGCCGCCGTCGTGCTGCTGACCCTGGTCACCGACGAGTTCACCAACCTGCGGATCGCGACCATCGGCTACTACCTGATCGCGGTGGCCGGGCTGACCCTGCTGACCGGCCTCACCGGCCAGGTTTCCCTGGGGCACGGCGCGTTCATGTTCATCGGCGCGTACACGGTCGCCTTGCTGGTGAAGCACGTGCCGTCGTTCCCGCTGTGGGCCGACCTGCTGCTCGCGTCGGTCGCCGGCGGGCTCGCCGGGCTGCTGGCCGGGGCCGCCGCGGCCCGGCTGCGCGGCCCGTACCTCGCCGGCGCGACGCTCGCGCTGGCCGTCGGGCTGCCCGCGCTGACCCGCCGGTTCCAGGACTTCCTGGGCGGCAGCAACGGGTTGAGCTTCACCGTCCACAGCAGACCGTCCGGCGTGGCGGTCCCGGAGCTGCGCTGGCAGACCTGGATCGTCTGGCTCAGCGTGCTCATCGCGCTGGTGCTCGTGGTGAACGTCGTGCGCGGCCGGCTCGGGCGCGACTTCCGCGCGGTGCGCGACGACGAGGTCGCCGCGTCGCTGAGCGGGATCGCCGTCGGGCGCACGAAGATCCTCGCGTTCCTCATCAGCGCGGTCTGCGGCGGGCTCGCCGGCGGCCTGCAGGCGTTCCTGCTCGGCACGGCCGCGCCCGGCTCGTTCACGCCCGCGCTGTCGCTGAGCCTGCTGGCCGCGGTCGTGCTGGGCGGGCTCGGGTCCCTCTGGGGCGCGCTGTGGGGCGCGGTCGCGCTCGTCTACTTCCAGGCCTGGTCCGAGGACCTCGCCGACGTCCTGCACCTGAACACCGACGTGGCCAACAACCTCCCGCTGGCGGTGTACGGCGTGATCCTGATCGTCGTCGTGCTCGCGTTCCCCCGAGGTATCCAGGGTGGTTTCCAAAAGCTGCGCGGACTTCTCCGTCGACCCGCCGAAAAGAAGGAGAACCATGAGAACGACTAGGTACGGCGCGGGGTTCGTCGCCCTCGCACTGGCGCTGACCGCGTGCGGCGGCGCGGGGGAGAGCGACGGCGGTGGCCAGCAGGCGGCCGACTCGGCCGTCGGCGTCACGAAGGACACCGTCACCATCGGCACGCACCAGCCGCTCACCGGCCCGGCCGCCCCCGGGTACAGCAAGATCTCCGTCGGCGCCCGCGCGGTGTACCAGGCGATCAACGACGGCGGCGGGATCAACGGCCGCAAGATCGACTACAAGGTCGAGGACGACGGCTACAACCCGACGAAGACCGTCGAGGTCGTCAAGAAGCTCGTGCTGCAGGACAAGGTGTTCGCGATCGTCGGCGGGCTCGGGACGCCGACGCACTCGAAGGTCGTCGACTACCTCAACACCGAAGGCGTGCCGGACCTGCTGGTGTCCTCGGGCGCGCTGGCGTGGGACAACCCGCAGAAGGCGCCGATGACCTTCGGCTACCAAGTGGACTACACGCGCGAGGGCAAGATCCAGGGCAAGTTCATCAAGGACACCTTCGCGGGCAAGAAGATCGGGTACTTCACGCAGAACGACGACGTCGGCCGCGACACCCAGGCCGGGCTCGACCAGTTCGTCAAGGACCAGACCGTCGTCCGGCAGGGCTACGACAGCGCGAACACCGACGTCACGCCGCAGCTGTCCGCGCTGAAGGCCGCGGGCGCCGAGGTCGTCGTCTGCGAGTGCATCCCGGCGTTCACCGCGCTGTCGATCCTGGCCGCGGCGAAGATCGGGTACAAGCCGCAGTTCGTCGTCAGCAGCATCGGCGCGGACCCGGCGACGCTGTCCGGGCTGCTGCAGGACTTCGCCAAGCGCGGCGGCGCCAGCGTGTCGAGCGCGCAGCTGCTCGACGGGCTGATCGGCACCGGCTACCTGCCCGACGTCGCGCAGACGTCCGACCCGTGGGTCACGTACTTCAAGGGCATCCACGACAAGTACATCCCGAAGGAGCCGCTCACCAACACGCTGTTCTACGGGATGGTGCAGGCCTACACGTTCGCGCAGGCGCTGAAGGCCGCCGGGCCGGACCCGACGCGGCAGAAGGTCGTCGACGCGATGAGCTCCGGGCAGCTGAAGGGGCCGGGGCTGACGCCGTTCGGGTTCTCGAAGGACTCGCACGCCGGCTACACCGGCGCGTACGTGTTCAAGATCAACCCGGACACCACGACGACGGTGATCCAGCCACCGTCGGTCACCGACCGGGGTACCGGGGCCATCACGGCCTACACCGGTGAACGCGCCACTCCGGAGCAGGTGAACCTGCTGGGCAAGTGAGGACCGGGCCGGTCCGTGGGCGCCACGGGCCGGCCCGCCCGCTCACATAGGGTGGCGACATGAACGTGCGGGACAAGGTGGTGCGGGCGGCGGTGCGCCTGTTCGCCGAGAAGGGCTTCGAGGCCACGACGGTCCGCGAGATCGTCGAGGAGGCCGGCGTCACCAAAGGCGGGCTGTACCACTACTTCGAGTCCAAGGACGACCTGCTCTTCGAGATCTACACGGCGATGCTGCGGATGCAGACGCGCCGGATGGTGACGATCGCGGAGTCGGACCTGCCGCTGCCGGAGCGGCTGCACGCGATCGTCGCGGACGTCGTCGTGACGAGCATCGCCGACCTCGACGCGGCGACGGTGTTCTTCCAGTCGTTCCCGCTGCTGGAGAAGTCCAAGCAGGTCCAGGTGCGCGCCGAGCGGCGCACCTACCACGAGCGCGTGCGGGACCTGGTCGCCGAAGGCCAGCTGGCCGGGGTCTTCCGCGCCGACGTGCCCGCCGACCTGGTGATCAACTACCACTTCGGGGCCATCCACCGGCTCGGCATGTGGTACCACGCCGACGGCGAGCTGTCGGGGGAGCAGGTGGGCGAGCACTTCGCGAACCTGATGCTGCGCAGCCTCCGTCCATAGTGGACGATCTATCGTGGGGGCATGCACATCGTGGCGGTCCTCGCGCTCGACCAGGTCGTCCCGTTCGACCTGGCGACGCCCATCGAGGTCTTCTCGCGGACCCTCCTGCGTGGCCGGCCCGCGTACGAGGTCCGGATCTGCGGTCCCGCGCCGGAGCTGGACGCGGGGATGTTCACCTTGCGCCCGCCGTGGGACCTGTCGGGGCTGGCCGACGCCGACACGATCATCGTGCCGGGGCGGGCGGCGAACCCGCCGCTGCCTGCGGACGTGATCTCGGCGTTGCGGTCGGCGGCGGCGCGCGGAGCGCGGATCGCGTCGATCTGCTCGGGGGCGTTCGTGCTGGCCGAGACGGGACTGCTGGACGGCCTGCGCGCGACGACCCACTGGGCGGCGGCACCCGAGCTGGCGCGCTTGTTCCCGGCGGTCGAGGTGGACCCGGACGTGCTGTACGTGGACAACGGGCAGCTCCTGAGTTCGGCGGGCGCGGCGGCGGGGCTGGACCTGTGCCTGCACCTGATCCGCCGCGACCACGGATCGGCGGTGGCGGCCGACGCGGCCCGGCTGTCGGTGATGCCGCTGGAGCGCGAGGGCGGCCAGTCCCAGTTCATCGCGCACGACGTGCCGCCGACGCCGCGCGGGTCGGAGCTGGAGCCGGTGCTGGCGTGGCTGGAGGAGAACTGCGCGTCGGAGCTGACGCTGCCGGGGGTGGCGGCGCAGGTCGGGATGAGCACGCGAACGTTGAACCGCCGCTTCCGCGAGCAGACGGGGACGACGCCGTTGCAGTGGCTGCTGCGGGCGCGCGTCCGGCGGGCGCAGCACCTGCTGGAGTCGACGGGCGAGCCGGTGGACCGGATCGCGGGGTTGGTGGGGTTCGGGTCGCCGGGGGCGTTCCGGGAGCGGTTCAAGCGGGTGGTGGGGACCAGTCCACAGGCTTATCGGGCGAGCTTCCGCGCACTCTGAGGACGCTCACGACCGGGCTGGGGGCACAGGCAGGCGAGCCGGCCTGCGTCAGTCCGCCGCGCGGAGCAGGAGGTCGCGCATCGAGCCCATGCCGTACTTGTCCACCGTGCTGGAGAGTTCGGCGATTTCGCGCAGCAACGGCCGGAGGTCCACCCCGGCCGCCGTCGCCTCGGCGCGGATGTCCCTCAGTGCCAGGATTTCGTCGCGGGTGTCCCGGCCGTGGTCGCGGGCCGACAGGTGCAGGAGCCGCGTGCGGAAGCCCGCTCCCGGCAGGTGGGCGGCCCAGGAGAACGACGGGCAGCGGTCGAACACCGCGCGGACGGCGGCTCGCGTCCCGGCGTCGCCGTGCTCGTAGTGGCCGAGCAGCGCTCGCAGCGCTTCCTCTGCTTCGGCACGGACGCCGGCTTCGTCCAGTGGCTCGGCGGTGCGCAGCTTCTCCTGCCAGCCCGGGTCGGATAGGTCGATCGGCCGCTCGGCGATCGGCTTCAGGCACAGATCCAGCACCGCGGCCGTCTCCGCCAGCTCCTCGAGTTCCGCCACGGCTCACCGTAACCGGTAAGGTCGGTCCCATGTCGAGCCCCGAAGCGTCCAGGGCGGGGCTGCCGGTCACTCCGGCAGCCCGGTAACTCCCACACCTTCCCCGGGCTCCCGGGTGACCACGAAAGCGTCCCTTGCCTTCGTGTTCCCTGGAGTTTCGCTGTGTCCCTGTACTTCCTCGCCCTCGGCGTGTTCGCCATGGGCACGTCCGAATTCATGCTCGCCGGGCTCGTCCCCGGCATCGCCGCCGCGTTCGACGTCACGCCGGCGCAGGCCGGTTACCTGACCAGCGCGTTCGCCCTCGGGATGGTGGCCGGCGCGCCGCTCATGGCCGCCCTCGCCCGGCGCTGGCGACGCCGGACCGCGCTGCGGGCCTTTCTCGCCCTCTTCGTCGCGATGCACGTCCTCGGTGGGCTGACCTCGTCGTTCGGCGTCCTGCTTGCCACGCGGTGGGTCGCCGCCGTCGCCTACGCCGGGTTCCTCGCCGTCGCGCTGACCGCGGCCACCTCGCTCGTGCCGCCGGACCGCACGGGACGCGCGCTCGCCGTCCTGCTCGGCGGGACGACCTTGGCCTGCGCCGCCGGCATCCCCGGCGGGGCGCTGCTCGGCTGGCCCACGGCCACCTGGACCGTCGCCGCGCTGTGCCTGCCCGCCTTCGCCGCGGTGTCGCGCGTCCCCGACACCCCCGCCGGCGGGGTGGCCGACCTGCGGAGCGAGTTCGCCGAACTCCGCCCGCTCGCCCCGGTCCTGCTCCGGGCGGCGCTGGTCAACGCCGCCACCTTCGGTGTCTTCGCCTACTTGGCGCCGCTGAGCGAAGGCGTCGCGCCCGCGCCGGTGGTGCTCGGCCTCTTCGGTGCCGGGTGCTTCGCCGGCATCACCGCGGCAGGGCGGCTCGCGGACCGGTGGCCCGGCCGGGTCGTCGCCCTCGGTGGGTCGTTGCTGCTCGGGGGCTGGGTCGTGCTCGCCCTGGTTCCGGCGGCGCTCGTGTTCCTCGCGTTCCCGCAGGGCGCGCTGGCCTTCGCGGTCGGCGGCACGGTGATCACGCGGATCCTCCGTGCGGCCACCGGCGCCCCGACCATGGCGGGCTCCTACGCGACGGCGGCCCTGAACGTCGGCGCGACGGCGGGCCCGATCCTCGCCGGCGGGCTGAACCCGTTCTGGGTCGCCGCGGTGTGCACCGCTGTCGCCGTCGCCGGACGTAGTAGGTGATCAACCCGGCGGTCGCGGCGAGCGCGATCCCGCCGGCGATCATCCGGAGCGTGAAGTCGAGGCCGGTCACCGAACCGCCGGCGTTGACCGCGGCGCTGACGGCGAGGACCACCCAGAGGAGGGCGGGGGTGGCGGTGCGGGTGGGTGCGTTCGTGTTCGTCATGCCGGGAACACTACGAACGCCCCGCGCCCGGATCGATGCCGTGCGCACCCGGATCCGGGGTAGTGCCAGCGCTACCCCGCGTCCCGGCCGAGGTAGGCGAGCACCGCCAGCACCCGGCGGTGCCCGCCACCCTCGTCGGACGGCAGGCCGAGCTTCGCGAAGATGTTGCGGATGTGCTTGAGCACCGCGCCGTCGCTGACGACGAGCAGCTCGGCGATCGTGCCGTTGTTGTAGCCCTCGGCCATCAGCGCCAGCACTTCGCGTTCCCGCGCGGTCAACGCCTCGAGGGGGTCCTTCGCGCGGCGGCGGGACATCAGCTGGCCGATGACCTCCGGGTCCATCGCCGTGCCGCCGTTGGCGACCCGCTCGAGCGCGTCGAGGAACCGCTCGACCTTCCCGACGCGCTCCTTGAGCAGGTAGCCGACCGCGCCGACACCGTCGGCGAGCAGCTCGACCGCGTAGCTCGTCTCGACGTGCGCCGACAGCACCAGCACCGGCAGCCCGGGGTGGATCTCGCGGGCGCGCACGGCCGCGCGCAGGCCCTCGTCGCGGTGGGTCGGCGGCATCCGGACGTCCATCACGACGGCGTCCGGCCGGTCGCCTTCGACGAACTCGAGGAAGCCCTCGGCGTTGTCGAAGGTGGCGGCCACCTCGATGCCCGCCGTCTTCAGCAGCAGGGCCAGGCCTTCGCGCAGCAAGGCGTCGTCCTCGGCGATCACGACCCGCATGGCAGCTCCACTCGCAGCACGGTCGGCCCACCGGGTGGGCTGGTCAGGGTGAGGGTTCCGTCGAAGGCCTCGGCACGGCGCCGGATCCCGGCGAGCCCGCTGCCGCGCCGCTCGTCGGCGCCGCCGCGGCCGTCGTCGCGGATCTCCAGGGACAGCAGGGCAGCCGTGCCGCCGAGAGTGATGTCCACAGTGGACGCGTCGGCGTGCTTCGTGACATTGGCGAGCATCTCGGCGACGACGAAGTACGCGGCGGCCTCGACCGCGGCCGGGCGGTGGGTCTCGTACTCGACGTGGACCGCCGTCGGCACCGGGCAGTGCTCGGCGAGCGCGCGCACCGCCCCGGCGAGGCCGCGCTCGCTCAGCAGCGGCGGGTAGATGCTGCGCACGACGGTCCGCAGCTCGGCCAGCGCGTCGGTCGCGGTGTCCTGGGCCTTGACCAGCAGGTCGCGGGCCGTGGCCGGGTCGCGGTCGTAGAGCTGGCCGGCGATGCCGAGCTGCAGGACGACCGCGGCGATCCGGGCCTGGGTGCCGTCGTGCAGGTCGCGCTCGATGCGGCGCAGCTCGGCGCCGTGCGCCTCCAGCGCGGCCGCCCGCGTCGCGGTCAGTTCGGCGACCCGGTCGGCCAGCACGACGCCGGGGGCCGGCCGCAAGAGGTTCCGCGCGGTGCGGGCCTGCCAGCGCGCGGCTCGCGGCAGCAGGAGCGTCGCCGCGGCCATTCCCGCGGCGACCAGGAAGTCCAGTCCCGCGCTCGGCCACGAGTTCACCATGATGCCGAGCGAGCCCTCGATCCCGCCGGGCACCACCGGCCAGATCAGGACCGTGACGACCTGCTGGACCGCGCCGAGCGGCAGGCCGAACGCCAGGCTGCCGAGGACCAGCCCGGTCGCCGCGTGGATCGCGAGCCACGCGAGGTCGCGGCGGGTCGCGGGGTCCTTCACCGGCGAGCCGTCGCGGTAGGGCTCGGGGATGGCCTCGCCGAGCCGGCGCGCGGCCCGGCGCCGGTCGACCCCGACCGGCCACCGCGCCAGCTTGATCGCCGGGGCCAGCGACGGGATGCCGACGCCGAACGGGCACAGCAGGAGGACGGCGAAGAGCCCGGCGAGGGCCAGGATCGACAGCAGCGAGGTGCCGGCGCCGACGACGAGGTAACGAGCCGCCGACCAGCACTCGCGCAGGCGGGTCGTCACGGGCGACAGTGTCCCACCCCACCGCCGTGGTGGTGCTGGCGCTACCCCCGATCCACCTCTCCACGGGATCGATCGCCGCTGGTCGCGGACCTAGTTTTCCCGGTAGACCACGAAGGGGACCGGAAAATGACCACAGGGAACGCGCTGGAACTGGCCGGGGTGCGGAAGGTGTACGGCTCCGGCGACGGCGCCGTCACCGCGCTCGACGGCGTGACGGCGGACGTGCCGCGGGGGACGTTCACCGCGGTGATGGGCCCGTCGGGCTCGGGCAAGAGCACCTTCCTGCACTGCGCGGCCGGCCTGGACCGGCCGACGTCGGGGAAGGTGGTGCTCGGCGGCACCGAGATCGGGCGGCTCAAGGAGAACGAGCTGACGCGGCTGCGGCGCACCCGCGTCGGGTTCGTCTTCCAGGCCTACAACCTGCTGCCGTCGCTGAACGTGCTGCAGAACATCACGCTGCCGATGCGGCTGGCCGGCGCCAAGCCCGACCCGCAGTGGCTGCGGGAGATCGTCGAAGGCGTCGGGATGGCCAAGCGGCTGGAGCACCGCCCGGCGGAGCTGTCCGGCGGGCAGCAGCAGCGCGTCGCGATCGCCCGGGCGCTCATCGCCCGGCCCGACGTCGTGCTGGCCGACGAGCCGACCGGCGCGCTCGACACCCGCACCGCGCGGCAGGTCCTCGACCTGCTCCGCGCGGTCGTCGACGGGATGGGGCAGACCGTCCTGATGGTGACCCACGACCCGGTCGCCGCCTCGGCCGCGCACGGCGTGCTCTTCCTGGCCGACGGCAAGCTGGCCGGCCACCTCCCGCACCCCACCCCCGAGCGGGTGGCGGAGCGCATGACGCACCTCGGGGAGTGGTGAGCGTGCTGACCCTCGCGTGGCAGACCATCCGCACCAGGCTCGGCGGGTTCACCGGCGCCTTCGTCGCGATCCTCTGCGGCACCGCGCTGGTCGCGGGCTGCGGGGTCCTCATGGAGTCCGGCCTGCGCGCCGGCGTCCCCACCCAGCGCTACGCCGCCGCGGCCGTCGTCGTCGGCGGCGCCCAGACGGTGCACCCGCCGGGCGCCGACGCGCTGACGTTCGACCAGGTCGGCGAGCAGCCGTCGGTGCCTTCGGAGCTGGCCGGGCGGATCGCTTCGGTGCCCGGCGTGCGCACGGCGGTGGCGGAGCAGAGCTTCCCGGCGCAGGTCGTCACGGCCTCCGGGGAGGTCATCGGCGGCCCGCAGTCGCTGGGCCACAACTGGGACGCGGCCGCGCTGGCGCCGTTCCGGCTGAGCGCGGGCCGGGCGCCCGGGGCGCCGGACGAGGTCGTGCTCGACGCGGAGCTGGCGCAGCGAGCCGGGGTCGGCGTCGACGGGAAAGTGCGGATCATGACCCGGTCGGTGCCGGCCGAGTTCCGCGTCAGCGGGATCGTGGACGCGTTGTCGCGGCAGTCGGCGCTGTTCTTCACGCCTTCGCAGGCCGTGGAGCTGGCCGCTCGCCCCGGCCAGGCGCACGCGATCGGCGTGCTCGCCGAACCCGGCGTGACGCCGGAGACGCTGGCCGAGCGGATCGGCGCGGTCGCCGGGGACGCCGAGGTCACCACCGGCGTCGAGCGCAGCACGATCGAGTTCCTCGACGTCAGCCAGACGCGGACGCTGCTGCTCGCCATCGCCGGCTCGTTCGGCGGGTTCGCCCTGCTCGTGGCGGTGTTCGTGGTGGCCAGCACGCTCGCGTTGACGATCAACCAGCGGCGCCGGGAGTTCGCGCTGCTGCGCGCGGTCGCCGCGACCCCGCGCCAGATCCGCAAGCTCATCGGCACCGAGACGACGATCGTCGCGCTCGTCGCCGGCGTCCTCGGCGGCGCGCTGGGCCTGGCGGTGGCGTCCGGGCTGCGTGACGCGTTCGCCGCGATCGGCGTGATCCCGGCCGACTTCGGGCTGGCGATCAGCCCGCTGCCGGCGCTGGCGGCGGTGCTGCTGGGGCTGGGTGCCGCCCGGCTGGCGGCGTGGGCGGCGTCGCGGCGGCCGTCGTCGATCAAGCCGGTCGAGGCGCTCGGCGAGGCGGCGGTCGAACGCCGTGAGCTCGGCCGCGCCCGCGTGCTCACCGGCTGGGGCCTGGTGCTGGCGGGGTTTGGCGGCGCGCTGGTGCCGCTGTTCCTGCGCGGCGACGTCGCGACGGCGGTGTCGTCGATGTCGACGCTGGTGATCGTGATCGGGCTTGCCGTGGTGGGGCCGCAGGTGACCGGGGTGGCGGTGCGGTTCCTGGGCCCGCTGCTGGCGCGGGTGTGGCGGATCAGCGGCTACCTGGCCGGCGCGAACGCCCAGGCCGGCACCCGGCGCCTGGCCGCGGCGGCGACGCCGTTGATGCTGGCGATCGCGTTCGCACTGGCGATGTTCTACGGCCCGACGTCCGCCACGGCGGCCGCGGCCGAGGAGACCGCGGCTTCGACCACCGCCGACTACGTGCTGAGCGGCCCGGCGGGGGTTTCGCCCGAGGTGGCCGCGGCGGCCGCCCGGCTGCCGGGCGTGGCCACGGCGACGCCGGTGGTGCGCACGTCGGTGCTCACGGTGTCGACGGTCGGCGACAGCACGGAGGTCCAGCGGACGTCGGCCCAGGGGCTTGGTCCTTCTCAAGGGGTACTGGAACTGGGCGTCGACTCCGGGCGGCTCGCGGACCTGACGGGCGACACGGTGGCACTGAGCCGATCGGAAGCCGACTGGCAGGACAAGAAGCTCGGCGACGAGGTGACGTTCTACTTCGGCGACGGCGTCCCGGCAAAGCTGCGGCTGGTGGCGACGTACACGCACGACAAGGCATTCGGCGACTTCGTGCTGCCGGTTTCGTTGGCGCGCCAGCACAACGGCGGCCGGCTGGACGACTCGGTGCTGGTCCGGCGTGCCCCGGACGCGGACCCCGCGGCGGTGGCCGCGGCGTTGCGTTCGCTGCCGTACCCGGGCTTGACGGTGGCCACGGCTTTGTCGGCCCCCGAGGGCGGCGAAGGGCAGGCGCAGTTCTACCTGAACCTGGTGGCGGCCGGGGTGATCGTCGGGTACCTGGCGATTTCGGTGGCCAACACGCTGGTGTTGACGACGGCCCAGCGGTCGCGGGAGTTCGCGTTGCTCCGGCTGGTGGGGACGACCCGCCGCCAGGTGACGCACATGATGCGGCTGGAGGCTTTGGTGACGGTGGGGATCGCGGTGGTCGCCGGGACGTTGGTCGCGTTGGTGCCGTTGGGGTTGCTGAATGTCGGGCTGCGGGGGAGCCCGGTGCCGTCGGGGTCGTGGACCGTCTACTTCGGAATCATCGGCGGCGCGGCGGCGCTGGGGTTCTTGGCGATGGGACTGTCGACGTTCGTGGCGCTGCGGGCCCGGCCGATCGACGCGATCGGGCTGCGGGAGTAGGTAGGTGGTTGGTGGCGGGTGGTGCCGAGGGGGCACCACCCGCCACCGGGCGTCAGCAGGCGGTGCCGGTGTCCTCGCCGGTGTAGGACAGCACGCGCCAGTCGGTCGTCCCGCCGAGCGGCACGGTCCCGCCGGCCGGGACGCACTTCTCGCCGAGCAGGGTCTTGAAGGCGCCGCCGTAGGTCAGGGAGTAGGCCTTGATCTTCGTGGCGGTGGTGCCGCAGTTGCCCCACTGGTAGTCGCGGGCGTTCGGGCCGGCCGTCCCCTGCGTCCACTGGGTGCCGCAGGTGACCGCCGACGCCGGGCTCGCGATGACGGGCACCGCCGCCGCGGCGAGGCCGATCGCGATCGCCAGGGAAATGCGTTTCATGGAATTGCCCCCCTCGTTCCCGGTTATCTTTGCGCCGGCCAAGGTAACCGGGAACGAGCCGGGAATTCCCTAATCCCGATCACCGGATCACACGCGCGCGGTCTTCCTCCGGAGCGACAGCTCCCGCGCGACCTCGCCGGTCACGATCATCGCGGACGTCGCAACGGCCATTTCGGCCAAGCCGCCCGCGCGGAGCTGCTTCATCAGCAGGTCGTGGACGCGCTGGCTCGTCTGCTGCGTCGGGCCTGGCCGGCGGTAGTCCGCAGACGGACCCGGACATCCAGCTCGACCGGGTCGAACTCGTCGGACAGGACCGGAACCGCCCGCTCGGTGGCCGCGAGGTGCAGCCGCAGGGGTTCGTATTTGCCCGTCACGGCTTGGTAGTCGCACCGCCGGCGCCCGATATTTCCCGTGGCGGCGGAAGTCGGCTTCACCGGTCCGGCGGCCACAGTCCCAGCTTGGTGAACTGCGCACGCACATGACCGCGCACCGGGTCGTCGACGTCGGCGACGAGGGCGATCGTCTGGCGGGACTCGTTCCACGCCTCGACCTGCCGGCCGGTCGCCGCCAGGGAGCGCACCAGCGCGACCAGCGCGCGGACCACCTGGACGTGGTCCGCGCGGGCGACGCCGAGAGCCTTCCGTGCGTACAGCAGCACATCGCCGTGTTCTTCGGCGTCGCAGGCGGTTTCGCTCAGTTCGACCAGTGCGGCCAGCGTCTGCTCGTGACCCGCCGGGTAGCGCTCGTGCAGCTCGACGGCTTCGGTGAACTGCCGGATGGCCTCCGTGATCCGGCCGGCGCGGCGGCTCAGCAGGCCGAGCTCCAGGGCCATCGCGGCGTGGCGGCGGTGGTCGCGCAGTTCGGCGTACAGCGCTTTCGCCTGGGACAGATGGATTTCCGCCTCTTCCAGCTCGCCCCGACGACGCAGGTGCGCGCCGAGGTCGCCGTGCGCCGCGGCGCACGGGCCGGGTTCGTTGAGGCTGTGCTGGATGGCGAGCGCCTCCCGCAGGCAGGACAGGGCGCGGTCCCGTTCCCCGGCGGCTTCCGCGTGCTGGGCGAGCAGGAGGAGGACCTCGGACCGATCCCGGCTGTTCTGCGTGTTGTTGAAGAGCTGGTTCGCGACTTCCAGGGACTCGGCGATCTTGTCCGGGTCGTCGTGGATCCGCGCCAGGGTGGCCAGCGCCTGGCCTTCGGCGTCGCGGTCGCCGGCACTTCGCGCGGCGAGCAGGACCGTCTCGACGGCTTCGTGCCAGTCGGATCCGGCGCCGTCGAAGGCGAGGTGGGGCCGCGCCAGCCGCAGCAGCGTCACCGCCCGCGCCAGGTTGTCGCTCGCCGCGCGGCGGATCGCGGCGCACAGGCTCGCCTCTTCGCCGGCCAGGAACGCTTCCGCGGCGGCGAAATCCGGCAGCCGCCCGGCCGGCAGTTCCGCGGTGCGCCGCAAGGCCGGCGCCAGGACCTCGGCGGCGTCGGTGACGCGGGCGATGTACCAGTCCAGGAGCCGCGCCTCGGCCTGGCGGCGGTCGTCGGGCGGATCGTGGGCGCGCGCGAGCCGTTCCCCGGCCTCGCGGGTCAGGGCGTCCATCCGGTAGCGGCCGTCGTCCCGGCTGATCAGGTACCGCGACCCGATGGCGGTCAACGCACCGCGCGTCGCTTCCTCGTCGGTCCCGTCCAGGGCGAAGATCGCTTCCAGCGCGAGGCTGGGCGAGACGTGCAGCGCGAGCGAACGGAAGAGCCGCGCGGCCGGCGCGTCGAGGGCATGGTAGGACCACAGAATCGACGTCAGGATCGTGCCGGACGCCAGTTCGCCGGCCAAGAGGAGCTCGGCCGGGCTCGGCAGGCCGCCGGCGCCGGGCAGGAGTTCGGCGAGGGTGCGGACGGCCTGCGGGGCGCCGCCGGTCAGCGCCAGCACCGCCGCCGGATCGGGCGGTTCGACCGAGGTGTCGCGCAGCAGGTTGCCGAGCAGCCGGGCGATCTCGGTTTCGGAGAACGGCCGCACCTCCAGCCGGAAGGCGCCGTGGTGGGTGACGAGATCGCTGAGCCGGTGCCGGCTCGTCACGACGACCACCGAGTGCGCGCTGCCCGGCAGCAACGGGACGACCTGCGCGGAATCCCGGGCGTTGTCGAGGAAGACGAGCACACGGTGGTCGTCGAGCAGGGTCCGCAGCATCCGGACCCGCGCGCTCGGGCTCGCGGGGATCGCCGGCGCGGCGACGCCGAGCGCGTCGAGGAACTCGGCGAGCACGTCGGCGGCGTCCCGGGGCGGGCCGGTGCCGTAGCCGCCGAGGTCCGCGTGCAGCTGGCCGTGCGGGAACCGTTCGCGGACGGCGTGCGCCCAGTGCAGTCCCAGCTCCGTCTTGCCGACGCCGGCGGGCCCGGTGATCGCGACGATGAGGGTCGCGGGCGGACCGCCGACCCGCGAGCGCACGAACAGGTCGTCGAGCCGGCCGACGTCTTCGGAGCGGTCGACGAACTGGCTGACGGTGGAGGGCAGCTGCGCGGGCGGCACGGCGCGCAGAGCGGCCTGGGTCCGGTGCCGATCGGCGGGCGCGGGCGAGTCCCGGGACTGCAGCAGCTGCTGGTGCAGTTCCTGCAGGTCCTGCCCGGGGCCGGTGCCGAACGAGCGGGCGAACCGGTCGTAGACCTGTTTCCAGTACGTGTCGAAGGCTTCGTAGTGCCCGAGCCCGTTCAACGCGGTGATCCGCTGCGCGATGTACTGGGTGTCCAGCTCGTGGTCGACCATGGCCTCGTCGAGGATCCGCAGCACCCCGCGGTAGTTCCGGCGTTCGAGCTCGACGGCGCACAAGGCCTGGTAACCGGCGACGCGCTCGTAGCGGTCGATGTCTTCCCGTTTCTGCTCCATCCAGACGGTGCCGAGGTCTTCGACGACGGGGCCGCGCCAAAGTCCCATGGCCTCCTTGAGTGAAGCGGCGGCAACGTCGAACCGGCCGGCCTCCCGTGCTTGTTCGCCGTGCTTGACGAGTTTCTTGAAGCGCGCGTAGTCGAGATCGTCGCCTTCGGGCAGGAACTGGTAGCCGGCCCGCTGGGTGACGATCTTCGCGGAGACCCCGGCGTCGCGCAGGGAGGCACGCAGCCGGCTGACGTAGGCGTGGAGATCTTTCCGGGCGTGGTCGGGAGGATCGTCCCAGAGGGCTTCGGTGACGGTCCGGACGGCGACGACCTTGCCGTGGTTGAGCATCAGCACGCCCAGCAACGACCGTTCCTTGGCCCGCCCGAGCGCGACCTCCCGGTCGCCGAGCAGGAGTTCGACGTGCCCCAGGATCCGGAACTGCATCGCACCTTGTGGTTGGTCGGCAGGGACTTCCTGCCCAGCACGGTAACCCGGCGGCGGGCGGGTTTCAGTGCAGGTCAAGGGGCTGTCAAGAATTTGTCCAGCGATTGGTAACCGAAGTGTCAACCGGCGCGGTTCACGATCACGTCATGTCGTGGACGGAAGTGTGGCGGTGGCTGTGGGGTGCTGCGCCGCCTGTGCTCGCGGAGCCGGTGGCCGATCCGGTGCACCACACGATCTTCGTGGTCGAGATCGAGGGGTTCGCGGCTGCGGGGCGGACGAACCTGCACCGGTTGACGCTGCGGGCGGGGCTTTACGACGTGGTGCAAGGGGCGTTGGCGGGCAGCGGTGTGTCCTGGCCCGACTGCTACCACTCCGACCTCGGTGACGGGGTTCTCGTGCTGGTGCCCGCGGACTACCCGAAGGCGGTGTTCAGCGAGCTGGTCCCGGCTGCGCTGACGGCTCTGCTGGCGGAGCACAACCGGGTGCACCGGTTACCGGAAAGGATTCGCCTGCGGGTGGCGTTGCACGCGGGAGAGGTCAGCTACGACGCCCACGGCCGGACGGGAGCCGCGATCGTGCACACGTTCCGGCTGCTGCACTCGGGCGTGGTGCGGGACGCCCTGGCGAGCGCGGTGGGGGATCTCGCGGTGATCGCCTCGGGGTGGTTCTACGAGGAGATCATCCGGCACAGCCCCGTGAGCCGGCCTGAGTGGTATCGGCCGGTGTTCGTGCAGGAGAAGGAAACCGCGGCGTGGGGATGGGTGCGACTGCCGGGCGAGCGCTACGACCGCTCGGACGATCTCGCGCTGGGCTGATGAGGTGGGGCCGGCCGTGGCTGGCTCCACCTCTTGATCGCGAGCGGAGCCCGCTCAACGATCGGCCTCAAACCTCACTGATGTTCATGCTCGTGGTTGAGATGGCCGAGAAGGGCATTCCAAGCGGGAGCTAAGACTTTGAGGACCGGTGAATCAGGTCGCGGGTCCGTGCTGTCGCGCACCAGTGCGCTCCCCGGCTCGAACCGAACCTCCGGGCCACTCCCCCAAGCGCTGGAATATGAGCTCCGGAACCATTCGACGTGGTCGGCCGGCGGCTCTTCTGTCATCGGTTTGTTCTCCTTGGCTTGATGATGACCGAAGACTTCGTCTATCGAACAGGTGGTGTGTTGTGTACCCGGATGGGGGCTCCGGCTGTGCCCCCATCCTCAACTGTCCGACCTCAGGCGTCCTCCGGCGTGATCAGGCGTAGAAAAAACGTCCACGCGGACGGTGAGATCTCGATGGCCGGCGAATCACGCCTCCGGTCCTTGCTGTCGCGCACCTGGGCGCTTCCGCGCGTGAACCGGGTTTCGACACAGCTTCCACCGGCGCTGGAATAGCTGCTCTTGAACCACCCGTTGCGATCGGGGGTGGCAGAGGGATTTGTGTTCAATTCACTCCACGTCCTTGGTGTGATGGCGAACCATCGCGAATGTTTCTTCTCGATCGAGTGCTCGCCGGTAAGCATCCTCGAACGTCATGGTGATGTTTCGCACCTCTGTGGGATCTTCGATGATTCCCCAGGAGGACACGGTTTCCTGCCAGGCCAGCGTCGGCAGCTGCGAGTTGTCGAAGTCGATGACGACGACGGTCGCTCCGCCGAAGAGCCCGCAGGCGGTCGCCGTGAAGGGGATCACGCGAAGGTCGAGCTTTTCCGGGTACTGTTCGATCATGGTGGCGAGGTGCGCGAGCTGGTCGCGAAGCACCTTCGGGCCGCCGATCTGCTGCCGCAGCGCGGCTTCGCTGATGACAGCGGTGAACCGGAACGGATCGTCGGGGTCGGTGAGCCGCTGCTGCCGCCGCTGCCTGGCCTCGACGCGCTGGTTGACTTCGACCGCCCGCATGGTCACGTCGGGCAGGATGAGCGCCCGCGTGTAGTCGGCGGTCTGCAGCAAGCCGGGAATGAGCAGGTTCTCGTAGTCCCGCAAGCCCCGTGCACCCTGTTCCAGGCCGTAGAGCCGCTGGATCTCGTTGTCGAACAGCGCGGAATAGCGGGTCCACCAGCCGCGCTCCTTGGCCGCGGCGCGCAGCGTCAGCAGCTCCTGCTGCTCTTCGTCGTCGAATTCGAACAGTTCGAGGAGCCGCGTCAGGCTTTCCAGCGAGAGGATCTTTCGCTCGTTCTCCACGGCCGACCAGTAGTTGCGGCTGAAGCCGAGCACCTCGGTGATCGTCCTGACCTCGATGCCCAGTTGCTCGCGCCGCCGCTTCAGGCGCAGGGCGAGCTCCCAGGAAGCGACGACCGGCGACGAAGGCGCTGACAACGTCGGGGCTCCTTTGCACGTGCTGACGCAGTTGCGAGAAGACGCTCTTGGTTACGGTAACCGAACAGTCTCACCGGAACAGTAGTGGTGAAGTATTCAGTCTGCCTAACCTTGAGGATAACCATCGCAACACCGCGGCGAGCCTGCCGACGCGCTCTCGATCGGGCGACGATGGGATCGCGGGTCAAAGGGGATCGACATGCCGGAGCCCGATTCGACGAGGCCCTCAGTGGCCCGGCTTGGCGGGTGGACGCGCGGATGGGACCCGCCCAGGCCTGGTAACGACTCCGGCATCGCCAGTGTCGCCCCCTTTGCGGAAAGCGGGCCGGACGACGCCGGCCGGCGGGGCGGCATCGGTCTGAACACCGCCCACTGCACCATCGTCGTTGTCGATGTCGAAGGCTTCGGCCTGCGGAGCCGGACCAACCCGAACAAGGTCCGCGTCCGGCGGGGCATGTACCGGGCCCTCGAACGCGCCTTCGTCGCTGCCGCGATCCCGTGGGCTGCCTGCCGTCACGCCGATCTCGGAGATGGTGTGCTCGTGCTCGCCCCCGCTCGCATCTCCAAGGCCCTCTTCGCCGACCTGCTCCTCGGCCCGCTAGCCGACGAACTGGCGGCGCACAACGGCGCGCACCCGTCACCCGAACGGATCCGGCTGCGGCTCGCTCTGCACGCCGGGGAAGTTTCCTACGACGACCACGGCGTCACGGGCTCCTCGATCCTCCACGCCCAGAAGTTGCTCGACGCTCCCGAACTGAAGCGCGCGCTCGGGGGGACCACCGCCCCGCTCGCCGTGATCGCCTCCGATTGGCTCTTCGACGAAGTGATCCGGCACAGTGAGCGCAGCTGCGCCGACGCCTACCAACCGGTCGGCATCGCGAGATGTGGCGTCGCGTGGATTCGCCTCGTTTCGCGGCGACGTGATCTTCGTAGGCGACGCCGCGTCGGCTGACGGAGAACCTCTCCCGTACTCCCGAAACTTCCCGAAAGTTATTGCCCCACCGAAGACGTCGATCACATGCTTTTCCCATCGCCAGGCCTCGATGAGGAGGAAGCATGCTCACCAAGAACCGCTTCAGGGTTTTCGCCGGTGGGGCCGCCCTTGCGCTGGTCGCCACCTTCCTGCCCGGGGTGGCCCGGGCCGATACCGTCATCACCACCAGCCAGACCGGGAACAACGGTGGCTACTACTACTCCTTCTGGACCGATGGTGGCGGGTCCGTGCAGATGACCCTCGGCTCCGGCGGGAACTACCGGATGAACTGGAGCAACGTCGGGAACTTCGTCGGTGGCAAGGGGTGGAGCAACGGCAGCCGGCGGACCGTGAACTACTCCGGCAGCTTCAACCCCTCCGGCAACGGCTACCTCGCCCTCTACGGCTGGACCTCGAACCCGCTCGTCGAGTACTACATCGTCGACAACTGGGGCACCTACCGGCCCACCGGCACCTACAAGGGCACCGTCACCAGCGACGGCGGCACCTACGACATCTACCAGACCACCCGCTACAACGCCCCTTCCGTCGAAGGGACCAAGACCTTCAACCAGTACTGGTCCGTGCGGCAGCAGAAGAAGACCGGCGGCACCATCACCACCGGGAACCACTTCGACGCCTGGGGCCGCTACGGCATGCGCATGGGCAGCTTCAACTACTACATGATCCTCGCCACCGAGGGGTACCAGAGCAGTGGCAACTCCAACATCTCGGTGGGCTGAGGCGATGCGCAGAGCAATTCTCGCGGCGGCGCTGCTGGCCGTCAGCAGCGTCGTGAGCACCGCCCCCGCGCACGCCGCCGCCTGCAACGGCTATGTCGGCCTCACCTTCGATGACGGACCCTCGAACGCGCACACCCCCGCCCTGCTCAACGCCCTGCGGCAGAACGGCTTGCGCGCCACGATGTTCAACGAAGGCCAGTACGCCGCCGCCTATCCCGCGCAGGTGCGGGCCGAAGTGAGCGCCGGGATGTGGGTCGGGAACCACAGCTACACCCACCCGCACCTGACGCAGCAGAGCCAGTCCCAAATGGACTCCGAGATTTCCCGTACCCAGCAGGCGATCTCGGCGGCCGGTGGTGGGACGCCGAAGCTGTTCCGGCCGCCGTACGGGGAGACCAACGGAACTCTGCAAGCGGTCGAGGCCAAGTACGGCCTGCGGCAGATCATCTGGGACGTCGACTCGCAGGACTGGAACAACGCGAGCGTCGACGCCATCGTGCAGGCCAACGCCCGCCTCGGCAACGGCCAGATCATCCTCATGCACGAATGGCCCGCCAACACGCTGTCCGCCATCCCGCGGATCGCGCAGACCCTGGCGAGCCGGGGACTGTGCGCGGGCATGATCTCGCCGCAGACCGGCCGGGCCGTCGCGCCGGGCTGAGGGGTCCGGTGGCGCGGCGGCCCGCCGCGCCACCTCCCTCAGTTCACGTGCCACTCCAGCCGCGCCGCCGCCGGCCCGAGCGGCCAGACGTCCACGCAGACCTCGTGGTCCACGAGGAGCCCGGTGTGCCGGCAAAAGCGCGGGGCCCGGAAGACCGTCGGCGCCGGGGTGAAGTTCCGGGCCGTGACGTAGTCGCGAAGCACCTCGGGGGCGCGGTCGCCGGTGGTCTCCAGGACGCCCCAGCAGTTGTGGGAGCCGCAGTTGAAGTCCCGGGTGATCGCCAGCCCGGCGGGACCGGGCGCCACCCCTTCGTCGCCCGGCGGGGACTCGTACGCGGCGAACAGCGCGCCGCCGGTGACGACGAACCCCGCGATGACCAGCACGAACAGCCGGACGAACCCGCGCCGGGCACCGATCGCGCAGACCACCGCCGCGATGGTCGTGTGCAGCCAGTAGACCTCGATCGGCGCCGGCACCCAGTGCCCGGCGAAGCCCAGCGCACCCGGCAGGACGAACCACACCAGCAGCGCCAGCAGCACCGCCCCGACGATCAGCCCGGACCGCCGCGATGGTGCCAGCCAGCACCAGACCAGCATGGGGACCAGGCCGAACAACCCGGCGAACGGGCTCGCCGAGAAGCAGGCCACGACCACGGCCGCCACCACGAGCGCGACGCGCCACCAGTGCGTCCTGACTCTTTCGGGGATCTTCACCCGGCCAGTCTTCCGGATACGGCAGACTGCCGACCATGACGATCACGGTGCTGGTGGTGGACGACCAGCAGGTGGTGCGCGAGGGCCTGGTCGCGCTGCTGGGCCTGCTCGACGACGTCGACGTCGTCGGCTCGGCCGCGAACGGCGAGCAGGCACTCGGTCTCGCCGGCGAACTCGACCGTCTCGACGTCGTCCTGATGGACCTCAACATGCCCGTCCTGAGCGGGGTCGAAGCGACCGAACGGCTCACGCGGGAACACCCGGACGTCGCCGTCCTCGTGCTCACCACCTACTCGGATGACGAGTCGATCGCCGGGGCGCTCGCCGCCGGGGCGAAGGGCTACCTGACGAAGGACGCCGGACGGCACGAGATCGGGGCCGCGCTGCGGGCCGTCGTCGCCGGGCAGCTCACCTTCGGGGCCGATGTCTCGCGCCAGGTCGCCGGTGCGCTGACCGGGGTGAAACCGCGCAAGGACGGCCTTCCGGACGGCCTCACCGCCCGGGAAGCCGAAGTCCTCGGCCTGATCGCCGCCGGCCTGACCAACGGCAAGATCGCCGCCGAGCTGTTCATCGGCGAGGCCACCGTCAAGACGCACATCAACAACGCCTTCGCCAAGATCGGCGTGCGCAACCGCGTCGAGGCCCTGCGCTACGCCGAGCAGCACGGCCTGCACCCGAAGCGGTGATCACCGCCCGGCCTTCTTCACCACGACGGCGATCACCCCGAGCACGATCAGCAGCAGCAGGATCCCGCCGCCGATGATCGCGAACCGCAGCAGCATGAACTGGACGACCTCACCCATGTCCGTTTCCCTTCCCGTGTTCCGACGAGGGGAACGCTAGGGCGGCACCCGGGTGGAGCGGGACCTCCGCGGGGTGGAGATCGGGGTGGAGATCCACCGCGCTCCACAGTGGACAGACAAGCGCTCGGTTAACTCGCCGTAAGAACCCGGCTTAACCCGGACATTTCACCGCACTGGCGGTCGCCGGTCGGCTGCCGTTCGGGCTGCGTTCACCCTGCTCGCCCACCGCCGTAATTTGCGGTGCCTAAGTTTCCTGCTCGAGCCGCAGAGTGAAAGCAAGGAACTCATGGACGCACCCCTGGCAGTGAGAGCGCGCGGGATCACCAAGTGCTTCGGTGACGTCGTCGCGCTCGACGGCATCGACTTCGACGTGGCACCCGGCCACATCCACGGCCTCGTCGGCCCGAACGGCGCCGGCAAGACGACGTTGCTCGGCCTGCTGCTCAGCCTGGCCGTCGCCGACGAGGGCACCCTGGAGATCCTCGGCGCGCCGGTCGGGAAGAACCTCGGCGGGGTGGCCGGGTTCGTCGACGGCCCCGGGCTCTACCCGTCGCTCACCGCCCGGCAGAACCTCGCCGCGCTGGCGGGCCTGCACGGCCGTGACCGCAAGACGCCGAAGATCGACGACGTCCTCGGCGAGGTCGGGCTCACCGACGTCGCCCACGACCGCGTGCGCGGCTTCTCCCTCGGCATGCGCCAGCGGCTCGGCCTCGCCGCGGCCCTGCTCACCGAACCTCGCCTGCTGGTGCTCGACGAGCCGGCGAACGGGCTCGACCCGGCCGGCAAGAAGCACGTCCACGGCGTTCTCGACCGGCTCGCCGCCGAGGGCACCACCGTCGTGCTTTCCAGCCACCGGATGGACGACCTCGAGGCGCTCTGCTCCGAAGTCACCATCCTCGCCACCGGCCGCGTCGTCTTCACCGGCCCGCTCGGCAAGCTCTCCGCCGAGAACGGCGAACTGGACTACCGGCTGCGCACTTCCGACCCCGGCAAAGCCCGCGCCCTGGTCGCAAGCGCGCCCGGGATCCGGCTCGCCGACCCCGACGCCGACGTCTTCGTGGTGCGCGCGCTGACTTCCGCGCTCGACGAACTGGTGCTGCGGCTGGCGAAGGACGGCATCGCGGTGCGCGAGCTCGCGCCGGTCGTGTCTCCGCTCGAAGCCGCTTTCCTCGCCCTCACCGAACAGCCGGAGGCCGGCCGATGACCGCGACCGTCACGGAGACCGTCCCGGTCGCCCGCGGCTACCGCTTCGAACTCGTCAAGTTGTTCGCTGCTTGGCGCATCCGCCTGCTGGTGCTGGCTTGCTGGCTCGCGCCGGCGCTGTTCGTCGCCGTGGTGAGCGAGCAGAGTTCGCTGCCCGTCGACACGCTGTTCGGCCGGTGGATGAACGCCACCGGCTGGGCGGGACCGCTGGTGATGCTCGGGTTCGCGGGTACGTACGCGCTCCCGCTGCTGACGTCGGTCGTCGCCGGGGACGTCTTCGCCGCCGAAGACCGGCTCGGCACCTGGCGCCACCTGCTGGTCGCGGTCCGGTCGCCCCGGCGGATCTTCGTCGCGAAAGCGCTTGCCAGCCTGACCGTCATCCTCGTGCTCGTGGCCGGGCTGGCCGTTTCCGGCGCGGTGGGCGGGGTGCTCGCCGCCGGGAGCCGGCCGCTGGTCGGGCTCGACGGCCACTCGCTGGCCCCGGGCGACGCCGCGGTGCAGGTCCCGCTCGCGTGGGTCTGCGTGCTCGCCCCGACGCTCGCCCTCGGCGCGATCGGGCTGCTCGGGTCGGTCCTCTGGGGCCGGTCGCCGATGGGGCTGCTGCTGCCCGCGGTCGTCGCGCTGGTGCTGGCGCTGGCTCAGCTGCTGCCGCTGCCGGTCGCCGTCCGGCTCGCCCTGCCCAGCTACGCCTTCATCGCGTGGAACGGCCTGTTCACCGATCCCGCCCAGCTCGGCCCGCTGCTGATCGCGGTCGGCGTCAGCCTGGCGTGGGCCGTCGTCGCGACCGCGCTCGCCTACCTGCTCTTCGTGCGCCGCGACTTCACCAACCCCGCGCACGACGGCGGGGGCCGCCGCGCGCTCACCCTCGGTGTCCTGCCGCTGGTCGCGCTGCTCGCCGTGACGGCGGGGATCGTCGCCCTCGCCACGCCGGCCACCGGGTCCGGGATCGACCTGGACAAGGTCCAGCGGTCGGTCGCCACCGCCTTCGCCCACCTCTACCGGCTGCAGGCCGGGCAGCTCAACCGGCCCGACGTCACCGAGGAGCAGCTGGCCGCCACGGCCGCGTGCACCAAGGGCGACGGCCTGGTCGAGCCGGAGGGGCCCGGCAACGACTGGCGGTGCGTCGTCTCCTGGCACCTGCCGGACGTCGCGGCGACGGGCTCGGCGATCTACCAGCTGGACATCACCTCGGACGGGCGGTACGTCGCCGACGGCGACGGACCGAAGGAAGTGAACGGCTACTTCCAGGTGCGGACCCCCGCGGGGGACCAACCCAACCCGCTCTGGCAGTTCGACGGGAACGTCGAGCTGCTCACCACCACGAAGGGATAACCCCGATGCAGGTAACACGCCGCAGACGGCGTGCCGGGAAGAGCCGGCGCGGCGGCCATCGGCTGCGCTACGCGACGGCCGGTTCCGCCACGCTCGTGCTCGTCGCCACCGGCACCGGCGTCGGTGTCGCGTCGACGGCGCAGTTCGGCGAGGAGCACGTCGGCCAGGTCACCGAAAACGGCCAGGTCGTCTCCGCGGACCAGTACATCAAGCCGATCGGCGACCGGCTGGTCGTGAACAACGGCAAGATCATGGCCTCGGCGGTCAGTCCGGACGGCAGTCACCTCGCCGCGCTGACCACCGACGGCGGGATCGCGCTCACCGTCGTCGACCTGAAGAACTGGAAGGTGCAGCAGCTCGTCGGCAACTCCGCGACGGCGAACCTGCGCATCGCCGGCAACGACGTCGGCCAGGAAGGCCCGACGTACTCGCCGGACGGCAAGTCGTTGTGGCTGGCGCAGACCGACGGCTACACCCGCTTTTCCGTCAACCCGGACGGCACGGTCGCGTCCCCGGTGTCGGTCAAGATCCCCGCGGACGGCGCCAAGCACGCCTTGGTGGCGCAGGCGGTCTTCTCGCCCGACGGGTCCACTGTGTACTCGGCGGTCAACGGCCAGAACCGCGTCGTCGCCCTCGACGCGGCGACCGGCGCGATCAAGCAGAGCTGGGCCGTCGGCAACGCGCCGCGCGACCTGGTGCGGGTCGGGAACAAGCTGTACGTCAGCAACGAAGGCGGCCACCCGGCCAAGCCCGGCGAGCCGACGCTGAACTCGTACAACACGCAGGTGCCGGCCAGCCAGTTCACCGGCGCCACCACCAGCGGCACGGTCAGCGTCATCGACCTGGCCAACGCGGCCGCCGCGCCGAAGAGCATCGACGTCGGCCTGCACCCGACCGCCGTCTACGTCAAGAACGGCGCGCTGTTCGTCACGAACACCGCGAGCAACACGGTTTCGGTCATCGACACCGGCCGCGACCAGGTCGTCCAGACCGTCGCGACCCAGCCGTGGCCGCAGGCCTCGGTCGGGTACGAGCCGGACGGCGTGACGCTGACCGACGACGGGCACCTGCTGGTGACGCTCGGCCGCGCGAACGCGGTCGCCGTCTACCGATTCCAGCGGGCGCAGGAGCCGGTGAGCTACGTCGGCCTGCTGCCGACCGACTACTTCCCGACCGCGATCACCACGGTCGGCCCGGACGTCGTCGTCTCCAACACCCGCGGCATCGACGCCCTCCGCCCGACCACGGCGGCCGGGCACGGCACGCACGACACGACGTCGAGCGTGCAGAAGTTCCGGCTGCCGGACGACCGCGCGATCCGCGGGTACACCGCGCAGGTGTTCAAGCAGAACGGCTGGACGGACAACTCCGTCCAACTGGCCACCGACAACGGCCACCGCAGCCCGGTGCCGGTGCCCGCGCGGCTCGGCGACCCGTCGACCATCAAGCACGTCTTCCTGCTGGTGAAGGAAAACCGGACGTACGACCAGGTCCTGGGCGACGACCCGCGCGGCAACGGCGACCCTTCGGTGGCGCAGTTCGGCGAGAACGTGACGCCGAACCAGCACGCGCTGGCCAAGCAGTTCGGGTTGTACGACAACACCTACGACATCGGCACGAACTCCGCCGAGGGCCACAACTGGCTGATGCAGGCCGACAACCCCGAGTACACCGAGTCGTCGGCGGGGGAGTACCTGCGCAGCTACGACACCGAGGACGACGCCCTCGGCCACCAGAGCACCGGGTTTCTCTGGACCGGCGCGCAGGCGGCCGGGAAGTCGGTGCGGGACTTCGGCGAGTTCCAGCAGTTCCTGACCAAGCCCGCCGGGGCGAGCTGGCAGAACCTGTACTGCGACGCCAAGAACATGGCGGCGACGGGTGAGCCGACGGCCTACCCGCTGGTGTCGTCGTCGCCGATCCCGTCGCTGAACGACGTGTCGGTGCCGGGCTTCCCGAAGTTCGACACCGCCGTGCCGGACCAGTACCGGTACCAGATCTGGAAGGACGACTTCGAAAAGAACGGGCCGGCGAACCTGAACATGTTCTGGCTGTCCAGCGACCACACCGGCGGCCCGCCCAACGCGGCCGCCCAGGTCGCCGACAACGACCTCGCCGTCGGCAAGATCGTCGACGAGATCTCGCACAGCCTGTACTGGAAGGACTCGGCGATCTTCGTCGTCGAGGACGACTCGCAGGCGGGTCTCGACCACGTCGACGGGCACCGGGCGCCGGTGCAGATCATCAGCCCGTACGCCCAGCACGGCGTCGTCGACAGCCACTTCTACTCGCAGATCACGATGATCCGGACGATCGAGCAGATCCTCGGGGTCAAGCCGATGAACCAGAAGGACAGCGCGGCGACGCCGATGAGCGCGGCCTTCACCAAGAAGCCGGACTTCACGCCGTTCACCGCGCTGCCGAACCGCACGTCGCTGACGGGCGGGCTGGCGACCCAGCCGTCGTGCGGGCCGGACACCCCGGCCGCGGCGAACCCGGCCGCGGCGCCGGTGCCGTCGTCGGCGGTGCCCGCCGACAAGCAGCAGGTCGCGGCGCAGTGGCAGGAGTGGACGACGCACCAGCGGCTGACCGGTCCGAACGCCGTCGCCGACTACGCCAACCCCGCGCAGATGAACCACTTCACGTGGTACCAGACGCACGGCTGGCAGGTGCCTTACCCGGGTGAGGACCAGGTCGTGGCGCCAGACCAGGTGCCGGGGGCGTACCTGCCCTCGCCGGAGTCGGACGGCTGAAAGATGTCGTGAGTGAGAAACAGGGTTCTAACCCTGTTTCTCACTCACGACAAACCGCGGTAGGGGCCTCACGTAAGGGTTATTCGGCGACTCTGGTGCGGCCGCACCAGGCGAACACCGGGACCTGGTCGCCGCCGCTGGTCGTCGTGAACTCGCCCGCGTGGGAGAAGTGCTCGTAGCCGGCGCCGAAGCTGACCTTCGCGATTTCGCCGAGGCCACCGACCGTCCATTCCCGGTGCCGTTCGACCAGTTCTGCCGGACCGCCGGAAAGCGTTACCTTGATGTTCGTCATGAGTCATCTCCGTGGGTTCGTCTGCGCGGAGGAAAAATGTGGTGTTCGTCTCTCGACGATCCCTGACGTGCGCTCGCCGTGTCAATCGGCCCGTACAGGGGTTGACGGTAGGGGTTTTACGCGAGTTCGGCGGCCAGGCGGTGGATGCGCAGTGCCAAGTGGACGTCCAGTGCCCGGTCGCCCTCCTGCCAGTCCGCGCCCAGCAACGCCGTGATGCGGTCCAGGCGCTGGTAAAGCGTGTTCGGGTGGATCGTCAGCTCCTCGGCCGCCGGTGTCTTGCGGCGGCCGCACCGCAGGAACACCTCCGCCGTGCGGACCAGGTCCGTGCCGCGCTCCTCGTCGTGGGCCAGCAGCGGCGCCAACGTGCGGGTGACGAACGTGTCCGCTTCCTCGCGGCCGGCTTGGCTCAACAGGTAGCGATACGGGCCCAGGTCGGCCGGGGAGGCCGTGGAACCCGTGCGACCCAACGCGTTCAAGACCCGCACACACGCGACCGCGTCGTCGTACGCGTCGGCCAACGCGGCCGGCCCGGTCGCCGGACCCGCCAGGCCGGTCGTGCCCAGTGACCACGAGCGGACCGTCGCCTCGTCGGCGCGGACGAGGGCGACCAAGCGACCATCCACAGTGGACGAAAAGGCAGCGAGACTACGCAGTCGAGGGTCCTCGCTCACCACGACCAGGTGCGGCCGCCGCAGATCACGGGCGTACGCCGGGATCTCGCGGACCCGGCGGGTCACCAGGTGCTCCACCAATTCCTCGGCCGACCGGCGCTCGGCGCGCTCGACCGACGCCACCAGCGCGACGGTCGTCGCCGAACGCTCCAGCAACCGGACGTCCGCCTCGGCGAGCGGGGCGTCGGGAACCACTTGCAGCGCCCCGAAATACGCGTTCGCCGACGCGACCGGCACGGTGACCACCCGCTCGTCCACGCGGGTGCGCCGCGCACTCGCCGAAGCGAACAACTTGGAGGGCCTGCCGGAAAGCCGCGCGTTGACGAGCGAGCCGGCGCGGGCGGCCGCGCGGACCTCGTCGTGCTCGTCGGCGACCAGCACCAGGCCGCCGACCAGTTCCGACAGCGGCACGACGACGTCTTCGGCCGCGCCGCCGTGCAGCGCCACCGCGCCGAGCCGGTCGTGCAGCCGGACGGCCCGCTCCAGCCGGTCGTTCGCCTCCGCCAGCGCGGTGACCAGCTTCGCGTTCTCGATGGCGATCGCGGCGAACGAACCGAGCGACGTCAGCAGCGACGACTCCGCCGCGGTGAACCGGCGCACCGCGCGCTGCGACACCATCAGCACGCCGGCCACCTTGCCGCGCAACCGCAGCGGCACGCCGAGGATCGTGCGCAGGCCTTCGGCTTCGGCGACGCGGTCGACCTCGCCCAGGTGCGTCAGGGCGGCGTCGCCGAGGTAGTCGGTGCTCTGCACCGGTTCGCCCGTGTCGGCCACCTGCCCGGCCAGCCCGCTGTGCGGTGGCAGCACGACGCCGCGCAGCCGCGGGCCGAGCGAGCCGTCGGTGACGCGGATGACGAGCGAACCGTCCGGTTCGGCCAGCGCGAGGTAGGCGACGTCGACGCCGAGCAGCCGCCGGGCGTGGTCGACCACCTCCTGCACCAGCGCGTCGAGGTCGTGGACCGCCGACAGGCGCAGGACGAGGTCGTACAGCTCGCGCAGGCCGTGGGCGTCCATCAACCCAGGTGTGTCGTCTCTGCCGGCGCCCAGCCCGGGTCGCCGGTGGCGGCGAACCGCGTCCACGCGCCGTTGACCTCGCGGGCCAGCTCGGCCGGCGGCTCGGCGCCGACGATGGCGGCGGACGCGTCGAGCGAATCGAACACGAACGGCAGCTCCATGCCGTGGCACGCGCCGAGCTTCGGGGCCCGCCACTCGAACTCGTACCGGAACGAGCGGCCTTGATGGCTCTCGACGAGTTCCTTGACGCCGTCGCGGAAGACGAGGTCGGTCATGGCCTCGACGAACACCTCGCCCGCCTTCCGGCCGTCGCCCAAGCCGTACCCGCGGAGAACCTTCGCCGCGTCCGGGTGCGACGCCGACAGCATGGCCACCGCTTGCTCGTCGGTGAGCACGTCGAGCAGCCCGGTCGGGCCGAAGTACAGCAGCATCTCCTCACGGCAGGTGCCGGCGATCAGGTCGACGTCGGCGCCCGCACCGGCGCGGATCGCCTCGCCGGGGTGCCGCGGCAGGACGTCGTCGCCGACCAGCGGGAGGAACGGGCTGAGGCCGTAGCTGCGGTCCAGCCCGTCTTCGCCGCGCAGGTCGGGGCCGCCGCCGGGCTTGAGGACGGCGTCCTGCGCGTCGAGCAGCCGCTCGGTCGGCAGCTTCCGGAACGCGGCGGCGGTGGGCTCGACGCCGAGCCCGTCGGCGATCACGTCGGCGAGCCGCTCCAGCTCCGCGCGTCCGCGCACCATGTTCGCATGTCCACTTTGGACGACCGCGCGGCGGAAGAGGCCGGTCGACAACGGCGAACCGAGCAGGCACGCGACGCTGATCGCGCCCGCCGATTCGCCGAACAACGTCACGGTGCCGGGGTCGCCGCCGAACGCGGCGATGTTCTCCCGCACCCAGCGCAGCGCGGCGAGCTGGTCGCGCAGGCCGAGGTTGGTCTCCCCGCCGGCCAAGGGGACGAAGCCGTCGACGCCGAGCCGGTACTGCACGGTCACCAGCACCGCGCCGCCGCGGGTGAACGCGGTGCCGTCGTAGACCGGGGCCGAGCCGGTGCCGCCGATGAAGGCGCCGCCGTGCACGAACACCAGCACCGGAAGCCCCGAGGCGCCCGGGTCCGGCGTCCAGACGTCGACCGTCAGGTACTCCGCGCCGGTTCGCCAGCCGTCGCCGACCACGGCGGACAGGTCGAGGCCGGGGATCGTCCGCTGCCGTTGCGGCGCGGTGGGTCCGGCCTCGCGCGTGTCGCGCACGCCGTCCCACGCTCGCGCCGGGACCGGCGCGGCGAACCGCAGCTCACCTTCGGGCGCGGCGGCGTAGGGGATGCCGCGGAACCGGACGCCGGTGGCGATCGGCTCGCCGCGGACGTCGCCGGAGGTGGTGCGGACGATCATGCGGGTGTCCCTTCGGGGAAGACCTTGCCGGGGTTGAGGATGTTCCGCGGGTCCAGGGCTTTCTTGACCGCGCGGTGCATTTCGACCACCGCGGGACCGAGTTCGCGCGCGAGGCCGGGTTGCTTGAGCAGGCCGACGCCGTGCTCGCCGGTGACGGTGCCGCCGAGGTCGAGCGCGTCGGCGATGATGTCGTCGAACGCGGCTTGGGCGTTCTCGCGCGCGGTGTCGTCGCCGGCCGGGGTGACCAGCAGCGGGTGCAGGTTGCCGTCGCCGATGTGCGCGACGTTCGCGATGTGGACGCCGTGGCGTTGCCCCGCCGCGTCGATGCGGGCGAGCATCTCGGGCACGGCCTGCGTCGGGACGCAGACGTCCTCGGTGAGCACCGGGCCGAGCCGTTCGAGTGCGGGGTAGGCGAGGCGGCGGGCGGAGAACAGCGCGTCGGCCTCGGCCTGGTCGGTCGACTGCGCGGCCCAGGTCGCGCCGGCCTGCTCGAAGCAGTCGAGGATCTCCGCGGCTTCGTGCTCGCCCAGAGCGCCGGGCGCGTCGGTGCGGGCGAGGAGCACGACGTTCGCGTCGGCGCTCAGGCCCATGTTCTTCCACTTGTCGACGGCGGCCAGGCAGTGCCGGTCGACGAGCTCGAGCGCCGAGGGCAGCACGCCCCGGGCGGCGACCGCGGCGGCGGCCTGCCCGGCGGCGACGGTGGTGTCGAAGTACCCGGCGACCGTCCGCTCGGCGGCGCGGGCCGGCCGCAGCCGCACGGTGACCTCGGTGATCACGCCGAGCGTGCCTTCCGACCCGACCATGAGCCCGGTCAGGTCGTAGCCGGCGACGCCCTTGGCGGTCCGGCGGCCGAGCCGGACGAGCTCGCCGGTGCCGGTGACGACCTGCAGGCCCAGGACGTAGTCGCGGGTGACGCCGTACTTGACGCAGCAGACGCCGCCGGCGTTGGTGGCGACGTTGCCGCCGATGGTCGACCACGGCGAGCTGGCCGGATCCGGCGGGTACCAGAGCCCGCGTTCGGCGCAGGCGGCCCGCAGGTCGTCGTTGACGACGCCGGGCTCGACGACGGCGTACCGCTCCCGCTCGTCGATCGCCTTGATCGCGGTGAGCCGGTCGGTGACCAGCACGACGCAGCCGTCGACGGCGTTCGCCCCGCCGGAGAGCCCGGTGCCGGCGCCGCGCGCGACGAGCGGGGTCCGGTGCCGCAGGCAGACCTTCACCACGGCCTGGACCTCTTCGGCGGTGTGCGGCCGGACGACCACCGCGGGCCGCCCGCAGGGCGCCCACTCGGCCTCGTCGTGGGCGAAGCCCGCCACGACGTCCGGGTCACGGACCAGCCGGTCCGCCGGCAGCACGGCGGCCAGGTCGTCGATCAGCATCCGCGGAAACCTCCTCGTCACCGGGTTCCCACGCTAGGGCGGCGGCGCCGGTCTGGCCATGGGGAAAGTACCCACCGGATGCATCCGCGAGTGTGCTCACCGCACAGGTATCACCTCGTTGAACGCCTCGGTCGAGCTCGGATGCGTGTAGATGGCGTTGCGCAGCTCGGTCGCGGTCACGTCGTGGCGGATGGCCAGCGCGACGGTGTTGACGACCTCCTGCGCGTCGATGCTCAGCAGCGCCGCGCCGAGGACGAGGTCGGTGTCGGCGTCCACGATGAACTTCATGATCCCGCGCGTCTCTTCGACGGTGTAGGCCCGGGGCATGGCGACGATGTCGGCGACCCGCTTCTTGCCGACCCTGATGTTCCGGCCCTGCGCGCGGGCTTCGCGCTCGGTCAGGCCGACGGTCGCCAGCGGCGGGGTGGTGAAGAGCGTGTGCGGCACGGCGAGCCGGTCGGCCGTGGTGCGCTTGCCCTCGCCGAGCAGCTGGTCCAGCACGATCCGGGCGTCGTCGAGGGCCACGTAGGTGAACTGCGGGCCGCCGTTGACGTCGCCGACGGCGAAGATGTGCGGCCGGCTGGTGCGCAGGTGCTCGTCGACCTCGACGGCGCCGGCCGGCGTGGTCCGGACGCCGGCCGCGTCGAGCCGCAGGCCGTCGGTGACCGGACGGCGGCCCGTGGCCGGCAGCAGCGCGCTGGCCTCGACCTCGTGCGTCTCGCCGTCCTTTTCGTAGATCACCTTCGCGACGGCGCCGCTGTCCTCGACTTTCGTGATCTTCGCGCCGGTGATGATCCGGATACCGTCGCCTTCGAGGATCTCGCGGGCGACCTCGGCGATGTCTTCGTCCTCACGCGGCAGCAGCCGCTCCGCTCCTTCGAGGACGGTGACGTGCGTACCGAAGTGCTGGTAGATCGACGCGAACTCGAGCCCGAGGTAGCCGCCGCCGACGACCACCAGCCGCTCGGGCAGCGTCGACGCCTGCGTCAGCTCGGTGCTGCTGACCAGGTGCTTGCTCGTGGCGAGGCCTGGGATCGGCGGGACGACCGGCGCGGAGCCGGTGCTGAGGATGATCGTCGGCGCGGTGACGGTGATCCGGTCGTCCCCTTCGCCGACGGCGACCGTGTGCGGGTCGACGAACCGGGCGGTGCCGGTGATGACGGTGACGGTGTCCTTCCCGTCGAGCGAGGCGAAGTTGCCCGCGCGGAAGGCACTGGTCAAGGTGCGGACGCCGGCGATCGAGTGGGCGAAGAACTCCTGCGCGTCGTCTTCGAGGCGGCGGCCGTTCGAGTAGTGGACGAGCATCTTGGTCGGCACGCAGCCGACGTTCGGGCAGGTGCCGCCGTACATGTTTTCGGAGCGTTCGACGAGGACGACGCGCTTGCCGGCGTCGCCGAGCGCGTGCGCGGCGGTCTTCCCGCCCTTGCCGAAGCCGATGACCAGGACGTCCGCGGTGAGCTGGGTGGTTACCATGCGCCCGAGTCTGCTTCGAGTGCGGTGATCCGACCAGGCTTGCCAGTATCAGATAACTGCTCCAAAGTATCACCGTGGACACCATCAGCCGGTTGCTGCGCATGGCCCAGCTCGGGGCGACGCTCGAGAAGCACTGCCTGCTCGGGGCGGGCACGCGGATGGACGTCGCCCGGTACGGCGAGCTCGAAGTGCCGTTCCACGTGCTCCTGGAGGGCGAGTGCCTGCTGTACGTCGGGCACGAGGTGTTCGAGCTGCGGGCGGGCGACGTCGTCCTGATCCCGAGCGGCGCGCCGCACCGGGTGGTCACGCCGGGCCCGGGCCGGCCGCGGGGGATCGTCGAGACGGGCGGGGACGCGTTCACCACGACGCGCAGCGAGCGCGGCGGCGACCCGGTGATCGACCTGTTCTGCGGGCACTACACGGTCAACGCGGGCGCCGGCGCGCTGCTGTTCCGCAGCCTGCCGGGCGCGATCCACGTGGCGTTCGGGCAGTCCGCCGAAACCGACGAGGTCCTGCGTGGGCTGAGCGCCCTGATGCGCGCGGAGGCGAGCCGCGAGGGCACCGGAACGGCGGCGATCCTCGCCGCGTTGTGCACGGTGCTGCTGGCGATGGTGCTCCGCTCGGCCCGCGGCGCGGCGAACGCCGTGTGGACGGCGGTGACCGACCCGGGCATCGCGGACGCGGTCGGGAGCATCCTGGCGGCCCCGGGGCAGGACTGGCCGATCGAGCGGCTCAGCCGTCAGGTGTCCATGTCCCGCGCAACGTTCCTGCGACGGTTTGTCCGCGAGACGGGGATGACGGTGGGAGCGTTCCTGGCCCGCGCCCGCATGATGGCCGCGGCCGAGCTGCTGACCACTTCGGACGCACCGGTGGCGACGATCGCCGACCGGGTGGGGTACCGATCGGAGTCGGCGTTCACCCGCGCGTTCCGAGCCGAGCTCGGCACGACGCCCGCCCGGTTCCGGCGGGAGCACGGTCCCGGTGCGCCTGGCCCAAAGGCTGGCGGCGACACGGCGTCCGGCGGGCGGCTGTGAGCGCTACCTAGACTGCAAGCTGCAAACGGGAAGCCGGCAGCGCGAAGAGAGCACGGCGTCACCAGACCTCCCCCGCCCTCCTCCCCAGCCGCGTTTTAGTCCCCGGTCCGCGACGAACAATCCGAACGGAGGGCGGGGGAGGTCGGACCCGAACAGCCGGGTTTTCTGCCGCGGCTCAAAAGCAAAAGACTGTCCTCGCCGGACGGGCAGGCTCTGGGATGGCCACCCGTTTCGCTGCGGTCTCTCGTTTGGGACGTGGGCCGCGGGGTGGTCATCCCGTCGCCTGGACGAGGCCTATCACTTTGAGCCGGGCCCGCAAGCCTGGCATGCTCCCTCGCCTTGGGCAGTCCGTTGCGGGCCCGGCTCAAAGTGATTTCACGGCCTCAGGCGACGGGATGACCACCCAGCTCGTCTTGTGGTCGCGCTGCGCGCGGGACGTCGCTCGGCGGCGACTTTGGGAACCAGTGTGCATCGGTTGCGCATCGATTGTAAGGTGGTGCTCAGCGGTTCAGCCTGCAGCCGTCGTGCCTCGACCCTCACGGCGTTGTGCCAAGGAGGCCTTCCGCGCATGCTCGCTCCCCAGCTCTCCCCGCCCGCCGTCTTCGATGTCACCACCACCGCGCACGCCGCCGTGGTCACCGCCGCCGGTGAGCTCGACCTCGCCGTTACCGAACACCTCGAAACGCTGCTGCGACGGGAACTCCGGCTTGCCCCGCCGGCTCTCGTCTTCGACGCCTCGGCCGTGACCTTCTGCGGCGCCCGCGTCCTGACGATCCTGATCGACGCCGCCGCGGAAGCCGCCCTGAGCGGAGTTCCCTTCGCTGTCGCGGGGCGGTGCCGGGCCCTGCTGCGGCCGATCGCCGCGTTGGGCCTGGAGGACCTGCTGCCGGTGCACTCGAGCACCGAAGAAGCGCTGTGCCGGTTGGGAGGTCAACCCTCCTCGCACTGGACGCGGGCCCAGACGAGCTTGCCGTCGTCGTGGTGGCTCACGCCCCAGTCGAGGCTGAGCTGGTCCACCAGCAGCAGGCCGCGGCCGCCGCCGTGGTCGGGGACGCGCATCTTCGGTTCGCCGGTCCCGACGTCGGCCACGGCCACCGTCACCTCGCACGGGTCGTGCGCGTGGTGGATCCGCAGCTGCCGCGGCCCGCCGCCGTGGACGTACGCGTTCTCCAGCAGCTCCCCGACGACGATCAGCGCGTCGATCAGGTCCGTTTCCCGCAGCGTGCCCAGCCTGGCCTCGGCCCACCGCCGGGCGGCCGTCAGCCCGGGCCGGTCGACACCGGCGACGTCCAGCACGTGCCACCCCGGCTGATCGGCTCCGTTCCAGCTCACGCGCACAGTGCGACTCCTCCTGACGCCACGCTTCCCCACGAGCGCGGCACGTTCGCAGGAAGGCGTACCCGGTCCGGCGGCGTTTACTCCTGCCCTCGGCGGAGACCTTAGGGGCCGTTAGGGGTCGTTGGGCCGCCTCCGCGCTGGCTAGCTTGACCGGACGGAGGCTCCGACCCGGAAAGGCGGTGGGACGACATGGTCGCCCACGACGGCAACGCCGAGGAGAACTGGTTCCGCCGGTTCGCCGCGTCACCCGAGGCGAAGGCGCGGCTGGTCTGCCTGCCGCACGCCGGCGGCTCGGCCACCTTCTACTTCCCCGTGGCGAAGGCACTGGCCCCGGACGTCGAGGTGCTCGCCGTCCAGTACCCGGGCCGGCAGGACCGGCGCCACGAACCGTTCCTGACCAGCATCGGTGCCATGGCCGACCGCGTCGCGGACCTGCTGCGGGACAAGACCGACCGCCCGCTCGCCCTCTTCGGGCACAGCATGGGCGCGATGGTCGCCTACGAGACGGCGCGGCGCCTCGAACGGGACGGCGTGCCCGTCGCGGGGCTGTTCGTCTCCGGGCGGCGCGCGCCTTCGCGGGCGCGCGACGAGAGCGTGCACACGCGGACCGACGCCGGCGTGATCGACGAGCTGCGCAAGCTGAGCGGCACCGAGATGGACCTGCTCGGCGACGACGACGTCGTCCGGATGATCCTGCCCGTGGTGCGCAACGACTACCGCGCCGTCGAGACGTACCGGGACACCCCCGGCGAGCCCCTCGCGACCCCGATCGTCGCCTTCACCGGCGACGCCGACCCGATGGCCACCATCGACGAGGTCGAGTCGTGGGCGGACCACACCTCCGGCGGGTTCGAGCTGGTGGAGCTGTCCGGCGGCCACTTCTTCCTCACCCGCCACCAGGACGTGATCCTCGGGCGGCTGGCCGACGAGCTGGGCGGCGTCCGTGTCTGAGGCACCGGTCGCGTTCGCCAACCGGCTCGTCGAACTGCGGGAGACCAAGGACGCGGCGCGCCGCGGGCCGGACGAAGCCGCGACGCGCCGGCAGCACGAGCGCGGCAAGCTGACCGTGCACGAGCGGATCGAACTGCTCCTCGACCCCGGCTCGTTCACCGAGCTCGAGGCCCTGCGCCGGCACCGGGCGACCGGGTTCGGCCTGGAGCAGCGCCGGCCGCACTCCGACGGCGTCGTGTGCGGCTGGGGCACGGTCGACGGCCGGACGGTCTTCGTCTACGCCCACGACTTCCGGGTCTTCGGCGGCGCGCTCGGCGAGGCGCACGCGGAGAAGATCCACAAGGTGATGGACCTCGCCGAGGCCGCGGGCGCGCCGCTGGTGTCGCTCAACGACGGCGCCGGCGCCCGGATCCAGGAGGGCGTCACGGCGCTCGCGGGGTACGGTGGCATCTTCCGGCGCAACACCCGCTGCTCCGGGGTCATCCCGCAGATCTCGGTGATGCTCGGCCCGTGCGCGGGCGGCGCGGCGTACTCGCCCGCGTTGACCGACTTCGTGTTCATGGTGCGCGAGACCTCGCAGATGTTCATCACCGGCCCCGACGTCGTGCAGGCGGTGACGGGTGAGGAGATCACGCAGAACGGCCTCGGCGGCGCCGACGTCCACGCCGAGACCTCCGGCGTCGCCGCGTTCGCCTACGACGACGAGGCGACCTGCCTGGCCGACGTCCGGTACCTGCTGTCCCTGCTGCCGGCCAACAACAACGAGGCGCCGCCGCACGTGCCGGCCGCCGACCCGGCCGACCGACGCACCGACCGGCTGCTCGACGTCGTGCCGGTCGACCCGGCCCGCGCGTACGACATCTGCGACGTCATCGCGGAGATCGTCGACGACGGCGAGTTCCTCCAGGTGCACGCCGGCTGGGCGACCAACGTCGTGTGCGCGCTCGCCCGGCTGGACGGGCACGTCGTCGGCATCGTCGCGAACCAGCCCGCGGTCCTGGCGGGAGTGCTCGACATCGAGGCGAGCGAGAAGGCCGCGCGGTTCGTGCAGACGTGCGACGCGTTCAACATCCCGCTCGTGACGCTGGTGGACGTCCCCGGCTTCCTGCCCGGCGTCGACCAGGAGCACGGCGGCATCATCCGGCACGGCGCGAAGCTGCTCTACGCGTACTGCAACGCCACCGTGCCGCGGGTGCAGGTGATCCTGCGCAAAGCCTACGGCGGCGCGTACATCGTGATGGACTCGCGCTCGATCGGCACCGACGTCTCGCTGGCGTGGCCGACGAACGAGATCGCCGTGATGGGCGCCGAGGGCGCGGCGAACGTGATCTTCCGCCGCGAGATCAAGGCGGCCGACGACCCGGAAACCGTGCGGGCGTTGAAGATCAAGGAATACCGTGCGGAGCTGATGCACCCGTACTACGCGGCCGAGCGCGGCCTCGTGGACGACGTCATCGAGCCGGGGGAGACGCGGTCGCTGCTGATCCGGTCGCTGGCGATGCTGCGCACCAAGCACGCCGACCTCCCGGCGCGCAAGCACGGGAACCCGCCGGTCTGATGGGCGACCCGGTGGTCCGCGTCCTGCGCGGCGCGCCCGACGAAACGGAACTGGCGGCGCTGATGGCGGTCTTGGCCGCCGTCAGCGCCCGTCCGGCCGAACCCGCGGTGCCGGCCCCGCGGGGGGGGGCCCCCCCCCCCCCCCGGCCGGCCGAACCCGCGGGGCCGGCCCCGCGGGTTCGGCCGGACGGGCGCTGGCGGCGGGCCCGACCGCCCCCAGCGCCCCCCCATCCGCGTGTTGGGGCCCGCCGCCCCCCCCCGTCCGGCCGAACCCGCGGTGCCGGCCCCGCGGGTGCGCCGCCGGCCGCCGTTCCGGACGGCGACCAGCTGGCGCACCCGCCGCTGAGCCCGCTCAGGCGCGGACGTTCGTACTGTCCAGGTAGGTCAGCACCGCGCGGATGCGGCGGTTCTCGTCGCGGCTCGCCTCCAGGCCCAGCTTCGCGAAGATGTTGCTGATGTGGTTCTCCACCGCGCCCTGCGTGACCACCAGCTGCTTCGCGATCGCCGCGTTCGACAACCCCTGGGCCATCAGTCCCAAAACCTCCGTCTCGCGCGCCGTCAGCGCGTGCAGAGGGTCGCGGTTGCGGGACAGCATCTGCGCGACGACGTCCGGGTCGATCGCCGAGCCGCCGCCCGCCACCCGGCGGACCGCCTCCAGGAACTCGCGCACGTCGGCGACGCGCTCCTTCAGCAGGTACCCGACGCCGGACGTGCCCTCGGCGATCAGATCGACCGCGTAGCTGCCCTCCACGTACTGCGACACCACCAGCACCGGCAGGCCCGGCACCTCCTTGCGGGCCGCGAGCGCCGCGCGCAGGCCCTCGTCGGTGAACGTCGGGGGCATCCGGACGTCGGCGATGACCAGGTCCGGGCGGTGCTCGCGGACGGCGACCAGCAGGTCGTCGCCGTTGGACACCGCGGCCGCGGTTTCGATGCCGACGTCGGCGAGCAGGCTCTGCACGCCGGCCCGCAACAGGACGGAGTCTTCGGCGATGACGACACGCATTGTTCCCACTCCCAGGGGTTCACCAGCGGACGGGCAGGTCGGCGCGGACCACGGTCGGCCCGCCCACCGGGCTGACCACGGTGAGCACGCCGTCGATGGTGGCGGCCCGGTCGGCGAGCCCGGCCAGCCCGCCACCCGGACGCACGGACGCGCCGCCGTGGCCGTTGTCGACGATCTCGACGACGACGGTCTCGTCGTCGCGGGTCACCCGCACCGTCGCGCGGTCGGCGCCCGAGTGCTTGGTGATGTTGGTCAGCGTCTCGCTGACGATGAAGTACGTCGTCGTCTCCACCGGCGCCGGCGGGCGCGGCTCGACGGTCACCTCGACGTCGACCGGGATCGGCAGCCGCGCGGTCAGCGAGGACAGCGCCGCGTCCAGGCCGCGGTCCTGCAGCACCGGCGGGTAGATCCCGCGGGCGAGGTCGCGCAGCTCGGACACCGCGAGCTTGGCGTCCGCGTGCGCCGCGCCGATCAGCTCGCGCACGGCCGACGAGTCGTCGTTGTCGAGCTTCAGCTGGGCCCGGCCCAGGCTCATGGCGACGGCCACCAGCCGCTGCTGCGCGCCGTCGTGCAGGTCGCGTTCGATGCGCCGGCGTTCGGCCTCGACCGCGTCGACACCGCGGGCCCGGGAGTCGCTCAGCTGCCGTGTGCGGGCTTCGAGCTGCTGCGTCCGGTTCGGCCCCAGCATCGACGCCGTCAGCGCGGCGTGCGTCGCGCCGATCCGCGGGGCGACGAAGATCCCGAACGGCGGCACGGCGACCGAGACGATCCCGGCGACGAACTCCACGATGCCCAGCGGGAACGCGAGCAGCACGTAGTTCACCTCGTGCCAGGTGACCGGGTCGACCAGCCGCGCCTGCCACGTCTGCAGCAGCCCGGGCCCGTGCGGGCGACGGCGCGGCGCCGGGATGTCGACGCCGAGCATGGCGCCGGTCCAGCGCCGTTCCAGGTCCGCGAACCCGCGGACGAGCGAGGTGGCGGCGATCAGGATCGGGATGCCGATCCACAGCATGGTGGTGGCGATGCCGAGCACCATCGTGACGAGCACCAGCACGAAGGCGAAGATTCGCAGCGGCAGGCTCGCGATCAGGAAGCCGATGGTGCGCACCACCTTCGGCCGCCCGGTCACCGGCATCGCGCGATCCGTTCCAGCTCCGGCACGAGGTCGTCGAGCGTCGGCGTCGCCAGCATCTCGTCCCGGACCTCGAGCGCGCAGGCCCGGAACGACGGTTCCGTCAGCAGTCTTTCCAGTCCACTTCGGACGGACTGCGGCGTGACGTCCTCGAGGTCGAGCACCAGGCCGTTGCCGCGCTTCTCCTGGGCGACGGCGGAAACCCGCTCGCTCCACGTGGTACCGGGGATGATCAGCTGCGGCACGCCGTTGACGACGGCGTTGCCGATCGTCGCGCCGCCGCCCTGGTGCACGATGGCCGAGCAGCTCGCGAGCAGCTCGTACATCGGCACGAAGTCGACCGCGCGCACGTTGTCCGGGATCTTCTTCACCGACGCGAGCTGGGATTCGTTGAGCGTCGCGATGACCTCGACGTCGAGGTCGGCGAGCCCGTCGAGCAGGTCGGCCACCGACGTCTCCTCGACGCCGAGCACCTGCCGGTTCGAGATGCCCAGCGTCAGCATCACGCGCGGCCGCTCCGGCGTCTCGAGGACCCACCGGGGGATCGCCATCGGCTTGTTCTGCGGGATGAACCGCGCCGGCACGTAGTCGACGCCGACGCCTTCGTAACGCAGGTAGGACGGGTGGCAGTCCAGCGTCTTGACGCCGTGGCGCAGCGCCTCGTCGTACTCCGCGCCGAATCGTCCCACGGCGGCGGACATCCACTCGACGAACGGGTCCGGCGAGGTGTCTTCGGGGTGGTTCGCGCGCAGGTCGCGGTACTGCGCGGCGATCCGCGCGGTCTGGTCGGCGGCGTACATCATCCGCAGGTGCGGGACGCCGAGGACGTGCGCGACGATCGGGGCCGCGTAGATCATCGGGTCCCAGACGACCAGGTCCGGTTTCCAGCCCTTCGCGAACCGCACCAGCTCGTCGAGCAGCGCGTCCGGGGTGGTCCAGCGGAAGACCTCGACCCAGTGCTCGTAGACGGTCCGGACGTACTCCTCGGTGTAGCGCTCCGGCCGGCTTTCGGAGATGCGGAAGCCGCCCTGCATGGCGTTGTCGCCGTCCATCTGGAGCTGGCGGTGGCGCGCGATGTCGAGCTCGTCGCCGAACCACATCGCGTCGAGGCCCGTCTCGGCGAACGACGCCACCTCGCGCGGGTTGCGCTGGCCCGCGAACCGGACCTCGTGGCCGGCCGCGGCCAGCGCCCAGCCGACCGGGGCCATGCTGTAGACGTGCGTCCTCGTCGGGAACACCATCATCATGACGCGCATGGACGCACTCCCCGGAAGTCGGCTGCTGCTGTCTAGAAAGTAGTGCGCAGGCACCGCCAGGCCGACCCGGCAACGCGCCGGTAGGGGTCGGCAACCCCTGTTCTCACACGGAATCCTTCCGCCCGGACGCCGCCGTGCGCTAGGGATCTCGAGTGGGTTTGGAACGGCTTTAGACGCCCCTTAGGGGCTGGTTCCGGCGGGCCCGCGACGGCTAGACATGAACGTGGGTCCGGCCGCGTGTGCCGGGGCGAGGGATACGAACAGAGGTGATGAGCATGGCCGTGGCACCGATCACGAAGGGCTGGGTGCCCTTCGGCGGGTACCGCACCTGGTACCGCGTCACCGGGGAGACCGGGGGCGAAGCGCCCGCCGTCGTCGTGGTGCACGGCGGGCCGGGGAGCACGCACGACTACCTGCTGAACCTCTGCTCGCTCGCCGGGCACGGGTTCCCGGTGGTGCACTACGACCAGCTGGGCAGCGGCGGCTCGACCCGGCTGCCGGGCAAGGGCGCGGACTTCTGGACGCCGGAGCTGTTCGCCGACGAGCTGGACAACCTGGTGCAGCACCTGGGCATCGAGGACAACTACGTCCTGTTCGGACAGTCGTGGGGCGGCCTGGTCGTCGCGCGGCACGCCGCGCAGCGCCCGGACGGCCTGCGCGGGCTGGTGATCGCGGACTCGCCGGCGTCCTACCCGCTGTGGCGCCGGGAGATGGACGTGCTGCGCGCCCAGCTCCCGCCGGGCGTCGACGACCAGCTGCGAGCGCACGAAGCCGCCGGCACCACCGGCGCGCCGGAGTACTTCGAGCTGATGCGCGCGTTCTACGACCGGCACGTCTGCCGCGTGCTGCCGTGGCCGGCCGACTACCTGGCGTCGTTCATGGAGATGGCCGACGACAACACCGTCTACGCCACGATGAACGGCCCGAGCGAGTTCACCGTCACCGGCACGCTCAAGGACTACTCGGTGATCGACCTGCTCGACGACATCGAAGTGCCGACGCTGCTCGTCTCGGGACGCCACGACGAGGCCACCCCCGTCACGATCCAGCCGTACTTCGACCGGATCCACGACGTGCGCTGGGAGATCTTCGAAGACTCCAGCCACGTCCCGCACCTCGAGGAGCCCGAGCGGTTCCGCGAAGTCCTGCTGGAGTTCCTGCGGGACGTCCACCCCACCGCACCCGCGAGCCGGGTCGAACGAGAGGTCGCCAGTCATGGATGAGGCCACCCGGCCGGGATCGGCGGTCGTCTTCCCGGGGATGAGCCCGTGTCGCTTCGCCGACTTCGGCAAGTTCCTGCTGATCAACCCCTTCGCCCGCCGGTTGATCGGGGAGGCGAACGAGCGGCTCGGCTACTCGCTGGTCGACCGCTTCCGCGAAACCGAGGGCGACTACTCGCCGTACGCGCAGGTCGGGTTCATGCTCACCTGCGTCGCGCTGGCCGAATGGGCCGAGCAGGAGCAGGGGATGAGCCCCGACTTCTGCGCCGGCCCGAGCTTCGGCGAGAAGCCGGCCAGCGTGTACGCCGGGTCGCTGACCTTCCCGGACGCGGTGTGGATGACGGCGGAGCTCGCGCGCTGCCTGACCGAGTTCTTCGACACCGAGTACACCGACGTCGTGACGCACTCGTTCGTCCGCACCCCGGAAGAGAAGCTGAAGGACGCCCTGTCCCAATTGGACGCCAAGGGCGAGTGGTTCGACATCTCGTGCTACATCGACCACGACTTCTACATGGTTTCCGTGCGCGAGAAGAACCTCGACTGGCTCAAGCAGACGGTCCGGAGCATGGGCGGGCTCTCCCTCTACACGATGCGGCCGCCGCTGCATTCGCGTGCCTTCGGGGCACTGCGCCGCAAGGCGGAGGACGAGGTGCTCGGCGATCTGGAGTTCCACGACCCGCTGCTGCCGATCGTCGCGGACCAGGACGGAGAGATCCTGCGCACCGGTGACCAGGTGCGCACGATGCTGCTCGACAGCATCGTCAAGCCGATGCGCTGGCCGGACGTCGTGCACACGCTCGCGGACAACGGCGTGCGCAAGCTCTGGGTCGCGGGGCCGGACACGCTGTTCGGGCGCGTCCGCGTGACCACTAGCCGCTTCGAGGTCGTCACGGTCAACCCGCGCATGGCCCTGCAACCCCGCCGCCGGGGCGCAGGACCGTCGCGGGTCAGCTAGCGGGCTGCAGCGCGGACAGCGTGGTCCAGAGCCGGCCGGGGTTCTCGAACGTCTCCAGGTTCAGGGCGTCGTCCTCGAACCGCACGTTGTAGCTCTGCTCCAGCACGGAGAGCAGCTCCACGGTGGCGAGCGAGTCCAGCCCGTACTCGCGGAGCGGGGTCTCTTCGGTCAGCGCCTCCTCGGCGGGCAGGAAGGGGAGGAACGTGCGAAGGGTCTCGTCGAAAGTGCTGTCCCACATGGCTACTCCGGATCGCTAGGTTGGGATCTACCGAGAGGAAACCGACCGCCCGGTTCGGTTTTGGACTCTACCGCGCGTCGCCGTCCCGGATCGACGCATCGGCACCCCTATTCATTGCGGAGGAACACGATGGACACCGGACTCACCAGCGGGCTGCACACGCGGTTCCTGCGCGGCCTGGAACGCTCCGGTGGCGGCGTGGCCGTCCACGTGGGCGACCAGGCCCTGAGCTACGAGCGGCTGAACGACCTCGCCCTCCTTTGGGGCGGCGCGCTGGCCGAGGCCGGCGCCCGCACCGTAGGGGTGCTGGCGGGCAAGGGAGTCACGGCGTACGCGGGGATTCTGGCCGGGCTGTACGCCGGCGCGACGGTCGTCCCGCTGCGTCCGGACTTCCCGGTCGCGCGGACCGCCGCGATGGTCGAGGCCGCCGGGGTCGACGTGCTCATCGCCGACGAGCGGGGGCGCGCGGTGGCACCGGCCGGGGTTCCGGTGCTCGGCTCGCCGCCGGCGTCGCAGGCCTTGTCGGCGCCGCTGGCGCCGACGTCGGACACCGCGTACGTGCTGTTCACGTCAGGCTCGACCGGGCGCCCCAAGGGCGTGCGGATCGGGCACGCGGCGGTCGACCACTACTTCGGCCTGCTGGACGAGCGGTACGACTTCACGCCGGACGACGTGTTCTCGCAGACGTTCGACCTGAACTTCGACTGCGCGATGTTCGACCTGTTCTGCGCGTGGGGCGCGGGGGCGCCGGCGGTGGTGCTGCCGGGCGGGGCGTACCGCAACCTGCCGCGGTTCGCGGCCGAGCGCGGGCTGACGGTGTGGTTCTCCACGCCGAGCGCGATCGACCTGGTCCGCCGCACCGGCGGCCTGACCCCGGGCGCGCTGCCGGGCCTGCGGTGGAGCTTCTTCGCGGGCGAGGCGCTGACGGTCCGCGACACGGCGGACTGGCGGGCCGCGGCGTCGTCGTCTCTGGTGGAGAACCTGTACGGGCCCACCGAGCTGACGATCACGGTGTCGGGCTACCGCTGGGACGACGTCACGACACCGCGGGTGGCGGTCAACGGTGTGGTGCCGATCGGTGCGGTGCACGCGGGGCACGATTACGTCCTGCTGGACGGGGACGACGTCGAGGGCGAGCTGTGCATCGCGGGCCCGCAGATGACGCCGGGCTACCTGGACCCGGCCGACGAGCAGGGCCGGTTCCTGGAGCGTGATGGAAAGCGCTTCTACCGCACGGGCGATCGGGTGCGCCTGCTGTCCGACGGTCTCGCGTACCTGGGCCGGCTGGATTCCCAGGTGCAGGTGCTGGGGTGGCGCGTCGAGCTGACGGAGGTCGAGCACGCCCTGCGCGACTGCGGCATCCAGGACGCGGTGGCGCTGGGCGTGGCCGGGGACGTGGGGACCGAGCTGTTCGTGTTCTACACGGGTGGGGAGCGGCCGGTGCTGGAGCTGGTGCGGGCGCTGCGGGCGGTGTTGCCGGAGGGGGTCATTCCGCGGCACTACCGGCACGTGGCGGAGTTCCCGCTGAACTCGAACCGCAAGATCGACCGCAAGACTTTGGCGGCCCGGGCGGCGGAGATCCTGTCCCCGGCTCCGGTGGGGTGAGTGCGGGGTTCGCTCGAACCAGGACCGCACCACCCGCTTTGGCGCGCCCGGACCCCGGCCGACCGGGGCTTAGGGGCCGTTAGGGGTGTGGATCCGCAGGTCGGCGCGGCTAGTTTTCCGTAGGTCTCCAGGTGTGTCTTCCACGCCGGCCCGGTCATCCTTCGAGTCCTACGGAGTGGCAGTCGTGAACGATTCTCTGGTCCATTCTCTGCTCGACGCCGCGGCGGCCGATGCGGCCGGGGCGTCGGCCGTCCGGGACCGTGCCGGTGCCTGGACCTACGGCGAGCTCGAGGCGTGGAGCCACGCCGTCGCCGTGGTGCTCGCCCGGCGCGGTGTCGGGCACGGCGACCGCGTCGTCGTGCAGCTGCCCACCGATCGGGCACTCGTCGCGCTCTTCTACGGGACTTCGCGCCGTGGGGCGGTCTTCGTGCCGATCAACCCGGCCATGAAGAAGTTCCACTTCGACTCCGTCGTGGCCAACGCCGAACCCGTACTCGTGCTCACGCCGGAGAACTTCGGTCCCTTTTGGACGGAAGTCGAGGCGGCACACGGGCACCGCGTCGACGACGTGGCAACAGAAGAAGACGACATCGCCGTCCTCGTCTACACCTCCGGCAGCACCGCCGCGCCGAAGGGCGTGATCGGCCCGCACCGCCAGGTCACCTTCGCCTCCCGCGCCATCCAGGCGGTCCTCGGCTACCGCCGGGACGACGTCGTCTTCTGCCGGTTCCCGATGTCCTGGGACTACGGCCTCTACAAGGTGCTGCTGAGCACGCTCGGCCGCAGCGAGATCGTGCTCGCCGACGCCGAGTCGGACCTGCGGCTGCTGCGGCGGATGCGCGAGGTCGGCGCCACCGTCGTGCCGATCGTCCCGTCGCTGGCCACCATGATCGCCACGCTCGCCGCACGCGACACCGAACCGCCGGCGCCCGTGCGGCTGTTCACCAACACCGGCGCGGCCCTGCCCGACGCCACCATCGCGCAGCTACGCGAAGCGTTCCCCGGCGTCAAGGTCGTCCGCCAGTTCGGCCAGACCGAGTGCAAGCGGATCACGATCATGCCCCCGGACGAGGACGCTGAGCGCCCCGGTTCGTCCGGGCTGCCTCTGCCCGGCACGTCCGTGCTGATCCTCGCCGCCGACGGGACCGAGCTGCCCGCCGGGGACATCGGCGAGATCGTCGCCGCCGGCCCGCACGTCATGCCCGGCTACTGGCGGGCCCCGGAGATCTCCGCGCGCGCCTTCCGCCGCGACGAGACCACCGGCGAGCTGCGCCTGCACACCGGCGACTACGGCCGCCTCGACGCCGACGGCTACCTCTACTTCGAGGGCCGCCGCGACGACATGTTCAAGCGCAAGGGCATCCGGATGTCCACTTTGGAGATCGAAGCCGCGGCGATGGACATCCCCGGTGTCCGCGCGGCGGGCGCGATCCCGCCGAGCGGGACGCGGGACCTCGCCATCTGCGTCGAGACCGACCTGCCGCCCACGACCGTGCTGCGCGAGCTGGCCAAGCGCCTCGAACCGCAGAAGGTCCCGTCGCTGTGCCACGTCGTCGAGGAGTTCCCGCTCACGGCGCACGGCAAGAACGCCACCAAGGAACTCGCGCAGCTGGTTGAGGGGGCCCGCGCATGAGCAAGTACGACGGCATCGCCGCGAAGTACGGCACGCCCGCCTACGTGTACGACCTCGACGTCGTCGCTGAGTCGCGGGACCAGCTCTTCGGCCTGCTGCCCGAAGGATTCCAGCTGTTCTACGCGCTGAAGTCCAATCCCCACCCCGAAATCGGGCGTGAGCTGCGCCGCGGCGGCTGCCGCGCGGAGATCAGCTCGACCGGTGAGCTGGTGAACGCCCTCGAAGCCGGGTTCGACCCGGCCGGCATCCTCTACACCGGACCGGGCAAGACGAACGAGGAGCTGGAACACGCGCTCGCGGCCGGGGTCCGGCTGTTCTCCGTCGAGTCGCTGACCGACCTGCAGCACGTCGGCGTGGCGGCCGAAAACCAGGGCGTCACCGCGTCCGCGCTGCTGCGCATCAACACCACCGCGAGCAGCGGCGGCACCGGCATCCGGATGATGGGCCGCCCGTCGCAGTTCGGCATCGACGCCGAGACACTGCCCGACCTCATGCCCGTCCTCAAAAAGGTGCCGGGCACGCGGGTCGTCGGCGCGCACTTCTTCACCATGAGCAACGCCCAGGACGAGGACGCCCTGCTCGGCGAGTACGAGTTCGTGCTCACCTCGGCCGCGCGGCTGCGCGACGAAGTCGGCCTGCCGCTGGAGGTCCTGGACATCGGCGGCGGCTTCTCCTCGCCGTACGCGGTGCCCGGCCCGCGCACCGACTACCCGAAGCTGCGCGCCGGCCTGGAAACGCTGCTCAACCTGCACCTGCCCGAGTGGCGGGACGGCGGGATCGAGCTGGCCTGCGAGTCCGGCCGCTACCTGTCCGGCAGCTGCGGTTCGCTGCTGGCCGGCGTGGTCAACGTCAAGGACAGCCGCGGCAGCCGGTTCGTCGTGCTGGACGCCGGGATCAACGTCGTCGGCGGCCTGTCCGGGATCGGCCGGCTGCTGCCCGCGGCCGTCGGCGTCGAGGAGACCGGCGACGTCGTCGGCAGCCTCGTCGGTCCACTGTGTACTCCCGGCGACTCGCTGGCCAAAGCGGCGAAGCTGCCCGAGCTGGCTTCCGGCGACGTCGTCACCGTGCCGAACGTCGGCGCCTACGGCGTCACCGCCAGCCTGATCAGCTTCCTCGGCCGGCCGACGCCGGCGGAAGTCGTGGTTCGCGGCGACAAGGTCCTGTCGGTGTCGCGGTTGGACTACCAGCGTGTGTACGAGGTTTCGCCATGACCGAAGAACTGCGGGCCTACGGAACCGGGATCGTCACCGAGCCGCCGCGGCGGACGGTGATCGTCAGCAGCATGGCGTCGGACTCCCACACCTGGAACCTGGTCTACCTGGAGCTGCTCGTCGGCGAGCTCGGCTTCGACGTCGTCAACCTCGGCGCGTGCGTGCCCGACGAGCTGCTGGAGTCGGAGTGCCTGAGCCGCCGCCCGGCGATGCTCGTGCTGAGCAGCGTCAACGGCCACGGCCACCAGGACGGCCTGCGCGTGATCCAGCGGATCCGCGCTCTCCCGGAGCTGCGCAGGCTGCCGGTGGTGATCGGCGGCAAGCTCGGCGTCGGCGGGGCGCTCACCGCGGAAGAAACCGCGCAGCTGCTGCTCGCCGGGTTCGACGCGGTGTTCGACGACCAGCAGGGCGCGGGTTCCTTCCGCCGGTTCGCCGCCACCCTGTCGGCCGGTGTGACCCAGGTGGAGGCGTGAGCTTCGAAGAGTTCGTCGCGCGACGGCACGCCGCGGGCGAACTGGTGGTCCAGCCCCGGATGGGGTTCGCGGACCCGGCCGTCATGCGCGCCGGGCTGGCCGCGACCAAGAACGCGGCCGCCGCGACCGTCGGTACCGTCACGCTCGACAGCTACACCCGCGTCTGCGACACCGCTTCGGTGGCGCACGCGCTGAGCAACGGGATCGCGCTCAACGGTTACCCGATCGTCAACCACCCGCCCGAAGTCACGCGCGGCATGCTCGACGGCCTCGAGGGTCCGGGCTTCCCGGTGCAGGTGCGCCACGGCTCGGCGCGGCCCGCGGACATCTTCCGCGCCATGATCGCCGCCGGCCTGCACGCCACCGAGGGTGGCCCGGTGTCCTACTGCCTGCCCTACAGCCGCACACCGCTCGACGAGTCCGTGCGCAACTGGGCGCACTGCTGCGACCTGCTCCTGGACGCCGAGCACCCGGCCGGCCGGCCGCACCTGGAGACGTTCGGCGGCTGCATGATGGGCCAGCTGTGCCCGCCGAGCGAGCTGGTGGCGCTGTCGGTGCTGGAGGCGTTGTTCTTCTACCGCAAGGGCGTGCGCAGCATTTCGGTGAGCTACGCGCAGCAGACGAACATGGCGCAGGACCAGGAAGCGGTGTCCGCGCTGCGCCGGCTGTGCGCCGAGCTGCTGCCCGACGCCACCTGGCACGTCGTGATCTACGCCTACATGGGCCTGTTCCCGCGGACCTCCGACGGCGCGCGGAGCCTGCTGGGCCGGGCGGCCGAGCTGGCCGTGACGACCGGGTCGGAACGGCTGATCGTCAAGACGACCGCGGAGGCGCACCGGATCCCGACCGTCGCGGAGAACGTCGCGGCGCTGGAGCACGCGGGCGCGGCGGCGCGGGCCGTCACCGAGAAGTCCACAGTGGATGCTGACAACCAGGTCTACCGCGAGGCGTACGCGCTCGTCGACGCCGTGCTGAACAGCCACGCCGACCTCGGCCGCGCGATCGTGGTCGCGTTCAAGCGCGGCCTGCTCGACGTCCCGTACTGCCTGCACCCGGACAACGCCGGGCAGGCGCGCAGCTTCCTCGACCCGGCGGGCAGGCTCGGCTGGTCGGAGCTCGGGTCGCTGCCGCTGCACCGCGTGGTGGAACGCCGCCACGCCGACCGGATCACGTCGTCGACGCTGATGTCGGCGCTTTCCCACGTCCAGAACGCCTTCGACGCCGAGGCGCTGGAACAACCGATGAGAGCGATTGGGGGCGAGTCGTGACGAGTTCACGCCGGACAGTCCGTGCGTATCCGTTCGACATGCACGAGATCTCCGTTTCCGAGCAGTACCACATCCTGCAGCGCGAGGAGCCGATGAGCCGGGTGCAGATGCCCTTCGGCGAACCGGCCTGGCTGGCGACGAAGTACGCCGACGTCAAGCTGGTGACGACCGACCCGCGGTTCAGCCGGGAGCTCGCGCAGGGCCTCGACCAGCCGCGGATGCGCCGCCAGCAGATGGGCGACGGCATCATGGGGATGGACCCGCCGGACCACTCCCGCCTGCGCCGCCTGGTTTCGAAGGCGTTCACCGCGCGTCGGCTGGAGCAGATGCGCGACGGCGTCAAGGACCTGGTCAACCGCCTGCTCGACGACATGCAGGCGCACGGCGACAGCGCGGACCTCGTCGAGGAGCTGGCGCGGCCGCTGCCGGTCACCGTCATCTGCGACCTGCTCGGCGTGCCGCAGGAGGACCACAAGATCTTCCGCGAGTGGACCCAGGCGCTGGTCAGCGACGCAACGGCCAAGGGTGACGTGCTGGACGTCTACGGCGACCAGCTCGACAACTACGTCGCTGGGCTGGTGGCCCAGCGCCGCGAGGAGCCGACCGACGACCTGCTCGGCGCGCTCGTCTACGCGCGTGACGCGGGAGACAAGCTGACCGAGAACGAGCTGATCTCGATCGCCGGCGCGGGTCTGCTCACCGGCGGCGTCGAGACGGTGTCGACGGCGTTGCCGAGCTTCGTCTTCACTTTGCTGACGCAGCCGGAACTCCTGGCGCAGCTGCGCGCGGACCCGGACCTGATGCCGACGGCGATCGAGGAACTGCTGCGGTACGTCCCGATCAACACCGCGGCGATGTTCGCCCGCTACGCGACCGAGGACATCCGCTTCGGCGACGTCGTGGTGCGCGCGGGCGACCCGGTGCTGCCGGCGCTGCACGCGGCCAACCGCGACCCGGAGGTCTTCGCCGACCCGGACCGCATCGACCTGACGCGCAAGCCGAACCCGCACGTGGCCTTCGGGCACGGCCCGCACCACTGCATCGGCGCGCAGCTGGCGCGGTTGGAGTTGCAGGAAGCGTTGAAGGCGATCCTGGAGCGGTTCCCGGACCTGCGGTTCGCGGACGGCCGCGAGGGCGTGAAGTGGGAGTACGGCGTGATCGTGCGCGGGCCTTCGCTCCTGCGCATCGCCTGGTGAGACCAGGCGGGCGGGCGCGGCGAATGGACCGCTGCGTTTGCCGCCCCTAGAAGGCTTTTCAGGGGATCCGGCCGCGGTGCGCGCCGACCTACGATCGATCAAGACGACCATGAGTGCTGGCTTGCTACAGCGGTGGAGTGCGGAATGCGTGAGTTTGAGACCGAATCGAATCGGGCGTCCGGGTTCGCGGAGCGGCTGACCGAACTGCCCGCCGGTGACCGCGCGGCATTCCTGGCCGACGTCGTCCACGACGCCACCCGGGCCGCGCTGCTGGCGGCGCGCCCGGACGTCCCGGCGGTGCTCGACCCGGAAAAGGCGTTCTCCGACCACGGGTTCGACTCGCTGGCGGCGGTGGAGCTGCACGCGCGGCTCACCGAGGCCACCGGGCTCGACCTGCCGGTCACCCTGGCCTTCGACCACCCGACCCCGGCCGCCGTCGCGCGCTTCCTGCACGCCGCGGTGTTCGGGGCCGAAATCGTCCACAGTGGATACACGAAGGCCGAAGCCGACGAGCCGGTCGTGATCGTCGGCATCGGCTGCCGGTACCCCGGCGGGACCGCGTCGCCCGAGGACCTCTGGCGGCTGGTCGAGCAAGAGGTGCACACCATCACCGGGTTCCCGACCGACCGCGGCTGGGACCTCGACGGTCTCTACGACCCGGACCCCGACCGCCCGGGCAGCAGCTACGTCACCTCCGGCGGCTTCCTGCCCGACGCCGGCGAGTTCGACGCGGACTTCTTCGGCATCGCCCCGCGCGAGGCGTCCGCGATGGACCCGCAGCAGCGCCTGGTCCTCGAGACGGCGTGGGAAGCCTTGGAGCGCGCCAAGATCGACCCGACGACGCTGCGCGGCACGCCCGCCGGCGTCTTCATCGGCGCCGAGGCCCAGGAGTACGGCCCGCGCCTGCACGAGGCCCCGGACGGCCTCGACGGTTACCTGCTCACCGGCAACGCGCCCAGCGTCGTCTCCGGCCGCGTCGCCTACGCGCTCGGCCTCGAAGGCCCGACGCTGACCGTCGACACCGCGTGCTCCGGCTCGCTCGTCGCCCTGCACCTCGCCGTGCAGGCCCTGCGCCGCGGCGAGACGCAGCTCGCGCTCGCCGGCGGTGTCGCCGTCATGGGCGGCCCGGGCACGTTCACCGCGTTCAGCCGCCAGCGCGGCCTCGCCGAAGACGGCCGCTGCAAGGCGTTCGCCGCGGGCGCGGACGGCACCGGCTTCGCCGAAGGTGTCGGCGTCCTGGTCCTGGAGCGGCTGTCCGACGCGGTCGCGAACGGCCACGCCGTGCTCGCCGTCGTCCGCGGCACCGCGATCAACTCCGATGGCGCGTCCAACGGCCTCACCGCGCCCAACGGCCCGTCGCAGCAGCGCGTGATCCACCGCGCGCTCGCCGACGCCGGGCTCACGGCGTCCGAAGTGGACGCCGTCGAGGCGCACGGCACCGGCACCCGGCTCGGCGACCCGATCGAGGCGCAGGCTCTGCTCGCCGCCTACGGCCAGGAGCGCGAGACGCCGCTGCTGCTCGGGTCGATCAAGTCCAACATCGGCCACACCCAGGCCGCGGCCGGCGTGGCCGGCGTGATCAAGATGGTCGAGGCGATCCGCCACGGCCGGCTGCCCAAGACCCTGCACGTCGACGCGCCGACCCCGCACGTCGACTGGACCGCGGGTGCGGTCGAGCTGCTCACCGAGGCCCGCGAGTGGCCGGAGGTCGGGCGTCCGCGCCGCGCCGGTGTCTCGTCGTTCGGGGTCAGCGGCACCAACGCCCACGTCATCATCGAGCAGGCGCCCGCGACCGCCGGCGAGGACGGCACCACCGAGCCGCTGCCGGTCGTCCCGCTCGTCGTCTCCGCGCGCAGTGCGGAAGCCCTGCGGGCGCAGGCGGAGAAGCTCGTGTCCACTGTGGAGTCGGCCGACCTGACCGAGGTCGGTTTCTCCCTGGCCGGCACGCGCGCCGCGCACGACCACCGCGCGGTCGTCGTCGCCGAGAGCACCGAAGACGCCGTCCGCGGCCTGCGCGCGCTCGCCGCGGGTGAGCCGGACGCCGCCGTCGTGACCGGCACCCGCACGCCGGGCAGGCTCGCGATGCTGTTCACCGGCCAGGGTTCGCAGCGGCTCGCCATGGGCAAGGAGCTGTACCTCGCGTACCCGGTGTTCGCCGAGGTCTTCGACGAGGCCGTCGACCACCTCGACGTCCAGCTGGACCGCCCGCTGCGGGACGTCCTCTTCGGCGACGACGCCGAGGACCTGAACGGCACCCAGTACGCGCAGTGCGCGCTGTTCGCGATCGAGGTCGCGCTCGCGCGGCTGCTGGAGTCGTGGGGCGTCAAGCCGGACGTCCTGCTCGGCCACTCGATCGGCGAGCTGGCCGCCGCGCACATCGCCGGCGTCTGGTCCCTTGAGGACGCTTGCCTGGTCGTCGCCGCGCGCGGCCGGCTCATGCAGGCGCTGCCCGAGGGCGGAGCCATGGTCGCGATCGCCGCGACCGAGGACGAAGTCGGCCCGCTGCTCACCGACGGCGTCAGCATCGCCGCGATCAACGGTCCCGCAGCGGTCGTCGTGTCCGGTGAGCGCGCCGAGGTCGACGCCGTCGCCGATGTGTTCCGCCTGCAGGGCCGCAAGACGAGCGAGCTGCGCGTGTCGCACGCGTTCCACTCGCCGCTGATGGAGCCGATGCTCGCCGAGTTCCGGGAGGTCCTGGAGGTCGTCGAGTTCTCGCCGCCGTCGGTCCCGGTGATCTCGAACGTCACCGGCCGTCAGGCGACGCCCGAAGAGCTGTGCTCGCCCGGCTACTGGCTCTACCACGTGCGGCGCGCGGTCCGGTTCGCCGACGGCGTGGCCGCGCTCGTCGCGGCCGGCGTCACCACCGCCGTCGAGGTCGGCCCGGACGCCGTCCTCGCGGCGCTCGCCGCCACCGGCCCGCACGGCTCGGACATCGCGTTCCTGCCCGCGCAGCGCCGCGGCCACGCCGAGGTCCCGGCCCTGGCCGGCGCGCTCGGGCGGCTGCACACCCGCGGCGTCCCGGTCGACTGGACGGCCGTCTTCGGCCCGGCCCGCGTGGTCGACCTGCCGACGTACGCCTTCCAGCGCAAGCACTTCTGGCTCACCGCGCCCGGCCGCGGCGACGCGGCCGACTTCGGCCAGCTCGCCTCCGGCCACCCGCTGCTCGCCGCCGAGATCGGCCTGGCCGACCATGACGGCCTGGTGCTGACCGGCCGCGTCGGCCTGCGCTCGCACCCGTGGCTCGCGGACCACGCGATCGCCGGCACGGCCCTGCTGCCCGGCACCGCGTTCGTCGAGATGGCCCTGCACGCCGCCGAGCGCGCGGGCTGCGACGTCGTCGACGAGCTGACCCTGCAGGCTCCCTTGGCCGTCCCGGAAGGCCGCGGCGTCGAGGTGCAGGCCGTGGTCGGCCCGGTCGAGGACGGCCGCCGCACCATCGAGTTCTACTCGCGCGCCGAGCAGGACGTCGCCTGGACCCGGCACGCCACCGGCGTGCTGGCCGAGGCCGCCGCCGGCGAGCCCGCTTCGCTGACCGCGTGGCCGCCGTCCGGCGCCGAGGTCGTCGCGACGAGCGAGCTGTACGACGAGCTGGCCGCGCAGGGTTACGGCTACGGCCCGCTGTTCCGGGGCCTGCGCACGGCGTGGAAGCGCGATGACGTCGTGTACGCCGAGGTGGCTCTGCCCGAGCGGGACGACTCCTTCGGCATCCACCCGGCGCTGCTCGACGCCGTCCTGCACGCCACCGACTTCGCCCCGGGCGAGGCCCGGGAACCCGGCGAGATCCGCCTGCCGTTCGCGTGGACCGGCGTGCGGCTGCACGCCTCCGGCGCGGCCGAGGCGCGGGTGCGGATCACCTCGCCCGCCACCGGCGGTGTCTCCATCGACGTCACCGACACGGCGGGTGCGCCGGTGCTGTCGGTGGAGTCGTTCCGCAGTCGCCCGGTCAGCGGCGCCGACCTGGGCCCCCGCGCCCAGGACCTGCTGCACACCGTCGAGTGGACGCCGGTCGCCGCTTCGGACGCGAAGCTCTCGATCGCCGAGGTCACCGACCTGGCCGAGCTGACCGAGGTGCCGGACACGATCGTCGTGCCGGTCGCCGCGAAGGGCCGGAGCGTTCCGGCGGCGGCCAAGCAGGTCGCCCACCGCGTGCTCGCCATCCTCCAGGAGTTCGTCGCCGACGAGCGCTTCGCTTCGGCCAAGCTCGTGCTCCGGACGCCCGGCTCGCTCGCCGACTCCGTCGTGCGCGGGCTGGTGCGCTCGGCGCAGGCCGAGCAGCCGGGCCGGATCGTCCTCGTCGAAGGCGAGACCACCGCCGCGACGCTGGCCACCGCGCTCGCGTCCGGCGAGCCGGAGCTGCGCGTCGACGGCGACCGGGTGCTGGCGTCGCGGCTCGTCCGCCTGCACACCGACGCACCGGCCTGGCAGGCAGGCGGCACCGTGCTGGTCACCGGCGGCACCGGTGGCCTCGGCGCGCAGGTCGCGCGCCACCTCGTCACCACACACGACGTCCGGCACCTGGTGCTGCTCAGCCGCCGCGGAAGCGACGCCCCGGGCGCGGCCGAGCTGGTCGCTGAACTGGAGGCGAACGCGACGGTGCAGGTCATCGCCTGCGACGTCACGAAGAAGCGGTCGCTGTCGGCCGCGCTGAAGAAGATCGAGCGGCCGCTCACCGCCGTCGTCCACACCGCCGGTGTCCTCGACGACGCCTTGCTCGCCTCGCTCACCGAAGAGCGGCTCGACACCGTCCTCGCGCCGAAGGTCGACGCCGCCTGGGCCCTGCACGAGCTGACGTCGGACCTGGCCGCGTTCGTCCTGTTCTCCTCCTCGGCCGGCCTGGTCGACGGTGCGGGCCAGGCGAACTACGCCGCGGGCAACACCTTCCTCGACGCGCTCGCCGAGCACCGGCGTGAGCAGGGCCTGCCGGCGACGTCGCTCGCCTGGGGGCTGTGGACCGACGACGGCGCCGCGCTCGGCATGAGCGCCGGACTGTCCGAAAAGGACCTGAGCCGGATCGGCCGGCTGGGCCTCGCCCCGCTGACCGCGGCCGAAAGCCTGGCCGCGCTGGACGCCGCGATCGCTTCGGGGACGGCCAATGTCGTGCCGACCCGCGTCGACCGCGCCGCCCTGGGCAACCGCGACGACGTCCCGGCGCTGCTGCGCGGCCTCGTCCCGGCGAACCGGCGCCGCATCGCCGCGGCCGCGGGCGAGCTGACGCCGGAGCGGCAGTTCGCCGAGCGGTTCGCCTCGCTGTCGGAGGCCGACCGCGACCGCGCGATGCTCGACCTGGTCCGCACGCACGTCGCGGCGGTGCTCGGCCACGACGGCCCGAGCGCGATCAGCCCGGCCCGCCCGTTCGGCGAGATCGGCTTCGACTCGCTCGCCGCGGTCGAGCTGCGCAACATCCTCGACTCCGTCACCGGCATGCGGCTGCCCGCCACGCTCGTCTTCGACCACCCGACCCCGCGCGCGCTGGCCGAGTACCTCGTCACGCGGCTCGGCGGCCTGGCCCCGGTCAAGCCGGTCGCGCCGGTGACCACGGCCGACCCGGAGGAGCCGATCGCCATCGTCGGCATCGCCTGCCGCTACCCCGGCGGCGTCGCGACACCGGAAGACCTGTGGCGGCTCGTCGCGGGCGGGCAGGAGGCGCTCACGCCGTTCCCGGCCGACCGCGGCTGGAACGTCGACTCGCTCTACGACCCCGAGCCCGGCAAGCCCGGCCACTCCTACGTCAAGCACGGCGCGTTCCTGCACGACGCCGCCGAGTTCGACGCCGACTTCTTCGAGATCAGCCCGCGCGAGGCGGCCGCGATGGACCCGCAGCAGCGGCTGCTGCTGGAAGTGTCCTGGGAGGCGTTCGAACGGGCCGGCATCGACCCGGTTTCGCTGCGCGGCAGCGCGACCGGCGTGTTCGCCGGTGTCATGTACCACGACTGGGGCACCCGCCTCGGCACGGTGTCCGACGACATCGCGGGCTACCTCGGCAATGGCAGCCTCGCCAGCGTCGTCTCCGGTCGCGTGTCCTACGCGCTCGGCCTGGAGGGCCCGACGGTCACCGTCGACACGGCTTGCTCGTCTTCGCTGGTCGCCCTGCACTGGGCGGTCCAGGCGCTGCGCCGCGGCGAGTGCACGCTGGCCCTGGCCGGTGGTGTCACCGTGATGTCCACTCCGGACACGTTCGTCGACTTCAGCCGCCAGCGCGGCCTGTCCGCCGACGGCCGCTGCCGCTCGTTCGCCGACGCGGCCGACGGCACCGGCTGGGGCGAGGGCGCGGGCATGCTGCTCGTCGAGCGGCTCTCGGACGCCCAGCGCAACGGCCACCCGGTCCTCGCGCTGCTCAAGGGTTCCGCGGTCAACCACGACGGCGCGTCCAACGGCCTCACCGCCCCGAACGGCCCGTCGCAGCAGCGCGTGATCGCGAAGGCACTGGCCGACGCGGGTCTCCAGCCGTCCGAAGTGGACGCCGTCGAGGGCCACGGCACCGGCACCACGCTGGGCGACCCGATCGAGGCGCAGGCGCTGCTGGCGACCTACGGGCAGGACCGGGCCGAGGACCAGCCCCTGTGGCTGGGCTCGATCAAGTCCAACATCGGCCACACCCAGGCCGCGGCCGGCGTCGCCGGCATCATCAAGATGGTCATGGCGCTGCGCAACGAGCAGCTGCCGCGGACCCTGCACGTCGACCGTCCGTCCACTGTGGTCGATTGGGACACCGGTGCGGTACGCCTGCTCACCGAGGCGCAGGACTGGTCGCCCAACGGGCACCCGCGCCGCGCGGCGGTCTCGTCGTTCGGCATCAGCGGCACCAACGCCCACGTGATCATCGAGCAGGCCCCGGTTGGCACCGAGCAGCCCGCCGAACCGCAGCCCGAGGCCGTCGTGCCGGTCGCGCTGTCCGGCCGGTCCGCGGCCGCCGTGCGCGGCCAGGCCGCCCGCCTGCGCGAGTACCTCGCCGACCACGACGACGTGCGCGTCGCCGAGCTGGCGCGGTCACTCGTTTCGACCCGCGCCGCGCTGGAGCACCGCGCGGTGGTCGTCGCCGAGACCACGGCCGAGCTGGCCGCCGGCCTCGACGCAGTGGCCGCCGGCGAGCAGGGCAGCGAGGCCGTCACCGAAGGCAAGCTGGCGTTCCTGTTCTCCGGGCAGGGTGCGCAGCGGGTGGGGATGGGCGCCGAGCTGTCGGCGGCCTACCCGGTCTTCGCCGACGCCTTCGACGCCGTCTGCGCCGCGATCGACCCGCTGCTGGACATCCCGCTGCGCGACGTCGTCTTCGGCACGACCGCGCTCGCCGACCGCGGCCTCCTGGACCAGACGCAGTACACGCAGACCGCGTTGTTCGCGGTCGAGGTCGCGCTCTTCCGGCTCGCCGAGTCGTGGGGGATCGTCCCCGACGCCCTCGCCGGCCACTCGATCGGCGAGCTGGCCGCGGCGCACGTCGCCGGGGTGCTTTCCCTTGCCGACGCGGCGAAACTGGTCGCGGCCCGCGGCCGCCTGATGGGGGCGCTGAGCACGCCGCCGGGCGCGATGGTCTCCCTGGTCACCACCGAAGAGGCCGCGCGGGAGCTGATCCGCGGGCACGAGGACGACGTCAGCATCGCCGCCGTCAACGGCCCCGCGTCGGTCGTCATCTCCGGCACCGCCGACGTCGTGTCCCGCATCGAGCGCGCCACCGACGTCCGGACGCGGCGGCTGCGCGTCAGCCACGCGTTCCACTCGCCGCTGATGACGCCGATGCTCGACGAGTTCCGCGAGATCGCCGCCGGGCTGACGTTCCACGAGCCGAAGATCCCGATCTTCTCCACGGTCTCGCCGGACGCGGACCTGACCTCGCCCGAGTACTGGGTCACGCACGTCCGCGAAGCCGTCCGCTTCGGGGACGCGGTGGCCGCGCTGGCCGCCGACGGCGTGCGGACGTTCCTCGAGCTGGGGCCGGACAGCGTGCTGACCGCGCTCGGCCGCCAGATCGACCCGGACGCCGCGTTCGTCCCGTTCGGCCGTCGCGACCGCGACGAGGTCCGCACCGCGCTGGCCGCGCTCGGCCGGCTCCACGCCCGTGGTGCCGCCGGCCTGGGCAAGGTGCTCGGCGACGGCCCGATCCGGCTCGACCTGCCGACGTACGCCTTCCAGCACAAGCGCTACTGGCTCGACGCGACCCCGTCCGGGGACGTGACGGCCGTCGGCCAGCAGCCGCTGCCGCACCCGATGCTCGGCGCGGTCGTGCCGCTGTCCGGTTCGGACACCACGGTGCTCACCGGCCGGCTGTCGGCCGGGTCGGTGCCGTGGGTGGCCGACCACGTCGTCAAGGGCGCGATCCTGGTGCCCGGCACCGGGTTCGTCGAGCTCGCCATCGCGGCGGGCGACCAGGTCGCGCACTCGACGGTCGAAGAGCTGACGCTGCAGGCGCCGCTCGTCCTGCCGCCGGACGGCGCTGTCGCGCTGCAGGTCGTGGTCGGCCCCGCCGACGGCGACCGCCGCCCGATCACGGTCTTCTCCCGGCCGGTCGACGGCGACGAGTGGACGCAGCACGCGATCGGCACGCTGTCCGCGGCACCGCGGCCCGAGCCCGCCGGGCTCACCGAATGGCCGCCCGCCGGGGCGACCCCCATCGTGGTCGAGGGTGCCTACGACCTGCTCGAAGAGCGCGGGTACGGCTACGGCCCGTCGTTCCAGGGCCTCAAGGCCGCCTGGAAGCGGGGCACCGAGGTGTTCGCCGAGGTCGCGCTGCCGGAACCGGCGGCGTCGACGGCGAGCCGGTACGGCCTGCACCCGGCGTTGCTCGACATCGCGATGCACGCCGACCTCCTGGGCGACCCGGGCGGCGCGACGCTGCTGCCCTTCGTCTGGAACGGCGTCACGCTGCACGCCGCCGGCGCTTCGGTGCTGCGGGTGCGGATCGAGCGGCTGAACGGCGACGAGGTGTCGGCCATCGAGGTGGCCGACAGCGAAGGGCGTCCGGTCGCGACCATCGACTCGCTGGTCTCCCGTCCGGTCCGCCGAGAGCTGACCGCCTCGTCCGAAGTGGACGGATCGCTGCTGAAGATCGCCTGGCAGCCGGTGTCCGTGCCGCAGTCCGACGCGGAGGTCGTGGCCGTGGGCCGCGGCCGGGTCGGGGTGGCCGCCACCTACGCCGACTTCGCCGACCTGCTCGGCGCCGTCGACCGCGGCGAGCCGGTGCCGGGCGTGCTCACGCTGAGCGTGCCCGAGCGCACCGGCGACGTCCCGGAGACGGCCCGGGCGAACGCCGCCTGGCTGCTCGCCGAACTCCAGGCCTGGCTGGCCGACTCGCGGTTCGCCGCCACGAAGCTGGCGGTCGTGACGCAGGACGCGGTCCCGGCCGGGGAGTCTGCTGTGGACGTCACGCAGGGCCTGTTGTGGGGCCTGGCGCGCGGGGCGCAGGCGGAGCACCCGGGCCGGGTGTTCGTGGTCGACGCCGATGCCGATGCGACAGCGGGGACCATCGCGGCGGTCGTCGCCTCCGGGGAGCCGGAGGCCGCGATTCGCGACGGCGTGGTCGTCGTGCCGCGGTACGTCAAGACCGAGGCCGGCGACGCTTCCCCGTGGGGTACTGGCACCGTGCTGATCACCGGCGGCACCGGCGGGCTGGGCAGCCTGCTGGCCCGCTACCTGGTGGCCGAGCACGGCGTCACCTCCCTGGTGCTCACCAGCCGCCGCGGGCTCGGCGCGCCGGGCGCCGAGCAGCTCGTCGAGGACCTCACCGACCTCGGGGCCCGGGTGCGGGTCGCCGCGTGCGACGTCACCGAGCGCGCCCAGGTCGAGAACGTCCTCGGCGCGATCGACGACCTCACCGCCGTGGTGCACGCGGCCGGTACCGCCGACAGCGGCGTCTTCGACTCGCTGACCGCCGACCGGCTCGACGCGGTCCTGCGGGCCAAGGTCGACGCCGCCTGGCACCTGCACGAACTGACCCACGACCTGGCCGCGTTCGTGATGTTCTCCTCCGCCGGCGGCCAGGTGCTGCCCGCGGGCCAGGCGAACTACGCCGCCGCCAACGCGTTCCTCGACGGCCTCGCCGCGCACCGCCAGGCCGCCGGTCAGCCGGCGACGGCGCTCGCGTGGGGGCTGTGGGCCGAGAACACCGGCCTCGGCGGCGAGCTGGCCGAGGCGGACCTCGCCCGGATGGCGCGGCTCGGCCTGCCCGCGGTCACCGCGGAGCAGGGGCTCGCGCTGTTCGACGCGGCGACCGCCACCGCCGACGCCGTGATCGCCCCGCTGCGGGTCGACGTCGCGGCCCTGCGGGCCCGCACCGACGACCTGCCCGCGTTGCTGCGCGGGTTCGTCCCGCCGAAGGCTCGCCGGACCGCCAAGGCGGCGAAGGCGGCCGACAACGCACTGGCCGCGGAACTGGCCGCGCTGGCCGACAACGAGCGCGACCGCGTGCTGCTGGACATCGTCCGCACGCAGGTGGCCACCGTGCTCGGCTACGCCGACAAGTCCGAAGTGGACGGCGCACGGGCGTTCAAGGAGCTCGGCTTCGACTCGCTCGCCGCGGTCGAGCTGCGCAACCTGCTCGGCACCGCGACCGGCCTGACCCTGCCGGCGACGCTGATCTTCGACCACCCGACCGCCAAGGCGGTGGCGGACTTCGTCAAGGGCAAGCTCCTCGGCGCGGTCGCGAAGGTCCCGGCCACGACGACCCGGACGAACGCGTCGATGCAGGAACCGATCGCGATCGTCGGCATGGCCTGCCGGTACCCCGGTGGCGTCCGGTCGCCGGAGGACCTCTGGCAGCTGCTCGTCGACGAGGTCGACGCCGTGTCGGAGTTCCCGGCCAACCGCGGCTGGGACATCGACAGCATCTACGACCCCGAGCGCGGCAAGCGGGGCAAGACCTACGCCCGCGAAGGCGGCTTCCTCCACGAAGGCACCTTGTTCGACCCGGCGTTCTTCGGCATCGGCCCGCGCGAGGCGCTGGCCATGGACCCGCAGCAGCGGCTTCTGCTGGAGACGGCGTGGGAGGCCATCGAGCGGGCCGGCATCGACCCGACCGCGCTGCGCGGCAGCATGACCGGCGTCTTCACCGGCGCCATGTACGACGACTACGGCAGCCGCGTCCCCGGCGCACCGCTCGACGTCGCCGCCTACATCCCCAACGGCAGCTCGGGCGCGGTCGTCTCCGGCCGCATCTCCTACCTGCTGGGGCTGGAAGGCCCGTGCATGACGGTCGACACCGCGTGCTCGTCTTCGCTGGTCACGCTGCACCTCGCGGTGCAGGCGCTGCGGGCGGGGGAGTGCGGGCTGGCGCTCGCGGGCGGCGTCACGCTGCTTTCGCAGCCGGACCTGTTCGTCGACTCCAGCCGTCAGGGCGTGCTCTCGCCCAACGGCCGGTCGAAGTCGTTCTCCGCGGCCTCCGACGGCGTCGGCTGGGCCGAAGGCGCGGGCCTGCTCCTGCTGGAGCGGCTGTCCGACGCCCAGCGCAACGGGCACGAGGTCCTCGCGGTGGTCCGCTCCAGCGCCGTCAACCAGGACGGCGCGTCGAACGGCCTCACCGCGCCGAACGGGCCGTCGCAGGAACGCGTCATCCACGCGGCCCTCGCGGCGGGCGGCCTGACTCCGTCCGAAGTGGACGCCGTCGAGGCGCACGGTTCGGGCACCAAGCTGGGTGACCCGATCGAGGCGCAGGCGCTGCTGGCCACCTACGGCCAGGACCGGCCGGACGGGCGGCCGCTGTACCTGGGCTCGGTGAAGTCCAACATCGGCCACGCGCAGGCTTCCGGCGGCGCGGCGGGCGTGATCAAGGTCGTCCAGGCCCTGCGGCACAACATGCTGCCGAAGTCGCTGCACATCGACGCGCCGTCCCCGGTCGTCGACTGGACCACCGGCGACATCGAGCTGCTGAGCGAGGCCCGGCCGTGGCTGCCGAACGGCCGCCCGCGCCGCGCGGGTGTCTCGTCCTTCGGCATCAGCGGGACGAACGCGCACATCATCATCGAAGAGGCTCCGCCGTCCACTGTGGAACGTCCGCGGCGGACCGCGCCGGCGCTGCCGACGGTGCCGCTGCCGATCGCCGGGACCACGGCCGCGGCGCTCGCCGACCAGGCGGCCCGACTGGCGGCGTGGATCCGGTCGAACCCGGAGCTGGACCTGACCGACGTCGGCTACTCACTGGCGACCGGCCGGGCCGCGCTCGACCACCGTTCGGTGGTCTTGGCGGGCAACCGCGACGCCGCGTTGAAGGCCCTCGACGGGCTCGCCACCGGCGGGACCCCGGCGGGCACGGTGACCGGCACGACCAGCGCGGCCGACCTGACCGCGTTCCTCTTCACCGGCCAGGGCGCCCAGCAGCCGGGCATGGGCCGCGAGCTGTACGAGGCCTTCCCGGTCTTCGCCGGCGCGTTCGACGAGGCCTGCGGCCTCTTCGACACCGAGGTCCCGCTCAAGGACGTCATCTGGGAAGGCAACGAACTGCTGAACCAGACGGCGTACACGCAGTGCGCGCTGTTCGCGATCGAGGTCGCGCTCTACCGCCTGGTCGAGTCGTGGGGCCTCACGCCCGACTACGTCGCCGGGCACTCGATCGGCGAGCTGGCCGCGGCGCATGTCGCCGGAGTCCTCTCGCTGGCCGACGCCTGCGCCCTGGTCGCGGCTCGCGGCCGGCTGATGCAGGCGCTTCCCGCCGGGGGAGCGATGGCGGCGATCGCGGCCACCGAGGACGAGGTGCGCGCCGCGCTCCCGGCCGGGGTCGACGTCGCGGCGGTCAACGGCCCGCGGTCGGTGGTCATCTCCGGTCCCGAGGACGCGGTGAAGGCCGCGATGGCGGTCTTCAAGGAGGCCGGCCGGCGCGTGAAGCAGCTGGTCGTCTCGCACGCCTTCCACTCCGCGCTGATGGAGCCGATGCTGGCCGACTTCGCCGTGGTGGCGGAGAAGCTGACCTACCACGCCCCGGGCATCCCGGTCGTCTCCAACGTGACCGGCCGGATCGCCACCGCCGAGCAGCTCTGCTCGCCGGAGTACTGGGTGAACCACGTCCGGGAGGCCGTGCGCTTCGCCGACGGCGTCGGCACGCTGCTCTCGGCCGGCGTCACCCGGTTCGTCGAGCTGGGCCCGGACGCCGTCCTGACCGGCATGGCCCGCGAGTGCGACACCTCCGTCGCCGACCGGCCCGACCGCGTCGTGGGCGTGCCCGCCCTGCGCCGGGGCCGCGACGAGGTGCAGACGCTGTTCACCGCATTGGGCACGGTCTACTCGCGAGGCGCCAAGATCGACTGGCGGGCCCTGTTCGCCGGTCGCGGTGCGTCCACTGTGGACCTGCCGACCTACGCGTTCCAGAACAAGGAGTATTGGCTCAACGCGACGAAGCCCGCGGGCGACGTCGGCTCGCTCGGCGCCAAGTCGGCCGCGCACCCGTTGCTGGGCGCGCTGGTGGAGCTGCCCGACGGCGGCGCGGTCCTCACCGGCCGGCTCGCGGTCGACAAGCAGACCTGGCTGGCCGACCACGTGGTGCTGGGCCGGACGATGCTGCCGGGCACGGCGTACGTCGAGCTGGCCCTGCACGCCGGGGACCAGGTCGACTGCGACCTCCTGGAGGAGCTGACCCAGCAGGCGCCACTGCTGCTGCCCGAGGAGGGTGGCGTCGACCTCCGCGTCGTCGTCGGCGCTCCCGGTGCGGACGGCCGTCGCGACCTGTCGGTGCATTCCCGTATCGAGAGCGGGTGGACGCAGCACGCGGCCGGCACGCTCGCCACGGGTGCCCAGCCGGCGGAGTTCGACCTGACGGCGTGGCCGCCCGAGGGCGCCGAAGCCGTCGACCTCACCGGGCTGTACGACGACCTGGCGGGCCTCGGCTTCGGCTACGGCCCGGTGTTCCGCAACCTGCGCGCGGTCTGGCTGCGCGAGGGTGAGGTGTTCGCCGAGGTGGCGCTGCCCGAGGGCACCGCGGCGAGTGACTTCGGGCTCCACCCGGGTCTGCTGGACTCGGCGCTGGGCGCGACGGACTTCCTCGTTCCGGGTGGGCCGAAGGCGCTGACCGAGACGACGATCCCGTTCGCCTGGAACCAGGTTTCGCTGCACGCCTCCGGCGCCACGACGCTGCGGGTGCGGGTCCGCAAGGAGGGCAAGGACGCTTCGCTGGCCCTCGCCGACGCGGCCGGTACGCCGGTCGCGTGGATCGAGTCGCTGGTGACGCGGCCGGTGTCGGAAGGCCAGCTGGGCGCCAAGGTGCCCGACTCACTCCACCGGATCGACTGGCAGCCCGCGGCGGGTGTCCGCCTGGTCAAGTCCCTCGAGGGCTGGGCCGTGCTCGGCGCCGACGACCTCGGCCTCGGCGTCCCGACGCACGACGAGCCGGTGGCCGCCGATGTGCTGGTCCTGCCGGTGGTGTCCGCCGACGGAGACGTGCCCACCCGGGTCCACGCGACCGTCCAGAACACCTTGGCGCAGTTGCGGTCTTGGCTCGACGGCCCGTCCGACGGCAAGCTCCTGGTCGTCACGCGGGGCGCCGTGGCGGGCACCCCGGACCTCGCCCAGGCGCCGGTCTGGGGCCTGGTGCGGGCCGCGCAGGCGGAGAACCCCGGCCGGGTCCAGGTGGTCGACGTCGACGACCTGCCGCAGTCGCTGCGAGCCCTGCCCGCGGTGGTCGCCTCCGGCGAGCCGGAAGCGATCGTCCGGGTCGGTGAAGTGCGCGTGCCGCGGCTGGCCAAGGTCACCACGGTCGGCGACCCGGTCGAGTGGGACGCGGACGGCACGGTGCTGATCACCGGTGGCGCCGGCCTGCTCGGCGGCCACCTGGCCCGGCACCTCGTCGCCCGCGGTGCTCGGAAACTGGTGCTCACCAGCCGTCGGGGTCTCGACGCACCGGGTGCTCGCGAGCTGGTCGACGAGCTGGGTGCTTCGGTGACCGTCGCGGCCTGCGACGTCACCGACCGGGACGAACTGGCCAAGCTGATCGGGTCGCTGCCCGACCTCACCGCCGTCGTGCACGCCGCCGGGCAGATGGACAGCGCGGTGCTGACCGCGCTCACCCCTCCGCAGGTCACGAATGTCCTGCGGCCCAAGGTCGACGCCGCCTGGCACCTGCACGAGCTGACCGCGTCGCTGGACCTCAAGGCGTTCGTCCTCTACTCCTCGGCGGGCGGCCTGCTGCTCGCCGCCGGACAGGCGAACTACGCGGCGGGCAACGTCTTCCTCGACGCGCTGGCCGAGCACCGCGCGGCGCTGGGCCTCCCGGCGACGTCGCTGGCCTGGGGGCCGTGGGAGGGCAGCGGCGACGCCGTCGACCTGACCCACGTCGCCCGGTACGGGGTCGCGGAGCTGGCCGTCACCGACGGTCTCGCGCTCTTCGACGCCGCACTGGCGGCCGGTGAGCCGACCCTGGTGCCGGTGAAACTGGCCGACCTGAAGGAAGCCGACCGGATCGCACCGCTCCTGCGCGGCCTGGTCACGGCCGCTCCGCGGCGGGCCGCCGCGGCGGCGGGCCCGGCGACGGCGGCGCCCGCGGCGGGCTTCGCGGACAAGCTGACCGGGATGTCGGCCGACGAGCGGGAAACCGCGTTGCTGCACCTGGTTTGCGAGAACGCGGCGGCCGTCCTCGGCTACGACGACGCTTCGGCGGTCGGCGTCGAGAAGGGCTTCACCGACCTCGGCATCGACTCGCTGGCCGCGCTCGAACTGCGCAACCGGCTCGGGGCCGCCTGCGGGCTGCGCCTGCCGGCGACGCTGATCTTCGACTACCCGAGCCCGCTGCCGCTGACCCGGTTCCTGCTGGCCGAGCTGCTGCCGGAGCTCGGCGAGCCCGAAGCCGCACTTTCACGTGAAAGTGCCGTTGTCGGCGGGGTGCCAACAGCGGCCAACGGAACCGACGAAGTGGCCGCCATCGCCGGCATGGACTTGGCCGACCTGGTCAAGTCCGCGATGGCGGGCACCGAAACCGAGGAGTCCCAGTGAGCCAGCCGTCCACCGAGCAGATCGTCGCCGCGCTGCGCCAGTCCATGATGGACAACGAGCGGCTCAAGGCGGACAACCAGAAGCTCACCGCGGCGATGAGCGAGCCGATCGCCATCATCGGGATGGGCTGCCGGTACCCCGGCGGGGTCACCACGCCGGCGCAGCTCTGGGACCTCGTCGCCGGCGGCACCGACGCCGTCGGCGAGTTCCCCGAGGACCGCGGCTGGGACACAGCGGCGCTCTTCGACCCCTCCGGCCGGCCCGGCACGACGTACTCGAAGGAAGGCGGCTTCCTCTACGACGCCGCCGACTTCGAGCCGGAGTTCTTCGGCATCTCCCCGCGGGAGGCCCGCACGCTCGACCCGCAGCAGCGGATCGTGCTGGAAACCGCGTGGGAGGCCGTGGAACGCGCCGGGATCGTGCCGTCGACGTTGCGGGGCAGCAAGACCGGCGTCTTCGCCGGCGTGATGTACCACGACTACGGCGCCGGCAGCAGCGACGGCAGTCTCATCTCCGGCCGCATCTCCTACACCCTCGGGCTGGAAGGCCCGTCGGTGTCGGTCGACACGGCGTGCTCGTCGTCGCTGGTCGCCCTGCACTGGGCGGCCCAGGCGCTGCGCCGCGGCGAGTGCTCGCTGGCCTTGGCCGGCGGCGTCACGGTCATGGTGACGCCGGACATGTTCGTCTACTTCAGCGAGCAGCAGGGCCTCGCGCCGGACGGCCGGTGCAAGGCCTTCGGCAGTGGCGCCGACGGCGTCGGATGCTCCGAGGGCGCCGGAATGCTGTTGCTGGAGAAGCTTTCCGACGCGCGTCGCAACGGCCACCACGTCCTCGCGGTGCTGCGTGGCAGCGCGGTCAACTCCGACGGCGCGTCCAGCGGCATCACCGTCCCGAACGGACCCGCGCAGCAGCGGGTGATCCGCGCGGCACTGGCCGACGCCGGGCTGAAGCTGTCCGATGTGGACGCCGTCGAAGCGCACGGCACCGGCACCAAGCTGGGTGACCCCATCGAGGCGCAGGCGCTGATCGCCACCTACGGCAAGGCGGCCACGGCCGAGAAGCCGCTGCACGTCGGGTCGTTCAAGTCGAACGTCGGCCACACGCAGGCGGCCGCCGGCGTCGGTGGCGTGATCAAGATGGTGGAGGCGCTGCGGCGCGGCGTCCTCCCGCGCACTCTGCACGCCGACGAGCCCTCGCCGCACGTCGAATGGACGGACACCGTTTCGCTGCTCAGCGAGCCGAAGACGTGGCCGGAGACCGGGCGGCCGCGCCGCGCCGGCGTGTCGTCGTTCGGGATCAGCGGGACCAACGCGCACGTGATCGTCGAGCAGGGCGACCCGGTGGCGCACTCTTCGGCCGACGGGCCGGTGACCTGGCTGCTGTCCGCCAACGACCCGGAAGCGCTGCGGGCACAGGCGGGCAAGCTCGCTTCCTCCGTCGGCGACGCGTCCACTGTGGACGTCGGGTTCTCGCTGGCGACCACCCGGACCCAGGCCGAGCACCGCGCCGGCGTCGTGGCCGCCGACCGGGTCGCCGCGATCCGCGCGCTGACCGAGTACGCGGCCGGCCGCACCCCCGCCGGCGTAGTCGAGGGGGTGGCTTCCCCCGGGCGCACGGCGTTCCTGTTCACCGGTCAAGGCGCGCAGCGCGCCGGGATGGGCGTGGAGCTGGCGGCGGCGTACCCCGCGTTCGGCGAGGCTTTCGACATCGTCGCCGCCGAGCTGGACAAGCACCTCGACGTGCCACTGCGAACCGTGCTGGGCTCCGACGACACCGGGTACACCCAGCCCGCGTTGTTCGCCGTCGAGGTCGCGGTGTTCCGGCTGCTCGAGTCGTGGGGCGTCACGCCGGACTATCTGCTGGGCCACTCGATCGGCGAGCTGGCCGCGGCGCACGTCGCCGGAGTGCTCTCGCTCGAAGACGCCTGCACGCTGGTGACAGCTCGGGCGCGGCTGATGCAGGCGCTGCCCACCGGCGGCGCGATGGTCGCCGTGGCGGCGGCCGAGGCGGACGTGCTGCCGTTGCTGACCGACGGCGTGTCGATCGCCGCCGTCAACGGGCCGGCGTCGGTCGTGCTGTCCGGTGACGAGGAGGCGGTCCTCGCGGTCGCCTCGAAGTTCGAGAAGACTTCGCGGCTGAAGGTGTCGCACGCGTTCCACTCGGCTCTGATGGAGCCGATGCTGGCCGACTTCGCCTTCATCGCCCGCAATCTGACCTACTCCGAGCCGTCGATCCCGATCGTGTCGACCGTTTCGCCGGACGCCGACCTCACCTCCCCGGAGTACTGGGTGAGCCAGGTGCGCGACGCCGTCCGGTTCGCCGACGGCATCCGCACGCTGCTCGACGCTGGTGTCACGACGTTCGTCGAGGTCGGGCCGTCGGCGGTGCTCACCGCGATGGGCCAGACGTGCCTGGGCGCGGACGACCGGGCGGCGTTCGTCCCGGTGCTGCGCAAGGACCGGCCCGAAGGCGAGTCGGCGGCCGCCGCGGTGGCCGCGCTGTTCGTCGCCGGGTCCACTGTGGACTTCCCGGCGTTCTACGCCGGCGGCGCGCCGGTCGAACTGCCTACCTACGCGTTTCAGCGCAAGCGCTACTGGCTGGAGAACCCGACCGGCGCCCGCGTCCGCGGCGTCGCCGAGGTCGGGCAGCGCGACGCCGAGCACCCGCTGCTGGGTGCCGTCGTCGTCGCGGCCGATTCGGGCGGTGCCGTGCTGACCGGCCGGCTGTCGGCTGCCACGCAGCCGTGGCTGGCGGACCACGTCGTGCAGGGCTCGATGCTGTTCCCCGGCACGGCGTTCGTCGAGCTGGCGATCCGCGCCGGCGACGAGGTCGGCTGCGGACGGCTCGACGAGCTGACCCTGGCCGCGCCGCTGATCGTGCCCGCCGAGGGAGCGGTCCGGCTGCAGGTCGTCGTCGGTGCTCTCGAATCGGAGCAGCGCTCTCTGGCGATCTATTCGCAGGCTGAGGACGCCTCCGAGTGGGTGCAGCACGGCAGCGGCCGGCTGTCCGCCGCTGTCTCCACTCCGGCGGTGGGGGCCGAGTGGCTGCCCGCCGGGGCGACCGAGATCGACGTGACCGCCCGCTACGACGAGCTGGCCGCGCAGGGCTTCGACTACGGCCCGGTGTTCGCCGGGCTGCGCCGCGTGTGGCAGGCGGGCGACCGGCTCGCCGCCGAGGTGGCGCTGCCGGAGGACACCGACGCTTCGGCGTTCGGCCTCCATCCCGCGTTGCTCGACGCGGCGCTGCACACGATCGGCCTCGCCGGGCCGACCGAGGACAAGCCGGTGCTGCCGTTCGCTTGGTCGGGCGTGTCGCTGCACGCGGCGGGCGCCTCCGAGCTGCGGGTGCTGATCTCGTCGGACGTCGAGAACACCGTGTCGATGACCGCGACGGACGCCGCCGGCGCGCCGGTGCTGAGTGTCGAATCGCTGTCGCTGCGGCCGATCGCGGCCGACGCGTTCCGCGCCACGCGCTCGGCGGTGGACGACTCGCTCTTCCGCGTCGAGTGGCAGCCGTTCACGGGTGACGCGGTTTCGGGCGTCTCGTCCGCGGTGCTCGGGTCCGGGTTCGGGCTGCCGGGTAAGTCCTATGTGGACCTTCCGACTCTGGTCGCCGACGGCGTTTCTCCCGATGTGGTGTACGCGCCGTTCGTGGCGCCCACGACCGCGTCGCCTGCCGCGGCTCGTGAAGCCACGCACCGGTTGCTGGCGCTGGCCCAGGCTTGGGTCGGCGCGGAGACCTTGGGGTCGTCGCGGCTGGTCGTCGTGGCCCAGCGGGCGATCGGGACGCGTCCCGACGAGGGCGTCGAGGACCTGACGCACGCCGCTTTGTGGGGGGTGATCCGGACGGCGCAGCTCGAGTACCCCGACCGGTTCATGGTCGTGGACGTCGACGGTGGCGAACTGCCCCTGGACGCGGTGCTCGGCGCGATGTACGCCGACGAGCCCGGGGTCGCGGTGCGCGACGGCGCGGTGCTGGTGCACCGGCTGGCGAAGTTCGTGCCTTCCGTTGACGAGGTTGCCCTGGACCCGGACGGAACGGTGCTGGTCACCGGCGGCACCGGCGTGCTCGGGCAGCTGATCGCCCGGCACCTGGTGACCGACCACGGCGTCAAGAGCTTGCTGCTGACGAGCCGTCGCGGCGCCGCGGCGCCGGGGGCCGAAGAGCTGGTTTCGTCGCTGACTTCCTTGGGAGCGGCGGTGTCCCTGGAGGCATGCGACCTCGCCGACCGGGACGCCGCGGCCGAGCTGCTGGCCGGGGTCGAGCTGTCGGCGGTCGTGCACACGGCCGGTGTCGTCGACGACGGCGTCCTGCTGGCGCTGACGCCGGAGCGGATGGACGCGGTGCTGCGGCCGAAGGTCGACGCGGCGTGGAACCTGCATTCGCTGACCGCGGACCTGGACATCCCGTTCGTCCTGTACTCGTCGGCGGGCGGCACGCTCGGCGCGGCCGGCCAGGCGAACTACTCGGCGGCGAACGTCTTCCTGGACGCGCTGGCCCACCACCGGGCGGCCACCGGGCGGCACGCGGTGTCGCTGGCGTGGGGCCTGTGGTCCGAGGGCGGCATGTCGAACGAGCTGGCCGAGACGGACCTGATCCGGATGGCGCGTTCGGGCGTGTTCGGCTTGTCGTTCGACGACGGGCTTTCGTTGTTCGACGCCACTTTCGGGACGTCGGAGCCGGCGCTGGTGCCGGTCCGGCTGGACATGTCGGGTCTGCGGGCGGACGCGCACAGCGTCCCGGCGATGCTGCGGGGCCTGGTGCGCGGCGGTGTTCGCCGTCGCGCGGAGGCTTCGGACGACTCGTGGGCCCGGATCGTGGCGCTGCCGGCTTCGGACCGCGAGCGTGCCCTGCTGGACCTGGTGTGCGGCACGGCGGCGGTGGTCCTGGGCCACGAACGCCGGGACGCGGTCGACCCGCGCAAGGGCTTCATCGAGCTGGGCTTCGACTCCTTGACGGCGATCGAGCTGCGCAACCGGCTGGAATCGGTGTCCGGGCAGCGCTTGCCGGCGACGTTGATCTTCGACCACCCGTCGGCTTCGGCACTGGCTTCGTTCCTCGGCTCGGGACTGGCCGACCCGCCGTCGGCGGTGGAGGTCCGGCTGACGGACCTGGAGGCCGAGCTGCGGTCGCTGGACGCGTCTTCCCGCGTATCGGTGGTGGCCCGGCTGCGCGAGCTGGTGACGACGTTCTCCCCGGCGGACCGCGAGCTCGAGGAGGCGGGCGCGGACGAGCTGTTCGCGATGCTGGACGAAGAACTGGAGTCGCAGGGCTGAGCTTCCCGGCTGCCTCCCCCGCCGGGACATCGGGACCGCTTCCGCCAACGGCGCCGGAAGCGGTCCCTTTTCGTGCGCGGGTTCCGCTCTCGGCCGGCCGGGATGTCATGAAAGAGTCGTTCATCGCGCTGGACGCGGTGAACGAGTCGTTCATGGCGTGTGGGCGGGGGCGGAAGGGCTCGCGGATCGACTCCGGGGACCGGGCGCTCGACGCGAGCCGAAGGGGCCTTGGGCGCAACGAAAGGCGGCGCACGGCGACCCTGACCGCGCACCGCCTCCGAGCGGGTCACACTTCAGCGAGCAACCCCAGCGAGCACAGCGAACCCGCCAGCAGCTCCATGTCGTAGCGGGTGTCCTCGACGTCGGTCTCCCACAGCGCCGCCAGGACGGCGCTCGCGCGGTCGACGTCGCCGTTGTGCTGCTTCAGCGCGATCCACATCGCCGCCGCCACGGGCTCGCAGTCGACCTGGCGGCTCGTGCCGCGGCAGGTCAGGCGCAGGTGGCCGTTGGGGAGCATCCGCTGGGTGACACCGGGAACGGTCTGGATCGCCATCATGACTACCTCCGGGGGCGGGTCGTTTTCCTCGATGTACCCAGTTTCGCGGATCGGGACCCGCCGAACCATGGGGTCGGCACCTGAACACCGGCTGGGGTTTCCCCACCCCTGCCCGTGCCCGGATCAGGGGGTTGCGCCGGCACCCCAGTCGCGCAGCCGGGCCGCGACGACCGCCAGGACGCCGTCGAGCTGGGCGTTCAGGTAGAAGTGACCGCCGGGGTACACCTCGACCCCGCAGCCACCGGTCGTGTGGGCGCGCCAGGCGTCGGCCTCGGCGAGCTCGGTGACCGGGTCGTCGTCGCCCACCAGCACCTGGATCGGGCACGCCAGCTCGGTGCCGGGCCGGTGCCGGTAGGTCTCGACGGCGGTGTAGTCGCCGCGGACCGCGGGCAGCACCATGCGCAGCAGCTCGTCGTCGCCCAGCACGGCGCTGTCGGTGCCGCTGAGCTCCTTCAACGCGGCGATGAGGCCGTCGTCGTCGCGCTGGTGGACGTACTCGATCCGCTGCTGGGACGGCGCCCGGCAGGCGGAAGCGAACAGCCCCAGCAGCTCGGCACCACGCGCCTCGAGCCGGCGCGCGACCTCGTAGCCGAGCGTCGCGCCCATGCTGTGGCCGAAGAGCGCGACGGGCCGGTCGAACCAGGGCCCGAGGTCATCGGCGATGGCGTCGGCCATGGCCCCGACGTCGTCGAAGCACCGTTCGCCGAGCCGGTCCTGCCGCCCGGGGTACTGCACGGCAACGACATCGGCGTCGAGAGCGGCCGCGGCGGCCGCGCGCGAGAAGGCGAAGTAGGCGGTGGCGGAACCCCCGGCGTGCGGCAGGCAGACGAGCCGCACGGCGGCGGCGTCGGCCGCGTGGAAGCGCCGGATCCACCGGCTCGTTCGTTCGTTTACGGCAGTCATGGTTCCCGAAGTTTTCGGGGCTTTCCCCGCCGTGGCAACCCCTATGGCGGGTGGTCGCCGGCGCGCACCTTTCGCCGGGCGAGCGGTTCGCGCGCCGGGCCTGCCGGACGGCACGCGGCCGGCTCCCACCTCATCCGAAACGCGTCCCGAGATCAACCAACCACACCCCCCGCGAAACTGTGTCCGATTCACTCCGTTGGGTGACTTTAGATCGCTGTTGGCCCTGCTTAGGCGCCTGCTGCGAACGTCGTCAGGGCAGGAAGACAACCGCCTGCTTCGAGGAGCTTGCGATGGGCGTGATCTGGGGGCAGAACCGCCGAGACAATCCGCATGGGGCCTTGGCTTTTCTCGAGGACCTGCTGATCGAATGCGACACCGGCGTCGGCGAAACGGTGCTGGTCGGCGGAGGCCCGGCCAGCGGGAAGACACACCTGCAGCACCAGCTGGTGGTGCGGGCCAAGGAACTCGGCATCGTGACGCTGACCGCGTCCGGCGCCGCCGACGAACGCGACGTGGACGGCGGGGTGCTCGACCAGCTGCTGGCCAGCCCGCTGCTGCCGCCGTCGCTGACCGATCTGCCGGCCGCCGACAGCGTCGACGACCGGATCGCCGGGCTGTGCGGCGCACTGCACCGGCTGGCCCGCGAACGCGCGGTGCTGGTGGCCGTCGACGACCTCCACCACGTGGACGAGACCTCCGCGCGGCTCCTGCTGCGCCTGCAGCGCCGGACCCCGTCGGCCGCGCTGCTGCTGGTCCTCAACCACGCCGACGGGTCCTACGCCGACCTGCCGTTCACCTCGCTGCCGCACCGGCACGTCGAGCTGACGCCGATGTCGGTCCAGGCCATCGCCGAACTCGTGCAGGGCGACGGGCTGCCCGAACGGATCCACGAGCTGAGCGCCGGGAACCCGCTGCTGGTCCGGGCCCTGATCGACGCCCACCGCGGCAGCGCGGACACCGGCTCGGCGTACTCCGAAGCCGTGCAACGGCTGCTGCACCGCTACGGCTCGCCGCTGCGTGAGGTGGCGACCGCGATCGCGGTGCTGGACAGCGACGTCACGACCGAGGCCGTCGCCATCGTCGCCGGCGTCGACCCCCTGGAGGCCGAGGCGTCCACCGGGCGGCTCGCCGACGCGGGCCTCGTCGCGGGCGTCCGGTTCCGGCCGCTCGCCGCCGCCGCGGTGCTGGGCGGGCTGCGCGGACCCGAGAAGGTCCGGCTGCACGTGCGGGCCGCCGAGGTGAAGCACGCCCGCGGGCTGAGCCCCGCCGACGTCGCGCGGCACCTCGTCGCCGCCGGGGAGGCGCAGCCCGACTGGGCGCTGCCCGTGCTGGTCGCGGCGGCGGAGCAGGTGATGCTCGGCGACGACATCGAGTTCGCCACCCGCTGCCTGAAGCTCGCGGACTCCGTCTCGACGGCGACCTGGGAGCGGCAGACCATCTCCCAGCTGCTGGCCAAGATCACCTGGCGCGTCAACCCGGCCGCCGCGGCGCCGCACCTGAAGTCGTTGCGCGAGGCCGGTTCGCTGGACCGATCCGACCGCATCGGGCTCGCCCGGCAGTCGCTGTGGCTCGGCGACCGGGACACCTTCGAGCACGCGTTCGCCGCGCTCGAGCACGACGTCGAACCGCTCGACCCGCGCACCTCCGCGGAGCTGGTCCTGGCCGGCTACTGGCACTACGGCGTCTCGACGACGACGGCCGACGCGGCCGATCCCTGGCTGCAGACGGCGAGCACGCTGGCGTCGATGTGGCGGACCGGTGGCACCGAGGCCACTTCCGCGTGCGCGGAACGGATCCTGCAGAACTGCCGGCTGTCCGACACCTCGCTGGAAGCGCTCGCCACGGCGATCCTCGCGCTGGCCCACGACGACAAGGCCGACCGCGCCGAAGGCTGGTGCACGTCGCTGAGCGAGGAAGCCGAATACCGCGGCGCGATCACGTGGAAGGCGATGCTCGACGCGATCCTCGCGAGCCTGCGGCTGCGCCGGGGCGACGTCGCGGGCGCCGTCGAGCTCGCGACCCGGGCGCTGGGCATGCTGGACGCGCCGAACTGGGGCGTCGCGATCGCCCACCCGCTGGGCACGCTGCTGATCGCGCACACCGCGGCCGGGGCGTTCAAGGACGCGGCGGCGGTGCTGCGGCACCCGCTGCCGGACGCGGTCTGGGGAACCCTCGGCGGCGTCCGCTACCTGCGGGCCCGCGCCCAGTTCCACCTGGCGACCAACCGCGGCCTCGCGGCCGTGAGCGACCTGCAGCAGTGCCGGCGGATCCTGCGCGAGCAGGACCTGGAGCTGCCGACGATCCTGCCGTGGCAGGCCGACCTCGCGGAAGCGAACCTGGGCCTGGGCAACACGGCGCTGGCGGTCGAACTGGCCAAGCAGCAGCTGGCCGGCGCCGGCCCGGCCGACGCGTATTCCCGCGGCCTCGCCCTGCGGATCCTGGCGCTCGCCGGGGACGCGGCGGCGCGGCCGGGGCTGCTCAACCGGGCGGCGGAGAGCTTCAAGGCGTCGGGCGACCGGCTGGAGCTGGCGAAGACGATGCGCACGATCAACCAGCTGAGCCAGCGCGCGGAACGCGGCGGCAGCCTGGTGAAGCCGGTGCACGTGCCCCGCCAGGGCCGCGCCCGGCCGCCGTCGGCTCCCCGGCCGGTCCCACGCCCGGAGGCAGCCGCGGCGTCGGCCTCGGCGTCGGTGCTGAGCGAGGCGGAGCTGAGGGTGGCGGAACTGGCCGTGGACGGCCGCACGAACCGCCAGATCGCGGCGACGCTGTACATCACGGTCAGCACCGTGGAGCAGCACTTGACGCGGGTGTACCGCAAGCTGGGGGTCGCCGGCCGCGCGGCGCTGGCGGGCGAGTTCGACGGCGCCGACGGCGGGCAGTGACCGTGCTGCTGAACGAAACCGAGCTCAAGGTCGCGGAACTGGCCGCGGACGCGACGGCGATCGACGCGATCGCGGAGAAACTGGGGATCGCGGCGGCGGACGCGGCCGGGCTGCTGGAGACGGTGTACCGCAAGCTCGGCCCGGCGAAGCACCGCTGAAACGACGTGAATGACTCATTCCTGTCGCCAGGCGACAGGAATGAGTCATTCACTACATCGGGACCGGATCAGGAACCGCGGCGGTCGGCGACCACGGCCGAGATGATGTCGTCCAGCGTCCGCGTGGGCGAGAAGCCGATCTGCTGGTTCGCCCGTGTGCAGTCCGGGATCCGGCGCTGCATGTCCTCGTACCCGTCGCCGTAGGCCTCCTCGTACGGGACCTTCGCGATCGTGCTCGCCGAGCCCGTCGCCGCGATCACGCGCTCGGCGAGCTGGGCGATCGTCGTCTGCTCGGTGCTGCCGAGGTTGAACACCTTGCCGTACGCCGTTTCGTCGGACAGCAGGGCCACCAGCGCCGGCACGACGTCGTGGACGTGGCAGAAGCAGCGCGTCTGCTGGCCGTCGCCGAACACCGTGATCGGCTCGCCCGCCAAGGCCTGCTTCACGAACCGCGGGATGACCATGCCGTAGCGGCCCGTCTGGCGCGGGCCGACCGTGTTGAACGGCCGGACGATCACCGTGCGCAGGCCGTGCTCGACCGCGTACAGGTACGCGAACGTCTCGTCCAGCGCCTTCGCCTCGGCGTATGACCAGCGGTTCTTCAGCGGCGAGCCGATGATCCGGTCGGCGTCCTCGGTGAGGCCGTCCGCCGTGTTCTTGCCGTAGATCTCGCTGGTCGAGGCGACCAGGATCGGGACGTCGTGCTGCAGCGCCGCGTCCAGCATCGTCTCGGTGCCGTGCAGGTTGGTGCGGAGGCTGTCCATCGTCTTGTCGAGGATGGTGAAGACGCCGACCGCGGCCGCGAGGTGGAAGATCGCGTCGATCCCCGCCATGCACGCCTCGACGGCCGAAGGGTCGGTGACCGAGCCGCGCACGAAGCGGAAGCCCGGGTTGTCCCGGAAGCCGGCGAGGTTGTCGAGCGTGCCGGTGCTGAGGTTGTCGAGCGCGACGACCTCGTGGCCGCGCTCCAGGAGGTGCTCGGTCAGGTGGGAGCCGATGAAGCCGGCACCGCCGGTGATGAGGTAACGCACGTCGGATGTCCTCTCAGTGTCATCTGGGGCTCCGCCCCAGGCCGGGGGCTCCGCCACCCGGAGCCCCCGAAAGAATCAGTTCGCGAAAAGCGAGGGGTCGAAACGGTAAGTGGCGTCGATGACGAGCGGGCAGTCCCCGAGCCAGTCGTAGCCGTGGCCGGGCTGGACGGTGTGGATCAGCGCGACGTCCCAGTCGCCGCCCTCCGGCTCGGCGACGCTGTCCAGCTGCCCGCCGGTGACGCGGATGGTCGGCACGAGCGGGTCGTGGTAACCGACCTTCGCGCCCCGCGCCGCCAGCAGGTCGATGATGTCCAACGCGGACGAAGACCGGACGTCCTGGACACCGGGCTTGTACGTGACCCCGACCACCAGCACGCGGGCGCCGCCCAAACCCTTGCCGTCGCGGGACAACGTGCTGCTGATCCGGTCGACGACCTGCTTCGGCCGTTCGGCGATGGCGTGCATGGCCTGCGTGACGAGCGGCGCGTTCTGCTGCGTCGCGCGCAGCTGCCAGAGCAGGTAGTGCGGGTCGCACGGGATGCAGTGACCGCCGACGCCCGGGCCGGGGTGGAAGGCCATGAACCCGTACGGCTTGCTCGCCGCCGCGTCGATCACCTCGATCGGGTCGATCGCGAAGCCGTCGCTGATCTCCGCGAACTCGTTGGCCAGCGCGATGTTCACCGCGCGGAAGGTGTTCTCGTACAGCTTGGTCAGCTCGGCGGCCTCGGCCGAGCTGACGCAGTGCACCGCCGGCGTCAGGAGGTTGATCACGCGTTGCGCCATCGCGGTGCACGTCGGCGTCACGCCGCCGAGCACGCGCGGGGTCTCCTGCTGCGTGTGCGTCACGTTGCCGGGGTCGATGCGCTCGGGGCTGGACGCGACGAAGATGTCGCGGCCGATCCTGAACCCCTTGGCCACCAGCGGTTTCACCAGCAGCCGCCCGGAGGTGCCGACGTAGCTGGTGGAGGTGAGGATCAGCGTCTGGCCCGGCCGCGCGTGCTTGACGAGCGCCGCGCAGGCGCTCTCCAGCGGGCCGAGGTCGGGCATCAGGTACTCGTCGAGCCCGGTCGGGACGCACACCAGCACGGCGTCGGCCTCGGCCATCCGCGCCGAGTCGGCGGTGAGCCGGAAGTCCTCCTGGTGCACGGCCTTCTCCAGCCGGCGGTGGTCGGCCTCGATCAGGTCGACCTCGCCGGAGCGGATCGCGTCGAGGCGGTTCTGCGAGAGGTCGATGCCGATCACCTCGACGCCGCTCTCGTGCAGGCCGAGCGCGGTGGGGAGGCCGACGTACCCCATCCCGATCACCGCGACCGAGGTCAGCTCGTTCAGTTCGGCGAGGGTTTCGTATTCGGCGACAGTACTCGTCATTGCGGTTCACCCGTCTCTTGCACGGTGGAATGGGACGAAGGTCAGTGCACGACCCGGACGATTTCGAAGGCTTCGGCGAGGCCGGTGGAGATCTGCGAACCGCGGTACTCGGCCAGTGCGCGGACGCCCCGCTCGCTGCGGGGGTGCGGCCACGGCTCGAGTTCCTTGCCGTACGCGCGCAGGGCTTCGATCTTGCGGTCGACGTGCGAGTCCTCGAGGCGTTGCCAGCAGTTGGGGCGGAAGGTGACCGGCAGCCCGGACGCCTCGCCGACGTCGGTGGCGGACCGGATCTCGAAGGTCCGCACCTCCTGCACGCTGCCCTTGCCCGGCCGGCCCGCCACCCGGGCGGCCCGGCTGACCAGCGCGTGGTCGGTGCTCAGGTCGCACATGCTGGTGGTGAGGATCGTGTCGGGCTCGAAGTCGCGGACCTCGTTCTCCACCATCCGGTTGAGCTCGAGGTGGCTGACGGTGTCGAGGCGGTTGTCCCCGAACTCGTGGATGCGCACGCGTTCGATGCCGAGCGTCTTGGCGGCCAGCTCGATCGCGGCGGTGCGGTTGACGACCCCGGCGCCGTTCGGCGACCGCGAGCCGTCGTCGTTGGTCAGGATGCAGAGCGAGACCGACACGCCTTCGTCGGCGAGCCGGGCGATGGTGCCGCCCGCGCCGAGCGTCTCGTCGTCGCCGTGCGCTCCCACGACCAGCAGTTTGCGAATTTTCCTGTGCATACCGGATCCCCAGTCTTGGTGCTGAATGGAAGTGCCGTCGCACGGCAACACGAGCGGAAATGTCTCCCGGAAATCTGACATCCGCGTGGCACGACCGACAACCCCTAAAGACCGTCTAAAGCGGACCTTGGCGGGGTGGCCCGCGGCCGCGGCGGACGGTTCCGCTCCCGTGCTTAGGGGCGCGGTTTCCGCCGCAACCGGGGCCGTTAGGGGTGGGTGCGGCCGCCGCGCGCTCGTATCGTCGGTCGCATTGCTGTGGGGGTGCGCGATCCCCCTTTCCAGCGCAGGCGACGTGGAAGGAAAGAGGACTCGTGGGCAACTCCGAAGACAAGCTGGTCGGTGCGCTCCGTGCCTCCCTCAAGGAGAGCGAACGGCTGCGCGAGAAGAACCGGCGGCTGACCGAAGCCGCGCGGGAACCGATCGCGATCATCGGCATGGCGTGCCGGTTCCCCGGCGGCGCCACCACCCCGGAACAGTTCTGGCGCATCCTCGACGAAGGCGTCGACGCGATCGGCGAGTTCCCCGCCAACCGCGGCTGGGACCTCGAACGCCTCTACGACCCCGCCGGCGAGCGCCCCGGTTCGAGCTACGTGCGCGAAGGCGGTTTCCTGCACGACGCACTGGACTTCGACGCCGACCTCTTCGGCATCAGCCCGCGCGAGGCCCTGCTCATGGACCCGCAGCAACGGCTCCTGCTGGAAACCTCCTGGGAGGCCTTCGAACGCGCGGGCATCGCGCCGCACTCGGTGAAGGGCAGCCCCACCGGCGTCTTCGCCGGCACGATGTACCACAACTACCAGGGCAGCTACGGCTCCTCCGGCGTCATCTCCGGCAGGCTCGCCTACACCTTCGGCCTGGAAGGCCCCGCCGTCACCATCGACACGGCGTGCTCGTCGTCGCTGGTCGCGCTGCACATGGCCGTGCAGGCCCTGCGCTCCGGCGAGTGCTCACTCGCGCTGGCGGGCGGTGTCTCGGTGATGTCGACGCCGCGCACCTTCGTCGAGTTCAGCCTCGACGGCACGCTCGCCCGCAGCGCCCGCTGCCGCGCCTTCGCCGACTCCGCCGACGGCACCGGCTGGTCCGAGGGCTGCGGGATGCTGCTGGTGGAAAAGCTTTCCGACGCCCGCCGCAACGGCCACCCCGTGCTCGCGATCGTCCGCGGCACCGCGATCAACCAGGACGGCGCGTCCAACGGCATGACCGCGCCCAACGGTCCGGCCCAGCAGCGCGTGATCCGCCAGGCGCTCGCCAACGCCCGCGTCACCCCCGACGAGGTCGACGTCGTCGAGGCGCACGGAACCGCGACGAAGCTCGGCGACCCGATCGAGGCCGGCGCACTGCTGGCGACCTACGGCCAGGGCCGGCCCGAGAACTCCCCGCTGTGGCTGGGATCCGTCAAGTCGAACGTCGGCCACACGCAGGCCGCGTCCGGTGTCGCCGGCGTGCTGAAGATCGTCCTGTCCCTGAACAACGGTGTGCTGCCGCAGACACTGCACGTCGACCAGCCGACCCGGCAGGTCGACTGGAGCGCCGGCCAGGTCGAGCTGCTCACCGAGCGCCGGTCGTGGGAGCGCAACGGCCACCCGCGCCGCGGCGCCGTTTCGTGCTTCGGCCTGAGCGGCACCAACGCGCACGTCATCATCGAGGAAGCCCCGGACCCGGAAGATGCCGAGGAGACCCCGCGCGACACCGCCACGATCCCGTTCGTCCTTTCCGGACGGACGCCGCAGGCGCTGCGGGCGCAGGCCGCGCGGCTCGCCGGGCACCTCGCCGACACGCAGGCGGAGCCGCTCGACGTCGCCCGCACGCTGGCCGCCGGGCGCACGCACCTCGACCACCGCGCCGCCGTCGTCGGCCGCGACCGCGAGGAGCTGCTGGCCGCGCTGCGCGGGTTCGCCGACGGCGAGCCGGGCGCGCTGACCGGCGTCGCCCGGGGTGAGACGAGCGCCGGATTCCTGTTCTCCGGCCAGGGTTCCCAGCGGCCCGGCATGGGCCGCGAGCTGGCCGCCGCGTACCCGCGGTTCGCCGAGGCGTACGCCGAAGCCTGCGCCGAGCTGGACCAGCACCTCGACCGCCCGATCCGCGAAGTGATCGACACCGACGCCGACGCCCTGGCGCAGACCGGAAACACCCAGGCCGCGCTGTTCGCCTTCGAGGTCGCGCTGTTCCGGCTCGTCGAGTCGTGGGGCCTGGTCCCGGACGCCGTGTGCGGCCACTCCATCGGCGAACTCGCGGCCGCGCACTGCGCCGGTGTGCTGTCCCTCGCCGACACGGCCAAGCTCGTCGCCGCCCGCGGGCGGCTGATGCAGGCCCTGCCCGGCGGTGGGGCGATGGTCGCCGTCGAAGGGACGCCCGACGAGGTCGCCGCCCACGATCCACAAGGGACGGTCGACGTCGCCGCCGTCAACGGCCCGCGCTCGGTCGTCCTGTCCGGCGACGAGGCCGCCGTCATCGCGATCGGCGACAAGTTCGTCGAAGCCGGCCGGCGGACGACGCGGCTGAAGGTCTCGCACGCGTTCCACTCGCGCCTGATGGAGCCGATGCTCGCCGAGTTCCGCGCCGTCGCGAAGACGCTCACCTACACGCAGCCCGAACTGACCGTCGTCTCCAGCGTCACCGGCGCGGAGGTCTCGGCCGAGCTGACCGACCCCGAGTACTGGGTGCGCAACGTCCGGCAGCCGGTCCGGTTCGCCGACGCGGTGCGCGCGCTGGCCGCCGAGGGCGTCAACCGGTTCTTCGAGCTGGGCCCGGACGCGCCGCTGACCGCGGTCGTCCCGCAGTCCACCCCGGACACCGCCGTCGCCGTCGCGGCCCAGCGCCGGGACGTCCCCGAGGACGTCGCGCTCGCCACCGCGCTGGCCGGCCTGCACGTCCGCGGCGTCGTGCCGGACTGGTCCGCGCACTTCGCCGCCCGCGGCGCGACCCGCGCGGACCTGCCGACCTACGCCTTCCAGCACCAGCGCTACTGGCTGGAGGTGTCGTCCGACTCCGGCGACCTCTCCTCGCTCGGCCTCGACCCCGTCGACCACCCCCTGCTCGGCGCGGCCACGCTGCTGGCCGACGCCGACGGCGTGGTGCTGTCCGGCCGGATCTCCGCGGCCACCCACCCGTGGCTCGACGACCACGTCGTCGGGGGCGCGATCCTGTTGCCCGGTACGGCGTTCGTCGAGCTGGCCGTCCGCGCGGGCGACGAGGCCGGCTGCGGCCGCGTCCGCGACCTGACCCTGCACGCCCCGCTGGTGCTGCCCGCGAAGGGCGCCGCGCGGATCCAGGTGCGGATCGGCACGCCCGCCGCCGACGGGTCCCGCAAGATCAGTGTCCATTCGCGACCGGACGACCTCGCCGCGACCGGCGGCTGGGCCCGGCACGCCGACGGCACCCTGGAACCCGCCACGGCCGGAGCGACGTTCGACCTGAGCGCGTGGCCGCCGGCCGGCGCCGAGGTCGTCGACATCGAGGGCATGTACGAGCTGCTGGCCGAAGCCGGTATGGAGTACGGCCCGGTCTTCCAGGGCCTGCGCGCGGCCTGGCGGCTCGGCGACGACGTCTTCGCCGAAGTCGCCCTGCCCGAGCAGGAGCGCCTCGGCGCCGAAGCGTTCGGCCTGCACCCGGCGGTCTTCGACGCGACGCTGCACGCCATCGGCCTCAGCGGCGCGGCGGGGGAGGGCACCACGCTGCCCTATTCCTGGTCCGACGTCGAACTGCTGGCCGCGGGCGCGTCTTCGCTGCGGGTGCAGGTCCACCCGACCGGGGACCAGACGGTCGAGCTGCGGCTGGCCGACTCGGCGGGCGCCCCGGTCGCCCGGGTCGGCGCGCTGGGCCTGCGCCGGATCAGCGAGGAGCAGCTGGCCGCGGCCCGCGCGGTGCCGGCGAGCACCGACTCCCTGTACCGGATCGACTGGGCCCCGGCGACGCTTCCCGGAAGCACCGAGGACGTCGCGGTGTACGAGGTCGCCCCGGGGACCACGGCGGCCGCGGCGAAGAAGGCCGTCCACAGTGCACTGTCCGAGCTCAAGGACCGCTTGGCCGGGCCGGATCGGCTGGTCGTGGTGACCCACGGCGACCTGGCCGGCGCCGCCGTCGCCGGGCTCGTCCGCTCGGCACAGGTCGAGAACCCGGGCCGGATCGTGCTCGTCGAAGGCACCGCGACGCCGGAGCAGCTGGCCGCGATCGCCACCGCCGACGAGACGTCGGTCCGCGTCGTGGACGGCGAAGTGACCGTGCCGCGGCTCGCCCGTGCGACGCCCGAAGCCGGCGAAGCCCCCGAGTGGGGCACGGTGCTCATCTCGGGCGGCACCGGCGCGCTGGGCAAGGTAGTCGCGAAGCACCTCGTGCGGCAGCACGGTGTCAAGGACCTCGTGCTCGTCAGCCGCCGCGGCCCGGACGCCGAGGGTGCGGCCGAACTGGTCGCCGAGCTGGCGGAGCTGGGCGCGTCGGCGACCGTCGTGGCCGCCGACCTCGCGAACCGCGCCAAGGCCCGTGCCCTGCTGAAGAAGCACCCGATCACCTCGGTCGTCCACGCGGCCGGCGTGCTCGACGACGGCGTCCTCGCTTCGATGACGCCGGAGCGCATCGACGGCGTCTTCGACCCGAAGGCCCTGGCCGCCTGGCACCTGCACGAGCTGGCCGGCGACCTGACCGCGTTCGTCACGTTCTCCTCGGCCGCCGGCGTGCTCGGCGCGCCCGGCCAGGCGAACTACGCCGCCGCCAACGCCTTCCTGGACGCGCTCGCCGCGGTGCGCCGCGCCGAGGGCAAGCCGGCGCACTCGCTGGCGTGGGGCATGTGGGAGTCGGCGGCCGGCATGGCCGGCGAAACGAACGGCAAGCGCGGCCTCGGCGCCTTCGGCGTCGACGAGGGCCTGGCGCTGTTCGACGCCGCGGTCGGGGCGGCGGGCGACCTGTACGTCCCGATCAAGCTCGACCTGCCCGCGTGGCGCGACGCCGGCGGCGTCCCCGACCTGCTGCGCGGGCTCGTCCCGGCGGCGCGGCGGACGGTGTCCGACCGCGAGGCGGGCGCGGATTCGCTGCTGGGCAAGCTGATCCGGCTGCCCGCGGACAAGCGCCTCGATCACCTGCGCGACCTGGTGGTCAAGCACGCGGCCGCGGTGCTCGGCCACGGCTCGGCCGACCTGGTCGACGCCGACCGCGCGTTCAAGGACCTCGGGTTCGACTCGCTGACCGCGGTCGAACTGCGCAACGCGCTCAACGAGGCCACCGGCCTCAGCCTGACCGCGACGCTCGTCTTCGACCACCCGACCGCGGGCGAGCTCGCCGCCCACCTGCACGAGTCGCTGCTGGGCGACCTCGCCGACGCGGGGGAGCCCGAGGAGGTCGTGACCGCTGCCGGGGCCGACGAGCCGATCGCGATCGTCGGCATGGCCTGCCGGTTCCCCGGCGGCGCCGACAGCCCCGACGCGCTGTGGCAGCTGGTCGCCGCGGGCGGCGACGGCATCACCGCCTTCCCCGAAGACCGCGCGTGGGACATGGAGCACTGGTTGCCCCAGGTCGCGCCGGACGGCGGCACCCCACAGGGCGGGTTCGTCCACGACGCCACCGACTTCGACGCCGCGTTCTTCGGCATCAGCCCCAACGAGGCCGTGATGATGGACCCGCAGCAGCGGATGCTGCTCGAGTCCTCCTGGGTCGCGCTGGAGAACGCCGGCGTGGACCCCTTGTCGCTCAAGGGCAGCACCACCGGCGTCTTCGTCGGCGTCATGCAGTCCGACTACGACCCGGGTGACGCGCTGGCCCACGGCGGCGGGCTCTACCGGGGCTCGGGCGCGCTGAGCAGCGTGGTCTCCGGTCGTGTCGCCTACGCGTTCGGCCTCGAAGGCCCGGCCGTGTCGGTCGACACCGCGTGCTCGTCCTCGCTGGTCGCGCTGCACCAGGCCACACAGGCGCTGCGGGGCGGGGACTGCTCACTGGCGCTGGTCGCCGGCGTGTCCGCGCTGGTCTCGCCGGCGCCGTTCGCGCAGTTCGTGGACGGCGCGGTGGCCCGCGACGGCCGCTGCAAGCCCTACTCCGCCGCGGCCGACGGTTTCGGCTGGGGCGAAGGCGTCGGCGTCCTGGTGGTGGAGCGGCTGTCCGACGCGCGCCGCCACGGCCACGACGTCCTCGCCGTCGTCAAGTCCAGCGCTGTCAACGCCGACGGCGCGTCCAACGGCCTCACCGCGCCGAGCGGCTCGGCCCAGGAACGGCTGATCCGCCGGGCACTGGCCACCGCCGGGCTCGAACCGTCCGAAGTGGACGCCGTCGAAGGGCACGGCGCCAGCACGCCGCTGGGCGACCGGATCGAGACCGGCGCGCTGCTGGCCACCTACGGCAAGAACCGCGCGGGCGAGCCGCTGTGGCTGGGTTCGGTGAAGTCCAACATCGGCCACACGCAGGCCGCGGCGGGCGTCGCCGGCGTGATCAAGATGGTGCAGGCGATGCGGCACGGCCTGCTGCCCGCCACGCTGCACGCTGCGGAGCCGACGGCCGACGTCGACTGGTCCGCCGGGACCGTCCGGCTGCTCGACGAGGCCCGGCCGTGGCCCGAGGCCTCGCGGCCGCGTCGCGCGGCGGTGTCGGCGTTCGGGTACAGCGGGACCAACGCGCACGTGATCCTCGAGCAGGCTCCGGCCGTCGAGACCGTCGCGAGCGAACCGGTCGCGGACACCGGTGGCGTGCTGCCGCCGCTGGTCCTTTCGGCCCGGACGCCCGCGGCGCTGCCGGACCAGGCGCGGGCACTGCTCGCGCAGCTGGATTCGTCGTCGAACTTGCTGGATGTCGCTTACTCGCTGGCTCAGCGGCGGCCGCTGTTCTCCCACCGCGCCGCGGTCGTCGGCGCCGACCTCGACGAGATCCGCGGTGCACTGTCCACATTGGACGTCACGGGCCGGGCGCGTCCCGGTGGCACGACGGCCTTCCTGCTCCCCGGCGACGGGGTAGCAGGGGTTGCTGAACTTCACGCTGCCTTCCCCGTGTTCGCCCGGGAATTCGACCGGGTGGCGAGCGGTTTCGACACCTATCTCGGGCGCTCACTGCGCGAGGTGGTGTTCGCTTCCGCGGGAACGGCGGCCTCGCAGCTGTTCGAGCGGACCGAGTTCGCGCAGGCTGCGGCGTTCACCTTCGGCGTCGCGCTGGCCCGTCTCTTCGAAAGCTGGGGCCAGCGGCCCGACCTGCTGGCCGGCGTCGGCGCCGGCGAAATCGCCGCCGCGCACCTGGCCGGCGTGCTGTCCCTGGCGGACGCCGTCAAGCTCGTCGCCAACCGAGGACAGCTGATGGCCGAGGGACCCCTGGAAGACGACCTGCTCGAAGAGCTGGCGGAGATCGCGGGGGAGCTGACCTACGACGAACCGCGCGTTCCGCTGGCGTCCGCCGTCGACTTCCGCGACCCGGAGCACTGGGCGCGGGCCGCGGCGGTCCCGGAGTTCGAGGCGACGCACACCCTGGACCTGGGTGGGCTCCCGACGGTGCGCTCGGTGCTGCAGGCCGCCGGCCGGCTGCATGTGACGGGCGCCGGGCTCGACGTGACGCGGATGTTCGCCGGACGCGCCGCGAAGACGGTGCCGCTGCCGGACTACGCGTTCCACCGCGACCGTTACTGGCCGGCCGTCGACATGGAGGCGCGCCACGCGATCGGGGAGCACGAGCTGCCCGCGCCGCGCACCGAGGCCCCCGTCTCTTTCGAACGGACCGAAGAGGGCGTGCAGCGGTTCGTCCTGGCCGAAGCGGCCGGGCTGCTGGGGTACGCCGGCGCGGACGCGATCGACCCGGACGCGCACTTCCTGGAGTTCGGCTTCGACTCGCTGACGGCGTTGAAGCTGCGGAACCGGATCGCGGAGACGACCGGGGTCACCCTGGCGGGGTCGGCGGTGTTCGACCTCGGGACTCCGGCGGCGCTGGCCGCGCACCTGCTGGAGCTGTTGAGCAACGCACCGGCCGTTTCCGGTGGAGACCCGGTGAAGGAGCTGTTCGTCGAGGCGGTCCGCGGCGGCCAGGTCGAAAACGGCATCGCGCTGCTGGGTGCCGCGGCGAATCTGCGGCCGAAGTTCACCGGCGTCGCCGGGCTCGGCTCGGTGCCCCGGCCGATTTCGCTCGCCGATGGGCCGGACGGCCCGCGGTTGCTGGCCGTCCCGTCGCCGGCGGCGCTGGGCGGGGAGTACCAGTACGCGAAGCTCGCGGCCCGGTTCCGCGGCCGGCGCGGGGTGTCCGCGCTGCCGACGCCCGGGTTCCGCACGGGCGAGCCGGTGCCGGCCGACGTCGACGCGCTGCTGGAGGTCCTGGAGGAGAGCGCCCGGCTCGGGGCGGCCGACCAGCCGTTCGCGCTGCTGGGGTACTCGTCCGGCGGGGTGCTGGCGTACGCGCTGGCGGCGCGGCTGGAGAAGGCCGGTTTCGCCCCGGCGGCAGTGGTCCTGCTCGACAGCTACGAGATGGACGCCGGCGGCGAGTCCACGGCGGACACGGTGGCGGACATGGCGTCGGGCATGATCGAGCGCGAGGAGCAGTTCGGCCCGTTCGACCGCGACAAGCTCACGGCGATGGCCCACTACCTGGGGCTGCTGGAGTCGGCGGTGCTCGGTGAGGTGGCGGCCCCGACGGTGCTGGTCCGCCCGGAAAACCGCTTCGCGGCTCTTGGTGCGGCGCCGTCCGACGATTCGTGGCGCTCGACGTGGAGTCGCGCGGACGCGAAGGTGACGGTGCCGGGCGACCACTTCAGCCTGGTGGACACGGATGCCGAGACAACGGCCGAGGCGGTCGACACCTGGCTGGCCACCCTCGCCTGACCCCGTCGTGAGTGTTCAGGGCAGTTCTGACTGCCCTGAACACTCACGGCCGGCGGCAGACAGACCAGGGCGGCGCCTCCTCCCTCCCCCTCGGGGGCGCCGTCCATCCTCCCTTGCGGGGGCCGCCCTTCTCGCGCCGCGGGATAGGCGGGCGGCCCGGCGAAACGACGTGAATGACTCATTCATGTCGCCTGGCGACATGAATGAGTCATTCACGTCACTTCAAGCCGCGACCGCTCAAGCGCGGGAGGCGCTCAACAGCCCGGCGATCCCGTCGAGCACCCGCTCCAACCCGAACCCCACCGCACCCACCCCCGGGTACTCGCCCCGAGCAGCAAGCGCGGCCAAGTACGGATAACCGCCCTCCACAAGCAACGGCCGCAAAAACGCGCGTACATCCGAAACCCGCGCCGTCGAGTCCGCCGAGTCGGGATCAGCACGCGCCCGCAACCGATCAGCCGTGGCACGAGCGAAGTCACCCACCAGCAACGCACACCCGAGAGCGTCCACATCGGACAACCCGGCCTCGGCCAAGACGGCCAGCAGCTGCTCGACCCACCGCAGCCGATGCGGCGTCACCGCACTACCCCGCGACGGCAGGTCCAACAACCACGGCCGGCCCCGATAACGCTCCAGCGCCGCGTGGACCCACTCCCGTGCCGCACCGCGCCAGTCCGCGTCAGGCGACAACGGCGGCGGTGGCCCGAACCCCGCGTCCCCCAGCAGCACCAGCAGCTCGTCCTTCGACCCGACGTACCGGTACAGGGCGTTGGTGGTCAGCCCGACCGAAGCGGCGATGTTGGGCAGCGACGCCGCCGTCAGCCCGTCGGCGTCGGCGAGCTCGACGGCGGCCGCGACGATCCGGTCCAGGCTGTGCGACGGCTTGGGGCCACGGCGGGGCCGCGGCGCGGCACCCCACGCCGGGGCCAGCCCGGGCGGCAGGTCCGGACGGTCGTCCGGCTCGGGTTGGATCACCATCTATCGCTCCGCGGTCCGTATCAGTAAACTGTGCAAGTCTTACACTAATCGGAGCTGGGGGCGAGTGCTTGTGAGCGAGAGCAGCCGGTTCGGGCTGGGCCGGGTCACCGAGCTGGACCGGAAGCTGGCGGCCACCGAGATCGAACACGGCCGGGCCACCGGCGCCTACGACGGCGGGGAGGCCGCCCGGCGGCTCGCCCGCGTCCGGCTGGCCACCACCCAGGCCGCGCTGCGGGCCGCGGTCGCGGGCGCGTCCGGCTCGGCCGCGCCGGCCGCCCTCGACGCCGCACCCCGGATCGCGGGCGCGCTGTGGGCGTTCGTCAGCCTCGCCAACTTCGTCGTCTGGCTGCTCATCGGGCTGATCGGCGGCCAGTGGGACCCCTTGTGGCTGGTCTGGGTGGTGCTCGGCGGCGGCGTCCTGGCCGTCGGCGTGTGGGGGATCCGGGACTGGGACCGCCGCATGCGCGTCGCCCCCTAACCGGGGCCCGGCTTCCCCGTTCGGCGGTACTGCGCTAAACTGTGTAAGCCTTACACGATTAATCCGACCGTGCGGCCGGACGTCGACAGGGGGAGATGGATGCCCGAGAGCACAGAAGGAACCCGGTTCAGCGGCGGTCTCGCCCGCCGCGTCGTCACGGTCGTGTGGGCGGTCGTCGGCGGCATCCAGTTCGTGATCTGGCTGCTCATGAGCCTGATCAGCATGTCGTTCAAGGCGCCGTTCTGGCTGTGGACGATCGTCGGCGGCGGGATCGTCCTGGCCGCGTGGTGGTACCTCGACCCGGCGCGCCGCGCCCGGGAAGGATCGGAGTGAACGACGTGCCCACGATGACTTCCGTCGAGTCGCCGGTCCAGCTGGACGCGGTGCACAAGACCTACGGTTCCGGCGAAAGCGCGGTCGAAGCGCTGGCCGGGGTCACCGTCAGCTTCCCGGCCGGCACCTTCACCGCGGTGATGGGCCCGTCGGGGTCCGGCAAGAGCACGCTGCTGCACTGCGCGGCGGGCCTCGACAAGCCGAGCTCCGGCCGCGTGACGCTCGTCGGCACCGACCTCAAGGGCAAGAGCGAGACGAAGCTGACCGAGCTGCGCCGTCAGCACGTCGCGTTCATCTTCCAGTCCTTCAACCTGATGCCGGCGCTGAACGTCGAGCAGAACGTCACCCTGCCGACGCTGCTGGCCGGCCGCGAGCCGGACCGGAAGCGGGTCGACGAGGTGATCGCGCGCGTCGGGCTGACCCAGCGCGTCAAGCACCGCCCGGGCGAGCTGTCCGGCGGCCAGCAGCAGCGCGTCGCGATCGCCCGAGCGCTCGCCGGCCGGCCCTCGGTGGTCTTCGCCGACGAGCCGACCGGCGCGCTCGACACGAACACCGCGCTCGAGGTGCTGAACCTGATGCGCGAGCTGGTCAGCGCGGGCCAGACCATCGTGATGGTCACCCACGACCCGGTCGCCGCGTCCTTCGCGGACAACGTGCTCTTCCTCGTCGACGGCCAGATCGTCACGCAGATGGCGACGCCCAGCGTCGAGGCCGTCGCGTCGACCCTGGCCCAGCTGGGCGCCCGGGCCAAGCAGGCAAAGGGGCAGCGGTGAGTTCGCGGCGGGTGGTGCTCAACCTGGCGCTGGCGAGCCTGCGCTACCGCGCGGCCGCGTCCCTGGCGTCCTTCGTCGCGATCCTGATCGGCTGCGGCCTGCTCATCGCGTGCGCCGGGCTGTTCGAGACGGCGATCGTGCTGCAGGCGCAGCCGCAGCGGCTCGCCGCGACGCCGGTCGTGGTCGGCGGTTCGTCGGCGTTCAAGCTGCCGGACGAAGAGTCCGAGACCGTCCCGTACGCCGAGCGCGCCGGGCTCGCCGCGGACCAGCTCGTCAAGATCGGTGCGGTGCAAGGGGTCCAGCGCGTCGTCCCGGACGTCTCGTTCCCGGCGGTGCTGCTGAAGGACGGCGCGCCCGAGGGCACGTCCGTCCTTTCCGGACACGGCTGGGACTCGGCGTCGCTCGGCGGGTACGTCCTGCGCGACGGCACCCAGCCGCAGGCGCCGGGCCAGGTCGTCGTCGACTCGGCCACCGCGGAAGCGGCCGGGCTGAAGGCGGGCTCGCCCGTCGACCTCGCGATCGACGGCCGGAAGCTGACCTTCACCGTCTCTGGTGTCGCGGAACCGGGCCAGACCGTCAAGGCGCCGGCGTACTTCTTCTCCGCTCCGGACGCGCAGCAGTTTTCGCCGCACCAGGGCCGCGCCGACCTGGCCGGGGTGTTCCCGGCCGAGGGCGTGGACGCGGGCGAGCTCGCGGCGCGCGTCGCGGAGCAGGTGCCCGGCGTCAGCGTGCTGACCGGGGACGACCGCGGTTCGGCGGAGTTCCTCGGCGTCGACGGCAGCCGGCTCCCGCTCATCCTGCTGGCCGCGGTGTTCGGCGGCATGGTGCTGGTGGTCATGGCGCTGGTCGTCTCCGCGACGATCAGCCTCACCGTGCGCCAGCGCCAGCAGGAGCTCGCGCTGCTGCGGGCCACCGGGGCGACGCCGAAGCAGGTGCACCGGATGGTGGTCGCCGAGACCATGGCCGTCGGCGCGGTCGCCGCGCTGTGCGGCGTGGTCGCGGGCAGCCTGCTCGGCAACCGGATCTTCGACACCAGCATGTCGATCGGCATCGTGCCCGACGAGCTGGTGTTCCGGCAGGACATCATCGCGTTCGGCGCGGGGGTCGTCGCCACGCTCGTGATCGTCTACGCCGCCGCGTGGTTCGCCGCGCTGGCCGCGTCGCGGGCCCGGCCGATCCAGGCGCTGGCCGAGGCGTCGATCCCGAACGCCAAGGTGAACCCGTTGCGGCGCATGGGAGCCGTGGTCTTCGGGGTCGCGACGGTGCTGCTCGCCGGCACCACGCTGTTCATGCCGGCCGACACCGCCAGCGCGATCGGCGGCCCGGCGGTGCTGACCGGCGCCATCGCGGTTGCCTTGCTGGGCCCGGAGATCATGGCGTACGTGGCGGACCGCTTCGGCCCGTTCGTCCGGCGGATCGCGGGCCGGGACGCCACGCTCGCGGTGATCAACTCGCGGGCGCGGGCGGTGGCCTTCGCCGCGGTGCTCACGCCGATCACGCTGGCCACGGCCGTCGCGCTCGGCAACGTGTACTCGGAGACGACGGCGCAGAAGGCGCAGATCGCCGCCTACGCCGACCAGCTGAAGGCCGACGCCGTGGTCAGCACCTCGTCCGGCGGGATCGCGCCGGAAGCGCTCGCGCAGATCCGGAGCACGCCGGGCGTCGCGACCGCGTCGCCGCTGGTGACGAGCGCCGGCTGGATCGAGCAGCCCTACGACGGCAACGGCAGCGACCCGCTGCGCCTGCTCGGCGTCTCCGCCGAGGACCAGGGCGGCACGGTGCTCGCCACCGAAGTCACGCAGGGGTCCCTGAAGGACCTCAGGGGTGACTCCGTCGCGCTGCCGGAGGCCGTCGCGGACGACCTCGAGCTCAAGATCGGCGACAAGATCACCATGCGGCTCGGCGACGGGGCGCAGGCGCAGGTCACGGTCGTCGCGCTGCTCGACAGCCCGTCGAGTTACGCGAGCATGGTCCTGCCGGTGGATCTCCTCGCCGCGCACACGACGAGCGGCATGGCTTCGCAGGTGCTCGTGAAGGCGGCCGACGGCAGCGACGTGGTGTCGGGGTTGACCGACCGGCTGAAGGACTGGCCGGGCATCGCGGTCGGCGGCGACGACGCGCTGCTGGAGAGCTTCCAGGCCGGCGCGGACGTCGAGGCGATGATCAACTACCTGCTGGCGGTGCTGGCGATCGCGTATGCGGCGATCGCGGCGGTGAACACCCTTGCCGTGGCCGTTTTGGCCCGGCGCCGGGAGTTCGGCGCGCAGCGGCTCGCGGGCGCGGACCGCGGGCAGGTCCGCCGGATGCTGTTCATCGAGGGCGGCATCGTGGCCGTGGCGGGTCTGGTGCTCGGCATCGCCATCTCGTTGTTCACGGTGCTGCCGATGGCGATCAGCACGGGCCAGATCATCCCGTCGGGGCCGATCTGGGTGTTCCTCGCCGTGGTGCTCGCGGTGTTCCTGATCATTTGGCCGGTGACGTCGCTGTCCGCGCGGCTGGCGATGCGCAAGAGCCCGATCGAAGCGGTGACCTTACCGGGGCAGTGAATGTTCTAGGGGTTCGCGGGCCGGCCCGGTGTGGATAGTGTCGAATTCGACTATCCGCACCGGGCCGGCCCGGTTTCCTATTCTGGAGTGGATCCCATGCGCGTACTCCTGGCCGCCCCGTCGTCCCCCGCGCGGCTGCACAACCTGGTCCCGCTGGCGTGGGCGCTGCGGACCGCGGGCCACGACGTGAAGATCGCCGGCGAGCCGTCGTTCGTCGACGAGATCCTCACGACCGGCTGCGTGGCAACGGACATCGAGCCGGCCGAGTTCGCCGAACTGTGGCGGCCGGCGGTGGTGGTGTCCGACGCGACGGTCCCGGCGGGGCCGGGGGCGGTCCGGCTGCGGGGTCCGCTGGACGAATCCGGTCCGGGTTTCGACACGGTGCCGCCGTCGCTGCGGGATCCCGTCGCCGACGCCCGCCCGGTGCGGCACGTGCCGTACTTCGGGCCGGTCGAGGTGCCGGGCTGGTTGCGGCGCAAGGCCAGGCGCAGCCGGGTGCTGCTGTCGCTGACGGACGCGACGCAGGCCGGGCCGGTGTTCGACGCGGTCGCTGGGCTGGACGCGGAGGTCGTGTGGGCCACGGACCCGGCGAGCATCCCGGCGGGCGTGACGATGCCGCCGAACGTGCGCCTGGTCGACGCGGCCCCACCGGCGGCGGTCCTGCCGACGTGCACGGCGGTCGTCCACGACGGCGACGCTTCGCTCGCTCTTGCGGCGGCGGCGTACGGGCTGCCGCAGCTGTCGCTGACGGAGACGCCGATCGGCGCGCGCATCGCCGCGGTGGGGGCCGGGCGGGTGGGTCCGGCTTCTGCCGTTGCCGAGCTGACATCGCTGCGCGGGGCGGCGGAGGCGCTGCGGGACGAGATCGCGGCGCTGCCGGCGCCGCGCGAGGTGGTGGCGGAGCTGACCCGCGCAGCGATGTCAGCTCGGCCGAGTGACGTGAATGACTCATTCATGTCGCCAGACGACATGAATGAGTCATTCACGTCGTCCGGAGCCGGGCAGGGGCGACCGCGGGGCCGCTGATTGTGGGGCCGTTAGGGGTGGGGCGGCCGAAAGTCCGTCGGTAGCGTTTTCGGCGTGGCACCTTCCACCCCTTTCGCGGTTAGGTGGTCGATTACGTGAGTACCGTTTTTCCTGCCATTTCCCGGCCTCGCGCCGGAACGGGGGTAATGGCGTGAGCGCCGAAAACGAGCGGAAACTGCTGGACTACCTCAAGCGCGCCACCGCCGACCTGCGGGAGGCCAAGGGTGCCCTGCAGGAGGTCCGGCGGCGGGACACCGAGCCCATCGCGATCGTCGGCATGGACTGCCGGTATCCCGGTGGCGTCGAGAGCCCCGAAGACCTCTGGGAGCTCGTGCGCACCGGGACCGACGGCATCGGCGCGTTCCCCGCCGACCGCGGCTGGCCGCTCGACCGGCTCTACGACCCGGCGGGGGAGAAGCCCGGCACCACCAACACCCGCGAAGGCGGCTTCCTGTACGACGCCGCGGAGTTCGACCCGGAGTTCTTCGGGATCTCGCCCCGCGAGGCGCTCTCCATGGACGCCCAGCAGCGACTCCTGCTCCAGACGTCCTGGACCGCGCTCGAGCGCGCCGGTATCGTGCCCGAAACCTTGCGGGGCAGCAGCACCGGGGTCTTCGCCGGCGTCATGTACCACGACTACCTCGGCCACGCGGCCGCCGGCAGCGTCGTGTCCGGCCGGGTCGCCTACGCGCTCGGGCTGGAAGGCCCGGCCGTCAGCGTCGACACCGCGTGCTCGTCCTCCCTCGTCGCCCTGCACTGGGCCGCGCAGGCGCTGCGCCGCGGCGACTGCTCGCTGGCTCTCGTCGGCGGCGTCACCGTCATGGCCACGCCCGAGACCTTCGTCTACTTCACCGAACAGCGCGGCCTGTCCGACGACGGCCGCTGCAAGGCCTTCGCCGCCGGTGCCGACGGCACGGGCTGGGGCGAAGGCGTCGGTGTCCTCGTCGCCGAGCGCCTGTCCGACGCCCAGCGCCTGGGTCACAACGTTCTCGCCGTCGTGCGCGGCAGCGCGGTCAACTCCGACGGCGCCTCCAGCGGCCTGACCGTCCCCAATGGACCCGCGCAGCAACGCGTGATCCGCCAGGCCCTCGCCGGCGCCGGACTGTCCACGACGGACGTCGACCTCGTCGAAGGTCACGGCACCGGCACCAAGCTCGGCGACCCGATCGAAGCGCAGGCCCTGCTGGCGACCTACGGGCAAGGCCGGGACGAGCCGCTGTGGCTCGGTTCCCTCAAGTCCAACATCGGGCACACCCAGGCCGCGGCCGGGGTCGGCGGCGTGATCAAGGTCGTCCAGGCCATCCGGCACGGCGTGCTGCCGAAGACCCTGCACGTCGACACGCCGTCGCCGCACGTCGACTGGTCGGCCGGCGCCGTCGAGCTGCTCACCGAGGCCCGCGACTGGCCCGAGGCCGGCCGGCCCCGCCGTGGCGCGGTGTCGTCGTTCGGCATCAGCGGCACCAACGCCCACGTCATCATCGAACAGGCCGAGCCCGTCGAAGAAGCGCCCGCCGAAGCGGGCGTCCCCGTGGTCGCGTGGCCGGTCTCGGCGGATTCCGCGGACGCCGTCGCCGCGCAAGCGCGGCAGCTCCTGGACCACGACGGGAACCCGACCGACATCGGGTTCTCGCTGGCGACGACCCGCTCGGCGCTGGACTACCGCGCCGTCGTCGTCGGCGCCGGGCCCGACGAACTGTGCGCCGGGCTGACCGCGCTGGCGAACGACGAGGACGCGCCGAACGTCGTCCGCGACCGCCGCGGCACCGGCCGGACGGCCTTCCTCTTCACCGGCCAGGGCGCCCAGCGCGCCGGGATGGGCCGCGAGCTGACGAAGTACCCGGTCTTCGCCGAAGCCCTCGACACCGCGTGCACCCGGCTCGGCCTCGACCGCGCCGTCCTGGACGACGCCGATGCCTTGGCGCAGACCGGTTCCACGCAGCCCGCGCTGTTCGCGTTCGAAGTCGCGCTGTACCGGCTCCTCGAGTCGTGGGGCCTCAAGCCCGACCACCTGCTCGGCCACTCGATCGGCGAGCTGGCCGCGGCGCACGTCGCCGGGGTCCTCTCGCTCGACGACGCCTGCATGCTCGTCGCCGCGCGCGCCCGGCTCATGCAGGCCCTGCCCGCGGGTGGCGCGATGGTCGCGATCCCGGCCACCGAAGCCGAGGTGACGCCGCTGCTGACCGACGGCGTGAGCATCGCCGCCATCAACGGCCCGGCCTCGCTGGTCGTCTCGGGTACCGAGGACGCCGTCGCCGCCGTCGCCGCGCACTTCGAGCGCGCCAAGAAGCTGCGCGTGTCGCACGCTTTCCACTCGCCGCTCATGGAGCCGATGCTGGCCGAGTTCGCAGCCGTGGCGAAGAAGCTCACCTATGTCAAGCCGGTGATTCCGATAACGTCCACTGTGGACGCGAGCGCCGACCTGTCCTCGCCGGACTACTGGGTGGAGCAGGTCCGCGCGACCGTCCGGTTCGACGACGGCGTCCGCGCCCTCGCCGAGGACGGCGTCCGGACGTTCGTCGAGATCGGCCCGGCCCCGGTCCTGACCGCCGCCGCGAGCACCGCGCTCGACGACGACTCGCTCGCCTTCATCCCGGCCGTGCGCCCGGACCGCGACGAAACCCACACCGTCGTGACGGCGGTCGCTGCCCTGCATGCCCGCGGGATTCCCGTGGACTGGCAAGCGTTCTACGCCGGTGCGCGACGCGTCGAGGTGCCGACGTACGCCTTCCGTCGCACCCGCTACTGGCTGCCCGCCACCACCGCGACCGGCGACGCCGGCGACCACGGCCAGCAGGCCGCCGCCCACCCGATGCTCAGCGCGGTCGTCCGGGTTCCGGAGACCGACACGATCGTCCTCACCGGCCGCCTGTCGGCGGACACCGTGCCGTGGCTGGCCGACCACGTCGTGCTCGGCACGGTCCTGGTCCCCGGCACGGCGTTCGTCGAGCTGGCCCGCGCCGCCGCCGAAGAGATCGGCTACGCCGGGCTCGACGAGCTGACGCTGCACGCTCCGCTCGCCCTGACCACGGGTGCGGCACTCCAGGTCACCCTCGAATCCGAAGAGGACGGACGCCGCCGGCTGACCGTCCACTCGCGACCCGACGGCGACGACGCGTGGATCCGCCACGCGGAAGGGTTCATCACGGCCGAAGCGGCCGCGCCGGCGTTCGACCTCACCGAATGGCCGCCCGCCGGAGCCGCCGAGGTCCCCCTCGAAGACCCGTACGCGCAGCTCGCGGACCTGGGTTACGACTACGGCCCGGCCTTCCAGGGCCTGCGCGCGATGTGGCGGCACGGCGACGACGTCTACGCGGAGGTCACGCTCCCCGAAGACGCTCGCGGCTACGGCCTGCACCCGGCGCTGTTCGACGCCGCGATGCACGCCCAGCTGCTCGGCCCCGCGCCCGAGGACGGTGACGCGAAGCCGATGCTGCCGTTCGCGTTCAGCGGCACGACCTGGCACGCCGCCGGAACCGGCGCGGTCCGCGTCCACGTGTCGCCGACCGGCCCGGAGACCATCACGCTGCGGATCGCGGACAGCACCGGGCTCCCGGTGCTGACGGTCGATTCCCTGGCCGCGCGGCCGATCTCCCTCGACAAGCTGGCCCCGAGCTCGCTCTTCCGCATCGCTTGGGAACCCGCTACCGGCAGTGAAGAAGCCAAAGCAACCATCCTGAAAGTGTCCAGTGTGGACGGAACGGCTCCGGAGCGGGCTCGCGCGGCCACCCGCCAGGTGCTCGACGCCATCCGCAACGCCGAAGACCGTTTGGCCGTCGTCACACGCGGCGCGGTGTCGGTCGACGGCGAGGACGTCGACCCGGCCCTCGCCCCGGTCTGGGGCCTGGTCCGCGCGGCCGAAGCCGAGAACCCCGGCCGGTTCGTGCTCATCGACGGCGACGACGTCGAAGCTGCCCTGGCGACCGGCGAGCCCGAGGTGGCCGTCCGCGAGGGGAAGGCCTACGTCCCCCGGCTGGTGGCGGCGACGCCGTCCGGCGAGCTGGGCTGGAACGCGGGTGGCACGGTCCTGATCACCGGCGGCACGGGCGGGCTCGGCGCCGTCGTCGCGAAGCACCTGGTGACGAACCACGGCGTCCGGCACCTGCTGCTCTCCAGCCGTCGCGGCGCCGACGCGCCCGGAGCGACCGAGCTGCACGACGAGCTGACGAGGCTCGGCGCCGAGGTCACCATCGCGAGCTGCGACGTAACCGACCGCGCATCGGTGGCCAAGCTGGTCAAGGACGTTCCGCTGACGGCCGTCGTGCACGCCGCGGGCATCCCGTCCGCCGGCCGCGTCGAGAACCTGACCGACGACGAACTCGACCGCGTCTTCGCCCCGAAGGTCGACGGCGCCTGGCACCTGCACGAGCTGACCGAGGGCCTCGACGCGTTCGTCCTGTTCTCCTCGGCCGCGAGCACCGTGCTGGCCGCGGGGCAGGCCGGGTACGCCGCGGCCAACGCGTTCCTCGACGAACTGGCCCGGCACCGCCACGCCCAGGGCCTGCCGGCGACGTCGCTGGACTGGGGCGCGTGGGCCGACGACGGCGGCATGGCCGGCGAGCTGACCGAGGCCGACTTCCGCCGTCTCCGCCGCCTCGGCACCCCGCCGATGGCGACCGCCGACGCCCTCGCGCTGTTCGACGCGTGCCTTGTCGCCGACGACGCCGTGCTGGCGCCGGTGAAGCTGGACCTCGCCGCCCTGCGGTCCCGCGCGGACTCGCTGCCGCCGGTCCTGCGCGGCATGGTCCGGCAGGCACCCCGCCGCACGGCCGCGAAGGCCGACGGAGCGGTCGCGGCCCGCCTGGCCGGACTGCCGGAGTCCGAGCGCGAGGCGTACCTCCTCGAGGTCGTCTCCGGGCAGGTCAAAGCCGTGCTGGGCCTCGGGTTCGTCGAGCCGGAACGAGCGTTCCAGGAGATGGGCTTCGACTCGCTGACGTCGGTGGAGCTGCGCAACCAGCTGGGCGCCCTCACCGGCCTGAAGCTGACGGCGACGATCGTGTTCGACCACCCGACGCCGGCGGCGCTGGCCAAGCGGCTGCACGCGCTGCTGGGCCCGGCCCGCGGCGCGGCGGACTCCCTGCTGGCCGAGATCGACCGCCTGGAGACGCTCCTGACGGGGGCGGGCTCGCTGAACGGCTCGACGGCGAAGGTCACGGCCCGCCTGGACGCGCTGCTGCGCAAGTGGACCGAAGCGAACTCGACCGCCACCGAGTCCGCCGACCTGGACGAAGCCACCGACGACGAGCTCTTCGCCGTGCTCGACGAAGAACTGGGGATCTCTTGACGTCCTCCCCGCTTGAGGGCAGGGATTCCACTCATGACCAACGCCTACGTGAGGAGGTGGAAAGGTGAGGTTCACGCTTCGCAGACCGGCTGCTGCCGAGGTCTCCACGTGCTGTGACCGCCCGTCCGGCGGCGATGTTCCGTGCGGCATTGACGTCGGCATGAGCCCGGTGATCGCAGGCAACGCACCGGAACACCGCTTGGCTCTTGCGGTTCTCCGATGCGCGGTGCCCGCAGGCCGAACAGGTCTGCGACGTATACGCGGCCTTGACTTTCTGCACCCGGCCGGCTGCTTTGCACTGCAGCCGGGACACGAGCAGCCCCCAGCCGCTGGCGAGGATGCCCCGGTTCAACCCGGCTTTGGCTCGCACGTGGGTGCCGGGCCGGTCCGGCGTACCTTTCGCCGACCGGGTCATCGCTCGGACGTCGAGGTCTTCGACCCGGATCACCTCGAACCGGCGAGCCAGGTCGGTACTCGTTTTCTCGACCCAGTCCCGGCGCCGATCCCGCTCACGCACCTTGAGTTTCGCGATGGCGACCTTGACTTTGCTTCGCCGGTTCGAACCCGGCGTACACCGCGCGAACCGGCGCTGAAGACGCCGAAGCCGCCGCGTCTCGTGAACGGTCAGTCCGGGTACGGTGAGAAGTTCTCCGGTGGAAAGCGCGGCCGAGACCGCCACGCCCCGATCCACCCCGACCACTTCGCCGTTTCCAGGGGTTGGGATCGGATCGGGGACGGAGGCGAACGCGACGTGCCATCGATGCGCCGCATCTCGGGTGATCCGATAGGATTTCACGTTCGCGGGCACCGCGCGGGACCAGCGAAACCGCACCCAGCCGACCTTCGGTACCCAGACCCGGCCGGTCCTTCGGTTGAGCCGCTGCACGTGGTGAGGCTTGAGGGCAACCTGGCGGAATCCTTCATCGCGCCCGGCTTTTCGCCAGGAAGGTCGCCGGAGCACACCCGTGTAGAAGTTCTGCACAGCCTGGGCGAAGTCCCGCAAAGCCTGCTGCTGCACTGTCACGGATCCGGCTCGCAGCCACGCGAATTCGGCCCGGGCTTCGGTCAGCTGGCGTGCCTGCTCGACGTAGCCAGGCGCCGCGCTTCGGCCCGGCCGCCAGCAGGCGTGCTGCTCGACTGCCAGATTCCAGACGAACCGAGCGTGCCGGGCGTGCTCCAGCAGCCCGGCCTCCTGGGCGGGCGTAGACAGCAACCGGTAACGAGACATCGTGATCAAAGTAGCGGGTCCCACCGACAGAACCGGCCGTCGCGCCGGCCGGACGAGCAGAAGTGGCGTTCTCCCGCGGGTCAGACCCGGGGTGCCCGCCAAGGGGAGCTTCGATGAACGGGAAAGCCATGAGCAACGAGGACAAGCTCCGCGACTACCTGAAGCGCGCGACGGCGGACCTGCAGGCGGCCCGCCGCCGCGTGCAGGAACTGGAAGCTCAGCACACCGAACCCATCGCCATCATCGGCATGAGCTGCCGCTACCCCGGGGGCGTCCGGACACCGGACGACCTGTGGGACCTGGTCGACCAGGGGCGGGACGTCATCGGGGAGTTCCCCGCCGACCGCGGGTGGGACCTCGAGGGCATCTACGACCCCACCCCCGACCGGCCGGGCAAGACCTACACGCGCCACGGCGGTTTCCTTTACGACGCCCCGGGTTTCGACGCCGAGTTCTTCGGCATCAGCCCGCGGGACGCCCGCCGGTCCGACCCGCAGCAGCGGATCCTGCTCGAAGCCTCCTGGGAGGCCTTCGAACGCGCCGGGCTCGACCCGCACTCGCTCAAGGGCAGCCCGACCGGGGTCTACGCCGGCGTCATGTACCACGACTACAGCGGCGGCAGCCCCGACGGCAGCCTCGTCTCCGGCCAGGTCTCCTACACCCTCGGCCTCGAAGGACCGTCCGTTTCGGTCGACACCGCGTGCTCGTCGTCGCTGGTCGCGCTGCACATGGCCGCCCAGGGCCTGCGGGACGGCGACTGCTCCCTCGCGCTCGCCAGCGGCGTCGCCGTCATGGGCACCCCCGAGATGTTCGTCGACTTCAGCGGTCGGCGCGGGCTCTCCGCGGACGGCCGCAGCAAGTCCTTTTCGGACGACGCTGATGGGACGTCGTGGGCCGAAGGCGTCGGCGTCCTCGTGCTGGAGAAGCTTTCCGACGCGCGGCGCAACGGTCACCGCGTTCTCGCGCTGCTGCGCGGGTCCGCGATCAACCAGGACGGCGCCAGCAACGGCTTCTCCGCGCCCAACGGCCCGTCGCAGGTCCGGGTGATCGAGGCCGCGCTCGCCGACGCCGGGTTGTCGCGGTCCGATGTGGACCTCGTCGAGGCGCACGGCACCGGCACCGCGCTCGGCGACCCGATCGAAGCGCAGTCGCTGATGGAGACCTACGGGCAGCGCACCACGGGCGAGCCGCTGCTGCTCGGCTCGATCAAGTCCAACATGGGCCACCCGCAGGCCGCGGCCGGCGTCGCCGGCGTGATCAAGATGGTGCAGGCGCTGCGGCACGGCAAGGCGCCGCGCACCCTGCACGTCGGCACGCCCTCGACGCACGTCGACTGGACGGCGGGCGCGGTCGAGCTGCTCACCGAGCCGCGCGACTGGCCCGAGGTCGGGCGGCCGCGCCGGGCCGCCGTGTCGTCGTTCGGCGTCAGCGGCACCAACGCGCACGTCATCCTGGAGCAGGCACCCGAGAGCGACGCCGTCGAGCCGCCGCGGCCCGCGGTCCACCCGCTGGTCCTGTCGGCCAAGACCCCGGCCGCGCTCGCCGAGGCCGCCGGGCGGCTCGCGTCCCATGTGGACGGCAACCTGGTCGACGTCGCGCACACCCTCGCCACCGGCCGGGCGCGGCTCGACCACCGCGCGGTGGTGCTGTCGACCGACCCGAAGCAGGCTCTGGAGACGCTCGCCGCGGGCGGCTCGCGTCCCGACGTCGTCACCGGGACCGCCGACGTCCGCGGCAAGACCGTGTTCGTCTTCCCCGGCCAGGGTTCCCAGTGGACCGGCATGGCGACCGAGCTGCTGACCCAGTCGCCCGCGTTCGCCGCCCGGATGGCCGAGTGCGACGCCGCGCTGCACGAGTTCACCGGCTGGTCGGTGATCGACGTTCTGCACGGTGAGCCGGGCACCCCGCCCGCCGACCGGGTCGACGTCGTCCAGCCGATGCTGTGGGCCGTGATGGTGTCGCTGGCCGCGCTGTGGCGCGCGCACGGCGTCGAGCCGGACATGGTGATCGGCCACTCGCAGGGCGAGATCGCCGCGGCGAGCGTGTCCGGGGCACTGTCCCTTCAGGACGGCGCTCGCGTGGTCGCGTTGCGCAGCAAGGCGATCGGGGACGTCCTCGGCGGCCGCGGCGGCGGTATGCTCGCCGCCGGCCTGCCCGCCGCCGAGCTGCTGACCCGCCTCGACGCCTGGGACGGCCGGATTTCCCTGGCCGCCGACAACGGCGCCACGTCGGCCGTGCTGTCCGGCGACGGCGACGCCCTCGACGAGCTGCGCGACCAGCTCGTCGCGGAGGGTTTCCGCGCCAAGCGCGTCCCGGTGGACTACGCGTCGCACTCCGCGCACGTCGAGCACCTCGCCGACCGCCTGCTGGCCGACCTCGGGCCGATCGAGCCCGGCGCCGGGAGCGTCGCCATGACGTCCACGGTGACCGAGGAGCCCGGCGCCACCATGGACGCCCGGTACTGGTTCACGAACCTGCGCACGACGGTCCGGTTCGCCCCGGTCGTCGCCAAGCTCGCCGAGGCCGGCTACACCCGGTTCGTCGAGGTCAGCCCGCACCCGGTGCTCGCGATGAGCATCCAGGAGACCCTCGACGAGGGCGGGCACAGCGGGTCCGTCACCGGCACCCTGCGCCGCGACGAAGGCGGCATGACCCGGTTCGCGACGTCGCTGGCCGAGCACTCGGTCCGCGGCGGCGCGGCGGACTGGGCGTCGCTGGTGCCCGGCGGCCGGATCGCCGACCTGCCGACGTACCCGTTCCAGCACAAGCGTTTCTGGCTCGAAGAGGAAACCTCGGCACCGGCCACCAGCACTCAGGTCGCCGACCAGGACTTCTGGCAGGACGTCACGAGCGGCGACGTCGACGCGCTGGCCACCCGGCTCGGCGTCGAAACCGCGCCACTGGGCGAGATCGTCCCGGCGCTGGCCGCGTGGCACGGCCGCCGCACCGACCTGTCCACAGTGGAGTCCTGGCGCTATCGCGTGAACTGGGCGCCGGTGAGCGTCACGGGCAGCCTGACCGGCACCTGGCTGGTCGTCGTGCCCGCGGACGTCCCCGCGGCGGCCGAGCTGGCCGACGCGCTCGCCGTGCAGGGCGACGTCGTGCGGGTCATCGCGACGGCCGATCGCGGAGCCCTCACGGAGCTGCTGACCGAAGCCACCGCGCTACGGCCGTTCGACGGCGTGCTGTCGCTGCTTGCCCTCGACACCCGGGAACACCCGGAACACCCCGCGCTCAGCACCGCGGTCGCCGCCACCATCGCGCTGCTGCAAGCGCTGCGCGACACCGGCGTCGACGCTCCCGCCTGGGTCGTCACCCGCGGCGCGGTCGCGGTGGACGCCTTCTCCGACGCCGACCCAGCCGCCGCGGCGGTCTGGGGCCTCGGCACGGTCGCCGCGCTCGACCAGCCCGCCACCTGGGGTGGCCTGGTCGACGTCGACGGCCCCGCCGACGCCGCCCGCCTGGGCGCGGTCGTGTCCGGGGTGGACGGTGAGGACCAGGTCGCGATCCGGTCGTCCGGCGTGTTCGCCCGGCGCATGGTCCACGCCCCGCTGACCGGCACCGCGGACGAGTGGCAGCCACGCGGAACCGTCCTGGTCACCGGCGGGACCGGCGCGGTCGGCGCGCACGTCGCCCGCTGGCTGGCCGGCCGGGGCGCCGAAAAGATCGTGCTCACCAGCCGTCGCGGCCTCGACGCCGAAGGCGCGCGTGAGCTGGCCGGCGAGCTGGGTGCCACGGTCGTGGCCTGCGATGTCTCCGACAAGGAGCAGGTGAAGGCGCTGCTGGCCGAGCACCCGCCGACGGCGGTCGTGCACGCGGCGGGCGTGCTCACCGCCGAGTCGCCGCTGTCCGACGTCACGCCCGCCGAGTTCGCCGCGGCCACCCGGGCCAAGGTCACCGGGGCCGCGCTGCTCGACGAGCTGCTCGGCGACACCGAGCTGGACGCGTTCGTGCTGATGTCCTCCGGGGCCGCGGTGTGGGGCACCTCCGGCCAGCCCGCCTACGCCGCGGGCAACGCCTACCTCGACGCGCTCGCCCGCCGCCGCCGGGCGGCCGGCCGGAAAGCGACCGCGATCGCCTGGGGTTCCTGGGGCGGCGGGGGCATGGTCGACGCCGAGGCGAGTGACCTGCTGCGCCGCATGGGCCTGGCCGAGATGGCGCCGGAGCTCGCCGTCGAAGCACTGGGCCACGCGCTCGACCACGACGAGACCCACCTGGTCGTCGCCGACATCGACTGGGCCGCGTTCGCTCCGGTGTACCAGCTCGCCCGCCCGCGGCCGCTGCTGCGCGCACTGCCCGAGGTCGCCGAGGACAAGACCGAAGCCCTGGCCGACAACGGCGATCTGAAGGCGAAGCTGGCCGCGCTCACACCCGCCGAACAGAAGCGGACGTTGCTGGAGCTGGTCCGCGGCGAGGTCGCCGTGGTCGCCGGCTACGACGGCGGCTCGGCGGTCGAACCCGCGCGCGCGTTCAAGGAGCTGGGCTTCGACTCGGTCACCGCGGTCGACCTCCGCAACCGGCTCGGTGTGGCCACCGGCCTGAAGCTCCCGGCGACCGTCGCCTTCGACCACGTCAACCCGCAGGCGCTGGCCGAGCACCTGTGGACCCAGCTGGGCGGCGGCGAGGCCGCGGTCCCGCTGGAAGTCGAGCTGGACCGGCTGGAAGCCGTCGCGTCCACTTTGGACGCGGCCGAGATCGACCGGTCCCGGATCGTCGCCCGGCTGCAGGCGATGGTCACCACCCTGCACAAGACCCTGTCCGGCGCGAAGACCACCGACGTGCTGGAGACCGCGACCACGGATGAGCTGTTCGCCCTCATCGACAACGAGCTCGGCGCCTGAGAGGTATGTCCACGATGACTGACGAAAGCAAGCTGGTCGACTACCTGAAGCGGGTGACCGCCACCCTGCAGGAGACGCGGGAGCGGCTGCGCGAGGTCGAGGCCGCCGACGCCGAGCCGATCGCCATCGTCGCGATGGGCTGCCGGTACCCGGGCGACGTCCGGTCCCCGGAGGACCTCTGGGAACTGGTGGCGCAGGGCCGGGACGCGATCGGGCCGTTCCCGACCGACCGTGGCTGGGGCCTGGACACGATGTTCGACGCCGATCCCGACAGCCCGGGCACGAGCTACGTGAGCGAGGGTGGCTTCCTCCACGACGTCGCCCAGTTCGACGCGCCCTTCTTCGGCATCTCGCCGCGCGAGGCGCTCGCCATGGACCCGCAGCAGCGGCTCACGCTGGAGCTGGCCTGGGAGACCTTCGAACGCGCCGGCATCGCGCCGCACTCGCTGGCCAAGCAGCAGGTCGGCGTCTTCCTCGGCAGCGGCGACCAGGACTACTACGACGAGCTGCCCCAAGCCGTGCTCGCCGGCGAGGTCCAGGACTACCTGAGCACCGGCAACGCCGGCTCGGTCATCTCCGGCCGGATCGCCTACGCGCTGGGCCTGGAAGGCCCGGCCATCACGATCGACACGGCCTGCTCGTCGTCGCTGGTCGCGCTGCACCTGGCCGTGCAGGCGCTGCGGCAGCGCGACTGCGCGCTGGCGCTCGCCGGCGGCGTCATGGTGATGTCGCGGCCGGGCCCGTTCGTCGCGTTCAGCCGCCAGCGCGGCCTCGCCGCCGACGGCCGCTGCAAGCCCTTCTCCGACAGCGCCGACGGCACCGGCTGGGCCGAGGGCGCGGGCACGCTCCTGCTGGAGCGGCTGTCCGACGCGCGCCGCAACGGCCATCAGGTCCTCGCCGTCGTGCGCGGCACCGCGGTCAACTCCGACGGCGCGTCCAACGGCCTCACCGCCCCGAACGGCCCGTCCCAGCAGCGCGTCATCCGCCAGGCACTGGCCAACGCGCAGCTGTCGGCGTCCGATGTGGACGCCGTCGAGGGCCACGGCACCGGCACCACGCTCGGCGACCCGATCGAGGCCCAGGCCCTGCTCGCCACCTACGGCCAGGACCGCGACCGCCCGCTGTGGCTCGGGTCGATCAAGTCGAACATCGGCCACGCCCAGGGCGCGGCAGGCGTCGGCGGCGTGATCAAGATGGTGCAGGCCCTGCGCAACGGCCTGCTGCCGAAGACCCTGCACGTCACCGAGCCGAGCACCGAGGTCGACTGGACCGCCGGGAACGTCTCGCTGCTGACCGAGGAGCGTCCGTGGCCGGCGGGGGAGAAGCCGCGCCGCGCCGGTGTTTCCTCGTTCGGCGTCAGCGGCACCAACGCCCACGTGATCGTCGAAGAAGCGCCCGCCATCGAGACCGAAGAAGTCACACCGAGCTGGCCTTCGGAAGTGCCGGTCCCGTGGCCCCTGTCCGGGCACGGCGCCACCGCGCTCAAGGCACAGGCCGGTCGGCTGCTGTCCGTTGTGGACGATGTGTCGCCGCTCGACCTCGGGTTCTCGCTGGCGACGTCCCGGTCGCCGCTGAGCCACCGCGCGGTGGTGCTCGACGGCAAGGCCGGGCTGACCGCCCTGGCGGCCGGGGAGCTGGTCACCGGCACGTCCGTCGAAGGGCTCACCGCCTTCCTGTTCTCCGGCCAGGGCGCCCAGCGCGCGGGCATGGGGGCCGAGCTGGCCGCCGCGTTCCCGGTGTTCGCCGCCGCGCTGGACGAGGTCTGCGCGGAGCTGGACCGGCACCTCGACCGTCCACTGAAGACGGTCGTCTTCGACAAGCCGCGCCTGATCAACCAGACCGGCTACACCCAGCCCGCGCTGTTCGCGATCGAGGTCGCGCTGTTCCGGCTGCTGTCCTCGTGGGGCATCAAGCCCGACTTCCTGCTCGGCCACTCGGTCGGCGAGCTGGCCGCCGCGCACGTCGCCGGGGTCCTGTCCCTGGCCGACGCGGCCAAGCTCGTCGCCGCCCGGGCAAAGCTGATGCAGGCGCTCCCGGCCGGCGGGGCGATGGTCGCGCTGCAGGCGACCGAGGACGAGGTCACGCCGCATCTGACCGACGGCGTCAGCATCGCCGCGATCAACGGCCCGGACTCCGTCGTGCTGTCCGGCACCGAGGACGCCGTCACGGCCGTGGTCGCGCGGTTCGAGGACCGCAAGTCGTCGAAGCTCAAGGTGTCGCACGCTTTCCACTCGCCCCTGATGGAGCCGATGCTGGCCGAGTTCGCCGCGCTCGCCGGCACCCTCACCTTCGCCCAGCCCGAGATCCCGCTGGTCTCCAACGTCTCCGGGGCACTGGCCGGGGGAGAGGTCGCCACGCCGGAGTACTGGGTCTCGCACGTCCGCGCGGCTGTCCGGTTCCACGACGGCCTCACCACGCTCAGCACCCAGGGCGTCTCGCGGTTCGTCGAGGTCGGGCCGGACGGCGTCCTGTCCGCGTTGACCCGGCAAGCGACGGACGCGGTCGTCGTGCCGGTCCTGCGCAAGGACCGGCCCGAGCCCGCCACCGCGCTCACCGCGCTGGCCGAGCTGTACGTCAGCGGCCTGAACCCGGACTGGGCCGCGGTCTTCGAAGGCCGCGGCGTCCGGCGCGTCGAGCTGCCGACGTACGCGTTCCAGCGCAAGCGCTACTGGATCGACGCCCGCGCCAACCGCGACGAGGTGTCCGCCGCCGGCCTCACCTCCGCCGGGCACCCGCTGCTCGGCGCGGCCGTCGCGCTCGCCGACACCGACGGCGTCGTCCTCACCGGCCGCCTCTCGCTGGAAACCCACGCGTGGCTCGACGAGCACCGTCTCGGCGACGTCGCCACCGTGCCCGGCACGGCCTTCCTGGAGCTGGCGATCCGCGCCGGCGACCAGGTCGGCTGCGGCCGCATCGAGGAACTGACGCTCGGCAGCCCCCTGGTCGTCCCGGACCGCGGTGGCGTCCAGGTGCAGGTCACGGTCGGGGCCGCGGGGGAGAACGGCGTCCGCGCCGTCAGCGTCCACTCACGGCTCGAGGATTCCGACGACCCGTGGACGGCGCACGCCGACGGCACCGTCGCCCCGCAGGCGCACCGCGGGACCGAACTGACCGAATGGCCGCCGGCCGGCGCCGAGCCCGTCGCGATCGACGGCCTCTACGACGACTTCGCCGGCACCGGCCTCACCTACGGCCCGCTGTTCCGCTCGCTGCGCGCGGTCTGGAGCCGCGGTCGCGAGGTCTTCGCCGAGGTCGCCCTGCCCGAGGACAGCGACGCCGAGCGCTTCGGCCTCCACCCGGCCGCGCTCGACGCCTGCACGCACGCCCTGCGCGTCGCGGGCGGGGGAGACGGCGGAGTCGGCCGCGTCCCGTTCTGCTGGACGGGCGTCGAGCTGCACGCCACCGGCGCTTCGGCGCTGCGGGTGAAGTTCACGCCGACCACCGAGGACGGCTTCGCGGTCGCGCTCGCCGACTCCACCGGGGCGCCGGTCGCCACCGTCGCCGAGACCGTGTTCCGCGCGTTCACCGCGCCGGTCGCGACGGAGGCCCCGCTCTACCGGGTCGAGTGGCAGCGCATCGGCGCGGAGTCCACTGTGGACACGTCGGCCACCGAGGTCTTCGACGCCTCGGGTTCCGACACCCATGAGCTGACCCACCGCGTGCTCGGCGCACTGCAGAACTGGCTCGCCACCGACCACCCGGAGGACGCGCGCCTGGTCGTCGTCACCCGGGGTGCCGTCGCGGCGGCCGGGGGCGTCACCGACCTCGCCGCGGCCGCGGCCTGGGGACTCGTGCGCTCGGCGCAGGAGGAGAACCCGGACACGTTCGTGCTCCTGGACCTGGACGCGGAAAGCACCGCGGCCGAGGTCCTCCCGCAGGTCCTCGCCACCGGCGAAGCCCAGGCCGCGGTCCGCTTCGGCGCGGTCCTCGTCCCGCGGCTGGTGCGCACCGCGGCGGCCGCCGAACCGGCGTACTTCCACCCGGGCGGCACCGTCCTGGTCACCGGCGCGTCCGGCGCGATCGGCGGCGCGCTCGTCCGGCATCTGGCCGGACAGCACGACGTCCGGCGGTTCCTGCTGGTCAGCCGCCGCAGCACGCCCGCGCTGGAAAGCCTGGGCGCCGAACTGGGCGTGCACGTCGACATCGCGCTCTGCGACGTCGCCGACCGCGCCGCGCTGGCCCAGGTCCTGGCCGCAATCCCGGCCGAGCACCCGCTCACGTCGGTGGTGCACGCCGCCGGCGTCCTCGACGACGGCGTCGTCACCGCGCTGACGCCCGAGCGCATCGACACGGTGCTGCGGCCCAAGGTCGACGGCGCGCTGAACCTGCACGAGCTCACCCGCGACACCGCGCTCTCGGCGTTCGTGCTGTTCTCGTCCGTATCCGGCGTGCTCGGCGCGCCGGGCCAGGGCGGGTACGCCGCCGCGAACGCGTTCCTCGACGGCCTCGCCGCCCACCGCGTCGCGCACGGCCTGCCCGCGCTGTCGCTGGGCTGGGGCCTGTGGGGTGAAGTCGGCGGCATGGGCGGCACCCTGACCGAGGCCGAGGTCGCGCGCCTGGCGTCGGGCGGCATCGTGCCCCTGTCCACTTCGGACGCCCTCGAGCTCTTCGACCGCGCGCTGGCGTCCCGCCAGGCCGCCGTGGTGCCGGTCAAGCTCGACCTGCCGGCGTTGCGGAAGCTGGACCGGATCCCGAAGACCCTGGAGGGGCTGACCGGACGGCCCACCCGGCGCGTCGCGGCGAGCGCGTCCGCGGCCGCCGAAGACTCCTTCGCCGCCCGCCTCCGCGCCCTGCCGGAGGCCGACCGGGCCGACGCCGTGCTGGACCTGGTCCGCGGGCACGCGGCCACCGTCCTCGGCTACGGCGGCGCGCACGAGATCGAGCCCGCCGCGCAGTTCCAGTCGCTCGGCTTCGACTCGCTCACCGCGATCGAGCTGCGCAACGGCCTCACCGCGGCGACCGGGCAGCGGCTGCCCGCGACGCTGATCTTCGACCACCCGACGCCGTCCGCGCTGGCCGCGCACCTGCTCGCCGAGCTGACCGGCGGGACCGACCAAGCCGTCACGTTCGCTTCAACCGCGTCCGACGAGCCCATCGCGATCGTCGGCATGGCCTGCCGCCTGCCGGGCGGGGTCACCTCGCCCGAGCAGCTGTGGGACCTCGTCGCCGGCGGCCGCGACGCCATCGGCGACTTCCCGGCCGACCGCGGCTGGGACGTCGACGGCCTGCTCGACCCGACCGGCCGCCGCCCCGGGACCACTTATGTGGCCCGCGGCGGGTTCGTCCACGACGCCGGCGACTTCGACGCCACCTTCTTCGGCGTCTCGCCGAAGGAAGCCCCGGCGATCGACCCGCAGCAGCGGCTCCTGCTGGAGGCCTGCTGGGAGGCGCTGGAGCGCGCGGGCATCGACCCGACGTCGCTCAAGGGCAGCCCGACCGGCGTCTACGCGGGCGTCCAGTACCACGACTACGTGGGCGCAAACAGCGCCGGCTCGATCGTCACCGGCCGGGTGTCCTACACCCTCGGCCTGGAGGGCCCGGCGGTCAGCGTCGACACGGCCTGCTCGTCGTCGCTGGTCGCGATGCACATGGCGGCCCAGGCCCTGCGCGGCGGCGACTGCTCCCTCGCCCTGGCCGGCGGTGTCACCGTGATGGCGACGCCGGAGACGTTCGTCGAGTTCAGCCGCCAGAAGGGGCTGGCCGCCGACGGCCGCTGCAAGGTGTTCTCCGACGACGCCGACGGCACCACCTGGTCCGAAGGCGTCGGCGTGCTGGTGCTGGAGCGGCTGTCCGAGGCCCGCCGCCTCGGCCACCCGGTGCTCGCGGTGCTCAAGGGCAGCGCGGTCAACCAGGACGGCACGTCCAACGGCCTCACCGCCCCCAACGGCCCCGCGCAGCAGCGCGTGATCCGCGCCGCGCTGGCCGACGCGGGCATCACCGCGGCCGACGTCGACGCCGTCGAGGCGCACGGCACCGGCACGAAGCTGGGCGACCCGATCGAGGTCCAGGCGCTGCTGGCCACCTACGGCAAGGAGACCTCGGCCGACCGCCCACTGTGGATCGGCTCGGTCAAGTCGAACCTCGGCCACACGCAGGCCGCGGCCGGCGCGGCGGGCGTCATCAAGATGGTGATGGCCATGCGCCAGGGCGAGCTGCCCGCGACGCTGCACGTCGGCCGCCCGTCGAGTGAGATCGACTGGTCGTCCGGTGGCGTCCGGCCGCTCGTCGAGCCGGTGAAGTGGCTGCCCAATGGGCACACTCGCCGGGCCGGCGTCTCGTCGTTCGGGGTGAGCGGCACCAACGCGCACGTCATCCTGGAGGAGGGCGATCGCCGCGAGGTCACCGGCGGGCAGGACTACGAAGGTCCGGTCGCGTGGCCGGTGTCCGGTCGCGGTGCGGCGGCGTTGCGCGCCCAGGCCGAGCAGCTCATGTCCTATGTGGACGAGGATCCGGAAGGCAGCCTCGCCGACATCGGTTTCTCGCTGGCCACCACCCGCGGTGCGTTCGACCGCCGTGCGGTGCTCATCGGTCAGCGGTCGCCGCAGTTCGTGCGCGGTCTCGCCGCTCTCGTCGACGAAGAGGAGGCACGCGGCGTCGTCAGCGGGATCGCGACCGCCGGTGGGCGCACGGCGTTCCTGTTCGCCGGTCAGGGTGCGCAGCGCGCTGGCATGGGTTCGCGGCTGGCCGAGCAGTTCCCGGCGTTCGCCGCCGCGTACGACGAGGTCTGCACGGAACTCGACCGGCACCTCGACCGCCCGATCCGTTCGGTCGCCGAGGAACTGGACGAGACCCGCTACACCCAGCCCGCGCTGTTCGCGCTGGAAGTCGCGCTGTTCCGCCTGGTGCGGTCGTGGGGCGTCAAGCCGGACGTCCTCATCGGCCACTCGATCGGCGAGATCGCCGCGGCCCACTGCGCGGGCGTGTTCTCCCTGGCGGACGCGGCCAAGCTGGTCGTCGCCCGGGGTGCGCTGATGCAGGCGCTGCCGACCGGCGGCGCGATGGTGGCGATCGAAGCGACGCCGGAGGAAGTTCGCGACGACAGCGTCGACATCGCCGCGGTCAACGGGCCGAACTCCGTCGTGATCTCGGGAGCGGCCGACGCCGTAGCCGCGGTGGCGGCGAAGTTCGAGCGCACCAAGCAGCTCAAGGTGTCGCACGCGTTCCACTCCCGCCTGATGGAGCCGATGCTCGAGGAGTTCCGCGCGATCGCCGCGGAGCTGACCTACGCGTCGCCGCGGATCCCGGTCGTCTCGACCGTCGCCGAGGGCGCCGACCTGACCTCGTCGGAGTACTGGGTCCAGCAGGTGCGCGAAGGCGTCCGGTTCGCCGACGCGGTCACCCGCGCCGCGGCCGAGGGCGTCAACCGGTTCCTGGAGCTGGGCCCGGACACGACGCTCGCCGCGATGACGGCCGCGTGCTTCGACGAACGGCCGGAGGTCGTGGCTTCGCTGCTGCACAAGGAAAACGACGAAGCCGTCGCCGCCCTGACCGGCGTCGCGCAGCTGCACGTCAGCGGCGCCGACGTCGACTGGGCCGCGGTGTACGAGCCCACCGGCGCCCGGCCGGTCGCGGTGCCGACCTACCCGTTCCAGCGGCAGCGCTTCTGGCTCGAGAGCACCACCGGCTCGGTGAGCCAGGAGGACCACCCGCTGCTCGGGTCGGCCCTGGAACTGGCCGGCGCCGACGGGCTGCTGTTCTCCGGACGGCTTTCCGTGGGCACCCACCCGTGGCTGGCCGACCACGTCGTCGGCGGCTCGATCCTGTTCCCCGGCACCGGGTTCGTCGAGATGGCGATCCGCGCGGGCGACGAGGCGGGCTGTCCGCGGCTGGACGAGCTGACCCTGGAGTACCCGCTGGTCGTGCCGGAGCGGACCGGTGTTCGCGTCCAGTTCGCCCTCGACGCCCCCGGGGCCGACGGCACCCGCGCGTTCAGCGTCCACTCGCGACCCGAGGGTGCGAGCGGCGCGTGGACGCGGCACGCCACCGGCAAGCTCGCCAAGGCGGCCCAAAAGGCGAACTTCGACCTGACGGCCTGGCCGCCGGCCGGCGCCGAGCAGGTCAACCTCGATGGCACGTACGAGGAGTTGGCGGGCGACGGGCTGGCCTACGGTCCCGCGTTCCGCGGGCTCGTCGCGGCCTGGAAGCGCGACGGCGAGGCGTTCGCCGAGATCCGGCTCCCGGCCTCCGTGTCCGACGTGGACCGTTACGGCGTCCACCCGGCCGTCCTCGATGCGGCGCTGCACACCATCGGCGTCTCCGGCGCGGCGGGCAGCGAGCCCGCCCTGCCGTTCGCGTGGGAAGGCGTGCGCCTGCACGCCGTCGGCGCGACGACGCTGCGGGTCCACGTCCGCCCGGCGGGCACCGGCGCGGTCGCGCTGGACGTCGCCGACGGTGCCGGGGCTCCGGTCGCGTCGGTGGAGTCCCTGCTGCTGCGCCCGATGTCCGCCGTTCCGCAGGCCGCCCCGGCCGGTGGCGGCGACACGCTCTTCCGCGTCGCCTGGGAACCCGCCGAGCTCGACGCGGTCGCCGAGGTCACCGACTGGTCCGTGCTGGGTACCGACGCCTTCGGCCTCACCGAAGCGCTGGGTGCTGAGGCGGAGGCGACCGGCCCGGCCGTGCTGCCGGTGGCCGGCGACGACCTGCACGCCGAACTGCACCGCGTGCTCGGCCTGCTGCAGTCCTGGCTGGCCGGACCGGGGGAGTCGCTGATCGTCGTGACCCGCGGCGCGGTGGCGACCGAGGCGGAGGAGAACCCCGACCCGGTCGGCGCCGCGGTGGCCGGCCTGGTCCGCTCGGCGCAGGCCGAGCACCCGGGCCGGATCACCCTCGTCGACCTCGGCGCGGGCACCCCGGCGGGCCGGACGCTCGCCGCGGTGGCGGCGTCCGACGAGCCGCAGGTCGCGTTGCGGGCCGGCGCGGTGCTGGTGCCGCGGCTGGCCAAGGCGGCCGACGCGGTCGCGGCCCCGGTGTGGGACCCGGAAGGCACGGTCCTCGTCACCGGCGCGACCGGCGCGCTGGGCTCGGCCGTCGCCCGGCACCTGGTCGCCGAGCACGGCGTGCGCCACCTGCTGCTGGTCAGCCGCCGGGGCGCCGACGCACCGGGAGCGGCCGAACTGGCCGCACTCGACGCCGACGTCACCATCGCCGCCTGCGACGTCGCCGACCGCGACGCCGTGTCGGCACTGCTGGCCGCGATCCCGGCGGAGGCGCCGCTGCGGGCCGTCGTGCACGCGGCCGGCGTCCTCGACGACGGCGTCCTGACGTCGCTGACCCCGGATCGCCTGGACACGGTGCTGCGGCCGAAGGCCGACGCGGCTTCGGTGCTCGACGAACTGACCCGCGACCTCGACCTCGGCGCGTTCGTGCTGTTCTCCTCGGCCGCCGGCGTCCTCGGCGCCCCGGGCCAGGGCAGCTACGCCGCGGCCAACGCGTTCCTCGACGCCCTCGCCGCCCGGCGCCGGGCGGACGGCCTCGCCGGCACGTCGCTGGCGTGGGGCCTGTGGGCCGGCGGCATGGGCGAGGCACTGGACGACGCGGACGCGCACCGCATCGGCGAGACCGGCATCACCGCACTGTCCACTGAGGACGGGTTGGCGCTGCTGGACTCGGCCGCCGGCGGCGCGGAGGCGCTGCTGGTGCCGATCGCGCTGGACACCCGCGTGCTGGCGTCGTCGGGCGACGACGACCTGCCCGCCGTCCTGCGCGGCCTGGCCGGCACTCCCGGCCGCCGTGCGGCGCAGGACGCGGCCGAGGACACCGAGTCCCTGGCGAAGAAGCTGGCCGGGCTGCCGGTGGCCAAGCGCGTCCCGACCGTGCTGACCCTGGTGCGCACCCACGCGGCGACGCTGCTGGGCCACGCCGAGCCGGAGGCGGTGGAACCGGACCGCTCGTTCAACGAGGTCGGCTTCGATTCGCTGTCCGCCACCGGGTTCCGCAACAAGCTCAGCCTCGTCACCGGCCTCAAGCTGCCGGTGAGCCTGATCTTCGACTACCCGACCCCGCGGGTCCTCGCCGAGCACCTGGTCGGCGAACTGGCCCCGGCCGAGGTCGAGGTCGTCGAGGAAGCCGTTACGGAACAAGGGGTTCGCGAGGCGCTGGCGGGCATCCCGCTGGAGAAGCTGCGGGCCGCCGGGCTCCTGGACGGGCTGCTGGAGCTGGCGGGCGTCCGCCTGCCGGAGGACGACACCGCGGAGCCGGACGCCGTCGAAGAGGCCACGATCGACGACCTCGACACCGACGCGCTGATCAGCATGGCGATCGGCGGTGGTGACGACGACTAGTCGACCCCTATTCCGGCCCGCCCCGGCCATTATTGCCGCCGTGGACGCGGCTATGGCCCACTGGTGGGGAGAGTTTCCCGTGCTTCACCACGATCTTGACCCGAACGAGGAGAGGTAACCCATGGTCACCGGCTACGCAATCGAAGCACGGGGGCTGCGCAAGTCCTATGGCGACGTGGACGTCCTGGAAAGCGTCGACCTGAGCGTGCGGCGCGGCACGATGTTCGCGCTGCTCGGCCCGAACGGCGCGGGGAAGACCACGACGGTGCGGATCCTCAGCACCCTCCTGGACGCCGACGGCGGCACCGTGACGATCAACGGCCACGACCTCGCCGGGCCCAAGCGCAAGGTGCGCGAGCAGATCGGCCTCACCGGCCAGAACACCGCGGTCGACGAGCTGCTCACCGGCCGCGAGAACCTGGAGATGATGGCCCGGCTGTTCCACCTGGCCACCCCGGCGGCGAAGACCCGGGCCACCGAGCTGCTCGCGCAGTTCGACCTGACCGAAGCCGGCGACCGCCCGGTCAAAACCTACTCCGGCGGCATGCGCCGCCGGCTCGACCTGGCGATCAGCCTGATCACCTCGCCGCCGGTGCTGTTCCTCGACGAGCCGACCACCGGTCTCGACCCGCGCAGCCGCTCGGCGATGTGGGACGCGATCCGCGAGCTGCTCGACGGCGGCACCACGATCCTGCTCACCACGCAGTACCTCGAGGAGGCCGACCAGCTCGCCGACCGGATCGCGGTCATCGACAAGGGCCGCGTGGTCGCCGAGGGCACGGCGGCCGAGCTGAAGCGCAAGGTCGGGACCGAGCGGCTGAAGCTCACCTTCGCCACCGCCACCGAGGCGGCGCGCGCGCACGGCGTCACCGGCGGCGTGCTCACCGACGACACGGTCAGCGTCGCGATCGACCAGCCCGCCCAGGTCCGGCGGGTGCTCAACCAGGTCGCCGACGCGGGCCTCGAGACCACCGGGCTGGAGCTCTCCGAGCCGACCCTGGACGACGTTTTCCACACCCTTACCGGAACCGCGGGAGAGAAGCGATGACCCAGACCCTGTCCAGGGAGGTCGAAGGGACGCAGATCCCCGGCACCCCGAGCCGTTCGTCGTTCGCGCTGGTGGTGTCGGACTGCCGCGTGCTGATCGGCCGCAACGTCAAGCACATCCTCCGCAACACGGAGATGCTGTTCCAGGCGGTCTCGCTGCCGATCGTGCTCCTGCTGCTGTTCCGCTTCATGTTCGGCGGCGCCATCAACATGTCCGGCGGCCTGGCCTACATCGACTACCTGGTGCCGGGCCTGCTGGCCATCAGTATCGCGTTCAACTCGACGACCACGGTGGTCGGCGTGGCCGCGGACCTCACGCAGGGCCTGGTCGAGCGGTTCCGCTCGATGCCGATGGCCGGCCCGGCCGTGCTGGTCGGCCACGTCGTCTCCGGCGTGCTGCGCAGCATGCTTTCGTTCGTGGTGATGGTCGCCGTGGGCCTGGCCATCGGCTTCCGCCCGGCGGGCGGCGTGCTCGGCTGGCTCGGCGCGATCGGGCTGCTGGTGCTGTTCGCCTCCGGCGTCTTCTGGCTCGCCACGCTGCTGGGGTCGATCGCCAAGACCGTCGAGGGCGCGGGTGGCCTGGGCATGATCCTCGTGTTCGTCCCCTACGCCACCAGCGCGCTGGTGCCCACGGCGTCGATGCCGTCGGTGCTGCGGGCCGTCGTCGACAACCAGCCGGTGACGGTGCTGATCGACGCCGTCCGCGGCCTGATGAACGGCACGGACCTGGGCTCGACCGGCTGGCTCGCGCTGGCCTGGTGGGGCGTCATCACCGCCGGTGCCGCGTACCTCGCGATCCGGAAGTTCCACCAGCGCTCCCGCGGCTGATTCCTCCCGCGTTGCCGAAGGCGGCCCGTGCCCCGCGCACGGGCCGCCTTCGCGCGCGCAAGGTCGACTTTAGGTCGGTCGGGCACTCTGCGTAGAGAGCATCCGACCAGTCCGTGAAGTGAGGTGGCTCCGATGCCGACCCGCATCGCCGAGAACCCGGCCGTGACCCTCGACGCGTGGTCCGCCCCGCTGGCGGCCGACCCGGCCGGCGCGGCGGCGTTCCTCGCCGAGGTCGCCGATCGCGTCGCCAGCCGCCCGCGGGTGCTCGTCCTGGGCGCGGGTCCGGTGGCGGCCGAGCTCGGGGAACTGGGGTACGCCGTCACGGAAGCGGGCTTCGACAGCCTGCCCGTGCAGCGTTTCGACGTCGTGTACGCCGGTTCGGACGTTCTTTCCCGGCTGCTCGTGCAGCGGGAGCAGGTGCGCGCGGTCCGCAGGGTGGCGGCGCTGCTGCGGCCTGGCGGTGCTTTCGTCGTGCAGGGCCACCACCCGGACCCGGCCCGCTGGGCCGCGCACCCGCTGGTGACCGGGCACGACTGCGCGCGTCAGACGCTGTTCCTGGCCGACGCCCGGGTGCCGGTGCGCTACGTGTGGCCGTCGGAGCTGGACCTCATGGCCGAGCTGGCCGAGCTGGCGCTCGACAGCCGTTGGGGCGGCTGGTACGGCGAGGCCGCCGCGTGCGGATCGCCGGTCGTCTCGCTCTACCGAAGCTGAACCTGAAGAAGCCCGGTCTCCGCTGGTGGCGGAGACCGGGCTTCTGGGAGCCGGACGCGGGCCGGGTCAGACCGCGTCCGACATCTCGCCGACGAGGATGCTGTGGTGCAGCTTCCGCAGCGAACTGCCGGGTTCGATGCCCAGTTGCTGGACGAGGTGCTGCCGGGCGGAGGCGAAGGTCTCGAGGGCCTCGGCACGGCGGTTCGAGCGCAGCAGGGCGGTCATCAGGTACTCGTAGAACGTCTCGCGCAGCGTGTGTTCCTTCGCCAGCGCGGACAGCTGACCGACCACCTCGCGGTGGCGCCCGATCAGCAGCTCGGTTTCCATCAGCAGTTCCAGGCACTCCAGCCGGCTTTCCTCCAGCAGCGTGGCGTAGGCCTGGACGTCGGGGGAGTCGGTGAAGCCGCCGAACGCCTCACCGCGCCACAGATTCGCGGCTTCGCGCAGGACGGCCGCGGCCTCCTTGTAGTTGCGGTCCCAGTACAGGGCCCGGCCGCGCTCGTAGCGGCGGGTGAAGCGGTCGGCGTCGAGCTCGCCGTCCTTCACGTGCAGCGAGTAGCCGCGCGGGCTGGTGACGACGGGGCTGTCGTCGGCGTCGTCGCCCGTGCCCCGCAGCAGCTTCCGCAGCTGCGAGACGTAGACGTACAGCGCGGCGCTCGCCCGGGCCGGCGGGTGCTCTCCCCAGAGCTCGCCGATCAGGTGCTCGGTGGTCGCGACCTGGTTGCGCTTGACCAGCAGCACCGCGAGCAGCGTCTCGATCTTGCGTGCCCGCGGGGCGCTCACGCCGGGCCGCCCTTCGACTCTGATCTGCCCCAGTATTCCGTAGTCCATTTCCAGTGCCCTCCGGTGTCCGCGTCGATCGGATCTGCCCGGCCCGGCGCCCCCAGTGTTGTCCTCCAGCGCCCAACTGCCCGGTCCCACTCCGGCAGCGTACTAAACCGACCTCCCGGTTTTCAAGACAAAACCGGGAGGTCGGTCGGTTTGTTCTGTGAGCGGTCGACAATCTCGTTGTCAGGGGCCGATTTCAGGGGTTCCCCTGGTTGTAAACCGGGCGGTTGGTATGTAATCATGATCGAGACGCGCAGACCCCTGCGCCGGGACGAGGGGACCGACGGTGACCAAGCAGGCACGCTCGGAACACACGCGGCGCCTGTTGCTGGAAGCCGCGGCCGAGCTGCTGCACCGGGACGGGTACGCGGCCACCAGCATGGTGGGCATCGCCCAGGCCGCGGGGGTCACCAAGGGCGGCCTGTACTTCCACTTCTCGTCCAAGGACGAGATCTGCGACGAGGTCCAGGCCGCGGCGACGGCGGTGCTGCGCGAGCACGTGACCCGCCAGCCGGCGGGGCCGCGGTCGGCGCTGCCGCGGCTGGCGGATCTGAGCCGGGCGTTGATGCGCTGGCTCGACAAGGATCCCAAGGTGGGCGCGAGCTTCCGCATGGCGCGCGAGATGGGCTCGGCGGACGAGCGGTTCGTGGTGTTCTCCCGGGCGTGGCTGGCGCAGGTCCACGAGTACGTGGCGGAGGCACTGGCCGGCGGCGAGCTGGGCGCGGACGTGCCGATCGAGACCGCGGAGCTGCTGGTGGTGGTGACGTGCGTGGGCCTGGAGTCGGTGGTGTCGAGCCGGATCGTGGTCCCGGACAGCGATCTGGCGGCGACGCTGGGCAAGTTGTGGCGGCTGCTGGAGCTGTCCCGCCACCCGGCGGCGGCTCGCTCGGCACGGACCTGAGGTCCGGCACAGCCGGTTCGCGGACGCGACGGCGGCTTCCGGCCACGCGTGTGCTGCTGACCGGCGGCGGCCCGCACGGCGCGAAGGTCACGGCCCGGCCGACCGGCCCTCGCCGGCCGGACTCCTCGACCCGGCCGCTGCTCGGGCCGGCGTCGCCGACGTCGCCAAGGCCTTGAATGAGTCATTCCGGACTTCCCAAGCCCTGAATGACTCCTTCAGGACGCCCACCGAGCTGGCCGCCGGTATCGGGAGACCGCAGGAGGGTGTGGAAGCACGTGCGGTCCCCGCGCGACCGATCTGGCTTGCGCCGGCGGTCCGGTGATGCGCCCCAAGGTGGCCTTCGGTGCGTTGGGGTGGCACTGCGGCGCGGAGCGCCTCCGTTGAGGGTGGCGGTGGGGGCATGGATGGAGCACCGAAGGCCGCCTTGGGTGCGTCAGACGCAACCAATGTGGCCTTGGGGCGCTGCGTGCGGGCGTGAAAAAGGGCGACCGGCACCAGCCCGGTCGCCCGTTCCCCGAAACCCTCAGACCGCGGCCGTCACCTGCGCCGTCCCCTCCGGGACGAACCGGTGCAACCGCCGCGGCGGGACCACCGAGCTCAAGATCGTGGTCCACATGAACGTCACCCGGTCGAGCAGGTCCAGCCGGCCGGTCAGCACCTGGGAGCTCAGCTGGATCCCGGTGAACGACGCCTGCACGAACACCGCCAGGTCGTAGGCGTTGACCTCCTTGCGCAGGTCGCCCGCGGCCTTCGCCGCGAGCAGGCAGCCGTGGATCGTGTCGATCCACCGCTTGTACGCGTTGCCCGCCGGCGCTATGAACGAACCCTGCTCGATGACCAGCCGGATGCTCGCCCGGACGCGCACGTCGGACTGCAGGCTGGCCGCCATCCCCTGGGTCAGGTCGATGACCGTCTGCAGCCCGGGGTTCTCGATCTCCGCGAGCGGGTCCCAGACCGTGAACTGCTCGTCGATCAGTGCGTCGGCCAGGTCTTCCTTCGACTTGAAGTGGAAGTACAGCGCACCCTTCGTGACACCCGCTTCGGTCAGGATGTCCGATAGGCTCGCGCCGAGGAAGCCGACGGCGTCGAACCGCGAGGCGGCCGCCTCGAGGATCGCGTTCCGTGTCTGCTCCGCACGCTCTTGGCGAGCCACAGCAGCCCCTCTCACTCTGGCCGTTCAGTCCACAGTAGACCATTCGGCGGTACCTTCGGCGTCAGAGGGACAGTCTACGTCCCGGCGGCCGGGAAAGCCACTAAAAAAAACCGCTCGGTTGGTATGGTTTTACGTGTCCGATTCCGCTAAAACTGATGTGGGGGGCACTACTGGGGTACTGGGGTTGGACATTCTAGGAGGACCGTCATGGTCGGCACCATGTTTCAGGAGTCCGTGCGTGAAATTCCGAAGACCAAGATCGACACGATCCCGTCGGTGAGCTCGGTCGACTTCCAGCAGACGATCCCGCGGAGCCTCGTGCACCGCGCGGCCGTCTCGGAAGTTTTCGTCACCGACCTGCACATCCTCGGCGAGGGCCGGTTCGAAGTCGGCGCGCAGTGGCCGCGCCGGCACAGCTTCTTCGGGCCGCGGACGCCCGTGTTCCACGATCCGATGCTCTACGCGGAGACCGTCCGTCAGGCCGCGCTGCTGATCGCGCACCGGGCGTACGGCGTTCCGCTCAGCCACAGCTTCCTGTCGGACCACAAGGAGTACACGGTCGAGCACACGGGGCTGGCCACCCTGGGGCGGCCGGTCGACGTGGTCCTGCGGGTCACCGCGCACGAGGTCGAGTTCCGGGGCAAGAACGTCAGCGGCATGCGGCTGGACTTCGAGTGCTTCCGCGACGGGCGCCGGATCGGCACGGCGTCCGAGCGCTGGCGCTGCGTGTCCTCGGCGGTCTACCGCCGGGTGCGGGGCGACCACTTCGCGGCGACGCCGTTCCAGGCCGCGGTCCTGCCCGCGGTCGCACCGGCCTCGGTCGGCCGCGACCGCGTCGAGGACGTCCTGGTGGCGGCGACGCCGACGGACCGCACGTGGGCGCTGCGCTTCGACCCGGACCACGCGGTGCTGTTCGACCACGCGGTCGACCACGTGCCGGGCATGGTGCTCATCGAGGGGGCGCGCCAAGCGGCCCTGCTGGCGGTCGGCGACCCGTACGCGCTGCCCGAACGGGCGGACTTCCGCTTCGACTCGTACGTCGAGTTCGACTCGGAGTGCCTGCTGGTGGTCGACGCGGACGCCACCGGCCCGGGCCGCACCCGGACCGTGCGGGTCGACGTCCGCCAGAAGGGCGCCTCGGCCGCGAGCGGCACGCTGGCACTGCACTTGTCGTGAGAGCCGGTGAGCCGGACCTCCTGGTCACCGGCGCGACCGGCTTCGTCGGCACGGCGGTGCTGCGCGAGCTGGTCGCCCGCGGCGAGGGCGCGCGGGTCCGCGTCCTCGCCCGCCGCCCCGTGCCGGGGTGGATGACCGACGCGGGGGTGACGACCTGGCGCGGCGACGTCACCGACGCGGCCGGCCTGGTGGGGCTGTGCACCGGCATCACGACGCTGGTGCACCTCGCCTCGCAGGTGGGGGGCGACGCGGCGCTGTGCACGGCCGTCAACGAGGACGGCACGGCGAAGCTCCTGGCGGAAGCCCGCCGCGCGGGCACGGCGGACGTGCTGTACCTGAGCACGTGCGCGGTGTACCGGGATGGCGTGCACCGGGGATCGCCGGTTCCCGCGAGCGAGTCCGGGGGACAGGGGGCCGGGTCCGGTCTGGGGACGGACCCGGCGGCGCCGGCCGGTCGCGGCCGGCAAGGGGGCGAGTCCGGTCCGGGCTCGTTGGCCGGCCGCGGCGGGTTCGGATCCACTCCCGGGAGGGATCCGGGTTCGCTTGGCGGGCCGGGGTCCGCTCCGGCCCGGCTCGGTTCGCCGATCGGTCGTGGCGGGCAGTGGGATGAGTCCGATGGGGTGCCGCAGGTCGGCCGCGGGGCCGGTGCGGCCTCGGGAACCGGTCGCGACCACCCGGCCGGCGGGTCCGCCCTGGTGACGGGCCCGGCGTCGGCGACCAGCCGCAGCAGGCTGGCCGGCGAGCGGCTGGTCCTCGCCGCCGGCGGGGTCGTCCTGCGGCCGCACCTGATCCACGGCGACGGTGACCGGCACGTGGTGCCCGCGCTGGCCCGGTGGATCAGCGCGGTCCCCGCGTGGGCGGCGGGCGGCGCGGCCCGCACTTCGCTCGTGGCGGTCGCCGACCTGGCGGCGGCGATCGCGGTGCTGGCGCTCAACCCCGGCACCGGCGGGGCGGGTGAGGTCTTCCACGTGGCCGACCCCGACCCGGTCCGGCTGCGCGGCCTCATCACGGCGGTGTGCGCGCTGCTCGACCTTCCGGTGCCGGTCGCGGACCTCACGCTGACCGAGCACCGGGCCCGCACGCGCGCGGCGCTCCCGGCGCTGACCGACCACCAGTACTCCCTGCTGACGCGGGACCACTGGTACGAAAGCGCACGGATCTGGGAACTGACGGGCGTTTCCCCGGGACCGGGCTTCGGCCCGCGCCTCGCCGAAGCGGCCGACTGGTACCGCGGGTCGCTGGGGGCGGCCCGGTGAGCGAGGTAGACCGTCCATTGAGGACTGTCTACCTCGCTCACGCACTCAGCTCAGCGTCAGCGCCGTGTCGTCGACGCAGAAGGACGTCTGCAGGGACGAGTCTTCGGTGCCGGTGAACGTCAGCGTCACGGTCTGCCCGGCGAACGCCGAGACGTCGACCGTCCGCTGCTGGTAGCCGGTCGCCTTGTTCAGGTTGGAATACGTCGCCAGCGTCGTCGACCCCGCCTTGACCGTCAGCTTGTCGTACTGCGCCGAGGTCGTGGTCTCCGCCGAATCGACGTGCAGGTAGAAGCTCAGCGACGCGTGACACCCGCTGGGGACGGTCACGGACTGCGAGAGCGTGTCGGTGTGCGCGCTGCCGTAGCCGTCGAGGTAGGCGAGGTACGTGCCGGCGTGCGGTGCCTCGCCGTCGGCGGACGTGGTGATCACGCCGCTGGACGCGGTCCACGCCGTCGCGCCGCTTTCGAAGCCGGGGTTGGCCAGCTTCTGGCCCGAACAGCCGCCGCCACCCGGGGACGTGATGGTCCACGTGAACGTCGTGCTGCCGGTGGTGCCGGACGAGTCCTTGGCGGTGGCGGTCACCGAGTACGTCCCGGCCGTGGTCGGCGTGCCGGAGACCAGGCCCGAGGAGCTGATCGACAGCCCGGCGGGCAGGCCGGTGGCGGTCCAGGTGTAGCCGCCGCTGCCGCCGGACGCCGACAGCTGCAGGCTCGCGGCCGTCCCGGTGACGCCGCTCTGGTTCCCCGGGTTCGCCGCGGTGACGCCGCCGGAGGAGGTCCCGGCGGTGAAGGCGGCGGTCCCGTTGGGCGTGCCGAGCCCGGTGGGGCCGTCCCAGCCGGCGCCCGCCTTGCACTGCACGGTCGCCGAGCAGCTGCCGTTGCTGCCGGAGGTGACGTCGTTGAGGTTGCCCGCGTGCGAGTAGGGGTAGGCGGCGGGCGTGTCGGACGCGCCGGGGGTGCCGGCGAGCGCGTAGACCGACGCGATGATCGGGGCGGACGCGCTGGTCCCGCCGTAGACGGCCCAGCCGCTGCCGCCGTAGGTCTGGTAGACCGCGACGCCGGTCTGCGGGTCGGCGACCGCGGAGACGTCGGCGTTGGCGCGCTTGGCGCACCCGGTCGTCACGTTCTGGAACGCCGGCTTGGCCACGTCGGCCGAGCAGCCGCTGCCCGCGCCGCTCCACGCCGTCTCGGTCCAGCCGCGGGTGCCGCCGCCCTGGGTGAGGGACGTGCCGCCGACGGCGGTGACGTACTGCGACGAGGCCGGATAGCTGATGCCGTAGCCGTTGTCGCCGGTGCTCGCGGTGATCGCGACGCCGGGGTGGTGGAAGTAGCTGGTGTCGTAGCCCGCTTCGCTGCCGTCCTCACCGCCGCCGTAGCTGTTCGAGACGTACTTGGCACCCAGGGAAACGGCCGTGTTCACCGCGGTGCCGAGGTCTTCCATGCTCGGCTGGTTCGCCTCGACGAGCAGGATGTGGCAGTTGGGGCAGATCGCCGAAACCATGTCGACGTCGAGGGAGATCTCGCCGGCCCAGCCGCTGTCCGCGGCCGGCAGTGGGCTGCTTTGCCCGTTTTCGTTGACCTTCTTGAAGCAGCCGTTCGCGGTGGTACAGGCGGGCAGGCCGTAGGTCGACCGGTAGGTGGCGAGGTCGGCTTCGGCGTTGGGGTCGTCGTTGGAGTCCACAATGGCCACCGTGGCCGACGCGCTGCCGCTCGCCGTGAGGTTGTACGCCGAGCGCAAACCGGTCGGCCCGAACCCGCTCGGCAAGGCGTCCGGGGCGAGCGCGGCGCGCATCGTGTCGGTCTGGCGTTCGGCGAAACACGTTGCCATGCCGGGTTTCGCGGTCTGCGCGCACACGCGTGCCGTCGGGTGCACGGTGGTCGCGGACGCCGCGGTGGCCGGGACCGCGGGGGTGGTCAACGCCAGTGCCGCGAAACCGGCGACGGCGAGGATTCTTCGGGGTGGACGGCGCATCGAGTCCTCCTGGAGGAAGTCGTGCGGACGGTGGGGACCCATGGGTGTCCTGTTTATACAGTCCGCCGGGCGCCGGCGGCCCCTTTCCGAAGGGGCGCAATGAATTGCCCCGTCGCGGTTGCGCCGAATGGCCCGCGGACCAATCGGCCACGGCGGCCCGTTCCCGCCCGATCGGGACGAATCGCCGGACGGGCGCGTCCGACTTTCGTCGCGAACCGCCCGCGACTTTAGTCGGGCCGGATGCGATGAACCCGGTGGCGCCGCCGTCCGTGTGAGGAACGGGGTACGGAGCGGAAGTACGGGAGCCTGTGGTGACTGCCATCGACGAAGACCGGGACCGGCGCGGGCAAGCGGGCTGGAACGCCGACCCGGTCCTGATCCTGACCTTGGTGCTGCTGTTCGGGTTCGCGGCGCAGGGGCCGGTGCGGCGGCTGCTGGCCACCCCGGTGCTGCAGAGCTGGCTGACCGTGTTCGTGGCGGTGGTCGTGCAGGCACTGCCCTTCCTGGTCGTCGGCGTGCTGCTGTCGGCCGGGCTCGCGGTCTTCGTCCCGCCGTCGTTCTTCGCCCGCGCGCTGCCGAAACGGCCCGCGCTGGCGGTGCCGGTCGCCGGGCTGGCCGGGGCGGTCCTGCCCGGCTGCGAATGCGCGTCGGTGCCGGTGGCCGGCGCGCTGGTGCGCGGCGGCGTGACGCCCTCGGCCGCGGTGGCGTTCCTGCTGTCGGCGCCGGCGATCAACCCGGTGGTGCTCACGGCGACCGCGGTCGCGTTCCCCGGGGAGCCGCGGATGGTGGTGGCCCGGTTCGCGGCGAGTCTCGCGGCGTCCTGCGTGATGGGCTGGCTGTGGCAGCGGCTCGGCCGGCCGGACTGGCTGCGGCCCCGGGCGCACGCGCACGGGGCCGGCGAGGGCCGCGGCGAGGCGTTCTGGGGCTCGGTCCGGCACGACGTCATGCACGCGGGCGGGTTCCTCGTCGGCGGCGCGATGGCCGCGGCCACCCTCAAGGCCGTGGTGCCCTCGAGCTGGCTGTACGCCGCGGCCGGCAACCCGGTCGTCGCGGTCCTGGCGCTGTCGGTGCTCGCGGTGCTGCTGTCGATCTGCTCGGAGGCCGACGCGTTCATCGCGTCCTCGTTGACGCAGTTCTCGCTCACGGCCCGGCTGGCGTTCCTGGTCGTCGGCCCGATGATCGACCTGAAGCTGTTCGGCATGCAGGCCGCCACGTTCGGCCGCGGGTTCGCGCTGCGGTTCGCGCCGGTGACGTTCGTCGTGGCCGCGGGGACCGCGGTCCTGACCGGGGCGGTGCTGCGGTGAACCGCACGGTGCAGGCGATCCTGCTGTTCCTCGTCGGCGGTGTCCTGCTCCACGCCGGCGCGACCGGGCTGTACCTGCGGTACGTCAAGGCCGGGTTGCGCCCGCTGGTGCTGGCGGCCGGGGTGGTGCTGGTGGTCGCGGCCGTCGCCACCGTCCGGTACGCGCGGCGCCGCCCGGCCGGCCATCGGGCGCCCCGGGTCTCGTGGCTGCTGGTGCTGCCGGTGTTCGCGCTGATCCTCGCCGCGCCACCGGCGCTGGGCTCCTACAGCGCGATGCGCACCGGCACGGCGGTGACCGCCCCGCGGATCGTCGCCCCGCTCCCGGACGGCAACCCGGTCCCGTCGACGGTGATCGGCTACGCGGACCGCGCGGTGTACGACCACGGCCGGTCCCTGGCCGGGCGCACGGTCACGCTCACCGGGTTCGTGGCGTTCGGCGACGACGGCGCGCCCTACCTGGTCCGCATGCTCCTCAACTGCTGCGCCGCGGACGCGCAGCCGGTCAAGGTCGGCCTGACCGGGCAGGTGCCCCCGGTGCTGCAACCCGATTCGTGGCTGGCGGTCACCGGCACTTTCGATCCCACGCAGGCCAAGGACCCGGTGAACGGCGGCACGATCCCCTTCCTCGACGTCGCGCGGGCCCAGCCCGTGCCGGCTCCGGACGACCCGTACGAAAGCCTCGGTTGAGGCTCCCCCCGCCTCAAGGGGTGACCGTTCGGGACGGACGGTCCCGCCCACTCGGCGGGCCCAGCGGCCGTCGACGTCCGCATCGTGGCCGGGAAGCCTGAAGGCCGAACCCACCGCACGGACGGAGCCGGACACGTGACCGAAGCCCAGGCGCACCAGACCGACCAGCAAGCGGCGCCGCCACCCGCACCCGCGGTGCTGACGAGCGCGACGCGAGAGATCGCCAAGGCCACGCACGTCCAGCTGACGGTGCCGGTCCCCAGCAGCGGGCAGGCCCTGGTCAAGCACGCCTTCGCGCGGGAACTCGGGCTGCGGCCCGGCGAAGTCGGCGACGCGGAAGCGCTCCTCCTTGACGCCGGCGTCCAGGTCGAGGCGTCGACGACCGACCTGCTACGCGGGTTCGAGGCCGGAAGCGGGCCGGACGCCGCCGAGCTCGTCGACGCTTCCGTCGCCGACCTGACGCGGCTCGGCGACGCCGTCGCCGAGCTGCGCGGCCGGGCGTTGACCGAGGCACTGCGGGATCCGGACGCGACCACGACGCAGCTCGGGCAGGCGCGGCAGCGGGTCCGGAACGCGGCGATCGCCGTCGGCGCGCTGACCGCGAACACCCAGGCGACGCCGCTGGGCATGCTGAACCTCGAACGGCTCGAAATGGCGCCCGCCGGGCTGCAGCGCGGGGAGCTGATCGCCACCATCCCGCTGGCACCGCTGGAGGAGACCGCGGTCAGCCACAAGGAATGGTCGGTGCTGAGCAAGGAGTTCACGTCGATCGTGACCGACTCGCTGGAGAACACCAGCGAAACCGGCGTCACCGACAACACCGAGCTCAGCCAGGCCACCACTTCGCAGGCCCAGCACTCGAACCAGTTCAACGTGACGGGGTCGGTGTCCGGCGGGATCCCGGTGATCTCCGGCTCGGCGTCCTCCGGGTTCACCGCTCAGGACTCCACTTCGCAGTCGGCCACCACGAGCACGAAACACGCCACCGAGCTGACGAAGAAGGCGTCCGCGCGGACGAAGCAGGAACACAAGATCACCATCTCGACCACGACGGTGACGGGGTCGGAGGAGCAGTCGACCCGGACCATCCGGAACCCGAGCTCGACCGAGGCGATGCGCGTCGACTACTTCAGCCTGATGCGCAAGTGGCGGGTGCGGCTGTACCGGTACGGCCTGCGGCTCACCTACGACCTGGTCATCCCCGAGCCCGGGGCCGGGTTGCGGAAGGCGCACAAGCAGCTGGCCGACCTCCGTGACGGCATCGGCCCGTTCGTCTTCAAACTGCCGCACAACAAGATCACGGCGGACACGCTGCCGGGCGAATCGCAGCCGCACTACCTGGTCCTGGCCGAGTGCTTCGGCGCGGTCGTGCCGGACCCGCCGCTGCCGCCGGCGCCGGTCGAGCGCACCGCGACGAGCGTGCCGTCGTTCGACGAACCGGGGATCTTCACGATGGATCCCCTGGAGATCCCCGACGGCTACCGGATCCGGACGTTGACGCTGTGGTACGCCTTGACGAGCCAGACCGGTGACGAAAACCTGTTCTCCATCGCGGTGCTGGGTTCGTCCTACACCAACCGCGGCACCCAGGGGCAGTTCGGCCCGATCGAGCTGACCTCCGCGCAGTGGAAGGGTTTCATGCTGCACGCGACCGGCAAGGTCGTCGTGTCGTTCGCGCTGGGGCACAACCGGAACACGCAGCTGAAGCTGGTCGCCGAACTCGAGGAGATCCCGACCAAGCTCGACCCGGACCCGCGCAACCCGCCGCTCAGCACCGTGGTCAAGGAACGGTGGCAGGCGACGGTCTGGAACGTCCTGCGGGACGCGGCGCAGACGCAGTACTTCGAGCGGCAGCAGGACATCGCCGCGAAGACCGCCGTGCTGGCCGAGAAGATCGAAAACGTCGACACGCTGACGCTCCGGCGTGAAGAGAACGAAGAGATCATGAAGGGCGTGGTGCGGTTCCTGCTCGGACCCGCTTTCGCCTTCATGCCACCGGATGTCGTGGCGGCGTTCGAGAAGGCCGGCGTCGACCTCGAGCACGGGATCGGGTTCGACGGCAACGAGCTCGGCCTCGACGCCTCGAGCTGGGCGACCGTCCGGGAGCACGAGAGCGTCATCCGGTTCGTCAACCAGGCCATCGAGTGGGAGAACGTGGTGACGTTCCTCTACTCCTACTTCTGGGACACGCCGCAGAGCTGGGAGTTCATCCGGCAGCTCCAGCACCCGGACAGCACGCGGCAGGCGTTCCTGCGGTCGGGCAGCGCGCGCGTGGTGCTGACGGTCCGCAAGGGCTGGGAGGCGGCCTGGGTCGCGTTCGCCGAGGGCGGGTTCAAGACTCCGCCGGTCGTGCCCGACCCGCAGTACCTGTCCATCGCCAAGGAGATCGCGGCCTACGACGACCGCAACTACCCGGGCATCCCGCCGGCGAACCCGGGCCGCAGCGCGGTCCGGCTCGAAGACGCCGCCTACACGACGACGTCGGCGGTCCTGCCGAAGAGCACGAGCCCGGTCACGTTCCGCGTCGGGTCGACCGAGGGGTTCCTGGTCGGCGCGCAGGTGGTGCTCGACTCGGCCGACAAGCTCGACCCCGCGGACGGGAGCGTCGTGCAGGAGACGACGGTGATCACGGCGATCCCCGACAGCACGCGGCTCACCGTCGCCTCGACCGCCCGGGCGCACGACGGTTCCGCCGCGCCCTTCGCCGTGCTGCAGCCGGGGACCAAGGGCGCGTTGATCGCGGAGTGGAACGAGTACACGCCGTCCTCGGGCACCGACATCGAAATCGGCTCCAACCTCGGCACCACGGTCTGATGGACGGGCCGTTCCTCCGCGCCGATCCGGGCCTGGGACTGGAAGCGCCGGCCGCGGGCACCCGGATCGAGCACCTCGTCGGCGGGGAGGCCACCCTGCCGAGGATGCTCGCGGACATCCGGACCGTGGCGGCCAACCACCGGGAACCGTTCGTCTACCTGGCCGGCTGGAACTGCGAGAACGACCTGCCGGTGCCGGCTTCGTCCGGCCGCACCGACAACCTCGGCGAAGCGCTGCGGTTCGCCGCCGGCCGGGGCGCGCAGATCCGGCTGCTGCTCTGGGCCGGCGCGCTCGACCAGGCCTCACTGCGCCGGTTCCCGCCGCCGGTCCGGAAGATCCTCCTCGACCTGGCCGCGCGGTGGAGCCCGACGCGAGCGCACAACCTGGCCACCGAGGCACTGGTGAAGAAGCTGAGGTCGGCGGGCGACGACGCTTGGTGCCACATCGACGACGCGCACCTCTTCGCCGGCTCGCACCACCAGAAGCTGCTGATCGTCGGCTCGAAGGAACGGTTCGTCGCCTACGTGGGCGGAATCGAGTTCAGCACCGATCGGCTCTACGCCACGGATGCCGCGGGCAAGCGCATCCCCGGCGCACCGCTGTTCGACGTGACCTTGCGCGTTTCCGGACCCGGTGCGGACAGCCTGCTCCGCACGTTCACCAGCCGGTGGTCGGCGACGGTGCCGCCGCCCCCGGTTCCGCTCGCGCCGTTGCCGGTGTTGCGCGGCCTGGGCGCCCCGCCGTCGCCGGCGACGGGGTCCCTGACGTCGCAGGTCACGCACACCTACGCGCCCGGGTTCCCGTACCGCGCCAAGATCCAGACCTCGGCCCGGGCGATCGCGTCGGCGATCCGGTCCGCGAAGCAGTACTTCTACATGGAGGACCAGTACTACTCCGGAACCGAGGAGCTCACCAACGCGATCAAGGACGCCTTGCGGGCGGACAAGGACGTCTGGGGCGTGGTGGTGATCGCGAACGAGGCGAGCGTCGGGGACCTGCCGGACCTCGCCTACCGCCGTCGCCTGATGCTCACCCCGCTGGTCGCGGCGTTCCCGGGCCGCTTCTACGTCTTCGAGCGCAAAGGCGACGACGGGACGAACACCGGCCGGACCGCGTACGTGCACAGCAAACTGACGATCGTCGACGACGTGACGGCGGTCGTGGGGTCGGTGAACAGCAGCTACCGCAGCTGGACCCACGACACCGAGGTGATGCTCACGGTCCACGACCCCCGCGGAGCGGGTCCGGTGAACCCGCCCGACTGGCGCCCGATCCGCGGGCTGCGCGCGGAAATCTGGCGCCGGCACCTGGGTGCCCCGGCGGCGACCCTGGGCGACCCCGCGCTGCTCCGGCGGTGGTGGCTGGACGTCTGGATCCGCGCCAGGGCCGCGCACGTGGCGCCGTCCGCGGTGTTCGTCCCCGCGAAGCCCGCGTTCGGGCCGTTGTCGGACTGGGTGTGGACGAACTTCCTCGATCCCCGGGTGCCCTGAGAGCTACTGCCGTTCGGCCGTCGCGGACATGGCCGCGGCGAGGTCGTATTCGACTTCCCCGAAGAGGGAGTCCCGGTACCGGCCGTGGCTGACGGGAACCGTGAAGTCCTTGTCGCGCGGGTCGAAGGAGACGGCGATGAGGCCGTCGCCGCTGGCGGATTCCCCGACGGTGTGCTCGGCGACGACGTGCGCGCCGGCGTCGAGCAGGTTCCGCAGGGCGTTCTGGTGGGTGAGCGGATCGCCGGAGATGGAGTGGTGGTGCGTCGAGACGACCAGGAACCGCACCCGGCCGGCGTCGAACACCGCGCGGGCACGGTCGATCAGGATGGTCTCGGCGCCTTGGACGTCGACGAGGACGAGGTCCGCGCGCGGCAGTTCGGCGTCGTACATCAGGGATTCGAGGTCGTACTGCCGGACGGAGTGGGTCCGGCCGTCGCTCTCGGCTTCGAAGTCCAGGGCTTCCCCCGGCCGGTCCCCGATGGCGGCGTGCACGAACCGGACCCGGTCGGTGTAGCCGTTGAGAACGGCGTTGCGCCGGCCGACCTCGAGGTAGGCGGGATCGGGTTCCACGGCGACGACGTGACCGGCCCGGATGGCGTGGCAGAACCAAAGCCCGTAGTAGGTCCAGAAGCTGCCGAACTCGATCATGGCCGGGTTCCCGCCGTCCGCGGCGAGGCGTTCGACGATCCGGTGGAAGACGAGCTCTTCCTGCGGTTCGTGGTGGCCGCGCAGGGCGCGGATGGCCTCGGTCATCCAGGGGCCGTAGTAGCCTCCCTCTTCGACGAGCAGGCCGTTGTGCATGACCTGCACGTGGCCGCCGTCGTGGTCCCGGCATTCGCCGGCGTGCTCGACCTTGGGGATGCCATCGGCATCGGTGCAGGCGACGGTGGTCAGCAACCGCCGGGCCAGCGCCGGGTCGAGCCCCGTGACGTCGGGAACCAGCCGCTCCACAGCACCTCCATGACGCCGAAACCGAGGACTCGAGCCTAACGCCCGCGGTCACCGCTCAACGGCGCACCCGATAGCGCAGGTGAAGCACCCGGTTGCCCTGGATCACCACGTCGGGATCCTCCAGCAGGTGCTGCGCGTGGACCGACCCGAAGTAGCGCTTGCCGGATCCGAACACCACGGGCACGACGTCCATGCGCACCTCGTCGACCAGGCCCGCGGCGAGCACCTGGCCCCCGACGTCGCCGGCGGCGACCTCGACCACGCGGTCGCCCGCGAGCTCCTGCGCCTTGGCCATGGCTGCCTCGACGCCGTCGACGAAGTGGAACGGCGCCTCGGTGTCCCAGCCCTCGGGCGCCGGCCGGTGCGTCACGACCACCACGTGGTCGATCCCGCCCGGCGGCTTCCCGTCCCAGCCGTCGGTCATGTCGAAGACGTGGCGCCCGGCGACGGTCACCCCGATCTGGTCCCAGTACGGCCGGGTGTAGTCGTAGGACGTCTGCGACACCTTCACCGCGCCGCTCTCGTCCAACGGGACGTCGCCGCCGGACAGCCATTCGAACAGCGGTCCGGGCTGGTCGTTCTCGTCCGCGACGAAGCCGTCCACCGACACCGAGCTGTACATGACCACCTTGCCCACGGGACTCTCCTCTGCCTTGGATCACCCCAAATTAGCTCGTCGTGAGCGGTCGCTCTTGTAAGAAATCAATCGGCGGGCAACGGCCAGCCGTCCAGCACGTGGCCGGGGTGCTCGCGCAGGAACCGCCGCCGGACTTCGACGTACCGGGTCGGCGTGAGCCCGGTGAACGCCCGGAACTCGTGGCCGAAGTGGGCCTGGTCGAAGTAGCCCGCGCCGCCGGCGAGCTCGCCCCAGTCGATCGGTCCGCCGGGGTCGATCCCGAACACGGTGGCGGTGAAGCGGTAGGTGCGGGCCAGCCGCTTCGGCGTGACGCCGACGAGCTCCTTGAACCGCTGGGCCAGGTGAGTGCTGCTGACCCCGGCTGTCGCGCTCAGGTCGCCGATCGCCACCGCCCCGCCGGCCGCCGCGATGACGCCGCTCGTGTGGCGGACCAGTCCCAGGCCGGCGGTCTCGCGCAGCCGTCGCCGCAGCTCCTCCTCGAGCAACGTCAGCATCTCGTGGGGTCCGTCCGCCGCGGCCAGCCGGTCTCGCAGCTGGGCAACGGCGGCCCGGCCCCAGACCTGCTCCACCGTCACCGGCCGGTCACGGAGTTCGGCCGCGGGCATCGGCAGGAACGGTGCCGGCCCCCACGGCTTGAAGTGCACGCCGACGGACCGGGTCCGGCGTGGGTAGCCGAACTCCCACGCGCGGGTGGGCATGGTGACCACGCAGCCGTCGGCGTACTCGGCCGTCTCGACGTCGGCGCCGGCGCGGATGCGGAACGGCGCCCCGAGGTTCAAGACGAGCAACGCCGCCGGCGCCGGCGGCAGCGTCAGCCGGTCGTACGGCGACGTGCCTTCCAGGTAGTAGATGTCGTCGACCAGCCCGTCCAGCGGCGGTCGCGGCACTCTGGACACGTACTCCACGCTCACAGCATCGCCGACGCACCGCCGGCATCGCGAGCCGGGATTGCCCAGCCGCGTTCGGCGCTGTCGGCAACGGAACCGCTTACCATGCCCCATGAGTTCGCCGTACAGGCGGAGCGGTCTTCGCATCGAGGGGTGGCCGTGGGCATCGAGGAGATGAGCCCGTACGAGCGTACGGCGTGGCAGGACATCGAGCGCTGGCGCAACGAGCGGTTGGCGGTCAACGAACGCCGTCTGGTGCCGCAGAGCGTTCGTGGTCGCCTGGTCAAGGGTGGTCAGATCGCCAAAGGGCGGCTGGAGCAAGTGCCTGGCGCGGAACAGCTGACCGCGATCGTCCACAACTCGATCGACGGATTGCTGACGTTGGTGAACAAGGCCAGCGAAGCGACGCTGCGACGCAAGGCGGTCGTCGCGGCCTACGCCAAGCGCGGGCATGCCGTCAGCGAGCTGAGCGACATCCACCGGCTCGACTTGGCCGATGTCGACAAGGCCAAGCCTCGGCTGGGGCTGCGCTACACGGCCTTCAGCGCGGTCGAAGGCGCGGGTGCGGGCTTGGCGGTTTCCGGTGGTGAACTGCTCACGACGGCAGGTGGCGTCGTCGGCGCGGGCGCCGGTGCGGCACCCGGTGCGGGCACGGTCGCTGCGGCGATCGCAGCCGACGCGGTGCTGGTACTGGGTGCGATGACGAGGGCGATCGCCCACACCGCCGCGTACTACGGTTACGACACCGAGTTGCCGCAGGAGAGGGTTTTCGCGCTCGGCGTCCTCAGCTTCGGGATGGCCCAGCAGACCGGCAAGAGCGTCGCGTACGTCCAGTTGAACAAGCTCGTGAACGACCTCGCCCGCAGGGCGACGTGGGAGCAGCTGAACAGGAACGGCGTCACGCGGATCGTCAAAGCGTTCTACGAGCGATTCGCCGTGCGGCTGACGAAGCAGAAGCTCGGCCAGGCCGTGCCGGTCCTCGGCATCGCGATCGGTGCCGGACTCAACGCCCGGCTGCTGCACAACCTCACCGAGGACGCCGAGCATCTTTACCGTGAGCGGTTCCTGCGCGAGAAGTACAACCTGGAGACGGCCGATGTCACCGTGACCACGAAGGGTGCCGACCTCGACCTGGACGACGACACGATCCTCATCGCGGAGATCGTCGAGGAAACGACCGCCGACGAGCAGCCTCCCCGGCGGACTGACTGACGACTCGTCGTCATCGACAAACGTGACTGCTCGGTAGCGAAGTGTCACCCCGGGTCTCGTTCGAGCCGGCTCGTGCGTGACCGCTTCGTGTCCGAAATGTTCGTCCGCCCTCGCGCGCGCCGGTTATAGTCGCTGGCCAGGGCCTTACGCTGCCAGGCCCGTCCTTGGGGGGAAGGGAACGATGAGCGGGTTCGTCTCCGCGGCTTTGGCTTTTCCTGCCGTGCTCTTCAGCTTCCTGCTGGTCGTCGTGATCGGCTACTGGGGGCTGGCCCTGCTCGGCGTCCTCGACATCGAAGACGGTGACATCGGGTTCTTCGGCGGGGTCCCCCTGTCCATCTCGCTGTCGCTGCTCGTCGCCTTCAGCTGGTTCCTCAGCCTCGTCGGCACAGTCCTCATCGAAGGCGCGCCCCTGCGGATCCTGCTCGGCTTCGGCGTCCTGGCCGGAGCGCTCGTGGGCGGGGCGCTCGGCACCCGGTTGGTCATCGTGCCGTTGCGCCGCGTGTTCGCCGGGGCCGAACCGACGCGGCAGGACTTCGTCGGGCGGGTTGCCGTCGTGCGGACGTCGAGTGTCACCGAGGACTTCGGGCAGGCCGAAGCCACCGCCGCCGACGGCTCGTCGGCGATCGTCCAAATCCGACTGGCGGGCGAAGGCAACCTCGGCGTGGGCAGCCGCGTTGTCATCTACGACTACGACCCCGCGGGTGAGTTCTTCTGGGTCAGCCCCATGGAACTCGAAGCAGAAAAGGACTGAACCGAATGGATGCCATCGGCCTGGGGGCCGGCGTGTTGATCGCCGTCGTGGTCCTGATCGTCCTGGTGCTGCTGTTCGTCGTGAGCCGGCTGTTCCGCAAGGTGCCGCAGGGCAAGGCGCTGATCATTTCCAAGGTGCGCAAGGTCGACGTCACCTTCACCGGCGCGGTCGTGCTGCCCGTGCTGCACAAGTCCGAGGTCATGGACATCTCGGTGAAGACGATCGACATCGAGCGCACCGGCCAGGAAGGCCTGATCTGCCGCGACAACATCCGCGCCGACATCCGGATCTCGTTCTTCGTCCGCGTCAACAAGACCGTCGAGGACGTCGTGAAGGTCGCGCAGGCGATCGGCACCGAACGTGCCAGTGACCAGGGAACCCTGCAGGAACTGTTCAACGCGAAGTTCTCCGAGGCGCTGAAGACCGTCGGCAAGCAGCTCGACTTCGTCGACCTCTACACCAAGCGCAACGAGTTCCGCGACCAGATCATCCGCGTCATCGGCACCGACCTCAACGGCTACAGCCTGGAGGACGCGGCGATCGACTACCTCGAGCAGACCCCGATGGCGTCGCTCGATTCGGCGAACATCCTCGACGCGCAGGGCATCCGCAAGATCACCGAGCTGACGGCGATCGAGCACGTGCGCACCAACGAGTTCCGCCGCCACGAAGAAAAGGAGATCACGCGCCAGAACGTCGACGCGCGTGAGGCGATCCTCGAACTGGAGCGCCGCCAGGCCGACGCGGAAATCAAGCAGCGCCGCGAAATCGAGACCATGCGGGCGCGCGAAGAAGCCGAAATCGCGAAGGTGCAGGCGGAGGAGCGGCTCAAGTCGCAGGCCGCGCAGCTGCGCACCGACGAGCAGCTCGGCATCCAGCAGCAGAACCAGCAGCGCGAGATCGAGGTCGCCGGCAAGAACCGCGAACGCGTCATCGCCATCGAGTCCGAGCGGATCGAAAAGGACCGCCTGCTCGAGGTGATCGGCCGCGAGCGCGAGACCGAGCTGTCCCGGATTTCGAAGGACAAGGAGCTCGAAACCGAAAAGCGGTCGATCGCCGAGGTGATCCGCGAGCGGATCGCCGTCGAAAAGACCGTCGCCGAGCAGGAAGAGAACATCAAGAAGCTGCGCGTGGTCGAGGAGGCCCAGCGCACCCGCGAGGCGGTCGTCATCCGCGCCGAGGCCGAAGCCCAGGAGAACCTGGTCAAGGGCATCAAGGCCGCCGAGGCCGCGGAGCAGGCCGCCAAGTTCAAGGCGCGCGAGGAGCTGACCCTGGCCGAGGCGCGCCAGCAGGCCGCCGAGCTGGAGACGCGGGCCAAGATCCGGCTCGCCGAAGGCATCCAGGCCGAGGAGGCCGCCGCCGGCCTGGCCGCCGCGCAGGTCCGGGAGCGCGACGCCGTGGCGCTGGAGAAGGTCGGCCGCGCGGAGGCGATCGTCGAGCGCGAGAAGGCCGTCGTGGTCGCCGATGCGCTGCGCGACAAGCTGAAGGGCGAGGCCGAGGGCCTCACCGAGAAGGCCGCCGCGCTGGCCGCGCTCGACAGCGCGAGCCGGGAGCACGAGGAGTACCGGCTGCGGCTGGACGCCGAGAAGGAGATCCGCCTGGCCGCGCTCGACGTGCAGCGGGACGTCGCCGAAGCGCAGGCGGTCGTGCTCAGCGCCGGCCTGGAGAAGGCCGACATCGACATCGTCGGCGGGGAGACCACGTTCTTCGACCGGATAGTCGGCTCGATCGGCCTCGGCAAGAGCGTGGACGGCTTCGTGGAGCACTCCGACGTCGTCGGATCGCTCGCGCGGCCCTACCTCAACGGGTCGGCCAGCTTCACCGATGACCTCGCCAAGCTGATCGGCGCGGTCAGCACCGAAGACGTGAAGAACCTGACGCTGTCGGCCTTCCTGGCGAAGCAGCTGCAGGCCGGCGGGCCGGACAGCGACAAGCTCCGTGAGCTGATGACCACGGCGCAGCGGCTCGGCCTCGCCGAGACGTCGGTCGCCACCGTCGTCGCCGCGAAGCAGTGACGGCGGCCGAAACGCAGCTGGACGCGGGCACCTATGAGGTGCTCCGCGTCCGGCTGGCCGCCCAGGCGGCCGAGCTGGCGAATCGGGCGGACGAGCTCAACGCGCGGCGGCTGGAGGTGTTCGGCAGCGCGCAGCTCGCACTGGTGGGCACCGAACGCATCCGCACGGCCAACAACTGCGTGCCGCGGGACATCGTCGCCGTCGACGGGCGGATGTTGTTCGGCTACAACGTCTTCATCGGGCTCAAGCCCGAGACGGCGATCGACGACGTCTTCTCGCTGCAGCGCTTCAGCCGCGACGAAGACGCGTTCCGCTTCGACGACGTCAGCGCCGACGAGCTGCCCGAACTGCTGCGTGACGAGCAGTTCGGGCGGGACTTCGGCGAGCTGTACCGGTACTACCGGCAGGCGAAGCTGCTGCAGCTGCGCCGGCTGGACGGGAAGCTGCTCGCGGTGTTCCAGATCGGCCCGCGCACGGAGGACATCCGGGTGCTGCGGTGGGGGATCGCGGCCGACGGCACGGTGTCCTACCTGGACAGTCGTGGCGAGCGCGACCACGTCTTCCCGCCGTCGCACGACTTCGAGTGGATCGAGACGACGCGCGAGGACCACGTCCTCGGCCGGCACCCGCACATCTCGATCGAGGACGAGGTGTTCGTCGAGACCGTCGGCGGCAACCTGACGGTCAAGGTCGAGAACAACACCGAAACCGGCGCCGGGGTGTACGCCGAGCCGGTGGACGAGCCGCTGCAGAGCCTCGCCGACGCCGAGGTCTCCTACGCCCGGATCGGCCCGCTGATCCTGCTGCGCATGCTGCCGTACAAGGAAACCGCGTACCGCTACCTGGTGTTCAACACCCGCACCCAGGACGTCGTGCGGCTCGACGGCATCGGCCAGGCGTGTCAGCGGCTCCCCGAGGACCACGGCATCATCTTTCCCGGCGGCTACTACCTCGACACCAGCGTCAGCAAGACGTTCGACACCACTGTGGACGGTCTCGAGTTCGAGCGCGTGATCCGCTCGCCCAACGGCGAGGACGTGCTGTACGTCTTCCACGCGCGGGCCGAGGGGCGCTCGCTCCTGCTGCCGTACAACGTGATCCGCAAGGAGGTCGCGAACCCGATCCCGTGCCACGGGTACTCGCTGTTCGACGACGGCACGATGATCCTGTTCCGCGCGCTGTCCGACGAACCGAGCCGGGTGCACCCGATGCAGGTGTGGCGGACGCCGTTCCAGTCCGACACCTACGCCGCGTCGCAGCCGGCCGGCACCGGGCCGCTGGAGCGGGTCGGGAACGCCGACCTCGTCCGCGGGATCTCGGACTGCCTGTCGGTCACCCGGATGATCGAGGACATGGCGCCGTCGGCGGCGGTGTTCGAGGCGCTGATCGCCGCGTGCGCCCGGGTCTTCGACCACTACCACTGGCTCGGCGAGACCGAGCTGGGTGACCTCCGCTCGCCGTTGTCCGACGTCCGCGTCACCGCCGAGCAGGTGCTGGACGAGTTCGAGACGGTCACCTCGCTCACCAAGCAGGCGGCCGAGGCGGTCGACACGGCGGCGGCCGACACCGCGTCGCTCGTGCGGCGGGTACGGGGCGAGGCGCTGAACGCGGCGGACGCGTGGGTGCGCCGGCTGGCCGAGATGCACCGGGCGCGCGGGCGGCTGGTCACCGTGCGCGAGCTGCGGTACGCCGACACTGCCCGCGTGGACACGCTGATCGCCGAGCTGGACACGGAGTTCTCCGAGGCCGCGCAGCGGGCCGTGCGGTTCCTGCAGGGCGAGGAGGCGTTCACCGGCTACCACGCCGAAGTGGACGGACTCATCGCGGCGGCGGGCGCGATCAAGACGGTCGCCGAGGCCGGCGCGGTCGCCGAACAGCTCGACGAGCAGTCCGCCGGCCTGGAGGTCCTCACCGACGTCGTGGGCGGACTCGACATCGCCGACGCCGTCGTCCGGACGAAGATCCTGGAGCGCGTCGGCGAGGTGATCGGCGCCGTCAACCGCGCCCGGGCCACGCTCGACGCGCGGCGCAAGGAACTCCTGGAGACCGAGGGGCGCGCGGAGTTCGCGGCCGAGTTCGCGCTGCTGGCGCAGGCCGTCACGGGCGGGCTCGCCGTCGCGGACACCCCGGAGCGCTGCGACGAGCAGCTGGGCAGGCTGCTGCTGCAGCTGGAGAACCTCGAATCGCGGTTCGGCGAGTTCGACGACTTCCTGACCTCGCTGGGGGAGAAGCGCACCGACGTCTACGAGGCGTTCTCCTCGCGCAAGCAGGCACTGCTCGACGAACGGGCGCGGCGGGCGGACCGGCTGGTTTCCTCCGCCGACCGGATCCTCGGCAGCGTGACGCGCCGGGTCGGTTCGCTCGGCTCGGCCGAGGAGATCAACACCTACTTCGCGGCCGATCCGATGGTCTCGAAGCTGCGCAGCGTCGTCGAGGACCTGCGGGCGCTCGGCGACCAGGTGCGGGCCGAGGAGCTGGAAGGCCGGGTCAAGGCCGCTCGCCAGGAGGCCGGCCGGGCCCTGCGCGACCGGCTCGACCTCTACGGCGAGGGCGGCGAGACGATCCGCCTCGGCCGGCACACCTTCGCCGTCAACACCCAGGACATCGACCTGACGCTGGTGCCGCACGACGGCTCGATGAAGTTCGCGATCACCGGCACCGACTACCGGGCGCCGGTGCGGGACGCGGCGTTCGAGGCGACCCGGCCGTACTGGGACCAGCTGCTGGTCTCGGAGTCACCGGAGGTCTACCGGGCCGAGTACCTCGCGACGTCGATCCTCGCCGAACGGCCGGTGGCCGAACTGGTCGAAGCCGAGCTGCTCGACGTCGTCCGGAGCGTGGCCGGGGAGCGGTACGACGAGGGGTACGCGCGCGGGGTGCACGACCACGACGCCGCCGCGATCCTGGCGGCCCTGCTGCGCCTGCGGTCCGCCGCCGGGCTGCTGCGTTACCCGCCCGCGGCCCGGGCGGCGGCCCAGCTGTTCTGGGCGTTCGGCGCCGACGAGCGGGCCAAGGCCGCGTGGACGACGCGGGCGGCGTCGCTCGCGCGGGTGCGGGAGGCGTTCGGCCCCACCCGGGCGATCGACGAGCTGGCGCGGGAGCTCACGGACGCGATGACGGCGTTCCTGGACGGCGCCGGGCTGGTGCTCGACGCCGAGTTCGCGGGGGAGTACCTGCTCGAAGAGCTGGCGGTGGCCCCGCCCGGGTTCGTCACCAGCGGCGGGGCGCGGGCGGTGCTGGACAAGTTCCGGCTCGACCGGCGGAGCTTCGCCGAGGACCTGGGCTCGCTCGACGATCTGGCGGACCGGTACCAGCTCGCCGACGCCTGGCTGCGATCCTTTGTGGACAGCGTCGGCCTGCCTGCGGACGAGCTGCCCGAGGCCGTCGCGATCGAGCTGTGCGACCTGCCGCGGTACGACTCGTCGGCGACGCTGACGGCCACTGTGGACGGTCTGCTCGGCGCGCACCCGCGGATCGCCGGGCGGTCGGTCACGGTGCGGCTCGACGAGACTCTCGCCAGGACGCACCGCTTCCGGCGGGACCGGGTGCCGGGGTTCCGCGCGTACCAGCGGCTGCGCAACGACCTGGTGGCGGCCGAACGCGACCGGCTCCGGCTGGAGGAGTACAAACCGAAGGTGATGAGCGCCTTCGTGCGCAACCGGCTGCTCGACGAGGTCTACCTGCCGCTGATCGGGGACAACCTGGCCAAGCAGCTCGGCGCGGCCGGGGACGCCAAGCGCACCGACCAGTCCGGGCTGCTGCTGCTCATCTCGCCGCCGGGGTACGGCAAGACGACGCTCATGGAGTACGTCGCCAGCCGCCTCGGGCTGGTGTTCGTCAAGGTCAACGGCCCGGCGCTCGGCCACGACGTCACGTCGGTCGACCCGGCCGACGCGCCGAACGCGACCGCGCGGCAGGAGGTCGAGAAGATCTCGTTCGCGCTGGAACAGGGCAACAACGTGTTGCTGTACCTCGACGACATCCAGCACACGTCACCGGAGCTGCTGCAGAAGTTCATCTCCCTGTGCGACGCGCAGCGGCGGATGGAAGGCGTGTGGGAGGGCCGCACGCGGACGTACGACCTGCGCGGCAAACGGTTCGCGGTGTGCATGGCCGGCAACCCGTACACCGAGCAGGGCAAGCGGTTCCGCATCCCCGACATGCTCGCCAACCGCGCGGACGTGTGGAACCTCGGCGACGTGCTGTCCGGCAAGGAAGAGCTCTTCGCGCTGAGCTACGTCGAGAACTCGCTGACGTCGAACGCCGTGCTGGCGCCGCTGATGTCGCGGGAACGGTCCGATGTGGACATCCTGGTCCGGATGGCGCGCGGCGACGGTTCCGTGCGCGCCGACCAGCTTTCGCACGCGTACTCGGCCACGGAGCTGGAGCAGGTCCTCGCGGTGCTGCGGAAGCTGTCGCGGGTGCAGCGGACCGTGCTGGCGAACAACCAGGCGTACATCGCCTCGGCGGCGCAGGCGGACGCTTCGCGCACGGAACCGCCGTTCCAGCTGCAGGGTTCCTACCGGAACATGAACAAGCTGGCCGAGCGGATCGTGCCCGCGATGAACGACGCGGAGCTCGAGGCCCTGATCGACGACCACTACGCCGGCGAGGCGCAGACGTTGACCTCGGGAGCTGAGGCCAACCTGCTCAAGCTGGCCGAACTGCGCGGACGGCTGTCCCCTTCGCAAGCTCAGCGGTGGGCCGACGTCAAGGCGGCGTACCTGCGCGAGCAGGCGCTGGGCGGCGACGGCGAGGACCCGATGAGCCGCGCGGTCGGCGCGGTGGGCCTGCTGGCCGACCGGGTGGGCGCGGTCGAGACGGCCATCGGCCGCGCGGCGCAGCGGCTGGCGCGGGAAGAGGTTTGACTGCTTTGACGCCGCTGGGCGCGGCGGTGATGGTGGTCGAGGGAGCCGGTCCGCCTAGCGGTCGCGGCGCACCAGCACGGCCCAGACCACTTTACCGCCGCTCCAAGACCGCGCGCAGCCCCAGCGCCGGGCGGCCCAGACGACCAGCCACAGGCCCAGGCCCGGTTCCGTGCGGGTGAGCCGCTCGTGCAGCACGGCCGGACGCGGGTCGTCGTCGGCCACCGCCACGGTGAACCTTCCGCGCCGCAGCTCCAGCCGCAGCCGGGGCGCCGATTCCGTGTGCCCGAGCGTGTTCTCCACCAGCTCGGTCGCCACCATGACGGCGTCGTCGGTGTACTGGAGCACCCCCCACGTCGCGCAGACCCGCCGGACGAACGCCCGGGCGTCGGCCGAAGCGGCGGAAGACGGGGACAGCAGCTGGACGGCTCGCCGGCTCGGCGGCCGGTCGCTGGCCGCCTCCGCCGCGACGACGTCACGGCAGACCGGCACGGACCAGCGGACGCTCTGTGCCGCGAAGCCGGCCGCGTGGTCGGCGCGGGCGGTCACGACCGTGAACGGGATCGACGGCCAGTCGACGATCCGGTCGGCGATCACGGTAAACACCGTCATCAGGGTGACGTCGGCGATCTCGAGACCTTCGATGTCGACGACAACGCTTTCCGGCGCGTCGGCGGCGATCCTGAGCACACCATCGCGCAGTTCCGGGTAGCCGGCCGGGGTGAGCCGGCCGGTCACCACCGCGACAGTCGACTCGGCCCGATGCTCCGCCGCTATGCGAAGACCACTACCAGTGGTCACGTGCTCACCGCATTCGTTCGGGAATCGTGTCCATGGTGTGCAGTAGCCGCACAGCGAGGGCCTGGCAGGCGGCGTCCGGCAATTCGGTGTTCTCCTTCAGAACATCTCGCACCAGTCTGACGCGCTGGTCGTACCGGGACGCGAAGGCGGCTTCCGTGGTCATGGTTTTTCCTTCTCGAGTTCGTCGTGCCCGCCGACGCAGACGCATCCGCGGTTGAACCCACCCGCCACGGTGGCCGTGCAGAACCGGCGTGCGATCGGATCGTGCGTGTGCTGGGCGTGCCGGCAGGCCGCGCAAGCAGTTGCATTGCCCGGCGTCACCGGTGGGCCCGGCGTCCGGACGGGTCCTGCGCCCACGTGCTCCCCGAGCCGGGGAGCCGTTGCGGGCCGGGTGCCGACCCGCCGCCGGTGGCCGGTGCCGGGGTGTACACGGGCTGGAGGAACAAGCTCCCGTACCGGTGTTCCTGGGCGGCGGTGAGCGCTCCGGGGCGGGGCTGCTCGGCGGTGGGGTGGCTGAACAGCGAACTGTCCATTGTGGAATTTTTGATCGGGGATTCCTTTCGTGGGTGCCGCCGGTGGGCGGCGTGGTTCAGGACCGCGGCTGACCGGCGGCGGCCAGCAGTTCCGTGCTGTCGTCGGTGTTGTCCGGGTCCGCGGCGGTCGTGAGAGCGTGCTGTGCGGCGTCCGCGCCGGCTTCCGGCGGAACGACCAGCAGGGTCGTTCGCTGCCGCTCCCAGCCGATCGCCGTCAAGCTGCCGGTGGGTTGCGACCGGAATCCTTCGAGCCGGACGACGCCGTCGTCGAAGGTGACGCGGCGGGGCGGATCCGGCCAGTCGCCGAGGTGGTAGGTGACCCGGTCGATGCGGCCGAGCCGAGCGGTCAGCGCCGCGAGCAGCGCGGGCAGTTCGGCGGCCAGATCGCGGGTTCTGGGCCACCATGCGCCGTCGACGTGTCCGGTGGCGGGTGCCGCCGGCTTCAGCCGTAGACGTGGTTCGGTGACCGGTGGGGTGGCGAGGGTGGTGTTCGGGCCCGACGGCATGTCGGTGCTCCCGTCTCCGGCCGCTGATTGCCGGCCGGACTGGGGCCGAGGACGGCGCAGGTTCGATCACTCGCGCACGAAATGCTCTCGGTCAACACCCAGCGTACACGACGACTGCCCTGAGTACGGGAGGAGTGGGACGCATCCGCGTGACGAGCCACCGGCGGCGGGAAGGTCCGCTACTCCACGAGGTGCGGATATGCCGCCGCGCGGTGCTGGAAGGCCAGGACAGCCGGATTCCGCACGACGCCGTCGCGGATCTCGATGGCGCGGCGGACGGTTTCGTCAGCGTCCCATGCGGACGGTCCGCCGAGGACCGTCCCCAGGAACGGGAGCAGGGCCTCGCTGATCTCCCACGTGGCCGAATTCCACAGGTAGGACGGGCTGTGGTCGACGGCGTAGTACGTGATGCCGTCGCCGACCACGAACGCCGGGTCGGCGAACGTGGTGGGCCGCGCCCAGCTGAACCCCATCCCTTCGTCGCACGAGACGTCGACGACGAGACTGCCCGGTCTGAACGCGGCCAAGTCGTCCTCGAGGAGGAACATCAAGGGCTCCGCGGTGTTCTGCAGGACGCAGTTGACGACGATGTCGTGCTCGGCGAGGAACCCCGCCAGCGGCACCCGGCCGCGATCGGTCAGGGCGTGGCTGCGGCGGGGATCGCCCGGGTTGTTGACGTCGTGGTCGAAGTGCACCATCGTCGCGGAGTGGATCGGCGAGCCGACCGCGCTGAGCCCGCGGCCGGTGAGGACGTGCACGTCGTGCACGCCGTGCGCGTTGAGCGCGGTCACCGCTCCCCGCGCCGTCGCCCCGAAGCCGATCACCGCCGCCCGCAGCCGGCGGCCGTAGTCGCCGGTCGAGCCGATCACCTGCAGGGCGTGCAGCACCGAGGAGTAGCCGGCCAGTTCGTTGTTCTTGTGGAAGACGTGCAGGCCGAACGAGCCGTCGCGGTTCCAGTGGTTCATCGCCTCGAAGGCGATCAGCGTCAACCGGCTGTCGATGGCCAGCTGGGTGAGCTCACGGTCCTGGACGCAGTGAGGCCAGCCCCACAGCACCTGGCCCGGCCGCAGTTCGGCGACGTCCCGCGGCAGCGGCTTGGCCAGCAGGATGACGTCGCACGCGGCGATGAGCTGTTCCCGCGTGCGCATCCCGGCGACGGCGCCCGCCAGCTGTGTGTCGGGGACGCCGAAGGCTTCGCCGTAGTCGTGTTCGAGGTAGATGCGGTCACGGAGGCGGGCGTCGATTCGTTCGACGTGGCGTGGGTGGATCGGCAACCGGCGTTCGTCCGCTTTCCGCGAATGCGCGATGACGCCGAGGGTGAGCTGGTGCACGTGGGCCCCTTTGCTAGACCACAGTCTAAGCACGCGGCGGGTACGGTGCTCCGCTCGCGGGGTTCCGGCCGCCTGCTGGGTGGTCCTGCGGGTGTCTCCGGGCGGACGTCCCGGCAGGCAGGCAGGCAGGCAGGCCGCGGTCGGGCTTGCCGAACCCGCGCGGAGCCGCGGCATAGCCGGGGTTGACCTTGCGGGCCAGACGTTCGGGTTTGGGCCAGCGGACGTCGGTGGCCCAGCCGAGCTTCTCGAACAGCCAGACCAGGCGGGCGGACAGGTCGAGCTGGCCGCGGCGGACGCCGTGGCGGGCGCCGGTGGGGTCGGCGATCCGGGCGATGTCGGCGGGGTCGGACTTTACCGAGGTGACGTCACGGACCATGTCGGTGTCCATGTAACCCGCGTGCAGCGCGGCCACCCGGATGTGCCGGCCGGCGAGCTGCTGACGCAGAGCATTGGTGAGGGACCATTCCGCGGACTTGGCGGCGCAGTACGCGCCGGCTTCCGGGAAGCTGACCCAGGACGGCCGGACAGGACGTTCAGGATCGCACCGCCGCCGTTGGCCGCGATCCGGGGTGCGAAGGCCCGGGTCACCGACAGGGTGCCGAAGAAGTGATAGGGGGCCGGCGGGGATCGGCCATGTTCAGTGCCTGGCGGCCGACGAGACCGCCGCCAGGTCCGGCTCTACCGCGCGAGGAATTCGAGTGCCTTCGTCACGAACTGTCTGTGGTACTGGAAGATGCCGCCGTGGCCGGCGTCGGGGTAGATCACCAGTTCGCTGTCGGGCAGGCGGCGGGCCAGGTCGTGGGTGTTCTTCGTCGGGACCATCCGGTCGTTGTCGCCGTTCGCGACGAGCACCGGCTGGTGGATGACGGAGAGGTCGGACGGCTGCGCCAGCCCCCAGCGGTGGATCGCGGTGAGCTGGGCACCGTAGGACCTGAGGGAAATCGCCTTGTCCCGGTTGGTTTTGCGTTCCTTCAGTCGGGCCAGGAACTCCTTGCCCGCCCGCTTCCCGTTCGGCGTCCGGGTGAAGAAGAGGAACTGCTTGGGGTCCTGGAGTGTGAGCAGGGCCCGGATCGTGTCGAGGTGGGAAATCCTGGTCACGTTCTTGATGCCCTCGCCACCCGCGGGCCCGGTACCGGCGATGATCAGCTTGCGGATCAGCTGCGGTTCGTTCTGGGCGATCACCTGGGCGATCATCCCGCCCATGGAGAAGGCGAGGATGTCCACTTCGGTCAGGCCGACGGCGCGGATGAACGAGACGGCGTCGGCCGCCATCGCCTCGATGGTCTTCGGGGTGGTGCCGGTGGATGCGCCGACGCCGCGGTTGTCGAAGGTGATGACGCGGTGCTTCGCGGCGATGCCGTCGACGACCCGGGGGTCCCAGTTGTCGAGTACCGCGGCCAGGTGGGTCAGGAAGACCACCGGGACGCCGGTCTTCGGGCCGAGTTCGCGGTAGGCGAAGTCGACGCCGCCGGCGGAGACGGTGCGGGTCGGGGCGTCCCGGTAGGAGGTGACCACGCCGTCTCGGGATTCTTGTTCGCTGTTCATGGTTCTGCCCTTCGGTGAATTGTGCGGATGGTCAGTGGCCGAGGAAGAGGTTGATCTGCGCGACGAACTCGTCGATGTGTTGGAACAGGAAGGCGTGCCCGGCGTCGCTGTAGAGCACGAGCGTGGCGTCCGGGACCTGCTCGACCGCCTTGTACGAGCCGAGGGCGGGGATCATCACGTCGTGGATCCCGTTGGCGTAGAGGACCGGCTGGCTGATCGACCGCAGTTCGGCTTTCAGCTGGTCCCATTCCACGGCCAGGAGCCGTCCCACGGCGGCGAGCTGGCCCTGGGCGGCGTCCTCCGTCACCACGGGGCCGCCGCCTTCGAGGCGCTTGGCGACCTTCGAAAGGTGTTCGAGTCCGGCGGCGCGGGCCTGTTCGGTCTCGGGGTAGAAGAGGTAGAGCAGATCTTCGGCGTCCGCGTCCGGCTTGGCCATGATGGACAGGACCCGCTCGCTCATCTCCGGGGTCCCCGGCGCCACGCCCGGCCCGCTGCTGCCCGCCACGACGATCTTGCGCACGAGGTCGGGCCGGCGGAGGGCGACGTGCTGCGCCACGATGCCACCGAGTGACCAGCCGAGCAGGTCGACCTGCGTCAGGCCGAGAGCCTCGATGAACTCGATCGCGCCGTCGGCGAACCCTTCGGACGTGTCGCGCGGCTCGCCACCGGTGTAGCCGATGCCGACGTTGTCGAACAGGATGACGTCGCGGTCCGCGGCGAGCCGGTCGACGAACTCCGGGTCCCACCCGTCGATGGTGCCGCGGAAGCGCATCAGCAGGACCAGCGGCACACCGCCTCGCGGGCCGGTGCGGCGGTAGGTGAACACCGCGGACGGTCCGGCGGCGGTGTGGTTCTCAAGGGTGTCAGCCGTGTAGGTCACCATGCTTTATATTATGACCATAATTCAATGAGGGGTGCAAGCCTGAGGGGTGACCGAGATGAAGTGACCCCGCTGACAGGGCGGTCCTCGCCAGGCGACGCGCCTGGCGAGGACCGCCCTGACTTTCGCACTCTCGACCGTCGGGACGCCGCCGATGCTCTCGTCCGGGCCGACTAGCCCCGTTCCTCGGCTGCTGACCCAGCGGTGGCCGCGTGGCCCGCGCGCAACGCGGGCTTGTCGATNCCTCGCCAGGCGACGCGCCTGGCGCGCACCGCCCTGACTTTCGCACTCTCGACCGTCGGGACGCCGCCGATGCTCTCGTCCGGGCCGACTAGCCCCGTTCCTCGGCTGCTGACCCAGCGGTGGCCGCGTGGCCCGCGCGCAACGCGGGCTTGTCGATCTTGCCGACCGCGTTCTTCGGGATGGCGTCGAGCACGAGCAGCTCGGTCGGTCGTTTGTATCCGCTGAGGCTGTGCGCACAGCGGGCCTTCAGCACGGCGGGGTCGACGGTCCGACCGGGTCGTGGCTGGACGTAGGCGACGACCACTTCTCCCCATTTGTCGTCGGGGACGCCGATCACGGCGGCTTCGAGGACGGCCGGGTCGCCGGTGAGCACGTCTTCGATTTCCTTGGGGTAGTTGTTCTCGCCGCCACGGATGATCATGTCCTTCGAGCGGCCGACCAGGGTGAGGTAGCCGTCGGCGTCGAGGTGGCCGACGTCTCCGGTGTGCAGCCAGCCGTCGACGATGACCCGGGCGGTGTCGTCCGGGCGGCCGAGGTAGCCCCGCATGACGTTCGGGCCACGCACGACGACCTCACCGTCCACACCGGACGGAACTGTGGCGCCGTCTTGGTCGACGATCCGGATTTCCTGTCCGGGGAAGGCGATTCCTACGGTCCCGGCTCGCCGGGGTCCCGCGACGGGGTTGATGGTCGAGGCACACGTTCCTTCGGACAGCCCGTATCCCTCGATCAGGGGAAACCCGTACCGGGTCTCGAACCGGGCCAGCAGGTCGGCCGATGCGGGCGCCGCGCCACAGATCCCGAACCTCAGGGACGAGGTGTCCGGCCGGACGTCGGCGGGCAGCGCGGCGAGCATGCCGTAGATCGTCGGTACCGCGCTGAAGTAGGTGGGACGATGGTGCTCGACGACGTCGAAGAAGGTGTGCGGGGCGAACCGGTCGGCGATGACGACGCTCGCGCCGGCGAGCAGGGGCATGAGGACGCTGACCACGATGCCGTTGACGTGGAAGAGCGGGAGGATCAGCAGGCACCGGTCGGCCGGTCCGATGTCGAGGGCGCGGCGGCCCATGTCGGTCATGGCGTCGAGGTTGGCGTGGTCGAGCATCACGCCCTTCGGGACGCCGGTCGTTCCGCTGGTGTAGATGAGCAGGGCCAGTGCGGACGGGTCGGGATCCCGCGCGTGGTCCGGGCCGCCGGGCTCGGTGGGCAGGTCACCGACGGCGAGTGTGGTGACGTCACCGGCTCCGCTCGCGCTGTCTTCGACGACCAGCAGGCGCGCACCGGAGTCGTCGAGCTGCCGGGCGACCTCGGCGTCGGTCAGGCTCGGGTTCACCGGCGTGACGGTGGCGCCGAGCCGCCACGCTCCGAACAGCAGGAGGACGAACTCGAGGCGGTTGGTCAGTTCGAGTGCGACGACGTCGCCTGGGCCGATGCCGAGGTCGTGGAGGTGCGACGCGGTCGCCTGGACCCGGCTGAGCAACTGCGTGTTGGTGAGAAAACCGGTGCTGTCGGATACCGCGGGGCCGTGGGGGTCCAGCCCGGCGCGCCGGTCGGGTAGCGAGGCGAAGTTCACGGCGCACCTGCCGTGGTCGCGGAGGCCGGGTTCAGCTGCCGGGTGAGGAATTCCGTCTGGTCGCGGACCAAGGCCTCGAAGGGCTCACCGAGGTAGAAGTCGAAATGACCGGCGTCGTAGGTCTTGATCTCGCCCCGAGGCGCGGTCCGCGCGTAGCGGAGGGTTTGGGCGGGCGGGGTGACCGTGTCGGTGTTGCTGACGCAGAAGAGGATGGGGATGGCGATCTTCTTCGCGGCCCGCCCGGGCCGGTAGCCGGCGATGGCCGGCGCGACCCGGGCCGCGACCTCGTTCCGGAAAGCCGTCCCCGCCGGGACGAGCGCCTGGTAACCGGGCAGCGCGTCCGGAGCGGTCATGAGCGCCGGCGAACCGGGAACGCCGGCGAGCGGGATCATCGCCGGCTCGGTGCCGCGGACCGCGGCCACGAGGTCCCGCGCGAGGACCGGCGCCAGCTTGAGGGAACCCACCGGGCCCAGCGCGACCGCGGAGGCGAGACCGTCGGTGAACGGGCACTGGGCCACCGCGGCACGCAGCTCCGGATGGCGTGCGGCGACGGTGATGGCGTGGCCACCGCCGAAGGAGCTGCCCCAGACCGCGACGCGCGAGCCGTCGACGTCGGGCCGGGCTTGGACGTGGGCGATGGCGGCGTCCCAGTCGGCGAGTTGCCGCCGGATGGACAGCAGCTGCCGGGGCCGTCCGCCGCTGTCGCCGAAGTAGCGGTAAGTGAAGGCCAGAGCCGCGAAACCCGCCTGCGTGAACCGCTCGGCGAACGCGTCCAGCCGCATTTCGCGGGTCGCCCCGAGACCGTGTCCGAGGACGACGACCGGGGGTGACGGGACTCCGGACGGGAGGTAGAGCCAGGCGGCGCAGGTGGTCTCGCCGGAGGGGAAGGAGACGTCGTGCCGGGTGAACGCGGTCATGACTGCGGCACCGCCGATCGGCGTGGGACGCTGCCGGTCGCGAGGGCCTGCGCGTAGACGTCCGGGTCGTAGAGCGGGAGTTCGCCGGTGGCTTCGGTGGCTTCCAGGTAGTCGAGCATCAGCTGCTGCCCGTCCGCGGACTGGTCCTGAACGAGGAATTCGCTGCGCTCGACGTGCAAACCTTGGACGAGTGACATCGAGCCACCGAGGTAGACGGCCCGCTTGATGGCCGCGATCGAGGTCTTCGACCGGGACCCGAAGTGCTCCGCGAGCTCGGTCGCGCGCGTGACCACCTCGTCCTGGGGGACGACGTCGTCGACGGCGCCGTTGGCGAGCGCTTCCGCGGGTGTGAAGGGCTTGCCTTCGAGGATGGCGACCAGGGACCGGTGGGTGCCGACCAGGCGGGACAAGCGTTGGGTTCCGCCGCCGCCGGGCATGATCCCGAGGAGGATTTCCGGCTGGCCGATGAAGAAGTCCCCGTCGGCCATGACCCGCAAGTCGCACGCCCAGGCGAACTCCGCGCCGAGTCCGAGCGCCGAACCGTTGAGGGCGGCGACGAAGACGACGCCGCTGGAATTCATCCGCAGGAACGTGGCGTGCAGGCGGTCGAGCTCGAGCGCGCCCCGCAACGGGGTTCGCCGGACCACCGGCTCCACGGCACGGGCCCGGTCCACCCCGCGAGCCATCCGCACCACCGCGGAGGCGCCGCGCCGGCCGAGCGAGGGGACAGCGGCGCCGCCCTCCTGCAGCCACCGGACGTCGGCGTGGCTGACGAACCGCTCCGGATGCGCGCCGGTGAAAACGACGGCGCGCACTCCCGGATCGCTGTCGACCCGGTTCACCAGGTCCTCGAGCTGCTGGGCGAGGTCGAGACCGAACAAACCATGGGGGCCGCCGTCGACACGGACGATCAGGACGGCTCCACGGTCCTCCACGTCGAGGTGGCCTTGCTCTGTGTATGCCATGACGTCTGCTTCCGTCGAATGACTGTAACGAAGTTACACTAGAATGTAACCAAGTTATAGTGGGATGGCAAGAGCCGGCCGGAGTGAGGGGAACCGTGAGGAACAGGGCAGAGGACGTGACGCCGGGCAGCGGTGTGCCGGAGCGGCTGATCCAGGCCACGATCGCACTGCTGGCCGAGCAGGGACCGGCCGCCATCAAGGCGCGGACCGTCGCCTCCGCGGTCGGGTTGTCGCAGACGTCGGTCTACCACCACTTCGGCGGGATCGTCGAACTCGTCCGCGCCGTCGCCGACTACGGCTTCGCCGAGCTCGGCCGGGCGTTTTCCCAGGTGCCGGTGACGGACGATCCGGTCGCCGACCTCTTCGCGATGGCGTTGGCCTGCCGCCGGACCGCCCGCGAGAACCCTCACCTCTACGATCTGATGTTCGGGTTGTCCACCCGGGCGACGTACCGGCCGCCGGCCGAGTCGGCCCCTCGGCCGAGTGGCCGTTCGGCGGCCTTCCGCGAGGCCTACGCGCACGTGACCGACGTGTGCGCACGAGCCGTGCGCTCCGGCAGGTTCGAGCCCCAGGAGCCCGACGTCGCGGCTGCCCAGCTCTGGAGTTTCGTCCACGGTTACATCACCCTCGAGCTGGCGGAACACTTCGCCGAGTTCACCGATCCGGTCACCCAGGTGCTGCTGCCCATGGGAGTGAACTTCGCTGTCGCGCTCGGCGATAGCCGGGAAGACGCCGAGAGTTCACACCAGGCGGCCCTGCGCGGCCACGGCACGCCTTAGACGGTCAGGACGCTTTGGCGTTGCCCCCGCCGGGGACGAGCTGGTCGTTCCGCCCCAGTGCCTCGACTTCGCGCTCGAGGGCCGGAACGGCGTGGGCCGCGAACCGCCTCGTCCAGGGCCATGCCGCGGGCGAGTTGAGGGTCGCCTTCAGCCAGTTGGCGACGACCACCGCCCGCGGCACGTACACGCGGCTGCGTCGCCGCGCGAGTCCGTCGACGATCGCGGTGGCCACCCGGTCGACGCTCGTGGTCACGTTGCCCGGATAAGGCAACCGGCTGCGTAACCGCCGGAAGGACGGGAGGTCCGCATCGGCGCCGCGGACGATGTCGGTGTCGATCCAGGACGGATGGACGACGCCGACCGTGACGCCGAGGTGCGCCACCTCCTGGCGGTAGGTGAGAGCGAGCAGTTCGGCTCCGGCCTTGCCGGCGCCGTAGGCGGCCATTCCGGCCAGCGGCATGAACGACAGCGCGGACGCCACGACCGTCACGTGACCCCGGCTGCGCTCGAGGTGCGGCGTCGCGTACTTCAAGGTGCGGAAGACACCGTTCAGGTTGATGTCCAGGACCCGCTCGAACGACGTCTCGTCGATCTGCCGCACCGTCCCGTAGGCCGCGACCCCGGCATTGGCGACGACGAGGTCGATGCCGGCCATGGCCTGCGCGCAGCCGTCGATCGCCGCCTTCAGGGCCGCACCGTCTCGCACGTCGGCCTCTCGCCAGACCGCGGCAGACCCCAGTTCCCCCGCGAGGGCGCGTAACCTCTCCGGTTCGAGCCCGATCAAGGCGAGGCGCGCGCCCCGGGTGGCGGCGAGCCGGGCCACCCGCTCCCCGATCCCGCGGGCCGCTCCCGTCACAACCAGCCGTCGACCTGCCAAGTCTCGTTTCATGACGGCAATGTAACTTCGTTACAGCTCGAGGGCAACAGGTGTGGCACGGCGACTCATGCTTCCGGTGCGTCCAGCACCGTCAAGGCGTTGCGGATCCCTTGCTCGAGAATGTCGTCGGAGAGTTGCCGATCGGCCAGCGCGCGGGCGAGCTGCAGGGTCCCGACCATCAGGGCGTAGATACTGAGCGTCTTGGTGCGCATCGACTGCGGATCGCCCGGCGCCAGGCGGGCGGCGATGTCGTCGATGACGGCCAGCACGCTGCCCGTGTAGGTCTGCTTGGTCGGATCCGTGCAGCGGCCGAGTTCGTCCAGCAGTGCGGCGGACGGGCAGCCCTCCTCGGGATTGTCGCGATGTTCGGGCGAAAGGTAGGTGCGCACCATCAGCTCGACGCCGTCGCGTCCGGGCGGGAACGAGGTGAGCCACTCCCGCTGGCCGCGCAGCTGCTCCGAGACCGCGGTGGCGACCAAGTCCTCTTTGGATTCGAAGTGGGCATAGAAGGCGCCATTGGTCAGGCCCGCGTCCTTCATCAGCGTGGCGACCCCGGAGCCGTCGATCCCGTCACGCTTGAGCCGGCGGCCGGCCGCCTCGACAATCCGCTGTCTCGTCGCCTGCTTGTGCTCTTTCCCGTACCGCACCACACGCTTCTCCGCTCACTCAACGGGCTGCCCATCACTCATGTTAGTACGATCATAATCTGAACGCGTCCCACCTCTTGCCTCAAGGTGTCCACCCTGCTTATGGTAGTATGATCATAATGCAAAGTAGGGTTTCGAGGAGAGTTACGTCATGAAGGCAGCCATCGTCGATCGCTACGGCACCAACGTTCGGGTCGGCGACATGCCGGTGCCCGAGGTGGGTGAGCACGACGTGCTGGTCGAGATCCACGCGGCCGGCGTCAACGTGCTGGATTCCAAGATCAGGGACGGCGAGTTCAAACTCATCCTTCCTTACCGCCTGCCGCTCATCCTGGGCAACGACGTTGCCGGCGTCGTGGTCGGCGTCGGGCCGGGCGTGCGGAAGTTCAAGCCCGGCGACGAGGTCTACGCGCGACCCGGGAAGGACCGGATCGGCGCCTTCGCCGAATACATCGCCGTCGCCGAAGACGACCTGGCCCCGAAGCCCGAACAGCTCACGATGGAGGAAGCAGCCGCCATTCCTCTGGTCGGACTGACCGCCTGGCAGGCCCTGATCGAAATCGCCGTCCTGCGAGCCGGCCAGAAAGTCTTCATCCAGGCAGGCTCCGGCGGCGTGGGCACGTTGGCGATCCAGCTGGCCAAGCATCTCGGTGCGACCGTCGCCACGACGACCAGCGCGGCCAACGCCGATCTGGTCAAGCGCCTCGGCGCGGACGTAGTGATCGACTACCGCACCGACGACTTCGAAACCGTGCTGCACGACTACGACGTGGTGGTGCACAGCCTGGACAGCGAGACCCTCGAGAAGTCCCTGCGGGTACTGAAGCCGGGCGGAAAGCTCATCTCGATCTCCGGCCCGCCGGATCCCGGCTTCGCGCGGGAGCTCGGCAAGCCGTGGATCCTGCGACCGGTCATGGGGCTGTTGAGCTATCGGACCCGGAAGGCGGCCAAGCATCGTCAGGTCAGCTACACGTTCCTCTTCATGCGGGCGAGCGGGGACCAGCTCCGCAAGATCACTGGCCTCATCGATTCCGGAGCCATCGAGCCGGTCATGGACCGGGTCTTCTCCCTCGAATCGACCGCCGAGGCGATGGCGTACGTCGACAAAGGACGCGCGAAGGGCAAGGTCGTCATCAAGGTCAAATGACGCTGCTTGGCCGCCGGCTACGCGTTCGGAAGCACCACAATGCAGTTGCCGGCCAAGAGCGTGTCTCATTCGGCGAGTCACCTTCGTCGAGAAGGTGCGCGCCACCGAGGAAACCGCGATCCCGGGGTCCGCCGAACTGGCCGAAGCCGTGGCGACCCACCTGTTCAAACTGATGGCCTACAAAGACGAATACGAAGTCGCCCGACTCATCCTCGACGCGTCCATCCGGCAAGAGTTCGGCCCGGACGCGGCCTACGGGGTCAAACTGCACCCACCGTTGCCGCGCGCTATGGGCCTGAAGCGGAAGATCTCGTTCACAGCGAAGTCACGCCCGGTGTTCCGCCTGCTGTATGCCTTGCGACGCCTCCGCGGCACTCGGCTGGACGTGTTCGGTTACCACTCGGTGCGCCGGATGGAGCGCGACCTCATCAGGCAGTACCGCGACGCCATCGACGAACTGCTGCCCCTGCTCAGCCCCCGCACCGTGGCGACCGCGACCAAGATCGCCGCACTCCCCGACATCATCCGGGGCTACGAGCAGATCAAAGTGGGCAACGTGCATCGCTACCGTGAGGAGCTCGGACGGCTTCGCAACGAATTGTTCGAAAGCCACCGGCTCGGCCAGGCAGCCCGATGAGCACGAGTTCACGAGAAGTCGAGTACGAGGTCCGTCCGGACCTCGTCGTCGCCCGGCACCCGGGCCGCGACCTGCTGCTCGATCTCATCGTTCCGGCCAGCCGGACCGTGGCCGGTGGTGGTGTGATTTCCAGTTCGTGAGCGCGCTCGAGAACGCCGAGGTCGTCGTCTTTCCACGACGTCATGAAGCTCTCCCTAAAAGCAACCTGAACCGCATGCCCTGGACAAGTCGGAGGGCGCATCGGCGCAGTGTCTGCCCGAGCAGCAGGAGTCCGAAAGCACGGTCGACAGGCTCCTTGGAAGCGTCCGCTCGATGCGCCCTTGGACGAGGCGCGACGCGAGGACGCAGCCCATCACGCGGCCCACCAGAGGTCGATATCAGCCGACACCTTCCGTCTTCGTCTGCGCTTCGGTGCGACCAGGTCGCGACGGGCTCGGTTCCTTGCTGAAACCCTCATCCACCGCTACCCGCAGCGTCCGCCTGAACCCGCCCGGCACCGTCACGCACAGACGACAATCGACGTCGTCGCTCCGGACCTGCAATCTCAGTGCGACAAGGAGTGGCCGACAGGGGTCTATCCCGTGATCGGTGTTTCCGGCGTTGTTGATCAGTAGGTCTCGGCTCCGGCCAGCGGTCACCGAACGTGATGGCGAAGGCGTTGATCACTGGCTTCCAACGCATCGTCCATCGAGCGCGGCCTGTCCCGATCGGGTCCAGGCTGCGGGTCACAAGGTACAGGCACTTCATCGCGGCTCGGTCGGGAAATGCCCACGTGCACGGATCGCCCTCCGATAACGGGCGTTCAGCGACTCGATCGCGTTCGTGGAGCAGATCATCGTCCGGATCTCGACGTCGTAGTCAAGGAACGGCGTGAACTCACTCCAAGCGTTACGCCACAAACGAATCACAGCCGCGTGCTTCGCACCCCATTTCTCTTCGAGCTCGTCGGGAGCAGCCGCGGCGGCGTCCGGGCCGGGCGCGGTGTAGATAGGTTTGATGTCTCGTTTCACCGCCTCCCAGTCCCGGCGGGACACGAGCCGGAAGGTGTTGCGAATCAAGTGGACGATGCAGGTCTGAACAATAGTTTGCGGCCACACGTTCGCCACGACCTCGGGCAGACCCTTGAGGCCGTCGCAGACGAGGAAGAACACGTCCCGGATGCCGCGGTTCTTCAGGTCGATCAGCACGCTCATCCAGGACTTCGCGCCCTCGCCGCCGGTGCCCATCCACAGACCCAGCACGTCCTTGTGACCGTCCACGGTGACGCCGATGGCGGCGTAGACGGGCCGGTTGGCGACCTGGCCGTCACGGACCTTGACGTGGATAGCGTCGATGAACACCGCCACGTACACCGAATCCAGTGGACGGTTGGCCCAGTCGTTCATCTCGGCGACGACCTTGTCGGTGATCCGCGAGATCGTCTCCTTGCTCACCGAGGACCCGTAGATCTCAGCGAAATGCGCCGAGATATCCCCGCTCGTCATGCCCTTCGCATATAGCGACAGCACGATCTCGTCCACCTCGGTCAGCCGACGCTGCCGCTTCTTCACGATCTGCGGCTCGAACGTGCTCTCCCGGTCCCGCGGCACGCTGATACCGACCTCGCCCGCGGCGTCCGAGACCACCGTTTTCGACCGGGTGCCGTTCCGCACGTTCGTCGACTCACGATCCGGATCGGCCTGGTTCTTCTCATGGTCGAGATGCCCGGTCATTTCCTCGTTCAGTGCCGTTTCCAGCACGTTCTTGGTGAACAGCTTCAGCAGCCCGTCCGGTCCGGTCAGCGCCAGCCCACGGGCCTTGGCCTCGGCCACCATCGCCGCCGCGGCGGCCTGCTCCGGCGACAGCTCCCGCGCCGGCTTGGACTCACTCTTGCGTGGACTCACAAGCTCCGATGTCATCACTCACAGTGCCCATCCCCGCCGGACCTCAGCCCGGCGTGTCGGGCCGGAAACACCGATCTTGGAACAGTCCCGACGACGCGGGGTCTGTGGGCGGGAGCGTGGTGCTCCAGAAATGCCCCAGCAGGGGCACCTGTGCACCGGTCGAAGCCGATCACCCAAATCGATCCCGGACGGCGAGAAACCCCTCCGACCTGCCGGAACGACTTGATCGAAGGGGTTCTGCGAGAGAGTGAGCCAAGGGGACTCGAACCCCTGACCCCCTCAATGCCAGATGCGCACGGCCTCCTGACCTGCGGTTTCAGCGAATCCGCAGGTCGACAGGGGCAGTCTGGGGCAGTTGAGTGCACTTCAGTGCGGCTGGGCGTGGTTCGAAGCGGGGGTTTGCCCCAGCGTTACCCCAGTAGAATTGGTGAGAGCGCGTCGAAGGGCTGTGACTGTCAGGTTCCGACGCTTCTCGTCTGCTTCACCCGACCGGCGGCTTCGATCTGTGTCCAAGAACGGATCATCCGCTGGTTCGAAGACGAAGCACCCTCCTGTCGAAGCTTGGCAGTCTCCCGGCGCACTCGCCGAACGGTCCACGAGTGCCAGGAAGGCGCTTATCCGGTCGCCGGGACTTCCGGATGGCCCGGTCCTCGTCATTGACCGTCAAGCCCGAGGAAGGCATGACGTATCACCGCAACCCGCGGCAAACCAGCGACTCCACTAGCTCTGGAGTGCGGGCTTTCCGATCTTGAACTCGCCGCGGTCGGCGCGCTCGAGTACGCCGCGCCAGAATTCGAGTGCGGCGTACTCCATGCCCAGCCCCAGTTCCAGGGTGATCATGCGACCGGCGACCTCTTCGATGTGACCGAAGCGGCGCTGCATCTCCTCGTACTCGGCGATCCGGCGCTCGTGCTGCTCGACCTGCCCCTTCGCGAGCTGTGCCACGTCGTCCGGCCCGGCCAGCTCGCTGAAGAAGAGCTTGATCTCCGCCACGTCGCGCAGCTCGAAGTGCTCGTTGACCGGCTCGGCCATCCAGCCGCGCAGCGCCTTCCGGCCGGCTTCGGTGATCGAGAACGTCTTGCGTCGGCGCCCGGTGTCCTCCTCGTCGAGTTCCAGCAGGCCGGCCTCCTCGAGCCGCTTGGGCTCCGAGTACAGCTGTGCGTGGGGGAAGTTCCAGAAGTACCCCACTGACCGGCCGATCGCGCGCTTGAGGTCGTAGGACGTGGAAGGACCGCGCAGCGCGAGCATGCCGAGCACCACATACGACGTCGTCGACAACCGAACCGTTGACATGCTCCGAATCGTATCGTAGGTTCGCAACCATCCGAAACGGATGGTCGAGTTCATACCGTTCGTTACAGACGGTGAGTCGATCGCTGTCTCGATGAAGGGACGGACATGGATCTGGGTACGGTTCTGCGCTGGACAGCGGAGCGTTATCCCCGGCGCCGCGCGGTGGGCGGTAGAAGCTCCATGACCTACGCCGAGTGGGACGCGCACACCGATCGTCTGGCTCGGGCACTGACCGTGCTCGGCGTCCGGCCCGGCGAGCGCGTGGTGCTCTCGCTGGCCGGCGGGGAACCGCTGGCCAGCCTGCACCTGGCCGCGCAGAAGCTCGGTGCCGTCTCGGTGCCGCTGTCGTTCCGGTTCGCGCCACCCGAACTCGCCTACTGCGTCGCCGACGCCGAGCCGGCCCTGGTGATCACCGACGCCTCGACCGCGGCCCTCGCGGACGAGGCGCTGGCCGGGCTACCCCCGGTTCCCCGGATCGCCTCCGGGCCGCCGGCCGAGGACACCATCGAGCGCCTGGCGCTGCGGCAGCCGAGCGGTTGCCCGGACGTCCGGGTGTCCGACCAGGACATCAGCGTGATGCTCTACACCTCGGGCACCACCGGGAAACCGAAGGGCGTGCCGCGCACGCACTCCGCGGAGCACCACGCGGCCATCGCTCATCTGATCCAGAGTGGACAGTCGCGCTTCGACGCCACCCTGGGTGTGATGCCGCTGTTCCACACCATGGGCCTGCGCACGCTGCTGGCCACCCTGGTCGGCGCGGGAACCTGGGTGCCGCAGGTGAAGTTCGACGCGGACGAGGCGCTCGAGCTGATCACCGCCGAGGGAATCGGCTCGTTGTACCTCGTCCCGACGATCTACTGGTCGCTGGTGCGCACCGGGCGGCTCACCGAGGCGCGGACCGTGCGCCGGCTGGCCTACGCGGGTTCGTCGATGACCCCGGCGCTGGCCGAGCAGCTGGCCGGCGCGCTGGCACCGGAGTCCTTCGTCAACCACTTCGGCAGTACCGAGATCTACACCTTCACCATCGGGCCGGACGTGCTCGCGAAGCCGGGTTCGGCAGGCCGCGCCGGCGTGTTCTCCCGCGTCCGGCTGGTGCACCCGGATCCCGCCGCGCCGCCGGACGCCGAGGTGGGCCCGGGGGAGCAGGGGCAGATCGCCGTCTCGATGGCAGGCCCCGAGGCGTTCGCCGGGTACTGGCGCCGTCCCGACGCCGACGCCAAGTCCATCCGCGACGGCTGGTACTTCCCCGGCGACCTGGCGATCGCCGACGAGGACGGGGACCTCTGGGTCGCCGGCCGGGTCGACGACATGATCAACTCCGGTGGCGAGAACATCTACCCCGACGAGATCGAGGACGCGCTGATCCGCTGCGCGGCGGTGCGCGAGATAGCCGTGGTCGGCATGGCCGACGACCGGTGGGGCCAGGCCGCCACCGCGTTCTTCGTCCCCGCCGAAGGCATGACCCCCGAGCACGCGACGGCGGTGCTGGAGGTCTTCGCCGGCGAACAGTCCGGACTGCCGTCGTTGAAGCGTCCCAAGCGATTCGTCCCCGTCGAGGCCATCCCGAAATCCGCGGTGGGCAAGATCCTGCGCCGCGAACTGAGCACTGGCAACTACCGCGCGCTGCCCGGCAGCGCCACCGAAGCAAGCAGGTGAGCCGAATGACCGCAGTCACCGACAAACCGGCCGGGAGGACGGCGCGGGTCGAAGATCCCGCGCTGCTCACCGGGCGCGGCAGGTTCCTCGACGACCTGGACCCGTTGCCGGGCACGCTGACCGCGGCGGTGGTGCGCAGCCCGCACCCGCACGCCCGGATCCGCGGCGTCGACCTCGAGCGGGCCCGGCGGCATCCCGGGGTCGCCGCGGTGATCGGACCCGAGGAGGTCAAGGCGGCCCTGCGCCCGTTCCCGCTGGCGCTCAAGGTCCCCATGCCGTACTACCCGACGGCGACCGACAAGGTGCGCTTCGTCGGCGAACCGGTCGCGGTCGTGGTCGCCGGCGACCGGTACCTGGCCGAGGACGCCGCGGAACTCGTCGAGATCGACTACGAGCCGCTGCCGCCGGTGGTCGACGTGGAGAAGGCGCTGCTGCCGGACGCGCCGCGGCTGCACGAGGACGCGGACGGCAACGTCGCGACCGACCGGACCTTCACCTTCGGCGACGTGGACGAGGTGTTCGCCAAAGCGGATCACGTGGTGAAGGGCAAGTACCTCTTCCCGCGCTACTCCTCCACCCCGATGGAGTGCTACTCGGTCGTCGCCGAGTGGCAGGACGAAGTGGACGGTCCGGCCATCCAGGCGTGGGCGAACTTCCACGGCCCGTTCTCGATGGTGGCGGTGCTGGCCGGTGCCTTCGGCCTGCCCGCGTCGCGGATCCGGCTGATGATCCCGGCCGACAACGGCGGCAGCTTCGGCATCAAGGCGGGCATCTACCCCTACGTCGCGCTGATGGCGCTGGCCAGCAAGCACGCGGGCCGGCCGGTGCGCTGGACCGAGGACCGCATCGAGCACCTGCTGGCCAGCTCCGCCGGATCCGACCGGGCCATGTGGTTCGAGGCCGCCGTCTCGGCCGACGGCACGGTGCAGGGGCTGCGGACCGACCTGGTGGACAACGTGGGCGCCTACCTGCGTCCGCCCGAGCCCAGCACGCTGTACCGCTGCTTCGGCAACATCACCGGCGCCTACAAGATCGACGCCGTTCGGATCCGTTCGCGGGCCGTGGTCACGAACAAGACACCCACCGGGCTCAACCGCGGCTTCGGCGGCCAGCAGCTGTACTTCGGCCTGGAACGGCTGATGGACAGGGTCGCCGAGACCTGCGGCCTGGACCCGGTCGAGCTGCGTAGGCGGAACTTCGTGCGGCACGAGGACTTCCCGTACGCCACCCCGAGCGGCGGCATCTACGACTCCGGCGACTACCACCGCGCACTCGACATGGTCGTGAAGAACGCGGACTACCAGGCCCTGCGGGAAAAGCAGCGGGAAGCGCGGGCGCGGGGCGAGTACTTCGGCCTCGGCGTGGCCACCATCGTCGACCCGTCCGCGACCAACATCGGCTACGTCGGCCTGGCCACCCCGGCCGAGCAGCGGGCGTCCGGGCGCGGCAAGTCCGGTTCCACCGAGCACGTCCGGATCAGCGTGGACCCCAGCGGGCTGGTCTCGGTGCTCCTGGGCACCGTGCCGCAGGGCCAAGGCCACGCCACCGTCGCACAGCAGGTGGTCGCCGACCAGCTCGGGCTGCCGCGGGAACACGTGCGACCGCTCGTCGAGATGGACACCGCCACCACCCCGTGGACGATCAGCTCGGGCAGTTACTCCTCGCGCTTCGCGCCGCTGCTGACCAGCGCGCTGGTGGAGGCCGCGGAGAAGCTCGCGGAGACCATCAAGATCGCCGGTGCCACACTGCTCGGCGTCGCGGCCGAGCAGGTGGAACTCGCCGAGGGCCAGATCCGGCTGCGTGCCGAGCCGAGCCGTTCGGTCTCGTTCAAGCACGCGGCCGGGTTGGTGCATTGGGATCCCGGTGCGCTGCCGGCCGGTACCTCCGCGCGGCTCTACGAGGAGGCCGCGTTCACGCCTCCGCAGTCGAAGGCGGCGAGCCGCTCCGACCAGATCAACTCGAGCCTGTGCTACGGCTTCGTCGCCGAACTGGCCGTCGTCCGGATCGACCCGGAGACCCGGGAGGTCAAGCTCGAGCGGGTGGTCACCGTGCACGACGCCGGCACGATCCTCAACCCGACCCTCCTCGAAGGACAGGTGCACGGCGCGCTCGCCCACGCACTGGGCGGCGCGCTGTTCGAGGAGATGCGCTACACCGACGCCGGGCAGCCCACTGCGACGTTCATGGACTACCTGTGCCCGACCACCGCCGAAACCACCTTCGAGCTCGACAGTGACCACCTGGAAACACCGTCCCCGCTGACCAGGCTCGGCGCGAAGGGCTGCGGCGAAGGCAGTTGCATGAGCCTGCCGGTCGCGATCGCCAACGCGGTCGCGGACGCGCTCGCCCCGGCCGGTGTCGACATCACCAGCCTGCCCCTGCACGGAAACGTGCTCCACGAGCTGCTGAGCGGCAGCACCACGGAAAGGAACCACTGAAGATGGCACTCACCGGAGGCGAGATCAGGCTCGACCGCGGCCACGACGGCCGGGTCGCCTACCTGACCCTCGATCACGGCAAGTACAACATCATCACCTGGGAGACCCGTCAGGTGATGGCCGAGCGGTTCGCCGAGATCGACGCCGACGACGAGATCAAGGTCGTGGTCGTCCAGGCCGAGGGGGAGCACTTCTCCTCCGGCGGTGACATCGCCGGGTTCATGGAGGTCGACCCGATCGACTTCACCGACCTGGGGCAGAACGTCACCGCCGCGGCGCGCAGCCCCAAGCCGGTGATCACCGCGGTCGACGGCTACTGCTTCGGTGTCGGGCTCGAACTCGCGCTGTCGACCGACATCCGGGTGGCCACCCAGCGCGCCGAGTTCGCGCTGCCGGAAATGCGCCTGGGCATGATCCCCGGCTCCGGTGGCACGCAGCGCCTCGCCCGGCTGATCGGTCTTTCCCGCGCGAAGTACCACGTGATGACCGCGTCGCGGATCAACGCGCGGCAGGCGGGCGATTGGGGTCTGGTGGCGAACGTGGTCGAGGACCGCGCCGCCCTGGACGCCGAGGTGGAGCGGATCGTGGGTGTGCTGCTCGGGTTCTCCCCGCTGGCCGCCCGCACCGCCAAGGAGGTGCTCGACAAGGGCGTGGACGCGCCGCTCTACTCCGGCATCGAGTTGGAGCGCAAGGCGTACTCGATGCTGCGCTCCAGCAACGACTTCGCCGAGGGCGTCGCCGCGTTCCACGAGAAGCGCGCGCCGAAGTTCCAGGGGCGGTGAGCTGACACCGTGAAGGCCGCACCCTTCGCCTACGTCCGGCCGTCGAGTCTGTCCGACGCGATCGCCGAACTCGCGAGCGCGGGCGGCGGCGGCAAGGTCATCGCGGGTGGGCAGTCACTGGTCCCGGTGCTGGCCATGCGGCTCGCCCGCCCCGAAACCTTGGTGGACATCAATTCCGTCCCGGAGCTCGACCGGGTCGAGACCGCGGGCGGGTACCTGGAGATCGGCGCCACGGTGCGCCAGCGCCGGGTCGAACGGGACCCGGTGGCCGCCGGGGTTCCGTTGCTGGGCATGGCGCTGCCGTGGGTCGGGCACCGGGAACTGCGCAGCCGGGGCACCGTGTGCGGGAGCCTCGCGCACGCCGACCCGGCCGCCGAGCTGCCGGCCGTGGCGTGCTGCCTGAACGCCGAACTGACCGTGACCGGACCCGGCGGCGCCCGCCGGGTGCCGGCCCGGGACTTCTTCTCCGGCGCGATGACGACCGCACTCGGAGCCGACGACATCCTGACCGCGGTGCGGTTCCCGGTCGCCGGGAAGGGCGAGGGTTTCGGGTTCGCCGAGATCGCGCGCCGGCACGGCGATTTCGCACTCGCCGGGGTTGTCGCCCGGGCCCGGGTGCGCGGCGCGGAGATCGACGCGGAGCTGACCGGGTTCGGTGTGTCCGACCGGCCGGTCACCCGCTCGGTGAGTGGTGAGCTGGCCGCCGCGCTGAGCGAGAGCGGTGGCGACGTGAGCCGCCTGGCGAGCACCCTGTCCGGCCCGCTCACCGCGGTGGCGGAGGAGCTGGTCGACACCGACGGCGACGCCCACGCGTCCCGCGACTACCGCCGCCGGCTGTTCCGCACGCTGGCGACCCGGGAACTGGGCAAGGCATACGAGCGCGCTCTCCGGAGCGCCGGTGAGGTGGACTCGTGACAACCGAAGTGGTGGCACAGAACGGAAAACCCCGGGCCGTCAAGGCCGCGGTGGACGATCTCGTCGAGGTCAGGATGAGCGTGAACGGCACGCCCGCCGTGCTCCGCCTGCCCGCGCGGGTCACGCTCGCCGACGCGCTGCGCGACCACCTCGGGCTCACCGGCACGCACGTGGGCTGCGAGCACGGCGTGTGCGGGATGTGCACGGTGCTCGTGGACGGCGAGGCGGCCCGGGCCTGCCTGCTGTTCGCGGTCCAGCTCGACGGCGCGGACATCGTCACCGTGGAGGGCCTCGGCCGGCCGGACGACCTGCACCCGCTGCAGGAGGCCTTCGGCCGCAACCACGCGCTGCAGTGCGGCTTCTGCACGCCGGGCTTCCTGATGAGTTCCTACGACCTGCTCAGCACCAAGCCCGAGGTGACCTCGGAGGAACTGCCCGAAGAACTCTCCGGGGTCATCTGCCGCTGCACCGGGTACCGCAACATCCTCACCGCGGTCAACGAAACCCGGGAGGCGCACCCCGGCGGCATCCCCGCCCCGGGCAACTGCGCGCACCGCGCGCTCGTCGGCCGGGCCACCGGTCAGGCGGGCGGCAGCACCGACGGCCGCGAGGCCGCCGAGCACACCGAGGACACCCGCCGGATCGACATCGTGCTGCCGGCCGGGGACCCGACGATCGCCGTCGACATCGAGACCGAGATCGGCGTGCCGGTGGACGCGGTGTGGCGCGTGTTCGACGACGTGCACCTGCTCGCCCGCTGCCTGCCCGGCGCGGAGCTCACCGAAGATCTCGGCGAGGACCACTACGGCGGCCGCGCGCGCGTCTCGGTCGGCCCGATCAAGCTTTCGTTCAAGGGGGTCGCGCACGTCGTCGAACACGACCGTGCCGGTCAGCGCCTGCGCGTGCTCGCGCAGGGGCAGGACACCGGTGGCGCGCAGACCCAGGCCGACATCGTGTTGCGCACCGAGGCCACGGCCACCGGCACCGCGATGCGGGCCGAGGCGAAGGTGTACCTCACCGGGCGCATCGCGCAGTTCGGCCGGGCGCTCGCCGGGGACGTGAGCCGGCGCATGTTCGAGCAGTTCGCGGACGCCCTGCGGGAAGCCGCGACCTCCGGGCAGGCACCCAGCGGCCCGGTCAAGGCGCCGAGTGCGCTGAAGCTCGTGTTCGCCCCGCTGGTCGACCGGGTTCGGACCGTGCTGCGCCGCAAGTCCCGCTGATCCTGATTTCCGCCGCGTGTAAGGGGAAACCTTGACAACCGATAGCGCATCACGGTCGAAGTCGCCTCGTGCCGCGGTATTCGCTTCCGTCGCCGGCTGGTCCTTCGACCTGTTCGATCTGTTCCTGCTGCTCTACGTGGCCGGACCGATCAGCAAGAACATCTTCCCGAGCTCCAGCCCGACCCTGGGTATCGCCGCGGTGTTCGGCTCGTTCGCGGTCACCGTCGTGATGCGCCCGGCGGGTGCCGCGCTCTTCGGTGAGCTGGCGGACCGCAAGGGACGCAAGGCGACGATGGTGCTCGTGATGGGCGGCGTCGGCGTCACCACGGCGGCGATGGGGTTGATCCCTTCCCACGCCGCGGTGGGCGTGCTCGCGCCGATCCTGTTCCTGGCGCTGCGCATCGCGCAGGGATTGTTCGTCGGCGGCGTCACCGCGACCACGCACACGCTCGGCACGGAGAGCATCGGCCCGCGCTGGCGTGGCCTGATGAGCGGGCTGATCGGGGCCGGGGGAGCAGGTCTCGGTGCGGCCCTGGCCAGCCTGGCCTACATCGTGGTCTCGGCGATCTTCCCCGGCCCGGCGTTCGACCAGTGGGGCTGGCGGGTGCTGTTCTTCTGCGGGCTGCTCAGTGCGCTGCTGAGCCTGTTCGTGCTGCGCAAGGTCGAGGAATCCCCGGAGTTCGAGGGGAAACAGCGCGCGCCGGTGCCCTTCCGGGAGCTGGTTCGCGGCCGAGGCAAGAAGATCCTCGCGCTCAACATCGCGGTGGCGGCCGGTGGTGGCGCGCAGTACTACCTGACGTCCGGGTACCTGCCCACCCTGCTCAGCGAAGTGGTCGGCGTCCCGGCCGACCGGCGCGGCGCCATTCTGCTGGTCAGCAGCGTCTTGGTGATCGGGGCCGCGATCGCCGCGGGCCACCTGAGCGAACGGCTCGGCCGCCGCCGGACCATGCTCGGGTTCGGCCTGTGCAACCTCTTCGCGTTGCCGTTGCTGACCTGGGGGATCGCCTCCGCCGGGAGTGATCGCGGCGCGGTCGTGGCGCTGCTGTGCGTCGTCATGGTGATGCTGTCGAACGCCGCGTATTCGCCGCTGATGATTTTCCTCAACGAGCAGTACCCGACGGAACTGCGGGCCAGGGGCACCGCGGTGAGCTGGAACCTCGGCTTCATGCTCGGCGGGCTGATGCCGACTCTGGTGAGCCTGCTCAGCCCGGAGCTGTCGGATGTTCCCTCGCGGCTCGCGATCTTCCTGGTGGGCGCAGCCCTGGTGTTCGTCATCGCGATCCTGGCCAGCCCGGAGACCCGGGGCGCGCTCGATCGCGAGCGCGGCGCCCGGACCGTCGCCGACGACGTCACCTCCGCCTGAGCTGCCGGCAAACGGGCTGGGCGGTAAGCGATGCTTACAGCACCACGGCGTCCACCGGCAGCCGTCGCGGGGACGTCATGCAGCGGCGAGGCGTTCGCTGCGGACCGCGGGTTCCGTTTCCTCGGCATGGATGTGCTCGGTGCGCGTCGATCGCCCGCAGGCGGGCGACGATGGTGTCGGCTTCGGCCCGGGCGAGTTCGTGTAAGGCGCTGGACGCGGTCGCCGACGGCCGCCGGGTCGGCTGGCGCGCGGACGACGCGATCGGGGTGAGCGTGCAGGTCGCTCGCCTCGACACGGGTGTTTTCGAGGAGCCGGGCAAGGGTGCCGGCCTCGGCGAGCGCGGTGTCGCGGTCGAGCGTCAGCAGCCGTATTTCGTCGTGCAGGTCGGCGAGGTGCTCGTCGACCCGCGCACGGCGAGGGCAAAACTGACCGGCGGCGGCAAGGCCCGGGCGTTCAAGCTGTTCTCCGGTCGGAGAGGATGGTCTGCAGTTCGGTGAGAGTGCCGGCGGTGCGGATGGCAGGCGGGTCGAGGCGGCCGACGTGACGGTCGTCCTCGCGCGGCGCCGTCAAGAGCCGGGCGGCGTCCTCGGGCGCCGGGGTGACCGTGGTGCCGCCGAGACAACGAATGACGATGAGGTCTTCGCCGGAGTGGTCTCGATGGCGGCGGCCCAGCCGTGGACTTCGCCCCACAGCAGGGCGACGTCGCGATCCGGGTAGCCGGGCAGGTGTTCGTCGAGGGCGGCGTGGGCGGAAACCCGGCTGTCGTGATCGACGGGTGCAGGACTCGAGACCGACGCCGAGGGTGGTGGTCACGTCGGCGAGGTAGCTCTGCAGTGCGGTGAAGGCCGAGTGGGGGCCAGCCCAGGTGTGCAGCGATGCGGTCACGGTGGAGATGCCTTTCTGGGACAACGGACCGAGCCGGACCGACCTGCATCTGGACGTCGCCGCCGTGGGGCGCGGGCCGTCGTTCGGCCTTGACGGTGAAGACGTTGCGTTCGACTTCGAGCTCGATGGCGTCGGGAGTGATACCGGCAGGCCGAAGCAGACGACGAACTCGTCGCCGGCGCGGTAGGCGTCCATGGGCATTGGTTGAGCTGTGGTGTCAACACGCTGCACTATTCTAACTTGTCATCGAAATGAAAGCCCCAGCTTCGACCGTCTGAAGGACAAGGAGAACGTGGTCAAGCTGCCGATCGCCGTCGTGCTCCGGCACTACCCGAAACAGGTCCTGCTGACCGGCGGTGCCTACCTCTCGATCGGGGTAACGTTCTACCTGACCACGGTGTTCGGCTTGAGCTACGGTGCCCAGCAGATCGGCTTCAGCCGGAACTCCATGCTGTGGATCGTGCTGGCGGCGATGGCACTCACCTTCGTCACCCTCCCGCTCTTCGGCGCCCTTTCCGACCGGGTCGGTCGCAAGCCGGTCTTCGCCGCGGGGACGGTGGCGATGGGTGTGCTGGCGTTTCCCTGGTTCTGGCTGCTCGGTACCGGTTCGTTCCTGCTCGCCACAGTCGGTTACCTGTTGATCTGCACCGGTTTCTCCGCCGCGTTCGGTCCCCTCGCCGCGTTCTTCGCCGAGGCCTTCGAGACGAAGATCCGGTATTCGGGCATCTCGTTCGGCTACACCCTCGGCACGTTGGCCAGCAGCGCGCTCGCGCCGATCATCGCCACCTGGCTACTGGACCGCACCGGCGGCGTCATGGCGGTGGCGCGGTACATGGTCGGCACCGCGGTGCTCTCGCTGCTGTGCACCTTCGCCTTGCGCGAGACCAACGGGTCGAACCTGTCCGGCCGGCCACGCGCGGCGTTGCGCAGCGAGTCGGCACTGCTGCCCGCCGAGTGAGCACAGCCGTGGGCGCCTGACGCCGTGTTCGGCCGGCGGCGGGTTCCTCCCGGCGAGGCAGGCGCCCCGCCGGGAGGAACCCGGTTCTTCAGGCCGCGGCCCACGGTGGTTCGATGTCCTGTGCCAGCTCGACGACGTGCGGTTTCGCGTCGGACAAGGTCCAGTCCGGCAGGTACACCCGCTCGCCGCCGCGGAGGGCGGACTGGTGGGACAGGATGCCGGCGCAGGTGATGTTCGCGGCCTGCACCGCGTTCGGGTAGGGCTCGACCTGGCCGAGCACGGACATCAGCAGCCGGTGCGCCAGGTGCGGGTGGGAGCCACCGTGCCCGCCGCCCTGGACGAACGAACGGTGCTCGGTCTCGCCGTCCCCGGTGTACACGCCGGCAGTCGTGAACGAGCGGATCTCCTCGGGCAGCCGGTGCGCGAAGTCGGGCACCTCGATCCGCTCGGGCGTCTCGCCGAGGTGGAGCACGTGTGCGGCGTTCTCGGTCTGGGCCCATTCGAAGGAGCGGATCGAGCCGTAGACGTCGAAGCTCTCCCGATACTCGCGGGCGACGGCCCACAGGTGCCGGGTGACCTCGGCGACGACGTCGCTGTCGAGGAACTTGATGTGCGTCGACTCGATCGCAAAAGGCGAGCCGTAGGCTTTCTTCATGCGGTCGAACACGGAGCCCGAGCCCAGGCACTGCACGTACTCGGCCTGGTGCCCGGCGAGTGCGAGCGTAGGGCTGATCGCGTGGGTCGCGTTGTACATCGGCGGCATCCCGTCCCAGTAGGACGGCCAGCCGGTCATGTCCTGGTGGTGCGAGGCCCGGAAGAACTGCAGCCGGCCGAGGTGACCGCCGAGGTAGTTCTCCTCCAGGAAGAAGAACTCGCGGCTGTACACCGTGGTCTCCATCATCATGTACGTCAGGCCGGTCCGCCGCTGCGCCTCGACGATCCGGCGGCAGTCGTCCACCGACGTGGCCATCGGGATGGTGCAGCCGACGTGCTTGCCCGCCTCCAGCGCGGCGACGACCTGGTCGGCGTGCAGCTGCAGCGGGGTGTTGATGTGGATGACGTCGATGTTCGGGTCGGCGAGCATCTGCGCGTAGTCGGTGTAGCGCACGTCGACGCCGTGGCGGTCGCCGACCTCGTTGAGCTTCGACTCGGTGCGCTGGCAGATCGCGTACATCTCGGCGTTGGGGTGACGCTGGTAGATCGGGATGAACTCCGCGCCGAACTCCAGCCCGACGATGCCGACGCGCAGCACCTTCTCCGAAGACATACCTTGCCCTTTCTGTGTCATTTCTTGCTTTCGCCGGCGTCGACGGTCATTTCCAGGCCGGTGATCATGCGCGCCTCGGCTGAAAGCAGCCAGAGCACGGCGGCCGTCGAGTCGCTGGTACCGAGATCACCCGGCAGCAGCTGCCCGGCCCGGAAACCGGCCAGCAGGTCTTCGCGCGGTACCTGGTTCAGCTCGGCCATCGCGGTGGTCATCTCGGTGCCGATGCCGCCGGGGTGCACGGTGTTGCACCGGATGCCGTATTGGCCGAGCTCGGCGGCAAGGGACACGCTCAGCCCGCGCAAAGCCATCTTCGCCGCGACGTAGTGCGCGAGCCGCGGGACCGGTTTGATGCCGACGCCGGAGCTGATCAGCACCAGTGCCGAACCGGCTCCGCGCTCGATGAGCCGGGGCACGGTCGCGTGACAGGTGTGGAAGACCCCGGTGAGGTTGATGTCGATCATGGTCTGCCAGTGCGCCGGCGGCAGCTCCCAGGTCCGGTGGAAGCCGTCGGTGATGCCCGCGTTCGCGATCACGTAGTCGATCCCGCCGAGCCTGCGCGCGGTCTCGTCCGCGGCTCGCACCAATGACTCGTGGTCGCGAACGTCCGCTTCGAACACTTCGGCCCGGCGGCCGAGCGCCCGGATCTCCGCCCGGGTGGCTTCGAGGTCGTCGATCGTCGCGGTGCGGTACGGCGGATTCTCCACCTTTCCAGCGCGACCCAGGTCGACCAGCGCCACGTCCGCGCCCTCGGCGGCGAGCCGGACGGCGTGACTGCGGCCCTGGCCGCGCCCCGCTCCGGTGACGAACGCGACCTTGCCTTCGAACCGGCCGCTCATCCCCGCTCCAGCAGGTGCTCGGCGCTCAGGTAGGCCAGCGCCTGGATCGTCTGGTTGGGGTTGTACCCGCCGTAGCTGACGAACTGCCCGCCACCGACCGCGTAGAGGCCGCGGCATTCGTGCACCTCGCCGTAGACGTCCGTGACCGAGGTCGCCGGGTCCTCGCCCATGCGGTGCACGCCGACGTCGTGGGTGGACAGGTGGTACGGCGGCCGCGGGGCGTCCGTCCAGTAGTCCTTCGCACCCATCTCGCGGGCGATCTTCTCCTTGTAGCGGCCCATGAGCGTGACCGAGTTCGCGTCGTGGGACTCCCAGTCGTGCGTGATCCGCAGCGCGGGCTGGCCCCAGCGGTCCTTGACGTTCGGGTCGAGGTCGCAGTAGTGCCGGGGATGCGGGAAGTTCGTCGTCTGCGAATACATCCGATGCAGGTGCAGGTAGTTGTCACGCAGCCAGTGCTTGAGCGACAGGCCCCACCTGGGCACCTTCGGGTCCATCAGGTGGTAGGCCTCGATGGGCTGCAGGTCCCCGGTGACGCTGATGATCGGCGAACCCCAGAGCACGCCGAGGTCGTTGTCCGGCACCAGTTCCGAGGTGTAGTCGTCGACCGCGCTGGAGGCGTTGAACGTGCCGAGGAACGGGTTCGTCGGCTCGGGCAGGACGGAGGTGAACCAGCCGAAGTTGTGCGTCATGAAGTTCCGGCCGACCTGGCCGTCGCGGTTGATCCCCGAAACGAGCAGCAGGCGCACGTTCTCCAGCGCGTACGCGGTCAGCACCACCAGGTCGGACCGGACCTCGTGGGCGATGCCCGCACCGTCCACATAGGTCACTCCGGTGACCCGGGAACCGTCCCCGGTCCGGTGGATCCGCAGGACCCGGCTCAGCGGGCGCAGGTCGAGGTTGCCGGTCGCCTTGGCCGCCGGCACCGAGGTGACCTGCGTGGTCGACTTCGCGCGGACGTGACAGGGATAACCGTGGCAGAACCCGCAGTTCACGCAGGCGGGCCGGCCGCGGTACTCGACCGAGTTGATCGCCAGCGGCTGCCGGAACGGGTGCAGCCCGAGGCGCCGGGTCGCCTCGACGAACGGCACGTCGCCCGGCCCCTGGGTGACCGGCGGCATCGGGTAGTCGTGCTCGCGTGGCGGCCCGAACGGGTTCTCCGCGGCCCGGCCCGAAATGCCCTGTTCCCGCTCGACCTTCTCGTAGTACGGCTCGAGATCGGCGTAGCTGATCGGCCAGTCCGCCAGGGTGCCCTCCGGCAGCGCCTCCTTGCCGAACCGCTCGGCGATCGCCGAACGCATCCGGAAGTCGGCTTCCCGGAACCGGTACGCGGCACAGCCCCAGTGGAGCGTGCCGCCCCCGGTGCCGATGGAAGGCAGGCCGTACAGCGGCTCGTCGGAACCGAGCTCGCCCGCGGACCACGGCAGCACGCTCGCGGTCTGGTTCTCACCGGCCCGCCAGGTCACCGGGTCGACGTCGACCCCGGCGACGATGGCGCCGCGCTGGTAGTAGCGCAGCTCGTCCTGCTTGACCAGGAAGTCCTCCTGAGTGTAGTCCGGGCCCTTGTCCAGGCCCAGCACCCGCAGTCCCGCCTTGGTCAGCTGCTCGGCGATGATGCCGCCGGACGAGCCCATCCCGACGACGATCGCGTCGAACCGCTCGGTCATCGCTCGCCTCCGATCCGTGCGTACAGATCCTTGATGGTGAGCAGCGGGATCTCCCGGGCGTCGACGCCCGGCCGCATCTGCTCGGCCGAATAGCCCCACTGCGCTCCCGGGAAGCCGACGAGCTTCCAGCCGGCGAGCTCGCGGTTGCCGCCGTACGCCGGGTCACCGAAGAACCCCTGGATGGTGTGCTCGCGCACGATCCGGAAGAACCTCCCGGCGAAGTCCGGGCTTTCCGCCAGCGTGGCCACGATCTCGTGCCGTGCTTCGGCGTCGAGGTCCGCGAAAGTCACGTCGCCGCTCAGCTCGCGCAGGGCGGTCAGCCCGGCGCGGTAGACCGGTTGCAGATCACGCAGGAACCCGGCCAGCGAGCGGTCGATGTACTCGACGACGCCGGCTTCGCTCGCCCCCGGCGAACCCTCTTCGCCGGGGAGGATCTCCTCGGCCAGCGCGTCGAGGACGGCCGCTTCCTCGCGGTTGAGGAACAGCAGTGGGTGGTCCATCTCGTCCTTCTCCCGTGTTCAGGAACTGGCTTGGGCCTTGGTCCTGGCCTCGACGAGCGGGCGCAGGTACTCGATGGAGGTGCGTGCGTCCTCGTCCGGCTCGATGCCACGACGGTGGAAACCCGTCTCCATCGTCAGGTAGCCGTCGTAGCCGGTGCCGAGCAGCGCGTCCACCAGGGACGGGAAGTCGCCGACGCCGGAACCGGGCGGGAGGCGGTCGCTGTCGGCGATGTGGATGTGCTTGAGGTTCTCGCCCATCTTGTGGACGTAGTCGCTGAGCACCTCGCGCCGGTACAGCACGTGGAAGGTGTCGAACATGAGCTTCACGTTGTCGCGGTCGACGTCCTCCATCAGCTCGATAGCGTCATCGGCGCTCTCACAGAGGTTCGTGTCGTGGGAGGTCGGCTCGATGACCAGCGTGACGCCGGTGTGCGCGATCGCGTCGGCGATCTCGGTGAGGCACTCGCGGGTCCACTTGAGAGCCTGCCGCCGGGAGGTCCCGAAGATGATCCAGCCAGGCAGGTAGATCAGCGTCTTGCCGCCCCACTGCGCGGTCAGCTCGGCGAGCTCCTTGTAGTGCTCGATGGTCGCCCGGCGTTCTTCGGCGATGGGGGAGGCGGGGTTGTTGCCGGGACCGCCGGACGGCGCGGGGAGCATGCTCGACAAGGAGAGCCCGTGTTCGTCGAGGAGGTCCTTGACTTGGGCGCGCCGGTCGGCGGACAGGTGCGGCGGGTAGGCGTGCGGGGCGGCGGCGCCGATCTCGATGCCGTCGTAGCCGAGCCCGGCGATGCGCTTGATCGTCTCGTCGAGCGTGTAGGAGGGCACCCAGACGAAGAAGCTGGAGTAGGCCCAGGTGTTGTAAGAGATCTTCACGTCGATTGTTTCCCTTTCTGGTTACTGCGGAGGCCGGCCGAGGAACTGCTCGACGTTGGCGCGGTCGATGAGGGTCGATGCGAGCTTGATCCGGGGGGCGAGCGGTTCACCCGCGCAGAGCTTCGCCGCGGCGATCGCGGCTTCCATGGCCACGAGCGGATAGCCGACCGTGGCGGTGAGCGAGCCCGCGGCTATCCGGTCCAGTGCGTCGGCCTCACCGTCGACGCTGAACACCTTGATCTCGTTCTGTCTCCCGGCCTCCCGGATCGCCTGCAGCGCGCCGAAGGTCATCTGGTCGTTGTGCGAGTACACCGCCTGGATCTGCCCGTGCGGGAAGCGTTGCAGCAGATCCTCCATGACCTTGAGCCCGTCGGCGCGTTTGTAGTTGGCCGTCTGGGTCGCGATGATCCGGACCCCGGAACCCGCGATGCCCTGCCGGAAGCCGGCGCCGCGGGTGATGGTGGGGGAGGCGCCCAAGCTGCCGGACAGCTCGACGACCCCGCCGTGGCCGCCCAGCGCCCGGACGACGGCCTTGCCGTCGGTGACCCCGGCTTCGACGTTGTCGGAGCCGATGTAGCTGGACACGTCGCCGTCCACCTGCCGGTCGGCGGTGATCACCTTGACCCCGGACCGGGTGGCCTGGGCGACGATCCCGCGCAGGGCGGCGGTGTCCTGTGGCGAGATGACCAGGACCCGCACGCCTTTGGCCAGCATGTCGGACACCTGGTTGACCTGGGCTCCCGCGTCGCCCTGGGCGTCGGACACCGTGACCTTCATGCCCGGGAGGAACCTCCGGGCGAAGTCGGGGAACATCCGGGTCGTCTTCGCGCCGTAGGGAAAGGCTGTGCTGTTCCAGGAGACGCCGACGGAGCAGCGCACGGTGGACGGGTCGGCGTGCAGGACCAGCTCGCCCCGGCATTCGGCGTCGCAGTAGACGCTGGGGGCCAGCCGGTCGCCGAGCTCCTCGGTCGCCGACGTCCCTTCGCGGGGGACTGTCGTGCAGCCCGCGGCGAGCAGCGCCAGGCTCAGCGCCGCCAGCCGGGCCTTCACGACTGCCTGCCCTTGCGGCGCCGGACCGCCTGCACGGCCAGTAGCACCGCCACGAGGATCACCGCGCCCTTGACGATCTGCTGGTCGAACGGCGAGACCCCGATCAGGTTCAGCACGTTGGCCAGCACCGCGAGCAGCAGCGCGCCGAACACGGTGCCGGCCGCGCCGCCGATGCCACCGGCGAGGCTGGTCCCGCCGATCACCACCGCGGTGATCGCGTCCAGGTTGGACAGGGCACCCGCGGTGGGGTCACCGACCCCGAGCCGGGCCGCGCTCATGATGCCGGCCAGCCCGGCGCACAGGCCGCTGACGGCGTAGGCGAGCACCAGCGTGCGGCTGGTGCGCACCCCGGAGAGCCGCGCCGCCTCCATACTGCCGCCGATCGCGTAGAGGAACCGGCCGAACGGCAAGTAGCGCAGGGTCAGCACGCCGGCCACGGAGACGAGGAGGAAGATCACGAACGGCCCGGGAATCCCGAGCACGTCGCCGCTACCCAGCAGGGTGAAGAACCCGTTGCCGTTGTCGAACGACTTCGGCCCGCCGTTGGTCAAGCGCAGCGACAGGCCCTGCATCGCGACCATCGTCGCGAGGGTCATGATGAACGGCTGCACGCCGAACCGGGCGACGCCGAGGCCGTTGAGCACTCCGACGCCCGCGCCGACCAGCAGCGACAGCACGATCGCGAGGGGCAGGACCATACCGGCGTCCAGGAACAGCGCCGTGGTCACCCCGGTCAGGGCGAGGGTCGCGCCGACCGACAGGTCGATGCCGCCGGTGAGGATCACGAACGTCATGCCGATCGCGATCACCCCGACGACCGCGGACTGGCGGCCGACGTTGAGCAGGTTGGCGGGCTGGAAGAACAGTGGCACCGCGATCGCCACGACGGCGATGACGACGGCGGCGACGAGCAGGGGCAGCCGGTTGCGCCGCACCTGCAATCTGAGGGCCGGCATCCGGCCGGCTTCGATGGCCACGGCTATCGCCCTCCAACGGCGTGAGACATGATTTCCTCTTCGGTGGCGGTGCCGCCGGGCAGTTCGGCGGCGACTTGGCCCTGGTGCATCACGAGAATCCGGTCGGACAGCGCCAGCACCTCGGGCAGTTCGGACGAGATGACGATGATCGCGAGGCCCTGCGCGCACAGGTGCCGGATCAGGGTGTAGATCTCCTGCTTGGCGCCGATGTCGATGCCGCGCGTGGGTTCGTCGAGGAGCAGCAGGTCCACGCCCGCCTCGAGCCACTTCGCGAGCACGACCTTCTGCTGGTTGCCGCCGGAAAGCGTGCCGACCGGCGCCAGCGGACCCGGTGTCTTGATGCGGAGCTTCTCGATGTGCCGCCGGGCCGCGGCGTGGTCGGCCGCGGGCCGTACCGTGCGGCGCCCGCGTTTGAGCAGGCTGACCAGCGAGATGTTGGTGGCGCAGGACTGATCCACGACGAGCCCCTGCGTCTTGCGTTCCTCCGGTACCAGGCCGATTCCCGCCTTGATCGCCTGCAGCGGGTCGGTGATCCGCACGGGTTCACCGTGCAACCGCACGGTTCCGGTGTGCGGGTCGGCGCCGAAGATCGCGCGGGCCAACTCGGTCCGGCCGGCCCCACGCAGCCCGGCGATGCCGAGCACCTCTCCGGCCCGCACCGAGAACGAGATGTCCGACAGCACCCCGGGCCGGGACAGCCCCTCGACCTGGAGCACCGGCTCGCCGATTTCGGCGCCCGGTTCGCGGCTGCCGCGCACGAAGTCGCGGCCGACCATCTTCGAGACCAGCGCGTCGTGCGTGGTTTCGGCGATCACTCCTTCGCCGGTCAGTTCGCCGTCCTTGAGCACCACGTACCGGTCGGCGAGGCCGAAGACCTCCTCCAGGCGGTGCGAGACGAAGATGACGCTCACGCCGCGTCGGGTCAGGTCGTGCACGAGCGCCAGCAACCGGTCCACGTCCGCACCGCCGAGCACGGCGGTCGGTTCGTCGAGGATGAGCACGCGGGCTCTGCGGCGCAGCGCTTTCGCGATCTCGATCATCTGCTTGTCGGCGACGCTGAGCTCCCGCACCCGCTGGTCGGGTGAGACCGTCAGACCCAGTTCGGCGAGCAGGGCGGCGGCCTCCCGGCGCGCGGCCCGCCAGTCGATGCGCCCGCGGCCGGGGTAGCTGTTGAACAGGAGGTTCTCGGTGACCGTGAGCTCGGGAAACAGGCTCAGCTCCTGGTAGACGGTCGCGATGCCGAGCGCCTCCGCTCCGGCCGGTCCGCTGATCACGGCCGGGTTGCCGTCGAGGAAGACCTCGCCCGTGTCCGGTGCGTGCGCGCCGGAGAGGATGCGGATGAGGGTGACTTGCCGGCGCCGTTCTCGCCGATGAGCGCGAGCACTTCACCGGCTTGCAGGGCGAAGCTGACGTCGCGCAGGGCCTGCGTCCCGCGGAAGGCCTTGCTCAGGCCGCGAACTACCAGCCGGGCCGACATTTATCCCACCCCCGGCATCTGGGTGCGGGTGACAGCGCTGTCCTCCGTGGATCTCGTCATGCGGCGAGCGTAAATTCTGCCTCTGGGTGCCAAAATAGGCCAGAATTATTTCTTTTTCGACAGAAGTCGGGCTAGGATCCGAACATGGGCTCGCTGTGGACCGAAGTCGGCATCCTGCTCGAGGAGCAGAGCCTCGCCCCCGACGCGCACGCCGCGCGGAGTGTCATCGCCCGGCTGATCGCGGACGGCGCGCAGGTCAGTCGCAGCCGGTTGGTGCGCGCCACGGGCCTGGCGCGCTCCACGGTGGACAAGCACCTCGAGGTGCTGCTCGACGCCGGGCTGATCGAGGACGCCGGGTTCGGTAAACAGGACGCTCGTGGCCGCCCGGCGCAGATGTTCCGGGTCAGCGCCGGCAGGGGCGTCGTTCTCGTGGCCGAGGTCTCCACTCGCCGGTCCCGGGTCGCGCTGACCACGCTGGACAAGGAGGTCGTCGGACGGCGCGAGCTGGCGATCGACGTGGAAGCGGGCCCCGAAGTGCTGCTGGCCGCGCTCGTCGAGCAGTTCTCCGCCCTGCTGGCGGAGAACGGGCTCACGAAGCAGGACGCGCTCGCCATTTCGGTCGGCCTGCCCGGGCCGGTCGACTCGCACCTGGGCATGGCCGTGCGGCCGCCGCTGATGCCCGGCTGGGATGGTTTCGGCGTGTGCCGGTTCCTCGCCGAACGGCTCGGGTGTGACGTGGTCGTCGACAACGACGTCAACCTGATGGCGCTGGGGGAGGCCAGGGCGCTGAAGGGGGCGCACCTGCCGCTGCTGCTCGTCCACATCGGCCCCGGTGTCGGTGGCGGCTTCGTCGGTGAGAACGGCAGGCTCCTGCACGGCGCGGACGGTGCCGCCGCGGACATCGGGCACATCCGCGTGCCCGAGCTGCCGGACGCGTTGTGCCGCTGCGGAAACCGCGGCTGTCTCGAAGCCGTCGCCTCGACCGGGGCCATTGCGGCCCGGCTCGACGTGAGCGAGGACGACCTGCTGGCCTCGGTGATCCGCGGCGAGGCGAACACCGTCAGCGTGGTCCGCGAAGTGGCCATCGTCGTCGGCCGGGTGATCGCCGACCTCGTCAACTTCGGCAATCCGGCGCGGATCGTGCTCAGCGGGCCGATCGCCCAGTGCACCGAAGAGGTGCTGGCCCAGGTCCGCAGCGTGGTCTACCAGCAGTCCCGGCCGCTCGCCACCCGCAACCTGTCCCTGGTGCACAGCTCGCTGGGCGACGAGGCGGGCCTCATCGGCGGCATGGTGTCGGCGATCGAGCAGGTCCTTTCCCCGCGCGGGATCGCCTACCACACCCGGCCGCGGGACTCGTCCATGCTGCCGCTCGGGTTGTGACCCACCGATGCCAAGCGGGTCGCTCGGATAACTGATCGGTCCAAGGCGGCGTGGACCAGCGAAATCGGCGCCGGACGGCGGGACAGAGCGGAAGAACCGGATGCCGGGACGTCGGCACGCGGTAGGCCGGTGCTGGTGGCGTGGCCCGGAGCCCGCCGAGAACAGCGGTCCACAGCCCGTGCCCGACCGGGGCGAACAGCCCGCGCAGCAGCTCGGTGGTCACCAGGTCCGTCCAGGGACAGTCCCGAGGCTCGGGCTGGCGAAGACCTGGTGGAGGCTGTGGGCGCTCAGGAGTCGGGCGGGCTGATGGTGCGTTCGGATTCGTCGGTTTCGAGGTGGCCGAGGTGGAGCGGGCCGCTGCAGGGTTCGTGGACGGCGCCGATGTCGGGGGCGGGATAAATGGATCCGGTGTCGTCGTCGTAGAGCTGGACGTTGCTGCGGTCGAGGCCGGTGAGTTCGCCCAGCGGGCGCCGATCCGGCCGGCTCGCCCCAGATCTTGCGCGGGGTGCGCTGGGCGTGTCGGCGAGCGCCGGGCGACGAGGGGGGTGGCGGCGGTCAGTTTCTCGGGCACGGCGTCGGAGAGCAGGAGCGAGAAGCATTTGATGATGCTGTCGACGGTGGTCTTGGCGAGCCGGAGGCGCGGAGCTTCTTCTCCCCGGTGCGGATGCCGAGGTTGGTGAGCTCGGCGAAGGCGGTGTTTCCGGCGGGGGCGAATTCGGTGATGGTGGTGCGGCCGTATTCGGGGTCGATCCAGGTTCCGGTGCGTTGTTCGTGGAGCATCATGGTGATGTGGTCGTCGGCGGCGTCGCGGGTGGGGAAGCCGGAGATGCGCCTTTTGGTGCCGTCGGTTCGGCGGTAGCGGACTCGCCAGTGTCGTCGCCGGCGGGTTCGGTCCAGGGCACGGTGATCTCCTGCGCTGTGGTGAGGGGTCGCGTGGTGGTGCGTGTCCAGGACCGCTCCACAGGCGACAGAGAGGAAGCGTGTTCGGCGAGAAACCTCGTCGTGGTACCGGAACGGGTGTCGTCGACGGGTGCGCCGTCGGCGTCCGGGGCGGCTGGTCTGGTCGCGGTTGCTCGGTCCGCGGTGGCCGGCGGCGACGATGGCGCGGAGGTCGTGTTCGGTGAAGCGCAGGTGCTTGCCGACGAAGGTGCAGGGGATGAGGCGCTGGCCGGCTTTGCGGCGGAGCCAGGACTCGCCGACGGTGAGTCGCCCGGCCGCCGCTGCTGGCGTGTAGAGGAGTCGGCCCCCTCCGTCGGCAGCGGAGCCAGCGGGCTGGGAGTGCCTCGGCAGCTCGAGCTCCGCGGCGTCAGGTCGCCGGATGGCTTCATGGTCGGTTTGCATGGCGGCCTCGATGTGAGCGACGGGTCGTGGTCGCCCCTAACTCCGTTCAGCCGCAGGGGAGGAGACGGCACTGCGATGATCCGCGGTGAACCGCTTCGGCAGGAGACCCGGCGAGGAGGCTGTGCCTGCCGCCGGCGGCACGAAGGTGCGCGCAAAGAGCCTTTGGCGTCCAACTGTCCGGGGGACCCTGCTGGGGCACTTTTCGTGACCCCATTTCGCCGCCATCCAGTCGCTGCCCCAGTTACCGACCGGTAGCTGAACTTCTCCTTGGCGAAACTCAAGATGCGCTAGAACGAAAAAACCGCTCAACCTGGAACTTCTGTCCCGGTGAGCGGTGTTTCGTCACTGTGGAGCTAAGGGGACTCGAACCCCTGACCCCCTCACTGCCAGTGAGGTGCGCTACCAGCTGCGCCATAGCCCCGGAGCGAAGTTCAACTCCGCATCTCGTGTGTCCATACATTACACCCCGCCCAGCACCCCTCAACGCGGGGGTCCCCACGTCAACCACAAGCCTCTGACCTGCCTCTTTACACCTTATTTTTAGTCGTGTATTGACTCCCGGTGTGGCCGCCGTTACATTTTGCGCGGTTGTGACGCCGAGGTCCCCGCCCGTTACGCCGCGTCTACCCAGACCGGGCACGCCTCTGCCGTTTCCTGCTCTACGAACGCCGCTCACGCGGCAGAGGAGGTTTCGCATGAAGAGGACGTTGGTGCTGCTCGCCGCAGCATTGGCCCTGGTCGCGGGCACTACGACCGCGATAACCGCCCAAGCCGCCGTCACCCCGGACGGCTGGTACACCGTGACCGCCGCCAACAGCGGCAAGTGCGTCGACGCGCGGGCCGCCGGGACCGCCAACGGCACCGTCGTGCAGCAGTACTCCTGCAACCAGACCGGCTCGCAGCAGTGGCAGTTCCAGTCCACCGGCGACGGCTACTTCCGGGTCAACGCGCGCGCCAACCCGGCCGCTGCCTGGGATGTCACCAACGTCTCGACCGCCGATGGCGGGCTCGTCCAGCTCTGGACCTACGGAGGTGGGGCCAACCAGCAGTGGCAGGCTGTCGACGAAGGCAATGGCCGCTACCACTTCGTCAGCCGCAACAGCGGGAAGTGCCTCGACGTGCCCGGCGCCTCCGCCGCCGACTCCGTGCAGCTCCAGCAGTACGCCTGCAACGGCACCGGCGCCCAATCCTTCACCCTGAACCCCGTGAACACGACCCAGCCCGGCCAGCCCGACTTCGGCCCGAACGTCGTCGTCTTCGACCCCTCCATGCCGAGCTCGACCATCCAGAACCGGCTCAACAGCATCTTCGGCCAGCAGGAACGCAACCAGTTCGGCAGCCAGCGCTACGCCGTGATGTTCAAGGCGGGCACCTACTCCAACGACGTCAACGTCGGCTTCTACACCCAGGTCCTGGGGCTCGGCCTGAGCCCGGACGCCGTCACCATCAACGGCGCCGTGCACGTCGAGGCCGACTGGTTCCCGCCGCAGAACGCCACCCAGAACTTCTGGCGGGGCGCCGAGAACCTGTCCGTGACGCCGAACGGGGGAGCAGACCGGTGGGCGGTCAGCCAAGCCGCGCCGTACCGCCGCATGCACGTCCGCGGCGACCTGCAGCTCGACGACGGCGGCTGGGCCAGCGGCGGCTGGATCTCCGACACCAAGATCGACGGCCAGGTCCGCTCCGGCTCGCAGCAGCAGTGGATCTCCCGCAACTCGCAGTTCGGCAGCTGGAACGGCTCGAACTGGAACATGGTCTTCGCGGGTGTCCAGGGCGCCCCGGCGAACACCTTCCCGTCGCCGCCGTACACCACCGTCGGCCAGACGCCGGTCGTGCGCGAAAAGCCGTTCCTCTACATCGACGGCTCCGGCAACTACCAGGTGTTCGTCCCGGGCGTGAAGACCAACGCGGCCGGCACGAGCTGGGCCAACGGCGCCGCGCCCGGTACCTCGCTCCCGATCGACCAGTTCTACATCGCCAAGCCCGGCGCCACCGCCGCGGACCTGAACGCCGCGCTCGCCGCGGGCAAGAACCTGCTGGTCACGCCGGGTGTCTACCATCTCAACCAGGCGCTGCACGTCACCCGCCCGGACACCGTCGTGCTCGGGCTCGGCATCGCCACGCTGGTGCCGGACGGCGGCGTCACCGCGATGAACGTCGACGACGTCGACGGCGTCAAGGTCGCCGGCCTGCTGATCGACGCCGGCACGACCAACTCGAACACCCTCATGCAGGTCGGCGCGGCCGGCTCGACCGCGGACCACGCGGCGAACCCGACGTCGCTGCACGACGTCTTCTTCCGCATCGGCGGCGCCAACGTCGGGAAGGCGACGAACAGCCTGGTCGTCAACAGCAACAACGTCATCGGCGACCACATGTGGATCTGGCGCGCCGATCACGCCGACAACAACGCCTACGTCGGCTGGAACACCAACACCGCCGACACCGGGCTCACGGTCAACGGCAACAACGTGACGATGTACGGCCTGTTCGTCGAGCACTACCAGAAGACGCAGGTCGTCTGGAACGGCAACGGCGGCCGCACGTACTTCTTCCAGAACGAAATGCCGTACGACGTGCCGAACCAGGCCGGCTGGATGAACGGGTCGACGCTGGGCTACTCCGCGTACAAGGTGGGGCCGAACGTCACCAGCCACGAAGCGTGGGGGCTGGGCAGCTACTGCTTCTTCAGCACCAACCCCTCCGTGGTCAGCGCACACGCGTTCGAGGCGCCGAACAACCCGAACGTCCGGTTCCACGACATGGTGACCGTGTCGCTGGGCACCCAGGGCCGGATCAACCACGTCATCAACAACACCGGTGACATCACCCCGGACGGCACCCGGCCGTCGAACCTGGTGAGTTACCCCTGATCAACCGGCGTGCGCCGTGGTGGCGGCCGCGGCGCACGCCGGTCCTCCAAGTCCACAGTGTCCGGACACAGTGGACGCGTGGCCCGAACGGGTGGTCAATCGCGCCAACCAGGCGCGCTGCCGCGATACTGGGTGCCCCGACACCCGAGGAGCGGCTCATGACCTCCTTCGCAGCGTTCTCCGTCGTCGAGCCCCGCAAGGCGTGGCCGATCGCCGCCGTCCGCGGTGTGTTCGCCGTGCTGTTCGGGCTCTTCGCGCTGATCTGGCCGGGCGCCACGGTGCTCGTGCTGGCGGTCCTGTACGGCGTGTATGCGATCGTCGACGGCATCGGCGGCCTCATGCAGGCCTTCCGCCCGGGCGACGCCGCCCACCGCGCCGCCTACGGGATCCTCGGCGCGCTCGGCATCATCGCCGGGATCCTCGTCCTGGTCTGGCCCGGCATCACGGTCCTGCTGCTGGCCCTGCTGGTCGGCCTCTGGGCGATCGTCACCGGCGTCGCGGAGATCGCCGCCGCGATCCGGCTGCGCAGGCAGATCCGGGGCGAGGCGTTCCTCATCGCGGCCGGCGCGCTCTCCGTGATCGCCGGTGTCCTCATCGTGATCAACCCGATCGCCGGCGCGTTCGGCATCGCGCTCCTCGCCGGGATCTACGCGCTGCTCTACGGGATCATGCTGCTGGTGCTGGCCTTCCGGTTGCGCAAACTGGGGGACACCACCCCCGCCGCCTGAGTAGCGTGCGGGGGTGTCGACCCGCGAACTGGTGGTGCTGGGCACCGCGAGCCAGGTGCCCACGCGCCACCGCAACCAGAACGGCTACCTCCTGCGCTGGGACGGCGAGGGCATCCTCTTCGACCCCGGCGAGGGCACCCAGCGCCAGATGCTGCGGGCGGGCGTGGCCGCCACCGACATCACGCGCCTCTGCGTCACGCACTTCCACGGCGACCACAGCCTCGGCCTGCCCGGCGTGATCCAGCGCCTCTCACTCGACAAGGTCCCGCACCCGGTCCACGCCCACTTCCCGGCGTCCGGCGCGCACTACTTCGAACGGCTGCGGCACGCGACGTCGTTCTACGAGCAAGCCGACCTGCGAGAACACCCGATCGCCGAGGACGGCCCGATCGCCACTGGGGAGTTCACCCTCGAGGCGAGGCGCCTGAGCCACCCGGTCGAGGCGTTCGGCTACCGCCTGACCGAGCCGGACGGCCGCACGATGCTCCCCGAGAAGCTGAAGGAACACGGCATCGGCGGCCCGGACGTCGGCCGCCTCCAGCGTGAAGGACAACTCGGGACCACAAAACTGGAAGACGTCAGCACACCCCGGCCCGGCCAGCGCTTCGCGTTCGTCATGGACACCCGCCTCTGCGACGCGGTGTACGCGCTCAGCGAAAACGCCGACATGCTCGTCATCGAGGCGACGTTCCTCGCCGAGGACACCTCCCTGGCGAAGGACTTCGGGCACCTGACCGCCCAGCAGGCCGCTCGCGTCGCCGCCGAATGCGGGGTGCGGCAGCTGGTTCTGACGCACTTCTCGCAGCGCTACCCCGACCCGGCTCGCTTCCTGGAGGAGGCGAAGGCGGAGTTCGACGGCGAGATCGTCGTGGCGGAGGACCTGGAGCGGGTCCAGGTGCCGAAACGGCGGTCCTCCCCAGCGGACCACCGGGCGCCGTAGGCTACATCTCGTGAGCCAGCCGATCCTGATGACCGTCGACGACGATCCCGCCGTGTCCCGCTCGGTCGCCCGCGACCTGCGGCGCCGCTACGGGAAGGACTACCGCGTCATCCGCGCCGACTCCGGCCCGGACGCCCTCGACGCGCTGCGGGAGATCAAGCTGCGCGGCGACGCCGTCGCGGCCATCCTCGCCGACTACCGGATGCCGCAGATGGACGGCATCGCCTTCCTCGAGAAGGCGATGGACCTGTTCCCGCACGCCCGCCGCGCCCTGCTGACCGCCTACGCCGACACCGACGCCGCGATCCAGGCGATCAACGTCGTCGACGTCGACCACTACCTGCTCAAGCCGTGGGACCCGCCGGAGGAGAAGCTCTACCCGGTGATCGACGCGCTGGTCGAGACCTGGAAGGCGGTCGGCGACAAGCCGGTCGAAGAGGTCAAGCTCCTCGGCCACCGGTACTCGTCGCCGTCGTTCCACATGCGCGACTTCCTCGCGCGCAACGCCGTGCCCTACCGCTGGTACTCCGTCGAGGAGGACGAAGGCAAGCGCCTGCTCAAGGCCGCCGACGCCACCGAGGCGGACATCCCGGTGGTCGTCACCCCCGACGGCACCGTGCTCAAGCACCCGACCGGCAGCGAGATCGCCGACGCGGTCGGTTTGTCGACCCGCCCGGCGCAGGAGTTCTACGACCTCGTCGTGATCGGCGGCGGCCCGGCCGGCCTCGGCGCGGCCGTGTACGGCGCGTCCGAGGGCCTGCGCACGGTCCTCGTCGAGAAGAAGGCCACCGGCGGCCAGGCGGGCACCAGCTCCCGCATCGAGAACTACCTCGGCTTCCCCGACGGCGTCTCCGGCGCGCAGCTGACCGACCGGGCGCGGCGCCAGGCGCAGAAGTTCGGCGCCGAGGTGCTGACCGCGCGCGACGTCGTCGGCCTCGAAGCCCGCGGCTCGTCGCGGGTCGTCACGTTCGGTGACGGCAGCGAGATCGCCGCCCACTCGGTGATCCTCGCCAGCGGCGTCACCTACCGCGCGCTGGAGGCCGAGGGCATCGAGGAGCTCACCGGCCGCGGCGTCTACTACGGCTCGGCCGCGACCGAGGCGCCCGAGTGCAAGGGCGAGCACGTCTACATCGTCGGCGGCGCCAACTCCGCCGGCCAGGCGGCGGTGTTCTTCTCCCGGCACGCCAGCGACGTCACGATCCTCGTGCGCGGCGCGTCGCTGGAGGCGTCGATGTCGCACTACCTGATCGAGCAGATCGCCGGCATCGAGAACATCCACGTCCGGACGCACACCACGGTCAAGCAGGCCCACGGCGACGAGCACCTCGAGCGGCTCACGCTTTGCGAGAACGGCGTCACCGAGACCGTCGAGTCCGGTCACCTGTTCATCTTCATCGGCGCCGCCCCGCGCACCGACTGGCTCGGCGAGGGCATCCACCGCGACGAGCACGGCTTCGTGTGCACGGGACCGGACCTGACGGCGAACGCGCAGCGGCCGGCCGGCTGGCCGCTCGACCGTGATCCGTACTACCTCGAGTCGTCCATCCCCGGGGTGTTCGTGGCCGGTGACGTGCGGTCCCAGTCGGTCAAGCGGGTGGCGTCCGCGGTCGGCGAGGGCGCGATGGCCGTGACGCTGGTACACCGGTACCTGGAGGAACAATGAGCGCACTGCCGCGGGAAGAGCTTCGCGGGCTCTTCCTTTTCGAACACCTTTCCGAGGACCAGCTGGACTGGGTCGCCGACAACGCCGTGCTCGAGGAGTACGAGGGCGACTCGACGATCATCAGCGAAGGCGGCGAGGCGACCTGCTTCTACGTCCTGCTCGGCGGCGCCATCCGAATGACGCGCCTGGTCAGCGGCACCGAGGTGGAGACCAACCGGTCCGACCAGCGCGGCGCCTACTTCGGCGCGACGCAGTTCTTCGTGCACCAGGACGACGACCACCGCTACGGCGCGACCGTGCGCGCGCTCTCCGGCGTCACGCTGCTCGCGCTGCCGTCGAAGGAGTTCTCCGTCGAGTTCCGCAGGTGGTTCCCGATGGCGACGCACCTGCTGGAAGGCATGTACCTGGGGTGGCGCAACAGCGACACCGTGATCGGGTCGCGGCGCCGGCTGCTCGCCCTCGGTGAGCTCTCGGCCGGTCTGACGCACGAGCTGAACAACCCGGCCGCGGCGGCCGTCCGGGCGACGTCCGCCCTGCGCGAACGCGTCGCCGGCATGCGCCACAAGCTCGCCTTCCTGGCCAAGAAGGACATCGAGCCGGAGCTGCTCTACCAGCTCATCGACGTCCAGGAACGCCTGGTCAAGCAGGTCGCGCAGGCCGAGAAGCTGTCCGCGATGCAGCAGGCCGACCGCGAGGACGAGATCACCGACTGGTTCGAGGACCGCGGGATCGACCAGGGCTGGGACCTCGCGGACATCTACGTCCGCGCCGGGCTGACCACCGCCGACCTGGACAACGTCCTCGAGCAGGTCGGCGACACGTTCATCGACGGTGCCGTCCGCTGGCTCGCCTACGCGCTCGAGACCGAGATGCTGATGGGCGAGATCGAGGACTCCACCACGCGCATCTCGGCGCTGGTCGGCAAGGCCAAGCAGTACTCGCAGATGGACCGGGCGCCGCACCAGTGGGTCGACGTCCACGACGGCCTCGACTCCACGCTCGTGATGCTGTCCGGCAAGATCGGCACCGGGATCCGCGTCGTCAAGGAGTACGACCGGAGCCTGCCGAAGATCCCGGCGTACCCGGCCGAGCTGAACCAGGTCTGGACGAACATCATCGACAACGCCCTCGGCGCGATGAAGGGCGACGGCACGCTGACGCTGCGGACGTGGCGCGTCGACGACCAGATCCGCGTCGAGATCGGCGACACCGGCCCGGGCATCCCGGCGGACATCAAGCCGCGGATCTTCGAGCCGTTCTTCACGACCAAGCCGGTCGGCGAGGGCACCGGGCTCGGCCTGGACATCTCGTGGAAGATCGTCGTCGAACGCCACCAGGGCGACCTGCGCGTCGAGTCCGAGCCCGGGAACACCCGGTTCGAGGTCTGCCTGCCGACGGTCGAGCAGGCCTCGCTCTGATGAGCTCCGTCCCGACGGTCACGACCGAGCTCGGGGCGCTGGTGGGGCTGGCGGGCGACGGCGTCCGCGCCTGGCGCGGAGTCCCGTACGCCCGGCCGCCGGTCGGCGAGCTGCGGTGGAAGGCGCCGCGGCCGCCGTCGCTCTCGGGCGGCGTGCATGTCGCGACGGAGTACGGGCCGCACGCGATGCAGTCGCCGGACCCGATGAACCCGGCCGCCGTGTGCGACGAGGACTGCCTGTACCTCAACGTGTGCACCCCGGACGGCCCCGCGCCCGACGGCGGCTGGCCGGTGCTGTTCTGGCTGCACGGCGGCGGCTACCGCGTCGGGCACGGCGAGCAGCTCGGCGACGGCGAGGCGTTCGCGCGCGCCGGGATCGTCGTCGTCACGATCAACTACCGGCTCGGCTCGCTCGGCTTCCTGCACCTCGCCGGCATCTTCGGCGAGTCCGAAGCGGACGCCGGCGTGTGCGGGTTCCTCGACCAGGTCGAGGCCCTGAAGTGGGTGCGCCGCAACATCTCCGCGTTCGGTGGGGACCCGGAGCGGATCACCGTCTACGGCGTCTCGGCGGGCGCGAAGAGCGTCGGGAACCTGATGGGCAGCCCACTGGGCCGGGGGCTGTTCGCGCAGGCGATCAGCAGCAGCGGCGGCGCGGACCACGTGGCGACGCCGGAGGCCGGGACCGCGCTGGCCCGGCGGCTCCTGGACGAAGTCGGCTGCCACGACGTGGCCGCGCTCAGGGCGTTGCCCGCCAAGGAGTTCGTCGAGGCGCAGGAACGGATCCTGAGCGGACTGCAGGCGCTGTGGCTCTGGCGGCCGACGCTGCACCCGCGCGTGCTGCCGGAGGTGCCGATCGAGCCGATCCGGCGGGGGAGCGCGGCCGGGATCCCGTTGCTGGTCGGCTGCAACAGCAACGAGGGCAGCACGTACGCGCTGATGCTGGGCGACGACGTCGCGACGGCGCCGGCTTCCGGTGTGCTCGAGAGCATCCTCGGCGGCGAAGGCACTTCGCACCTTCTCGAGACGTACCTTCGCCGCGTCCCCGATCTGAAGTCGGCGAAGATCGCCGCGATGGGCGACGAGCGCTACGGCATCCCGACGCAGCGGCTCGCCGACGCGCAGTCCGCGCACGCGCCCGTCTACCGCTACCGCATCGACATCGCCGCGCCCGGCGTGCCCGAACAGCTCGACGGTGGCCACGGCACCGAGACGACGATGGCGTGGAAGACGCCGCTGCCGCTCGCCTCGCAGGGTTCCGCCGTCAACCCGAAGCGCGAGCGCGCGGCGTTGCTCATCCACCGCGCCTGGGTGCGCTTCATCCGCGACGGCGTCGCGGATGCAGACGGTCCCGAGTGGCCGCCCTACGGCCCCGAACTCCGGCCGGTGCTGGTTTTCCGGGAAGACACCGATCTGGTGCTCGACCCACGGTCCGACGAGCGAAAGGCCTGGGGCGAGACGGAATGGGCGTCCGGGACCTGGTTCCCGGTGACCTGAGACCGTTCCTTCACCCGCCGTTCACTTCGAACGGGCCCGCTCCCGCGTCCAATGAGCGAAGGCCCGTCGAGGGGAGTGGCTCGTGAAACGCCGGGTGTCGATCGGACTGGCCGTGGTGCTGCTGCTGGCCGTCGTGGGGGTGATCGTCTGGGGCCGCGGTGACGACAGCGCCACAGGCTCGACGACGACGGTCCGCGGGGTGATCGGTTCGGAGAAGCAGGCGTCCTTCACCGACCAGCGCGTCGTCGGCGCCTTCGCCCGCCACGGCCTGAAGGTCGAGGTCGACACGGCCGGGTCGCGGCAGCTCGCGACGACCGTCGACCTCGGGAAGTACGCCTTCGCGTTCCCGTCGTCGTCGCCGGCGGCGCGGAAGATCCAGCGCGACCGCAAGGTGACCACGGTCTACACGCCGTTCCAGTCGCCGATGGCCGTCGCGTCCTTCGAGCCGATCGTTTCCTTGCTGCGGGCCAACGGGGTCGTGCGCAAGGGCGCCGGCGACTACGACGTCCTCGACATCGCGAAGTACCTGGACCTGGCGAAGGCCGGGACGCGCTGGGACCAGCTGCCCGGCAACACCGCCTACCCGGCTCGCAAGAACGTCCTGGTCACCACGACCGACCCGCGCGAGTCGAACTCCGCGGCGATGTACCTGTCGATCGTTTCCTTCGTGGCCAACGGGAACGCCGTCGTCAGCGCGCCCGACCAGGAGGCGAAGGTGCTGCCGTCGGTGGCGAAGCTGTTCCTCGACCAGGGGTACACCCAGAACAGCACCGAAGGACCGTTCGAGGACTACCTGTCCGCGGGCATGGGGAAGACGCCGCTGGCCCTGATCTACGAGTCGCAGTTCGTCGGCCGAGTGGTGCGCGGCGATGGCTCGATCCGGCCGGACATGCGGATGCTCTACACCGCGCCGACGGTCTACTCGAAGCACACGCTGGTGCCGTTGACCGGCGACGGCGACAAGGTCGGGCAGCTCCTCGCGACCGACCCGGAGCTGGGCAAGCTCGCCGCGACGTTCGGCTTCCGCACGACCGACCCGAAGCTGTTCGCCGAGGTCGCCGCGCCGGCCCACGTGCCCGCCGACCTGGTGGACGCCGTCGAACCGCCGTCGTTCGAGACCCTCGAGCGGCTGCTCGACGCCGTCGGCAAGCAGTACTGACATGGACTTCGCGCTCACGCCGCCCGAGCCGGTCACCGCGATCCCGGCCGAACGCGCCGCCGGGCTGATCACGCTCAGTTCCGAGACGCGGTCGAAAGTCTCCACTCGCGCTTCGGAGTTCGCGTCCCGGCTCGAAGCCCTCGACGTCCGTTCGCCGGAGTTCACCGACCTGCTCGACGAGCTGCTGACCGTCGGCGAGGCCGACATGCGCGCGGCGGCCGGCGTCGCGGGAACGATGCTCGATCGCTCGTTGCGCAGCGCGGCATCGCCGCAGGACGGCGTCACGACGAGCCTCGCGAGCCTGCGCCGGACGGTCGCCGAGCTGGACCCGGCGAAGCTGCCGCTCACCGGCCGGAAGCTGCTGGGGATGTTCCCGGCCGCGGCCGGCGCGAAGCGGGCGCTGGACCGCTACCGCGCGGCGAACGAGCCGGTCAACGCGCTGGTCGTCGACCTGCGCGGCCGCCAGGACGTCCTGCGCCGCGACAACGCCTCGATCAAGGGCGAGCGCGAGCGGCTGTGGAAGGTCATGGGGAAGCTCGCCGAAGCGGCCGCCCTCGCCGAGGCCGTCGACGGCGCGATCGAAGCGCAGGCCGGCGTCTTCGACCTGACGGATCCCGGGCGTGCCAACGCATTGCGCGCAGACGTGCTGTACCCGATCCGGCAGCGGCACCAGGACCTGCTGACGCAGCTGGCCGTCAGCGCGCAGGGCTACCTCGCGCTGGACCTGGTGCGCAAGAACAACGACGAGCTGATCCGCGGCGTCGAACGGGCGGTGTCGACGACGGTTTCCGCGCTGCGCGTCGCGTTGCTGGTCAGCGGTGCTTTGGCGAGCCAGCGGGACGTCCTCGACGAGGTCGCGGCCCTGCAGGCGACCACCGACGGGCTGATCCGCGCCAACACCGAGCTGCTGGACCTGCAGACCGCGGAGATCCGCAAAGCGAGCAGCGACCCGGCCGTCGCGACCGAGACGATCCGCGCGTCCTTCGACCGGGTCTACGCCTCGATCGACGCGATCGACGGGTTCCGCGCCGACGCCGTCGCCGCGATGGGCGCGACCGTCGAGTCGCTGTCCGGCGAGATCCGCCGCGCCGAAGACCACCTGCGGCGTTCGCACGAGGGGGAAGCATGATCAGGAAGGTGCTGGCGCTCTTTTTGGGTGCCGCGTTGCTGGCGGGGTGTTCCGACTCGTCGTCCGCGCCGCTGGGGGACCCCGAGCCGGGGACCTTGCGGATCCTCGCGGGCAGCGAGCTGGCGGACATGCAGCCGGTGCTCGACGAAGCCGCTCGCGCTACCGGCGTCACGGTCAAGTTCACCTTCACCGGGACTTTGGAAGGCGCCGAAGCGCTGGCGAACGGCAGCGTCGACGGCAAGTACGACGCCGTGTGGTTCTCGTCGAACCGTTATCTCGCAGGGATTCCCGAAGCGGCGAAGCGGCTCGGCAACCAAGTCAAGATCATGAGTTCGCCGGTGGTGCTGGGGCTGGCCACGTCGGTGGTGCGGCGGCTCGGCTGGGCAGGCAAGCCGGTCAGCTGGGGCGAGATCGCCGCGCAGGCCGGGAAGAAGACGTTCAGCTACGGGATGACGGACCCGTCGGCGTCGAACTCCGGGTTCTCGGCGCTGGTCGGCGTCGCTTCGGCGCTGGCGGGCGCGGGCAACGCGATCGATGCCCAGCAGATCGCTTCGGTGACTCCGCAGCTGACGCAGTTCTTCAGCGCCCAGGCGCTTTCGGCCGGCTCTTCGGGGTGGCTGTCGGACGCGTACATCCGGCGCGCGACCGGCCCGGACCCGGTCGACGGGCTGATCAACTATGAATCCGTGCTGCTGTCGGCGAACGCGTCCGGGAAGCTGCCCGAGCCGCTGACGCTGGTCTACCCGAGCGACGGCGTCGTCACGGCGGACTACCCGCTGTCCCTGCTGGCTTCCGCCGGCGACGACGCGCGGTCGGCGCACCAGCGGCTTTCGGACTACCTGCGCACGCCGGACGTCCAGCAGCGGATCATGGAGACCACCCAGCGGCGGCCGGTCGTTCCAGGTGTCGCGCTGGGGTCGCGGTTCACCGCGCGCGACCTCGTCGAGCTGCCGTTCCCGGCGACGCAGCAGGCCGTGGACGCGCTGCTCCAGGCGTACTTCGACAAGATCCGGCGGCCGTCGCGGACGCTGTACGTGCTGGACACGTCCGGGTCGATGAAGGGCGACCGGATCGACTCGCTGCGGACGGCGCTGGTGGGGCTGACGGGGGCGGACAACTCGCTGACGGGCCGGTTCCGGCGGTTCCGGAGCCGGGAGGAGGTGACGATGCTGCCGTTCAACACGGTGCCTTCGCGGCCATCGACGTTCACCGTGCCGGAGCAGGATCCTTCGGGTGAGCTGGCGCGCATCAAGGCGTTCGCCGAGGGGCTGTCGGCCAACGGCGGGACGGCTATCTACGACAGCCTCTCCGACGCCTATCGGGTGCTCGAACCCTTGGCGGCGCGCGACCCGGACCGGTTCACGTCCGTCGTCCTGATGACCGACGGCGAGAACGCGAACGGCTCGTCCCTGGCGGACTTCCAGGCGTCGTTCGGCTCGCTGCCGCCCGCGATGAAGCAGGTGCCCGTGTTCACCGTGCTGTTCGGGGAGGGGAGCGGCGACGAGCTGACCCAGGTGGCCACGCTGACCGGCGGGAAGGTGTTCGACGCCCGGAAAGTCCAGCTGTCCGACGTCTTCCAGGAGATCCGCGGGTACCAATGATGCTGCGTTATCTGGGGTCGGGCAAGAACCTCCTCGGCTGTGTCGGCGGCCTGATCGGCGTTGTGCTGTACCTGACCGGGGTGGTCGGGTGGTTCTGGCCGTTCGTCGTCGTGGCGTTGTACTTGGCGGGTGCTTTGCTGGCGCCTGCCGAGAAGGTGCGGTTGGTGCCGGACCTCTCGGCTTCGCTGCTTTCGTCCTTGGAGACCTTGGTTTCACGGGTCTCTTCGCAGGCGTCGCGAATGCCTGAGTCTACTGTGGACACCGTCGGTCGGATCGCTGCGATCTTGCGCGACTTGCTGTCGGACCCGGCGCGCCTGGCCGCCGATCCTGATCTGCGGCACTTCCTTGTTCGTCTGGTGCGGACGGATTTGCCGCTGTCGCTGGAGACCTACCTGAATCTGCCGTGGTGGTTCGCTTCCCGGCGGGCCGGCGCGGGTGAGGAACTGGTGACCCAGCTGGGTTTGCTCGAAGCGGAGGCCCATCGGGTGGCCGAGCGGTTCTACGCCTCCGAAGTCGACCGGCAGGCCGATCACACGCGGTATCTGCGAGACCGGGACGTGTGAGTTTCCGGCCCTACCCTTGTGAGTGATGACGTTCGAACGCGCGTTCGAGTAGCTTCGAGGTCATGGACGCGAACCGAGTTTCGGCAAGGTCAGGGTCACCGCTGCGGTGGTCAACCAGCTCAACAGATCGGCGAGAGGAATGCGGGAAAGCCGTTCCGGCCACTCTTCCGCGACGGTGTGCAGCACGAGTTCGTCGTGCCGGGGTTCCACCTTCGTCAGCTTTATCCCCGACGGGAGTTCCGGCAGGGGAAGCACGATGGGGTGAAAGCGCTTCGGTGGGCGAAGTTGTCGTTGTCCTATGTGGAGTGTCCGGGGGACGAGCACGACGGCGTCGTCGGCCACCTGGGCCTCGAGGGTCAAGTGGCCCCAGTGGGGCTTCTTGGCCCAGTGGATCTGGAGCAGCCCGCTGTCGGCCGGCGCGGCCACGATCCCGGGCCGGACCTGCGCCACCCTTTCGCGGAGCACATCCGCGGAGACGGCGATCCGCAGGTCGACGCGGGCCGGTTTGGCGGCGGGAGCCGGGAGTGAGCGGAGGCGGACGTCCTCGGCGAGCACGGTGACCCGGCGCAGCGGAATGCTGCCCCCTTCGGGTTCGGGCCAGTCGACGTCTTCGGCGACGAGGCGCACGTCGCCGACGCGTCCGGTGGCCAGCCGGAGACTGTCGGCCGGGTAGTCGAGTTCGGCGAGGGTCAGGCCGACTTCCCGGTCCCCGACCTTGGCGGTCAGCCGCCGCCCGACGAGCTGCTCCGTGACGGTCCGCGCCAGCGCGGCCGGCGTGACGGGGACGTTCGGCAGCAGGGAACGTCCGGCCGCGGCCAGCCCGGCCAGCTCGGGCCAGGGCGACCAGCCGTCGAACCACCTGCCGTCACTCATCCGTCCAGTGTCGCGCAGGGAGAGGCAGCGCGCCGACGCCAGGTAACGCAAAAGGAGGTTTCTCACGCGGCGGCGGTTATCGACGTGGCGGGCGTTTATCGCCCGGCGGCCGTTGGTCCGAGGAGGCGGCTGGTGTTCCGTGGCAGTGGCCTGGTCAGCGGGTAACGCCCGGCGGTGGCGGCTGCTGCTCCACGGCTCCAGCCCGGCAGCGGGTGTTTTCCCGCGGCGGCCGTTGTGCCGCAGCAGGCGGCGGATCGTGAGCCACCTGCCGCCACCGGAGGGGGCAGTGACGGCAGGTGGCAGCGTGGAGGGCGACGTCGCCCGCCGGTCACCGGCCCGCGAAGCGGGCGATGAGGCCGGTGATGACCAGCCAGAACACCGCGGCCAAGCCGAAGTCGAGGATGACTTGCAGGCTGCCGTTGTCCACGTTGAACAGCCCCGGCCAGAACAACGCGAGAGGGACAGCCAACGACTTGATGAAGATGAAGAAGGCGTTGCCGGCATTGGCGCCGGCGAGCACCATGATCATGTAGAGAACTTCGATCCCCGCGAAGATCGCGCCGATCGCCGTGATGACCCGCACGGCCGTGTTCCGTCTGGTGGTGGTTCGCCAAGGAGACATGTCCGGAAAATTCCCGGATCGGGTGACCGATCAAACGCTCAATCCGCAAGATTGCGCCGTTCGGCCGCTCCTCGTTGCTCTCCGCCGCTCCATTCGGACGCTCCGTGAGCCGTTAGCGCGTCCCCGCGTCACCCAGCAACCTCGCGATGGCCCAATCCTGCACCGCGAGGCCCACCGACTTGAACACCGTTCGCCCGCTCACCGCCGGCGGTGTCCGCAACGCATCCCCGAGTTCGACCAACGAAGACCGCGCCACCAACCCGGCGTCCACCGCGTGGATCACCTCACCGGCCTCCTCGAGCACCGCCTCGACCTGATCCACCACCACGCACGCGGCACCCCCGAGCAATCCGGCCGGAAGCTCCCGCATGGAAGGCAGGTACGACCCGATCGCGTTGACGTGAACCCGCTCCGGCAAGTCGTCCACATCGAACAGAGGAGTCGAAGATGACGTAGCACAGCACACGATTTCCGCGTCGGAGACGGCGTCCGCGGCAGACGTGGCCACCCGCGTCACGATGCCCGGGAACTCGGCACCCATCCGTTCCGCGAAGGCGTGCGCGCGCGACGGCGAGCGGCCGAACACCGCCAGCCGGCTCAGCGGACGGACCGCGGCCACCGCGCGCACCTGGTCGGCGGCCTGCGCGCCGGTGCCGAGGAGCGCCAGCCGGTCGGCGGACGCCGGGGCGAGCAGGTCCGTCGCGACGCCGGATGCTGCGCCCGTGCGCAAGGTGGTCACCTCGATCGCGTCGGCGACCACCTGGCCCGCGGCCGTATTCCACACGAGCGTCCCGAGGATCATCGGGGTCCGGCCGGCGACCAGGCTGAGCGTCTTCACCACCGTCGTCGACGTCGGCGTATGGCACGCGCTCATCACCAGCGTCGTGCCGCCGCCGAAGGACAGCCGTTGCGGTACCACGAATCGGCCGGCGGTGAGGTCGAGGAAGGCCTCCCGGACCGCGTCGACGGCGGCCGTCATCGGCACGGCTTCCCGGACGGCTTGGGCATCGAGCATGCGCGGACCTTTCGGAGCCGGAAACTCCCGCTAGCCTGACGGGGTGCCCGATGCCACGCAAGATCCACCCGTCGAAGAACAGCGGTTCGTCCGCGACGACTGGTACGGAGAGGAGATCACCGGACGGCACTACGTGCGCTGCGAGTTCCTCGAGGTCGACCTCTCGGAGGCGCAGACGCGGAACACGGTCTTCACCGACTGCGTGTTCGGGAACGTGCGGTTCAACGCGTCCCGCCACACGGACTCGGCGTTCACCGGCTGCTCCTTCAAGCGGTGCAACTTCTTCGACGCCGAGTTCACCGGGTGCAAGCTCGTCGGCGCGACGTTCAGCGAGTGCGAGTTGCGGCCGCTGCGGGTCACCGGCGGCGACTGGTCGTTCGCCGGGCTGGCGGGTGCCGACCTGCGGTCGGTCGCCTTCCACGGGGTGCGGATGCGCGAAGCCGACCTCACCGGGGCGAACTGCGGCGACGCCGTGTTCGCCGACGTCGACCTCTCGGGCGCGACGCTGCACGCCGTCAAGCTGCCGCGCGCGGAGCTGCGGGGCAGCGACCTGTCGGCGCTCGACCCGGTGAACGCCGACCTGGCGGGGGCGATCGTGTCACCCGAACAGGCTGCGGTGCTCGTCACGTCGCTCGGGCTGCGCGTCCGGGCGTAGGCTCGGGCCGACCGGGAAGGAGTGCCGCATGGGCGTCGTGACACCGGGGTTCCACGGCCGGGCCCGCAGCGGCAACCCGCGCCTGCCACCCGGGCAGTACCTCGCCGAGGACTTCCCCGTGCTGTCGGCGGGACCGACTCCGCGCGTGCGCACCGAGACGTGGGAGTTCACGGTCACCACCGAGACCGGCGAGAAGCACGCCTGGAGCTGGGCCGAACTGATGGCCCTGCCCAGCGAGAAGCCCACAGTGGACATCCACTGCGTCACGCAGTGGTCCAAATTGGACACCCACTGGCGCGGCGTCTCGGTGGACACGCTGGTGGGCGGGCTCGACACGGCCGCCGACTACGTCATGGTGCACTCCTACGGCGGCTACACCACGAACCTGCCACTCGCCGACCTGCTCGACGGCCAGGCCTGGATCGCCTACGAGTACGGCGGCAAGCCGCTGACCCCCGAGCACGGCGGCCCGGCGCGGCTGCTCGTGCCGCACCTGTACTTCTGGAAGTCCGCGAAGTGGGTGCGCGGCCTGGAGCTGAAGACCCGGGACGAGCCCGGGTTTTGGGAGAACATCGGCTATCACGACTACGGGGATCCATGGCGCGAACAGCGGTATCAGGGCGACTAGCCTGGCGGGTCGCCCGCCTGGCCGAAATCCGCGACGAGACCCCGACGGCCCGCACACTCGTCTTCGACCTGCCCGGCTGGCCGGGCCACCTGGCGGGGCAGCACGTCGACGTCCGGCTGACCGCCGCCGACGGCTACCGCGCGCAGCGCAGCTACTCGCTCGCCGCGCCCGCCGACGGCGACCGGGTCGAACTGACGGTTCAGCGCGTCGCCGACGGCGAGGTGTCCGAGCACCTGACCGGCCCGTACGCCGTCGGCGACCCGGTCGAGATTCGCGGCCCCGTCGGCGGCTGGTTCGTCTGGCGTCCGACGGACCCCGAGCCGGTCCTGCTCGTCGCGGGCGGCTCGGGCATCGTGCCGCTGATGGCGATGATCCGCGCCCGCCGCGCGGCCGGCGTCCGCACGCCGTTCAAACTGATCTACTCGCTGCGCACGCCGGCCGAGCAGTACTACGCCGACGAGCTGCGCACGCCGGTGGCCGGGCTGGACATCACCTACGTCTACACGCGCGAGCTGCCGGAGGGCCGTCCCGGCATCCCGCGGCGCATCGACGTGGCCACGCTCAACACGGCGAGCTGGCCGGCGGAGTTCGGCGCGTCGTGCTTCGTCTGCGGGCCGACGGGCTTCGTCGAGACCGTGGCCGACATCCTGGTCGCCCTCGGTCACGACCCGCACCGCATCCGCACGGAGCGATTCGGCCCCAGCCGCGACTGACCGGACAAGCATCCGATGAATAGGTGACAAGACGCCCCGCTGAGCGGGAACTTGTCGACATTGGCGACTAGAGATCCTATGTTTCGTCCATGCTGACGAAGTGGGGCTCGAAGCGGCGCCGCACCGTGGTGACCGTTCTCCTGGGGGCGGGCGCGCTGCTCGCCGCGACCGGTCCGGCCGCCGCCGCGGCTCCGGACTCCGCCGCCGATCGGGACGTCTACGTCTCGCCGACCGGCTCCGACCACGCCCCGGGCACCGCGCACCGGCCCGTGCGGACCCTCGGCAAAGCGCGCGACCTCGTGCGCCAACGCGCGCCGCACCTCACGCGCGACCTCACCGTGCACGTCGCTCCCGGCGTCTTCCGGCTGACCGAGCCGCTGCGGCTCGACGCCCGGGACTCGGGCGGCAACGGCCACCGCGTCATCTGGCAGGGCAGCGGCGACACCGAGCTGAACGGCGGCGTGCGCGTCACCGGGTGGCGGCCGGTCCCGGGCCGTCCCGGCCTGTTCGCCGCGGCCACGCCCGCCGGGCTCGACAACAGCCGGCAGCTGTACGTCGACGGCGTCCGCGAACAACGCGCCCGCGGTCCGCTGCCGGTGACCGTCAAAGCCACGGCCACCGGCTACACCGCGAGCGCCGACACCCTGGCGCACTGGCGCAACCCGAAGGACATCGAGTTCGTCTACACCGCCGGCGAAGCGCTCTGGAACATCCAGCGCGACGGCCTCGGCCAGTGGACCGAGCCGCGCTGCCCGCTCGCCGCGGCCGACGGCACGACCGTCACCATGGCCCAGCCGTGCTGGGACAACTCGACCAGACGCGTGCTCTTCCCGGACATCCCCGGCCGCAGCGTCAACATGGTCGGCCCGGCCGACCTCACCAACGGCCGGCACCCGACGTACGCGGAGAACGCCTTCGAGCTGCTCGACACCCCGGGCGAGTGGTACCTCGACCGGAGCGCGCACGTCGTCTACTACCTGCCGAGGCCGGGCCAGGACCTGCGCCGCGCCGACGTCGAGGTGCCGGTGCTGGAAAAGCTCGTCGACGCACGGGGCATCCACGACGTCGCCTTCCGCGGGTTGCGCTTCTCCTACGCGACGTGGCTGACGCCGTCGTCGCCGGAAGGCTTCTCCGAAATCCAGGCGGGCTACACGATCACCGGCGCCGGCGGCTGGGCCACGCAAGGGCTCTGCCAGTTCGTGCCCGGCGGCACCTGCCCGTACGCGTCCTGGACGCGCGAGCCCGCGAACGTCTCCGTGTCGCACGGGCAACGCGTCGAGTTCAGCGACAGCGTGTTCGCGCACCTCGGCGGCGCCGGGCTGGACCTCATCGACGGCACCAAGGAGTCCCGGGTCCGCGGCGACATCTTCACCGACATCTCGGGCAACGGCGTCCAGCTCGGCGGAGTCGACAAACCGACCACGGACACCGACGCCGACGTCGTACGCGACATCGCGGTGACCGACAACCACCTCTACGGCCTGCCGCGCGAGTTCCACGGCGGCGTGCCGATCGTCAACGGCTACACCGTGCGGAACACCCTGTCCCACAACCAGATCGACCACGTCGGCTACTCGGCGATCTCCGTCGGCTGGGGTGGCTGGCCGGACAAGATCCAGCGCCCGGCGACGCCGAACCTGTCGCACGACAACGTCGTCTCGGACAACCTGATCTTCGACTACATGCTGATGCTCGACGACGGTGGCGGCGTCTACACCCAGGGCATCACCGGCACCTCCCTCGACGACGGCGAGAAGGTCACCGGCAACGTGATCCACGACCAGTGGGGGCTGGGCAAGGGCGTCTACACCGACAACGGGAACACGTACGAGACGATCCGCGGCAACGTCCTTTACGACATGGCGTACGCGAACGTCGGCACGGTGCACGTCGACTACCGCGACGGCCTGGGCAACAACGACCCGACGCTGACCGAGGGCAACTACTGGGAGCAGGGCGACCGGGACAAGGTCGACAAGGGCGCGATCACGCGCGGCAACAAGCTCCTGGCGAACCCGGCCGAAGCACCGGCGGCGATCGTCGCGAACGCGGGCCTCGAACCGGAGTACCGCGGCCTCCTGACCCGCCGGGTGGGCGGGCCGGCGCCGGCCGAAGCACCGTCGCGAGTGGGCACGTTCGCCGTCGCCGGGAAGCTCTACGCCACCTGGAATCCGACGTACGCGTTCAACAACGCCCCCGTGACGCAGTACGTGGTGACGGCCACGGGCGGCGGCCGCACGGTCTCGACGACGATCTCCGCGGCCGACTTCGCAAACCGCGCGTACGCGGAGGTCCCGGGCCTGACGGACGGGACGGCGTACACGGTAACGGTCGCGGCCCGCAACGCTTACGGCACAAGCGAACCGTCCCTGGCCGCGGCCCCGGTGACGCCGGGCCCGAAGCCGGGAGCGCTGCCGGGACCCCCGACGAGCGCCCGGGCATTGCCGAGCGCGACGGCGGCCTCGATTCGCTGGAACCCCCCGGCGGCGACGGGCGACACGCCGGTCCTGGGCTACACGATCACGGTGTCCGACGGCCGCACGATCAAGGTGGCGGGCCGCGACGCCCTGGTCACCCAGCCGACGATCAAGGGCATGACAAGGGTGGTGGACAACCTGAAGCCGGCAACGACGTACACGTTCACGGTGGCGGCGGTAACGGCAACCGGAACCGGCCCGGCAGCCACCTTCACTGCGACGACCAGCGAATGAGGAAGTAATCCACAGGCCGGCCGTGATGTGGACAAAGCGGCCCGAGCAGCGGTCTTCCTGACCTTTTCGTCGGGCGCCCCCGATACGCTGGACAAGGGCACGCCCCCAGGGAGGGCGGGGGTCTGTCCGGGGTCGGCCGAGGCGGCGGCTGCGCGGGCTTGAGGGCGCTGAAGGGTGCATGAGATGAGAGCAAGGTGCTCCTTCTGCCCAGCGGCCGAGCCGCTCTGCCGCCGGTGACCGCTGGCCAGTGGTTTTGAATGAGTCATTCAGGTCTTGGGAGGTCCTGAATGAGTCATTCAAGACGTCGGCCGAGCCGTCGCCGACCACGCCACCGCGACTTTGCCGGGACCTGCCAGGGAGGGCAGGGCGCGCTAGGGGGCGTCCGGCCGCGAAAGCAGCTCTCGCAGCGTCGCGAGCAGCTCTCGCCGGTCCGACGCCCCCAGCTTTCCGCGGATCCGGGCCATGTGGTGCTCCACCGTCTTCCCGGAAATGAACAGCTTCGACCCGGCCTGCTTGTACGTCAGCCCCTCGACGACCAGCCGGGCCACCTCCAGCTCGCGCTCGCTCAACGCCGCCAGCCCCGTCCCCGCCGAGGCCGGCTCGGAAGTGCCCGGCTCGCGGCGGGCCGCCGTTCCCTGGAACTGGCGAGCCGCCTCCAGCAGCTGGACCATCGCCTTGCGGTCGGACGTGCGGATCGCCGCCTGACCCGCCAGCCGGGCCGCGTCCCAGCGCAATCCCAGGTCGTGCATCTCGGCCGCCGCCGCGGAGATGGTGTCCGGGTCGAACTGGCCGCCCAGGACCGACAGCCAGCACTGGGCCGCCGTTGCCAGCGCGCTCGGGTAGCGGCCGCAGTGGGCGTGCGTCGTCAACGTCGCCAGGTGCGCCTTCGCCGCTTCCGCGTCCTCCAACGTGATTGCCGCGTGGAGCTCGTGCCACACCAACGACACCGTCCACAGTGGAGGCTCGCCGAGGCGGGCCAGCAGTGCGTGCGCACGCTCGAGCTGGCCCGAAATCTTCGCGAACGCCCCCGTGCGGGCCGCCGCGATCGCCAGCTCGCCCAAGGGCAACAAGCCGAACAGGTCCGTCTGCTGGCGCATCGACGCCTGGTACGCGCGGTTCCACGACCGCTGCAGCCCGACCAGGTCGCTCGCCCGTCGCGCCAGGCCGAGCTCCAGCGTCGCGAAGAACAGCTCGTCGCGGGCCTCCAGGGTCCGGCCGGCCACGGCGTCGCGGTGCTCGGCCGCCGTCGCCAGGTCGCCCGCCGTCATCGCCACCCAGCCCAGCAGCAGCCGGTGGCGGACCGCCAGGAGGTCGCCGCCGATGCCGCCGTCGAGGGCGCGCGTCAGCACCGACTCCGCCAGCGCCAGCTCGCCCGTGTGCAGCGCCGCGAGCGCCGCCAGCGCAGCCGGGCTGTCCGGCAGCAGCGTGCCGCCCAGCGCCGGCTCCAGCATCGCCGCCGCGCCGAGCAGCGTCGACAACGTCTCCGTCGCGCAGCCGGACACCGAATCGGCGATGCCGCGGGCCATCCGGGTCGCCGCGCCGGCGAACAGCGTCGGCGCCACGCCGGGGGCGGGGGAGTCGAGGAGCCGCTGGGCGCCGGCCAGGTCGCCGGTGCCGACCAGCGCGATCGCCGCGAACGCGTCGGCCCCGGCCCAGGTGCCCGCGCCGTCCGGGGAGGTGCGGGACGCCCAGTGGTAGAGCTCCGCGCTGCGCGCCAGCTCGCCGCGGTGCGCCAGCACGGTCGCCGCGATCGCCGCGCCGGACGCGCGGGTTTCGGCGTCCGGGTCGCCGAGCATGCCGTCGCCGAGGCGCAACGCCGTGTCGAGGTCGCCCGACAACGCCGTCGCGCGCGCCCAGCCCGTCGTGACCGTGGAAGAACGGTCGCCCGCTTCGGCGGCCGCCTCGAACAACCGCGTCGCCAGCCGGGCGTCCGACGGCAGGGCTTCGGCGGCCGCGGCGGCGAACGCGGCCGCGGCGGACGCGCCCGAGCTGCCCGTGCCGAGCAGCGACCGGGCCAGGTCGAGCACCGGCAGGCCGTTCGCCAGCTGGAGCTCGACCAGCCGCTGCACCGTCGTCAGCCGGCGCGCGGGCGGCCCGAAGTCGCGGACGGCGGCCGCGGCCAGCGGCGGCAGCGTGTCGTCCGGGCCGAGCAGCCCGGTCGCGCGGGCGGCGTCGACGATCGCGGGCAGCCGGTCGGGGCCGCGGTCCAGCAGCGCGCACAGCAGGTCGAGGTTGCGCCCCGCCCCGGCTTCGGCCGCGGTCAGGTAGCGCAGGACGTCGTCGTCGAGTTCGTCCAGCTCCGGCCGGAAGTCCTCCAGCCGCCCGAGCAGCGCCCGCTCGGCCAGCCGCGGCACGCCGCCGCTGCGCGCGTGCAGCTCGGCCGCCGCGGCGGGATCGGCGGGCTGGCCCGTCACGGCCGTCATCAAGCGCGCGACGTCTTCGACGCCGAGCGGGCCGAGCTGCAGCAGCGTCCAGGCGGCCGAAACCGGGGCCGGCCGGTGCGCGACGACGATCGGGCCGTCCGCGCCGGTGAGCAGCTCCTCGAGCTGGTCGGGCGCCAGCCGGTCGGCGTCGTCGACGAGCAGGGCTTCGACGCCGGCTTCGCGGTAGCAGCGGTCGAGCGCGGCGAGCAGCACGCTCTTGCCGTAGCCGCCGGGCGCGACGACGGCGAGCCGCAGGGGCGTGGCCGGGGCGGCCGCGACCTGGTCGAGCAGCTGCCGGGCGGCCGGGTGCACGGGGACGAGCGGGGAGACCTGCGTGAGCAGAGTGTTCAACAGTGACCTTCACCGGAGGGGGCGCCGGGGCGGGCGCAGTGGCTCGGGACGGGGGAGGTGTCGGGGCCCGCGGTGGCTTCACGGGCGGTGAGGGTGATCACGACGGCCGAGATGGCCGCCGCGAGCACGAGGACCGCGGCGGCGAGGGGGCGCCGCCGCCGGAACAGGTTCAGCGGGGTGGCGCGCTCGGGCAGTTCGAACGGCGTGATGTCGACCGGCGGCCGGGGCGGCCGCTCGCCGAGGTCACCGAGCGTGTCCACCTGGGGGAGCAGGGTGGTCTCGACGGCGGGGGGTTCGTGCGGGGCACCCCGGTGGTCCGCGCGCAGCGCCGCGAGGGCGGCCGCGCCGAGGGCGGCGGCCGCCGGCGGAACCGGTCCCGCGAACACCGGGCACGGCGGCCGGGCCGGCAGCGCGTGCGGCGGGACGTCGCCGCAGAACACCACGCCGGCGAGGCCCTTGGGGGACGTCGAAGCCGCGCCGGCGAGGGCGAACAGCGTGCTGAGCGCGGCGGCCGGGGCCACGCCTTCGGCACCGGACGCGGGCTGCCACCCGCTCGCGCCGGTGGCCGTGGCCAGCGTGACGTTCACGCCGTCGGCGCCGAACTCGCACACCCCGGCGAACTGCGCGCCGGGGCCGGGGACGGGCAGGTGCGCGCCGAGCGCGGCGACCGAGCCCGGGACCAGCGTGACCGCGGTGAACCCGGCGTCGGCCAAGGCGCGGCGCAGCACGTCGCGGCGGTAGCCGCCCCAGTCGCCGGGATGGGTCAGCACGAGGTGCTGCGGGGGCCCGCCGAGCAGGTTCGCGGCGTGCTCGGCGATGCCTTCGACGAGCACGGTGGTCAGCGTCTCGGGCGGGAACGGCTCGCCTTCGACGAGCATCGGCACGTCGTCGCCGATCCGCCGGTGGAAGCCGGTGAGCAGCCGGGACGGGACCCGGGCGCCCGCCTGCGCGGCCGCGTCGCCCGTCAGCAGGTACCCCTCGTCGTCCAGGAACAGCGCGGACGCGGCGGCGGGGGTCCGGTCACCCAGCCAGAGGGGTTCGGGCTCGCCCCAGCCGGGGCCTTGCCGGCGGCAGGTCGCGGCGTGGGTCCGCCCCTGTGCCACATCGATCCCGAGGACGTAGGGCAACGGCGCTTCCTCCTCACCTCGCGGGGCCGATCGGGGGTGCGGAATCCCCCTAGGGCTCGGGGCATCCTCACCCAAACGGGTTAGTCAAGCAAGTAGTTGGAAGGATTTAATCCAACTGAGTGCGTCTCGGATGACCCCCTAACTCCCTAACGATGACATATCGATCCCCTATCGGCTGACTGACCCGCGACTCGGAGTGATCCCCGATGTGCGTGGGGGTACCGGCTCCCTAACTTGATGTCGGAGCACCGGTCCCTGCGGCCGATGCTGTCCCCCGAACCACCGGACCAGGAGAAATCCCCATGGACTCCGTGCAGACGTTGCACGACTTCGCTCTGAACCTGCTCAACGACCCGACCGCGCTCGCGGCTTTCGGGACGGACCCGCAGGGCGCCCTCGCCGCCGCCGGTCTCGGTGACGTCAGCGCCGCCGACGTGCACGAGGTCATCCCGCTGGTGCTCGACTTCGTCCCGGTCGACAGCCTCCCGGCCGTCGGTGGCCTTCCGGTCGTCGGCGACCTGGCCCCGGTCGGCACCGATGCCCCCGGCATCCAGGGTGCGATCGACCAGCTCACCGCCCTCACCGCGGGCCTCGGCCTGCCGGCCGTCCCGGAGCTGCCGGGCGTCGGCGACCTCGGCGTCGGCGAGCTGCCCGCCGTGGGCCAGCTGCCCGCCGTCGGCGCGCTCCCGGGCGTGAACGACATCACCAACGCCGCCAACGCGACCGCGCTGGCCGGCAACGTGACCGGCGCCGTCCTCGGCGGCGACCTGGCGAACGGCCTCGACTCGGCCGCGCTGACCAACCTGACCGCCGCGCCGGCGTACCTGACCGACGCCAACGACGGTGTCCTCGCCGGCGCCGTCGACCAGGGCTACCAGGCCGTCGGTGGCGCTGTCGACCAGGCGCACCAGGCCGTCGGCCTGGCCAACGCGCAGGTCCACGAGGTCACCGCCGACGTGAACGACGTCACCAGCGGCCTCGGTGTCGGCGACGCGGTGGGCAACCTCACCGGCCACATCGGCGACTTCTCCGGCATCCTCCAGGGCGCCGGCGACGTGGCCTCCACGCACGGTGGCGGCCACCACGGCGCCGGCCCGCTGGGCGAGGTCACCAACGTCGTGACGAACGCCACCGGCATCGACGTGGACCACAACGTCGCGGGCCAGGTCGCCGGCGCCGTGGGCGACATCGCCAGCGGCAACGGCACCGCCGTCCACGACGTGGTCTCCGACGTGGCGAACGTCAGCCACAACGCGCTGGGCAACCTGCACATCGGTGACATCGCGTCGAACGACATCCACCTCGGGCACTGATCCCCGAACCGGTCACCGGTGCCCGTCCCGCGGTCTGGGTGCAGCCGCGGGACGGGCACCCGGTGTGCGCACGGGGAGTAAACCGGGGACACTCGTCCGCTGTGACCGCACCGGCTTGGCTCGAAGTGCTCAACGAGACGCTGGACGCGTGCCGCACGCACGGCCGCGCAGATCTCGCCGAGCGCCTCCGCAGACGTCGAGACGCCCCCGAGGGGCAGATCCGCCTCGGCGTGCTCGGCTTCCCCAAACAGGGCAAGGGATACCTGCTCAACGCGGTGCTGAACGCGCCCGTGTGCGCGGTCGGTGACGCCGCGACCCCCGAGGTCCCCACCGAAATCGGCTACGCCGCCGAACCCGCCGCCACCCTGGTCGGCCGCTCCCGCGAACGCACCCCCGTCGCGGTCGAACGGCTCAGCGGTGAGCTCGGCGCCCGGCCCGCCGGCACGCTCAGCCGCGTCGAGGTCGGCGTGCCGCGGGAACTGCTTTCCGCCGGGCTCGTCCTGGTGGACACCCCGCCCGTCGGCGACCCGCGGTCGCCGCGCACCGCCGCGGCGCTCGACCTGCTCGCCGAAGCGGACGCCGTGATCCTCGTCTCCGACGCGACCGCGCCGCTCAGCGCGGCCGAGCTCGCGCTCGCCCGGCACGTGCGCACCTGGTGCCCGCACGTCGTGCTGGCGCTCACCAAGATCGACGCTTCGCCCGGGTGGCGCGCGGTCGCCGAACGCAACCGCGGGATGCTCGCCGAGGCGGGGATCGACGCGCCCGTTCTGCCGGTTTCGGCCGTCGTGCGCCAAGCCGCCGCGAAGGCGGGTGACGCCGAACTCAACGCGCGTTCGGGCTTTCCCGAGCTGCTCACGTGGATCGCCGAGCAGGCCGCGCGCCCGCCGGAGCAGTCCCGTGCCCTGCTGGCCGCGGTCGGGGTCCGCGCCGCCGCCGCGGAGCTCGTCGAGTCGCTGCGCGACCGCGTCGAGGCTGCGGGGCAGGACGCCGGGCTCGGCCAGGCCGCGCTGCTGCAGCGCGCGCAACGCCGGGCCGACGACCTGCGCCGGCAGAACACCCGGTGGCAGAACCTGCTTTCCGACGAAATCACCGACCTCATGGGTGACGTCGAGTACGACCTGCGCGAGCGGACGCGCAAGATCGTCAACACCATCGACCAGACCTTCGACGAGGGCGACCCGGCGAAGGTGTGGGACGAGTTCGCGCCGTGGCTGGACAACGCGCTGGCCGAAGCGATCGAGACGAACTACGCGTGGCTGACCGAGCGGGCGCAGTGGACCGCGCAGGCGGTCGCGGCGTGCTTCGGCGCCCAGTACGACCGCGCGCTGCCCGACCTGCCGCTCGACGGCTCGGGCATCGAAGGCCTCGACGACGTCCGGCGGCCGAAGATCGAGAAGTTCAAGATCGGCCAGCAGGCCTTCACCGGCCTGCGCGGCTCGTACGGTGGCGTGCTGATGTTCGGCCTCGTCACCAGCCTGCCGTGGCTGGGCCTGCCGCTGATCAACCCGGTCTCGATCAGCGCGGGCGCGGCGTTCGCGGTGAAGACGATCCGCGACGAGGGCGGGATGCGGCTGCAGCGGCGGCAAGCCGTCGCCAAGCAGGCCGCGCAACGGCACGTCGACGACGTGTTCCTGCGCTTCAGCAAGGAAAGCCGCGACGCGATCCGCGTCGTGCAGCGGCGGCTGCGCGACCACTTCACCGGCCTGGCCGAGGACCTCGCGGACGAGCTGACGCGCGAGCGCGAGACGATCATGGCCGGCTCGGCCGAGCGCGAGCGCCGGACCGGGCACATCCGCCGCGAGATCGACCGCCTGGCGGGCTTGCACCAGCGCGCCGGCGAGCTCGGCACGATCGCCGGCCGGAAGCGGCGGGAGCTTTCGGCGTGACCCAGGACGTCCGCGACCTGCTGCACGCCGCGGCCGGGCTCTACCGCGACGACCCGCGTGCTTCGGCGCTCCTGCACGACTGCCTGAACCGGCTGGAGCAGCCGCTGCGCGTCGCGTTCACCGGAGCGCCGTCGTCGGGCAAGTCGACGCTCGCCGCCGCGCTCGGCGAATGGCCGACGCGGGCGCTGCGCGACCTCGTGCTGCTCGACGACCCCGGCCCGGCCGACGACTTCCCGGACGCGACCGTGCGGCTCGTGCGGCACCTCGAGCCGGACGAGCTCGCGGCGGCGCACGCGCCGGGCGGTTCGCCGTTCGCGCGGCAGAGCGCGGTCAACTCGGTGCTGGTGCTGTCGCGGGCCGACGAGGTCGGCGCGGGCCGGATCGACGCGCTGCTGACCGCGAAGCAGCTCGCACGCCGGGCGTGGCGCGAAGACCCGCTGTGCACGGGCTTCCTGGGCGTGATCGCCGTCGCCGGCCAGCTGGCGTATGGCGGGCGATCCCTGCGCGACGACGAGTTCGATCTGCTCGCCGCGTTCGCCGCGGTGCCGCGCGAAGAGCTGGAACGGCACGTGCTCTCGGTGGACTCGTTCACCGATCCGGCGTTCCCCGGCCCGATCCCGGTCGAGACGCGGCGCTCGCTGGTGGTCCGGTTCGGGATGTTCGGCGTCCGGCTGGCGCTGACGCTGATCCGCACCGGCTGCGACGACCGCCTCAAGCTGTCGGCGGAACTGGTCCGCCGCAGCGGTCTCGGCGAGCTGCGGGACACCCTCGCGGGGTGTTTCGTGGCGCGCGCCGAAGCGTTGAAGGCGCGGACGGCGGTCATCCGGCTGGAGGCGTTGCTGGCGGCCCAGCCCCGCCCGGGCGGCGACCGGCTGGTGTCCCGGGTGGAGCGCTTCGCGGCGGCCGCGCACGACTTCCGCGAGCTGCGCCTGATCGCGGACATCACCGGCGGCCGCACGGCGTTGTCCGGCGAGCCGGCGGAAGAGGCGATCAGGTTGCTGGGCGCGCAGGGCACGTCCCCGGCGGACCGGCTGGGCCTGGAGCCGGACGCGGACCCCGGCGACATCTACGACGCGGGGTTGGACGCGCTGCGCCGCTGGCGCCACGAGGCGGAGCGCCCGGACAAGCCCCACGCCGAGCGCACCGCGGCGCACGTCGTGGTGCGGTCCACCGAGGGGCTCCTGGCGTTGTTCGCCTAGAGGACCGCGGTGGCTTCGACCTCGACCAGGTGCTCGGGGACGTCCAGCGCGGCCACCCCGATCAGCGTGGCCGGCGGTTTCGCGGTGGTCCCCAGCTTTTCGGCGGCGCGGGCGATCCCGTCCAGGAGTGCGGGCATCTTGTCCGGCGTCCAGCCGACGACGTAGCACGTCAGTTTCGCGACGTCGTCGAACGAACCGCCGGCCGCGGCCAAGGCCGTGGCGACGTTGAGGTAGCACTGCTCGACCTGCGCGGCGAGGTCGCTTCCGGCGGCCCAGTCGACCTGCCCGGCGACGAAGACGAGTTTCGTCCCCGACGCGATCGCCACTTGGTGGTACACGTCGATCTCGGGCAGCTCCGGGGGATTCACCAGGGTGACAGCCACTTTTCCTCCGTGGTCTCTTGTGGTTACCCAGGAACCGTAGGAGAGTGCTGGACGATGCGGAAGAAGGCACTTTTCGGTGACGGGGGAACCACATGGTGACCAAGCAGGACGCGGACCTCTCCCGCGCGGATTCGCTCGCCCGCGAGATCTTCTCCGACGTCGCCAACAAGTGGGCGTTCCTGATCATCGAGACCCTCGGCGACCGCACCCTGCGCTTCAGCGAGCTGCGCGACGCCGTCGAGGGCATCAGCCACAAGATGCTCACCCAGAACCTGCGGATGCTGGAGCGCAACGGCCTCGTCGAGCGCGAGGTGCACCCGACCGTGCCGCCGCGGGTCGAGTACACCCTCACCGAACCGGGGCAGGGGCTGCGCGCGACCGTCGACGCCATGTGCGGATGGACGCAGCGGTTCCTCGGCGACATCGAGGCGGCGCGGCACCGGTTCGAAGCCTGACGCGCCAAGAAGAAACGGGCAATCCGGGCGTCGAGGTCATCCTTGTCCGGTGTTGACGCCCGGCTGACCGCGACGCACCATAGACCGATCTATGGTCCAGCGCCGGCCCGAGGAGCCCTCCGATGCCCGAAGACGTCCGCCCCCGTGTCCGGTTGTTCGGCGAGCTCCTGGCGCACTGGGCGCGGGAACGGCCCGGCGACACCGCGCTGATCTTCGGCGACCGGCAGTGGACCTGGGCGGACTTCGACGAGCGCGTCCGGCGGCTCTCGGGCGCGCTCACCGCCGCCGGGGTCGGCAAGGGCGACCGCGTCGCCTTCGTCGACAAGAACCACCCCGCCTGCCTGGAAACCACCTTCGCGGCCGCGGGGGTCGGCGCCGCGAACGCCGTGGTCAACTGGCGGCTCTCCGGTGACGAGCTCGCGTACGTCCTCAAGGACGCCGGCGCGAAGGTCGTCTTCGTCGGCGCCGAGCTCGTGCCCGCGTTCGACGCGGTCCGCGACCGGCTGCCCGCCTTGGAACGCGTGATCGTCGTCGGCGGCGACCACGACGAGTACGAGGCCTTCCTGACCAGCGCGGCGCCGCACACCGCGACCGATTCGGACGAAGACGACGGCGTCCTGATCATGTACACCAGCGGCACCACCGGCTTCCCCAAGGGCGCGGTGCTGACCCACCACAGCGTCATCGCGCACGGCCTCGCCGCGGGGACCGCGTTCCCGATCGGCCCCGGCGACGTCAACCTCGTCGCGATGCCGCTGTTCCACGTCGGCGGCAGCTGCTACGCCGTTTCCGGGTTCCTCTACGGCGAGCCGTCCTACCTGACGCGCGAGCCGGACGCGGCGTCGCTGTTCGCCGCGCTGCAGGCGGGGATCACGCACGCCTTCCTGGTGCCCGCCGTCGTCGCCGGGATCGCGCAGGCCGGCGAGGCCGCGCTGAAGGCGTTCTCGCGGTTGAAGTACCTCTGCTACGGCGCCTCGCCGATGCCGCTTCCGTTGCTGCGCACGGTACTCGCGGCCTGGCCGGACGTCCGGTTCGCGCAGGTCTACGGCATGACCGAGCTGTCCGGTGCGGTCACCGCGCTGGACCCGGAGGCGCACCGCGACGCCACGCATCCCGAGCGCTTGGCGTCGGCGGGCACCGCACTGTCCGGTGTCGACATCCGGATCGTCGACCCCGTCACCCAGGAAGACGCCGAGGTCGGTGAGGTCTGGGTGCGCACCGAACAGCGGATGGCGGGCTACCTCGGCAAGCCGGAGGCCACCGCGGAGACCATTGTGGACGGCTGGGTGCGCACCGGCGACGTCGGGCGCCTCGACGACGGCGGGTTCCTGTTCCTCGAAGACCGCGTCAAGGACATGATCATCACCGGCGGCGAGAACGTCTACTCGCCGGAGGTCGAGCGCGTCGTCGCGGAGTTCCCCGGCGTCACCGAGGTGGCCGTGATCGGCGTGCCGGACGACCGGTGGGGCGAGCAGGTCAAGGCCGTCGTCGCCGGTGATCAGCTCGACGCCGACAAGCTGATGGAGTTCTGCCGGGAGCGGCTGGCCCACTACAAGTGCCCGCGCAGCGTCGACGTCGTGGAAGCGTTGCCGCGCAACGCGACCGGCAAGATCCTGAAGCGTTCGCTGCGCGAGCCGTACTGGCGGGACCGGGACCGGAACGTCTGATGCCCGCGGTCACGCGGCAGGCGTACTTCGAGGCCGCGCTGGACGTGCTGGCGGAGCACGGGTTCACCGAGCTGAACGTGGGCCGGCTGTGCCGCGCCCTCGGCGTCACGAGCGGGTCGTTCTACCACCACTTCGGCGGCTGGCCGGGGTTCGTCGAGCGGCTCCTGGAGCACTGGGAGAACCGGCAGGTGCTGATCCTGCGCGCGCGGAACTTCGGCACGGGCGGGCCGTCGGCGGACTTCGCCGCGTTGATGGACCTGACGCTCGGGCTGCCGCACGAGGCCGAGGCCGCGATCCGCGCGTGGGCGGCGAACGACGAAACCGTGCGGGCGGCCCAGAAACGCGTCGACTCGGCGCGGCTGCGCACGGTCGGGACGGCGGTCAAGGGAATCGTCGGCGACGGCGACCTCGCGCGGACGCTGACGTCGCTGGGCATGGCGCTGCTGGTCGGGCACCAGCAGCTGGCGTCGGCGGGGGAGCACAGCGAACTGGCGACCCTGCTGGCGGAGTACACGCGGCTGGTGCACTCCCGCCGGGCTTAGGCGTTGCCGAGGACCCGCGTGATCGCGATCTCCAGGACGACCCGCTGCGGGTTCGGCTTGGGCTGCCGGTAGCGGGCGGCGTAGCGGTTTTCCGCGTCCCGCACGGACTCCGGGTCGTCGCGCAGCACCGCGCGTCCCTCCAAAGTGGACCACTTCGGGCCTTCCAGCTGGCAGACCGCGACGGGCACGCCCTCGGCGCCCGCGGCCCGGATCATCCGGGCCTTGACGGATGTGCCGAAGGTGATCACGCGCGCGAGCCCGGCCTCGAAGTCCACGGTCACGCCGACCGCGACGACGTGCGGGGTGCCGTCCGGCCGGACCGTGGTGAGGGTGGCCAGCCGGCGCTCGGTCCAGAACGCGCGGAAGTCGGGGCCGCGGTCGTCGATCTTCATGGGGTCCACGCTAGCCCGTCCGGGTGGCCGGAGGCGCCGTGGGACCACTCACGGTCATAGTAAGGAAAGTTTCCTAACAGTCTTGACCTGGTCTTGAACCTTCTGTCAGGCTCTGATCGCCCTCGCCGCAGCCAACGATGTCTTTACGGAGGAGCGATGAAGAAGATCGTCCGGGCGGTGGTGGCCGCGGCCGCGCTCGCCGCCGGGCTGCTGAGCGTGCCCACGACCGCGTCCGCGGCCGGCACTCCGTACGTACCGGGGACCCTGCGGCCGTCCGTTTCCCAGGCCACGCAGGACGCCGCGCTGCAGAAGTACTACGACTTCTGGAAGAAGAACTTCCTGACGACCAAGTGCGGCAGTGGCACCTACGCCGTGCTGTCCAAGGACGCCGACCACTCCTTCGTCGCCGAGGGCGAGGGGTACGGCATGACGATCTCGGCGATGATGGCCGAGAAGGACCCGCAGGCCCGCGCGATCGTCGACGGGATCCTGAAGTTCGTGAAGGCGCACCCGTCGGTCAACAACAAGGACCTGCACGCGGCCGAGCAGGACGCGAACTGCAAGAGCGTCAACGGCAGCGACTCCGCCACCGACGGCGACCTCGAAATCGCCTACGGCCTGCTGATCGCGGACAAGAAGTGGGGCAGCGCCGGCTCGGTCAATTACAAAGCCGAGGCCGTCCGGATCATCAACGCGATCAAGAAGAGCGAGGTCAACGGCACGACGAAGTTCACGCTGCTCGGCGACTGGGGCAACGACGCGGAGTACCGGAACAGCTCCCGTTCGTCGGACTGGATGCCCGGCCACCTGCGCGCGTTCGCCGCGGCGACCGGCGACAGCTTCTGGACGTCGGTCCGCACCCGCTCGGAGACGGCGGTGAGCCAGCTGCAGTCGTCGTACGCGCCGAACACGGGGTTGCTGCCGGACTTCGTGGTCAACACGAACTCGACGCCCAAGCCGGCCCCGGCGGACTTCCTGGAAGGGCCGTACGACGGCAAGTACAGCTGGAACGCGTGCCGCGACCCGTGGCGCCTGGGCGCGGACGCGATTTCGTTCTCCGGCAGCGCGGCGGCGGCGCAGGTCCGCAAGATGAACACGTGGATCAAGTCGGCGACGGGCGGTGACCCGGCGAAGATCCAGAGCGGGTACTCGCTGTCTGGCTCGAAGACGGAGAGCGGTCAGCACCCGTGCTTCACGGCCCCGTTCGCGGTGGCGGCGATGACGGACGCGGGCAGCCAGGCATGGCTGGACAAGCTGTGGACGGCGGTCTCGACGTGGTCCCCGGACGCGACGGACTACTACGGGACGGGCATCACTGTCCAGGTGCTGCTGATCCTGAGCGGCAACTACGTGGCCGCTTAGGCTGGGTCCCAAGTCCGTGAATGGCACATTGAGGGACGCCAAGTCCCCCAATGTGCCATTCACGGCGTTCAGCTGGGCTCGCGCACCGGCAGCCCGGCCGCCCGGTAGATCTCGTCGATCACCGTCATCGTCTCCACCGCGTCCGCCGCCGACGTCTGCACCGGCGCGCCCTCCAGCACCGCCGCCGCGAACGCGTCCAGCTGGTACTCGTACGTCGCCCGGCGCGGGAACTTCTCCGTGTGCCGGACGCCGTCGATCTTGGCCGTGAACCGGTGGTACGCCTGCGGCATCAGCGGGTTGACCACCCGGACCGACCCGCGCGAACCGGTCACCACCGCACTGATCCGCAGTACCGACGACGACCACATCGAGCACGTCACCCGGCCCGTGTGGCCCGAAGGGAAGCGAAGCTCCGCGGTCATCGCCCGGTCGACCCGCGGTGACCGCAAGCGAGCAGAAGCCGAAACGACCGAAGGCCTCTCGCCGCCGAACACGCGGGCCATGTGGACCGCGTAGCAGCCCGCGTCCATCGTCGCGCCGCCCGCCAGGTCGTAGTCGTAGCGGATGTCCGAGAACTTCGGCAGCGGGAAGCAGACAGCCGTCTCGACCCGGACCAGAGAACCCAGCGCGCCCGACGCCACGATCTCCTCCACCCGCAACGCCAGCGGGTGGTAGCGGTAGTGGAACGCCTCCATCACGACGCGGTCCGACTCGGCGGCCAGCGCGGCGATCTCCCGGGCCTCCGCCGCGTTCGCCGTGAACGGCTTCTCGCACAGCACGTGCTTGCCCGCTTCGAGCGCCGCCCGCGTCCACTTGCCGTGGAGGCCGTTCGGCAGCGGGTTGTACACCGCGTCGATGTCCGGGTCCGCCAGCAGCTCCTCATAAGACCCGTACGCGGCCGGGATCCGATGCCGCGAAGCAAACGCTTGCGCACGATCCACGGAGCGCGCGGCGACGGCCGTCACCGAGACCGAAGAGTGCGAAGAAGCGGGCTTGACCAGGGCAGCGGGGGCGATGCGAGCCGCCCCCAGGACGCCGATCCGCAGGCTCATGCCGTGAAGCTAGCACCGACCAAGATTTCAACAGCCAGTTGACCTATTCAACAACGAGTTGTACCGTTCCGGCCAGCCGAACAGTGGAGGTCCGTTATGTCCCGTTGTCGTGCCGCACAGGCAGTGCTGCTCGCGAGCCTGGCCGTCCTCGTGACGGCCTGTGGTGGTGGTCCGGACGGCGCGGGCGGGACGTCTCAGGCCGCCGGCGCGCCCGCGTCCGGCATCCCGGACACCGCCGCGATCGTCCAGGGCGTGCAGAAGGACGCCCAGCTCAACGCGGCCCTGCCGGACAACGTCAAGTCCGCGGGCCTGCACCTGGCCTCGAACCTGCAGTCCGCGCCCAACAACTTCTACGCCGCCGACGGCAAGACGCCGATCGGCTACGAGGTCGACCTCGCCAAGGCCATCGCCGCCAAGCTCGGCGTCACCGTCACCCACCAGGACATGGCGTTCGGCTCGCTCATCACCAGCCTCCAGTCCGGCCGCATCGACCTGACCATGGCCGGCATGAACGACACCAAGGCCCGCCAGGCGCAGATCGACTTCGTCGACTACTTCACCTCGGGCATCACGATCATGATCCGCAAGGGCAACCCGGACGGCATCACCGGCCCGGACACGCTCTGCGGCAAGAGCGTCGCCGTCGTGCAGGGCACCAGCCACCAGAAGTTCGCCGAAGCGCAGAGCACGAAGTGCACGCAGGCCGGCAAGCCCGCGCTCACCGTCACCGCGACCGACAGCGACAACCAGAACCAGAACCAGCTGCGCACCGGCCGCGTCGCCGCGATCCTCAACGACCTGCCCAGCGCCGTCTACATCTCGCGGACTGCCGGTGACGGCAAGTTCTTCGAGGTCGTCCCGGGCGAGCCGATCGAGGGCGGCCCGTACGGCATCGGCGTCAACAAGACCAACACGCCGCTGCGCGACTCCGTCCAGAAGGCGCTGCAGGCCCTGATCGCCGACGGCACCTACGGCAAGATCCTGCAGGCCTGGGGCGTCGAGCAGGGCGCGATCAAGGAGGCCGCGGTCAATGGCGGGTCCTGAACCGCTCCCGATCGTCCGGCTCCGCCACTGGGGCCGGTGGGTCGCCGCCGCCATCATCCTCGCGCTGCTCGTCCTGCTGGGCATCGCGCTCGGCAACGCGCAGATCGCGTGGAGCCAGGTCCCGGACTTCGTGTTCTACCGCATCATGGCGACGGGCCTGCTCAACACGGTCATCCTCGCCGTGCTGTCCCAGGCCGTCGCGATCGTGCTCGGCATCGTCATCGCCCTGCTGCGCCGCAGCGCCAACCCGGTCGCGCGGTGGTTCGCCGCCGGCTACATCTGGATCTTCCGCGGCCTTCCGGTGCTGCTGCAGATCCTGCTCTGGTACAACCTGGCGCTCGTCTTCCCCGTGATCGACATCCCGTTCCTCGTCCACGAGCAGACGAACGTGCTGATCAGCGCGTTCACCGCCGCGTTCCTCGGCTTGGCGCTCAACGAAAGCGCGTACATGGCCGAGATCGTCCGCGCCGGGCTGAACAGTGTGGACAGTGGCCAGACGGAGGCGGCGAAGTCGATCGGCATGACGCCGGCCGCGACGCTGCGCCGGGTCGTCCTGCCGCAGGCCATGCGCGTGATCATCCCGCCCACCGGCAACGACTTCATCAACATGCTCAAGGGCACGTCGATGGCGTCGGTGATCGGCGTGACCGAGCTGATCCACGCGGCCAACAACATCTCGTCGAACAACCTGCTGGTCATGGAAACGCTGCTGGCCGCGGCCGTCTGGTACATGGTCGTGGTGACCGTCGCCGGCGTCGGCCAGCACTACCTGGAACGCGCGTTCGGCCAGGCCGATCGCGGGCCGCTCGCCCGGGCCGGCAAGGCGTTGCGCGGCGTGCCGCTGGTGAGGAGTGCCCGTGTCTGAACCACTGCTGCGCGCCGTCGGCGTCCGGAAGTCCTACGGCCACACCGAAGTCCTCGGCGGCATCGACCTGGAAGTCCGCAAGGGACAGGTCGTCTGCCTGCTCGGCCCGTCCGGCGCCGGGAAGAGCACGTTCCTGCGCTGCATCAACCACCTCGAGACGATCGACGCCGGCCAGATCTGGGTCGACGGCGAGCCGATCGGCTTCCGGCAACGCGGCGGGAAGCTGTACGAGCTGCGCGAACGCGAGGTGGCGCGGCAGCGGCGTGACATCGGCATGGTGTTCCAGCGGTTCAACCTGTTCGCGCACCGGACGGCGCTGGAGAACGTCGTCGAGGGCCCGATCCGGGTACTCGGCCTGAAACCGGACGACGCGCGCAAGCAGGGGCTCGAGTTGCTCGATCGCGTCGGGCTCGCACACCGGGCCGACGCCTACCCGGCGCAGCTGTCCGGCGGGCAGCAGCAGCGCGTGGCGATCGCGCGGTCGCTGGCGATGAAGCCGAAGCTGATGCTGTTCGACGAGCCGACGTCGGCGCTCGACCCGGAGCTGGTCGGGGAGGTGCTGGAAGTGATGAGTACGTTGGCGGGGGAGGGGATGACGATGGTCGTCGTGACGCACGAGATGAGCTTCGCCGCGGAGGCCGCCGACGAGGTGGTGTTCCTGGCCGACGGCGCCGTCGTCGAGACCGGGCCGCCGTCGGAGGTGCTGAGCGCGCCGAAGCACGACCGCACCCGGCAGTTCCTGGCGAGGATCCTCGCGTGACGCGGATTTCGCCCCGGTACCTGCTCCAGTTCGACGAGCCCGCCGGCTACCTCGACTTCGCCCGGTTCGGCCCGCCGTCGCACGCGGTGCTCGACACGACGGCCGCCCTGCTCGACCAGGCCACCATGGCCGGTCCGTCCACTGTGGACGAGTTGATGCGGCAGGAGATCCGGGCCAAGGCGGCCGCCGCGCGGCTGTCCGGTTCGGACACCGACCACACCGTGCTGCTCCCGAACACGAGCCTCGGGTTGTTCCAGGCCGCGTTCCACAGCTCGGGCGAAGTGCTGGTGTCGGCGTCGGAGTTTCCGGCCAACACCTACCCGTGGGCCCGCGCCGAGCAGGCCGGACGGCTTCGGGTCCGACGGCTGACCAGCGGCTATGTGACGCCCGAGCGGGTCGCGGAAGCGTTGACGCCGGAGATCACGACGGTCAGCGTCAGCGCGGTCGACTTCCGCACGGGCTACCGCGCCGACCTCGCCGCGCTGCGTGACGTCGTCGGCGACCGGCTGCTGGTCGTCGACGGCATCCAGGGCTTCGGCGTCGTCGAGGAGCCGTGGGAGGTCGCCGACGTCCTGGTCGTCGGCGGGCAGAAGTGGCTGCGCGCGGGCTGGGGGACCGGCTTCGCGGTGCTGTCGGATCGCGCGTTGGACCGGATGGACCCGGTGCTGTCGGGCTGGACCGGCGCCCGCGACCCCGGCCTGTTCGACGACGAGATCCACCCGCCGGACGCGACCGCGCAGGCCTGGTCGATCTCCAACCTCAGCCCGATCACGTCCGGCGCGTTCGCCGAGGCCCTCGAACTGGTCGAGGACGCCGGCGTCGGCGCCATCGCGGCGCGGATCGCCGAGCGGCTGGGCGCGTTCGAAGAGGTGCTCGCGGCCTGCGGCGCCGAAGTCGTCTCCGCTGTTGATCGCCGTGCGGGAATCCTGGCGTTCACGCTGCCCGGCCACCCCGCCGAACAGGTCGGCGCGGCGCTGGCGAACGCGGGGATCGCGGCGACCGTGCGGCCCGAGCACGTCCGGCTGTCGCCGCACGCGTCGACCCCGGCGGCGGCCGCCGACCTGCTCCGGGAAGCGTTGGAGACGTTGACGAAACCGCGCGAACCACTGGTGGTTCCGGCCGCCGGCGCGACGACGCACGAGGTGCTGACGGCGCTGGTGCCGGCGATCCCGGGCCTCGCGGCGATGCTCGGGCCGGGCAACGAGGTGCTGCTGCACGACCTGAGCCGGCTGCCGGACTCGATCGTCGCCATCGCGGGCGACCTGACCGGCCGCAGCGTCGGCGGCCCGATGACCGACCTGCTGCTCGGCCTGGTCCGCCGCGGCACGACCCAGGACCTGACGAACTACCGCACGCACGGCCCGGACGGCCGCGCGATCCGGTCGTCGACGCTGTTCCTGCGCGACGCCGACGGGGTCGCCGTCGGGTGCCTGTGCGTCAACAGCGTGGACGCGTCGGCTTCGGCGGGCGGCAACGGCGAGCCGGAGACTTTCCCACCGGACGTCGACAGCCTGCAACGGTTCCTCGTCGACCGCGCGGTGACGAAGGCCGGGATCCCGGTGGACCTGATGAAGAAGCGGCACAAGGCGGCGGTGGTCCGGGAACTCGACGAAGCCGGGTATTTCCTGATCAAGGACGCGGTCGACCACCTGGCCGGCCGCCTCGACGTCACGCGGTACACGATCTACAACTACCTCAACGAAATCCGTGCCTGATCGGGGCCTTGCCCCCGATCGTTCCGGAGCGGAGCATGGCGCCCATGACCGAACCGGACACGCGGCGCGCGCTGCTGCGGCTCGAGCCGGACGACGAGGCGGACGCGGAGGAGCTCGACCGCCTCGCTCGCCGGCTGCGCGCCGAGCTGGGCGAGCTGGACGTCGACTTGCGCGCGTTGCCGGCCGAGGCACCGGCGGGCGCGAAGGCGGCGGACCCGGTGACGGTCGGCTCGCTAGTGGTGGCGTTCAGCGCGGCGGGCGGGGTGTTCCCAGGCCTGGTGGAGACGCTGAAGGAGTGGCTGGGCCGCCAGGCGGGCAAGCACAAGATCAAGGTGACGATCGACGGCGACACGGTGGAGCTGGAGAGGGCGACGACGGCGGAGCGGCAGCAGCTGATCGAGGCCTTCGTCCGGCGGCACGGCTGATCTTCGGCCGTCCACTCCGGACGGAGACGTCCTGCTCGGTGCCCGGTGCATCCGATTTCCGCCTTTCGTAGGGCATTCCTCGCCGCTACCCCGTTTGCCCTGCCCGAAGGTCGGGGAGCGGGTCTAGGGTTCTCCCGCCCGAAGTCGCAGGGAAAGGGAGGAATCAGTGAGACGTAGCGTTTTCGCCGCGGTCGCCGGCGCCGCGGTGGCGTCCGCGCTCATCACCGCGCCGGCCGCGACCGCCGCGCCCGAGCAGGCCGCGCCGCAGGCCGGAACGATCGCCTGGGGGCCGTGCACCGATCCCACGCTCGTCGCCGCCGGGGCCGAATGCGGGTTCCTCAGCGTGCCGCTCGACTACTCGAAGCCGCACGGTGACCGGATCCAGCTCGCCGTCGACCGCGTCCGGCACAAGGTCCCGGACGCGCAGTACCAGGGCGTCATGCTGACCAACCCCGGTGGCCCCGGCGGTTCCGGCCTGCTGCTCGCCACCCGTGGGCCGCGCGTGCCCAACCACGCCGGCGACGCCTACGACTGGATCGGCTTCGACCCGCGCGGCGTCGGCTCCAGCAAGCCCGCGCTGAGCTGCGACCCGAACTACATGGACTACAACCGGCCGGTCTACGCGCCGGTCACCCCGCAGCTCGAGAAAACCTGGCTCGCCCGCTCGAAGGGCTACGCCGAGGCCTGCGCGAAGAACAACCCGAAGGCCCTGCTGGAGAACATGAAGACGACCGACACGGTCAAGGACATGGACTCCATCCGCCAGGCGCTCGGGGCGAAGCAGCTGAACTTCTACGGCTACTCCTACGGCACCTACCTCGGCCAGGTCTACGGCACGCTCTACCCGAAGAACGTCCGCCGGATGGTCCTCGACTCGACCGTCGACCCGCGCGGTGTCTGGTACGGCGACAACCTCAACCAGGACGTCGCCTTCGACAAGAACATCCTCATCTGGTTCGGCTGGCTCGCCCAGCACGACGACGTCTACCACCTCGGCAAGACGCAGGCCGCCGTGCAGCGCGTGGTCAACGAACAGCTGCTCAAGACGACCTTCAACCCCGCCGGCGGCGTGATCGGCCCGGACGAGATCCTCGACGTCATCCAGCAGGCGAGCTACTACCAGCTGCGGTGGACGCTCCTGGGCGACGCGCTGTCCCGGTTCGTCAACCAGGGCGACTGGCAGAACTGGAAGTCGCTGTTCGAGGCCTTCGGCGGCCGCGGCGACGACAACGGCTACGCGGTCTACCTCGCCGTCCAGTGCACCGACGTCCAGTGGCCGACCAGCTGGAACCAGTGGAAGCGCGACAGCTGGCAGACCTTCGCCAAGGCGCCGTACTTCACCTGGCAGAACGCGTGGTTCAACGCACCCTGCCTCTACTGGCCCGCGAAGGCCGGCAAGCCGACCAAGATCGACGGCAAGGGCGTCCAGAGCGTCCTGATGATCGACGAGACGCTCGACGCGGCGACGCCGTACCCGGGCAGCCTCGAGGTCCGCGGCCGCTTCCCGGGCGCTTCGCTGATCGCGGAGCCGGGCGGCACCAGCCACGCGATCACCCCGCGCGGCAACGCCTGCGTCGACAACAAGATCGCCGACTACCTGGCGACCGGCGCGCTGCCGGCCCGCAAGCCGGGTCGCACGGCCGACGTCGAGTGCGCCCCGCTGCCGCAGCCGACGCCCCCGGCGCCGACCGCGGCGAAGGCCGACGTCGCGGCGACGCAGGGTCTCGTGTCCGGGCGGTTCACCGGCTGACCTGCGAAAACCCCTCATGGACGGGGTGTCGGGCCCAGTGCCCGGCACCCCGTTTTTCGCGCTCTCCGACACCGGGGGCTTTGAACCGACGCGGACTTTGTGTTACAAAGTGCGAGTCGAGTTTGCGTTTCAAAGTTCAGAAGGGAGGGACGCCATGACTGGGGGACCGGCGTTCGCGCTGCGGGGCCTGACCAAACGGTTCGGCGGGGTCACCGCCGTCGACGGGGTGTCCGTCGAAGTCGCCCGCGGGGAGGTCATCGCGCTGCTCGGGCCGAACGGCGCGGGCAAGTCGACCACCGTCGACATGCTGCTCGGGCTGACCAAGCCGGACGCGGGAGCCGTCACCGTCGAGGGCGGCAACCCGCGCGAGGCCGTCGACCGGGGGCTCGTCGGCGCGATGATGCAGAACGGCGCGCTGCTGGGCGACGTCACGGTCGGCGAGATCGTCGACCTGATCGTCTCGACGCACGCGAACCCGCTGCCGGCGAGCGAGGTGATCGCCCGCGCGGGCCTGGAAAACCTCGTGAAACGCCGCTGCGGCAAGCTGTCCGGCGGGGAACGCCAGCGCGTCCGGTTCGCCCTCGCGCTGGCCGGCGACCCGAAGCTGCTCGTGCTCGACGAGCCGACCGCCGCGATGGACGTCGACGGCCGGCGTGCGTTCTGGGCGGCCATCCGCGAGTTCGCCGCCGGCGGCCGGACCGTGCTGTTCGCGACGCACTACCTCGCCGAAGCCGAGGACTACGCCGACCGCGTCGTGCTGATGCGCCACGGCGTGGTCGTCGCCGACGGGCCGGTCGCCGAGGTCCGGGCCGCGGTGTCCGGGCGGGTGCTCAAGGCCGCCGTCCCGGGCGCCGCCGAAAGCGACCTGGCGCGGCTCGCCGGCGTCACGTCCGTCCAGCTGCGCGCCGGCCGGGCCGAGCTGGCCTGCGCCGACTCCGACGCCGCCGTCCGGGCGCTGCTGGCGCAGTTCCCGCAGGCGGCCGACATCGAAATCACCGCGCTCGGGCTCGAAGAGGCCTTCCTGGCGCTGACCGCCGAGGAGGCCGCCGCGTGAACACGACCTACCTGAGCCTGGAGATCAAGCGGATCGTCCGCAGTCCCCAGTTCACGATCTTCACCATCGGCATGCCGGTGGCCATGTTCCTGCTCTTCGGCTCGATCTTCGGCAAGCTCGTCGCGCCGAACGGGCTGGCGTCGGACGTCCAGACCATGATCAACCTGGCCGCGTACGGGGCGAGCGGCGGCGCGCTGTTCACCGGCACGCGGGTGGCGCAGGAACGCACCGAAGGCTGGCAGCGGCAGCTACGCCTGACGCCGATGCGCGGCCCCGGCTACCTGGTCGTCAAGGTCATCTCGGCGATGGCTGTGGCGCTGCCGGTGCTCGTCGTCGTGTTCCTCGCGGGCCTGGCGATGGGCGTCGAGATGACGGCGGCCCAGTGGGGTCTGGTGCTGGTGTCGCTGTGGCTCGGTGTCCTCCCGTTCGCCGTGCTGGGCCTGGCCATCGGCCTGTTCGGCAAGGGTGACACGGTCGGCGCGGTCACCGGCGCGCTGATGATGCCGCTGGGCATGCTCGGCGGCCTGTGGATCCCGCTGTACGTCCTCCCGGACTGGATGGCGACCGTCGCGCACTTCTTCCCGACGTTCTGGCTCGGCCGGGTGGGTCTCGAACCCCTCGCGCACGCCGGCGGGATGGGGCTCGCGGTGCTCGTGCTCGCGGGGTGGCTGGTCGTGCCCGCGCTGATCGTGGTGCGCCGGTTCCGGCTGGACACGGCGCGGCTGTAGGTGCGTGTTAGCTTCCGTGCAGTACTGAGGGGTCTGCGCGGACGAAGGGCGGAGAGGGTGGACGACGAGCCGTTGTCGGCGGAGGAGTCGCTGAACCTGATCGCCCAGCAGAACCGGCGCAACCGCCGGGAACTGGGCGGGGGCCCGGCGCGGATGCTCGCGGCCTGGGCCCTCGCCTGGCTGCTCGGCTGGGGTTTCACCTACTACGCGACGACGACCGGCCGCATCCCCGGCTGGGTCGGCGGCGTGGTCGTGGCGGTGCTGTTCGTCGCCGCGATGGGCTACACCGGCTACGTCAGCGCCCGGGCCGGGCGGGGGATCCGCGGCCCGTCGAAGACCGTCGGCGCGATGTACGGCTACAGCTGGGCGCTCACGTCGGTCGGGCTGACGGTCGTCGACGTCCGGATCACGCAGTTCCAGGCGCTCTCCTCCGACCAGGTGTCCCTGCTGTGGTCGGGCACCTGGCTGCTGCTCACCGGCGCCCTGTACCTGGCCGGGGGCATGCTCTGGCAGGACAAGCTGATGTACGGCCTCGGCGCGTGGATGATCGTGTCCTCGGCGCTGAGCGTGCTGGTCGGGTTCCCGGCCAACTTCCTGGTGCTGGCGGTCTGCGGCGGTGGCGGGTTCCTGCTCGCCGCGATCGTGTACTTCGTCCGCGAGAAGAAGTCGCGATGAGCGAGCTGCCGCAGCTCGACCCGGTCATCCACGCCCAGGCGCGGCTGCGGGTCACGGTCGCGCTCGCCGGCCTGCGCGCCGGCGACCAGATCACCTTCCCGCGGCTGCAGCAGCTCCTGGACATGACGGCGGGCAACCTCTCGACGCACCTGCGCAAGCTCGAGGACGCCGAGTACGTCGAGATCACGAAGGCCTACGAGCACCGCACGCCGGTCACCCTGGTCAAGCTGACCGCGGCCGGCCGGGCGGCGTTCGAGAACTACACCAAGGCGCTCCACCAGCTGCTGGACGCCACCGGCGGGGACTGACGTGGCCCGTTGGGTGATCCACCTCGACCTGGACGCCTTCTACGCGTCGGCCGAGCAGCTCACCCGCCCGACGCTGGCCGGGCGCCCGGTGCTCGTCGGCGGCACCGGACCCCGCGGCGTCGTCGCGGGCGCGAGCTACGAATCGCGGGCGTTCGGCATCAAGTCGGCGATGCCGATGGCCCAGGCGCGGCGGCTGCTCCCGGCGAACGGCGTGATCGTGCCACCGCGGTTCCGCGTGTACGAACGGCTCAGCCAGGAGGTGTTCGCCGTCGTGACGTCGGTGGCGCCGGTGCTGGAGAAGATCTCCCTCGACGAGGCGTTCGCCGAGCCGCCTTCGCTGGCGGGGGCTTCTTTGGCCGAGGTCACGGCGTTTTGCGCCTCCCTGCGGGCCCGGATCCGCTCGGAAACCGGCTTGGTGGCGTCGATCGGCGCGGGCAACGGCAAGCAGATCGCCAAGATCGCCTCCGACGAGGCCAAGCCGGACGGCCTGCTGGTGGTGCCGCAGGGCACCGAACGCGAGTTCCTCGCGCCGCTGCCGGTGCAGGCGCTGTGGGGGATCGGGCCGGTGGCGGAGGGGAAGCTGCGGTTCATCGGCGTCCAGACGCTCGGGCAGCTGGCGGCACTGTCCGAACAGGACGCGGTGGCCACGCTGGGCGGCGTGGTCGGCCGCGACCTGCGCCGCCTGGCGACGGGCTTCGACGACCGCCCGGTGGCCGACCGCGGCGAGACCAAGCAGGTCAGCGCGGAAACGACGTTCGACACGGACATCATCGACCTGGCCACGCTTCGGACGGAAGTCCGGCGCATCGCGGTGGGGGCGCACAAGCGGCTGGTGAAGGCCGAGCGGGTGGCGCGGACGGTGGTGATCAAGCTGCGCCACACGGACATGCACACGGTGACCCGCTCGGAAACGATCTCCGCCCCGACGGACGACTTGACGGAGCTGTCGGCGGTCGCGGAGCGGCTGTTGCTCGACCCGGCGGAGTTCGGCGGGATCCGCCTGGCGGGGGTGGCGTACAGCGGGCTGTCGGTGCCGCACCAGGACGCGCTGTTCACCCTGGCGGCACCTTCGGTGCCTTCGACGTCGACGGTGGTCGCGGCCCCGGCGCCGGTGGCAGCACCGCCATCGGAGTGGCGCCAGGGCGACGACGTGGTCCATTCCGAGTACGGAACAGGCTGGGTCCAGGGCGCGGGCCACGGCCGGGTGACGGTCCGCTTCGAGCACCGGACGAGCGGCCCCGGCGTCGCGCGCACCTTCCCCCAGTCGGACCCGGCCCTGACCCGCGGCGATCCCGGGGACTGCCTGAAGTAGGGCCTACTCCGCCGAGCAGCCCTGCAGCTTCGCCACTTCCTGGCCCGCCAGCAGGAACGCCCCCACGCCGAACGCCGACGTGTCGGTCGCGTGCGCCGTCGCCGGGCGGTCGCCCACCGGCTGGACGTAACCCACCAACCCGTTGGCCTGCAACGCCTTCGTCGACAGCGCCGTCCACGCCTTGTCCACCACCGGGCGGTAGCGGGCCGCGTCCAGGATGCCCGCCGTGATGCCCCAGCCGATGCCGTACGTGAAGAACGCCGTGCCGCTCGTCTCCGGGCCGCCGTGGTCCCACGGGTTCAGCAGGTCGGAATTCCAGAAGCCGTCACGCCGCTGCAGCAAGGACAACGAGAACGCCATCTTCTTGAACACCCGCAGGTACTCCGGCCGGTGCGGGTCGTCGGCCGGGAGCACCTGCAGCACCTTCGTCAGCGCCGCCAAGGCCCAGCCGTTGCCGCGCGACCAGAACACGCCCGAACCCTTGAACCGCTCGTCGCGGTACCAGAGGCCGGTGAACTCGTTGAACAGCTTGTGCTCGGAAGACGAGAACAACTGGTCCATCGCGTCCAAATAGGACGAATTGTGGTCGATCAGGCTCATCCGCGCGAACGACGGCATCGCCATGTTCAGCGCGTCCACGTAGTTCCAGTAGTCCCGGTGGCCCGCCTGCACGGAAGCCACCTCGTCGCGAATGCGCGTGCGGATCGAGTCGAGCGGGATCTCCGGGTGGAAGTACGTGTACAGGTCCAGGTACGCCTCGCCGGCCGCCTGGTTGTCCGGGAAGAACGGCCGCTTCGGGTCGAGCGGCAGCTGGTAGCCGTTGGCCTGGGCCCACGGGTACGTCTTGTGGTTGGACTGGCCGGTGGTCCGGACCAAGGCCAGGTTGCCGACGTGGAACGTCGCGTTCTGCCAGTCGGCCGGGCCGGGGTTCGTCCCGTTCGCCGCCCAGTAGTTGCCCGCGGCGACCATTTCGTCCGCGACGGCGCAGGAAACGGCGGCGGAAGCGACCGGCGCCGTCATAAGACTGCCCGCCACGGCCGCGGCCGCGAGCACGCCGAAACCACGAATACCCGGGAAACGCATGGAAGCGTCCTCCTCCACGATCAGTTGCGGGGGTCCGGGTGGCGGAGCCCCCGGCTGGGGCGAAGCCCCTAATGTTTCAGCACCTCATGGCGGCGGGTCGGTCGCAGCGAGTGAAGCGCTTCCCGCTGGGCGTGTCAAGGTGCCGGTGAGCGGTACGGCGCAACGGTTTCCAGCAGCCGGCGGGCCGCCGACTCGGCCCCGTCGGCGTTCTTCGCCAGCACCAGCGTCAGCACGCGGGAATGCGCGACCAGCTCCAGCGGCTCGCCGTGCGCTCGCAGCGCCGCCACGACCGGGACGTGCAGCTGGGCGATCAGCGCGTTGCCGGACGCGCGGATCAGCGCCGCGTGGAACCGCGAATCGGCGGCGTGGAACGCTTCCGCGTCGGCCTGCTCGACCGCGTCCGCCATCAGTTCGTACGCCGCGGCCATTGCCGAAAGTTCGTCAGGACGCCGGTGCTGCGCGGCCATCCGCGCGGCCTGCGGTTCGATCGCCAGCCGCAGTTCCGCCAGCTCACGCAGGTGCCGCGGCCGGTCGGGGCCGTTGACGCGCCAGGCGATGACGTCGGGGTCGATCGCGTCCCACGCGTCGGGCGGCAGCGTCCACGTGCCGACCCGCGGCCGCGCCGTGACCATGCCCTTGGACTCCAGCACGCGCAGCGCCTCGCGGACCACGGTCCGGGACGCCGCGAAGCGCCGGCCGAGCTCCTCGGGGACGAGCGGCTGCCCGTCCCCGAGGACGCCTTCGACGATGAGCCTGCCCAGCTCGTCCACGATGCGCGCGTGGAGATTCACTCGGGCAGGCCGACGCGACGCTCCCCGCTGCGCAGCTGCTGCAGCACGACCGCGATCACGAGCAGGGCGCCGTGGGCGACGTTCTGCCAGAACGGGTTGATGCCCAGCCCGGACATGCCGTTGTCGAGCACGCCCAGGATGACCACCGCGAGCACCGTCGAAATGATCGACCCGCGGCCGCCCTTGAGCATCGTGCCGCCGAGCGCGGCGCCGGTGACGGCCTGCAGCTCCAGGCCCTCGGACCCGGACACCGGCTGGCCCGAGCCGGTCCGCGCGGTGATCAGGATGCCCGCGACCGCGGCGACCACGCCGGCCAGCGCGTAGACGCCGATGATGTACCGGTTGATGTTGATGCCCGCCAGCCGCGCCGCGGTGTCGTTGCCGCCGATGGCGTAGACGTTGCGGCCGATGTCGGTGTACTTCAGCAGGAAGTGCAGCAGCGCCGCGACGATCAGGAACACCCACACCAGCGACGGCAGCCCGAGCACGGATCCCTTGGCCAGGAAGATGAACAGGTCGTCGCCGCCGGTGTAGCCCTGCGACTTGCCGTCCGAGATGACCTGTGCGACACCCTTGTAGGTGGCGAGCATGGCCAGCGTCGCGACGACCGGGTTGACCCGGCCGAAGATGATGATCATGCCGTTGATCAGGCCGCAGACGATGCCGATGCCGATCGCGGCGAGGATGCCGACCTCGGCGTTGCCGGTCGAGGTGAACACCATCGCGGAGATGACCGACGCGAGCCCGGCCATCGAGCCGACCGAGATGTCCAGCGCGCCCAGGATGATCACCAGCGTCTGGACCAGGGCCAGCAGCCCCATGATGGTGATCGCGCTGCCGATGAGCAGCAGGTTGTTGGTGCGCAGGAAGTTGTCGTTCAGGATGCTCAGCAGGACGATCAACGCGATCAGCGTGATGATCAGGCTCGAGTTCTGCACGCCGATGCCGGTGAGCACGCGGCGCGCGGCGCTAGGTTGCGCCGGAGCGGCGGGGGCCGAGGTTTCCTTGGTGGGGGTACTCATGCGCCGATCTCCTGGGCTTCTTCCACGGCTGGTTCGGTTTCGGGGATGGCGAGGGTCAGCACGGCTTCCTCGGTCGCCTCTTCGCGGCCGATCTCGCCGGCCAGGCGCCCGGCCCGCATGACGAGGATGCGGTCGGCGAGCGTCAGCACCTCGGGCAGGTCGGAGGAGATGACCAGCAGCGCGATGCCTTCCGCGGCGAGGCCGTCGATGATCCGGTAGATCTCGGCCTTCGCGCCGACGTCGACCCCGCGCGTCGGCTCGTCGAGGATCAGCAGCTTCGGCCGCCGCGCGAGCCAGCGCGCGAGGACGGCCTTCTGCTGGTTGCCGCCGGACAGCTTGCGGACTTCCTGCTCCATCGACGGCGTCCGCACGCGAAGCTCGCGTACGTACTCCTCGACGAGCGCGCGTTCCTTCGCGCGCTTCACCACACGGAAGCGGCGAAGCCGGTCGAGGACGGCGATGGAGACGTTGTCGCGTACGGACCGCTGCATGAGCAACGCGTCCGTCTTGCGCTCTTCGGGCGCGAAACCGATTCCCGCCTTCACGGCGTCACCCGGGTTGTGCGCGCGAAGGCGCTTCCCGTCGAGCGTGACGGTCCCGGACCGGATCGGCAGGTCACCGACGATCGCACGAGCCAGCTCCGAGCGTCCGGCGCCGACCAGACCGGCCAGGCAGACGACCTCGCCCGCGCGGACCTGCAGAGAGATGCCGGTGACGTCGTCGGTCGTGACGTCGTCGAGCTTCAGCACGACGTCGCCGGTGTCCTGCGTGACGCGGCGCTCGAGGGCCGAGAGGTCGCGGCCGATCATCATCCGCACCAGGCCGGGCTCGTCGGTCTCCGCGACCTGCTGGACGCCGACGAGCTTCCCGTCGCGCAGCACGGCGACGCGGTCGGCGAGCTGGAAGATCTCCTTCATCCGGTGCGAGACGTAGACGACCGCGACGCCGCTGTCGCGCAGCCGTCCGATCAGCCGGAAGAGCGCCTCGACTTCGTGTTCCGACAGCGACGACGTCGGCTCGTCGAACGCGATCACCTTCGGCGGCGTGGCCGCGGTGAGGACGCGCAGGATCTCGACGAGCTGGCGCTGCGCGGGGGAGAGGGCGACGCCGAGCGTGGCCGGGTTAAGGACGCCTTCGAAGCCGTACTCGACGAGCGCGTCGTGCGTCGCCTTCATCAGCGTGCGGCGGTTGAAGACGCGCGCCTTCGCGGGGAGTTCGCCGACGAAGACGTTCTCCGCCACCGAAACGTGCGGGATGATCTCGGGTTCCTGGTAGATCACGCGGACCCCGGCGGCCATCGCCGCGCGCGGGGTGTCGAACGCGACCTCGGTGCCGTCCAGGAGGAGCCGGCCGTCGTCGGGGCCCTGGTCGCCGGAGAGGACGCGCAGCAGCGTCGACTTCCCGGCGCCGTTCTCGCCCATCAGCGCGAGCACCTCGCCGGAGCGGAACTCCAGCGAGACGTCGTCGAGGGCGGTGACGCCGGAGAAGCGCTTGCCGATGCCCTCGACGGCGAGCGCGGGAGGAGAGGAGGACATGGTCGCCTTCCGTACGGCGGAGCCCGGCCCGCACTTTCACGTGAAAGTGCAGCTTTGCGGTGCAAAGCGCAGCTTTCACGTGAAAGCTCCGGGCCCGGGGGTGCGGTCAGGTGCAGTTGACGCCGGCCTGCTTGTAGTTGTCCTTGTTGACGATCGTGGTCTTCGCGATCGTCTCCGCGGGCAGCTCCTTGCCGTTCTTCACCTTGTCGACGAGGACCTGGATCGCCGAGCGGCCGACCTCGGCGCCGGAGATGTAGAGCGCGGACTTGTTGCCGGTGTCCTTGCCCGCGGCCCAGTCCTTGCAGTCGAGGTACGCGCCGAGCCCGACGCCGATGATGTTGCTCGCCTGCACGCCGGAGTTGGCCAGCGCGGTCACCACGCCGGTCTCGTTCTCGTCGTTGCAGCCCCAGACGACCCAGTGCTTGACGCCGGGGTTGGAGCCGATCACCGCGCCGGAGCGGTTCTGCGCGTCGACCGGGGTGTTGTCGGTGCCGACGTCGATCACCTGGACGTCGGCGCCCGCGGCCTTGGCGAACGCCGACTTCGCGGCGCCGACGCGGTCGGTGCAGACGGACAGGTCCTGCTTGTAGGCGCTGATGATCTTCGTGTCGGCGGCGGTCCAGCCGGCCGCCTTGAACAGCTTGCCCGCCTCGGTGCCGACCGAGTCGCCCATCTGGCTGCCGTTGAAGCCGACGAACGGGGCCTTCGCGCCGGTGCCGTCCTTGATGACGTCGTCGGAGGCGATCAGCGGGATGCCCGCGCTCTTGGCCTTGTCGATCACCTGCGGGCCGATGGCCTGGTCGGGGACGACGATGGCGACGCCGTTGGCGCCCTGCGCGACCGCGGCGTCGAGTTCGCTGATCGCCTTGTTGGCGTCGTTGCCGAGGTTGACGACCTTGAGCTCGACGCCGAGCTCCTTCGCCTTCTCCTGCGCCCCTTGCGCCTGCTCGACGAAGTACTGCTGGTCACCCTGTTTCTGCAGGTAGTAGAGGGTGATCTTGCCGTTCGCGGGCGCCTGCTGCTGCGGCGCGGCGGTGTCTTTGCCCGAGGAGCACGAAGCCAGCAGGACACCGGAAATCAAACAACAACCAACAGCGCTCCAGGCGCGCAGCCTGTGCGAGTGTGGGGACATCGTTGCTCCCAAGGAGGCCGGGGGTCGAGTGGCGCGCGCGGGCGCCGCGGAGTGACTGGTATTACAAAACACCCGTTCGTGGAGCGTCAAGCCGCAGTTAGCGGAGCGAGACCTACTCTCCGTAGTTGCATCGTGGCACGAGTGGGTGTCATTTATCGTATTTTTTCCCTGCTGTCCTGCGCGTTGTCCGGTTTTGTCCTGTGCGAATGTTCTGATCGGTGTTGTCGACTGTGGTGGAAGTTTTTGGTGACCGGGATGCCGTCTCTGCCGGTTTCGCCCGGCTGGCAGGATGGCCGGACCACGTTAGGGGGACCCGATGACGAAGCACCGCGTCGCCGCGCTCGCCGGGGTCGCCGTCCTGGTGGCCGCCTGCAGCAGCCCGCCGCAGTCCGGCCCGGCGCCGACGCCCTTTCCCGAGACTCCGTCTTCTTCGGCTGCTGCCCCGGAGGGCTCCTTCAGCGTCGTCGCGACCGGCGACGTCCTGATCCACCCCGCACTGACCGAGCAGGCCGAGGCCGACGGCGGCGGGAAGATCGACTACCGGCCGCTGCTGGCCGGGATCAAGCCGCTGATTTCCGGCGCCGACCTGGGGATCTGCCACCTCGAGACGCCGCTGGCGCCGGAAGGCGGGCCGTACAGCGGGTACCCGTCGTTCAGCGCGCCGCCGGAGATCGCGGACGCGCTCAAGGACACCGGCTACGACACGTGCTCGACGTCGTCGAACCACACGATCGACCAGGGCGCCGACGGCGTGAAGCGGACGCTGGACAAGCTCGACGAGACCGGGATCAAGCACACCGGCTCGGCGCGGTCGGCGGCGGAGGCGGCGAAACCGCTGATCCTGGACGTCAACGGCGTGAAGGTCGCGCAGGTTTCGTACGCGTTCGGGTTCAACGGGATCAAGGTCCCGGCGGGCAAGCCGTGGCTGGCCAACCAGATCGACGTCGACGACGTCCTGGCGTCGGCCCGCAAGGCACGTGAGGCGGGGGCGCAGGTCGTGATCGCGAGCCTGCACTGGGGCGTGGAGTACCAGCACGACCCGACGGCCGAGCAGCGGTCGCAGGCGAAGAAGATCCTGGCGTCGGACGACGTCGACCTGATCGTCGGCCACCACGCGCACGTGGTCCAGCCGTTCGAGAAGATCGGCGGCAAGTGGGTGGCGTACGGCCTCGGCAACAGCGTGGCCCGCCATTCGGAGCCGCGCGGCGACACGGAGGAGGGCGCGGCGGCTCGGTTCCGGTTCGTGCGGGACGGGGACCGGTGGAAGGTCGACAAGGCCGAGTACATCCCGACCTACATCAAGCTCGACGCCCCGATCCGCCTTCTCGACTTGTCGACATCGCCGGCGTCGGCGCAGGTCACGAAGGCGCTGGGGGACACCGACAAGAACATCTTGAGCCTGGACGCCGACAAGGACGGCTTGACCCGACCCGGCAAGTGACGGCCGGGGTGGCAGGGGCTGCCTCGCCGATTGAGTCGGCTCCGCCGGCCCGCCGGCTGATCGGACGGGGTGGGCGGGCGCTGCCCCGCCCGCTCGCGGCCCTGGTCCGGCGAAACCGGCTCGGCGAACTCGGCCCGCCGGCCGCCCCGCCGATCAAGCGGGTGGGTGGCCCCGCCCCGGCCGGCCCTCCCCGCGACTCCGGCCTCGCGACTCCGGTCCCGGGATCCCGGTCTCGCGGCTCTGGCCTCGCGATCCCGGGCTCGCGATCCCGGCGCCGCGACTCCGGCCCCGCGACCCCTCCCTCAGTGCGTGCGGGTCGTGATCAGCCGGGCCAACGCCGCCAGCTCCGCCGCCGGCCGGGGCACCGGATTGACCGCCGCCAAGTCCCGCAACCCTTTCGCCACCAACGCCGCGGCCTGGGCCTGGCTCCACTGGCGGCCGCCCGCTTCATCCACGAGCGAAGCGGCGCGGGCCAGCTCCGCGTCGGTGAACGGATCCGTCCCCGCGTACAACGCCGCCAGCTCCGCGCCCGCCGCCGTGCCCGATGCCAACGCCGTCACCACCGGCAGCGACTTCTTGCGGTTCTGCAGGTCAGAGAACACCGGCTTCCCCGTCGAAGCGGGGTCGCCCCAGATGCCGAGCAGGTCGTCGACGTGCTGGAACGCCAGCCCGACCGACCGGCCGAACTCCCCGAACCGCGCCACCGCCTCCGGCCGCCCGGCGAGCAACGCGCCCAGCTGGCACGCTGCCCCGATCAGGGCCGCCGTCTTGCCGTTCGCCATCCGGACGCACTCCGCCGGCGTGACGTCGTCGCGCTGCTCGAAGTCCACGTCGGCCGCCTGGCCTTCCAGCAGATCCAGCACGCCCTGGGACAGCAGCTTCGCGCCCTCCGGCGTCAGCTGCTCGAACGCCACGCTCAGCAACGCGTCGCCGGCGAGCACCGCGGGCCCGGTGCCGAACACCGTCCACGCCGTCGGCCGGTGCCGCCGGGTGGTGTCGCCGTCCATGACGTCGTCGTGCAGCAGCGAGAAGTTGTGCACCAGCTCGACCGCGACGGCGGCGGGCACGGCGGCCGCGGGATCGCCGCCGGCGGCTTCCGCGCACAGCAACACGAGAGCCGGCCGCAGCGCTTTGCCGCCGTCCGCGGCCGACGGCTCGCCCCGCGCGTCCTCCCACCCGAAGTGGTAGCCGGCGATCCGCCGCATCGCGTCGGGCAGCCGCTCGGCCGAGGCGCGCAACGCCGGATCGACCAGGCCCTTGCTCCACGCGAGGACGTCGGTGAGCGGCCGGGCGGCGGTCCGGGAGTCCATGGTCGTCATGAGCGGCCGACCTCGACGTCGTCGAGCACGCCGAGCGCGTCCGGCACCAGCACCGCGGCCGAGTGGTAGGCACTGACCAAATAGGACGTCACGGCCCGATCGTTGATGCCCAGGAACCGGACGTTCAAGCCGGGCCGGTATTCGTCCGGCAGGGACTTCGGCCGCAGCCCGATCACGCCGGCGTCGTCCTCACCCGTCCGCATCGCCAGGATCGACGTCACACCCGTGTCGGTGATCGGGATTTTGTCGCACGGCAGGATCGGGACCCCGCGCCAGGCCATGACGCGTTTGCCGTCGAGGAGGGTGGTGTCGGGGTAGACACGGGTCCGGGTGCATTCGCGGCCGAACGCGGCGATCGCGCGGGGGTGGGCGAGGAAGAACTTCGTCTTGCGGCGCCGGCAAAGCAGGTCGTCGAGGTCCAGCGGGGTGGGCGGCCCGGTGCGGGTGGTGAGGCGGTGTTTGAGGTCGGCGTTGTGCAGGAGCCCGAAGTCGGTGTTGGTGACCAGGTCGTGCTCCTGCCGTTCCCGCAACGCTTCCACGGTCAGCCGCAGCTGTTGCTCGAGCTGGTTCATCGGGTTGTTGTAGAGATCCGTGACGCGGTTGTGGACGCGCAGCACGGTTTGCGCGACGGCCAATTCGTACTCGCGCGGCGAGGGGTCGTAGTCGACGTACGTGCCGGACAGGATTGGTTCGCCGTCGTGCCCGGCGGACAGGTCGATGGCGGCCTCACCGGCCTTGTTCGCCGGTTTCCGCGGCCGCGCAAGGGCTTCGGCGACGTGCGTCCGCAGCGGTTCGGACCGACCGTTGAGCCGGGCGTAAGCCGCGGCCGGGAGCACCAGCGCGATGACGCGCGTCGCGGCGCGGGCGGTGAACGACCACGTCGCGTCGTCGCGGGCGAGGAGTTCGGCGCCGAAGTGGTCGCCGTCGGTGACGGTGCCGAGGTGGGTTTCGTCGCCGTATTCGCCGCGGCCGTGCTGGGTGACTTTGCCGTGGGCCAGCAGGAACAGGGTGTCCAGCGGGGTGTCGGCGTCGACGATGGTGGCG
>NZ_JBDLYJ010000007.1:447627-531598 GCF_051337345.1 Amycolatopsis sp. MEPSY49 | reverse complement strand
AGGAACCTCATACGAGGTTCAATACATAAGCTCTACTGGCTTAGTTCACTAGCACACTGTTGAGTTCTCAAGCAACACACTCCGGATTCACCGCCTTATCAGCGGCTTTATCCTCGGCAGTTGTTCCAAGCGATATTCAAAGCTTTTGGTCGAGCATGCCTCAGCCTACGATGTTAGTCGTAGGGATTCGGCGGCCGCTCGTGGGCCGACGCTGAACATTACCCGGTCCGATCCGCGGTGTCAACCCGCTCGGCCCGGCCGGATCTTCGGGGCTTGCGGCCCCGGGGCGACCCGGTGTTCCTGGCGACGAAGAGAAGATTACATGCCCCGAAACCGGTCCCGAACAGGGGGGTCACTTAACGCCATTGTCGCAGGTCAGAGCGTATCCAGTGCCCTACGACGGCAGGGTCGCCAGGTAGCGCGGCGGGACACGGGCCGGAGCCACCCTCGAGAAGTCCGCCGCGAGCGCGAGCATCCGGGCGTCCGACCACCGGGCACCCATGAACGAGATGCCCACCGGGAGCGCTCCGGCGAACCCCGCCGGCACGGTCACGTCCGGGTAGCCCGCGACCGCGGCCGGGGTCGACGACGGGATCACGTCGTTGTCCCCCACCGCGCAGTCGGTCTTCCACGCCGGCGGGTTGGTCGGCGACGCGATCGCGTCGAGGTGGTGCTTCGCCAGGGTCTCGTCGAGCGACCGCCGCGCGAGGTCCGACAGCTCGGCGCGGCCGGCCAGGTAGCCGGGGTCGGTCGGCGGCGGCGCGGCCAGTGCCTGCTCGAACAGCTCCTGACCGGCGAAGCACGTCCGCTCCAGCGGGTCCGCCCGGTTGTAGGCGATCAGGTCGGCCAGGTTCCGCGGGCCGGCCGGGCGGGTCGCGAGGTAGGCGTCGATGTCGCGGTGGAACTCCGTGAGCAGCGCCGGGAACTCCAGCTCCAGGAGCCGGGCCTGGTAGGGCGGGGTCACCTCGACGACCGTCGCGCCGGCCTCGACCAGGGAATTCCGGGCGGACGTCATGATCGCGTCCGTCGCCGGGCCGAGCACCGGCAGCCGCCACAACCCGATCCGCGCGCCGCGCAGCACACCCGGCCGAAGCAGCTTCGCGTAGTCCGTCGGCTGGCTGCTCGGATACGTCGAAGTGGCCGGGTCCGCCGGGTCCCGCCCTTGCAGGACCGACAGCGTCAAAGCCACGTCGACGACGTTGCGGGCGATCGGCCCGGCGGTGTCCTGCTCGGCGGAGATCGGCACCACGCCGGTGCGGCTGACCAGGCCGAGGCTGGGTTTGTGGCCGACCGTCGCCGTCATGCCGGCGGGGCAGACGATCGAACCGTCGGTCTCCGAACCGATCGCGACCTGCGCCAGCGACGCGGCGACGCCGGCCGCGGACCCGGCGGACGACCCGCACGGGTTGCGGTCCAGCACGTACGGGTTGTTCGTCTGCCCACCCACGCCCGACCAGCCGGACGTCGGTTTCGCGGCGCGGAAGTTCGCCCATTCGGAGAGGTTCGCCTTGCCCAGGATCACCGCGCCGGCGTCGCGCAACCGGGTGATCAGCGTGGCGTCCTTCGCCGGGTAGCTGCGCAGGGCGCGCGACCCGGCGGTCGTCCACTGGTCGCGGGTGTCGACGTTGTCCTTGACCAGCACCGGGATGCCGTCGAGTGGTCCCCGGAGGCGGTGGGACCGACGCCGGGCATCGCTTTCGAAAGCCTGTCGCAACGCCGACGGGTTGAGCGCCAGGACCGCGTTGACCTTGCCGTCGAGCCGGTGGATCCGCTCGAGGTACGCGCTGGTCAGGCCCACCGCGGTGAGCCGGCCGGACGCCATCCGGGCCTGCAGCGCCGGGATGTCGGCGGAGTCGAGGTCGAAGCGTCCGGACGCCGACGCGGCGGGTGCGGTGGGGACGAGCAGGAGTACGGCGGCCAGCAGGACGAGGAGTGCCGGCCGCCGCCCCATCAGAGCACCGGCAGGAGGGTTCGGAGTTCGTACGGGGTGACCGCGCTGCGGTAGTTGTCCCACTCCACGCGCTTGTTCCGGAGGAAGAAGTCGTAGACGTGCTCGCCGAGCGCTTCCGGCAGGAGCTCGGACTTCTCCATCTCGGACAGCGCCTCCCCCAGGTTCTGCGGCAGCTGGGCGTACCCGGCGGCGCGCCGCTCGGCGTCGCTCAGCTGCCAGATGTTGTCCTCGGCGGGTGGCGGCAGCTCGTAGCCCTTCTCGATCCCCTTGAGCCCGGCGGCCAGGATGACCGAGTACGCCAGGTACGGGTTGCACGCCGAGTCCAGGGTACGGATCTCCACCCGTCGGGATGACGCCTTTCCGGGTGAATACATCGGGACGCGGACGAGCGCCGAGCGGTTCGCGCGGCCCCACGAGACGGTCGTCGGGGCCTCACTGCCGCTGATCAGGCGTTTGTAGGAGTTCACCCACTGGTTCGTGACCGCGGAGATCTCCTTGGCGTGGTGCAGCACGCCGGCGACGAAGGCCTTGCCGGTCTCCGACAGCTCGTGCGGGTCCTCGGCGTCGTAGAAGGCGTTGCGGTCGCCTTCGAACAGGCTGACGTGGGTGTGCATCCCCGAGCCGGGCTGGTCGGTGAACGGCTTGGGCATGAACGTCGCGCGCACGCCCTGGGTCAGCGCGACCTCCTTGACGACGTAGCGGAACGTCATCACGTTGTCGGCCATCGTCAGCGCGTCGGCGTAGCGGAGGTCGATCTCCTGCTGGCCCGGTGCCCCTTCGTGGTGGCTGAACTCGACCGAGATGCCCATCGCCTCGAGGGTCTCGATGGCGTGGCGGCGGAAGTGCGTCGCCGTGGCGTGGCTGGCCTGGTCGAAGTAGCCGCCGTTGTCCGCGGGCTCCGGCTCGCTGCCGTCGTCGGGCATGGTCGAGAGCAGGAAGAACTCGATCTCGGGGTGGACGTAGCAGGTGAAGCCGGCTTCGGCCGCCTTCGACAGCTGGCGGCGCAGGACGTGCCGCGGGTCGGCCCACGACGGCGAGCCGTCCGGCATCGCGATGTCGCAGAACATGCGGGCCGAGTACGGGCCGCCGTCGGGGGTTTCCCACGGCAGGACCTGGAACGTGGCCGGGTCGGGCTTGGCGACCATGTCCGATTCGTAGACGCGCGCGAAGCCTTCGATGGCCGAGCCGTCGAAGCCGATGCCGTCGTTGAAAGCGCCTTCGAGCTCCGCCGGCGCGACCGCGACGGACTTGAGGAACCCCAGCACATCGGTGAACCAGAGACGGACGAAACGGATGTCGCGCTCCTCGAGCGTGCGGAGCACGAATTCCTGCTGGCGATCCATGGCCGCACCCTAACGACAGCGTGTTAACGGGATGTTTCACGACGCGCCGGGGTTGACCAAGTCACGTCGCGAGCACCGGAACGGGCTTCTTCGCGCGGCTGATGGCCAGCGACGCGACCGACGCGAGCACCGCCAGGACCGCCGCCGAGTACCAGGCCACGTCGTAGTTGCCGAGCTGGTCGCGGACCAGGCCGGCGGCCGACGCCGCGAACGCCGCGCCCAGCTGGTGGCTGGCGAAGACCCAGCCGAACACGATCGGGCCGGCGTCGCCGAACGCGCGGACGCAGAGCGCGACCGTCGGCGGGACCGTGGCCACCCAGTCGAGGCCGTAGAACAGGATGAACGCCCACATGCTCGGCTGCACCGAGTCCGTGAACAGCTGCGGCAGCAGTGCCAGCGAGAGGCCGCGAAGCGCGTAGTAGACGCCGAGCAGGATGCGCGGGTCCACGCGGTCGGTGAGCCAGCCCGAGAAGATCGTCCCGACGACGTCGAAGACGCCGACCAGGGCGAGCAGGCTCGCTGCCGTCGTCTGGGGCATGCCGTGGTCGTGCGCGGCCGGGACGAAGTGGGTACCGACCAGGCCGTTCGTCGTCGCGCCGCAGATCGCGAAGCCGACCGCCAGGAGCCAGAACGTGCGCGTCTTCGCGGCTTGCCCCAGCACCGAAAGCGCCCGGCGGGCCGAGCCGGTCTTCGACGCCGGGCGCGCGACCTCGGCGTCGGCGGGCGCGCCGTAGGCCGTGGTGCCGACGTCGGCCGGGTGGTCGCGGATGACGAGCAGGACCACCGGGACGACGGCCAGCGCGGCGATCGCGATCACCAGCGACGCCGTCCGCCAGCCCGAGCCCACCGCGAGGTTGGCGATCAGCGGCAGGAAGATCAGCTGGCCGGTCGCGCCCGCCGCGGTCAGCACGCCGGTGACGACGCCACGGCTGCGGACGAACCACCGGGTCGCCACCGTCGCGGCGAAGCTCATGGCCATCGAGCCCGTGCCCGCGCCGATGAACACGCCCCAGAACAGGATCAGCTGCCAGCTCGCGCTCATGAAGACCGTGCCGGCCGCGCCGACGGCGATGACGAACAACGCCGTCGCCGAGACGCGGCGGATGCCGAACCGCTCCATCAGCGCCGCCGCGAAGGGCGCGAAGAGGCCGTAGAGGACGAGGTTGACCGAGACGGCCGAGCTGATCGTGGCGGTGGACCAGCCGAACTCCTCGTGCAGCGGGTCGATGAGGACGCCGGGGGCGGAGCGGAAGCCGGCGGAGGCGAGCAGCGCGACGAAGGCGGCACCGGCGATGAGCCAGGCGCGGTGCAGCTTCGGGGCAGGGCGGGTCTCAACAGTCACCTACGCAGTTTCGCCGCGCGCGCGAGACGTCGAAAGTGGCCGGAAGGACAGCGTACGAAAGAATCGGGCCAACAGTAGGCTCGGGGGATGCGCCGCTTCGCCCTCTTGCTCGTGCTCCTGCTGACGGCGGGCTGCACCGGATCGCCGGACACGCGCGGGCCGTTCCCGGCGGGGTCCGAGCTGGTCCGCGACGCGGCGACATCGTTCGCCTCGGTCCGGAGCGTGCACTTCGCGGCCGGCGTCAACGGCGTGCTGCCGGGCTTCCCGCTCCGGCTGATCGAGGGCGACGCGACCCTCGACGGTGGCGGGGCCGCGACCGGCACGGCCGACATCCAGGACGGCGAAGGCCACACCAAGTTCCGCTTCACCGTCCGGAACGGCGAAGTCACCACCGACCCCGACGTCGGGCACGGCCGGATCCCGCCGATGTACGACGTCGGCACGTTCCTCGGGCCGTCGGCCGGGTTGAAACGGCTGCTCGACGGCGTCACCGACGCGAAGACCGAGGGCCGCGAGAACGTTGACGGCGCCGCCGCCCTGCGCGTCGGCGGCAAGGTGCCCGCGGCCGTCGCGCACAGCGTGCTGCCTCAGGTCGCCGCCGACGTCATCGTCAAGGTCTGGGTTTCGGCCGACGGGCCGCGGCGGTTCGCGCGCCTGTGGGTGCAGATCCCGCCGGCCGGCGACCACCTCAGCCCGGTGATGATCGAACTGTCGCTCACCAAGCAGAACGAACCGGCCGACGTCGGCTAGCAGCGGGTTTCGGCGGCCGTTCCGTCGATGAGGTACGCGATGCCCGCGCGGTCCACGCAGCCGTTGCCCTGCAGGAACACCGTGTGCTGGACGCCTTCGTGGGTGAGCAGGACGCCGCCGAGGTCCTTCGCCAGGTCGATGCCCTGCTGGTGGGGTGTCGCCGGGTCGTGCGTGGTCGAGACGACCAGCGTCTTCGGGAGGCCGGCAGGACGCGGCGCGTGCTCGGCCGACGTCGGCGGGACCGGCCAGGTCGAGCAGATGTCCAGCTCGCTCGTGTCCGGCGTGCCGCCGGCCAGGAAGGGCGCGCCGGCCAGCATCTTCTCGTGCGCGCGGTCGATCTCGGCCCGGTCGGTCAGCCGGTTGTGGTCGACGCAGCGGACCGCGAAGTACGCGTCGATCGCGCCGCTGTAGTGGCCGTCGGGGTCGCGCTGGTAGTAGTCGTCGGCGAAGGCCAGCAGCGTCCGGCCGTTGCCCTGGGCCACCTGCGCGAGCGCGGCCTTCAGGGCGGGCCAGTCCCCGCGCGAGTAAAGCCCGGCGAACGTGCCCGTGACCGCGTCCTCGAACGACAGCTTCCGCGTCCCGGCCGGGAGAGGCTTCGCGATCAGCGGACGCACGAGCCGCTGGAACGCTTCGGTGCTGCCGGCGACCGGGCACGCGCACCACTTGCCGAACTCGGTCAGCGCGTCCTGGAAGCCCGCGGCCTGCGTGACCAGCGATTCCACCAGCCCCTGGGCCAGGTCGACCGCGCCGTCGAGCAGCAGCGCGCGGACGTTGCGCGGGTACGCCTCGGCGTAGGCCGCGCCGATCTGCGTCCCGTACGAATAGCCGAGGTAGGTCAGCTTCTCGTCGCCGAGCGCGGCGCGAAGGACGTCGAGGTCGCGTACGACGTCTCGGGTGCCGACGTTCGCGAGGAACTCCTTGCCGTACTTCGTCCCTTCGGTGCACTTCGCGCCGTACGCGGTCGTCTCGGCGAGTTGCTTCTTCACACCTGCGGGCGACAGATCGCTCTCGATGTCGGCCGCGCGGTCCGCGTCGACCTCGGCGTCCGTGCGGCAGGTGAGCCGCGGCTCGCTCGTGCCCACGCCACGCGGGTCGAAGCCGACCAGGTCGAAGCGCTCCAGCAGCGGCGTCGCGGCCGGCGTCTTGGCCAGCGCCGCGGCCGTCGACGTGCCCTGGCCGCCAGGTCCGCCGGGGTTCACGACCAGCGAGCCGATCCGCTGTTTCGTGGCCTTGTGCCGCAGCAGGCCGACGGTGACGGTCTTCCCGTCCGGTGCCGCGTAGTCCAGCGGCACGGTCAGGTGCGCGCAGTCCAGCCCGTCGCCGCACGGCGTCCACGCGAGCTTCTGCGTGGTGAACTTCCCCAGGTCGGGCGGGGGCGACGAAGCCGGCGGTGCGGCCGGCGGCGCGCTCGTGCACGCCGCCAGCAGGACCGCCAGCGCGGCCAGGCCTACTGCGCGGTGCACCGGGTCCCGTCCGGCGGCACCGTGCCGTCGACGAGGTAGTCCGCGCCTGCCTCGTCCACGCACTTCACTCCCTGCAGGAACACCGTGTGCTGGGTGCCCTCGAAAGTCAGCAGCGCGCCCTTCAGGCCCTTCGCGAGGTTGACGCCGGCCTGGTACGGCGTCGCCGGGTCGTTGGTCGTCGAGATGACCAGCGTCTTCGCCAGGCCTTCCACGTTCGGCACGTGCGGTTCGGACGTGTTCGGCACCGGCCAGAACGCGCACGCGTCACGGGCCGCCGAAGCCGGGCGGCCGTCGTCGAGGAACGGCGCCACCTTCACGTACTCCTCCTGCGCCTTGAGGATGACGGCCGGGTCGGTGACGCGCGGGTCGTCGACGCAGCGGATCGCCGTGAAGGCGTCCTGGGTGGTGCCGTACTTGCCGTCGGTGTCGCGCTCGTTGTAGATGTCCGCGAGCTTCTCCAGCGTCGCGCCGCGCTGCTGGCGCAGCTCGTTGAGGCCCGAGTTCAGCGTGTCCCAGAGGCTCTCCTGGTAGAGCGCCTGGATGACGCCGGTCGTCGCGTCCTCGTAGGAGAGCTTGCGGCCGTCGCCGACCTGGACCGGGAACTCGATCAGCGGCCGGACGAGGTCCTGGAACGCCTTGACCGCGCCGTTCGCGTCCTGGCCGAGCGCGCAGTCCTGCTGGGCCGCGCACCACTTCGCGAACTCCGTGAACGCCGTCCCGAAGCCCTGACCCTGCGCGACCAGCGATTCGACCGCGTCCTGCTCGGGGTCGACCGCGCCGTCGAGGATCATCGCGCGGACGTTCTTCGGGAACGCCTCGGCGTAGGCCGACCCGATCCGGGTGCCGTAGGAGTAGCCCAGATAGGTCAACTTTTCGTCGCCGAGGACCGACCGGAGGACGTCGAGGTCCTTCACGACGTCCCGGGTGCCGACGTTGGCCAGCATCCCGGTGCCGTCGTCGGTGCGCTGGGCGCACTTCGCGGCGAAGTCCTTCTCCTGCGCTTCCTGCTTGAGGACGCCGGACGGCGAGCCGTCGGTCTCGCTGTCGTCGGCGCGGTCGGCGTCGCGCTCCTGGTCGGTCAGGCAGTGGATGGCCGGCTGGCTCGCCCCGATCCCCCGCGGGTCGAACCCGACCAGGTCGAAGCGCTTGGCCAGGCCGGTGCTCGTGGCCGGCTTGACCAGCCCGGCGGCCGCGACCATGCCCGACGCGCCCGGGCCGCCGGGGTTGACCACCAGCGAGCCGATCCGGTCGCCGGTCGCCTTGTGGCGGAGCAGGCCCAGCGTGATCGTGTCCCCCGCCGGCTTCGCGTAGTCCAGCGGCACTGTCAGCCGCGCGCACTGGACGTCTTTCGCCTGGAACGCCGACCTGCTGTCTTCCGACGTCGCGTAAGGTGCGCAGTCGGCCCAGCTCAGGCTCTGGCCGTAGAACCGCTCCAGCCCGGCGGGCACCGGCCCGGACGGGGGGTGCGACTCGGTCGTCGGCGCCGGTGGCGCCGGCTTGCCGGTGGACGTGCAGGCGGCCAGCGAGGCCGCGATCAGCACGGATGTCGCAATTGCGGTGATCCGGCGACGTCCGGACCTGGCGCTGGGATGAGGGAACACGGTTGGATCGTCCCATCCGGCCGCGGAACTCGAACGCACCACCGCCACGTTGGGTGGGGCAGGCCGGTCGAGCGAAGAGAGAACGGGAGACCAGGGGTGGCAGCACTGATCAGCCGGGTGGGCAAGAAGCTCCGCCGGATCATCCAGCGGCCGGGCAGCGTCGAGCTGACCCGCTACGAAGCACTGCTGCCCGCGGTCGAGAAGCTCGAACCCGAGCTCGAGAAGCTCTCCGACACGGAGCTGACCGAGCGCGCGACGGAGCTCCGCGAGAAGCTGAAGGACACCGCCTTCGGCGACGACCAGCTGGTCGAGGTGTGCGCGCTGGGCCGCGAGGCCGCCCGCCGCGCGCTCGGCGAGCGCGCGTTCGACGTCCAGGTGCTGGGCACGATGGGCCTGCTCACCAAGCACGTCGTCCAGATGGAGACCGGTGAGGGCAAGACGCTCGCCGGCGCGCTGGCGGCCGCCGGGTACGCGATCCGCGGAAAGCGCGTGCACGTCGTCACGGTCAACGACTACCTGGCCCGCCGCGACGCCGAGTGGATGGGCCCGGTCTACGCCCTGCTCGGCGTGTCGGTCGGCTGGGTCGAGCCCGCGCACTCCCGCGAGGAGCGTCGCGAGGCGTACGCCAAGGACGTCACGTACGGCGCCGTCGCCGAGATCGGCTTCGACGTGCTGCGCGACCGGCTGGTCACGAACGTCGACGACCTCGTCCAGCCGGCCCCCGAGGTCGCGATCGTCGACGAGGCGGACTCGGTGCTGGTCGACGAGGCCCGCGTCCCGCTGGTGATGGCCGGTTCGATCGACCACACCGACGCCGACGAAGAGGTCGCGAAGGTCGTCCGGCGGCTGCGGCTCAACCTGCACTACGAAACCGACAGCGAGGGCCGCAACGCCTGGCTGACCGACGCCGGCGCGTCCGTCGTCGCGAAGTCGCTCGGGCTGGAGGTCGACGACCTCTACGGCGAGACGGCGTCCGACCGGCTTCCCGCGGTGAACGTCGCCCTGCACGCGCACGCGCTGCTCACCCGCGACGTCGACTACCTGGTCCGCGACGGCAAGGTCCAGCTCATCAACGCCGCCCGCGGCCGCGTCGCCGAGCTGCAGCGCTGGCCGGACGGCCTCCAGGCCGCCGTCGAAGCGAAGGAGCAGGTCACCGCGACCGACCGCGGCGAGATCCTGGACTCGATCACCGTCCAGGCGCTGCTCGCGCGCTACCCCGAGGTCGCCGGCATGACCGGTACCGCGGTCGCCGTCGCCGAGCAGCTGCGCGAGTTCTACGAGCTCGAGGTCGCGGTCATCCCGCCGAACACGCCGAACATCCGCGAGGACCTCGAGGACCGGATCTTCGCGTCGCCGTCGCAGAAGCTGCGGGCGATCGAGGAGGAGATCCGCACGGTCCACGAGACCGGGCGGCCGATCCTCGTCGGCACCCAGGACGTCGCCGAGTCCGAAGAGCTGGCCGAGAAGCTGGCGAAGGTCGACCTCGAGTGCGTCGTGCTCAACGCGCGCAACGACGCCGAAGAGGCCGCGATCATCGCCGAGGCCGGCAAGAAGGGCGCGGTCACCGTGTCCACGCAGATGGCCGGCCGCGGTACCGACATCCGGCTGGGCGGCACCGACGGCGCCACCCGCGATGAGGTCGTCGAGCTGGGCGGGCTGCACGTCATCGGCACCGCGCGGTACCCGTCGAGCCGCCTCGACGGCCAGCTGCGCGGCCGCTCCGGCCGCCAGGGCGACCCGGGCAGCGCGATCTTCTTCGCGAGCCTGAACGACGAACTCGTGCTGTCGAACGCGCCGGACGTGCCCGAGGGCATCGTCGACGACGAGGAGACCGGCGAGATCACCGACCCGGCGGCGCTGCGGCAGCTCAACCACGCCCAGCGCGTCGCCGAGGGCGTCGACCTGGAGATCCACCGCAACACGTGGCGCTACACGCGGCTGATCGAGCGGCAGCGGCGTGACCTGCTGGTGCACCGCGACAAGGTGCTTCGCACCGCGTACGCGGCGGAGCAGTTGGAGAAGGCGCACCCGGAGAAGTTCGCCGAGCTGAAGGAGAAGCTCGACGACCAGGACAAGCTGGAGCAGATGTGCCGCGAGGTGCTGCTGTTCCACATCGACCAGCTCTGGTCGGACCACCTGGCGTACCTGACCGACGTCCGCGAGAGCATCCACCTGCGCGCGCTGGCCCGCGAGACGCCGCTGGACGAGTTCCACCGCGCGGCGATCCCCGAGTTCCACAAGATCATCGGCGAGGCCGACTCGCGGGCGGCGAAGACGCTCGAAGAGGCGGAGCTGACCGACGAGGGCATCGACCTCGGCGAGGCGGGCGTCCGGCGGGCCAACACGACGTGGACCTACCTGGTGCACGACAACCCGTTCGACTCCGACTTCGAGCAGACCATCAAGAAGGTCCGGAGCATGATCAAGCGGAAGTAGCGCTCTTCGGCGAAAACCCCCGTCCGGTTGGTCCGGGCGGGGGTTTTCTCGGTTGCCCCGGCCGGAAGGATGGGCCCATGCGCAAGATCCCGACGCTGTTCCGGCGCGATCCCGAAGACCTTCGGCGCGTCACGCGCGAAGTGCACCCCGAGTGCCAGTGGGTGCTCGACGGCGAAGGCGTGCCCACCCGCAAGTACGACGGCACCTGCGTCCGGCTCGACGAGTCCGGGACCTGGTGGGCGCGACGCGAGGTGAAGGCGGGCAAGACCCCGCCTGACGGGTTCGAGGCCGTGCAGACCGACCCCGAAACCGGGAAGACCGTCGGCTGGGAGCCGGTCGAGCAGTCGGCGTTCGCGAAGTTCTTCGAGGAGGCGCAGGAGCGGCTTGCCGGTGCGGCGCCCGGCACGTACGAACTGTGCGGGCCGAAGGTCAACGGCGATCCGGAGAAGCTCGGCGCGCACCGGCTGGTCCCGCACGCGACCGCGCAGGAGTTCGCCGGCGTCCCGCGCGACTTCGACGGGCTGATGGCGTGGCTGCTCGCGCACCCGGAGTACGAGGGCATCGTCTGGCACCGCCGGGACGGCCGGATGGCGAAGCTCAAGCACCGGGACGCGGTCGCGTCGACCTAGCGTGGCATTTCGCCCACATTCGCTCGGCCTCCCGGGTGACGGTGGGACAGAATGGCGGCATGCCGCAACTGCGCATCGCGCTCGCCCAGGTCAACCCCACCGTCGGCGACCTCGACGGCAACGCCGACCTGCACGTCTCCTGGACCCGCCGGGCCGCCGAGGCCGGCGCGCACGTGGTCGTCTTTCCCGAGATGTCGCTGACCGGCTACCCCGTCGAGGACCTTTCGCTGCGCAAGACGTTCGCCGCCGCGTCCCGGCAGGGTCTCGAGTCGCTGGCGCACCGCCTCGACGACGCCGGCTGCGGTGAGGTGCTCACCTACGTCGGGTACCTCGACCTCGACGAGGCCGGCCCGCGCGACGCGGCCGCCGCCCTCTACCGCGGCGAGGTCGTCGCGCGGCAGTTCAAGCACCACCTCCCGAACTACGGCGTCTTCGACGAGCACCGCTGGTTCAAGCCGGGCACCACGCTCGACGTCGTCCGCTTCCACGGGCTCGACATCGGCATGGTCGTCTGCGAGGACATCTGGCAGGACGGCGGGCCGATCTCGGCGCTGGGCCGCGCGGGCGTCGACCTGGTCGTCGCGCCGAACGCGTCGCCCTACGAGCGGTCGAAGGACGAGCAGCGGCTGCCGCTCATCGCGCGCCGCGCCGCCGAAGCCGGCGCGCCGCTGGTCTACACCAACCAGGTCGGCGGGCAGGACGACCTCGTCTTCGACGGCGACTCGCTCGTCGTCGGCGCGGACGGGACGCTGCTGGCGCGGGCGCCGCAGTTCGTCGAGCACCTGTCCGTGCTCGACATGGACCTGACCGCGGGCGGTCACGCCGGCGACGGCGAGCTGGAAGGACTGCACGTCCGGCGCGGCGTCCTGAGCTCCGATCCCCTGCCCGCCTACGAGCCGACGGCCGAGCCGGTGATCAGCGAGCCGCTCTCGGACGAGGCCGAAGTGTGGCACGCGCTGGTCGTCGGGCTGCGCGACTACGTGCACAAGAACGGCTTCTCGTCGGTGACGTTCGGGTTCTCCGGCGGCATCGACTCGGCGGTCTGCGCGGCCCTCGCGGCGGACGCGCTGGGCGGCGACAACGTCTACGGCGTCTCGATGCCGTCGCAGTACTCGTCGGACCACTCGAAGGACGACGCCGCCGACCTCGCGCGGCGGATCGGGGCGCACTACCGCGTCGAACCGGTCGAGGACATGGTCCGCGTGTACGTCGAACAGCTTTCCCTGACGGGCCTGGCCGAAGAGAACATCCAGGCGCGGACGCGCGGCATGCTCCTGATGGCACTGTCCAACCTGGACGGTCACCTCGTACTCGCCACCGGCAACAAGACCGAGCTGGCGGTCGGGTACTCCACGATCTACGGCGACGCGGTCGGCGCGTTCGCCCCGATCAAGGACGTCTTCAAGACGCACGTCTGGCAGCTCGCGCGGTGGCGCAACGCCGAAGCGGTGAAGAACGGCGAGACCCCGCCGATCCCGGAGAACTCGATCTCGAAGCCGCCGTCGGCCGAGCTGCGGCCGGGTCAGATGGACTCCGACTCGCTGCCGGACTACGCGCTGCTGGACGACATCCTCGACGACTACGTCGAGGGCGACCGCGGGTACGCGGACCTGGTTTCCGCGGGGTTCGACCCGGAGACCATCGACCGCGTGGTGCGGATGGTCGACAAGGCCGAGTACAAGCGGCGCCAGTACCCGCCGGGCACGAAGATCACGTTCAAGGCGTTCGGGCGGGACCGGCGGCTGCCGATCACCAACGCGTGGCGCGAGGGCAAGGCCTAGCTCAACGCGACCTGGCGGCCTTCGGGGGTACGGAGGGCCGCCGTCATGGTCGCCTTTTCCGTGCGGCGGACCAGGAACTCCAAGCCGAGCGCGTCGGTCGCCGTGTGGACCCAGGACGGGTCCGGGTGGGTGGCCGTCACCATCAGCAGCGGGAGCGACGGCAGGCCGCGGGTCGTCGGGTGCGGGGTCGTGCCCCAGTCGATGAGGAACGGGCGGAGCGTGCCCGGGGCACTCGGCGGGGTCAGGCGCCAGTGCAGCGTCTCGCCGTCGGCCGTCGCGCGGGACATCTCCAGCGCGTCGCCCGGGTCGAAGCCGTGGGCGCGGGCCTGCGCGATCGTCGCGTCGAGGTCGGTCGTCCGGACCGCCCACGCGACCAGCGCGGGCTCCGTCAGGTCGTCGATGCCGAACGGCCGGGGCGCGTCCGGCTCCGGTTGCGCCGGGTCCGGGCCGATCACCTCCAGGTACATCCCCGCGCCCAGGTCGGCGAGGTGGTTGGCGGTGCCGAGGCCGGGGTGGCTGCCGCCGGGTGCCGGGGTGACCCCGGTCAGCTCGGCGACGCGGGTGACGGCGTCGGCCAGATCGGGACCGGCGTAGACGAGGTGATCGAGCACGCCGCCATCATCCCGCGCCGACCGCGCTCGCCGCATCGACCACGCCGTGGCCGTAGTACGTCGTGCCGTCCTTCGTCGGCGTGCAGGTCGCGTCGGGACACGGCAGCGGCGTCGCCGTGGCGTAGAGCGCGCGCTTGATCCGCTCGGCGCCCCACCACGGGTGCTCGCTCGCGATCAGGGCGGCGACGCCGCTCGCGTGCGGCGCGGCCATCGACGTCCCGCTCGCCGAGCGGTACTCGCCGTTCGGCCAGGTCGACCACACGCGCGCGCCGGGCGCCGCGACGCTGATCCGGGACGCCGAGTAGTTCGAGAAGCTCGCCTTGACCAGCTTTTCGTCCAGGGCGCCGGTGCCGACGACGCCGGGGAGCTCGTGCGGCAGCCGGGTGCACGTCGGGTCGATCCGGCGTTCCACCGGGGTGCTGTCGGCCGGGCTTTCGCGGTCGACCGAGCGCGTGTCGAGGTCGATGCCGGCGTTGCCCGCCGAGGCGACCACGAGGACGTTCCGGCGCTGGGCGTAGGCGACCGCGCGGCCGACGGCCAGCTTCGCCGCGGCCTGGTCGGGCTGGTCGTCGCAGTTGTAGCGCCACGGGATCGAGCGGTAGCTGTTGTTGGTGACGGCGAAGCCGTGTTCGGCGGCCCAGACGAAGCCGCAGACCATGCTCTCGGCCGTCTCGGTGTCGTCGAGCTCGGCCAGCTTCACCGCGGCGACGCGGACGCCGGGCGCGACGCCGACGACGCCGGATCCGTTGCGGGCCGCGGCGATCGTGCCCGCGACGTGCGTGCCGTGGCCGTCGAGCGTCGGCCGCCAGGCGCCGGGACTCCGGTCGGCCCAGCCGGACAGGCACGACACGGAATTCCGCGCGTCGAAGGCCGGCGCGAGGTCGGGATGGGTGTCGTCGACGCCGACGTCGAGCACGCCGACGACGGTGCGCCGGCTGCCGTCGGTGACCTCGTGCGCTTCGGGCAGGTGCAGCGCCGGGACGTCCCACGCGGTGCCCTCGGGCGGGACCAGGCCGGAGTTCGGCGAGTTCGGCCCGGTGTAGCGGACGTCCTTGCGGGGCGCGAAGAACTCCTTCGGGATCTTCGCGGTGCGCGTCGCGCCGACGGCGTCGATGCCCGGTGTTTTCCGGACTTTCGCGGCGAAGTCGTCCTTCGCCGTGTACGCGACGACGACGCCGATCTGCGGGTACGCGGCGACGACCGTGCCACCGGCTTTCTGCACGGTCAGCGCGGCCCACCACGTGTTGTGCGCGACGACGACGTGCGGCATGACGAGGGGATCCGCCGCGGCCGGGGTGGCGATCAGGCCGAGCAGAAGCGCCGTCACCAAGATCAGTCGCCGCACACGTCCTCCTCCGGATTCGCCCGAACCGAACATAGCGATCAATTGCGGCGGCGGTACCCCTCTTCAGTCGTAGGCTGACCGCATGACGGGCTTCACGGTGTTCGACACGGCGATCGGGGTCTGCGGGCTCGCGTGGCGCGACGACGTCGTGGTCGGCACGTCCCTGCCCGAGGGCAGCCAGGCGCGCACCCGCGCCTGGCTGCTCAAGCGCTTCCCGGACGCGGTCGAAGGAATGCCGCCGGCCGCGGTTCAGGCGGCGGTGGACGGGATCGTGGCCTTGCTGGGCGGCGCACGGCCGGACCTGGCGTCGATCCCGCTGGACTTCTCGGCGGTGCCGGAGTTCAACCGCCGGGCGTACGAGATCGCGCGGAACATCCCGCCGGGCAAGACGCTGACCTACGGCGACATCGCGCACCGGCTCGGGCAGCCCGGGTCGGCGCAGGCCGTCGGGCAGGCGATGGGGCACAACCCGTTCCCGATCATCGTGCCGTGCCACCGGGTCCTGGCCGCGGGCGGCAAGGACGGCGGCTTCTCGGCCCGCGGCGGCGTCGAAACGAAACGCCGGATGCTGGTCATCGAAGGCGCCCTGGCCGACGAGCCCACCCTGTTCTGAAAGTTCTCAAGCAGGCTGCCACGGCTTGATGAACGGGGACTCCGGCCAGCCCTCGGCCGCCGCCATCAAGGGCATCGCCGTGGCGCCGTCGACGTGCTCGCGGATGATGTCCGCGTGGCCGGCGTGCCGGGCCGTCTCCTGGATCAGGTGCAGCAGGACCCAGCGGACCGACCAGGCGTCGACGTCCTTCGGGAACCACGGCACGCCCTTCGGCACCGGGACCGCCTGCCCCAGGTCCTCGATCCCGCCGATGACCTCCGCCGTCCGCGCCGCGACCTCGTCGTAGCGGGCCAGCACGCCCGCCAGGGTCTCGTCCGGACGCAGCCGGTGCGCGTCCTGGTACTCCGCGATGCTCTCCGCGAACGGCTTCTGCGGCACCTGGAGCACGGTGTCCATCCAGCTGTACTCGGTGGCCGCGACGTGCTTGATCAGCCCGCCCACCGACAGCGAGCTCTTCGTCGACGCGGCTCTCGCCTGGTCGTCCGTCAACCCGTGTGCCGCCAGCTTCAGCACGTACCGCTGCTGCTCCAGGAAGCTCAGCAGCCCGTCCCGCTCGTCGGCCACCGGGCGCACGTTTCCCGCCATGTCGATCCACTCCTTCGCGCTCGTTGCGTGGATCGTGCCACCTGGCACCGACAATTCCGGCGCGAACGGCGCGATCAGAGGCCGCCGCGGGGGGTGTGCCGGGGTGCGGGCTTCACGAACGCGTACGTCCCGCCGACGGCGTACAGCACCGCTCGGACCACCTGCTCGACCCGGCTGACCACGCCCTCGGCCGTGTCCAGCTGCCGCGCGAGCACGAGGGCGGCCCAGGTGAGGAGCACGACCACCAGCCCGGCGACGGCGAGCGCGCGCCAGCCCGGCGGCCACCACAGGATCAGGCTGAGCACGCCGACCACGAGCACGACGGTCGCCAAGGACGAGAGCACGCCGCTGTGCTCCGGGTAGGCCGCCTGCAGCAGCGCGACCACGCCGAACGCGCTCACCGAGATCGAGCTGAACCGCGCCGACCACTGGACCGGGCCGAGCCGGTGCAGCGGCGGCCCGGCGAGCACGAACGCGACCCCCGAGACGGCCAGCAGCACGCGGAACACCGGCGGGCCGCCCAGCAGCGCCTCGACCGGGTCGTGCACCGGTGAGACGCCCGTCGGCACGAAGAACTCCAGGAGCCACCCCGAATACGCCAGCACGGCCAGTCCCATGAGGAGGGCCGAGGCGAATCGAGCCGTGCGCACGAGGCACACATTAAGCGACCCCGCCGGATCCGGCGGTACCAGCGTGATCAGATCGATCGAGTCGTTACGCCTGCGGACGGACGAAGGGGAACAGGACCGTCTGGCGGATCGAGGCCCCCGTGAGCATCATCAGCAGCCGGTCGACGCCCAGCCCGAGCCCGCCGGTCGGCGGCATCCCGTGCTCCAGGGCGAGCAGGAAGTCCTCGTCCAGCTCCATCGCCTCGACGTCGCCGCTGGCCGCGCGCAGGGACTGCGCCTCCAGCCGCCGCCGCTGCTCGACCGGGTCGGTCAGCTCGGTGTAGGCCGTGCCGACCTCGGAGCCGAACGCGATGAGGTCCCAGCGCTCGGCCAGCCGCGGGTCCTCGCGGTGCTGGCGGGTGAGCGGCGAGACGTCGGTCGGGTAGTCCGTGTAGAAGGTCGGCAGCACGGTCGCGCCCTCGACGAGGTGCTCGAACGCCTTGAGCACCAGGTCGCCGTGGCTCGGGTCCTCCCCGACCGGCACGCCCGCCGCGTGGCAGAGCCGGCGCAGCTCGGCCACCGGCGTCCCCGAGTCGACCTGCTCGCCGAAGGCCGCCGAAACGGCGTCGTGCACCGTGATCACCGGCCAGTCGCCGGAGATGTCGTGCTCGGCGAGCTTGCCGTCGGCGTCGGGCCGGCGCACGATCTGGGCGCCGTACGCCGCTTCGGCCGCGTGCTGGACCAGCTCGCGCGTCAGCGTCCGCATGGTGTCGTAGTCGGCGTAGGCCTGGTACGCCTCGAGCATCGTGAACTCGGGGTTGTGCGTCGCGTCGACGCCTTCGTTGCGGAAGTTGCGGTTCAGCTCGAAGACGCGCTCGACCCCGGCGACGCACAGCCGCTTGAGGTACAGCTCGGGCGCGATCCGCAGGTACATCCGCATGTCGTAGGCGTTGATGTGCGTGACGAACGGGCGGGCGTTCGCGCCACCGTGGACCGTCTGCAGCATCGGCGTCTCGACTTCGAGGTAGTCGGCGTGGTGCAGCCGGTCGCGCACCGCGCGGACCACCGTGGACCGCAGCCGCAGCATGTTCGTCGAGTCCGGGTTGACCGCGAGGTCGAGGTAGCGCTGCCGCACCCGCGTCTCCGGGTCGGTGAGGCCCTTCCGCTTGTCCGGCAACGGGTGCAGGCACTTCGCGGTGACCGTCCACTCGTCGACGAGCACCGAGAGCTCGCCGCGCTTGGACGTCACGACCTGGCCGCTGACCCCGACGTGGTCGCCGAGGTCGACGCCGGTCCGCCAGCCCTTGAGGTCGAGCTCGCCGGTCTCCAGCATCAGCTGGATCTCGCCGCTGAAGTCCTTGACGCGCGCGAAGCACAGCCCGCCGAGGGTGCGCATCGCCAGTACCCGCCCGGCGATCCGGACGCGGTGGCCGGTGGCGCTGTCCGGCTGCAGGTCGCTGAACTTCCGGACGACGTCGCCGATCTGGTCGTCCCGGCGGAAGCCGACCGGGTACGGGTCGATCCCGGCCTCGCGCAGCTTGGCCAGCTTCGCCATCCGGACGCGGACCTGTTCCGGCCGCCGCACCGGCTTCGCCGCCGGGACGGCCGCGGACTCCTCGATCTCCCGGACGCGCGCGACGAAGTCGTCGCCGACCGTCTCCAGCCGCAGCGACCGCGACCGCCCGGTCGGGACGAACCCTTCGAGCGCGCCCGCGACGATGCCGACGCGCGGGAGCCGCCGCGCCGAGGAGTAGCAGAGGAACCGCGGCTCCCAGTCCGGCCCGTACTTGGCGTTGGACCGGTACAGCGACTCCAGCTGGAAGAACCGCGAAGCGACGCTCAGGATCCCCTTCCAGGCCCGCAGGACCGGCCCGGCCCCGATCCGCTCGCCCTCGGAGAAGACCGCGCGGAACATGGCGAAGTTGAGCGAGATCCGCTGCGCGCCCAGGTGCTGCCCGGCCGCGACGACCTCGGCGATCATGTACTCGTTGAGGCCGTTCTCGGCGTCGCGGTCGCGGCGCATGAGGTCGAGCGAGAGTCCGCGCCGGCCCCACGGCACGAACGACAGCAGGCCGCGCAGGTCGCCTTGGGCGTCGTAGGCCTCGACCATCACGCTGCGGCCGTCGCTCGGGTCGCCGAGGCGGCCCAGTGCCATCGAGAACCCGCGTTCGGTCTCGGCACCGCGCCAGGCCTGGGCGCGGGCGAGCAGCTCGGCCATCTCGTCGTCGGGGATCTCGCCGTGCCGGCGGACTTTCGACGTGTAGCCGGCGCGCTCGATGCGCTTCACGGCCTGGCGTACCGAGCGTCGCTCCGGGCCGGCGAGGCTGAACTCGCGGACGTCGAGCACCGCTTCGTCGCCGATCTCCAGGGCGCGCAGGCCCGCGTCGGTGTACGCCTTCGCGCCGCGCTCGCTCGCCCCGAGCACGCCGGGCGTCCAGCCGTACGTGCGCGTCTCGTCGAGCCACGCGCGCACGGCGTCCGGCCACGCCTCGGGGTCGCCGACCGGGTCGGCGCTGGCGACGCTGGTGCCGCCGAGCACGCGGTAGGTCACCGCCGCGCGGCCGTTCGGCGCGAAGACGACGCTCTTGTCCCGCCGGGTCGCGAAGTAGCCGAGGGAGTCGTCCTCGCCGTGGTCGGCGAGCAGCTTGCGCACGCGAAGCTCTTCTTCGTCCGTACGCAGGCGACGGCTGCGCACGCCGCGGAAGAGCTGGTACAGCGCCGCGGTGGCGACGGCGGTGGCGCCGAGGTCGAGCAAGACGTCGAGCCAGGCCGGCCCCTCCCCGACCCCGATCCGGCGCAGCTGGAGGTTCTCGCCGGTGGCGTGGTTGACGACCCAGGCGAACCGCTCCCACGAGTCGCCGAGGTGGCCGGGGAACGCTTCCGCGAGTGCCCAGCCGACCAGGATGACCGCGGTGAACCCGCCGAACAGCATGGTCAGGCCGTCGCGCCAGGCGCTCGGCGCGAGCCGGGCCGGGAACGCCGGGCGCAGGGCGAGCAGGAAGAAGATCAGGACGACCGACAGGACGTCGGCGACCGTGAGGGCCCACAGCTGGACCGGGATGTGCCGCACCTGCCGCGACCCGAGCGAGAGCAGCTCGGGCGACCACAGCAGCGTCGCCTGCAGGGCCAGCGTGAGCACCAGCCCGGCGACCTGGAACAGCACCAGCGTGTACAGCGCGGCCTTCTTGCGTCGGCGCAGCGCCCCGCCCAGGACGACCAGCAGCAGCACCATCACCAGGCTCGCGCTCGTCGGCACGCTCAGGCTGGAGAAGGCCATGTCGATGCCGTTGAGCAGGCGCCCGTGCGGGCCGTTCGTGAACAGGAGGAGCACCGAGAACACCGCGGCCAGCTGGACCACGGTCGCGACGATGCCGCCCGCCTTCGCCTTCCAGGCCGGCAGGCGCGGGCGCGTGCTCGCGAGGGTTCCCATCGTTGCTTTCGTCGCCTTTCGCGGCCGATCGGTGGTCATGCCTGCTTATTGACGTAAGTGAACACAGGTTGGTTGTCCCCCGGCATCAACCTGAAGGCTGACGACCCCTGCTACCCGGGGGTGTGAAGCTGGTCGCACGGGGTTGGGGCCGCTCCGGGGGCGTGTCACGCTTCAAGGCGCCTCTGCTCCACGACCCGGGGACCTCACCGAGGCCTCGAGGGAAGGACGGTCGACGACGATGTCTGCCAGCGCCGAAGAACCCGCCCCCTACGGCACCGGATCCGCGCCCAAGCCGGCGCCGGGCCGGAAGGTCCGCGTCCACCACCTGCGTGAGCTCAAGGAACGCGGCGAGCCGTGGCCCATGCTCACCGCCTACGACATGTACACCGCCGCGCTGTTCGACGAGGCCGGGATCCCCGTGCTGCTCGTCGGCGACTCCGCGGCCAACAACGTCTTCGGCTACGACACCTCGCTGCCGGTGACGGTCGACGAGCTGCTGCCGCTGGTACGGGCGGTGACCCGGTCGGTCAAGCGGGCCCTCGTGGTCGCCGACCTGCCGTTCGGCTCCTACCAGCTCTCGCCGCAGCAGGCGCTGGAAACCTCGGTGCGGTTCATGAAAGAGGGCCGCGCGCACGCCGTCAAGCTCGAAGGCGGCCGGCGGTTCGCCGCGCACGTCGAGGCGCTGACGTCGGCGGGCGTGCCGGTCATGGGTCACATCGGGTTCACCCCGCAGAGTGAGCACAACCTCGGCGGCTACCGGGTGCAGGGGCGCGGCGAAGCGGCGGACGTGCTGCTCGCCGACGCGCTGGCGCTGCAGGAGGCCGGGGCGTTCGCGGTGGTGATGGAGATGGTGCCCGCCGAGGCCGCCAAGCGCGTCACGGCGGAGCTGAAGATCCCGACGGTCGGCATCGGCGCCGGCCCGGACTGCGACGCGCAGGTGCTCGTCTGGCAGGACATGGCCGGGCTGCGGCGCGGCAAGGCCCCGCGGTTCGTCAAGCGGTACGCCGACGTCGCGACGGTGCTGCAGAACGCGGCGACGGCCTTCGCGGAGGACGTCCGCCGCGGCGAGTTCCCGGCTCCGGAACACGCTTTCCACGACTAACCGCGAGCGCCCCAATGTGGCCTTGGTTGCGTCTGACGCACCGAAGGCCGCCTTGGGTGCGTCTGACGCACCGAAGGCCACATTGGGGCGCTTGACCACCTCGGTCACCGGCGCTTGAACCGCTCGGCGAGTGCCGGGTCGTTTTCCCACCACAACCCGGTCGCGGGAGCTTCGTCCAGCCGGGCGTCGATCTGCTTCGCGCGCCGTTCGTCGTCGCGGGCCCACCGCACGAACAACGCGACGACGAACGGCAGGCCGGCGACGTCACCGCCGATCCACAGCACCCCCGCGCCGATGATCTGGTCGGTGCGGGGGTCCGGGCCGTAGCCCGGGTGCGCGGCCGCGTAGTGCGCCGGCGCGAGCAGCGGGCCCAGCCACAGCACCAGGCCGAGCGCGCCATCGAAGATCACCTCGGTGAACGCGATCCACACCGACACCAGGTGCGGGTCGCGCCGCGGCGTCGGGTCGAGGCCGAGACGCGTCCAGAAATAGCCGAACCCGGCCAGCACCAGCGCCACGCGGACCACGCCGTCGGCGATCGAGGAGCGCAGCACGAGGTCGTAGAGCGGAGTCAGGTAGAGGACCAGCACCGGCACGACCAGGGCGAGCGTGACGACCGGCGGGAACGTCAGCGCGCGGGCGAGCGGGCCGCGGCCGTGCCGCCGCAGCCACGGCGCCGGGACGGTGTCGAGCAGGAGCCTGATCGGCGAGCCCAGCGCGAGCAGCAACGGCGTGATCATCAGCAGCGTGATCGTCTGGACCGCGCGGACCCAGAAGAACGTCCGGTCGTAGACCGCCAGTGGCGAGCAGGTGACCAGCAAGATCGTCGCCAGCCCGGCGAGGAACGCCGTCGTGCGGCCCGGCGGCCACGCGCGGCCGCGGGCGGCGCGGACGTAGAGCGTGCCGAGGACGAGGACGGCGACCAGCGCCGGGACGTCGAGCACGTCACACCGCGAAGAAGAGCAGGCTGCCGATTCCGGCGACCACGCAGTAAATGGCGAACGGGGTCAGAGTGCGCGTTTCGAAGTATCCGGTGAGGAAACGGACGGAAATGTACGAAGCGACCCCGGCGACGAGGCTTCCGGCGAGGGCCGGGCCGAGCGAGGCGTGGTTTTCCGGGGCGAACAGCGTCGGCATCTTGAGCACCCCCGCCGCGAGGATGACCGGGGTGGCGAGGAGGAACGCGAAGCGCGCGGCGTCCTCGTGCCCGAGCCCGCGGCGCAGGCCGGCGACCATCGTGATGCCGGAGCGGCTGATGCCGGGCAGCAGCGCGAGGATCTGCGCCGCGCCGATCAACACGGCTTCGCCGACGCGCAGCTTCGCCAGCCGGACGTCGGTCCGCTCCTCGACGGTGACGGCCCGCATGACGAGCGTCTCCTCGGTCGAGAAGTCCACAGTGTCCGCTTCTTCGGCGGGTTTCGCGCGCGAGAACTTCTCGGCGGCGTAAAGGACTCCGCCGTTGAGCGCGAGGAAGATCGCCGACGGCACCGGCTTGCCGAGGAAGTCGCGCAGCAGCCCTTCGAGCAGCAGGCCGGCCAGCCCGACCGGGATGGTGGCGAGCACGAGCAGCCACGCGAGCCGCTGGTCGGGCGTGCGGACTTCGCGGTGCCGGACCGACGTCCACAGGCCCCGGATGATCCGCACCCAGTCCTTCCGGAAGAACAGCACGAGCGCCAGCGCGGTGGCGACGTGCATCGCGACGAGCACCGCCAGGTACGGCGAATCCTTGCCGATGCTCAGGTCGCGCTGCCACGAGCCGCCGAGCCAGGCGGGCAGCAGGATGCTGTGGCCGAGACTGGACACCGGAAACAATTCCGACACCCCCTGCAAGGCGCCGACGACAATCGCCTCGAGATAGGTCACCGCGGACATTCCGTGCCTTTCCGTACGGCTTTTCGAAACCCCGACACCGGAACGTACCGGCCCATTCGTTAACCCCGGGCAAGGGGCACCGCGGCGCTCAGCGTCCTCTCAGCGCACGTTCACATATATGAACTTCAATCATGTTCTTGACTGACGTTCGGGGTGTGGCTTAGCGTTTAGCCCGTCGCCGCCACGACGAAGATTCGGACCCTCGACGAGGAGGACGGGAATGTTGCGTGTGCGGATTGCCGGCGGTCTCTTCTCGTCGAACCCGGCCGCTTCGAGCGGCTGACCCCCTGGACGGGAGCCCGCTCAGCCCGGCGGCGGGGGCGGGCTCCCACCTTCTTGGTCGTCGTCCCGGCTCTCGGCGGCGGGGTGTCGGGGCGACGGCCAGGACCCTCCGGCAGAGTGTCGGGCATGGACGAGCTGTACCCGCCGATTCCCCCGCGCGCCGAAGGGTTCCTGGACGTCGGCGACGGCCACCGGATCCGGTGCCAGGAGGCGGGCAACCCGGCCGGGAAGCCGGTGGTGGTGCTCCACGGCGGGCCCGGCAGCGGGATCGCACCGATGGCCCGGCGGCACTTCGACCCGGCGGCCTACCGGATCGTCCTGTTCGACCAGCGGGGATCCGGCCAGTCGACACCGGGAGCGGACGACCTGCGCGCGAACACGTTGTGGCACCTGGTTTCCGACATGGAGCAGCTGCGCGAGCGGCTCGGCATCGAGCGCTGGCAGCTCTTCGGCGGTTCGTGGGGCGCGACCCTCGCGCTCGCCTACGCCGAGACGCACCCTTCGCGCGTCAGCGAAATCATCCTGCGGGGTGTGTTCACCGTGCGGCAGAGCGAGCTGGACTGGATCTACCGCGGCGGGGCCGCGAACCTGTTCCCACGCGAGTGGGAGGCCTTCCTGGCGCCGATCCCGGTTTCCCTGCGGGACGACCCGCTGGCCGCGTACGCCACCCTGCTCGAGGACCCCGACGAGGAAGTCCGCCATCGGGCGGCGGTGGCGTGGAGCACCTGGGAGGGCGCGACGGTTTCCGTGCAGCCGCAGGAGTCGTTCGTCCGCCAGTACGCGAACCCGGCGTTCGCGCTGACGTTCGCGAGGCTGGCAGTCCACTACTTCCGCCACGGCGCCTGGCTGGAGGACGGCCAGCTGATCCGCGACGCGGGCAAGCTCACGGGCATCCCGGGCGTGCTGGTGCAGGGGCGCTACGACATCGTGTGCCCGCCAACCACGGCGTACGAACTGCACCGGGCCTGGCCGGGTTCGGAGCTGAAGCTCCTGGAGGGCGCCGGACACGCGGTGACCGACCCTGGGGTGCTGGCAGCCCTCCGAGCGGCAACGGACGCGTTCCGCGCGTAGCGCGACCCACAAGAGAAGCTGGGTGGTCATCCCGTCGCCTGAGGCCGTCAAATCACTTTGAGCCGGGCCCGCAACGGACTGCCCAAGGCGAGGGAGCATGCCAGGCTTGCGGGCCCGGCTCAAAGTGATAGGCCTCGTTCAGGCGACGGGACGACCACCCAGCGACCCACCCGAGAAGGTGACGAGACTCGAAAAGCCCCGGTCATCCCGGAGCCTGCCCGTCCGGCGAGGACAGTCTTTTGCTTTTTGCCGCGGCAGAGGTCTACCGCGGCTTGGCTGCCACTGCTCTCCCGCGGCTTGGCGGGTCCAACCTCCCCCGCCCTCCGTTCGGATTGTCCGTCGCCGCCCGGGTTTGTCAAGGCGGGAAAGCGTGCCTTGACAAACCCGGTCGTCGACTGAAAAGCGGCTTGGGAGGAGGGCGGGGGAGGTCTGGTGACGTCGTGGTCGGCTTGCTCTGCCGGCTTCCCGTTTACGGCTGGCTGCTCACAGCCGGCCGCCCGATGCCGTGTCGCCGGACAACCTCTGTGCCAAGTACACCGGGACCGTCGACACCACGATCAGTACCGCCGCCACCACGTTCACGATCGGTGCCTGGTTGGGGCGGAACAGGTTGTTGTAGATCCAGATCGGGAGCGTCTCCATGCCCGTGCCCAGCGTGAACGTCGTCACGATGATCTCGTCGAACGACAGCGCGAACGCCAGCAATCCCCCTGCCAGCAGCGCCGAACGCAGCATCGGGAACGTCACCAGCCGGAACGTCGTGAAGCCCGTCGCGCCCAGGTCCATCGACGCCTCCTCCAGGCTGCCGCCCATCCGGCGCAACCGCGCCACGACGTTGTTGAACACCACCACGATGCAGAACGTCGCGTGCGCGATGATCGCCGTCAGCAAGCCCAGGTTGATGCCCAAGATCGTCCGGAACGCGTTGTTCAGCGCGATGCCCGTCACGATGCCCGGCAGCGCGATCGGCAAGATGATCAGCAGCGACACCGGGTTGCGCCCGAAGAACCGGTAGCGCTGCAACGCGAACGCCGCCATCGTGCCCAGCACCAGCGCGATGGCCGTCGCCGCCAGGCCGGCCTGGACGCTCGTCCACAGCGCGTGCAGCGCCCCTTCGTTGGACGTCGCGCGGCTCCACCACTCCAGTGTGAAGCTCGACGGTGGCCAGCCGAACGTCGTGTCCGCGTTGAACGAGTTGAGCAGCACCACCACCAGCGGGAAGTAGATCACCGCCAGCCCGAGCCCCAGCGCCGTCCACAACAGCGTTCGCATGAGCGCTCCTAGAGGTTGTCGAGCGCGCCGGTGCGGCGCACCGCGGCCAAGTACACGAGCATGATCACGACCGGCACCGTGGCCACCGTCGCCGCGAACGGGAGGTTGTTGGCCGCGCCGATATTGTCGTAGACGACGTTGCCGAGCATCTGGGACGTGCCGCCGACGATCTTCACCGCGATGTAGTCGCCCAGGGACAGCGAGAACGTGAAGATCGAGCCGGCCACGATCGCCGGGAACGTCAGCGGCAGGATCACCGAGCGGAACGTCCGGAACGAGCGCGCGCCGAGGTCACCGGAAGCGTCCACAAGGGAATCCGGCAGCCGGTCGAGACCTGCGTAGATCGGCAGGATCATGTACGGCAGCCACAGGTACGACAGCGTGATTATCGTCGCCGTGACGCCGTAACCGGGCGAAATCGAGCTGAGCGCGCCGTTGCCGGACAACATCGACCGCCACGCGTACGCCTTCACCAAGTAGCTCGCCCACAGCGGGGTCATCACCGCGATCACGAGGATGCGTTGCGCCCGCGGCGAAGCGAGCTTGGCCATCGCGTACGCCATGGGGAACGCGACGACCGCGTCGATCACCGTGACCAGCGCCGCGATCCCGACCGTGCGGAAGGTGATCGTGCGGTACACCGCGTCGGTGAACAGCGTCTTGAAGTTGTCCATCGACCATTCGATGACGACCTGGCCGGTGAAACTGTCGGTGTGCCAGAACGCCGTGACGAACAGCGCGGCGAGCGCGCCCAGGTAGGCCAGGCCGAGCCAGAGCAGCGGGGCCGACAGCAGGAAACTCAGGCGCAGTTTGGGTTTCCGGTAGAAGAAGGCGGAAACGGCGGTCATCACACCTCGCAAGAACAGGTCCGGGAGCGGCGGGCGGAGTGGGGGGACACAGCCCGCCGCTCCCGGAGTCCGGGGTCAGCCCTTGATCTCGGTCCAGGCCTTCGTCCACTCGCCGTAGTCCTTGCACTTGACGTCCGTGCGGCCGTCGAGGCACTGCTGGATCGGCGTGGTCCAGTACGCGATCTTCGCCGCGTAGCCGGCGTCGTTGGCGTGGTAGGTGTCGCAGAGCGTCTTGTCGGTCATCTCCGCGCACGCCTTCGGGTTGGCCGGCGCCTCGCCGAAGTACTCGGCGACCTGGGCGTTGACCTTCGGGCTGATGATGTAGTCGAGCCACTTGTACGCGCACGTCTTGTGCGCGGACTTCGCCGCGACCATCCAGGTGTCCGACCACCCGGTCGCGCCCTCGCTCGGCACGGCCGCCTCCAGCGGCGCGCCCTCGCCCTTGGTCAGGTTGATCGTGACCTGCCAGGCGGTCCCGACGACGGCGTCGGCGTTCTTCAGGGCCTGCGACTCCTTGAGGTAGTCCGACCAGTACTCGCTCACCAGCGGCCGCTGCTGCTTGAGCAGGTTGACGGCGGCGGTGAACTGCTTGTCGTCCAGGGCGTACGGGTTCTTGATGCCCAGGTCGGGCTGGTGCGCCTGCAGGTACAGCGCGGCGTCGGCGATGTAGATCGGCGAGTCGTAGGCGATCACCTTGCCCTTGTAGGGCGAGTTCGCGTCGAACATGACCGACCACGACGCCGGTGCCGGCGTCACCTTGTCGGTGCGCCAGGTCAGCAGGTTGGCGCCCCAGCCGTGGGGGATGCCGTAGGAGACGCCGCCGACGCTGTTCCAGGACTTGTCCTTGAGGAATGGCTGGACGTCGGCGTAGTTCGGGACGAGCGCGGTGTTCACCGGCTCGGCGTCGCCGGACGCCACCAGCCGCAGCGACGCGTCACCCGAGGCGGACACGACGTCGTACTGCCCGGTTTTCATCAGCGTCACGGCTTCGTCGGACGTGCCGAACGGCTTGACGTTCACCTTGCAGCCGGTCTGCTGCTCGAACGGCGTCACCCAGTTGACCTTCGGGTCGTTCGAGCCGTTCTCCGCGTACCCCGGCCAGGCCAGCACGTTCAGCTGGCCCTCCGGCTGCCCGAGCGCCTTCAGGGCTTCGAGCTTCGGCGGGGTGAAGCCCTGCGCGCCGGGCGGCGCGGACGAACTCGTGCCCGACGTGCCACATGCAGCCAACAGCAGGCTGGCGCCGAGAATCCCGGCAAGCCGCGTCTTCCTGTTCTTCATGGCAACCCTTTCGAGGAACTACTGGCGCTTTTCGGGGGCTCCGGGTGGCGGCCCCCCCGGCCCCGGGGCGAAGCCCCGGATGTCACTGACCTGGAAGCTGTGTTCGTTTCGCCAGCTCAGGCGGACGCGCCCGTCGGCGAAAGCCGTGTCGTCGACGTTCTGCCGGACGACCGAAAGCCGCCCGCCGGCGTCGAGGGCGACGGCGTACCGCACGGTCGCCCCGGCGTAGACGACGTCGGTGACCGTGCCGGTCGCGCTGGTGTGCCCGGCCGCGGCGGGCTCGGACAGTTCGCCGTCGATGCGGATCTTCTCCGGCCGGATGCTGAACAGCCCCGGCCGCCCGATCACGGACTCGGCGCCGCGGCCGCCCAGCAGGTTGGACGTGCCGACGAACCCGGCGACGAACGCGCTGGCAGGGCGTTCGTAGACCTCTTCGGGCGTCCCGACCTGCTCGATCTTGCCGTCGTTGAACACCGCGATGCGGTCGCTCATGGTGAGGGCTTCGTCCTGGTCGTGGGTGACGAAGACGAACGTGATGCCGACGTCGCGCTGGATCTGCTTGAGCTCCAGCTGCATGGCCTGGCGCAGCTTGAGGTCGAGCGCGCCGAGCGGCTCGTCGAGCAGCAGCACCTTGGGCCGGTTGACCAGCGCGCGGGCGAGCGCGACGCGCTGGCGCTGCCCGCCGGACAGCTGCGCGGGCTTGCGCGAGCCGTAGTCCTCCAGCCGCACCGTCTTCAGCGCTTCGAGCGCGCGCTCCCGGCGTTGCTGCTTCGGGACGCGCTTGACGCGCAGGCCGTACTCGACGTTCTGCTGCACGGTCATGTGCGGGAACAGCGCGTAGTCCTGGAACACTGTGTTGACGTCGCGCTCGAACGGCGCGAGGCGGCTGACGTCCCGGCCTTCCAGCTCGATCGTGCCCTCGGTGGGCAGCTCGAAGCCGGCGATCATGCGCAGCACCGTCGTCTTGCCGGAGCCGGACGGGCCGAGCATGGAGAAGAACTCGCCGGGCGGGATGTCGAGGTCGACGCCGTCGACCGCGTGGACGTCGCCGAAGTGCTTGCGCAGCCCGGAAAGCCGGATCGCCGGGCGCGTGCTTTCCGGCGCCGCGGGCTCTTCCCGCGTCTCGGACGGTGCTTGGTTGGGCGATTGGTTCGGCACGGCGACCCTCACAGTGCGCTCATCACGTGCTTGACGCGGGTGTAGTCCTCGAGGCCGTACAGCGAGAGGTCCTTGCCGTAGCCGGACTTCTTGAACCCGCCGTGCGGCATCTCGGCCACCAGGGGGATGTGGGTGTTGATCCAGACGCAGCCGAAGTCGAGCTTCGCGGCCAGGCGCATTGCGCGCTGGTGGTCGCGGGTCCAGACCGAGGACGCGAGGCCGTACTGGACGGCGTTCGCCGACTTCAGCGCCTCGGTTTCGCCGGCGAACCGCTGGACGGTGATGACCGGGCCGAAGATTTCGTCCTGGCTCATCTCGTCGTCCTGGCGAAGCCCGGAGACGACGGTGGCCTCGTAGAAGTAGCCCTCTTCGCCGGCACGGTGTCCTCCACAGTGGACGGTCGCGTGCTCCGGCAGCCGGTCGATGAACCCGGACACTTTTTCCAGCTGGGCCGCGTTGTTGAGCGGTCCGTAGGCGACGTCTTCGTCGTCGGGCTTGCCGGTCTTCGTGTTCTCGGCCTGCCGGGCGAGTGCCGCGACGAAGGTGTCGTGGACTTCGTCGGCGACGAGCACGCGGGTGGCGGCGGTGCAGTCCTGGCCGGCGTTGAAGTACCCGGCGACGGCGATGGCTTCGGCGGCGGCTTCGAGGTCCGCGTCGGCGAAGACGATGACCGGTGCCTTGCCGCCCAGTTCGAGGTGGACGCGCTTGACGTCGTTGGCGGCACTGCGCGCGACTTCGATGCCGGCCCGGACCGAGCCGGTGATCGACACCATCGCCGGGATGTCGTGCTCGACCAGCGCGCGACCGGTGTCGCGGTCGCCGCAGACGACGTTGAACACGCCCGGCGGCAGGAACTCGCCGGCGATCTCGGCGAGCAGCAGCGTCGACGCCGGCGTCGTGTCGGACGGCTTGAGCACGACCGTGTTGCCGGCCGCGAGCGCGGGCGCGATCTTCCAGATGGCCATCAGCAGCGGGTAGTTCCACGGCGTGACCTGGGCGCACACGCCGACGGGCTCGCGGCGGACGAAGGAGGTGTGGCCCTCCATGTACTCGCCGGCGGACCGGCCTTCGAGCACGCGCGCGGCGCCCGCGAAGAAGCGGACCTGGTCCAGGATCATCGGGATCTCTTCGGCCATGGTCAGCGCGATCGGCTTGCCGGTGTTCGCGGATTCGACGCGGACGACCTCGTCGGCGCGGGCTTCGAGGGCGTCGGCGATCTTCAGCAGCGCGAGCTGGCGCTGGGCCGGCGTCGTCGCGCGCCAGGTCTCGAACGCGGTCGCGGCGACCTGGAGCGCGTTGTCGACGTCCTCGGGTCCGGCGATCGGCGCGGTGCAGTAGGGGCGCCCGGTGACCGGGTCGATGATCTCCGCCGTCCGGCCCGACTTGGACTCGACGTACGCGCCGCCGACGTAGTGCTTCAGCTCGTGCACGGTGCCTCCTGGCTGCGGTCGGGAGGCTAAAACATATAAGTCCATATGTAATAGGACAAGGGGATCAGGCAAGATTGGTGCGAACGGGTTGCCGGCGAGGCGAAGGGTCACGATGCGCAAGGGCATGTCGCACAGCGCGCGGTCCGCCATGTTCGCGCCGCTCGGCCAGGTCGGCCGGGCGGAGGCGGTGGCGGCGCGGCTGGCCGACGCCATCACGCTCGGCCTGCTCGCCGACCAGGAGCAGCTGCCGAGCGAAGCCGACCTCAGCGCGCAGTTCGGCGTCTCGACCGTGACCGTCCGGGAAGCGCTGGTGGCCTTGCGGCAGCAGGGGCTGGTCGAGACGCGGCGCGGGCGCAGCGGCGGCAGCTTCGTCCGCGCGCCGGCCAACCCTCCCCCGGACGAGTGGCGCTCGCGGTTGCGCGAGGTGTCCTTGTCGGACCTGCGCGACGTCGGCGACCACTACCTGGCGATCGCCGGTGCCGCCGCCAAGCTCGCGGCCGAACGCAGCTCGCCGGAGGACATCGCGCGGCTGCGGCTGGCGGCCGACGACCTCCGGACGGCGCACGGCATCGACTTCACGCGGGCGGAGCGGCAGTTCCACCTGGAAGTCGCGGCGGCCGCGCAGTCGCCGCGGCTGACGCACGAAGAACTCCAGCTGCAGACCGAGCGAGGCGGGCTGCTGTGGCTGCCGCTCGACCCGGGTTCGCACGCCTGCGAGGAGCACGCGGCGATCACGACGGCGATCGCGGCCGCGGACGGCGAGCTGGCCCGCAAGCTCACCGAGGAACACATCCTGGGCGCGCTCGACCGCTTGGCGGACGTGCACCTCGACCTGCTCACCCCGTACTCTGCCGATGGTGACTGACCCGGCCACAGTCACGGCCGAAGAGTTTCGCGTCAACGGTTGCGTGCTGCACAGGGGCGGCCTGCTTTTGGCCGGCTCAGTCACGCCGCCCTACTCCGCGTATCGAGGTGAGCACCGTGAACGACACCCGCACGCTGGCCGGCGACGAGATCGTCGAGCAGGTTTCGGCGCTGGTGGAAGGGGTCTTCGAACGGCTGAAGCCCCTGCTGGCGGCGGCCGAGTCGGTGCTGGCCGACGCCCCGTCCGCGGCGGGGCTGCACCGGATCCGCCCGCAGGTCATCGAGGCGCTCGGCGGCCTGGTCATCGGCGCGGGTTTCGTCAGCGCCCCGCGCGTGCTGGCCGATTCCGAGTTCGGTTTCGAGTGGTGGACTTGTTCCGCGGGCGAGCCGCCGTCCCAGCTGTTCATCAGCCTGGACCCGGCGAGCGAGAACTTCCTGGACTACACGCGCCAGTCGTGGTTCACGGTCCCCCGAGACACCGGGCGGCGGCACATCAACGGCCCGTACGTCGATTACCTGTGCACCGACGAGTACACGCTGACGTTCACGATCCCGGTGCTCCTCGGCGGCGCGTTCGCGGGAGTCGTGGGCGCGGACGTGTACGTGCGCGAGTTCGAGCGCGCGGTACGTCCCCGGCTGCGGTCGTTGGGGCGCGGGGCGGCACTGCTGAACGCGCAGGGGCGGGTGATCGTGTCCAACAGCGTGCGGCAGCCGACCGGGTCGCTGGTGCGGGAGGCCGACGTCCCGGCTTGGTGGTCCGCTGGCGCGGAACCGGGGCCGTCCTTGCGTCGTTGCGGGGACTCGCCGATGGTCCTCGTGACCGGCGGCTAGGCCTGCAGCGCCACCCAAAGCTCCGCGCGCACGCCCGGTGAGTCCAGATCCCGGCCCAGGAGTTCCCCGGCCTTGCGGATCCGGTTCCGCAGCGTGTGCCGGTGGACGCCCAGCCGCGCCGCCGCGACGTCCCAGTGGCCGTGGTGCTCCAGCCAGCAGCGCAACGACGTCTCCAAGTCTCCGCGACCGGTCGAATCGTGCTCTCGCAACGGCGTCAGCAGGCCGCGCGCGAACGCTTGCGCGACCGTCGGTTCGATCAGGGACAGCAGGCCGCGGCCCGTGTGCTCCGCCGCCGACACCAGGACCTTGCCCTCCGCCTCCGCGACCCGGCAGGCCAGTTCCGCCTGCTCCAGCCCGGTCGCGAAGTCCGATGTGGACACCGGGCCGGCCACGCCCCCGTGCAGGCCGCCGATCCGCAGCGCCGCGTCCGTCACGGCGCCGGCGGCGCCGAGCGCGACCACCGACGAGCCGTGCCGCGCGGCGAACACCGGCTCGTTCTCCAGCGCCCCGAGCAGCTTGCGCCGCGCGGCGGGCGGGCCCGCGAACACCAGCACCGACCACGGCGCGGCCGGCGCCTCGGCCCCGGAGGCGGCCAGCACCCGCAGGGCCAGCTCGGCCTGGCCGCCCACCAGCAGCTCCAGCAGCCCGGTCCGCAGCGCCTCCCGCGCCGCCGCCTGCGCGCGATCCTGTTCCAGCGCCAGGGAAAGCACCGAAACCGCCGTGTTGACGATGTGCCGCCCCGCCGTGTCCAGCGACGCCCCGACGGCGAGCACGCGGCGCGCGCTGGTGTCGAGGGTCTGCAGCACGACTTCCTGCCCGTCGAGCGCGACAACCCGCGTACCGGCGCGAAGCCGCTCCAGTTCCTCGCGCAGCGAAGCGCCATACGCGCGTGCACTCGCCGGAGCCGCTTCAGAGACGGTTGTGCGGTCGAGGAGCAGCACCCAGCCGTCGACGAGCTTCGCCAGCTTGCGCAGCACCCCCGCCGGGCCGCCCTTGCCGACCGCCGTGCGGGTCAGCTCCTGCTGGGCGTTGCCGATCCGGACCGTCGTCGCGTACTCGTCGGCCGCCACCGCCCGGGAGACCGCGCGGGTGATCGCGATGAACGGCGTCTCGCGCGGCACCTCCAGCACCGGCAGGCCGACCTCCGCCGCCGTCGCCACCAGCGAGCGCGGCACGGACTCGTGGCTCAACCCGACGCCGAAGCCGAGCCCCGCCACCCCCGCGTCCACCAGCCGGCGCACGTAGGACGGCGACGTCTCCTCGTCCAGGGCCAGCCCGGTCGTGAGCAGCAGCTCGCCGCCTTCGAGGAACGCCTGCGGGTCGGTCAGCTCCGTCGGGTGGACCCACCCGATCGGCCGGTCGAGGACGTCTTCGCCGGTCAGCACCCGCAGCCCGAGCGCGCGGTCGGCGGCCAGACCGGCCACGGTGAGTGCCATAACGGCCAATCATACGCGCCTTCTTGTACAGAACGGCCAGCTGACGACCGTCCGGTAACCGCTCATCCTGAGGACGTCCACCGACCTTCCCCAGGAGCACGCCGTGACCGCAAGCACCACCGCCGCGCCGCAGGCCCCGGCGCCCCGGCAGCGCAGGCTGCGTACCGAAATCCCCGGCCCCGCCTCGCGCGAGTTGCAGGAGCGCCGCGCGAACGCCGTCGCCGCCGGGGTCAGCTCGGTGCTGCCCGTCTACGTCACCTCGGCCAGCGGCGGCCTGCTCACCGACGCCGACGGCAACGTCCTGATCGACTTCGGCTCCGGCATCGCGGTGACCAACGTCGGGCACTCGGCGCCGGCCGTCGTCGACCGCGTCCGCAAGCAGGCCTGCTGGTTCACCCACACCTGTTTCATGGTCACGCCGTACGAGGGGTACGTCGAGGTCTGCGAGGCGCTGGCCGAACTGACGCCGGGCGACCACGCGAAGAAGTCGGTGCTGTTCAACTCCGGCGCCGAAGCCGTCGAGAACGCGGTGAAGATCGCCCGCGTCGCGACCGGGCGCCAGGCCGTCGTCGTGTTCGACCACGCGTACCACGGCCGCACCAACCTGACGATGGGCATGACCGCGAAGTCGGTGCCCTACAAGCACGGCTTCGGCCCGTTCGCGCCCGAGGTCTACCGCGTGCCGGGCTCGTACCCGTACCGCGACGGCCTGTCCGGCCCCGAAGCGGCCGCGCTGGCGATCGACCGGATCGAGAAGCAGATCGGCGGTGACCAGGTGGCCGCGGTCGTGCTGGAGCCGATCCAAGGCGAAGGCGGGTTCATCGAGCCCGCCCGCGGCTTCCTGCCCGCGATTTCCGAGTGGTGCCGCGAAAACGGCGTCGTGTTCGTCGCCGACGAGGTCCAGACGGGCTTCTGCCGCACCGGTTCCTGGTTCGCGTCCACCGACGAGGACGTGGTCCCGGACCTCATCGCGACGGCCAAGGGCATCGCGGGCGGCCTGCCGCTGTCGGCGGTCACCGGCCGCGCCGCCCTGCTCGACGCCGTCGGCCCGGGCGGTCTCGGCGGTACGTACGGCGGCAACCCGATCGCGTGCGCGGCCGCGCTGGGCTCGATCGAGACGATGAAGACGGAGAACCTCGCGGACTCGGCCAAGCGCATCGAAAACGTTGTCCTGCCACGGCTTCGCGCACTGGCTTCCGAGACCGGCGTGATCGGTGACGTCCGCGGCCGCGGCGCGATGCTGGCGGCGGAGTTCGTTCGTCCGGGAACTTCGGAGCCGGACGCCGACCTCACCAAGCGCGTCGCGGCGGCCTGCCACCGGGCCGGCGTGGTGGTGCTGACCTGCGGCACCTACGGCAACGTCGTCCGGCTCCTGCCGCCGCTGTCCCTGTCCAACGACCTGCTCGACGAGGGCCTCTCGGTCCTCGAGCACGCTGTCCGCACGGAGGCTCGCGCATGACTTTCCCCTTCTGGGTCGCCGGAAAGCCGGTGACCGGCGGTGCGACCGCCGTTGTCCGGCACTCGTTCGACGGCTCCTCCGCCGGGTCGCACTTCGTGCCGTCGGCTGCGGACGTCGAAGCCGCGGTGCAGGCGGCGCACGACGTCGCCGACGAGTTCGCGACGCTGCCCGCGCACGTCCGCGCCGGGGCGTTGGACCACGTGTCCCGTTCACTGGGTGAGCGGTCCGAAGAGATCGCGGCGCTGATCACCGCCGAGTCCGGCAAGCCGCTCAAGTGGGCACGCGGCGAGGTCGGCCGCGCGGTGTCGACGTTCCGCTGGGCCGCCGAGGAGGCCCGCCGCTTCTCGGGCGAGCTGCAGCGCCTCGACACCGACCCGGGCGGCACCGGCCGGCTGGCGCTGGTCCGCCGCGTGCCGCGCGGCCCGGTGCTGGGCATCACGCCGTTCAACTTCCCGCTGAACCTGGTGGCGCACAAGGTGGCCCCGGCGATCGCGGTGGGCGCGCCGATCGTGCTGAAGCCCGCGCCGGCGACGCCGCTGACGGCGTTGCTGCTGGGCGAAATCCTGGCTTCGACGGATCTCCCCGCCGGCTCGTGGTCCATCTTGCCGGTGGACAACGAGACGTCGTCGCGGCTGGTCGAGGATCCGAGGCTGCCGGTGGTGTCGTTCACGGGTTCGGTCCCGGTCGGCTGGGCGATCCGCGACCGCGTCCCGCGCAAGCACGTGGCTTTGGAGCTGGGTGGGAACGGCGCGGTGCTCGTCTGTCCGGATTGGCCGGACCTCGACTTCGCGGCCCAGCGGATCGCGACGTTCGCGATGTACCAGGCGGGGCAGTCGTGCATTTCGGTGCAGCGGGTGTACGCGCACGATTCCGTTTTCGACGCGTTGGCTTCGAAGGTCGTCGAGCAGGTCGCTTCGCTGCGCACCGGCGACCCGCGCGCGGACGGCGTGGACGTGGGCCCGTTGATCAACGAGGACGCGGCTGCCCGGGTTTCATCCTGGGTTTCCGACGCGGTGTCTTCGGGCGCGCGCTTGCTGACGGGCGGCGGCCGCTCGGGGGCGACGGTGGAGCCGACGGTGCTGGCGGACGTCCCGGAGGACGCGTCGGTGATGGCCGAGGAGGTGTTCGGGCCGGTGGTCTCGCTGGTCCGGGTGGCGTCGGTGGCCGAGGGGGTGGCGCGGATCAACGCGTCCCGCTTCGGACTGCAGGCGGGCGTGTTCACGCGCGACCTGCCGACGGCGTTCGAGGTGTCGGCGGCGCTTCGCGTGGGTGGCGTTCTCGTCGGTGACGTGCCGAGCTTCCGCGCCGATCAGATGCCGTACGGCGGGGTGAAGGACTCCGGGGTGGGCCGCGAGGGCCCCGCGTCGGCGATGGCGGACTTCACCGAGGAGCGGGTCACGGTTCTGACGGGATTGACGCTGTAAGAGCCTCGTGCGCCTCGACGAGTGAAGGTCCGTACCACGTGAGGTGGCGGCCCGAGACCAGGACGTACCGCGCGTCCGGGAAGTGGTCCGGGCCGTCCTCCTCCGTGAACAGGTAAGGCTCGTCCGGCAGCACCAGCAGATCCGCGTCGGCCGCGAAGTGGGCCCGCAGTTCCTCCACGTCCGGCCGCGGGTACCGCTCCGACGAACCCGCGTACACGTTCGCCACCCCCACCCGCCGCAACACGTCGCCGCCGAAGGTGTCGCGGCCCAGGACGATCCACGGCTTGCGCCACACCGGGACCACCGCGTGGAACCGGACCGGCCGGGTCTCGCGCCAGAGCTCCTCCGCCGTGACCAGCCACTCCGGCTCGTCCAGCTCGTACGCCTGCCCCAGGATCCGCCGCAGCGAGCCCAGCGCCGCCGGCACCGACGCCGCCGCGGCCATCACCCACACCGGGATCCCGTTGGCGCGCAAGCGTTCCACGTCCTCCTGGCGGTTCTCCTCGGAATTGGCCAGTACGAGGTCGGGTGCCAGGTCCAGCACCCGGTCGAGCTTCGGGTACTTCGACCCGCCCACCCGCGGGACGTCCAAATCGGACGGATGCGTGCAGTAGTCCGTCGCGCCGATCAGGCGGCCGGGCGCGCTCAGCTCGACCGCTTCGGTCAGCGACGGCACCAGCGAAACCACTCGCGATGCCGGGCCCGAAAGCGGCACCGGCTCCCCGAGATCGTCGACGAAAGTCATGCGCGTTCGAACGACACCTTCCGCTTCTCGACGTCCACCGCGGTCAGCCGCACGCCGATCCGCTCCCCCGCGGTCAGCTTCTCGCCCGCGCACTTCGCCATCACCGTCGGGTCCTCGACGAGGATCTCCGCCTTGTTCTCGTCCGCGCGCAGCACCACCGCGCTGAACTCGCCGCCGATGTGCTCGGCCAGCACCCACGCCTCGACCTGGTCGATGCACGCGCGCTCGACCTTCGCGGCGAGCGTGTCCGACGCCATCATCCGGTCCGGGACGTCCGCGAGCGCCGCCCGCACCCACTCCGGTACCTCGCGGCCGGCCGAGACGGCGAGGCAGATCTCCGTCGCGAACCGGTCGACGAGCCGCCGGATCGGCGCCGTCACGTGCGCGTACGCGCCGCCGATGCCCGCGTGCGTCGTCAACGCGGGCAGCTCGCCGTCGAACGCCGTGTAGCCCGCGCCGCGCAGCAGCCGCGTCGTGTCGGCGTAGAGCGCCATCGACGCCGGCTGCCCCGGGTCCAGCCGGGACAGGAACTCCGAAACGGTCGCGCCGGACGGCCACGCGATGCCCAGCGCGTCGGCGGACCGGCGCAGCCAGTCGACGGCCTCGGGTTCCGGGTCGGGCAGCGTGCGCAGGACGCCGACCCGCGCGTCGATCATGATCCGCGCCGCGGCCATCCCGGTGAGCAGCGAGATTTCGGCGTTCCACGCGTCGACGACGGTGCGCGGCCGGCGCGCGAGGACCCAGCCGCCGTCCGGGTTGCCGCTGATCTCCTGCTCCGGCAGCTGCAGCTCGACGGCGCCGCGCCGGACGGCCAGTTCGCGCCGTCGCCGGCCCAGTTCGGGCAGCGCGGCCACCGACGGGTGCGGGTTCCCGGCGTCGAGCGCGGCCTGGACCGTCTCGTAGTCGAACTGCTCGGTGGACCGGACCAGCGCGCGGCGCACCCGCGTCGCGGTCGGCTCGCCCGCTTCGTCGGTTTCGATGGTCCAGAGCACCGCGGGCCGGATCTCGCCGGGCAGCAGGCTCGCGGCGCCTTCGGACAGGACCGGCGGGTGCAGCGGGACGTTCCCGTCCGGCAGGTAGAGCGTCTGGCCGCGCAGGCGCGACTCGCGATCGAGCGCGCCGCCGGGCGGGACGAACGACGCCAGGTCGGCGATCGCGTAGTGCACGCGGAAGCCGTGCGCGGTCTTCTCGACGACCATCGCCTGGTCGAGGTCCTTGGCGCCGGGCGGGTCGATGGTGACGAACGGCAGGTCCGTCGCGTCTTCACGGCGTTCGGCCAGCGGGTCGAGGACCGCCGCCTCCGCCTCGGCCAGCACATCGGGCCCGAACGACTCCGGCAGCGAGAACTCGGCGCGCAGGGGGCCGAAGTCCCCGCCCGCCGAGTGTGTCCTGATCACCAGGGGAGGCACCCCCCAACCCTAACCCCGGAAGGACCGGATGATCGCCCGATCGGGCGCGGGCCGGTCGGGTGTACGTTGACCGGTAATAATGAAAACCGTCTTCATTCTCAGGAAGGGTTCTCTCGTGAAGATCGCGTTCGTCGGCAAGGGTGGCAGCGGCAAGACCACGCTGTCGTCGCTGTTCGTCGCGTACCTCGCCGACGCCGGCCTGCCGGTGCTCGCCATCGACGCCGACATCAACCAGCACCTCGCGGTGGCGCTCGGCGCGACCGAGGAGGAAGCGCTCGCCTGGCCGACGCTCGGCGACAACATGGCGCTGATCAAGGACTACCTGCGCGGCGACAACCCGCGGATCCCCGACGCGGCGTCGATGATCAAGACGACGCCGCCGGGCCGCGGGTCGCGGCTGGTCCGGCCGTTCGAGGACAACCCGGTGTTCTCGGCGTGTTTCCGGCAGCTGGGCGGCGTGCGGCTCGGCGTCACCGGGCAGTTCGACGAGGACGACCTGGGCGTCAAGTGCTACCACTCGAAAGTGGGGGCGGCCGAGCTGCTGCTCAACCACCTGGTGGACGTCGAGGGCGAGTACGTCGTGATGGACATGACCGCGGGGGCGGACGCGTTCGCGTCGGGGCTGTTCACGCGGTTCGACGTGACGTTCCTGGTGTGCGAGCCGACGGTCCGGAGCGTGGGCGTGTACCGCCAGTACGCGGACTACGCGCGCGACTACGGCGTGCGGCTGGTGGTGGTCGGCAACAAGGTGACCGACGCCGACGACGTCGAGTTCCTGCAGGACCAGGTCGGTTCGGCGTTGCTGGGGTGGATGTCGGCGTCCGGGCACGTACGCGCGGCGGAGCGCGGCGCGGCCCGGCCGATCACCGAGCTCGAGCCACGCAACTTGTCGACGCTGCGCTCGATGCACGCGGCGGTGGACGCGGAGCAGCGCGACTGGGCCCGCTACCAGCGCCAGGCGGTGGAGTTCCACCTGCGCAACGCGCGCGCCTGGGCGGGCGCGGATCTGGCTGCGCAGGTGGACCCGGAGTTCGTGCTGGGGCCGCGGTTGGCGGTCTAGTCGTCTTAGTCGTCTTTAGTCGTCGTTCCAGGCAGCGTCGGCGGCGTCGGCCTGCCGGGTCCGTTCCTTGGCGATGTCGAGCGCCCGGCGGGCGGTGGCCTCGTCGGGATAGGGGCCGAGCAGGTCGACGCTGCGGCTGCGTTCGAGGTGCTCGACCTGGTGGGTGCGGGTGTTGTAGTACCACCCCTGGTCCGGGTTCGGGTCTTTCGCCATGAACCCAGGTTCGCACCTCGGAGCCGGTTTTTCAGCGCTTGTACCGGTAGGGGATCTCGGTCGGCTGCCCGGTGGGGCCGAAGTCCTGGGGTTCCTGGGGTTCTTGTGGCTGGTCGGTGAACTCGTCGAACCACCCACGCGGGGTGCCGCGCGGCGGGGTGGCGGGCTCTTGCTGGTCTTTCGAGGGTTGCGGGAGCGGGGTGTCCGGGCCCGGGAAGACCGGGCGCGCGGTGGGTGGCGCCGGGGGCATGGTGCCGGGGCCGGGGAAGACCGGACGCGCCGGGGCGGCGTGGCGGGCCGGGAAGGGCTGAGGGGTTGATTCCGGGCCCGGGAAGACCGGTTTGGCGGGCCGGACGGGCGGAGTGGGGTTGGTCTTCCACGGCGGCGCGGCAGGTTGCTGCGGCGGGTTGCCGGGCAGCTGCTGCGGGGCGGGCGGCTGAGGCCCGGCAGGTGGCTGTTGCGGGGTGGCGTGGGGCTGTTGCGAGGCCTGCTGCGGCCCGGCCGCGGCGTGCTGCGGCGCGGCAGCCGGCTGATGCGAAGCAGGCTGCTGCGACCCCGCGGCGGCGTGCTGCGGCGCGGCAGCCGACTGCTGCGAAGCAGGCTGCTGCGGCCCCGTGGCGGGGTGCTGCGGCGCGGCAGCCGGCTGCTGGGTGGCAGGCGGCTGCGGCCCCGCGGCGGGCTGCTGCGGCGCGGCAGCCGGCTGCTGGGTGGCAGGCGGCTGCGTCCCAACGGCGGGCTGCTGCGGCGCGGCGACCGGCTGCTGCTGCGACCCGGCGGCGGGTTGCTGCGAGGTAGCAGGCGGCTGCGTCCCAATAGGCGGCTGAAGGCCTGCAGGCTGCGGCGGGGCAGGCGGCTGGAGGCCGCTGGACGGCAGCTGCGAGCCAGCCTGCGGCGGCGGCCCACTGAGCGGCTGATGCTGAGCCGCAGCGGGCGGCTGCTGAGTCGATGTGGGCGGTTGCGATTGCGGTCCGGGCACAACGGGCTGCTGATGCCCGGTCGAGTGCGACTCGACGGGCGGCGTCGGCTCGGCAATCGCCTGCGGCAGCTCCGCCGACTCAACAGGCGAATGCGACGGAACCACGGCAGGCGACTCAACAGGCGGTCGCGACTCCACCACCGACTCGGCGACCGGTGGCGGCTGATCCGCAGCCGCCGACAGCGGCTCCGAGTCGGCAGGCGGCTCGGGCTGCGCCTCCGACTCGACAGGCGATCGCCGCTGGTCCGCGGCCACCGACTCCGGCTCAGCAGGCCGCTGTGACTGCACCGGCTCGGCAGGCGATTGCGGACGGGCAGCCGCCGACTCACCAGGCGACTGCGGCTGTGCCGCCGATTCGGCAGGCGATTGCCGCTCATCCGCTGCCGCCGGCTCCGGCTCGACGGGCCGCTGTGGCGAGGCAGGCGACTCGGCGATCGGTTGCTGGTGCGCCATTTCCGGCGAATCCGGCTCCGGCTGCGCGGCCGACTCGGCAGACGATTGCCACTGCTCCGCGGCCGATGACTGCGGCTCCGACTCGGCAGGCGATTGCGATTGAGCCGCACCTGGCAACTCCGGCTGCGACTCAACCGACGGCCGCGACTCCACCGCCGATTCAGCGGGCGATCGCAGCTGATCCACGGCCGCCGACTCAGCGATCGGTTGCTGGTGAGCCGTGGCCGGCGATCCCGGCTGCGACTCGACAGGAAGTACCGGCTGCGCGACCGACTCAGCAACCGGATGCTGCTCGCCCGCGACCGCCGATTCCGGCTGCGACTCCACCGGCAGTTTCGGCTGCGCGACCGACTCAGCGACCAGACGCTGCTCGCCCGCGACCGCCGGCTCCGGACCCCGCTCAACGGGCAGTTCCGGCCGCGCCTGCGGCTCGGCGACCGGTCGCGGCTGGTCAGCAGTCGCCGACGGCGGCTCCGGCTCGGCAGACGGTTGCTGCTCGCCCGGGACCATCGGCTCAACAGGCGGCCGAGGCTGCACCGCGGATTCGGCTGGTGACTGCTGCTGAGCGACGAACGGTGATTCCGATTCATCAACCCGCCGCGGCTGCACCTCGTGCTCGGCGACCGGTTGTGGCTGGTCCCCGGCCTCCGCTTCCGGCTCCGGCTCCGGCTCCGGCTCCGGCTCCGGCTCCGGCTCCGGCTCCGGCTCCGGAGACGATTGCCGCTCATCCGCGGCCGCCGGTTCCGGCTCCACGGGCCGCGGCGACTGCACCGGCGGCTCGACAATCGCCTGCTGCTGCGCCACGCCCGGCGAAGCCGGCTCCGCCTCGACAGTCGGCCCAGACTCGGCGACCGGTTGCTGCTGCGCCACGCCCGGCGATTCCGGCTGCTGCGCCCCAACCGGCCGCTGCTCCTGCTCAGCAACCGACAACGGCTGCGGCTCAACGGCCGACTGAGACTGCAACGCCGGCTCGACAGCCGACTGCTGCGCACCACCGGCAAACGATCGCCCACCGTCGAAGGGCGGCTCGACAGCCGCAGGCGACGGTTGCGCGGAAGACGCCTGCGGCTCGTGCTCCACCGGAACCGGCGCGACAAAACGCGCCCCGGACCCAGCCGTCGACGGGACCTCGTCAACCACCTCCCCCGGCGGCGCGGAGAAAGACCGCTCCGGCGCCGCATGGCGGGGCGCTCCCGCGGGTGCAGGCGGACCCGACCGAGCCGAACTCCCCTCCTCCGCCGGCCGCCCCCACCCCCCAGAGGTCGACGGGGGTGGCTGCGGGACCGTCCGCCACACCGGTGCCGGCCCGATGTTCATCGGCGCCGGCACCTGGCCCGGCGGGGCCCCCGTAGGTGACGCCGGACGCGCCGCCGGTCGCGGGATCGGGTCCAGGCACGACACCAGCACCGACGTGTTCTCCGGGTCCTCCACCTTCCGCCCGCTGCGCTCGCGGTAGACCATCTCGCCGTCGGCGTCCATCTCGACCAGGTAGCCCGCCTCGGCCAGCTGCTCCTCGTCCAGATCCGCCAGCCGCTCGTACCGCGACGGCACCACGCGATAGATCGGCCATGCCAGCGAAGCGTGCTCGGCGTGGAACTGGGCCAGCAGCGCCGCCATCTGGTGCTGCCACGGCAGCGACATACCCTCCGCCAACGACCTCGGCAACACCACGTACCCCGGGTCCACGCCCGGGTAGCCCTGGGCCAGCTGGTCGGCCAACGGCGTGCTGGACGCGGGGCGCGCCGACTGCCTCGGCGGCTGGGGCGCGCCGAACAGCGCCGCCGGGTCCTGGGGCGAACCCGTGCCGGGCTTGCCTCGTTTGCCGAATTTGCGTCCCACGTGCTCATCCTCTGCCAGTACGCGGCCACCTGCTCGTGGAAGCGGCCGCGACGTCGGGTGAATCGGCCGGCCCCGTTCGGGTCGAGGGCCCTCAACCCATGCTAAACGCCGGGCCGGACCGCCTGCGGTACGACTTCGGCCTCGTCGAACGAGAACGAACGCGTGTGCACCGGCACGCCGGTCTGCTGGGCCTCGACGACCTTGCCGTCGCCAAGGAACATCATCACGTGGTGGATCGTGTCCGGGTTCGACGGGTCGTTGGCCAGGAAGATGAGGTCACCGGGCTGCGCCTCCCGCACCGGCAGCAGCGCTCCCGCGTGGTACTGGTCGCGCGAAACCCGGGGCAGGATGATCCCGGCCGACTCGTACGCCCGCAGCATCAGGCCCGAGCAGTCGTACGAATTCGGGCCGGTGGCGCCCCACACGTACGGCTTGCCCTGTTCGCCCAGCGCGAAGCTGATCGCCTTGCCGGCGGCCTGGCTCGGCGGCAGCAGCTGGCCGAGGCCGGTGCCGCAGGCGACGACGTCGACGACCTGGCCGACGTTCTCCACCAGCGTCGCCGCCATCGGCTCCCACTTGTGGTACCGGTCCGGGAAACCCGAGCGCTCGACGGCCTGCGCCGCGTCGCCGGGCCGCTTGTTCTCCCAGTCCGGCACCGCGAGCAGCACGTCGTAGAACTTGTTGACCGCGTACGTCGGGTCGGTGACCTGCGACACCGTCCCCCAGCCCATCGACGGGCGCATCTGGAAGATGCCCTGGGAGTCGCGGTCGCCGTAGGTGAGGTTGTGCAGCCCGGACTCGGTCATCCCGGCCTGGATCGCGACCTGCCACGCGCGCGGCGCCAGGGACCGCTGCTTGCCGACCGAGATGATCAGCGCGACGGTCCCCTTCTGCTCGTCGTCGAGCTTCGACGCGTCGACCGTGCCGCGCTCGCCCTGGCCGGGCTGGGTCGGCCCGACCGAGGCGTCGCAGCTCATCAGCGACACGCCCCTGGCCTGCGCCTGCTGGTTGTCGATGACCACCTTGGCGGCGACGGCGGTGACGATGAGGGCGCCGATCGCGACGAATACGACCAGCCCCAGCCACAACCCCAGCCGCCGCACGGTCAGCTCGCCTGGTCGTAGTCGGCGACGCGCCAGCCGGCGTTGGTGCTGACGACCGTGATGGCGAGCTTCGGCCCGTCCGTCGGGATCGTCAGCTGCACCGAGCTGGTGTACGACGTCCCGACGACCGGCTCACCGGTGACCTTGGTGGCCGGGATGTTCGCCGGGTCGACCGACGCCATCACCGGCAGGTACTCCTCGGTGGTGAACGGCTTCAGCTGCGCCAGCCACTGCTCGGAGGTGATGCCGGCGGGGTGGTTGACCCACGCCGCGGCCCACTCCTTGGCGACGCGGACGGCGTCCCCGTTCGGCGCGGCGGTGGTCGGGGTCGCGAGCGGCGCGGACAGCCGCGTCGGCAGGTTCGCCGTCGGGACCGGCGCCGCGACGCCCGGCGGGGTCGTCGTGACGGACGTCGTCGGGCCGGTCGTGGGCGACGCCTTGGCCTGCGGCTTGCCGACCACCTTCGGCAGCACGATGCCGAGCGCGGTGACCAGGATCGCCAGGACCACCAGCGTCCCCATCAGGTGGCGCGGCGAGCGCAGCGGCCAGCCCCACAGGCGGCGGTAGACCGCGGCGCGGCCGCGGTTGGTGCGGATCGGCATCGGTCACCGCCCCATGACTTGGTCGGTGTCCCGCGGCTCTTCGCGGACTTCGATGCCGCGCGACGGCCGGTACAGCACGAAGACCGGCTTGCCCGCGACGACTTCGGGGTCGACGCGCCGGGGTTGCGCCCGGACGCCCGGCGTCCGCGGCACGTCCTGCGGCGTGTAGTCGCTGAAGCCGGACTCCGGCGTGCGCAGGTCGGACGGCACCACAACGGGTTCGGGCTCGTCGTTCCAGCGCCGGTCGGCGACCGGCGAGGTGTCGACGCGCCGGCTTTCCTCGCGCGTGGTCGGCCGACCGCCGGCGCCGACGACGACGTAGTCTCCGCCGTCGCCGTTGGCCGGGTTGTACTGGCCGAACACCGGGGCGCCGGGGCGGCCGCCGGCGGGCAGCGCGCCCGCGGAACCCCCGCCGCCGACGGCTCCCGGCCACGCGCCCGACCACGCCGCGGCCGGGCGGGACGCGCCCGAGCCGTTGTCGAGGCGCTGGGCGTTGGCGAAGATCGTGGCTTCGGGCCGGAACCGGCCGCCACCCGCGGTGGCGCCGAGCGGGCCGCGCTGCTCGCCGTCGACGACGTCGTCGGTGTCGCGCACGGTCTGCCAGAACTCGTCCTGCGGCGTCGGGCCGTTCTTGGTGCGCCGGAACCGCGAGAAGATCCCACCGCCCGGCGACGGCACGGCGGCGCCGACCATGCTGACCGACATCTCGACCATCTGCCACAGGCGGCGCACCGGCCGTCCGACCATGAACAGCAGCACGGTGATGAGCCCGGCGAGGACCATCTGCGTGAGCATGTTGAGCGAGTTCCCGGCGTCGAAGATGGCTTGCAGCAGCAGGGCGTGCACGCCGGCGAGGACCGAGAGCACGACGAGGTTGAACGCGACGCCGCCGGCGACCTTGAGGACGCGGCGGAGGATTTCCGGGTGCAGCAGGGCGATGAGCCCGATCAGCGGGGCGGTCAGGGCGAAGAGGCGGATGAGGACCTGGGCGAGGAGAACGCTTGCCTTGGCCAGGAGCTGGAAGAGGGAGTAGACGAGGGCTTGGCCGAGGGACAGGAAGCCCGCGCCCGTGCGGCCGCCCGCTTCGCCGGTGAAGTAGCCGGTGGCGGGGCCCAGCTTGGTGGAGATGTCCTTGTAGGCGTTCTTCTTGCCGTCGATGACGGCCTGGTTGCCGTCGTCTCCGTTGCGCAGCTGCGCCCACGTGAACGCCTGCGCGTCCAGCAACGGGCGCCCGAACTGATCGGCCTGCGGGGCGGTCGGCGAACCGAACTCCCCGCGGATCCAGTTCTTGTAGACGACCTCGTTGTGCAGGCTCGTCGGCAGCACGTGCCGGATGACGCGGTTGTCCGCGTCGTCGACGAAGCCGGCTTGGATGTTCGTCGTGGTCTGGACGATCGCCTTGTCGATCGGGTCGAAGTACCGCAACATCGCCAGCGACGACGCCGCCAGCCACACACCCGCCAGCGCGTACAGCGCCCGTTTGCTGACCGCGGCGAGGTCGCCGCGCCAGATGTTGCGGAACAGCATGATCGACATGACGAGCGCGACCAGCCCGAACAGCTGGGCGTAGATGTTGTTGTAGACCTTCTCCGCGCCGGACTTCACCGCGCTGTACAACGGGTTGAGCAGCCCACCCTCGAGCACGGTGTAGTGCAGCGAGTTCGTCGCGCCGACGATGTTCTTGCCCAGGTTGAAGAGCTGGTTGCCGCCCCAGGTGTCCAAAGTGGAGCCCGCCGGGGTCAGGTTCAGCCCGCTGCAGTTCGTCTCGAAGGTGTTCCAGACGAGCCCGGCGTAGCTGTAGTCGACGTACGCGCTGCCCGCCTCACCGTGGCCTTCGGCCGGGTCGATCGCGCCGACCATGCCCGCGCCGGGGCGTTCGGGGTTGGGTGCTTCACCACAGGCCGCCGCGCTCGCCGCCGGGGCGGTCGCGATCGCCTGCAGGCCGAGCACGAGCATGACGGCGAACATCGTCGCCTTGCGGCCCGGCGTGCGCCGGCCCGGCCGCGGACCTTCCTTGATCCGCCGCTTGAGCGAGTGCCACCCTGCGGCCAACGTCAGCAGGACCGCCAGCGTCAGCACGGTGTTCATGCGGCGTCCCGGCCGGTGCCGCCCTTTCCGCCCGTGCGGGCGTGCTGCTGCCCGCCGTTGCCGTTGCCGTTGGCGGACACCCCGCCCTCCACTTCGCCCGTTTCGGACGCCAATGGGTCGGGCGCGCCCAGGAGGTTCTCGTCGGCCAGGCCGACCTCCAGTTCCGCCGCCAGCTCGAAGTCCTGCTCCAGCTCGATGTCGTCCTCCGGCGGGACCGCGACGTACGGCTTCTTCTCCTCCGCCGGCAGCGCCAGCTCGTTCCCCGGCCGGCGCGAAGGCGCCGCGTCCTTGGAACCCGGGGTCGTGTCCATGACCGCCCGCAGGTGGTCCAGGTGCGGCCCGGAGAAGTCGACGCGGATGCGCTCCACGCCGCCCGCGCCGTCGCCGAAGATGAACTGGCGGGGCTCCACGTCCCGCTCCAGCCCGCTTCGCTGCGAACCCGGACGACGGCCCAACGCCGCCACGACCTGCTCGTACCCCACGCCGACCGGGACCTTCAGCAGCCGCAACGCGTCGGCCTGGGCGTCGTCGTCGTCCAAGCGACCCACGAACACCGAGTCCAGCAGGGCCACGAAACCCTGGATCTTCAAGAAGTCCGCCGGGATCTGCGAGGACAGCAGCACCCGGACGTTCCACTTCCGCGAGTCACGCGCGAAGCGGTTCATCAGGACGCGCCCGGTCGGGACCTCGGACAGGAAGAACGCCTCGTCGATCCAGACGCCCTTGCGCATCTCCTTCGGCTTCTCGTACACCGACCGCTGGGTCAGCCACGCCGCCAGGTTCAGCATCTCGACGCCGAGGGACTCCGCGTCCGTCCAGTACTCGCGGGGGACGCCGTCCTTGGGCAGCGTCAGCCCGGCCATCGTCAGAACCGTCAGCCGGTCGTCGCGCGTCTCGGAGTACGGGTCCGCGTCCGTCTCCGGGATCAGCAGCGCCATCCGCTCGCGCATCTCGTCGAGGAAGTCCGCGACGACGCCCGCGTGCTCGTGGTGTTCCGACGAATCCCGCCGGAGCGCATCGATCACCTGGCCGGGATCCGCGTCGAAACGGCCACCGACGGCTCGCACCGCGCGCAGCAGCACGATCCGCGTCTGGGCCATCCGCGAGACCTCGTACGGCAGGACACCCGTCAGGACGTCCAGCACCAGACGCCGTCGCGTCGCGCCCGCCAGCGCCTTCTCGCGGCGCCAGGAGCGCTCGGGGTCGTCCTCGTCCATGAAGTGCTCGATCAGCGGCTCGGCGACCACCCGGTACGGGTTCAGGATCCCCGGCTGGGCGTTGAGCAGGTTGATCGGCCGCGCGTACGGGCGCAGCTCCGGCAGGTCGCACAGCCGCGACAGCGGGCCGGACGGGTCGAGGATCGTCCAGTTCGCCCCCGCGCGCAGCGTCTTGTAGACGATGCCACCGCCGAGGAACGACTTACCACCACCCAGGCCCGCCACCATGGCCGTCAGGCCGGAGCCGTCGCGGATCTCCTGGGCCATCCAGGGGTCCCAGGCCACCGGGCGCCGCGTGGCCGTGCACGTCTCGCCGAGCAGGATGCCGCGGCGGTCGCCGACCTCCGCCGTCGCCGTCGGGACCGCCGAGGACGCCCAGACCACCGACCCGCGGCGCATGTACGCCGCCGAGGCCAGCGGCTCGCCCGGGATGAACTCCCGCGCCAGCGCGTACTGGGCCTCGGGGTGCTCGATGGCGATCTTCGGCTTGTAGAGGTCGAGCAGCTGCTGGGCCAGGCGCAGCGCGTCGCGCTCGGTCGGACCCGACACCGCCAGCCGCCACCACGACCGCACGCGGGTGGCCAGCGCGGTGAAGCCCGACGTCATCTCGTCGTCGATCTCCAGCACCCGCCCGGCCTGCCGCGACAGCGACTGCGGTGGTTCCAGCTCGTGCTCGTCGGTGTAGTGCTTGACCTGCGAGCGCACCTTGTTCATCTGCCGTTGGAGCTCCCCGGCCACTTCCTCGGGGCGCCGGACGTAGATGCGCGCGGACACCTCGACCGCGGCCGGCAGGCGGTCGGCGTGCTGGATCCACGGGTCGTCGACCTCGGGGATCTGCAGGCCGTGCATCTGCCCGACGGTCAGCACCGCCAGGTGCCGCGAGACGCCGGCGTTGGAGCCGGTGCGGCCGCGGACGGTGACCGTCGGCGCGTACGGGTCGGCGTAGTAGTCGGCGGCGTCGGTGAAGCTGGCCAGGTCTTCGGGCTCCCAGGCCGCGCCCGGCACCGCGGGCATGTTCCGCGGCGCGGGCAGGCCGAGCGAGCACGAGCGGTGCATCAGCCAGGACATCTCCTCGGCGTGCACCGGCCGGCCTTCCAGCCCGGCGCTGCCGATGACCTGGTCGAGGTGCTCGACCTCGGAGTCCAGCGCGGTCAGCTCGGCGTCGACGGCCTCGGGCAGGATCTTGCGCAACACGGGCGCGGCTCGTTCGACCGCGCGGTCGACCATCCGCCGGGTCTGCACCTGGACGCCCAGGTAGACCTCTTTTTCGGCCATCGAGCGGCCCATCAGCTGCTGCTGCTCGCCGATCAGGTAGTCGTCGAACGACAGCGCGCCCGGGACGTCGTTGGGGCGGCCGTGCGCGTTGTAGACGTGCGCCTCGGCCCACATCCGGATCGGGTACGGCCGGTTCGTCACGCGCAGGTGCAGCCAGCGCCCCTGCAGTTCGGCGTACTGGCCGGCGATGGCCGCGACGAGGTCGCGCCGCTGCGAGTCCGACCGGAACGACCAGCGCTGCGGCGCCAGCCGGTACCAGGCGTAGACCTCGTACCCCGTGCGGACGAGGTGCCCGTCGATGCTTCGCACCGCGATCGAGGGGGTATACGCGGGGATCGCCTGCTCGCCGGTCAGGCGACGGCTGCTCTTGCCGCCTCCCGAACCGTTCCGCGGCGCGCGGACCTGCTCGGGCGGTTGCCATGCGCCCGAGTGCGTCTCCCGACCCCGTTTTCCTCGGCTACCGCCGCGACCGAACAACGACTACCTCCCGGCCGGAGCCGCGTTGCCGCGGCTCCGGCGCGCTCGTGGTGTTCCCTGGGTGAACTCCGCCCGCGGCGGCCCGCCGTGGTGCTGGTACTGCCGCCTCCGCTTGTGCTTCGGCAGCGGGCGCTCGGCCCGTACCCGGACGCGGCTGGCGCTGACCGCGCCCCCCGTGCCCGTGGTCACCTCTCTGGGGGTGTTGAGCTCGCGCCCGGCCATCGCGACCACGGTGCCCAGCGGGCGCTCGTGGCTGATCTTGGCGGTGAGCAGCCGCGTGATCACGATGGTGGCGACGAACGCCCAAGCCGTCGAGAAGAACCCGAAGCTCCACCCCGCCCAGCGTTCGATGCCGAGGACGACGAAGAACGCGGGGATGCCGATGAGCCACGCGACGTAGCGGGCTCTCCAGGGAAAAGTCGCTTTCGGCGGGCCGAGCCACACGGCGTCGACCCGGTAGACCTCGTCATCAGTCCTGATCCGCACGCCGCCGCCTCAGCCGGTGAACAGGCCGGCGATCCACTGGCCCACGTTCACGCCCGCGCCGCTGACCGCGAGTCCGATGATGGCGAGCGCGATGACCACGCCGGCGAGCCGGCGCATGACACCGGCGTTGTCGCCCTTGCCGCCGCCCAGCCAGAGGAGCAGGAGGGCCACGGCGAGCAGCACGAGGGGGATGATGTTGTCGAGCAGCCACTGGCGCACGTTGCCCGTGCCCAGTTCGCCGCCGGCGGCCAGCGTGTCGAGGGTGGTCAAGGTCATCATCGCGATACTCCCGGTGCGCGGTGGGGCCCGCGCGGCTGTGGCTCAGGCGGTGCTTCGAACATAATGGGGGCTACGAGGGGTAGTGGTCAAAGCGCGCTGCGTAGATGACGGCTGGCTTGTCAACCGGTGTGGCGGGCAGGGCACACGAAAACTCCACGCCCACCATCATCGCGGCAAGGGCCCTCGGGTTAAAGCCCGGGCACCCATCATTCTCAGTGTGCTGACGAACTCACCCCATTGCCCGGAATTTGCTCACTGTGGGTACTGGCGCCGTGGCCGTTGTGCGGCCTGGAACAGTGTGACATGACCCGAACGGCCCCGTCGCCCGAGTCCGCTCTGTGACCATCCTTCGGCCGGTCGGCGGCCATGTCGATCTTGGTGCTCCGAGTTGTCCGTCACACGGCGCTCAAAACCTCACACGCTTTTCACTACATAGCGTGATCTTCGCACTCAGGCGCGGCGCTGGGCGAAAACGCCCTTCGGGAACGCGCCGGCGGCAACCACGCGGCGGGTGAGGTCCCGGCCGAGCTCCTCCAGCCGGGCCAGCTTCTCCGCCCCGAGGTGGTCCCACGGCCCGCGCGCGGCGGCCTCGGTGGCCGCTTCGACGCGATCACGGACAGCGACGCCTTCATCGGTCAAGGCACCTTCGCCGTCGAGGAGGCCGCGGTCGCGCAGGCGCTGCTGGGCGGCGGCCCACTGCTCGTCGCTCCAGCCGCGCGTCAGCTTGGCCGCGTCGACCGTGAAGCCGACGCCGGTGGCCACGTGCGTGACGAGCGCTTCGACGCCGCTCAGGCCGTTGAGGAGGAGGGCTGCGATGTGGCCGTCGCCGCGGTGCTCGCGCAGCAGCGTGATGGCGTGCCAGAGCGCGAGGTGCGGCGGCTCCGGCCAGTCCAGCCCGGCGTGGGCGGCGTAGAGCGGCCGGCCTTCGACGGCGCACCCGGCGGTCGCCTCGCGGGCCAGCTCGGCGGCCTCGACGACCTGGTCGCTCTTGATCTCGTCCTCGCCGATGAGCCGGGTCAGGGCCTGGTCGACGCCGTCGAGCCGCGCGGCGAGGATCTGCTCCGGCGTCGCGAGGGTCCAGGCGCGCGGGATCACGCGCGCGACGACCTCGGGGTTGAAGTTGTAGAAGGTGGCGGCGACGACCTCGGGCCCGACGGCGCCCATGGCCGCGGACCGGCTCGCGAAGTACGGCATCCGGCCGGGCCGCAGCCCGATGCCGGTGAGGGCCTGGTCCACCTCGGGCGCGAAGTACGCCAGAGCGTGCAAGGAGTCGAACGCCGACTTGAACCGCTTCTCGTCACCCGCCATGGGCGCACCCTACTACCGGGTAACCACCCGGGGACAGGCCGAAGGGGACGTTCGTCGCGACGAACGTCCCCGCCAGCGCTTGGGGCGGACGAGCCGGCATGTAAGCCGGATCCTGTTCCCCGGTCGCCTCGCGGCTCGCGGGGCGGCGGCCATCCATCTCGGCCTGCCGTCGCCGGCAGGCTCCAGCGGCCTACCCGCAGGCTCGGACGGGCCGTCCTCGAACGCCTGCGCAGAAGCCCGGGGGCTTCCTCTTGGCCTTGCTCCGGGTGGGGTTTACCCAGCCGCCCCGGTCACCCGGGACGCTGGTGGTCTCTTACACCACCGTTTCACCCTTACCCCGGCCCTCGCGGGCCGTGGCGGTCTGTTTTCTGTGGCACTTTCCCGCGGGTCGCCCCGGGTTGCCGTTAGCAACCACCCTGCCCTGCGGAGTCCGGACTTTCCTCGGGCCGGGTCACCCCGGCCCGCGGCCGCCCTGCCTGCTCGTCCGCGGTGAGGATGGTAGCCCAGGCCGTCGGTCTGCCCGGCGTCGCGGTGATGCCATGAAAGGGTCGTTCATGTCGTCTGACGAGATGAACGACCCGTTCATGACGTGCGGGCGACCGGATCGGCCGCGCTGACCTGACTTTGCCGGAAGCCTGGCGCCGGACGACCTGAACGAGTCGTCCATGCCGGTTCAGTACCCGGCCACGGCCCGGCTGTGGTGGCGGGGCCGGTCGAGTTCCGGGGGACGCTGCGGCGGCACGACCGCCGGCGCCGGGTGCTGGCGGGCCAGCTCCGCCGTCCAGTGCAGCACCGCCGCCGGGCTGTCGAGGCCGATCAGCCCGATCAACCGCCCGTCGCGGACGAAGCCCGTGATCGGCCGCGTTCCCGGGACCGGGGACTCCAGCAGCACCGTGTCCGTCCCGAGCATCGGCCGGCCGGCGACCTGGATGCGGACGCCGTGCTGCTCCGACCAGTACCGCGGCACCGGCGTGTACGCCGGCGACCCCGCCGGCCCGGCCAGCAGGTTCTCCGCCGCCGCGCGGCTCATCTCCACCGCGTTGAGCCAGTGCTCGTCACGCCGGGGCGTCGCGTCGTAGCGGAAGTTCGGCCAGCGGGCGACGTCCCCCGCCGCGACGATCGTGTCCGACCCCAGCACGTGGCACGTCGGCCCGCAGACGACGCCGTCGTCGAGCGGCAGCTTCGCCCCGCGCAGCCACGACACCGCCGGCACGCTGCCGACGGCGACCACGACGCACGCGACGTCGATCGCCCGCCCGTCGGCGAACTCCAGGCCGACCGACGTCGTTCCGGGACGCCACCGGCGGATCGTGGTCCCGAGCTCCAGCCGGACGCCGCGGGCGGCGTGCAGCGCGGTGAGCCAGTCGCCGATGTCGGGGCCGAGGACGTCGGCCATCAGCGCCCGCGCCCGGCCGATCAGGACCACCTCGCGGTTCATCTCGCGCAGGCTGGAGGCGACCTCGCAGCCGATGAAGCCGTCCCCGACGACCGCCACCGGGCCGCCGCTGGTGGCCAGCGCGCGCTGCAGCGCCGTCGTGTCGGACAGGGTCCGGACGACGACGACCCGCGGGTGGCCGTGCGGCGCGCCGGGCAGGCGGCGGGGTTCGACGCCGGTGGCGATGATCAGGCCGTCGTAGCGGACCTCCTCGTCGCGCAGGTGCACGACCTGGCGGTTGGGCGACAGCGCGGTGACCGGGCTGTCGAAGTACCACTCCGCGTCGACTTCCAGGGGGTCGGCGAGCAGCGTCTGCGCGCGGCTGACCGCGCCGGTCAGCAGGCTCTTGGACAGCGCCGGGCGGTGGTAGGCGATGTCGGGCTCGGCGCCGAGGACGACGACTTCGCCGTCGAACCCGAGTTCGCGCAGCCGTTCGGCGGCGCGCAGGCCGGCGAGACCGGCTCCGGCGATGACGATGCGTTCGCTCATCGGGTGGCTCCCAACACGTGGATGGCTCTCGTCGGACAGGCGCGCGCGGCCGCGCGGACGTTCGGTGTTTCCCCGGCACCGGGCCGTTTCTCGTACTCGAGCCGGCCGTCGTGGCCGAGCTGGAAGACCCCGGGCGCCTCGGACTGGCAGACGCCGTAGGAGTGGCAGCGGTCGTTGTCGACGTCGACGCGCAGCGCGGCGACCTCGGGCTCGGGTTCGATCAACCCGGCCCGGACGAGCACGCCCTCGGGCAGCACCCGCAGCGCCGACAGCAGCACCGGCGGGACGAGCAGCGTGATCCCGGCGAGCCAGACGGTCGCCAGGTGCCCGCTCGAGACGGCACCGAGCCACGCGTGCACCGCGAGCAGGCCGATGGCGAGGTAGCCGGCCTGGTGGAAGCGCAGCCACCGGCCTTCGCGGGCGCGGCGCAGGCCCGCGGTGACCGACACGGCGACGACGAGCTCGAGGCCCGCGATGCCGAGCGCGTGCCGCGGCGAGCCGTCGTAGAAGGGCAGCAGGAGGTCGGCGACGCCGAAGGGGTCGTCCTCGAGGAAGAGGAACGTCAGCCCGTGCACGGTGCCGGTGGCGAGGGTGAACGCGGCGAGCAGGCCGTGGCCGGCGCGCAGCGCGTCCCGGCCGCTGAACCGGCGGACCCAGCCGGTCGCGGCGAGGACGCCCCAGCACAGCGTGAGGCACATGCAGAGGTAGGTGAGACGGCCGGAGAGCGCGGCGGCCTCGGCGATCCCGGTGTCGTGCGGCGACACCGGGAGCAGCGCGGCGGTCGGGGACATGGACGGGCTTACCTCCGGGTGCGCGGCGGGGTCCTGCCGGGGGTTCCGAGCAGGCGGAGCAGGCCGAACGTGGCGACGGCGGCGACGGCCACGAAGCCGGCTCCGAGTGCGACGTCCCCGCCGCCGAGGGTGTCGTCCTCGGTGGCGGAGACGAGCAGGGAAGTGGTTTCGGCGAGCCCGGTGCTTTCGAGCAGCGTCAGGTGGCCGAGCGAGGTGTCGACGGCGGTCTGGGCGAACGCGCGGACGTCGTCGTCGCGGGTGCCGGCGCGGACGGCGGAGGCGAGGGAGAAGAGGGTGCCGTACTCGGCGCGGAGGCGGTTGACGTAGGCGTGGTCGAACGCGTCGCCCGAGTCCGCCGCGAGTTCGCCCGCCCAGGCGCGTTCCTGCTCGGTCGGTTCGGACGGGAGGGTGACGGCGAGCCGGTCGGCGACCGCGCGCAGGGCGACGCCGAGGCGGGCCTGGTCGTCGGCGATGCGGACGGCGACCGCGCGGACGCGCCGGTTGGTGGCGCGCTCGGCGGCCTGCCTGCTCGCCGGCGTCGCCCACAGCGCGTGCTGCTTCAGGCGCGTCAGCAGGGTGCGGTCGGTCTGCTGCAGCTCTCCGGCGGAAGCGGGGAGAACGCAGCCGAGCACGAGCGCGGTCGTGGCGGCGAACAAGGCCACGAATCGGAACGGCATCCGTTGTCCCTTCGCGAAGTAGTCCTCACTGGGGGTTACGGAGAAAAGGCGTGAAGCGGTTGTCGCCGTCACCTTTTAGTGACTGTGACGTGCGTCACAGGACAGAATTTGAACCAGTCCGGTTATGGCCACCGCTAATGGGGGCACGAAAACTAATGCATATGGCCTATTAAGTGTTTGTGCGCTACGCTCCGAAGGCCCCACGGTCCGCCAGTCAGGTGAGGTTGCGAGCTTTATGGAAGCACCGGGCAGAGAAAGTCGCGGCCACGTCGGCCTAGCCCCGTCCGCGACTGCGGTCGAAGCGCGCCCCGACGCGGGAGACGACCTCGTCCCGCTGCTCTACAAGGACTTCCGCGCCACCCTGTTCGCGCAGGTACTGGCCCTGACCAACCATGACCGGCAGTGGACCGAGGATGTCGTGCAGGAGACCATGATCCGGGCGTGGCAGCACTCCGGCACGCTCGAACGCGAGCCCGGAATGCTGCGCGGCTGGCTGCTCACGGTGGCGCGCCGGATCGTCATCGACGGCTGGCGAAATCGCCGGGTCCGCCCGCAGGAGGTCGCTCTGGAGATCCCGGAAAACGCCGAATCCACCGACCGCACGGACAGTTCGTTAGCCGCACTAACGATTGGCCGGGCATTGTCGGAACTGGATGAGAAATATCAGGCCGTCATCGTCGAGACTTACCTCGCCGGAAACACGGTCCGGCAGGCGGCGACAATTCTGGGAATTCCCGAGGGAACCGTCAAATCGCGGTTGTACACGGCGATGCGGCAATTGCGGAAAGCGCTCGGGGAAGCGGCGGTCGGATGAGAGCGGAGCACCGGGCCGCGGCGGCCTACCAACTGGGCGTTCTCGACGACGCGGAAGAGTTCGAAACCCACCTGCGCGGGTGTCCCCGCTGCCGCGACCTCCTGGCGGAGCTCCACCCGGTGGCCGAGGCCCTCGAAGCGGCGGTCCGGCTCGGATACCTACCGGGTGGCGGTTCCCCCGGCGGCGGGGCTCCGGGTTCCGGCGGCTCCCCCGGTGCCGGCTTCCCGGCACTCGGTGGCTCCTCCACCGATGGCGACCTGGCGCCCGACGGCACCGTCCGGCAGCCTGACGCCGGTTACCCGGCGCCGAGCGGTGGCGCGGCCCGGCACCGGAAGGCGGGTGGGTTCTCGCGCCGACGGGGGATGGCCGCCGGCGCGCTCCTGCTGCTCGCGCTCGGGGCGACTTCGATGGTCGCCCGCGCTGCCCGGCCGGCCACCGCGAGAGCCTGGTTCGCAACCGCTGCGTCCATCGTCTCCCCTGCTCAGGTCGTGCCCGGAACCGGCCGTGACCTGCGGGATCCCCCGTGGCGGGCCGGTTTCCAGTAGTCTGCCCCAACCCAACATGAAAGTCCTTACGGTGGATACCGAAGTAAATCCCGAGCACCCCGTCAGCGGGGCTTCGGTACCGAAGCGCCCCGCCCCGCGGCTCCCCGGCCGCGAGCCCGAGATCGGCCGCCTGACCAGCCTGTTCCCCGTCGCGCTCGGCGGCACGGCGGCGAGCGCGGTGTTGGTCGGCGAGTTCGGCATGGGCAAGAGCGCCACGCTGCACACCACCGCCGCGCTGGCCGCGGACGCCGGCTTCACCGTCGCGATCGCCACCGGGTCGCGGCTGGAGAGCCACCTGCCCGGCGGGGTCGCCCGTCAGCTGGCCGACGCGCTGGACCCCGGCTCGGCGCGGCTCCCCGCCGAGTGCGGCCCGGCCGGCGAGAGCGAAGCACTGGACCGCTTCTTCCGGATCGTCCGCGAAGCGACCGAGCGGGGCCCGCTGTTCCTCGGCATCGACAACGTGCACCTCGCCGACGCCTGGTCGATGCGGTGCCTCGCCTACATCCGGCACCGCGTGCTCGACCTGCCGGTGTTGATCATACTGACGTCGTTGATCGGCCACCCGCCGCACCGCGAGGTCGCGCTGCTGGAGATGGCGGGCTGCACGCCGGCGACGATCACCCTCAACGGCCTCGGCGACGCGGGCGCGGCGGAGATCCTGGGCCTCGCCCCGGGCGAGCTCGCGACCGCGTGCCGCGAGGCGACCGGCGGCAACCCGTACCTGCTGCAGGCGCTGCGGCCGCGGCTGCTCCCCGGCGCGGACCCGAAGGACCTCGGTTCGTCGCTGATCGGCCAGGTGCTCCACACGCGGATGGCGGAGTTCCCGCACGCGCCGGCGATCCTGCACGCCGCCGCGATCCTCGGCGAGGACGCCGGCTTCGACCTGCTGGCCCAGCTCGCCGGCGTCGACGAATTCGAAGCGCTGCAAGCGATCGACACCATGGTCCGGCTGCACGTGCTGAACAACAGCAACCGGCCGACGCTGACCTACCCGTTCGTCCGCAACTCCGTCCTCAAGGACATGCCGAAGACCACGCGCGCGGTCAACCACGCGCGGGCGGCGAAGCTGCTGTCGGAGGCCGGCGCGCCGGCCGAGCGGGTGGCCGCGCACCTGCTCGACGCGACGTCGATCCGGATCCCGTGGGGCGTCGACGTCCTGCGGCTGAGCGCGCGCAACGCCGTGTTCTCCGGCCGGTCCGAGCTCGGCGCGCGGTACCTGCGGCGGGCACTGGAGGAGCGGCTGACGTCGGGGCGACGGGTGGCCGTGCTGCTGCAGCTGGCGCACGCGGAGTTCCAGGTCGACCCGCCCGCCGCGGCGCAGCGCGTCCGGGAGGCCGTCGACACGATCGGCAACCGCGACACGGCCGCGTTCATCGCGTCGGCGATGCTGCTGTCGCTGTGCGGCGGCCAGGACGCGCGGCTCGCGATCAGCGCGGCGGGCCAGATCGCCGCGCGGCTCGACGCCGGCGGGCCGGACGCCGTCTGGCCGCTGCTGTGCATGACCTACCTCGCCGAGGCCGGCAGCCGGCTCGGCCCGCCGCCGGAGTTCCGCGACTTCGAGGAGCAGTGGGCGCCGCTGACCGACCCGGCGGCGCGGCGCAGCCGGTCGGCGCTGCTGGCGCTCGACGCCGTCCGCAGCGGCGAGTCCGCGCAGGACGCGGTCGCGCACTTCGCGGACGCGATGACCGGGGACGACGGAGAGCTCTTCGAACAGCACTACTTCTTCACGCTGGCCACGTCGGTGCTCGCCGACGAGCCGGCGCACGTCGACCGGCTGTGCCGGGTCCTCGACGTCGAGCGCGAGCCGTGGGACGTGCACGTCCCGCACGGCGCGCTCCCCACTCTCGCCCGCGGGATCGCGCTGCAGGCCAGCGGCGACCTGCAGCGGGCGAGCGTCCACTTCGAGTCGCTGCTGCGCCGCTTCGACGAGCGCGGCGGGACGACGACGTGCCCGGTCGGCGTGCTGTGCGCGGCGAAGCTCGTCGAGTGCTGGGTGGACCTGGGCCGGTTCGAGGCGGCGACGTCGCTGCTGGACCGGATGGACTTCGTCGCGAGCCAGGGCCTGTTCACCCACACGTACCTCCTGTACGCGCGCGGCCGCCTGCGCGTCGCGACCGGGTACACGCGGTTCGGGTTCGAGGACCTGCTCAGCTGCGGGCGCCGGCTCGCCCACCACGGCATGCGGTTCCCGGGGTTCGTGCCGTGGCGCGCGCACGCGGCGCGGGCGGCGTTGGCGCTGGGCCAGGCCGACGACGCGGCCCGGCTGGCCGAAGAGGACATGAACGCCTCGGCGCGGTGGGGCGCGGCGCGGCCGATGGGCACGGCGTTGACGACGCTGGGCCTCGTGCGCGAGGACGACGAAGCCGAACGCGCGCTGACGAAGGCGATCACGACGCTTCGCTCGTCGCCGGCCCGGCTGCAGCTGGCGACGGCGCTGACCGAGCTGGGCACGCTGCAGGCGCGGCACGGCCAGTCCGAAAAGGCCATCGAGACCCTGCGGCAGGCCGTCGAGCTGAGCGAGCACTGCGGCGCGCGTCCGCTCGCCCGGCGCGCGGCGGAGGAACTGCGGTCGGCCCGGCGGGCGCTGACCCCGGCGAAGGACAACGAGCACGGCTTGACGCGGCAGGAGAACCGCATCGCCGTGATGGCCGCGCAGGGACTGACGAACCGCGAGATCGCGACGGCGCTGCACCTCACGCGGCGCACGGTGGAGCTGCACCTGTCCGGCGCGTACCGCAAGCTCGGCATCCCCGGGCGCGCGGAACTCGGTGGCGCACTGGCGAAGTCGCAGCGGGGCGCGTGAGTTCCCACCGCGTGGACGCGCGTTGACCGTCCCCGGCGGCGTTGCTCTACTCGGGCCATGTCCCTCGAAGAGCCGTTGAAATTCGCCTACTGGGTCCCGAACGTGAGCGGTGGCCTCGTCACGTCCGACATCGAACAGCGGACGGACTGGGGTTACGAGTACAACAGAGATCTGGCTGTCCTGGCCGAAAACAGCGGGTTCGAGTACGCGCTTTCGCAGGTGCGCTACACGGCCAGCTACGGTGCCGCGTACCAGCACGAGTCGACGGGCTTCAGCCTGGCGCTGCTGCTGGCGACGCAGCGGCTCAAGGTGATCGCGGCCGTCCACCCCGGACTGTGGCACCCCGGCGTCTTGGCGAAGTTCATCGCCAGCGCGGACGTGATTTCCGGTGGCCGCGCGGCGGTGAACGTGGTGAGCGGCTGGTTCAAGGGCGAGTTCACCGGCCTGGGCGAGCCGTGGCTGGAGCACGACGAACGCTACCGGCGGTCGGAGGAGTTCATCCGCGTGCTGCGCGAGCTGTGGACGAACGACCACGCGGAGTTCCGCGGCGACTTCTACCGCATCCACGACTTCGACATCAAGCCGAAGCCGGTGGCGGCCCCGCACCCGGAGATCTTCCAGGGCGGCAATTCCACGGCGGCACGCAAGCTGGCGGGGAGCGTGTCGGACTGGTACTTCAGCAACGGCAAGGACTTCGACGGGTTCTCCGAGCAGGTGTCGGAGGTGCGTGGGTATGCCGCTTCGAATTCCCGTACGGTCCGGTTCGGACTTAACGGATTCTTGATCGCGCGTTCTTCTGAAAGTGAGGCGCGCGCGGTGCTTCGCGAGATCGTGGCGAAGGCGAACGTCGAGGCGGTCGAGGGGTTCCGGTCTGCGGTGGCGCAGGCCGGGAAGTCCACTTCGGACTCGAAGGGCATGTGGGCCGACTCGGAGTTCGAGGACTTGGTGCAGTACAACGACGGGTTCCGGACCAAGCTGATCGGGACGCCGGAGCAGATCGCCGACCGGGCGATCGAGTACAAGAAGCGCGGCGCGAACCTGCTGCTGCTCGGGTTCCTGCACTACCTGGAGGACGTCGAGCACTTCGGGAAGGAGGTGCTGCCGGTGATCCGGGCGAAGGAACAGGACCTGGCCCGCGGGGCGGCGACCCCGGAGCCGCTCGGCGTCTGAGCCCGCGGGGGCGCCCCCCGTTTTCCACTTTACCCGCCACCACCGACAAAACCGGCCCACGGCCGAGCGGCCGCCGCCGACGCCGCCGGGCGGCCCGCCACCGGGCTCGCGGAATTGTCGGTGCCTTCCGGTAGCGTGGAAAACGGGGGGCGCCCCCGCGGCCCCGGCGCCGGACGTCGATTAGCGTGGGAGCGTGAACTTCTGGGCCGGGGCGGGAAGCCTGGCGCTCCTCGCCGCCGTGCTGGTGTTCGCCATCGTCCGCCCGCGCGGCTGGCCCGAAGCCGTCGCCGCGGTGCCGGCCGCCGGGCTCGCGCTCCTGCTCGGCCTCGTGCGGCCGGAAGCGGCCGGGGACCGCGCCGTCGAAATCCTCCCGACCCTGGGCTTCCTGGCCGCGATCCTGCTTTTGTCCTTTTTGGCCAGTGTGGACGGCGTCTTCACGTGGCTCGGCAACCGCCTGGCGGAGGCGTGCCACGGCAAGCCCCGCCGCCTGCTCGTCCTCACCTTCGCCGCGGCCGCCGGGGTGACCGCGATCCTCAGCCTGGACGCCACCGTCGTCCTGCTCACCCCGGTCGTCCTCGCGACGGCCACCAGCCTGAAACTCCCGCCCCGCCCGCACGTCTACGCCTGCGCGCACCTGGCGAACTCGGCGTCGACGCTGCTGCCGGTGTCCAACCTGACGAACCTCCTGGCCTTCGCCGCATCGGGGCTGACGTTCGCCGGCTTCACGGCGGCGATGGCGTTGCCGTGGCTGGTCACGATCGCCATCGAGCTGCTCGTGTTCCTCCGGTTCTTCGCCGAAGACCTGCGTCCGCGCGAGACCGCCGAGCCGAAGCAGCACCTGGAAACACCGACGTTCGCACTCGTCATCCTGGGACTGACGCTCGTCGGCTTCGGCGTCGGCCAGCTGGGGCACGTGGAGCCGGTCTGGATCGCGGCGCTGGCGTCGCTGATCCTGGGCGTCCGGGCGCTGGCGATGGGCAAGATCAAGCCGTGGCAGCTGGTCACCGAGGCATCACCGCAGCTGTGCCTGTTCGTGCTCGGCCTCGCGGTCGTCGTCGAGGCGGTCTCGGAACACGTGCTCGGCGGGCTGCTGCGCGACGTCCTGCCGACGTCGACCGGCCTGCTCGACCTCCTGGTGGCGGCGGGGGTGGCGGCCCTGCTGGCCAACCTGGTCAACAACCTCCCGGCGACGCTGATCCTGCTGTCGGTCCTGGGCCCGCACCCGGCGCCGGGCGTGCTGCTGGCGGTCCTGCTGGGCGTCAACATCGGCCCGAACGCGAGCTACCTGGGCTCATTGGCGACGCTGCTGTGGCGCCGGACGCTGCCGGAGCACCCGTCGGCGAAGACGTTCCACGCGCTCGGGGCGATCACGACGCCCCTGTGCCTGGTGGCGGCGACAGGGGCGTTGTGGCTGAGCCTGAGCGTGGCGAGCTAGCCGTGGCCGACATGTCGCTGAGCCTCGAGCAGCTGGAAGGCCAGTCTTGGGGCGCCCCGCCCGCCGACGCGACCCGACTGGTCCGGACGGCTCACGAACTCCGGCGCAAGCCGATCGGTGCCCTGAGCGCCGAAGACCTCCGGCTCCTGCTGCTCCAGCAGGTGAGCATCGAGCTGCTCGTGCCGCTCGCGCTCAACCTCCTGGAGCGGGATCCGCTCGCCGAAGGCGACTTCTACCCCGGCGACCTGCTGGTCGCCCTGCTGAAGGTGCCGCCGGCCCACTGGCGACGGCACCCCGGCGAACTCCACCGGGTGTCGAGCGTGGTCGAGAGGCTCGACAACCAGCCCGGCACGCCGGAAAGCGTCCAGCGGCAGATCGACGCCTTCCGCTGACGGTCAGCCCGGCATCGTGATCGTCTGGCCCGGCTTCATCGTCGCGCCGCAGTCGTCCAGGGGGCCGCCGAAGCGGTCCGCCGCCACCGCCGGAATCGTCTTCGCCGCGTAGTCCTGCGCCGCCTTCAGCTTCGCCGGGTCGGTCACCGCGTCCTTGCGCACCCAGTCGCCGTTGCGCAGGCCCTCGATCGGCGACGAATAGATCAGCACGTAGTCCCGGTCCAGCCGCGGGTCCAGCGCGATGCCGTTGCCCGCCGCCCACGGGCCCCACGAGTGGATGAACGTCGGCTTCACCGTGTCGAACACGTAGTCGCGCAGGCCCGCCAGGTCGTTGTCGTGGACCAGGTCCGCGATCGGCTTGTTGACCAGGCCCGCCATGTCCACCAGCTCGAGCCGGCTCGTCATCGACGACCCGCCCAGGTCCGGCAGCAGCAGCGACGCCTTCTGGATGCCCAGGATGTCCGCGTACGTGTTGAACCCGCGGCCGAAGCGGTCCGCCACCAGGCACGCCGTGATGTTCGGGTTCTTCGCGAACTTGTCCGCCGCGGCCGCGAACCCGACCGCCGTCGGCACGAACGCCCCCACCAGCACGACCACGATCCCGATCCGCAGCAACGCGCGCCGGTGCTTGAGCAGCTCGCCCGCGGACAGCGTGCCCGCGATGATGGCCAGCGGCCAGATCGGGCTGGCGAACCGGTGCTGGTACATCCAGTCGGCGACCATCACGCCGTACGCGACGATCCCCAGGCCCAGCGGCACCAGCAGCGCGATCAGCGGGCGCCGCCACGGGGCCTTGACCAGCGCGAACACGATCACCAGCGCCAGCACGACCACCCCGGCCCAGCCCGCGTAGCCCGCCAGCTCGAACGGCCGCTTCAGAGCGTCGATACCGGGCAGGCCCTGCTGCTTGGCCACCGACGGGTTGGCCAGCAGCCGCCCGAACTCGGCGTGCCGCCAGACGACGTACGCGCCGAACGGCACCGCGAACGCCGCCACCGACAGCAGCGCGAGGCGGAAGCTCTTCCAGAACAGGCCGCCGCGCAGCAGGAACAGCGCCGCCAGCGGGTACGCGCCCGCGTAGATCAGGCCCTCCGGCCGGGTCAGCGCCGCGAACGCGACCATGACGCCCGCCCACAGCGCGACCTTCGGGGTCAGCAGGCGATCGTTGCGCACCGCCACGAACAGCGTCACCGCCAGCGTGACGACGGCGAACGCGAACAGCGAGTTCTCCAGGCCCGACACGACCCAGATGACGAACGACGGGACCGTCGCGAGCGTCAGGCCGGCGATCAGCGTCGCCAGCCACGCGAAGCGCGTGAAGATCTGCTTCGCCGCGATGTGGCAGGCGGTCAGGATGCCGCCGGTGAACAGCAGGCCCAGCGCCTTCGGGAACAGCACGTAGTCGGGGATGCCGAAGAGCGCGCCGTGGTCGAAGAGACCGACGAGCTTGCCGAGGCCGAGCAGCACCATCCACGTCGGGTCGGAGAAGCCCTCGACCGGCGGGGCGCCCGGCTGCAGCACCGGGCCGAGGCCGTCGGCGAAGCTGCGGGCGTAGGAGAAGGTGATGGCGGCGTCGTCGACGATCCAGTGGCCGTAGCGGGTGGCGTGGGCGGCGACCGCCGCGACGCCGACGAGCACGGCCAGCACCGGCGCCAGGCGCGCGCCCCAGCCGCGCGTGGTCGTCGCGGGTGCCGGGTCCTCGGGGACGTCGCTCGGGGAGGTCTCGGTGAGTGCGCTAGCCGTCATGTCCTCGTCACTGTTCCGCCCGCAGGCTTCTGCCGGTGGGATACGCGCGAGCTGGCGCCCCCTGAGTGGGTCGATCCAGCCGACCCGCCACCGCGGCGACGCGGTCGAGACACTGTAGCCAATACCCCATCCTGGGTCGGCCACGCGTCGGCATTGACCGTGATCCACCCCACATTTCCGCCGGTCAGGCCAGGTGCGAGGTGTCGTTGACCAACCGGACCGAAGCGTTCCCGTCCGGGTAGAACTCGACGATCGACAACGACGCCAGGTCGAGGTGCAGCCGGAACAGCAGCTGCGGCCCCGCGTCGAGGCCCATCCGGAGCAGCGTCTTGATCGGCGTCACGTGGCTGACCAGCACCAACGTCGTGCCGCCGTGCTCGGCGATCAGCTCGTCGCGGGCCTTGCGGACGCGGCGGTGGACGACGTCGAAGCTCTCCCCGCCGGGCGGCGGCACCGAGCTGTCGCCCAGCCACGAGGAGTGCAGTTCGGGGTCGCGGTCGGCCGCTTCGGCGAACGTCAGGCCTTCCCAGTCGCCGAAGTCGGTCTCGATGAGCCCGGGGTGGGTCTCGACGCGGCCGCCGAGCGCGTCGGCGACGGCCTGCGCGGTCTGCTTCGTGCGGGTGAGCGGCGAGGAGATGATCGGGACGGCCTGGCCGTCGACGACGAGGCCGTCCATCGCGGCCAGCCGCTTCGCCGCCGCGGCGGCCTGGGAGCGGCCCAGCTCGGTCAGCGGGACGTCGCCGCGGCCGGAGTAACGGCGCAGCGCCGACATCTCCGTCTGGCCGTGGCGCAGCAGGAGCAGCCGGGTCGGGGTGCCTTTCGCCCCGGTCCACGCGGTCGTCGCGCGGTCGGGTTTGCGGGTCGGCAGCTTTGGCTGCGTGGGCTTCCCGGCCGCCGCGTCCATGGCTTCGTTGGCGAGCCGGTCGGCGTGGGAGTTCCGCGCCCGCGGGATCCACTCGTACTTCACGCGCGAGAAGCCGGCGGCCAGCTCCTTGGCGCGCTCGGCGAGCGGCTGCATGTCCGGGTGCTTGATCTTCCAGCGCCCGGACATCTGCTCCACCACGAGCTTCGAGTCCATCCGGACGTCCACAGTGGACGCGCCCAGCTCGGCCGCGGCGGTCAGCCCGGCGATGAGCCCGTTGTACTCGGCGACGTTGTTGGTGACGACGCCGAGGCTCTCCTTGCGCTCGGCGAGCACTTCGCCGTCGCTGTCCTTGATGACCGCGCCGTAGCCGGCCGGGCCCGGGTTGCCCCGGGACCCTCCGTCGGCCTCGACGATGACGTGCGACGTCACAGACCCGACTCCATGGTCCGGACCAGGATCGCGCCGCAGTTCTCGCACTGGATGACGTCGTCCTCGGGGGCGGCCTTGATCTCGTTGACGGTGTTGCGGTCCAGCTCCAGCTGGCACGCGCCACAGCGGCGGGCCCGCAGCAGCGCGGCGCCGATGCCCTTGTGCTCGCGGACGCGCTCGTACAGCTTGAGCAGCGGCTCCGGGAAGCGCGGCAGCAGCTTCACGCGGTCTTCGTCGCGGCGCGCGCGGGTGGTGTCCAGGTCCTTGAACGCCTCGTCGCGGCGGGCGACCGCGGCGGCGACCTCGGCTTCGGCCTTGTCGACCTCGGCGCCGGTGCGCTGTGCGTCCAGGCCGAGGGCCTCGCGCTGCTCCATCAGCTCCAGCAGGTCGTCCTCGAGCGCGCTCTGGCGGCGCTGCAGGGTCTGCAGCTCGTGCTCGATGTCGGTCATCTGCTTCGAGTTGACCGACCCGGACGCCAGGAGCTTGCGGTCGCGGTCCTCGCGGGCGCGCACCGACTCGATCTCCTTCTCCTGCCGGGCGATCTCGCGGTCGAGGTCGGAGGCGGCGGTCTCCACGGACACGAGCGCGTCACGGCGCTCGCGGGCGGTCTTCTCCCCCGCGTCGATCTCGGCCAGCTCGGGCAGGGTGCGGCGGCGGTGCGCGGTGCGCGAGAGCTCGGCGTCCACCTTGGCGAGCTCGAGCAACTGGCGCTGCACGGCGGGTTCGGCCTTCACGGTGCTCCTCTAAATCGATGTGCGCTCGGCGCGGACGTTCCACGGGTCGGTGCGCCGCGTGGAGACGTGAACGTCGACGTTACCCGCAAACGCTCGCGCCACGACCGCCGAGGCTTGCCCGCACCAGGGCCATTCGCTGGCCCAGTGGGTCAGCCCGACCAGCGCGGGCACGGCGCCGGGGTTCGCCAGGTGCTCACCGGCGGGGTGATGCCGCAGGTCGGCGGTGACGAAGGCGTCGACACCGGCCGCGGTGGCCTGCTTCAGGTAGGAGTCGCCGGCACCGCCGGAGACGGCGACGGTGCGGATCGGCCGGTCGGCGTCGCCGGCACCGAGGACGCCGGGCAGGGTCGCGGGCAGGGCGTCGGCGACGCGCTGGACGAACCGCGCGAAGGGCTCGGCTTCGGGCAGCTCGCCGAGGCGGCCGATGCCGGTGACGCCGTCTTCGTTGGGTTCGAGCGGGCCGGTGACGCGCAGCCCGATCGCCTGCGCGAGGGCGTCGGACACGCCGGGGTCGGCCGAGTCGGCGTTGGTGTGCGCGCAGTAGAGGGCGATGCCCTCGCGGATCATCCGGTGGACGAGCGCGCCCTTGGCGGTGTCGGCCGGGACGCCGTGCACGCCGCGCAGCAGCAGCGGGTGGTGGGCGACGATCAGCTGCGCGCCGAGCGCGGCGGCCTCGTCGACGGTCTCGGCGACCGGGTCGACGCAGAAGAGCACGCGCGTGACGGGCTCGGCGGGGTCGCCGCAGACGAGGCCGACGGCGTCCCACGACTCGGCGAGCGCGGGCGGGTAGGCCTGCTCCAGGACGGTGATGATTTCGGAAAGCGTGGGCACCGGGGGATCTTCGCATGTACCGTCGCGGGCCATGCGAGTACTGGCTGTGTTCATCGCGGTGGTGTCGGGCCTGGTCCTGGCTTCGGTTCCGGCTTCGGCTTCCGCGACCTCGTTGTGGCAGTTGACGGACCTGGCGGCGCAGCGCGTGGCGATCGCGGACCAGGTGGCGGCGGCGAAGTACGGAACGCCGTCCCCGATCGACGACCCGGCGCGCGAGCAGCAGATCTACGACTCGGTGTCGGCCCAGGCGCCGGCGCTGGGCCTGGACCCGGCGGACGCGGTGCGGTTCTTCCGCGCCCAGATCGAGGCGAACAAGCTGGTCCAGCGCGGGTGGTACGCGCGCTGGGACGCGCACCCGTCGGAGGTGCCGACGACCCGCCCCGATCTTTCGCAGATCCGCCCGGTGATCGACGGGTTGAACAAGGGGTTGCTGACGGAACTGGCTTCGACGCTTCCGCTGCGCGGGTCTCGTGCGTGCCCGGCCCGGCAGCTGGTGGCGGCGGGTTTCGCGGACGTGGTCCACCGGTTCGACGCGCTGCACGCGCAAGCGTTGGCCGAAGCGACGTCGGCGACCTGCCTGCCGCGCTGAGGGGCGCCCCGGCGGCGGGTCCACACCGCCGCCGCGAGCGCCGTGCGCAGCGTCAGTTGCAGTTGCCGCAGCAGCCGCAGCCCTGTCCCGTGCACTTCGAGCAGCACCCGTGCATGATCGCTCTCCTTCCGGTTCGCGTCCTCGCGTGATCGACGCTAAGTGACCCCGCGGGGCGGCGGGTACCGCCGAGCGAGCGGGTGACCGGGTGAACCAGCCGGTTACGCTCGCGACGTGACGCACCTCGTCTTCGTCTGCTCCGGCAACATCTGCCGCTCCCCCATGGCCGAGCTCGTCTTCCGCGCGAAGCTCGACGAGTCCGGAATCGGCGATGTGCGCGTGACCAGCGCCGGCACCGGCCCCTGGCACGCCGGCGAGCCCGCCGACAAGCGCGCCCGGGCGACGCTCAAAGCGCACGGCTACCCCACCGCGCACGTTGCCTCCGAGGTGTCGGACGAAGACCTGGCCGCAGACCTCCTGCTCGCCGCAGACGAGGGGCACGCCGAGTTCCTCCGGGCGCGCGTCGACGATCCGGCGAAGGTGCGGCTGCTGCGGTCGTTCGACCCGTCGGCCCCCGAAGGCGCCGAGGTCCCGGACCCCTACTACGGCGGCGACGACGGCTTCGAGGACGTCCTCGGCATGATCGAACGCGCGGTGCCCGGTTTGCTGGATTGGGTCCGTTCGCGCGGGTAACGGTCACAATCGGCGGAGGTCGGCGGGCGGGCGCACCGGGGCACGGCCTACCGTGGTGGGGTGCGGTTGCGGTTCCTGCTCAAGCCCGGGTGGCTGGCTCTGACGGTGGTGGTGTTCGCCTTCGCCATCTGCTGCTTCACGCTGCTCTCGCCGTGGCAGTTCAGCCGCAACGCCGAACGCGAGCAGCAGAACTCCGCGCTGGAGGCCTCGTTCACCGCCGCGCCGCTGCCGCTGGCGCAGCTGCTGCCGCCCGGCAGCGTGCCCGACCAGCGCACCGAGTGGCATCTCGTCTCGATCACCGGCCAGTACCTGGCGGACAAGGAAGTCGTCGCACGGCTGCGGACGGTCCAGGGCGAGGGCGCCTTCGAGGTGCTGACGCCGTTGCGGACCACCGACGGCACGGTCGTCCTGATCGACCGCGGGTACGTCCGGCTCGACAGCAAGTCCGGCGTGCTGCCGTACGCGCCGCCGCCGCCCGGGACGGTTTCCGTGACGGCCCGGGTGCGCGCCGACGAGACCGACCCGAAGAACCGGGACGCCTTCGCCGACGCGTCGACCGGCGGGCAGCTGCAGAGCTACGTCGTCGACTCGCGGGTGGTCGCGCGGGCGGGGAAGCTCGACATCCGGCCGGGGTACTTCCAGCTCGACACCGGCCAGCCCGGCGTGCTGGGCGCGTTGCCGCTGCCGCAGACGGACTCCGGGCCGTTCCTGTCCTACGCGCTGCAGTGGATCGCGTTCGGCGCGATGGCGCTGCTGGGCTGGCTGTACTTCACCGTGCGTGAGCTGAAGCCGGGCGGGGCGCTGGACGCGTCCGCGGCCCCCGCGCAGCGCCGGAAGTCCGTCGCGGAGATCCTGGCCGAAGACGAGCTCGCCGAAAGTGGCCATCAGAAATAGCTCCGAAATGGACCTTCTTCCGGGCCACTTCGGTGGTGACACTGGGGTCATGCTGATCCACCCCTGGGACGCCGCCGAAGACGCGGAGTGGCGCGAATGGCTGTCCGGGCACGACTTCGGCCAGCTGATCGCCGGCGGCAAGGGCCGCGACCTGCCGGTGGTGACCCCGGCGCACTTCGCGTTCGACGGCGCCGACACGATCATCACGCACCTGGCGCGTCCCAACCCGATCTGGCCGCTGCTGGAGGAGCACCCGCGGGCGCTGCTGACGGTGGTCGACGACTACACGTACATCCGCGCGGACTGGAACACGGCCGGCGACCCGGCGGTCGGCGTGCCGACGTCGTACTACGCGACGGTGCAGCTGGAGGGTGACGTCCGGCTGGTCGACGAGCCGGCGGCGAAGGCGGCGTTGCTGGACAAGCAGTTGCGCCACTTCGAGCCGGACGGCGCGCGGGCGCCGGTGAGCGCCGCGCCGGAGTCTTCGGACCGGCGGTTGCTGCCGGGGATCCGCGGGATCGAGTTCACGATCACGGGGGTCCGGGCGAAGTTCAAGTTCGGCGGCAACAAGACGGCCGAGGACCGGGAGCGGATCGCCGGCAAGCTGACCGGACGCGGCGCGCGGCTCGACGCGGAGGCGTTGGCCCAGTTGCGCCGCCGGGCCTGACGAGACTCACGGCCCCCGCCCTTCCCTGGCAGGGTCCCGGCAAAGTCAGGTCAGCGCGGCCGATCCGGTCGCCCGCACGTCATGAACGGGTCGTTCACCTCGTCAGACGACGTGAACGACCCTTTCATGACATCGCCGCGACGCCGGGCAGACCGCGCGGCCACGACTTTGCCGGAGCCCTGCCCTTCCCTGGGGGGCGGCCCCTTGGCCAGTCTATCGGCGCCGCCCGAGAGAACTGCCGGAACGCCCAGCCGAGCGCACCACTTGTCCACATCCACCCCCGCCTGTGGACAAGATTCAGCGCGACCGGCGCCAAAGCCCCGCAACCACCGCGAGCACCACCGAAGTAACCCCCGCCAGCCACCCGACGACCCGGGAAAGCTCCACCGCCCGCGTCACGTGCCCGGCATCCGGATTCCGCCCGACGCCCAGCACGGGCAGCTCCGCGACTCCGTGCGGGTAAACCGTCCGCCCGCCGACCCGGACCTCCAGCGCCCCCGCGAACGCCGCCTCGACGCGGCCCGCGTTCGGGCTCGGGTGGGCGATCGTGTCGCGGCGCCACGCCCGCCACGCGCCGCCCGCCGAGCCGCCGACCACCGGGGCCGCCAGCACCGTCAGCCCCGCAGCCACGCGGGTCGGGACCAGGTGGACCAGCTCGTCCAGCCGGTCGATCGCCCAGTGGCCCCGCCGGCCCACGCGGGCCCGGCGCAGCAGGCTCACCGTGCGCGCTCCGAGCAGCCCGGGGACGCCCGCCACCGCGCCCCAGACCAGCGGCGCCACCACCGCGTCCGAGGTGTTCTCCGCGACCGTCTCCACCGATGCGCGCGACAGCCCCACCAAATCCAGGCTGTCGGCCACGCGGGGGTCCAGTTCGGACAGTGTCGCGCGGGCCGGGTCGAAGCGGGACTCCTCGAGGTCGCGGGCCAGCTCCGTGCCCTGCAGGGCCAGGCCGGCCGCGCCGAGGACCGCCCACGTCGTCACTGCCGTCGCCGATGCCTGGATCAGCGGGCGGCCGCGGCCGGCGCGTTCGAGCAGCAAACCGCCGGCCACCGCGACGCCCGCGGCCACCGCGCCCGAGCGCTGCGGGAGGCGGCGGAACGCCGTCACCGGGAGCCGCCGGCGGGGGTCGCCCAGGGCGCCGTCGGCCGCCACGCCCAACACCAGTCCGATCGCGCGCGCCGCGCTCACCCGTGCCCCCCGGCAGAAGAAAACTCCAGTACCCGAGGAGGCTACTCGACCAGCGCCGCGATCTCCTCACGCGCCTGGACGACGATGTCCCGCATCGCCCGCTCCGCCCGGTCCGCCTCCCCCGCGGCCACCGCCGCGGCCACTTCCAGGTGCAGCGCGATGGCCTCGGGCTGTGGTTGGGGCGGCATCAGCCCGTGCCCGGTCCGGCCGGTGAGCACCTCCGCGACGACTTCGGACAGCTGCGCGAACATCGGGTTCCCGGACGCGGTGAGCAGCAGGTCGTGGAAGGCGATGTCGAACTCGAGGAACGTCGTGAGGTCCCCCGCCCGGCCGGTACGCGCCAGCCGCTCCCCCAGCGCACCCAGCCGGCCGCGTTCCTCCGGCGTCGCGCGCAGGGCCGCGTACCGCGCCGCGCACGGCTCGATCGCCGAACGCAGCTCGTTCAGCGTCGCCAGGGCCGCCGGCCGCGTGGGGCCGTCGAGCTGCCACCGGATCAGCCGTGGGTCGTAGTGGTTCCACTCCGCCGGCTCCCGCACGATCACGCCGACCCGGCGCTTGCTGCTGGTCAGCCGCATCGTCTCGAGCACCCGGACGACTTCGCGCGCCACCGTCCGCGAAGCGCCGAAGCGCTCCTGAAGCTCTTCGGAGCGCAAAACGGTGCCCGGCGCCAAGGACCCGTTCGCGATCGCCGCGCCCAGCGCGTCCAGTACCTGCTCGTGCCTCACCGGACCCAACCTAGCCGTCTGACTCGATTAAGTAGTACTTCATCTTGAATAAGTAGTACTTTTGAGTTTGACTCACCTGGGCACAACGAAGTGGGAGGTGCGGATGACCGTCATCGTGGTGATGGGGGTGTCAGGCTCCGGCAAGACGACGATCGGCACGGCGCTCGCGAACGCGCTGGACGTCGAGTACGCCGAGGCGGACACGTTCCATCCGCAGGCCAACATCGACAAGATGACCGCGGGGCATCCGCTGACCGACGAGGATCGCGCCCCCTGGCTCGAGGCCATCGCCGGCTGGATCCGCGACCACCAGGACACCGGCGGCGTGGTGACGTCGTCCGCGCTCAAGCGCCGGTACCGCGACGTGCTCCGGACCGGTGGCGACGTCTGGTTCGCCCACCTGCACGGCGACCGCGCGATCCTCGCCGAGCGCATGAAGTCGCGTTCGGGTCACTTCATGCCGGTGTCCCTTTTGGACTCCCAGCTCGCCGACCTGGAACCCCTCGAAGCGGACGAGCCCGGCGCGATCTTCGACATCCGCGAAACGCCCGCCGAGATCACCGAAGCCGCCCTGACCGCCTTCCGGGAGCACGCGTGAACACCGTCCTCGCCGCCGGCTGGACCGGCCACGACACCCGCCTGATCGTCGCGACCGTCGTCGCGATCGCCGTCATCGTCGTGCTGATCACGAAGGTGAAGCTGCACCCGTTCCTGTCGCTGGTGCTCGGCTCGCTCCTGCTCGGGCTGATCGCGGGGTTGCCGATCAGCAAAGTGATCGAGACTTTCTCGAAGGGCGTGGGCAGCACGGTCGCGTCCGTCGGCATCCTGATCGCCCTCGGCGCGATGCTGGGCAAGCTGCTGGCGGACTCCGGTGGCGCCGACCAGATCGTCGACACCGTCCTCGGCAAGGCCCGCGGCGGCGCGCTGCCCTGGGCGATGGCGCTGGTGGCCGCGTTGATCGGGCTGCCGATGTTCTTCGAGATCGGGCTCGTCATGCTCATCCCGGTCGTGCTGCTCGCGGCCAAGCGCACCGGGAAACCGTTGATGCTGCTGGGGATTCCGGCGGTCGCCGGGCTTTCGGTGCTGCACGGCTTGGTGCCGCCGCACCCCGGCCCGCTCGCCGCGGCCGGCGCGTTGAACGCGAACGTCGGCGTGACGCTGGCGTTCGGCCTGCTCGTCGGCATCCCGACGCTGGTCATCGCGGGTCCGCTGTTCGGCAAGGTGGCGGCCCGGCTCGTCCCGGACGCGACGCCGCCGGAGCGCCTGATCCCGGAGCGCGCCGACACCGGCAAGCCGCGCCCGAGCTTCGCCGTGACGCTCACGACGGTGCTCCTGCCGGTCGTGCTCATGCTGGCGAAAGCGCTCTCGGACATCCTGCTGGCCAAGCAAAACCAGGCGCGCCTCGTGCTGGACTTCGTCGGTGACCCGCTGATCGCACTGCTGGCGGCGGTGCTCGTCGGCATGGTGCTGCTCGGCCGCCCGGCCGGCCTCGACCGCGCGCGGCTGTCCACTGTGGTCGGTGAGTCGCTGGGCCCGATCGCGGGGATCATCCTGATCGTCGGCGCGGGCGGCGGCTTCAAGCAGACGCTGGTCGACGCGGGCGTCGGCGACGTCATCACGGGCTTGGCGAAGGACGCGCACCTGTCGCCGCTGCTGCTCGGCTGGCTGGTCGCGGTGGCGATCCGCCTGGCGACGGGCTCGGCCACGGTGGCGACCGTCTCGGCGGCAGGCATCGTGGCCCCGCTGGCGGCGACCATGGACCCGTCGCACAGTGCCCTGCTGGTCCTGGCCATCGGCGCCGGCTCGCTGTTCTTCTCACACGTCAACGACGCCGGGTTCTGGCTGGTCAAGGAGTACTTCGGACTCTCCGTGGGCCAGACGTTGAAGAGCTGGTCGGTGATGGAGACGCTGATTTCGGTGGTCGCGATCGCCCTGATCCTCCCCCTGTCCCTGGTCGTCTAAAGCGGCACTTTCCCCGTGAAAGTGTTCCGGAGGTGCGGCCTCCGGAACACTTTCACGGGGAAAGTGACGACTCTTGACATGTGACCTTTTGGTCACCTATTCTCGCTGACGTGCCCGACGACGACCTGGTGTTCAAGGCGCTGGCGGATCCGACCCGCCGGTTCCTGCTCGACCTGCTCTTCGAGCGCGACGGCCGCACGCTCACCGAGCTGGAGACCCAGGTCGAGATGACCCGCTTCGGCGTCATGAAGCACCTGAAGCTCCTGGAAGAGGCCGGGCTCGTCGTCGCGCGGAAGGAAGGCCGGGAAAAGCGGCACTTCCTCAACCCGGTGCCCATCCGGCAGATCCACGACCGGTGGATCGACAAGTACACCGAACGCCACGTCAGCGCGCTGCTCGACCTCAAGAACGAACTGGAAGGCGAAGAACCATGACGACCACCGTGCAGGTCCACCGCGTCTACATCAAGGCCACCCCGGAGCGCATCTGGGAAGCCATCACCAAGCCCGAGTGGACGCGGAAGTACGGCTACACCGGCCTCGCCGACTTCGACCTCAAGGTCGGCGGCAAGCACCGCACCCGCCCGACGCAGGAGTTCATCGACGCCGGGTTCACCGGGGACCTCGTCGACGGCGAAGTGCTCGAAGTCGACCCGCCGCGCAAGCTCGTCATCACCTGGAAACTGCTGATGGGCCCGGAAGGGATGGGCGCCGAGCCCTACACCACGCTCACCTACGACATCGAGGCGACGAAGACCGCCGGCACCAGACTGACCGTCACCCACGACGTCACCGGCGCGCCGCTCACCGCCGAGATGGTCGGCGGCGTGCACGAGGACGTCAACGCCGGGCCGGGCGAGAACGCCGGTGGCGGCTGGGCCTGGGTGCTCTCCGACCTCAAGTCCCTGCTGGAGACCGGCGAAATCCTGGTGCCGTAAGGGGGTCTGGCGGGGCCTGTCTCGCGCCGCTTCGAGGCAGGCCCCGCCAGGGTCTTCAGACGCGCTGGGTCGCCGCCTTCAAGGCCGCCTTCGCAGCCTCGGACGCGCCCAGCGTGTCGAGTCCGAACAACGCCGCTCCCACCACGGGGTTCACGTCGACGACGCGGACCACCGCGCGCGGCGCCACCTTCAGGCACCGCTTCTCGATCTCCGCGATGACGGCTGCGCCGATGCCGGTCAGGACGCCGCCGCCGAGCACGATCTCCGGCGCGTCCTCGGTCAGGTCCAGCTCGCGCAGGATCACCGCCGCGAAGACGCTGACCTCCTCGACGAACCGGGTCACGATCTCCTGCGCGACCTCGTCGCCCGCCGCGGCCACTTCGAACAGCAGCGGGCACAGCCCGTGGATCGACGCCGCGTCGATCTCCTCGAAGTGCAGGCCCTGCACCACGTCCAGCAGCGTCGGCTTGCCGAAGTACGCCGCCACCGCGGGCATCAACGCGGTCCGCGGCCCGCGGCCGTCCTCGGCGCGCACGGCCCACCACAGGGCCTCCTCGCCGAGCCGGTAGCCGCCGCCCCAGTCGCCGGAAATCTTGCCCAGCGCGGGAAAGCGGTGGACGCGGCCGTCCGGGCCGACGCCGGCGCCGTTGATCCCGGCGCCGCACACGACCGCGACCCCCACCCCCGCGCTGCCCGCCCGGAGCAGCGCGAGGGTGTCGTTGCCGACCGTCAGGGTGTCGCTCCACCCGCGCGCGGACAGCGCCGTGTGCAGCGCCTCCTCCTCGCGCGGGAAGTCCAGCCCGGCCAGGTACGCCGAAGTGTGCACGGCGAACGGCTTCTCCCCGAAGTCCGGGTAGGCCTCCAGGACCAGGCCCTCCAGCGCCGTGACGCAGGCCGCGACGCCGATGTTCTGCGGCGACGCGCCCGGGCCGCGGGACTTTCCCAGCACCACGCCGTCTTCCGAGATCACCAGGACCTCGGTCTTGCTGTTGCCGCCGTCGATCGCGATAATCGCAGGCTTCATCCGCGGGCCCAGGGCAGGTACTCGCGGTTGATCTGCACCAGCGAATCGGCCAGCGTGTCGGCCTTCGTGTACTGACCGACCAACGGGTGCGCCAGCAACGCGTCCGCGACGCGATCCCGGCCACCCTTGATCGCCGCCTCCAACGCGAGGAACTCGTAGGCCGTCGTCGCCGAAATGAGGCCCGAGAACTGCGGCTCCACCGGGGGCTGCGGAATCGGCGTCGCCCCCTTCGAGTCCACAATGGATCGCGCCTCGATGACGGCGTCGTCCGGCAGGAACGGGAAGGTCCCGTCGTTGCGGACGTTCACCACGTGCTCCTCGGCAGGCCCGCCCGCGGTCAGCGCGTGCACCAGCTGCACGGCGGCTTCCGAGTAGTACGCGCCGCCACGCTTTTCGAGCGACTCCGGCTTCGTGTTCTGCTCCGGGTCGAGGTAGATCTTCAGCAGCTCTTCCTCGACGTCGGACACGACGTCCGCGCGCGGCCGCTCGGTGCGCTGCTTGGTGACCTGCTCGTCGTGCGCGTAGAAGTACTTCAGGTAGTACGACGGCACGACGTTCATCCGCCGCAGCCACTTCTCCGGCACACTGACCTCATCGGACAGGTAGTCGAGGTGCTCCTCCAGCAGCTCCGGCAGCCGGTCGACGCCGTCGACGAGCGCGCCGCGCTCCCAGCTCAGGTGGTTCAGTCCGGTGTGGACGAGCTTGACGTCGTCCGCGCCGACGCCGAGCAACTTGCCGAACTGGCGCTGCAGGTTGATCGCGACGTTGCACAGCCCCACCGCGCGGTGGCCCTCGTTGAGCAGGGCGCGGGTGACGATGCCGACCGGGTTGGTGAAGTTGACGATCCACGTGTCGTCGCCGGCGATCTTGCGAACGCGGTCGGCGATGTCGAGCACCACCGGGACCGTGCGCAGCGCCTTCGCCAGGCCGCCCGCGCCGGTCGTCTCCTGCCCGACGCAGCCGCAGGCGTGCGGGAACGTCTCGTCCGAGCGGCGCGCCCGCTGCCCGCCGACCCGCAGCTGGATCAGCACGGCGGAAGCGCCGTCGACGCCCTCTTCCAGCGACTGCGTGGTCCGCACCCGCGCCGGGTGGCCGGCGTGGTCGAGGAGCCGCTGGCTGAACCCGCCGACCGCCTCGACGCGGTAGGCGTCCGGGTCGACCAGCACGATCTCGTCGACGTCCAAAGTGGACCGTCGCCCGGCGATCCCGTCGATCAGCTCCGGCGTGTAGGTGGACCCGCCACCGACGACTGCCAGCTTCATCCCTTGACTCCCGTGAATGTGATGCCCTTGACGAACGACTTCTGCGCGAAGATGAACAGCACGATCACCGGCGCCATGATCAGCGCGGTCGCCGCCATCGTCATGTTCCACTCGACGTGGTGCATGCCGCGGAAGGACGCGATCGCCAGCGAAAGCGGCCAGTGGTCCTGGTTCTCACCGGTGTAGAGCAGCGGCCCGAAGTAGTCGTTCCAGGTGAACAGGAAGCAGAACATCGCGGTGGCCGCGATCCCCGGCTTGGCCATCGGAATCAGCACCCGGACCATCGCCTGGAACTCGTTGCAGCCGTCGATCTTCGCCGCCTCGATGTAGTCCTTCGGAATGGTGAGGAAGAACTGGCGGAGCAGGAAGATCGAGAACGCGTCGAAGAAGAAGTACGGCACGATCAGCGGAACCAGCGTGCCGGTGAGTCCCATCCGGACCCACAGGTCGTACAGCGGCACGACGGTGACCTGCGGCGGCAGCAGCATCGCGGCCACGGTCAGCATGAAGAACAGGTTCTGCCCGCGCCACCTCAGTTTCGCCAGCGCGTACGCCGCCGGGATCGCCGAAAGCAGCGCGCCCGCCGTCGCCAGCGCCGAATACAGCAGGCTGTTGCCGAAGTATTCGAGCAGCGGTGCCTTCTGGAACACATTGACGAAGTTCTCGAAGTGCCATTCCGTCGGCCACAGGCTCGCCGTCATCGCCTGGTCGCTCGCCATCACCGCGGTGAGGAAGACGAACAGGATCGGCAGCATGAAGATCACGCCCATGGCGATGCCGACCGAATGCAGCGCGATGAACGACAGCCGCTTGTCCCAGTTCCGCTTGAACCGCACCTTCGGCGGTACGCCCGCGTCGCGCTGCGGCGCTTCGGCCACGGCGGTCATGCGCCCGCTCCGATCTTGCGGGACACCCGCACCCGGTCGGGCGCATGAACAGGCTGTCGCAAAGGTATGTTCATGCGCCCTCCTCCTGGTGCTGGGACTTCCGCAGCTGCCGCACGAGAATCCACGTGAAGGCCGCGGAAACGATGAACAGCAGGACGGCCATCGCGGCCGCGTAGCCCATGTTGAAGTAGCGGAAACCCTGGACGTACAGCCAGATCGGGTACGTCAGCGTCGAGTTCTGCGGCGCCCCGATGAGCTTCGAGTTGCCGGCGACGTCCGCGGTGCCCGCCGACGCGGACGCGGCGACGATCGCCTGCGTGAAGAACTGCAGTGCGTAGATGATCGAGTTGACCACGCCGAACAGCAGCACCGGCGAGATCGACGGGAGCGTGACGTGCCAGAACCGGCGGATCGGGCCGGCGCCGTCGAGCTCGGCGGCCTCATATTGCTCGGTCGGGACGTCGAGCAGCGCGGCCAGGATGATGATCATCAGCTCGCCGGAGCCCCACAGCGCCAGCAGCGTCAACGCCGGCTTCGACATCGCCGGGCTGTTGAACCAGAGCCCGCCGTCGATGCCGACGAGCCGCAGGAACCGGTTGACCGGGCCGAACTCCGGGTTGAACACGAAGACGAAGGCCAGCGTCGCCGCCGCGGGCGGGGCGAGCGTCGGCAGGTAGCACAGCGTCCGGACCAGGCCGACGCCCGACTTGAGCCGGGAGATCACCGAGGCGACGCCGAGGGAGAACACCACGCGGCAGACCGTCAGGACGACGACCAGCCACAGCGTGTTGTACGCGGCCGTGCCGACCAGCGGCTCGCTGGTGAACATCCGGACGTAGTTGTCGAAGCCGATGAACACCGGCGGGTTGATCAGGTCGTACCGGGTGAAGGAGTAGTAGACCGTCGCGATCAGCGGGTAGCCGAAGAAGATGAGGAACCCGACGAACGCGGGCGCCATGAAGAGGAAGACGGTCCGGCGGCGCTTGGCCCGGCGGGCCCCCGCCCGCGCCTTGCTCGGCGCGGACGGGGTTCCGTCGGTTTCGACAGCGAGCGTGCGGGGCGAGGTACTCGTCACCGCCGAGACCCCATCGGACAGAGTCATCCGCCCGCGCCCTTCTGCTTCAGTTCGTCGTCGATCTGCGCGTCGACCTTCTGCAGCCCCGCGGTCAGGTCGGGCACCGCGCCGGCCTGCCACTTCTCGGCGAAGTCGTTGACCGCCTTGAGGTGCGCGTCGCCGATCGGGGTGGTCTGGTTGGCCACCAGCTTGCCGCTGTCGTAGATGTCGAGGAAAGTCTTGAACTGCGGCTGCAGGTCCAGCCGCGGCGAGGTCAGCGACGCCTTGGTGCTGGGCACGTTCTTCAGGCCGTTGGCCATGTCCACCAGGGTGTCGGTGTCCAGGGTGACCTGCTTGATGAGCTCCCACGCGGCGCCGGGGTTCTTGGCGCCCTTGGGGATCGCGATGATCGTGCCGGTGGTGAAGCCGCCGCCGTAGTGGTCGGCCATGGTGTCGAGCACCGGCGCGGGCGCGGTGCCGTAGTTGACGTTCGGCGCCTGGTCCTTGAGGAACGCGGTGCGGAACTCGCCGTCGTAGATCATCGCCAGCTTGCCCTTGTGGAAGCCGTGGTCGGCGGAGTACTCGTCACCGAGGCCGGCCTTGAACTGCTCGACCTTGTCGTGGCCGCCGTAGAAGTCGATGAGCTGCTTCTGGAACTCGAACATCGCCTTCCAGCCGGGGTTGGTGGCGAGGTCCGACTTGCCGTCCGGGCCGAGGAAGGGCGCGCCGAAGTTCGGCGCCCAGTACTGGGCCTGGTTGGCGTAGAACGGCATCGAGGGCAGGAAGCCGGCGACCTTGATCGACCCGTCCGGGTTGAACTCGGTGAGCTTCTTGGTGGCCTCGAACAGTTCCGACGTCGTCTTCGGCGGCGACGTGATGCCCTTCGCCGCGAACATGTCCTTGTTGTAGTAGAGCCCGTAGACGTCGGCGAGCATCGGCATCGCGCACCGCTTGCCCTGGTACTCGGTGTAGTTGCGGACCGCTTCGGGGATTTGGTTCAGGTCGATCTTGTCGCGGTCGATGTAGGGCTTCAGGTCCTGGAAGCTGCCCGTCGAACACCAGGCACCGAGGTTGTCGGTGTAGAAGGAAATCGCGACGTCGGGTGGGTTGCCGCCGCGGATCGACTGGGTGAGCTTGTCGTCGTCCTGGTTGCCCTCGTGCTTGATCTCGATGTTCGGGAACTTCGTCTTGAGCTTGTTGAGGCCCGCCGTGACCACGCCGTACTCGCGGTCGGTGAACTTGGAGTACACGGTGATCGTGATCTTGTCGTCCTTGCCGGGCGCGGCCGCCGCGTCACCCCCGCTCGGAGCGGCGGCGCCGGAACAGGCGCTGGTCAGCAGGACGGACGCCGCGGCGGCGGCCACCAGCAGGGCGCCGCGGCGGGTCCGGGTGGTAGGGGGCATGGCCCTCCTCCTCATCGGTCGGTCTACTCGGTCGGGGACGGGTGCTTTCGTCCTCGGGCCTGCGACCCGAGGAGCGTGGGGGTGACGACGCCGAAGACGTCTTCACGGGCGGTGGCCAGCGCGGACTGCAGCGCGCCGGCGCGAACGGCGTTGCCCTGCACGGAAGCGCAGCCGACGGGCGTGCGCGGCAGGACCAGTTCGTGCAGCTTTTCCTGCACCAGCGCGGCGAACTCCTCGCCACCGGCGCGGCTGGTGTCCCCGCAGAGGAGCACGAGCTGCGGGTCGGCGACGGCGACGAGGTTGGCGACGCCGCCGGCGACCCTTCTCGCCAGATCGTGTCGGAAAGGGTGGTCCGGTCCGGTTTTCGCCACGGCATCCCAGGCGGTTGCTGCTTCGATGCCATGCGCGGCGGCGAGCCGGCAGATGGCGGGCGAGTCGACGAGGTTGCCGAACCGGGCGCCGGCTTCGGGCCAGACGTCCCCGGTGTCCACAGTGGCCGGATCGGGCACGCGCATCCAGTCGATCTCGCCACCTCCGCCGGTGGCACCGCGCAGCAGCCGCCGTCCGATGACGACGGCGCCGCCGACGCCTTCGGACAGCCAGACCATGACGAAGTCGTCGACGTCCTGGGCCATCCCGACGCTCATCTCCTCGACGGCGACGAGGTTGACGTCGTTCTCGATGAGGACGTCGACGCCGAGCTCGTCGGAGAGCTTCTGCGGGACGTCGAAGCCGAGCCAGCCGGGGATGTGCGGGGCGGAGGAGAGCAGGCCGGTCCGCGGGTCGAACGCCCCCTGCGCGCCGATCACGACGTGGGCCAGGTCTTCTCTTTTGATTCCGGCTGCTTCGGCGACCTGGCTCAGGGCTTGGCCGAAGGTCCCGACGACATCGGCGCCGGCGTGCACGGGCAGCGGCGTCCGGTGTTCGGCGAGCACGACCCCGGCGACATCGGCGACGACGAAGTCCGCGACGTGCGGCGTGAGATCGACGGCGGCGACGAAGGCGAGGCTGCCGTTGGCGGCCCAGAGCTGGGCCCGCGGCCCCCGGCCACCGCCGCGGACACCGGCCTTGACGACGAGGTTGTCCAGCTCGAGCCGGGTGATGAGCTGCGCGGTGGCGGGCTTGGACAGCCCGATGGCGAGTTCGAGTTCGGCGCGGGTCAGCGGGCCTTCCCGAAGGAGGACCTCGATGGCGGCGCGATCGTTGATCTCGCGCAGCATCCGCGGGCTACCGGCTCGCACTCGTCGCTCCCGACTTAATTAGGATACTTTACAGACGGTTTCCGGGGACTGTAGTGAGCCGGAGCACAGCCGTCAACGGTCTGGTGAAACGAGCAGGTAACGCCTCGCCGGGCGGTGGGCCACGTGGCGGAAACACCGGTGAACGAGTTTCGCCGGTGGTCCGGGGCCCGGTATCTGCTTGCGCGCCCGAGGACGCTGGGGGCATGGAGACGACCGGCCCGCCCGTGGACGTGCTCGGCTGCCCGGTGCCGATCGCGCGGTTCGTTGCGCGGACCGACCTCGCCGTGGTCGCGCTACAGCATGTCGTCGCCTACCCGGCCGGCTGTACTTTCGTCGTCCACCTGACCGTGCGGCGGGGCTCGCTGGACACCGTGACCTGGGAAAACATCGCCGACAGTCACGCGGGCGGCTACCCGGGCCCGACTGACGCCGGCCTGCAGTTCCGAGTCAGCCGAGGCACCCTGACGGAGATCGGCGGCGGCGCGAGCTACGACGACCGTCGCTACCGAGGCGACCGGCAGCTGTGGCTCAGCCCGCTGCCGGCCGAGCCGGTCGAGTTCAGCGTCGAGTGGCGGAAGGTCGGCCTCGCCCGCACCGCGACCACCATCGACGGACGAGCCGTCGCGGCGGCCGCGGCGCGGGCCGAGCCGTACTGGCCTACTCCTCCGCGTCCGCCCAGGCCTTGAGCATCACGCGGGCGCCGGACGAACTGCCGGAACCGCTCCGTCGGCTTTCGCCTGTCGTTCGACGCCGGTAGCCCACTGGCCGAACTCTCTCCTCAACCATTCCTTGGTTTCGTCCGTTACATAACCGCGAACGTCGTCGACCAGCGGTTCGACCGCATGCTTCTGCACTTCCTCGTGCTTCTCCGGCGCCGGGCAGATGAACACCGCGAGCAGGCGAAGGTTTCGCAGCAGTTCGTCGCTGGTCAGAGCGCCGAGCAGAGGCGAGTGTGCGATCAAGGCGGCTTTGAACGCTCCCCATGCCTTGTCCACGATCATCCCGACCACCTGCTCAGTGAGCTGTGGCCGTTTCTCCTGCCTACTGGACCGGAGGACCGCCTCGACAATGAGCTTCTTCGCCGTGTCGGGAATTTCGTCGAACACCTTGCGGAACTTCTCCAAGACCATCACGAAGCCGATGAACAGGTCGCACCAGCCGTGATCGGCCAATTGCAGGCGAATCGCCTTGACCTCCGCGGGACTTCCCTCGATGTTTTCGACGATGTCCCGCCAGATCTCCTGGGTCATCGCCCGTGCAAGAGCGTCCACCTGATCCACCACTGGCGACCACTCTGAGTGCTCTGGCAGCGAGGCCGGTTGCCCGATGTCGATAGTCACGGGAGAAGGAGTGTCACCCGCGTGCTCAAGCCGAGGATCAGCTCCAGGCAGTGCGAGCGGTCGGTCATCCGGCGATCGCTCCGGTGCGGAATCGGCATCCGGGCGTTGCGTCGGAACTTCGGCCGCCTGCTGGTCATTCCACGCGAGCCAGCGGGTGCAGTCGAACCGCAGCAAATCCATGATCGCGGCCTTGGCTTTGTTGCCAACCTTCGCGCCACGCTTCGAAGACCACCATTCCCTCAGCTTTTCGCTGATCTTCGAGCGTTCGGCCTCCCGGACCCGATCCGGTTCCCGAGCGAGCCTGGTCCAACCTACCCAGCCGTGTTGTGAACCACCACAGTTCCCGCACTTGCAGACGTGCCCTTTGGCCTTTTCGCAGATCGGCGGATGTTTCCTGGTCGATGCCATCGGCTGGCCCCTCGTTCGACAACCCACCCTGCTCGATCTTCCGAGCGATCGGGGAAGCGACATACCGCCACGCTGGTAGTCACCGAGTTGCCGTTGGTAACGAGATTTGGCCTCACAAAACCCTCGCGTCACTTTCACCGCAAGGACCTCGGACGCCGCACCCGATCGGGTGAGAGGTGCCGTGAGAGCGTGCTCTCAC
>NZ_JBDLYJ010000007.1:0-447517 GCF_051337345.1 Amycolatopsis sp. MEPSY49 | reverse complement strand
GCCGTGAGAGCGTGCTCTCCCGCCACCTCGATCACTCCTCCGCGTCCGCCCAGGCCTTGAGCATCACGCGGGCGATCGACGAATTCCCCGGCAAGATGATCTCCGCCGCCCCGCCGGCGATCGGCGTCGGCTTTGAACCCTCGCCCCGCACCGCACTGTTCGCGAACGCCTCGCGCACCTCGGCCCGCGACACCCACAGTGCCTCTTCGATCTCGCCGTCCGCCGGTACCAACGGCAACGATCGATCCGCCCGCGCCGTGAAGCCCAGCATGATCGACCGCGGGAACGGCCACGGCTGGCTTCCGAGGTACCGGACGTCGGACACCGACGCACCCACCTCTTCGCGGATCTCCCGGACCACGCACGCTTCCAGGGACTCCCCCGCCTCGACGAACCCCGCCAGCACCGAATACCGCCCCGCCGGCCAAATCGGCTGACGCGCGAGCAGCACGTGGGAGCCGTTCACGCCTTCCGAAGAATGGACCAGGCAGATCACCGCCGGGTCCGTGCGCGGGTACTCCTCGCGGCCGTCGTTCGTGCACTTGCTCGCCCAGCCGAACTGGATCAGCTCCGTCGGATGGCCGCAGCGCGTGCAGAACTTCGCCTGGCGACGCCAAAAGCGCAACGCCTGCGCCGTCGTGAAGAGGCCGGCCGACGTGTCGTCCAGCAGGTCTCCGTACCCGCGCAGCTCGACCCAGACCTCGCCGTCCGCGCGCGGGACCTCCTCCACGAAACCCCAGCTGCCCGCCATCTTCACGGTGTCAGCCGAGCCCGACGGCCCGCCCGGCAGCGACCAGTAATCCGTGTCCTGCCACTCGCCCAGGAACACCGCGTCCGCCGGCGGCGATGCCCCGAAGTCGATCGCCTTCCGGAACGCCAGCACCGACGATCCCTCGACGACCGGGGTACGCCCGGTGTCGTCCAGCAGGACGACCCGGGCGTCGGCCCAGCGCGACAGCAGCCGCGATGGGTTGGTGCGCAGGCCTTCCTGACGGTCCACAGTGGACCGGGACAGGGTGGGCAGATCCCCCAGCGAGAACGGGACGGACATCAGGCCGGCTCGCCCACGACGACGTCGCCCAAGGACAGCAGCTTGCGCTCCAGCACGCCCGCGTCGCCGACCACCACACCCGTGAACCGCTTGGGGGCGAAGTACTTCAACGCCGCTTCGGCGACTTCAGCAGCCGTCACCGCCGCCACCCGCGCCGGGTGCTCGTTCAGCCATTCCAGGCCCAGCCCGGTCGACGCCAGCGCCAGCACCTGCCCGGCCAGCCCGGACTGCGACGACGTCGACGTCAGCAACGAGCCGATCGCGTACTGCCGCACCGATTCCAGCTCGTCGCCCGTCGGCGGGACCTGGCCGAGGCGGCCCAGCTCGTACCGGGTTTCCAGCAGCGCCGGCGCGGTCGCGTCGGTGGCCGTGTCCGCGTCGACGTTGACCACCGCGGTGCCGTCGGTGAACTCGAACCCGGAGTGCGCGGAGTACGTGTACCCCTTGTTCTCACGGATGTTCTCCACCAGCCGCGACGAGAAATACCCGCCATAGGCCAGGTTCGCCAGCTGCAGCGCCGCGTAGCCCGGGTCGGTGCGCGGCACGGTCTGCGCCGACAGCCGGATCTGCGACTGCACGGCCCCGGCGCGCGGCACCAGCAGCACGTTCGGCCCGGTCAGCTCCGGCAGCGGCGGCAGCCGGACGGCGGAGCGGTCGGACGCCCAGCCGCCGAGCACCTTCTCGAGGTCATCGATGACCGAAGCAGGGTCGATGTCGCCGACCAGCACCAGCACCGAACCCCGCGGCAGCACCGATGCCTGGTGCAGCGCACGGACCTGCTCGGGCGTCACGACCGCGACGTCCTCCGCACGAGGAACCTCGCGCGTGGCCGGGTGGTCGCCGTAGCGGTGCTTCTGCAGCGCCTCCCGCGCGATCGTGCGCGGCTGGGTCCGCGAGACGGCGATCCGCTCGACGAGCCGCTCCTTCTCGCGCGCGATCTCCTCGTCGGCGTACGTCGCTGCGGTGAGGACGTCGCCGAGGACGTCGAGGAACGTCGGCAGCTTGTCGGCGAGCGCGGATCCGGTCAGCACCAGGCGTTCCGGGTCGACGCCGGCGCCGATGTCGCCGCCGATCAGCGCCAGCTCGGCGTCGATCTCGATGCGGTTGCGGCGAGCCGTGCCGGTCAGGATCGTCTCGGCGAGCACCTCGGCCGTGGCCGGGTGGAGCGCGTCGTCGCCCGCGAACGGGATCCACAGCCGGGCCTCGACCAGCGGCACGGTCGCCTTGCGCACGGCCAGCACGCGCAGGCCGTTGGACAGCTCGGTGTCCACATGGGACAGATCGGCGGCGGCGCGCTGCGCGCCCAGCGGCGGCAGCGGGCGCGGCCCCCGCGTGGTGCGGCCGATCTCGTCCGCACTGCGGTGCGTTGCTGAAGTCACTGCTCGTTGGTCCCTTCCGAAGCGGGCTTGACCACCAGGACGGCGCGCGCGTCGGGGCGCAGCGCCTTGGCCGCCGCCGAAACGGCTTCCGCGGTGACGGCGGACATCCGGTCCGCGAGCTTGTACACCAGCGACGCGTCGCCGTAGAGCAGCTCGAACGAACCGAGGGCCAGCGTCCGGGACACCAGCCTGTCGTGCTCCGAGTGCAGGCTCGCCGTCCAGCGGGCGGTGACCTTGCGCAGCTCCTCCTCGCTCGGCGGGGTCTCGGCGAGCTTCTCCAGCTCGTCGTCCAGCGCCTCGAGCACGCGCTCGCGCGGCACCTCGTGCGGGTGGATCAGGGTGATGGTGAACGTGTCGGGGTCGCGCGCCTCGAACGGGCCGAACAGCCCGGCGCCGGCGCCGATGTCGACCACCAGGGGCTCGCGGTGCACCAGCCGCTGCTGCAGGCGGGAGCCGTCGCCGTCGGTGAGGACGCCGGCGAGCACGAGGTACGCGAGATAGCCGTCGACGTCGTTGATCGGGTCCGGCATCCGGTAGCCGATGCCGAGCGCGGGCAGCGGGGCGTGCGGGTCTTCGACCTCGCCGCGCAGCTCGGTGGTCGGCAGCGGCTCGGCGAACGACGGCCGCTGCGGCGCGGGCCGGTGCGGGACGTCGCCGAAGTGCGTCTCGATCAGCTTCTTGGCGTTGTCGACCTCGAAGTCGCCCGCCACCGTGAGCACGGCGTTCGCCGGCGCGTAGTAGGTGTCGAAGAACGCCGCGCAGTCGTCGACCGTCGCGCTCTCGAGGTCCTCGAAGCCGCCGTAACCGTTGTGCGCGTTGGGGAACGTCGAGTACAGCACCGGCGGCAGGGTGATCCACGGGAACCCGCCGTAGGGCCGGTTCAGCACGTTGAGCCGGATCTCTTCCTTGACGACGTCGATCTGGTTCGCCAGGTTCTCGGCGGTCAGCTTCGGCGCGCGCATCCGGTCGGCCTCGAGGAACAGCGCGCGCTCGAGCGCGGCGCTCGGCAGCACCTCGAAGTAGTCCGTGTAGTCCGGGTGGGTCGACCCGTTGAAGGTGCCGCCGCTGGACTGGACGTGCCGGAAGTGGGCGAGCTTCTCGAGGCTCTCCGAGCCCTGGAACATCAAGTGCTCGAAGAGGTGCGCGAAACCGGTGCGCCCCTCGGGCTCGGAGCGGAAGCCCACGTCGTAGTGGACACTGACGCCGACCACCGGCGCGGTCGCGTCGGGTGCGAGGACCACGCGCAGACCGTTGTCGAGGGTGTATCGGACGAGCTCGGGATCGGCCATGGCCCCACCCTACGACGGGTCGGCGCCCGCGTGCGTCCCGACTGGCGAGTGAGAACGGGTGTGCTGCCGCACGGCGTCGAGGCGTCGGCCGCGGCCGGCGCCGGCGAACGCGCCCGCCAGCGCCGAAGCGAAGGATCCGGCCTGGTCAGGGGTGATGTCGCCGTCGTGCCAGTACACCGGCGGCGGGTGCTCGAGGCCGGCGAACGCGGCCACCCAGGGCCCTAGTTCGCCCAGAGCGAGCGCGTACGGGAGGCCGCGCGAGAACACCAGCTCGCGTTGGGACTTGTCGAAGTCCTTCGCCCGGGTGGTGGCCAGTTCTTCGGCGACCCCGCGGAGCCGCCGCGCGACCTCGGCGCCCGCGTGACGTCGCGCCGGCAGCGCCGCCGAGACGGCGACGGCGGCGACCCCGGCCAGCGCGAGGATGACGCCGAGCTGGGCGTACCCGACGGTCAGGGCGAGCAGGACGGTGAGGAACACGCCGTAGCACACGACCCGGATCCCCGCCCGCCGGAGCCGCCCGGTCGCGAGCCACCCGCGGCCGGCGAGGTCCGCGGCCAGCTCCGCGTGGGGGATTTCGACGTGCTGCTGCCGCAGTTCGGCGAGGGTCACCGTCTCCTCCGGCAGGACGGCTTCGAACACGGCACGCTCGAAGGTCGTGAGGTAGGCGTCGGGCGGGTTGCGGCGGGTCAGCCGCGAGCCGTCGCTCACCCAGAGGTAGTTGCGAACGGCGAGGTCCAGCACCGTCGCGGCCAGGTCGGCGGCCCCGGCGCGGCCGTGCAGCAGCAGGCCGGCGTGCCCGGGCAGCACTCCTTCGGGGGACGCGAATTCGCCGTTCTTCGCGAGCAAGCCTGCCTTCGGCGGGTCGCCGGTGTCCCGGCGGCGCGCGAGCAGGGCCCAGGCGGCCGCCGCGAGCAGGAGCGCGGCGAAGCCCGCCCAGGCCCAACCGACCGGCGCGGTGAGCACGAACGCGCCGGCGATCGTCTTGGCGGGGACCAGGACTTCGTTCGCGGGCACCGTGCCCGGGGGCAGTTCGACGGTCGCCGTCATCCGCTCGCCCGCCGCGAGGTTCTGCTGGCTGAACCGCGTCAGCCCGGCGTGGTCGATCTGCGCGGCGCCGCACTGGAAGTCCGAATCCGGCGGCCCGGCGAGGCAGTCGACGGCGGTCGGGATCTCGGGCGCGGCGAAGGAGGCCCGGATGAACTTGAGGTCGGTGCTCCAGCCGCCGGCCAGCTCCCAGGTGACCCGGTCGCCGGCGACGGCACCGTCCACTGTGTACCGGACGATCGACGTGCCGGACGTCAGGTGGACGGTCAGCGCGTCTTCGTCCACTTGGGCGTTCCCGCTGCCTTCGAGGACGACGTCGCGGACGCCGTAGACGCGGTCGCGGTGGTGCGGGGCGGCGACCCGCAGCGGGACGCGGCGGTCCATGGTGACGCCGTTCGGCACGGCGATCGCTTCGGCGACCGACAGCGAGCCGTCGCGCTCGACCTTGAGCTGGATTTCGGCGCTCTGCGGCACGGTCGGCAAGGGCGGCTGGTCCACCGGCGCCGCCGCCAGGACCAGCGCCAGCACCGCCCCGGCGAGCACGGTCAGCGGGCGGTGCGGCCGGCGGCGGTGAGCAGCCCGTCGAGCGCGGTCAGGAAGGACGGGAAGTGCGCGCCGAACCGGCGCAGGTCGTGGTCGGCCTCCATGCCGCCGTACCAGTAGAGGCCGGCCGAGCCGTCCGACGCCGGGTTGAGCGCGGCGAACGCGCCGAGCCAGCGTTCGGTGTCGCCCAGCACGACCGCGTACGGCAGCGAGCGCGAGAACACCATTTCGCGGTCGGCGGGCGGGATGTCCTCGGCCTTGGCGGTGTGCAGGTAGTCGAGCAGGCCGCGGACCTGGCCGACGAGCGCCCGGCCGCGCGCGGTGCGCGACGGCAGCAGCGCGGCCGCCGCGGCGACGGCGAGGCCCGCGAAGGCGACCGCGACGCCGAGCAGCGCTTCGCCGACCGTGAAGGTGAGGACGGCGGTGGCGGCCGCGCCGAGCGCGAAGATCCCGGCGCCGAGCCAGGTCAGCCGGCCGCGGGCGGTGTCGGGGCGGCGGGAGAACCAGCGCTTGGTGACGACGTCGGCGTACATCGCGTCGCTGATCTTGCGCAGGTCGAGGGTGCCGCGGGCGCGCAGCTGCGAGACGAGCACGGCGTCGGTGCCTGCCGGCAGCAGCGTCTCGTAGACGGCGCGTTCGAAGTCGTGGAGGTGCTCGTCGGGCGGGTTGCGGCGGGCGATTTGCCAGTCTTGCCCGGGTACTTCCGCCAGCCAGAGGTAGTTGCGGACGGCGAGGTCGACGACGGTGGCGCTGATGTCGACGACGTCGACGGTCTCGTCGACGACCGTGCCGACCTGGCCGGGCAGCACGCCGTCCGGGCTCGCGAAGAAGACGCGGTCGCCGTCGCGCAGCAGGACCTCGACCGGGCCGGTGGCGGCGGTGAGGGCGCCCGCGTCCTCCTTGCGGCGGCGGAAGACGTGGATGCCGCCGGCGACCACGAAGACGAGCAGGAGCGCGAAGGCGATGCCGGTCAGCGGCGTGAAGGCGAAGGCGGTGGCGAAGAGGCCGACGTCGGCGAACTTCGCGTTGGCCGGAACGGTGTTCGCGGGCAGGCCGACGAGGAGGTCGACGCGGTCGCCGGGGCGGACGTCGTTCTGTTCCAGGCGCACGACGCCGGTGTGGTCGAGCTCGGCGAGGGTGCAGCGCTGGTTCGAACCGATGGGGCCGGCGAAGCAGTCCACAGGGGACAGTCGCGGCGACGGCGCGAGGAAGGAGGCGGTGAGCTTGGCGAGCGGGGTGTCGAAGCCGCTGGCGACCTGCCAGCGGGCCTGCTGGCGGCCGCTCTGGTCGGCGATGGCGCCGTCGACGGAGTAGGTGACGGTCGACGCGCCGCCGGTGAAGGTGAGGACGAGCTGGTCACCGGTCAGCTGGCTGGTCGCGGTGCCTTCGGTCTTGATGTCCTTGACGGCGAAGACGCGGTCCTGGTCGTCGCTCGCGGAGACCTTGAGGGGGACGCGCGAGGTGAGCTGCCTGCCGCCCGGGACGGTGACGTGCTCGGTGACTTCGAGGGAGCCGTCGCGCAGGACTTTGAGGGCGACGTCGGCGGTGGCGCCTTCCGGCGGCTGGACGTCCTGGCCGCTCAGTTGCTGGGGTTTCTTGACCTGGTCGGAAGGCGCGTTCGGCAGCACGGGCCCGGCGGACGGCCCCTGCGCGGCGGCGGGCCCGGCGGTGACCAGGACCATGACGGCGGCGGTGACCGCCGCCGCCCCCCATTTCATCGACACAGCACCACACCCTAGAGCACTCGATAAATGCTGACGCCCGGAACGGCGAGATCACCGCAGGTACGCCGGTTCCGACGGGGAAATCGCACGGGGGGTTCCGCTTTCATGACGCACGGCCCGCAGGGTCCCGGTTCCGGCCCTGGTCCACACGACCCGCGGCGGCCGGTTCCGCCGCCGGGGGCGCGGCCGTTGCCGCCGCCCGGGGTGAGGCCGCTGCCCCAGGGGCGGCCGGGTGGGCAGCCGGGCACTCCCCAGCAAGGCCCCGGCGGTACTTCCCCGCAAGGTCCCGGCGGGCAGCCAACCCGACCCGGCCCAGCGCCCAGCAGCCCTCCCCAGCAAGGCCCCGGCGGCACGCCGGGGCCTTGGCAGGGCGGCGCACCGGGTCAAGGCCCGCAGGGGCCCGCCAGCGCGCCCGGCCAACCTCCGCAATTCCCCGGCCAGCCGCCCCGAGGACCGCAGGGCACCCAAGGCTTCCCCGCGTCCGGTCCCTACCCGCGCCCCGGCTTCCCCGCCCGGGCCCCGCTCCCGCCACCGGCCGCGGCTCCTCCGCGCGTCTTCACCCCTGCCTACGCCGGCCCTCCCCCGGGCCATCCCTTCGGCCCGCGGTTCGCGCCCGGCTACCGGCCCTACGTCGCCAAGAAGTCGAACACCGGGGTCATCGTCGCCGTGGCGATCATCGGGATCGTCGCCGTGGTCGGCGGGCTCGTCGCGGCCGTCGCGCTCATCGGCGGGAACACCCGGCACGTCGCCGACGCCGGGTACTCGAGCACTTACCCGTCGGACACCTACGAAACCACCTCCGCCGACGAAACGACCGAAACCACGTCGTCCACCGAAGAGACGACCACCAGCCGGACCACCGAGCGCACGACCCGCACGTCCGAACAACCGAGCGGGCCGCGTTCGGTCGTCGCGACCGGGAACAACCCGATGTTCGGCAGCCCCGACTACGGCCTGCAGAACATCCCCTGCTCGCTGAGCCGCTGGGCGACCGACCAGGGCAGCGCCACCCGCTTCTTCGAGTCCGGGATCGCCTGCCTCGACGCGATGTGGTCGCGCATGCTCGGCGCCGTGGACCTGCCGTTCCGGTCGCCGAAGCTGTCGGTGCCGCGGTCGCTGTCGGAATCGTCGACGCCGTGCGGCAGCGGCGGCACGACGACCGGTGTCACGCCGTTCTACTGCCCGTCGAACGACACGATCTACATGCCGATGGACCGCATCGAGATCGACGTGTGGGGCAACCACCCCGGCCCGTACCTGTCGATGCTGGCCCACGAATACGGCCACCACGTGCAGAACCTGGCCGGCATTTCCGAGGCGTACGGCAACCAGCGCTACGACGCGGGCGCCGACTCGGCGATCGGCTTGGAGCTGTCGCGCCGGATGGAGCTCGAGGCGCAGTGCTTTTCGGGGATGTTCCTCGGCTCGGCGTCGGTGTCCGGCGGTTCGGTCGACAAGAACATCTACAACGAGGCGTGGAACGCCCAGGACCGCGGCGACGACTACGCCCGCAACGGCAAGCGCGACCACGGCAGCGCCAAGCACAACATCGCCTGGTGGCAACACGGCGCGACGAAGAACCGCAACCAGCAGTGCAACACGTGGCTCTCGGCTTCGGGAGACGTGTCCTAGCTCGGTGGCGCGAACGGGTTTTCGGCGGCCGGCGCCGGAGTGCCGGACGGCGGAGTAGGCGGATCCACCTCGGCCGTGCTGCCGGGAGCCGCGGACCCAGGTGAAGCAGCGGCCGCCGACCACGGCGACGGCGCCACCGGCTGCCCACCCGTGGCCACAGCCCCGAGCTGACCATTCGCCGTCCGCTGAAACCCTGGCCCGGTCGGCACGTGTCCCCGCGCTGCCTCCACCTGGGCCGCATACGCCTGCATCGCCCGCGCGTGGTCCCGGTTGCGCCGTTCCGCCAGCACCGCCGCCAAGAACGCCCATGGCGGCACTCCCGGCGGCACCGGCGTCCCCAGCGCGTTGCCCACCTGCTGCGCCAAACTCCACCCCAGCGCGTGCGCCGCCTCCGGAGCCAGCTGGCTGAACCGCGCCAGGAACTGACGGCTCGCCAGCGCGAGGTCGTCCGGGAGGCGGGTCAGGTCGAGCTGGGCCGCCCAGCCCTCCAGGCCCGGGGGCATGCCGATCGCCGGGTAGCCCGCGCTCTCCGGGACGCGGTCGCGGATCACCAGCGTGCCCGCCAGGAAGTCGCCCACCCGGCGGCCGTCGGACGAACACAGCGACACGATCACCGCCACCGCGCCGAACACGCCGAGCGCCCAGAAGTCGATGACGAACCCCGCCAGCCCGCGGGTCAACGCGTGCCGGAAGCGGATCGGGCCGCCGTCGACGCGTACCACGCGCAGCCCCATCGCCATCTTGCCCAGCGACCGGCCGCGCGAGAGCGTCTCGAACAGGACCGGGTAGCCGACCAGGATCAGCACCAGGAACACCAGGATCAGCGTCAGCGCGAGCGATTCGTCCTCGCCCGGCACCGTGAGCGTCAGGACGAAGAACGTGCCGAGCAGCAGCGCGAACTGCACGAGGACGTCCAGCAGCATCGCCAGCGCGCGGCTGGCGAGCTTCGCGACGCGCAGGTCCAGGACGACGGCTTCCCCGGTGACCAGCTCGGATTCCTCGTGCACCGGCCCAGCGTAGCGACCGGATAGGGTGACCGGTGTGGATGTGGACGTCTTCGTCGCGACGCACACGGCGGAGTGGAACCGGCTCAGCGAGCTGACCCACCGCGGCGGCAAGCTGACCGGCGCCGAGGCCGACGAACTGGTGACGCTCTACCAGCGGACCGCGACGCACCTGTCGATCGTCCGCTCGGTCGCGCCCGACCCGGCGCTCGTCAGCCGGCTGTCCGGCCTGGTCGCGCGCGGCCGGAGCGCGATCTCCGGGTCGCACAACCCCGCGTGGCGGGAGGTCGCGCTGTTCTTCACGCGCCGCTTCCCCGCCGCCGTCTACCTCTCGCGACGCTGGTGGATCCCGGCCGCGCTGGTGTCGATCGCGGTGATGGCGGTGATCGCCGTCTGGGTCGCGGGCGACCCGCACGTCCGCGCGTCGCTCGGCAGCGCCGACGAGCTGAACCAGCTGACCAAGCCCGGCGGCGACGCCGAGGCCTACTACTCGACCGGCCCGGCGACGTCGTTCGCGGCGCGCGTGTGGACGAACAACGCCTGGGTGGCGGCGACGTGCCTGTTCCTCGGCGTCGCGCTGGGCCTGCCGGTGATCGGCGCGCTGTGGATGAACGCGCTCAACGCGGGCGTGATCATCGGCGCGATGAGCGCGGCCGGCCGCGGCGACGTGATGATCGGCCTGCTGCTCCCCCACGGCCTGCTGGAGCTGACGGCGGTGTTCGTCGCGGCGGGCACCGGGCTGAAGCTCGGCTGGACGGTCGTCGACCCCGGCCGCCGCTCCCGCACGACGGCGCTGGCCGAGCAGGGCCGCTCGGTCGTCGTGATGGCGCTCGGGCTGGCGTGCGTGCTGTTCGTGACAGGGATCATCGAAGCGTTCGTGACGCCGTCGGGCTGGCCGACGTGGCTCCGCGTGGGCATCGGCGTGCTGGTCGAGGTGCTGTTCTTGGTCTACGTCTTCACCCTCGGCAGGCGCGCGGCGAAGGAAGGCGAAGTCGGCGACCTCGACGCACGCGACGCCGGCGACGCGTTGCCCGAAGCGGCTTAGAGCCGCCCAGCCGCCTTCAGCGCCAAGTACCGGTCCGCCAACGCCGGCGGCAGTTCCTCCGGCACCGCGTCCACCACGCTGACTCCATGCCGCCCCAGGCGTTCCGTCACGCGCTGCCGTTCCGCCACCGTCCGGGACGCCGCCGCCGCGTCGTACACGGCTTCCGCGTCGTCACGCCCGGCCAGCATCTCCGCCACCCGCGGGTCCGCCACCGACGCCACGATCAGCTCGTGCCGCGCGGTCAGCGAACTCAGCACCGGGAACAGCCCTTCCTCCAGCGGCGCCGCGTCGAGCCCCGTCAGCAGGACGACCAGCGCCCGCCGCCGCGTCCGCTGGAGCACCTCCGCGACCATCCCCCGCGAGTCCGTCTCGACCAGCGAAGGTTCCAGAGGCGCCATCGCGTTCACCAAAGACGTCAACAGCGAAGCGCCCGACGAACCCTGCACCGCCGCGCGCAGCCGCCGGTCGTACGCCAGCAGGTCGACGCGGTCGCCGGCGCGGGAAGCCAACGCCGCCAACAGCAACGCCGCGTCCATCGCCGCGTCCAGGCGCGGGGCGTCGCCGACCCGGCCCGCCGACACGCGGCCCGTGTCGAGCACCAGCACCACGTGCCGGTCGCGCTCGGGACGCCACGTGCGGACCATGACGTCCGCCGCCCGCGCCGTCGCGCGCCAGTCGATCGAGCGGACGTCGTCGCCGATCACGTACTCGCGCAACGAGTCGAACTCCGTGCCCTGGCCCCGGATCAGCACCGCGTTGCGGCCGTCGAGCTGCTGCAGCCGCGCCAGCCGCGACGGCAGGTGCTTGCGGCTGTGGAACGGCGGCAGCACGCGCACGGTCCACGGCACCTCGTGCGAACCCTGCCGCGCGGCCAAACCCAGTGGCCCCACCGACCGGACCGTCACGCGCGCCGCCGTCCGGTCGCCGCGCCGCGACGGCCGCAACGCGGTCACCAACGCCCGGCGCTCCCCCGGCGGGACGCGCAGGGCATGCCGGTCCGAAGCGCCCGCCGAAGGCGGCCACGCGTCCCGCAGCAATCCCCGCACCGCACGACGGCCGGGATTCGCGACTACCAGCGTCACCTCGCACGGTTCGCCGAGCCGCACCGACGTGTCGCCCGACCGCCGGAAAACCAGCGGCCGCACGCTCCCAGCCAGCACGAGGTCGACGACCACGAGCAGCAGGAGCACCCCGCCGACCGCCAGGATCCCGAGGTCCGACGGCGCGAGCAGCCCGACCACCAGCGCGCCGAACAGCGCGAGCAGCCCGAGCCTTCCGGTGACGGCCATGTCAGCGCGGCACGGGCACGGACGCGAGCACGCGGTCGAGGACGCCGTCCGCGGTGACACCTTCCAGCTCGGCCTCCGGCCGGACGTCCAGGCGGTGCCGCAACGCGGGACGCGCCAACGCCTTCACGTCGTCCGGGGTGGCGTAGTCGCGTCCGGCGAGCCACGCCCAGGCGCGGGTCACCGCGAGCAAAGCCGTGGCTCCACGGGGAGAAACGCCGATCCGCACCGACGGCAGCTGCCTCGTCGCCCGGCACAGGTCGACGACGTACCCGATCACCTCGGGCCCGATCGTCACGCGCGCCACGGCTTCGCGCGCCGCCGCGAGTTCGGTGGCCCCGGCGACCGCCTTGAGCCCCGCCGCGGCGAGGTTGCGCGGGTCGAAACCCTGCGCGTGCCGCCACAGGATGCCGATCTCGTCCTCACGCGACGGCGCCGGCATCGTCAGCTTCAGCAGGAACCGGTCCAGCTGCGCCTCCGGCAGCGGGTAGGTGCCCTCGTACTCGACCGGGTTCTGCGTGGCGATCACGATGAACGGGTCGGGCAGCGGCCGCGACTTGCCGTCGAGCGAGACCTGCCGCTCCTCCATCGCCTCCAGCAGCGACGACTGCGTCTTCGGCGGCGTCCGGTTGATCTCGTCGGCGAGCAGCAGGTTCGTGAACACCGGGCCCTCGCGAAAGGAGAACTCGCCGCTGTGGGCGTCGTAGACGATCGAGCCGGTGACGTCGCCGGGCATCAGGTCCGGCGTGAACTGCACGCGCGTGGTCTCCAGGTCCAGCGCCGCGGCCAGCGCCCGCACCAGCAGCGTCTTCGCCACCCCCGGGACGCCTTCGAGCAGCACGTGCCCGCGGCACAGCAGCGCCAGGATCAAGCCGGTGACGGCGGCGTCGTTGCCGACGACGGCCTTGCCGACCTCGGCGCGCAGCGCGATCAGCGCCTCCCGGGCCCCCGTCGCGTTCTCGCTGGTCAAGTTCGCCCCACCTCTCGTTCCACCCGATCCAGTTCGCCGGCCAGCCGGACCAGCGCCGGGTCGTCCGGCACCGGCGGGCCGAAGAGCACCACGCCGATTTCGTTCGCCGGCCGCCCGGTCCGCTCGCTCACCGACTGCACCAGCGCGGCCGCGTCGGCGTCGCGCGGCAGCCCGAGCACGGTCCGCAGCCGGGTCCGCGACGCCTCCCGCAGCGTCTCGCCCGCGTGGTCCGCGGCCTTCGCCCGCCGGTACAGCCGGGCGCGGCCCTCCGCGGTTTCGGCCGCGCGGACGACGATCGGCAGCGGCTCGGTGACGACCGGGCCGAGCCGGCGCGCCCGCCACAGCGCCAGCAGCGCCACGGCGATGAACGCCTGCGCCGCACCGTAGTACCAGCCGTCCGGAATCAGTTCGAAGATGGACTTGCGGGTGTCGTCGAGCCCGGGGTCGGCCGTCGACGGCAGGTACCAGACCAGCGTCGGGTGCTGCCCGAGCAGGCGCAGGCTCAGCGCCGCGTTGCCGTCGTCGGCGAGCCGGGCGTTGGTCAGCGGCGCCGCCGAGCCGAGCAGCGTCGTCGTGCCGCCGGAGTCGGCGAGCTGCAGCAGCGTGCCGCCGCCGTCTTCGCCGGGGTAGCACGACCGTGCGCCGGGCGAGGCGTAGCCGATCCCGCCGAGCGTGACCTCGCCGGCCGCGACCGCCGCGGCGACCGTGCACTCCGGGCGCAGCGTGCCGACGTCGCTCTGGCCGACCGGCTGCACCAGCGGCAGCGAGTCCTGCAGCGTCGGCGCTCCCGGCGTCACGAGGACGACGTCGGCGGCGTGCTGCCGCAGCGCGTCGAGCCGCTTGGCCGGGACCAGGTCCGGCTGGGTGACCAGCAGCGTCGCGTCTTCGCCGACGGCCGCGTCCGCTTCGTCCATCGAGTGGGCGGTGCGGACGTCGACGCCTTGGTCCCGCAGGAGCTGCGCGAGCGCGTGCGCGCCACCGGGTTCGTAGGAGCCGGGTTCGAGGGCGCCGTGCGTCTGCTCACCGCGGCCGAGCAGCAGGAGCGCGCCGGCGGCGAAGATCAGCGCGATCAGGGCGAGGGGAATCCGTACCCCGCGCCAGATCCGGCGCACGTCCGGCGATACCGAGGTGCTCACGAGACCGCCATGGCGACCGGGCGTTCACGGCGGCAACGCTCGTCCAGCTCGGTCAGCGCGCGGTAAGCGGCTTCGGTGCCTTCGCGGCCGCCGTAGTGGACGTCGTCGAAGAGCCGGGCGCCGTGGCGCAGGTCCGCGGCGACGTTCGGCAGCAGCACCCCGGCCTCGGCGGCGGCTTCGTCGGCTGTCCGGCCGGAGCGGGCGTCGAGCAGCGCGCGCTCCTCCAGGGCCCGCACGACGGCGCGGAAACGGTCGCGGACGGCGTCGTCGTACCGGCCGGCCGCGGCGGCTTCGGCGGCCGCGCGGCGGTAGTCGTCCGCGCTCTGCCGCTTCCCGCCGAAGACGACCCGGCCGGCCCGCGCCGAGCGGGCGATCTTGCCGGTGCGCAGCCGGATGACCACGACGAGCACGATCAGCACCACGAGCACCAGCAGCACCCCGAAGATCCCGCCCGGGACCACGTTCGACACGCCGTTCAGCAGTTTCCCGAGCTGCTCGGCGAGCCACTGCCCGAACTCCTGCAGGGGGCTCGGCCTGGCAGCCTGGTACTTCGGGTCGGACAGCTCTTCCGCGGCGGCGCGGCGGGCTGAGTCCCGGTCGATGTCGACCGGGACGTCGGTGAGCAGCAGCGTCACCATGCCTGCGGCGGCTGGACCCCGGCCGCGCGCGCCAGCTCGATGTCCATGCCCTCGCGGCGCATCCGCTGGTCGAGGTACACGATCACGGTGACCAGCGCGACGAACGGCGTGGCGATGGTGCCGGAGATGATCTGGCCGACCGACTGCAGCAGCAGGTCGCCGGTGCTGGGCACGAACACCTGCGCCGACGGGTTGAAGAGCCCGCTGAACAGGCCGCTGCCGAGGCTGAACGGCAACTGGATGATGTTGTTGACCAGGTACTCGATCACCCCGGCCAGCAGCAGGATGCCGAACACCCGCCAGAACGAGCCGCTGACCAGCCGCACCGACCGCGAGAACGCCTGCCGGAACGTGCCGCGCTCCAGCACGAGCGCCGAGCTGGCCAGCGCCCAGAACACGTACGCGACGACGCCGGGGACGATGCACAGCATCACCCCGATGGTGGTGGCGATCGAGTAGACGAACCCGACGCCCAGCAGCGGCAGCAGCCGCGGCTGCACCTCGCGCCACGCGACGCCGAAGGTGACTTCCCGGCCCAGCGCCGCGCGGCCCATCACCGCGGCCAGCAAGCCGTTCGCCATCGTCGTCAGCAACGTGGTGAGCAGGGCCGTCGGCAGCACGGCGATCAGCACGTCCCCGAACGCGCCGAACACGGCGTTGCGCAGCTCCTCCTCCGTCGCGCCCGGGCCGAGCTCGGCGGTCGTGGCCAGGTTCTGCAGATCGGCGAAGACGAACTTCTGCACGAGGAAGCTGAGCGCGGCCGTGATCACCGCGACCACCGCGCCGATGCCGAGGACCACCAGCGGGTAGCGGCGGATCGTGGTGATCGCGCCGTCGAGGATGTCGCCGATGTTGAGCGGCCGCAGCGCGATCACGCCGGGCTTGCCGAGCCCGTGCGGGCTCCAGGGCCGCTGCTGCTGGTACGGCGGGACCTGCTGGTACTGGGGAGCACCCCACTGCGGTTGCTGCCCGCCGTACGGGGGCTGCTGCCCGGCGGCCGGGCGTTCCCAGCCCGGCGGCGTCGCCGGTCCGGGGTTCGCCGGGGCGTCCGGCGGCTGCCACCCGCGCGGCGGCGTCGCCGGTGACGCGGAGTGGTCTTCGCCGGGCTTCGGATCACCCGATCCGGGGGCGGGAATCTGGGGGACGCCCTGGCTGGGTGTCGGCGTGTCGTCGCCCTGGCCGCCGGGCGCGCCACCGGTGTCTGTCATCGAAGCCCCTCGCCTGCAGTACCTGCTTGGCGACACTCTCTCAGAGCCGCTCGCACCCGGCCAGACCTGGGGTGACGTCCGTGCGCGGTGACGCGGTGCGCACGGACGGGTGCGAGAGGCCCCGTTCCCCCGATATGCTGAACGGCGGGATCGGGTACCCCCGGTCCGTACCGAGACCCTTCGGGACTGCCTAGTGACGCAACCGCCCCACGGCCGGGTACCGCCTCGCGGGACCGTCCAGCCGCCGCCGGTGCCGGATGCGCAACCGGATCTTCCCTGGCTGGGCCGTCCCCACACCGTCTCCGCGCCGCGACGCCGCTCCCCGGCGGCCGTGATCGGCGTGTGCCTCGGGGCCGTGGCCGTGCTGGTGCTCGGGCTGGTCGCGATCGTGGCCCTCAACCGCGGCGAGACGCCGCTGGCCAACGCGAACTTCCGCGACAACCCGTCGTCGCAGGACGTCCCCTCGCAGCTGCCGCCGGGTGGCGCGGGCGCGCCCGCGTCGGCGTCGCCCCCGACGTCCGAGCTGTCGACGCCCAGCCCGACCGGCCCGCAGAAGATCCTCAAGCTGGCCGACCACCCGATCCTGCAGGACCCGAACGCCGGCCTGCAGAACCGCGTCTGCAACCTCCCCGCCTGGCAGAGCACGCAGGACGGCGCGGAAGCGTTCTTCACCGCCGCCAGCAAGTGCCTCGACGCGGCGTGGGGCCCGTTCCTCGAGGCCTACCACCTGCCGTTCACCCCGCCGGCGCTGCACTTCCCGACGGGCGCGAGCTTCGAGACCGAGTGCGGCACCATCCAGGTCGGCATCGCGACCGCCGCGTACTACTGCGAAAACAACCTGTACGTCCCGTTCCGCGGGCTGCAGACCGACCAGTACGGCAACAACCCCGGCGTCTACCTGGCCCTGTTCGCCCACGAGTACGGCCACCACGTGCAGGAGGTCGCCGGGCTGATGGACGCGGCCTGGCAGAAGATCTACGAGGCCGGCCAGAACAGCCCGGCCGGGCTGGAGATGTCGCGGCGCAAGGAGCTGCAGGCCCAGTGCTTCTCGGGCATGTTCCTCGGCGCGCACGTCGACCAGGGCGGCACGATCAGCCGCGACATGTACAACAAGGCCTGGAACGACCAGGAGACCCGCGGCGACAACACGTCCCGCAGCCACGACCACGGGACGAACGCGCACTACGCGTCGTGGTGGCGGGCGGGGGCGACGAGCAACCGGATCGCCGACTGCAACACCTTCGCGGCGCCGTCGTCCGAGGTCAGCTAGCCGGTTTGGGCCGCAGCGGGATGCTCAGCCAGAGGTAGACGAACATCCCGCCGGAGAAGCAGGCGAACACGAGCAGCGCGAGTCCCAGCGGGCGCCGCGCGTCCGACGCCCCGGCCGACGTGTCCGCGGCCCGGACGGTGACCGTGCCCTGGTCCGGCAGCACCTCCGGCACGCCGACCTCGATGCGCTCGTTCTGGCCGTGCCCGCAGCCGTTGAGCGTGCCCTCGTGCGTCTTGCCCGCGACGGTGAACTTCACGGTCTCGACGGCGTCCGGCCGGTCGCACGGCGCGGGCTTGGTGACCTCGGCCTGCACCGGCGCGCCCAGGTCGTCGTTGGAGATGCCCAGCAACCCGGGCCCGGCCAGCCAGGCGAGCAGCACGACGAGCACGCCCGCCGCGGCGGGGATCGCCACCGTGGGCCACTTCAAGGCGAGGGATCGCGGGGGCACCTCGCCATGGTTCCAGATCCCCGGGCCGAATCCCAGGCCGCCTCAGCGCTGCTCGATCTTCTCCGCCGGGGTCACCTTCCGGACGTAGAGCAGCTTGTCGCCGGGCTCGATGGCGTCGGCCTGCGGGGCGTCGACGCGGTACAGGACGCCGTCGCGGACCAGGCCGAGCACCAGGTCGGACAGGTGCCGCGGCGAACCGCCCTCTTCGGACGGCTCGACCGGCCGCTCGGCGATCGCCAGGCCCGATTCGGGCGTGAGCAGGTCCTCCATGATGTCGACGACCAGCGGCGTCGACGTCGCCATGCCGAGCAGCCGCCCGGCCGTCTCACTGGAGACGACGACCTGGTTGGCGCCCGACTGCTTGAGCAGGTGGACGTTCTCCGCCTCCCGCACCGACGCGACGATGTGCGCCTTGGGCGCCAGCTCGCGGGCGGTGAGCGTGACGAGGACCGCCGTGTCGTCGCGGTTCGGGGCGACGACGACCGCGCGGGCGTGCTGCACCGCGGCGACGCGCAGGACGTCGGACCGGGTGGCCGAGCCGTGCACGGCGACCAGGCCGAGCGCGCTCGCCGCGTCGAGGGCCTGCTGGTCGGTGTCGACGACGACGATCTGACCGGGGGCGATGTTCTCGTCGCCGAGCAGCGCGTTGACGGCGGACCGGCCCTTGGTGCCGAACCCGACGACGACCGTGTGGTCGCGCACCTTCGTCCTCCACTTCTGGATCTTGAACGCCTGCCGGGAGCGCTCGGTGAGCACCTCCAGGGTGGTCCCGACCAGGACGATGAGGAAGAGCACCCGCAGCGGGGTGATCACCAGCACGTTCACCAGACGGGCGGACGACGTGGCGGGCGCGATGTCGCCGTAGCCGGTCGTCGACAGCGAGACGGTCGCGTAGTACAGGCTGTCCAGGAAGGACAGGCCGTCACCGTTGGCGTCGCGGTAGCCGTCGCGGTCGACGTACACGATGACCACCGTGGCCAGCAGCGCGAGCAGGGCGCCGACGATCCGCTTCACGATCGCGCGGAGCGGGCTGACGGTCAGCTCGGGCATGCGCAGGACGCCGACGAGCTCGTGGTCCGGCCGATCGGTGAGACTGCCCAGCGGCAATCGCTTCAGGGCCTTCATGCACCCGCTCCCAGCGGCGGGTGTCGAGCGTCACTCACGCCCGGAGGATAGCCGAACGGAGTACCCGGCCGCCGCGTGGAACGATCAGGTCATGGCCAATTCACAACGACCGGCCCACGTCCTGGCCGGCGTGCTGGGCACGATGGGCCTCCTGCACTTGGCGGTCCCGAAGCCGTTCGACGGGCTGATCCCGGCTTCGCTGCCGGGTCCGCGGCGGGCGTGGACGTACGGGTCGGGAGTGGCCGAGCTGGCGGTCGGGGTCGCGGTGGCGGTCCCGCGGACGCGCCGGCTGGGCGGGCTGGCGGCGGCGCTGCTGTACTTGGGAGTGTTCCCGGGGAACGTGAAGATGGCGGTGGACGCGTCTTCGGCGCCGGCCCCGCGCCGCGCGATCGCGTGGGCCCGGTTGCCGTTGCAGTGGCCGCTGATCACCTGGGCGCTGAAGGTCCGCGACCGGGCCTGATCACGCCTCCGGGATGTCCCGCAGCAGCCGCCGGAGGCCCTCGGGGTCCAGGAGGTCGGCCGGGCGGATCGTGCGGTTCGCGCGGACGTAGTGGAACGCCGCGCCGACCCGCTCCACCGGGACGTTCTTCAGCGCCGCCCACGCCATCCGGTACGCCGCCAGCTGGACCGCCAGCGCCGGCTGCCTCGACTCCGGCGGCACCGAGCCCGTCTTCCAGTCGACGACCTCCCACGTGCCGTCCGGGTTCTGGAACACCGCGTCCATCCGGCCGCGCAGGGTGATGCCCTCGACGTCGGCCGTGAACGACACCTCCACCGCGTGCGGCACCCGCGTGGCCCACTCGCTCTTCTCGAACTCCGCCCGCAGCTCTTCGAAGTCCGCGTCCGGGGCTTCGCCGAAGTCTGCCGCGCCCGGGAGGTCGTCGATCTCGATCAGCTGGTCGCCCGAGAAGCGGCGCTCCAGCCAGCCGTGGAACTCCGTGCCGCGGCGGGCGAAGCTGTTGGGCTCCATCGGAAGCGGACGGCGCAGGTCGGCCGCCAGCTTGCCCGCGTCGTCGGCCAGCTTGACCAGCTGGCTCACCGAAAGCCGCGACGGCAGCGGGACCCGGTGGACGTGGTCATCCTTGCGCGCCCACTCCTCGAGCAGGACGTCGGTGTCGGTCAGCCAGCCGTCCGGATCGTCCTCTTCGGACTCTTCTTCGTCCACAGTGGACATCGCTTCGGAGACCAGCTCCACGCCGGTTTGCACGCCGGTGCGGCGGTCGGCCAGCGGATCGACGGGCCAGCGCGCCTTCCGCGAGTCCGACACCAGCGGGTTTTCGTCCTCCTTTTCCGGCTCCGGCGCCCACTCCGCGAGCTGCCCGGCGCCGGTCTCGCGCAGGACGTCGCCGATCTCCGTCAGGAACTCCGACGGGCCCTTGTACCGGCTGCTGCTTTCGTTCCACCAGTGCCCGGACACGATCAGCGCGCGCTCGGACCGCGTCAGCGCGACGTAGCAGAGCCGCCGTTCCTCCGCCTGTTCCCGCTCGACGAACCCGGCCTCGTGCAGTTCCAGTCCTTCTTGGACTTCCTTGCGGTCGTAGCCTTCCGCGATCCGCAGCTCCGGCAGGTCCTGCGAGTCGCCGCGCAACGCGGCGGGCAGCGACGTCGCGGTCCGCAGCCACGACGACGACCGCCGCCGGCCCGGGAAGACGTCCTGCACCAGGTGCGGGACGGCGACGACCTCCCACTCGAGACCCTTCGCCGAGTGCACGGTCAGCACCTGCACCCGGTCCGGCACGACCTCGACCTCGCCCGGGGTCAGCCCGTCTTCGGCGTGCGCGGCGGTGTTCAGGTAGTCCACAAAGGACAGCAGGGTCGCCGTCGGCGCCGTTTCGGCGTAGTCGGTGACGACTTCGGCGAACGCGTCCAGGTGCGCCCGCCCGGCGGATCCCGGACGGGCCAGGGACTCGACGTCGAGGAGCATCGTGCGTTCGACGTCGGCGACCAGCTCCGGCAGCGACTGGTCGAGCCGCCGACGCAGCGCCGCGAGTTCCCAGCCGATCCGCCGGATGCGCTTGTACCCCTCTTCGGAGTACCGCTCCGGCGAGCCCGGCTCGTCGATGGCGTCGATCAGCCCGGCCTGCTCGACGCGCTCCACGACCAGCTCCGGCTCGTCCGACGCCTTCTCCGGGCTGGAAAGTTCGCCGGCCCGCCGCCACAACGCGGCGACGTCGGCGGCCGCGAGCCGCCAGCGCGCGCCGGTCAGCAGCCGGGCCGCCGCACTGCCCGACAACGGGTCGGCGAGCACCTTCAGCGTCGAAACGAGGTCTGCGACCTCGGGCTCGTCGAGCAGGCCGCCGAGCCCGACGACCTCGACCGGCAGTCCGCGCGCCCGCAGCTCGGCGGCGATCGGCGCCATGTCGGCGCGGCGCCGCACGAGCACGGCGGCCGTCGGCGGCTTCCCGGTCTCTTCCTGCTGGGTGTGCCACCGTCGCGCCATCGCGTCGGCCACCCACTCGCGCTCGGCGCGGATGTCCGGCAGCAGCGCGGCCGCGATGTCCGCCGGACCGGCGCCGTCACGCGCCCGCAGCCGTTCGACGCCGAGGCCGCGCGCCCGCAGCGGTTCGGCGATCGCGTTGGCGAGTTCGAGGATCTCCGGCGGGTTGCGGAAGCTCGTCAGCAGGCCGAATTCGTGCGCGGGGACCAGGTTTTCCCCGTCGTGGCGCGGGAAGTCCGTGGTGAAGCGGGGCAGGTTGGCCGCGCTGGCACCGCGCCAGCCGTAGATGGCCTGCGCCGGGTCGCCGACCGCGGTGACAGGCATCGGCTGGTTCTCGACGCCGCCGAACAGCGCCCGCAGCAGGACGCGCTGGGCGTGCCCGGTGTCCTGGTACTCGTCGAGCAGGACGGCGCCGAAGCGTTCCCGTTCGCCGCGCACGACCGACGGGTACCCGCTGGCCAGCTGAGCGGCCAGCGACATCTGGTCGGCGAAGTCGAGCGCGCCCTCGTTGCGCTTGCGGCGGTGGTAGTCCTCGACGAGCGGCAGCAGCGCGAGCCGGAAGTGCTGCGCGGCCATGATTTCGGTGAGCTTCTGCGGAAGCGCGGCCCGTTGTCCCTTGGCGCGCGGGGCGTTCTCGATGACACGGCACATCCACGTCGTGTACTCGGCGAGCTGGTCGGTCGAGATGAGGTGCTCGCCGAGTTCGCCGGCCAGCTGCAGGAGGTCCGCGGTGACGGTCGGCGGCACGCGGTCGGTGTCGAGCTCGTTGTCCCAAGTGGACACGACCCGGTGCGCGATCTGCCACGACGACGTTTCGGACAGCAGCCGGACGCCGGGCTGAACGGGGAGGCGGAGGCCGTGTTCGGAGAGGAGGCGGCCGGCGTAGGCGTGGTAGGTGAGGACGGTCGGCTCGCCGGCGACCACAGTGGACCGCAGGCCGCCGGAGGGGTCGAGCCGGTCGAGCAGCCCGGAGCCGGCCAGCCGCCGCAACCGCGCGCGGACGCGCTCACCGAGCTGGCGCGCGGCTTTCCGGGTGAAGGTGAGGCCGAGAACGCGATCGGGGCTGACGATCCCGTTGGCGACGAGCCAGACAACGCGCGCGGCCATGGTTTCGGTCTTCCCGGCGCCCGCCCCGGCGACGACGAGGGAGGGTTCGACGGGCGCGGCGATGACGGTGGCTTGTTCGGGGGTCGGCCGGTGCAGCCCGAGAGCGTCGGCGAGTTCGGCCGGTTCGACGGGGTTGGCGATGACGAGCGGGCTCACGCACGCCCCCCAAGGCCGCCCGGCACCGTCATGAATGACTCATTCAAGGCACTGCGGAGCCCGGCCGCCGCCTCCCGGCGGATCGGCGCGGAGCTTTCACGTGAAAGCTCCGCTTTGCGGCGCAAAGCGGCACTTTCACGTGAAAGTGCCGCGGTCGTCGAGTCGGTCACGGGCCCGGCACCTGCCGCCCCTCGGGCCGCAGCGGGCAGCACCCGCGCGCCGGGCACCGGTCGCAGTCCGGGTTCTCCTGCGCCTGGTAATCCGGCCCCGCCGCGGAAGCCGCCGCGTCGCGGACCAGCTCCAGCCACTGCTTGCCGCCCACCTCGTCCAACGGCGGCTGGGACCGCTCGGTCGACCCCGTCTTGTTGTTCGCCTTCGCGACGTAAACCAACCGCGCGCCACCGGGCTCGTTGCTGCCCTTGATCGCCCCCAGCAGCACCGCCAGCTGGTACGCCGCCAGCTGCGGGTGCGCCTCGGCGTCCGCGCCCGACACCGGGACCTTGCCCGTCTTGATGTCGACGATCACCGGCCGCCCGTCGGCGTCCAGCTCCACCCGGTCGACCCGCCCGCGCAGCAGCACGCGGACCTCGTCCTCGCCGCCGGCCGGCAGCTCGACCTCGATGTCCTGCTCGACCCCCGCCGCCTTCAGCTCCGCGCGGCTGCGCTCCAGCCACGTCACGAAGTTCTGCAGCATCTGCTCGACCCGCCGCCGCTCCCGGCGGGAAAACCACGGCGCCCCGGCGTCGACGCGCACCCACGCCTCGTCCAGCGCCGCCTGCAGCTCGGCGTCCGTGCGCCCGGACGCCACCGCTTGCGCCAGCCCGTGTACCAGCGTCCCGGTGACCGCGGCGAGCTGAGCCGGGTCGGAACCGCCGTGGCGCTCGATCATCCAGCGCAGCGGGCACTTCGTCAGGATTTCCACTGTGGACGGTGAGATCCGGACCAGGTCGCCGGGCCGGTGCACCGGCTCGTCGGTCGACGCCGGCAGCAGGCCGTACCAAGTGGACGGGTGCGCGCCGGGCACCTTCGCGTCCGCCAGCCGCGCCAGCTGCTTGGCCGCGCGACGCCGACGCACCGGGTCGGCTTTGTCGTCGCAAACGACTTCGCGCAGCTCCCCCACCAGCTCGGCCAGCACCAGCGACCGCCCGGGCGGCTTCATCCGCGAGTCGAGCCCGCCGTCGTCGGCGCCGTTCTCCTCGAGGTCGTCGAGGAACCGCGACGGCTGTTCGTCCTCTCCGGACACCGCCGTGACGAGCAGCGTCCGCTTCGCCCGGCTCATCGCCAGGTAGAACAGCCGCCGCTCCTCCGCCAGGATCGGCGCGGTCGCCGAGACGGCGTCATCGTCCACACCGGACATCAGGTCCTTGAGCCGTTCCACGCCCAGCACGGATCCCCGCAGCCGCAGGTCCGGCCACGCTCCTTCCTGGACACCCGCGACGGCGACGACCGTCCACTCACGACCCGCGGCCGCGTGCGCGGTCAGCAGCGAGACGCCATCCGTAGGCACCGCCGCCGGCGCGAGCGTGTCACCCGCGATCTGTTGCGCTCCAAGATAGTCCGCGAACGACGCGACGCTCGCACGCGGCAGCCGGTCGACGTACCGGCCGGCGGCGTCGAACAGCGCCACGACGGCGTCGAGGTCGCGGTCGGCCTGGGCACCCAGCGATCCCCCGCCTTCGACCTGCTTCAGCAGCTTCTCCTGCAGCCGGCTTTCGTTCCACAGCTGCCACAGCACCTGCTCGACGCCGTCGCCGCGCGCCACGGCCTGGTGCGTGACGCGCAGCAGCCCGCCGACGCGCCGCACCGGCTCGGCCTCGGCATCGGCGAGCCCGGCGAGGATGTCCCCGCCACGCAACGCTTCGACGAGCAGCTCGTCGCTCGACCGCTGGCCGCCACCGGCCAGTTCGAGCCGCCGCAAACCGCGGCGCAACCGTCGCAGCGCCAACGGATCCGCGCCGCCGAGCGCCGACGACAGCAGCATCTCGGCCAGGTCGACGTCGAGGAGTTCGGGCGCTGGCGCGAGCTTCAGCACGGCCAGCAGCGGCCGCACCGCGGGCTGGCGCGCCAGCGGCAGCTCCTCGGTCGCCGATCCGATCGGGACACCGGCGGCGCGCAACGCCCGCTGCAGCACCAGGAAAGTCCGCGCCGGCGACCGGACGAGCACCGCGATCTCCGACCACGGCACGCCGTCGACGAGGTGCGCGCGGCGGAGCTGGTCGGCGATCCAGCTGGCCTCGGCGGCCGGGGTCGGCATCACCCGGACCCGCACGTTTCCCCCGGTAGCACCCGCGGGCGGGAGGATCTTGCGGTGCGGCGACGCGCCCGGCAGCGTCGCGCCGATCTTCGCCACCGCCAGGCGGACGGCCGGGGCGAGCCGGTGCGACGTCGTGAGCGTGACGGTCCGGCTGCCGTCCGGGTCGGCGTCGGCGAACAGGCTCGCGTCGGCGCCGCGGAAGGAGAACACGTTCTGGTCGGGGTCGCCCGCGACGACGAACTCCGCCGCGGTGTGCCCGATCACCCGGACCAGGCTGGTCTGCAGGGGGTCGAGGTGGTGGGCGTCGTCGACGAACAGGTGCCGCACGCGGGTGCGCTCGCGTTCGCGCAGCTCCTCGTCGTCCTCGAGGGCGAGCAACGCCGAAGTGACCAGCTCGGCGGCGTCCAGCGCGGGCGCGCTCGCCACGCCGAGCGCGTTGCCGCCCGCGCCCTGCAGCTGCGTGACCTCTTCGTACTGCGCCCAGAACTGCCCCGCGGCGATCCACTCCTCGCGGCCGCGGCGGCGGCCCAGCTCGGCGAGGTCCTCCGGGCCCAGCCCGCGCTCGGCGGCGCGCATCAGCAGGTCGCGCAGCTCCTCGGCGAACCCGGGGACCATCAGCGCCGGCCGCAGCTGCTCGGGCCAGTACCCGGCCTCCTCGTCGAGGTCGCCGGCCAGCAGCTCGCGGACGACGACGTCCTGCTCGGCGCCGGCGAGCAGGCGCGGCGGCGGGAGCTCCTCGGCCATCGCTTCCAGCCGTAGCAGCGAGTACGCGTACGAGTGGACCGTGCGGACGAGCGGTTCGCGGACGGTGCGGGGCAGTGGCCGCGCCTGCTCCGGGTCGAAGGTGAGCCGGCGGGTGATGTCGGCGCGCAGCGCGTCCGCGGCCTTGCGGGACGTGGTGAGCACCAGCACGCTCTCCGGGTCGGCCCCCTCGGCGATGCGGCGGGTGGCGGCCGACGCGAGCAGCGACGTCTTGCCGGTGCCGGGACCGCCGAGCACGCGGCGGAATCCCCCGGGTGCGGAGAGCACGCGCCGGGCGCCGTCGTCCCAGGTGAACGTGGGTGCGTCGGTGATCGGCGGGCGCACCAGCCGCGCGTCCGCCCGCCCCGTTCGCCTCGCGTTCACCCAGCGATGGAACCACGCCCGCTCACCCGGGTGGCGCACCGGCACGCCTTAACGCGGGCACGTTCGGTGAAGGTGCCCGAGCGTGCGGCAGGCGGCCACGAAATGAGGCTTATTTTGGTTAGGCCGGCGCAACGGACCGTAACTCGCCTGCGAAAGGCTCCTTTGCGCCGGCCGACGGCGGAATAAGCCTCACTGTGTCGTACCCATCCGGCAGAGTGTCGGTATGGACGACGTTCTGCACGAGCGCGTGCGGGAGATCATCGAGTCGGTGCCGGCCGGCACAGTGGCCACGTACGGCGACATCGCGGCGCTCGCCGGCGCGCCCTCGCCGCGGATGGTCGGCGCCATCCTGGCCGAGGACGGGCACGACCTGCCGTGGCACCGGATCCTGCGCGCGAACGGCACCCCGGCGCCGCACCTGGTGCACGACCAGCTCGAGCGGCTGCGCGCGGAGGGCGTGCTGGCCGACGGCCAGCGCGTCGACCTGAGGAGATACCGCTGGAAGCCCGACGGTGACGAAGATCCCGGTGAGGAGGGACTGTTCTGACCGCTGATTTTTAGGTTAGCCTCGCCTAATGACGACACAGGTGGAGCGGCCGGCTTTGACGTACCACCGGGCCCGGGTGACCGCGGTCCGGCCGATCACGCCGCAGATGGTGCGCGTGACGTTCGAGTCGCCGAGCTTCCGCGAAGTGCCGCCCGGGGCGCCGGACCAGTACGTCAAGGTCTTCTTCCCGCAGCCCGGGCAGGAGGAGCCGCGACTGCCGGAGACCGGCTCCGACGTCATGTCGTGGTACCGCACGTACCTGGCGATGCCGGACGACGTCCGGCCGCCGATGCGCACGTACACGGTCCGGGCGCACCGGCCCGAGTCGACGGAGATCGACGTCGACTTCGCGCTGCACGGCGACACCGGGCCGGCGTCGGCGTGGGCGACGCGCGCGACGGCGGGCGACCGGGTGGCGTTCCTCGGCCCGCACGGCCTGTACGACGTGCCCGGCGGCACCGACTGGCAGCTGCTGGTCGGCGACGAAACGGCGCTGCCCGCGATCGGCGCGATCATCGAGCAGCTCCCGGCCGGCACGCGCGCTTCGGCGTACATCGAGGTGTCGGAGCGCGAAGAGCGTCAGACGTTCGAGACGCGCGGAGCGGTCGAAGTCCACTGGCTGGTCCGCGGGGCGCGCCCGATGGGAGAGGCGCTGCTCGACGCGGTGCGTGCGGCGACCTTCCCCGGCGGAGCGCCGTACGCGTGGGTGTCGGGCGAAGCGGGCGTCGTGAAGCTGGTGCGTCGCCACTTGGTGCGCGAGCGGGAAGTCGACAAGCGGCGGATCTGCTTCACCGGCTACTGGCGGCAGGGGATCAGTGAGGAGGCGGCGAGCCGGGAAGCGGTCCGCGCGGCGGAAGCGGGCGAAGCACCGGCCGACGAGGACTGAGCCAAGCGCCCCAATGTGGCCTTGGTTGCGTCCGACGCACCGAAGGCCGCCTTGGGTGCGTCAGACGCACCGAAGGCCACCTTGGGGCGCTAACCGCCGAGCGTCGTGACCAGGAGTTTCACCAGGGCGCCGAGACGCTGCCGCTCCGGCTGCACCGTCTCCACCCCGATCTCTTCCAACGGCGCCGCCGTCACCGGACCCACACACGCGACCACCAACGGCCCACGCAAAGCGGCAAGCAACTCGTCATACCGCCCGTACTCCCGAGCCAAGGTCAGGAAGTTCGCCGCCGCCGGAGCGCTCGTAAAGGCCAGCGCCCCCAGCGAACCGGCCACCGCCGCGTCGATCAAGGAGTGCACCGGCGTCACGTCCGGCGGCGAGTACCACCGGTACGGCTGCAGCTCCACCAGCGAAGCCCCGGCCTCGACCAGCGGCGCGGTGTGCTCCGGCAGCGGCGTCCCGTGCAACTGGACCGCGATCCGCGCTCCCGAAACACCTGCCGAAGCGAGCGAACCGAAAAGCTCCGCATTGGACTCCGAGTCGGCCGAAAAGGACTCGCGCAGCCCCGCACCACGAACCGCACCGACCGCTTTCGGCCCCCGCGCGTAGATCCGGGAGGTCCGCAGCCGGTCCAGCAGAGAATCAGCAAGCCCCCAGTCCGAAGCCGCGGTGAGCCAGCCACGGAAGCCCGCTCCCGTCGTCACCACCGTGAAGTCGATCGGCGCGTCGACGAGCGTCGAAGTGGCCGCGCGCAGCTCCGGGTCGCTGTCCAAGGGCACGATCGTGATCGTCGGCGCGTGCCGGACGTCGGCGCCGTGGCGTTCGAGGGCCGTGATGAAGTCTTCCGCGCGGCGTTCGGCCGTCACCCCGATCGCGATCCCGCTCAGCTCACCCATAGAACGCGCCCATCTCCTCGATCGCTTCCGCCAGCTCCGCACGCAGGTCCGCCGGTTCGAGGACCTCCAGGTGCGGCCCGAACCGCAGCAGCTCGCCGATGGCCGGTTCGCCCGGCTCCACCGGCAGCTCCACGGTGAGCCAGCCGTCCGCGTCGGGCTCCCCGGTCGCCGCCCGCAGCGCGCGGGCGCCGACCGAACCCGCGTAGAACGGTACGAGAGCCTGCGCCCGCGGCGACAGCCGCACCACCGCGACCCGCGGGAACATCCGGCGTTCGAACTGCTCGGACCACTCCTGCCAGTACCGCGCGAGGTCGAACCCCGCGGGCCGCTCGAACTCCTCGCCCAGGTCGGTCAGCTCCAGCACCCGCGAGATCCGGTACGTCCGGTCGGTGCCCTCGCAGCGGGCCGCGAGGTACCAGTTGCCCGCCTTCAGGATCAGGCCCAGCGGCTCGACGTCCCGCTCGACCACGCGCTGCCCCCAGCGTTCGTAGCGGATCCGGATCCGGTGCGACGACCAGACGGCGTCGGCGATCGCGGACAGCGCCGGCAGGCTTTCGATGCCCCGGTGCCAGCCGGGGACGTCCAGGTAGAACCGCTCGGCGACGCGGCCGGCGCGGTCGCGCAGCTCCTGCGGCAGCGCGGCGTACAGCTTGAGCTGCGCCGCGGCCAGGACCGTGCCGAGCCCGAGCTCGGCGGCCGCGACGGGCAGCCCTGCCAGCGACAGCGACTGCGCCTCCTCCTCGGTCATCCCGGTGAGCCGGGTGCGGTAGCCGTCGACCAGGCGGTACCCGCCGGTCCGGCCGCGGTCGGCATACACCGGGACGCCGGACGCCGACAGCGCGTCGATGTCGCGGTAGACCGTCCGCACCGAGACCTCGAGCTCCTCGGCCAGCTCTTCGGCCGTCATCCGGCCGCGGTTCTGCAGCAGCAGGAGGACGGAGAGGAGCCGGCTGGCGCGCATGTTCCCCAGTTTGGCAGAAATACCTGACACAAGCTGACAGGTATGCCCGGCAGGGTGGTCCCCATGAACCGATTCTCGACGAAGAACTGGGAAGAAAAGATCGTCAGCGGCGTCGAAGGCGGCCCGCGGGTGGCCTACGCCCACGTCACGTTCGCATATGAAGGCGTCATCGAGGGTGAGTCGATCTGCGACCTTCTGCTGTACTACGCGGGCGAAGGCTACGACAGCGGGCAGACGACGTCGCCGAGCTTCGAGCGCATCGAAGGCAAGGTCGACGGTCGCGAAGGGACGTTCATCCTGCGCCACGAGTACACGTTCGACGCCAAGGGCTTCGCCTCGACGTTCACCGTCGTTCCCGGGTCGGCCACCGGCGGGCTGGCCGGCCTGACCGGCAACGGGACCACCGGCGGCGCGACCGGCGAGGACAAGGTGGGCTACACGTTCGAGTACGCGTTCTAGGAGTCGCAAGTGGACCGTCGTCAGGTACTCGCCTACCGGATCGCCGAGCACGGGCTGCACCGCACCGCGCGGGACGTGGCCGATCTCGCGGTCGTCCGGGCCGGGCTGCAGGACAGCATGCGCGACACCGCGCTGCTCGCCCTCGCCGCCCGGCTCGACGGCGACGTGTCCCTTGTGGACGACGAGCGGCTGGTGCTGGCGTGGACGCTGCGCGGCGCGCCGCACTACCACCTCCGCACGGACCTGCCCGAGGTGATCCGGGCGCTGGTCCCGCTGGACGACGCGGACGCGCTGGCCCGGATGCTGTGGCAGCGCAAGGAACTGGCGGCGACCGGCCTCGCGGCGTCCGAAGTGGTCTTCACGGCGGCGGCCGCCCTCCGCGCGGTGGTCAAGGCGCCGATGACGAAGGGCGCGGTGTCGACGGCGGTGACGAAGAAGCTGCCGCCGGCGTTCGCCCGCTGGTGCCGCGGCTGCAACGCGACGCACATCCACGAGCAGCTGATGCGCATCGCGACGCCGCACGCGGGGGTCCGGCTGGTGGCCGGCGCGTCCCCGGCGACGTTGGCACCCCTGGAAGGACGCGGCCGGATGCGCAGGACACCTGATGTCGCCGCGGCGACGGCGGTGGTCGAGTCGTACCTGCGCCTGAACGGTCCCGCGTCGCCGGGCGAAGCCGCCGAGTTCGCCGGGACGGCCCGCGCGGTGGTCGACAAGACGTGGCCGGCGGACCTGGCGTCGGTGCGGGTCGAAGGCAAGACGCGCTACCTGCCTTCGGATCGCGTGGCGGCGCTGGAGAACCCGCCGGAGCCGGAGGTGGTGCGGTTGCTGCCGCCGCTGGACCCGTTCATCCAGGCCCGCGACAAGGCGTTGCTGGTCCCGGACCCGGCTTGCCGCAAGGAGGTCTGGAAGATGCTGGGCAACCCGGGAGTGCTCATCGCGGACGGCGACATCGCGGGCACGTGGCGCACGAAGGGCAGCGGCGCGAAGCTGACGTTCACGGTGACGGCGTTCGACCCGCTCCGCCCGGCGGTCCGCGAAGAAGCGGAAGCCGAGGCGGAGCGGGTGGCCGCGGCGCGGGGGTTCGAGAAGCACGCCGTCTCCTGGGTGGGCTGACGGTCACCGGCCGGCGGCGTCGATATCGCCGTACGCGGTGGTCGCGCGGATGGTCAGGTCCGCCGCGCCCTCGGTGTTCTCGAGGGAGTTGCGGATCCGGCCGTAGGTGGCGCCGGCGTCGAGGGACGCGGAGACGCCGGTGGCCGCGCCGACCGTGAGGTCGCCGGCCTGGGTGCTGAGCACGAGGTTGCCACGCACGGCCTCGGCGATCCGGATGTCGCCCTTGCCGGTGCTGATCTCCGCCGCGCCGGTGAGGCGCCCGACCGAGACGTCGCCGGCGTGGGCGGTGAGGCGGAGGCTCGCGGCCTCGTCGAAGACGGCCTCGCCGTGCGCGCCTTCGACGGTGACGTCCCCGAGCCGGCCGACGCCCCGCAGTGCGACGCTGGCGGCCTTGACGCGGACGTCCGAGCCGGCGGGCAGGTGGACGGTCACGTCCAGCGAGCCGGACGGGCCGAAGTACTGGTTCTTCACCGCGCCTTCGATGCGCAGGACACCGCCCTGGAACTCGACCTTGACCTGCTCGGCGGCCTTTACGTCCCGGCTCTTGGCGGGATCGGCGGGCAGGACCTCGACGGTGGTCTCGGCCACCTCGGCGGCGACGAGCCGGACGCGGCCCGCGGGAAGGTCGAGGACGGCGGTGATCGGGGCGGTGGTGGCGAAGTTCTGCATCGTGTCTCCTGGTGGCTCGTGCTCGGTGATGAAGCCACCATCACGGGTGCGGCTGACAGCGAAGGGCCACCGCCCTGACACGGCCGCTGACACGCCGCCGTCAGGCGTCCACGGCCAGCCGGTACCCCCGCTTCACCACCGTCTGCACGACCTTCCCGCCCCCCAGCGAAGTCCGCAGCCGACCGATCGCGGTCTCCACCGCGTGCTCCTCCCCGCCCCCAGGCAACGCCGAAATCAACTCGCGCCGCGAAACCACCCGCCCCGGGGAGGCCGCCAACGCGCGCAACAACGCCATCGGTGCCGGAGCCACCTCGCGCCACTCGCCGTCCACCACCGCCGCCTGGCCTCGCAGCTCGATCGACAGCCCACCCGCCGAAAACCGGGGTGAGCGCGCCAGCAACGTCTCCGACACCGTCCGGGCCAGCGCGCCGATCCGCGCCCGGTGCGGCTGGACCGTCGGTACCCCCAGCGCCGCCAGCGGGCCCGCCGTGATCGGGCCGACGCACGCCGCCACCACCGGCCCCGACAACGCCGACACCAACCCCGGCAACCGGCCCGTGCGCCGGGCCAACGCCAGCAACGAGGCCGCCGCCGGCGCGCTCGTGAACGGCAGCGCGTGGATCGATCCGTCCAGCACCCCGTCCAGCAACCGGTCGACCGGGCCCGGGTCCACCGGGCCGACCCAGCGGTACACCGACACCTCGATGACCTCCGCCCCCGCCGCGCGCAGGGCGTCCACGAAGTACGGCAGCGGCTCGCCGTGCAGCTGCACCGCGATCCGCTTGCCCGACACGTCCGAAGACAGCAAGTGCTGCAACAACTCCGCGTTGCTCTCCGACGCCGGCGAGTACGCCTCCGACAGCCCCGCCGCGCGGATCGCCCCGGTCACCTTCGGTCCGCGAGCCAGCAGCGAAGCCGACGAAAGGCGCGCCAGCAGCGCGTCTCCCAGCCCCCAGCCCTCGGCCGCCTCCAGCCAGCCGCGGAAGCCGATGCCCGTCGTCGCCACCACCGCGTCCACATGCGACTCCAACAGCCGCGACGTCGCCGTGTGCAGCTCGGTGTCGTCCGTCAGCGGCACGATCCGGATCGCCGGCCCGTAGCGGACGCTCGCCCCCTTGCGCACCAGCAGCGCGCCGAGCTCGTCCGCCCGGCGCGCCGCGGTGATGCCGACCACGAAGCCGGTCAGCGGGAGAACACCGGTCACGGGCTCTCCACTTCGACCACGCCCTCTCGCACGCGCACTTCGTACACCGGGACCGAGACGTCGTCGGCGTCCAGGCACTGTCCACTGTCGAGCGCGAACCGTTCCTTGTAGACCGGCGAGGCGACCACCGGGACCCCGCCCGCGTCCCCGACGATGCCGCGCGAAAGCACTGCCGCGCCGCTGCACGGGTCCCAATTGGACAGTGCGTACCAGCGATCACCCGGCAGGCGGAAGATCGCCACCTGCACGCCGTCTAGCAGCGCGGCGACCCCCGCGTACTCCGGCACGGCTTCGGCGGCGCAGACCGCCGTCCAGGTCCGTTCGATCGACGTCGTCATCGGCGCACCTCGCTGTTCGAAAAGCGCGGGACTCCCAGCATCACGGGCACTTTCTGCTCCCGCTCCGAGCGGAACGAGATCGCCGGGTCGGGCGTGCCCGGCGCGTTGACGAACGAGGTGAACCGGGCCAGCTTCTCCGGGTCCTCCAGGACGCCCTTCCACTCGTCGGCGTAGTTGTCGACGTGCTTGGCCATCGCCGCGTCGAGGTCCTCGCAGATGCCGAGCGAGTCGTCGACGATCACCGCGCGCAGGTGGTCGAGGCCGCCCTCCAGCTCTTCGATCCACGGTGCTGTCCGCTGCAGCCGGTCGGCGGTGCGCACGTAGAACATCAGGAACCGGTCGATGGTCCGGATCAGCGTCTCCGTGTCCACATCGGACACCAGCAGCTCGGCGTGGCGCGGGGTCGTGCCGCCGTTGCCGCCCACGTAGAGGTTCCAGCCGTTCTCCGTGGCGATGATGCCGAAGTCCTTGCTCCGCGCCTCGGCACACTCCCGGGCGCACCCGGACACCGCCGACTTGAGCTTGTGCGGCGACCGCAGGCCGCGGTAGCGCAGCTCCAGCTCGATCGCCAGCCCGACGCTGTCCTGGACGCCGTAGCGGCACCACGTCGACCCGACGCACGACTTGACCGTCCGCAGCGCCTTGCCGTACGCGTGCCCGGACTCGAAGCCCGCGTCCACCAGCCGGCGCCAGATCTCCGGCAGCTGGTCCACCGTGGCCCCGAACAGGTCGATGCGCTGACCGCCGGTGATCTTGGTGTACAGGCCGAAGTCGCGGGCCACCTCCCCGATCACGATCAGCTTGTCCGGCGTGATCTCGCCACCCGGGATCCGCGGGACGACGGAGTACGTGCCGTTGCGCTGCAGGTTGGCCAGGTACCGGTCGTTGGTGTCCTGCAGCGTCATCTGTTCGCCGGTGAGGACGTGCCCGTTGCCGAGCGTGGCCAAAATGGACGCCACCGCCGGCTTGCAGATCGCGCAGCCGCTGCCCGAGCCGTACCGGCCGATCAGCTCGCTGAACGTCGTGATCCGGGTCGCCTGGACGATCTCGAACAGCTCCGCCCGCGACTGCGGGAAGTGCTCGCACACGGCCTTCGACTGCTCGACGCCGGCCGCGCTCAGCAGCTTGCCGAGCAGCGGGACGCACGAGCCGCACGCGGTGCCGGCGCGCGTGCACGCCTTGAGCTTCGGAACGCTGTCGCAGCCGTCTTCGTGGATCGCGCGGGTGATCGCGCCCTTGGAAACCGCGTTGCACGAGCAGATCTGCGCCGCGTCGGGCAGCGCGTCGACGCCGACCGCGGCACCGCCGCCCGCCGGCGCGAGGATCGCGCCCGGCTCCGCGGGCAGCGGACGGCCGACCAGCGCGCGCAAGGTGTTGTACTCGGTCGCGTCGCCGACGAGCACGCCACCGAGCAGCGTCTTGCCGTCGTCGGTGACGACGAGCTTCTTGTACGTCCCGGCGACCGCGTCGTTGACGGCGACTTCCAGCGCGCCTTCGGTCTTCGCGTGCGCGTCGCCGAAGGACGCCACGTCGACGCCCATCAGCTTCAGCTTGGTGGACGTGTCCGGCTCCGGGAACTCGCCGGATCCGCCGGTCAGCTGGGCGGCGACGATCTCCGCCATCGCGTACCCGGGCGCCACGATGCCGTACACGCGCCCCTCGACGGCGGCGCATTCACCGATCGCGTACACCGCGGGATCGCTGGTGCGGCAGGACGCGTCCGTCAGCACACCACCGCGCGGGCCCACTTCGAGGCCCGACTGCCGGGCCAGGTCGTCGCGCGGCCGGACACCGGCGGAGAACACGACGAGGTCGACGTCCAGTTCGGTGCCGTTCCCGAGACGAGCCAGCAATCGCGAGCCGTCCGCTTCGATGGCGTCGGTAGACGTTCCCGTGTGGACGGTCACGTCGAGGTTGGTGATGAGCCGACGCAGCAGCGACCCACCGCCTTCGTCGACCTGCAACGGCATCAGCCGCGGCGCCATTTCGACGACGTGCGGCGAAAGACCCATGTCCCGCAACGCCTTCGCGGCTTCCAGGCCGAGCAGACCACCGCCGATGACGACGGCCGAGCGGCGCCCGCGGCCCGGCTTGTCGACCGCGGCCGCGCGGATCGCGTCGAGGTCCTCGATCGTCCGGTAGACGAAGCAGCCGGGCAGGTCGTGCCCGGGCACCGGCGGTACGAACGGCCGCGAGCCGGTCGCCAGCACCAATGCGTCGTAGGAGACGACGTCGCCGGAGGCCGTGGTGACCGTGCGAGCGGCCCGGTCGACCGACACCGCCAGCTCACCGAGCCGGAGATCCACGAGGGAATCGCCCGCGTAGTCCGAACCGGGCAACGCCAGCGAAGCCGGGTCCCAGGTGTCCACGTAGGACGTGAGCGCCACCCGGTCGTACGCCGGGCGCGGCTCCTCGGACAGGACGACGATGTGCCAGTTGCCGGAAGGGTCTTCCGCGCGCACCGCCTCCACGAGCCGGTGGGCGACCATGCCGTGTCCGGCGACGACCAGGGTGGGCATCTCAGACCTCCGCTCCCGCGAGCGCCAGACCGCGCTCACTCGTGGGCTGTTCGGCGGGCTTGCGCAGGTAGACCGCCCAGGTGACGGCGAAGCACAGCCCGTAGAAGACGAGGAATCCGATGAAGGCGGGGACGCCGCTCTTCGCGTCGGCGAACGACTGCCGGAAGGCGAGGTTGATGAACAGCCCGCCCTCGGCACCGATCGCGCCGGCCAGGCCGATCAGCGCGCCCGACAGGCGCCGCGCCTTCAGCAGCTCGGCCGCCTCTTCGGCCCCGTTCGAAATCGCGATCTTCGCCTTGGCGCGGAAGATCGCCGGGATCATCTTGTAGGTCGAGCCGTTGCCGACGCCGGCCAGCACGAACAGCACGATGAACGCGACCGTGAACAGGGCGAGGGACTTCGACGTCGAGGCAAGGATCAGCACGACCGTCGCGAGTGCCATCCCGATGAAAGTGACGAAAGTGATCTTGCCGCCGCCGATCCGGTCGGCCAGCCAGCCGCCACTGGGCCGGGAGAGCGAGCCGAGCAGCGGGCCGAGGAAGGTCACCGCCGCCGCCTGCAGCGGGGTGCGGCCGAACTGGTTCTGCAGCACCAGGCCGAAGGCGAAGCTGTAGCCGATGAACGAGCCGAACGTGCCGACGTAGAGGAAGGACATCACCCAGGTGTGCGGCTCCTTGACGACCTCGCGCATCGCCTTGGTGTCGCCCTTCACGGTGGCGAGGTTGTCCATGTAGAGGTACGCGCACACCGCGGCGACGACGATCAGCGGGATGTAGACGTAGAGCACGATCCGCGGCGCGGTCGCACCCGCCGTCCCGATCACCAGCAGCCCGATCAGCTGGATCGCGGCGACGCCGAGGTTGCCGCCACCCGCGTTGAGGCCGAGCGCCCAGCCCTTGTGCTTCTCCGGGTAGAAGGTGTTGATGTTCGTCATCGACGACGCGAAGTTGCCGCCGCCGACCCCGCCGAGGGCCGCGACCAGCAGGAACGTGCCGAGTGACGTGCCGGGGTGCAGCACGACCGCCGCGAGGATCGTCGGGATCAGCAGCAGGGCGGCGGACACGACCGTCCAGTTGCGACCGCCGAACTTCGCCACGGCGAAGGTGTAGGGCAGCCGCATCAGGCCGCCGATCAGCGTCGGCGTCGAGACGAGCAGGAACTTGTCGGCGGCGGAGAAGCCGTAGTCCTTGCCCATGAACAGGACGATGACCGACCACAGTGTCCAGACCGAGAAGCCGATGTGCTCGGCCAGCACGGAGAACCAGAGGTTCCGGCGCGCGACCTTCTTGCCGGTCGCCTCCCAGAACTCCTCGTTCTCCGGCTCCCAGTGCTCGATCCAGTGCTTTCCTTGGTGTGCCACGGGGTTCTCCTCAGAGCGGGTCGGGTCGGTCATTGCGCCGCGAGCCAGTTGGCGATGCCGCCGACGGCGTCGGTGCACCCGCCGCAGCCCGTCGTGGCTCGCGTGGCCCGCGCCAGTGCGGGAGTGTCGGTGGCCCCGGCCTTCCAGGCCTCGATCAGCCGGCCCTTGGTGACGTTGTTGCAGCGGCAGATCACCGCCGCCGCGGGCAGGTCGGCCGGGCTGGCCGCCGGGGCGCTGCCGCTGGGCAGCGCGCGGCCCAGCAGGACCGCCAGGCGGTCGTCGGGCAGCGGGGTGCCGCGGTCGTGGAACTGGGTGATCGACGCGGCCGCGTCGGGCAGGCCGAGCAGGATCGCCCCGGTGACGCGGTTTTCGCGGACGACGAGCTTGCCGTATCGGCCGCCGGTGGGGTCGTTGAAGGTGAGCACCTCGACGTCCGGGGTACCGGCGTCGAGCTGCGTCTCGCCGAGTGCGGCGAGGTCGATGCCGCGGGCCTTCAGCCGGGTGACGGCTGTGGTGCCGCGGTAGCGGGCGGCCGCGTTGGTGCCGGTCAGGACGTCGGCGAGGACCTCGGCCTGTTCCCACGCGGGCTGGATCAGCCCGGCCGGCGCGCCGGGGTGGCGGGCGCAGTCGCCGAGGGCGTGGATCCGGCCGTCGCTGGTGCGCAGGACGTCGTCGACGAGGATGCCCATGTCGACGTCGAGCCCGGCGTCGGCGGCCAAGGCCGTCTCTGCGCGGACACCGGCGGCGACCACGACCAGGTCGGCCGGGACGAGGGTGCCGTCGTCGAGCTTGAGGCCGTCGCCGGGCAGGTAGCGGGCGGCGGTGGCGCCGAACTTGAAGGTCACGCCCATGTCGGTGAGCTGCCGGGCCAGCACGTGCCCGGCAGCCGGGTCGAGCTGGCGTTCCATGACGTGCCCGAGCGGGTGCACGACGGTCACCTGGTTGCCGCGCCCGGCCAGCCCGCGGGCGGCTTCGAGCCCGAGCAGCCCGCCGCCGAGGACGGCGACCGGGGCGCCGAAGCGGGCGGCGTCGAGGATCTTGGCGCAGTCGTCGAGGCTGCGGAAGGCGACCACGCCCGGCCCGGCTTCGAGGCCTTCGACGGGCGGGATCCACGGGTTCGCGCCGGTCGCGAGGGCCAGGGCGTCGTAGTCCACTGTGGACCCGTCGCCGAGTTCGACGCAGCGCTTCTCGCGGTCGATGCGGGTGACGTCGACCCCGAGCCGCAGGTCGATGTTGTGGCGCGCGGCCCATTCGTCGTCGTGCAGGCGGACGCTTTCGGCGCTCATCCCGCCGGCGACGACGGCCGAGAGGAGGACGCGGTTGTAGGCGGCGTGCTTTTCGGCGCCGAGGACGGTCAGGCGGACGCGTTCGGCGATCGGGTCACGGCGGCGGATCTCGTCGGCCAGCCGGGCACCGGCCATGCCGTAGCCGACTATGACGACTTCACGGGGGGTCATGCGGCACCATCCACAGTAGACAGGGACACGGCACACACCTTGAACTCCGGCATCCGGCTCACCGGGTCGAGCGCCGGATTGGTGAACAGGTTGGCGCGCTGCTCACCGGGGAAGTGGAACGGCAGGAAGACGAGGTCCGGCCGAAGCGACTGGGCGAACCGGACCTTGGCGATCGTTTCGCCTCGGCGAGACCGGATCCTCGCGGCGTCGCCTTCCTCGAGACCGGCCCGCTTGGCGGTGTCCGGGTGGACCTCGACGAACGCTTCCGGCACGACGTCGTTGAGTTCCTCGATCAGGCGCGTCTGCGCGCCCGACTGGTAGTGCTGCAGCACGCGGCCGGTGGTGGCCTGCAACGGGAACTCGTCGTCCGGCAGCTCGGCCGGACCGGTGTGCTCCACCGGCACGAACCGCGCGCGGCCGTCCGGGTGGGCGAACGACTCGAGGAACATCCGCGGAGTGCCGGGGTGGTCGTCCGCCGGCACCGGCCAGTGCAGGGCTTCGCCTGCCCGCAGGCGGTCGTAGCTGACGCCGGAGTAGTCCGCGATCCCGCCCCTGGACGCGATCCGCAACTCCTCGAACACCGTCTCGGCGTCGGTCGGGAACCGGTCTTCCGGCTGTCCCAACCGGTGCGCGAGTCCGTTGAGGACGGCCAAATCGGATCGAACGCCCGGGGGCGCGTCGATCGCCTTGCGGCGCAGCAGGACGCGGCCTTCGAGGTTGGTGAGCGTGCCGTCTTCCTCGGCCCACTGGGTGACCGGGAGGACGACGTCGGCCAGCGCGGCGGTCTCCGACAGCACGAAGTCGGCGACGACCAGGAAGTCCAGTTCGGACAGCCGATCTTGGACGCGCTGGGACCGCGGCGCCGAGACGACGACGTTGCTGCCGAACACCATCAGCGCCTTCGGGCCGTCTTCCTGGCCGAGCGCTTCGAGCAGCTCGCTGGCCGAGCGGCCGGGGCCGGGCAGGCTGTCCGGGGCGACACCCCAGACGCCGGCGACGTACTCGCGCGCGGCGGGGTCGTCGAGCTTGCGGTAGCCGGGCAGCTGGTCGGCCTTCTGGCCGTGCTCGCGGCCGCCCTGGCCGTTGCCCTGGCCGGTGAGGCAGCCGTAGCCGGCGCCTTCACGGCCGGGCAGGCCCAGCGAGAGGGCCAGGTTGATCCAGCCGCCGACGGTCGCGGTGCCGGTCGCGTGCTGCTCGGTGCCGCGCGCGGTCAGGATGTAGACGTTGCGGGCGTTGGCGAGCTTCGCGGCGGCGAGGCGCATGTCGGCGGCCGAGACCCCGGTGACGCGCTCGGCGCGTTCCGGCCACCAGCTCGCGGCGATCCGCCAGGCGTCCTCGAACCCGCTCGTGCGCGTATCCACATAGGACTGGTCGAGGTGACCGCCTTCGACGACGGCGTGCAGGATGCCCAGCGCCAGCGCGAGGTCCGTGCCGGGCGCGGGGGCGAGGTGCAGGCTCGCCAGCTCGGCGGTGGGGGTGCGCCGCGGGTCGACGACGATCAGGTCGGCGCCGCGCAGGTGCTGGGTGAACGGCGGCATGGTCTCGGCCGGGTTCGCCCCGGCGAGCAGCACGACGTCGGCGTTCTTGAGATCGGTGACGGGGAAGGGCATCCCGCGGTCGGCGCCGAAGGCCTTGGTTCCCGCGGCGGCGGCCGAAGACATGCAGAAGCGGCCGTTGTAGTCGATCTGCGAGGTACCGAGCGCGACGCGGGCGAACTTGCCGAGCAGGTAGGCCTTCTCGTTGGTGAGGCCCCCGCCGCCGAAGATCGCGACGGCGTCGGGGCCGTGGTCGGCTTGCAACGCGGCAACCTTGCGCGCGACGAAGTCGAGGGCGAAGTCCCAGCTGACGGGCTCGAGAGCGCCGTCGACGCGGATCATCGGGGTGGTGAGGCGCTTCGGGCTCGTGAGGAGACTGCCGGAGGTCCAGCCCTTCTGGCAGAGGCCGCCGGCGTTGACGGGGAAGTCCCGCGGCGTCACGCGAGAGCCGTCGAGGGACATGCCGCACTGCAGCGCGCAGTACGGGCAGTGGGTGTCGACCTGCGGCACGGGCACCTCCTCGGCGGTTCGGGGATGCCCTGACGCTAAGGAGGCCGTGTTAACCGGATTCGACCGAATGTTTCAGGCAGTTGACATTACGGCGGTGTGTCCGGCGCCCGGCCGGTGAGATCCGCGTCCGAGGTGTGGGAGTCGGGAGGTCAGCGGCGCATCGCCGGTCGTGACGTCCGATCTTGCGACCTCGGTCACAAGACGCCGGACACCTCACGCGCCGCCGCCCGAAGCCCGTCGAGCGATGCCTGCGTCGACCTCGGGTTCAGCGCGTTCGACGCCAACCGGAACAACACCGCGCGCAACAGCAGCTGCGGCCACTCCGGCAGGTGCGCCCACCGCTCCAGCAGCTCCCGTGAAGCCCCGCCCCACGCCAGCGCGTCCACCGCCACGATCGCCGCGCCGTACTCGCCCGGCCGGTAGTACGGGACGAAGTCCACCAGCCCCGGGGCCGCGTCGCCGTCGAACAGCAAGCCCGCCAGCAGCTCTCCGTGCGCCACCTGCGACGGCAGCTTGATCGGACGGCGCGCGCCGGCCAGGACCTCGAACCAGCGGCCGCCCTTCGTTTCCTCCAGCGGGACCTCGAGTTCCTCCCACGCCACCCGGTCGGCGATCGCGTCGACGTCGCGGCGGCCCGCGAGGAACTCCGGTCGGGGCAGGCCGATCGTCGCGCGGTGGAGCTTCACCGCCGCCAGCACCGACTCTTCGCCGCGGTGCTCGGGTGTGCCCGGGACGAACCGGGACGCCGTCCAGCCGCCGACGATCCAGCGGCCGTCGCTGGAGCGGACCGGCTTCGCCACCCGAAGGCCCGGCTCGTTCACGTAGTCGAGCGCGCGGGCCGTCCACAGCGTCCTGGCCTTGTCCGTGACCGGCTTGAACACGAGGTCGCCGCTGCGCCACGCCGTCGAGTCCGGCAGCGGTTCGCCGGCGTCGCCGAGCCCGCCGAAGGCCGCGCAAACGTGCTCCGGAGGGCGTTCGAGGGTTGTCCGCACAACTGCCGACGGTACCCGGCCGGGTGGTCCACGAACGAGAAGACGCGCTGGTCACGGAGTGTTTTGCGACTCGGACGAAACGCCGTGAAGGCCGCCTCCGAAGCCGGAGGCGGCCTTCACGAAGAACCACTGTCAGTAGGTCGGCAGGCTCGGGTCGATCTGCTTGGCCCACGCCAGCACGCCGCCACCGAGGTGCGTCGCGTCCTTGAAGCCGGCCGCGTGCAGCGCCGCGAGGGCCTCCGCCGAGCGCGCGCCCGACTTGCAGTGCAGGACGATCGGCTTGTCCTGCGGCAGCTCGGCCAGCGCCTCGCCCGAGAGGATCCGGTCCTTCGGGATCAGCGTCGCGCCCTTGATGTTGACGATCTCGTACTCGTGCGGCTCGCGGACGTCGATCAGGGCGAAGTTCTCGCCGCTGTCGAACTTGGCCTTGAGCTCGGCCGGGGTGATGGTGCTGCCCGACGCCGCCTGGGCCGCCTCGTCCGAAACCACGCCGCAGAACGCCTCGTAGTCGATCAGCTCGGTGATCTTCGGGGTCTCCGGGTCCTTGCGGATCTTGACCTCGCGGTACTTCATCTCCAGCGCGTCGTAGCTGATCAGGCGGCCGAGCAGCGGCTCGCCGATGCCGGTGATGAGCTTGATCGCCTCGGTCACCATGATCGAGCCGATGGACGCGCACAGCACGCCCAGCACGCCACCCTCGGCGCAGGAGGGGACCATGCCCGGGGGCGGCGGCTCCGGGTAGAGGTCCCGGTAGTTGAGGCCCTTGCCGTTCGGCGCGTCCTCCCAGAAGACGCTGACCTGGCCCTCGAACCGGAAGATCGAGCCCCAGACGTAGGGCTTGCCGAGGATCACCGCCGCGTCGTTGACCAGGTAGCGCGTGGCGAAGTTGTCGGTGCCGTCGACGATCAGGTCGTACTGCTCGAAGATCTCCAGCGCGTTCGACGAGTCCAGCCGGTCGGTGTGCAGGTGCACCTTCACGAACGGGTTGACGTCGGCGATCGACTCCTGCGCCGAGGCGGCCTTGAGCTTGCCGACGTCGGACTGGCCGTGGATGACCTGGCGCTGCAGGTTCGACTCGTCCACGACGTCGAAGTCGACGATGCCGAGCGTGCCGACGCCGGCCGCGGCCAGGTACAGCAGCGCGGGGCTGCCGAGGCCGCCGGCGCCGATCACCAGGACCTTCGCGTTCTTCAGCCGCTTCTGCCCGGCCACCCCGACGTCCGGGATGATCAGGTGCCGGCTGTACCGGGCCACCTCTTCCTTCGTGAGCTCGGCAGCCGGCTCGACGAGCGGCGGCAGTGCTGACATTGGTCCTCCATCTCGCACGCGGGTCGCGTCCATCCCACTATGCACAACGCCCGCGGGCAAATAAGCCTTCCCACGTCCAGATGGTGGGAAGAGCTACTGCTTCTTGGGTGTCGGGTTCGGCCAGGCGTTCGGGACGCAGACACGGCCGTCCTTGGCCACCTTGCCCTTGTCGCCGCCGGGGATGTCGTTGAGCATCGACACGTAGTCGTCGGACACGCCGAAGGACTGCTGCATCATCACCGGCGCGGGCTGGCCGTTGCCGCCGCAGCCGACGTGCTGGTTGCCCAGCGCGTGCCCGACCTCGTGGTTGATGGCGTACTGCCGGTACCCGGTCATGTCGGCGCCGAAGGCCTTCGCGCCGCGCACCCAGCGGGCCAGGTTGATCAGCACGCGCCCGAGGCTCTTGCGGTAGCAGGACGCCTCGAAGGTGATCTGGAACCCGCAGGCGTCGGCGCGGTGCGTCGTCTCGGGCGTGGTGAGGCTCACCTTGAACGACGGGTTCGGGAAGTTGGCGTCGACGCGCTGCAGCGCGATCTTGCCGTCCCACGTCCAGCTCTTGGGATCGGACAGCGTGCCCTGGACGGCGGTCGCGAAGGCGTCGTCGCCCGCGTAGCTCGCCGGGTCGATCCCGTCCTCCACCTCGACGGTGTAGGTGTAGAGCTTCCCGGTGCCGATCTTCGGGCCGGTGCCGGGCACCACGTGCCACTTCCCCGCGCCGGCCTGGGTGAACGGGGTGCCCTCGGGCAGGTCGGCGGTCGGCACCTTGAGGTCGACCGGCGTGGCCGGGTTCTCGGGGATGGCCTGCTCGCCGTTGCCGTCGATCGCGCCGCCCGCGGCGTCACCACCCGCCGACTCGATACCGGCGGGAGTGCCCTGCTCCGCGATCGGCTCGGCCGGGCTGTTCGCGGTGTTGACCACGACGAGCACGGTCAGCACGACGAGGATCGGCAGGGCGTAGACGCGCCAGCCGTAGGTCTTGGTGAGCTTCGCGATCCCCGTCTTCTGCGGCGGTGCGGCCTTCTCGCGCGAGGCCTCGACACGCGGCTTCCACGACGCGCTCAGCGGCTCGGCGCTGGTCCGCCGGCCGCCGGGGCGGTAGCGGTCCTCGCCGACGCGCTGGGCGGACTGCCTGGCCGGGCGGTACTGCCCGGTCCGCGGGGCGTCCTCGGGTTCGGGGCCGCCGGTCGCGCGGCGGGCCGACGCGCGGTGGGGAGCCCGCCGATCGTCGCCTCGCGCGTCCTGCCTCACCCGGTCCACCGCACCAGGGTGCCACAGCGCCACCGAACCGTTATCGGCGACTGGCGGACCACCCGGGTTTTGTTGTCACCCGATCGGACTACCAAGTTCCGGCTTCGACGTGCTCCCACATGCCCAAGACGGCCTTCGCTACGACGATCGGGCGTTCCATCTGGGCCACGTGGCCGGTCCGCGGCAGCACGAGCAGCCGGGCCTTCGGGATCACCTTGGCCGTCCGCATGGCGCGTCTCACGGAAATCACGCGGTCCTCGCGCCCCCAGACCACCAGCGTCGGGGCCTGGACGCGCGGCGCCGCCGACCAGAGCGACGCCTTCCCGAGCGTCGACCACGCGCGGAAGATCGCGAACGTGCTGCGCGCCATCGCCGGCGCGGCCCAGGTGAACCCGGCGCGGGCGCCGTGCTCGTCGGCCAGTTCGTCGAGCCGTTCGGCCGGGAACCGCGACGGGTCGGCGAAGCACAGCTTGATCACCTGCGCGGCGCGCTCGCGCGGGCCGAGGGCGGCCAGCTGGGCCCGCACGCGGGCGCCGACCAGCGGGAGGTACGCCAGCGCCATCCGCGGGTCGGACAGCCGCCGCGGGTCGAGGCGGCGGTCCGGCATCGCGGGCGAGATGAGCGTCAGCGTCTTGACCAGCTCCGGGCGCCGCTCGGCGATGAGCAGCGCGATGGCGCCGCCCATCGAGTTGCCGAGCAGGTGGACGGGCGCGCCGACGTCCTCGATGTGCCGCGCGACGACTTCCGCGTGCGCTTGGAGGCTGAAGTCGAAGCCCTGTTCCGGCTCGGACCAGCCGAAGCCGGGCAGGTCGGGCGCGGTGCCGCCGGCGACGGGCGCGAGCAGCGCCGCCAGGTCCGTCCAGTTCGTCGACGAGCCGCCGAGGCCGTGCACGTAGACCGCGGGCACGCCGTCCGGGCCCGGCGTGCGGCGGACGTGGAGGCGGGCGGTGCCGACCTCTTCGAAGGCCGCGGGCCACGGCGGTTTCAACGGCTCGAGGGACGGCAATTCCCTGGTCGACAGGGGCACGTGCGTCAGCGGCGCCCGCGTGGTCGCGGCGGTGTTCACGGATTCAGGATGCCCGACCCGTGGCAAGGCATACATACCGGCGAGTAATCTTCAGGTCGACTTCACGCGGTGGCGACCCCGCCCGTCGAAGAAGCGATGACGGGAGGACGAGCATGACGGAGATGACGCGGCTGCAGCAACGTGGGGTGCGCCTGCCCCGGACGGAACGGCGGGCCCAGCTCCTCGCCGCGGCGCAGCGGGTCTTCGCCGAGAACGGCTACCACGCCGCCGCGATGGACGAGATCGCCGAAGTGGCCGGTGTCAGCAAGCCGGTGCTCTACCAGCACTTCCCCGGCAAGCTCGACCTGTACATCGCGCTGCTGGAAAGCCACGTCGACGAGCTGGTGAAACGCGTGCAGAACGCGCTGGACTCGACGACGGAGAACAAGCAGCGCGTCCCGGCCACGGTCGGCGCGTTCTTCGACTTCGTCAGCGAGGACGCGGGCGCGTTCCGGATGGTGTTCGAGTCCGACCTGCGCGGCGAGCCGGCGGTCCAGGAAGCGGTCGACCGCGCGACGTCGGCGAGCGTGGACGCGATCACCGAGACGATCACGGCGGACGCGGGCCTCGACGAGGACAAGGCGCGGCTGCTGGCGGTGGGCCTGGTCGGGATGAGCCAGGTCAGCGCCCGGTTCTGGCTGCAGCACCACCAGTCGATGAGCCGCGAGGAAGCGGTGGCGCTGACGGCCAACCTGGCGTGGCGCGGCATCGGCGGCGGCTTCCCGCTCAAGGACGCCTGAGGACGCATCTTTCGTAGGGAAAGCTCGCTACTTTGCGGCACAAAGCCGAGCTTTCCCTAGGAAAGATGCATTGTTTACCGGGTGTCAGCAGTGGCGGCGGTGCGGATCAGGGTGCTGATGCGGCGGGCGACTTCGTAGGGGCGTTCCTGCGGGAGCATGTGGCCCGCGCCCGGGAACCGGACGAACTCCGCGTGCGGCAACTCGTCCGCGATCACCTTCGCGTGCGCCAGCGGGCACAACCGGTCCCGCTCCCCCGCCAGCACCACCGAAGGCACGTCGCAAAGCGCCCCCAGCCCGCCCACGCCCCGATGGGCCGCGATCGCGTCCAGAAACATCCCCGCGCTCGCCGGGTGCGCCGCCAGCAGCTGCTCGACGACGCTGTCCACCTGCTCGCGCCCCGGGCGGACCCCGAACACCAGCCGCCGCGCGCCCGAGCGGACCATCCCCGGCCGCAGCCGCAGGGTCTCGCTCCGAAGCCCCGCCAGCAGGCGGGCCACCCGCGGCTCGAAGCGCGTCACGCCCCGGCCGACCAGGCCCGGGAAGCCGAGCGTCAGCTTGTCCATGTCGCCCGACGACGTCGCCACGAACGCCGCCCCGGCCAGCCGCTCCCGGACGAGCGCGGGGTGCCGTTCGGCGAGCACCATCAGCGTCATGCCGCCCATCGAGTGCCCGGCGAGCACCAACGGCCCTTCCGGGACGCGGTCGGCGATCAGCTCGGCGAGGTCGTCGGCCAGGCGGGCGATCGTGGCGCCGCCGGGCCGGGCGTGCGCCGAACCGCCGTGGCCGCGCAGGTCGTAGCGCAGCACGCGCACGCCGGGGTCGAGGTGCGGCAGCACGAAGTCCCACGTCCGGTGGTCCTGCGTCCAGCCGTGCACGAGCACCAGCGTCACCACCGAGTCGGCCGGCCCGGACTGCGAGACGTGCAGCGCGGCGCCGTCGCTCGCGACGAACCGGTGCTCGATCGAGGGGTCGCGCAGCCGCGACGCGGTGGTCACCGGCCCGCCGGGAGCAGGAACGACTTGCGCCAGAAGTACTTCCCGGGCAGCCCGACCAGGCCGGACTCCTCGAGGAACGGCATGATCTTCTCCCCGGCCCACGCGATCGTCCCCTGCCAGTGCGGGTTGTTCAGCGCCGCCTCGACGCCGTCGCGCGGCCGGATGCCGACCGCCTTGTAGACGTTCGGGTTGATGAACGCCCGCGTCACGAAGTACGAAATCAGCGCGATGATGAACTGCTGGTAGGCGATTTCGGCCTTCGACAGCTTCGCCATGCCGCGCGTGACCTCTTCGCGGGCGAAGGTGACGTGCCGCGCCTCTTCGAGGACGTGGATCCGGTTGACCATCCGGACCAGCGGCTGGACGCCCTCGTCGTTCATCTGCTCGCGCTGCAGCCGGTCCAGGACCTCCTCGGCGACCAGGATCGCGCCGTAGCGGGCCGGGCCGTAGGAGATCGTCGGCATCAGCTTCGCCAGGCGACGCAGCCACGGCACCGGGCCGTAGGCGGGGCAGCCGATCCGCGACGCCATCCGCGCGAACATCGTCGAGTGCCGGCACTCGTCGGCGATCTCGGTGAGCGCGAACTGGGCGTGCGCGGACGTCGGGTCCTCTTCGTAGACCTCCTTGAGCAGCATCTGCATCAACAGGATCTCGAACCACAGCCCGGTCGTCGCGACGCTCGCGACCTCGTGCTTGCCCAGCTCGATCCGCTGCTCGGGGGTCAGCTTGTCCCACAGCTCGGTGCCGTACAGCGACGAGCGCTCGTCCAGGATGAAGCGCTTGCCCTCGACGAGCGGCGCGGTCCAGTCGATGTCGACGTCCGGGTCGTAGAACTTGTTCGCCGACGACTTCAGCAGGCGGTCCGCGGTCTTTTCGCGATCCGGTTCCTTCAGCGTCCGCGTCATTGCCGACACCCCTTCCGCAATGTGTAACTTGAGGTAACAGTTACCTGTGCGTAGCATGAGCCCCGTGATCGAACGTGTCAAGCGCTCCGGCAAGCAGCCCAGGTCCTCGTCGCGAGACGAGGAGGCGACCGGCGACGCCCGCCGCGACCGCTGGCGCAAGCACCGGATCGCGCGGCGCAAGGAGTTCGTCGAGGCCGCGCTGCGGGCGCTCGACACGCACGGCCCCGACCTCGGCATGGAGGACGTCGCCGCGGAGGCCGGCGTCACGAAACCGGTGCTGTACCGGCACTTCGACGACAAGGCCGACCTTTACGTCGCCCTCGGCCAGCGCGGCACGGAGATCCTGTTCGAGCGGCTGATCCCGGCGATCAACGCCGAGCTCGCGCCGGTCCCGCGGATCCGGATGGCGCTCGACGCGTTCTTCACGGTGATCGAGGAGCACCCGAACCTCTACCGGCTGCTGGCGCACGGCCGGCCGGAGAAGCCGGTGTCGTCGGACGTCGTGGCCGAGGACAAGGAACTGATCGCGACGGCGCTGACGGCGCTGCTCGGCGACTACATGCGGATGTTCAACATGGACTCCGGCGCGGCCGAGCCGTGGGCGCACGGCATCGTCGGGATGGTCCAGAACACCGGCGAGTGGTGGCTGGACCGCAGGTCGATGGGCCGTGACGCGGTCGTCGAGTACCTGACGCAGATCATCTGGGCGGCGATCGACGGGCTGACCCGCCAGCACGGCGTGGTCATCGACCCGAACCTGCCCCTGGAAGCCAACAAGGTGGTCCAGCTGGGCCGCTCGGAGCCGGATTCGGCGGAGGAGACGTCATGAGCGAGCACGACGAAGACGGCTACGGCGGTCCGGCCACGCTGGTGGTCGACGGCGTTTCCCTGCCGGTGACGGTGGAGCTGCGCGGCTACTTCCAGCCGATCGACGGGTTCTACCGCTGGTACGGCCGGGTGGCGGTGAACGAGGAGCTGACCAAGCTGGCCGGCGGCAAGAAGAAGCCGGTCACGATCCAGGCCGGCGAGTACACCGCGGACGGCGAGCTTTCCGACCCGGACCCGTGGGGCCGCTACCGCGTCATGGGCACGAGCACGCCGCCGTTCCACGTCCCCACGACGCTGGAAGAACTCAACGCCTGAAGTCCGTGAAGGCCACCCCGGGAACGTCCCGGGGTGGCCTTCACGGCTGTTCGCGCTGGGTCAGTCGCCGACGCCGAAGCCGACCTTGCGGACGTCGGAGGGGGCGATCTCGACGTACGCGATGCGGTCGGACGGGACGATGTACTTGCGCCCCTTCTCGTCGTTGATGCGGAAGAGCCCGTCACCGGCCGTCAGGGCCTCGGCGACCAGCTTCTCCACCTCTTCGGGAGACTGGCCACTGGACACCACCAGCTCGCGCGGCGTGTCCTTGATGCCGATCTTGACCTCCACGTGGGACCTCCGCTGGAAATTCGTAAGGGATGTGCCGGCCAAGGCTAACCGAACCGGCTCGTTCCGGTGGCGCATGTCCGCGCCCGACCGCGTCGTCACTTCCGGGTACTCCATCGGGTTCAGCCCAGGCCGAGCGCCTGCATGCGCTTCGTGTGCCCCTGTTGCAACCGCCGGAACAGCGCGGCGATTCCGGAGAGGTCACCCGAACCGCCGATGATCAGCTCGGCCAGCCCGTCGCGCTCGGCGACGACGTACTGGGCCTGCGTGAGCGCCTCGCCGAGCAGGCGGCGCCCCCACAGAGCGAGCTTGTCACGGGTCTTGGGGTCGGCTTCGATGCCGGCCGCGACTTCGCGCTCGGCGAACGCGGAGTGGCCGGTGTCCGCGAGCACGGTGAGCACGAGGTCCTTGGTCTCCGGGTCGAGCCAGCTGGCGATCTCGCGGTAGAGGTCGGCGGCCAGCCCGTCGCCGACGTAGGCCTTGACCAGCGACTCGAGCCACGACTTCGGCGGCGTCGACGCGTGCCAGGCGTCGACCTGGGCCACGAACGGCGTCATCGCGTCTTCGATCTTGACGTCGTGGGCGGCCAGGTGGTCGGCCAGCAGGCCGTAGTGACCGATCTCCGCGGCCGCCATCCTCGCCAGCGCGGCCCGCCCGGCCAGGGTGGGGGCGCTGCGCGCGTCTTCGGCCATCCGGTCGAACGCGGAAAGTTCGAGGTAGGCGATCACACCCAGAAGGTCGACTACGCCCTCTGAGATCTCTTTCGGCTCGGTCACGGGGGCAGGGTATCGCCGAAGCGCCCGGGCGTGCCGCGACGAGACCGATCACACTGGTTACGGCGCGCCGGGTACTGTCGAAAAACTGCTGACCAGGTACACTGCGAATGATATAGAAGCTTCCGTACGCCATACCGGCGTCGGGAACAGGCAGGTCACGCGGCTTGCCGACGTACTGCAATGTGCGTGCACGCCTCTTCCGGCATTCCCGGGACGGACCGGTTCCGCGCTCCAGATCAGCGCCAGGGACCAGGGTTTACTCCCGGTCGAGTGTCGAGCGGACCCAGGGCTGTGCGCGCTGGTCACGAGAGAGGCGATCACCCTGACCGCAGAAATTCCCACAACCGAACAGACCCCCGCCGTCGCGCTGGAACACAGCGAGACCGGCCCGGCCGCGCTCGACACGTCGCACCCGCTGCAGGCGGGCGTCGAGGTCGAGCCCGAAGCCCCGACCTTCGCGTCCTTCGGCGTCAAGCCGGAGATCGTCAAGGCCCTCGGCGAGGCCGGCATCGAACGGACCTTCGCGATCCAGGCGCTCACGCTGCCGCTCGCGATGGCCGGCGACGACCTCATCGGCCAGGCCCGCACCGGCATGGGCAAGACGCTGGGCTTCGGCGTCCCGCTGCTGCACCGCGTGCAGGTCCCCGGCGACGGCACCCCGCAGGTGCTCGTCGTGGTCCCGACCCGCGAGCTGTGCATCCAGGTCGCGAACGACCTCAAGGGCGCCGGCAAGCACCTCGGCATCCGCACCCTGGCCATCTACGGCGGCCGCCCCTACGAGCCCCAGATCGAAGCCCTGCGCAAGGGCATCGACGTCGTGATCGGCACCCCGGGCCGCCTGCTCGACCTGGCCGAGCAGCAGCACCTCGTGCTGGGCAAGGTCCGCGGCCTGGTGCTGGACGAGGCCGACGAGATGCTCGACCTGGGCTTCCTGCCCGACATCGAGCGCATCCTGCGGATGGTGCCGGACGAGCGGCAGACGATGCTGTTCTCGGCGACCATGCCCGGCCCGATCATCACGCTGGCCCGCACGTTCCTGCGCCAGCCGACGCACATCCGCGCCGAAGAGAACGACGCGAGCGCGATCCACGAGCGCACCACCCAGTTCGTCTACCGGGCGCACTCGATGGACAAGCCCGAGGTGATCGCCCGCGTGCTGCAGGCGAAGGACCGCGGCCTGACCATGATCTTCAGCCGCACCAAGCGCACCGCGCAGAAGGTGGCCGACGACCTGGTCGAGCGCGGTTTCGCGGCCGCCGCCGTGCACGGCGACCTGGGCCAGGGCGCCCGCGAGCAGGCGCTGCGCGCGTTCCGCTCCGGCAAGGTCGACGTGCTGGTCGCGACCGACGTCGCGGCCCGCGGCATCGACATCGACGACGTCACGCACGTGATCAACTACCAGTGCCCGGACGACGAGAAGACCTACGTCCACCGCATCGGCCGCACCGGCCGCGCGGGCCGGACCGGCGTCGCCGTCACCCTCGTCGACTGGGACGAAGAGCCGCGCTGGAAGCTGATTTCGGACACCCTGGGCCTCGACAAGCCGGAGCCGGTGGAGACGTACTCGTCGTCGCCGCACCTGTACGCCGACCTGGGCATCCCCGAGGGCACGACCGGGCGGCTGCCGCTGGGCAAGCGCACCCGCGCCGGCCTGGGCGCCGAGGTGGAAGAGGACCTGGGCGGCAAGCGCCGCGGCCCGCGTGGCCGGGGCAAGGCCGCCGACGACACCACGGAAGAGGCGCCGCGCAAGCGCGCCCGGAGCCCGCGCAAGCGGACCCGCGGTGGTTCGCGGGCCGCCGAGGCGATCGAGGCCGCGGACAACGCCGCCGCCGCTTCGGATGACGCTCCTGCCTCGGAAGGCCGCACCCGGACGCGTCGCCGCACCCGCGGCACGGCGCCGGAGACGACCGGTCCCGCGGCCGAGAAGGAAGCCGGCGAGAACGCCGAGCGGCCGGCTCGGCGGCGCCGCCGTCGCCGTCCCGCCGCGACGTCTGATACACCTGCGTCGGCAGACTGAGGCCTACGCACGGGGGTCGGGTAAGTGAGCGAAGACGAGAAGGCGCCCGAAAGCGCGCCTGAAGCGGTCGCGCCCGCGGAAGAACCGGCCCCCGAGTACGGCTCCGAGGACGTCCTGGAGGACGTCGCTCCGACCCCGCCCGCCCCGCGGGTCAAGGCACGGCGATCGCCGTGGAACCGCGGGCGGGACCGGGCGATCGCCGCGCTGATCGCGGTCGCCGTGGTCGCCGTCGCGCTGGTCATCGGCGTGACGAGCGACAGCGCGGCCACCGACCGGACCGAGGCGGCGCCGCCCCCGCCGTTGCCCGCGGCACCGGACAAGGTGCCCGGCTCGCTGACCGAGATCTGGAGCGCCCGCAGCGGCGCGACGCCGGTCCCGGTGGTGGCGGGCGACACCGTGGCGACGGCCGACGGCGGCGAGGTCGACGCGCGCGACCCGCTGACCGGCCAGATCCGCTGGCACTACGCGCGCGACCTCCCGCTGTGCACGGTGAACGAGACGTGGGGGCGGCTGAACGCCGTTTATTCGAAGACTTCGTGCAGCGAGGTCACGCAGCTGGACCCGGGCACGGGCCGGATCACGGCGCAGCGCAACGGCAACGCGGAGCTGGGCACGCAGCTGGTCAGCGACGGGTCGCACGTGACGGCGACGGGCAAGAAGCTCCTGACGACCTGGCGCGACGACCTGGTGCAGAGCGCCGAGTACGGCCAGGTCCCGGCGCTGGTCAACGCGGGCAAGCAGCCGCGCACGGGCTGCACGTACGGCACGGTCGCGGCGGCGTCGGGCAAGGTCGGCGTGATCGAGCGCTGCCCGGGCGACCCGGCGGACCGGTTGACGGTCTACAAGGCGGCGCCGGAGAAGGACGACGAGCCGCAGGTGGCGTTCAGCAGCGTCCTGGCGGGCAAGCGCGCGCGGGTGATCGCGATGTCGGGTGACCTGACGGCGGTGGTGTTGCCGGACCAGAAGCTCCTGGTGGTCTACAACGGCGACGGTTCCCAGCGCGCGGCGTACCCGCTGGACGTGCCGGCCGGCGACTTGGCGGCGGACCCGCCGGCGGGTGTCGAGGCGACGACCCAGACGGCGCAGAACGTGTACTGGTTCAGCGGGTCGAAGGTGGTGGCGTTGTCCCGCGACGATTTGTCGCCGCGGTGGACGTTGAGCAGCGCTTCGGGGCCGGGGATCGTGTTCGCTTCGCAGCTGGTGGTGCCGATCAAGGGCGGGCTGGCGGTGCTCAACGAGAACGACGGGTCGACGATCCGGACGGTCGGGGTGGACCGCCGCGGTTACGCGGGCGTGGTCCGGCTCGGTGCGGCGGGTCCGGTGCTCCTGGAGGAGCGCGGCGGAACGCTGACGGCGCTCAAGTAAGCCAGAAGAGGGTCAGGGCCGCGACGGCGAAGAGCACGACGGCCAGACCCGCGCCCGCGGCTGCCGCGCCATTTCGGCGATCGGCGACCCGCTGGGCCAGTAAGGCGAGAACGGCTGCGATGGGGTGGCCGATGAGGAGCGCGGGACCGGGGCCGGGGGCGCCGGTGTAGAGGCCGATGCCCGCGACGGCGAGGACCCCGATGGCCAGGACGGTGAGGCCGGCGGCGAGTGAGCCGGTGAACCCCCGCCACCAGCGGCCGCGCGGCTTTTCCGGCTCGGCGGGCTCTTCGGCCGCGGCATCGGCGGGCTCGATCCGCTCGGGTTCGACGCGTTCTTGAGGAACGGTCTGCGCCTCGGCGGCGAGAGGTTCGGTGGCGAGCGGCTCAGTCGGCTGCACCCCGGCGGCGGCCGCCTCGGCCTGCTCGCGCACGTCGGCAGCGGCAAGCGGCTCGGTCGGCTGCACCCCGGCCGCCCCGGGCCCGGCAGCCACCGACTTACCCTGCCCCCGCGCCCCGGCGGCGCCGGGCTTGGCGGCGGCAGGCTCTACCGGCCCCGGCGGCTCGGCCCCGGTCGCGAGCGGCTCAGTCTGCTGCGCCCCGGCGGCGGCCGCCTCGGCCTGCTCGCGCACGCCGGCAGCGGCAAGCGGCTCGGTCGGCTGCACCCCGGCCGCCCCGGGCCCGACCACATCCTGCCCCCGGCCCGGGCCCCCGGCCTGCAACTCGTCGGTGTCCGGTGAAGCCAAACCTCTTCCTCTCCCCTGTCAGGGCGCGAGCAGGTCCCACGGCTGTGCCTGCGGGGCGGCTTCCTGCCCCACCGCGCAGCTCGGCCTGAAGTCGCACCAGGCGCAACGGCGGTCCGGGCGGGCCGGGAACAGCACGTCCGCGTCGCCGCCCGCGTCCAGGGTATCCGTGGCCAGCCTCAGGTCCGCGGCGGTCTCGCCCGCGCGTTGCAGGTGCCGCTGCAGGCTCTCCGGCGTGTGCTCGGCCGCCGCGATCGTGCCCGTCGGGAGGTGGTGCAGCTCGACCGTCGTGCACGGCGTCCGCAGCGTCCGGGCCGCCGCCACCGCGTACAGCGCCAGCGCCTGCGACGCCCGCGCCTCGTACTCGTCCGGTGGCCGCCGTCCCGTCTTGTAGTCCACGATGACCAGCGAACCGTCCCGCGCGTCGATCCGGTCCGCGCGGCCCTCGATGATCATCGACGGCTTCTCCCCCGGCGACGGGCTCACCGGCGCCGACACCCACCGCTCGAGCCCGACCGGGTCGTGGGTGACGTCGTTGTCCTCGACGTACTCCGCCACCCACCCCTTCGCGCGCGCCCGGTAGCGGGCCGCCTGCTCCTCGGTCTCGAAGCCCGCGTCCTTCCAGAACTCCGCCACCAGCGCCACCGCCCGCTGCGGCACCCGCTTGAGCACCGGCAGGTCGAACAGCGCCCGCAGCGCGTTGTGCACCACCGCGCCCAGCGTGCTGTGCGCCCACGGCCCGGTGCGCTGCGGGGTCGGCCGTTCGAGGTACGCGAGCCGGTACCGGCGCGGGCAGTCGTCGAAGGTGGCCAGCCGCGCCGGCGACACCTTCGTGAGCCGCACCGGTTGCGCGACGCCGAAGTCGAACCCCATCTGCTCCTTCACGGGTGCCACGCTACGCACCACCACCGACAGTTTCCGCGTGGCACCCGTGAAGGCAGCTACCGCACGACCAACACGGTGTGCGTACCACCGGAAACGGCCAGCGCCCCACCGGACCGCAGCGGCTTCCCGTCCAGCAGCACCAGCTTGCCCGACGGAACCACCAGCGAACCCGAAGTCCCGCGAGGAGCCGTGACCGTCAACGAGAACACCGAACCCTGCTGAGACCACGAAGCCGACAACGCGCCCTTCGGCGTCGGCACCGCGCCACGCGCCCACGAAACCGAACCCGGGTGCGGCGCGACAGTCCACGTCGCGAAGCCCGGCGAAGCGGGCGAGACGCCCAGCAGCTCGTTCGTCAACGCCGGCACGACACCGGTCGACCAGCCGTGCGCCGCCGACGTGTACCCCTGCTCGTAGTGCGAACCGCCTTCACCGATGCCTTCCCACGCCGTGATGCCCGGGTCGCGCGAAGCCATCCAGCCGTACATCCGCTTGATCTGGTCGATCGCCGAGTCCGGCTGCCCGCTCCGGAACCGCGCCTGCAGCTCCGGGAACGACGTGAACGCGTACACGCGCTTCGTGCCGTCGGAAACGAGAGTGTCGTTGTCCATGAACGGATTCCCGTACGGCAACGCACCCGCCGCGAGCCGCGCCAACGCCGATGTGGCCTGCGAAGGCGACGCGATACCGGCCAAAATGGCCTGGCTGTTGCCGTCCTGGCCGTGCCGCACCGCGCCCGTCCCGGAGTCGAGGTACGCCCCCGCCGCCGGGTCCCACAAATAAGTGTTCACGGCGGAAGCGACGCCGGAAGCACGCGCGAGCCAGCGATCGGCGTCGGCAGGATGCCCGGTCGCCCGCGCGAGACCCGCCGCGCCCTGAAGCGCCCGGACGTACAACGCGTTGTAGTACGTCACTTCGCCCGTACGCGGCAGGAACGCGTAGTCGCCGTAGCCGCCGGTGCCGTTGAGCCCCTTCGCGAGCAACCCGCGCGAATCGGTGACCGACGGGTACCACGAGTCGAGCGTCTTCACGAGGTGCGAGTAGTACGAAGCCGCGTACGCGGTGTCGCCCGTGTAGAGCACGTAGTCCCAGCTCGACGTCACCCACCAGAGCGGATAGTCGAACAGCGGCAGCGTGTAGTTGTTGATCGACGCGGGCGGGATCCAGCCGTCCGCCCGCTGGTGGTCGGCGAGGTCGGCGAGGACGTTCTTCGCCGCCGTGCCGTCCTGGTGCGTCAGGTACTGGGTCAGCCCGGACACCGCGACGTCGCCGACGTACGGGTCCCGGTCGCGCTTCGCGCCGTCGTGCAGCACCAGTTTTCCGTCCAGCGACGGCGAGAACGCGCCGCGTGGGTCCACATCGGACTCGCGGAAGGTGTCCATGCCCAGCTCGTTGGTGTACGAAGCCGCGTACCAGTAGCGGTTCAGCTCGGCGTCCGACGACTCGAACCAGCCGCGGTAGGTGTCCGGCGTGCCGAGGAACGGCGTGAAGTCGAGCGAGACGCCGGTGATCCGCACCTCGCCGGACGGCTGGGCCAGCGGCGCGTCCGACGCCAGCGCGTCGAGGCTGATCCGCAGGTAGCGGAAGCCGTGCAGGCCGTCCGCGCACACCTGCGTCCCGCTCTGGCAGCCCTTCGTGTCCCGCCAGACGGTCGGCGTCGTAGGCACGGCGTACTGGTCGCTGCCCGGCCCGCCGGAGAAGTCCGAACGCGTGAAGTCGGAGCGTTCGCCCAGGTACTGCTGGGTTTCGGAGAACGACAACCGGACGCCGGGGTGGTTCGGCGACGCGCCCGCGAAGGAGATCTTCGGGTACCCGGCGACGACCTTGCCGAAGTCCACCACCGCGACCGGCACCGGCGGGTCGGCGACCAGGCCCGGCCAGACCTCGGTGACGCGGCTGAACTCCCCCGAAGGCGTGTTCTGGTCCTTCGTGACGGTGATCCGGACCTGCGTGGTCGTCACCGGCCGGTCGAACTGCACCGCCCGCTGGACCGCGGTGTTGCCGGTGACCGTGGCCGCGACGCGCCACGTGCCCGCGTCCAGCACTTCGACGGTGTAGTCCTGCGGCACACCGTCCACACTGGACAGCAGCGTGACGCCGGGCAGCGTGACCGGCGCGGCCGAGGTGATGGTCAGGACGTCCGGGTAGGCGCCGATCGTGTCGTCGTTCCAGAACGTCTCGGTGTTGCCGTCGACGGCGTTGCCGGGGTCGTAGGTCCGCGGCTGACCGTTCCCGCCGTTGTTCGGCGCGTGGAACGACGACGCGGCCGCGGTGGTCCCCGCGGGCCAGGCCGGCTTCGGCGGCGGCGCCTGCCGCTTGAACGTCGCGACGCCCTTCCCGAGCAGGCCGTCCGGGTTGGTGACGTCGCCGGTCGTCGACAGCACCTTCACCGGCCGGACGTCCCGGCTCGCCGGCGCGACGACGTACTTCTGCCAGCTCGGCGCGGCGTCGGCGGGTGCGGCGACCACGCCGCTCGCCACCAGCACCGTCACCGGCAGGAATGCTCTGAGCCACTTCATCGAGGCCTCCGAAACCGACACAGGGGCGTTTGAATCGTTTCAACCGCTGAGCTGAGGTTCAGGCTGCGCGAGCGGTGCCAACGATGTCAACGAACCCGCCGGTTCCTGTCCGGCAGGACAACCCGAAAGGCGGGGTCAGCTGCCGCCGGCGATGAAGCCGCGCACGGAGTTCGCGACGAGCTCGACGGCGATGGCCGCGAGCAGCAGGCCGGCCACCTTGGCCAGCAGCGTGATGCCGCTTTCCTTGATCAGCCGGATGACGACGCCGGAGTAGCGCATGCAGATGTAGATCACGAAGTGCGTCATCACGATCGCCAGCGCCAGCGCGATGTACGCGCCGATGTGGCCGTCGGCCTGGCGGACGAACACGATGGTCGCGGCGATCGCGCCCGGCCCGGCCAGCAGCGGCGTGCCGAGCGGGACGAGCGCGACGTTGACGTCCTCGGCGGCCGCCTCGGGTTCGTGGCCGCTGCCGGTGAGCAGCTGCAGGGCGATGAGCAGGAGCAGCAGGCCGCCGGCGCCCTGCAGCGCCGGGATGCCGATGCCGAGGTAGGCGAGGATCGCCTGGCCCGCGACCGCGAACAGGCTGATGACCAGCAGCGACACGAGGACGGCCTGCCGCGCGGCGCGGGCGCGGACGGCCATCGGCTTGCGGCCGACGAGGCTCAGGAACACCGGCACCGTGCCGGGCGGGTCCATGATGACGATCAGGGTGATCGTCGCGCTCATGAAGAGCTTCGCGTCGAAGACGTCGGCGATCGCCATGTCAGCCCTTCACGACCTGGAACCCCGTCGCCCGCGAGACGAGCTCCTCGAGCTGCCCGGGGTCGGTGGTGCACTCGCCGAGCGCGATCGTCTTGTTCGTGCCGTGGTAGTCGCTCGACCCGGTGACGAGCAGGCCGAGCTCGCCGGCCAGCGCGCGGGTGCGGGCCCGCGTCGGCGCGTCGTGGTTCGGGTGGTCGGCTTCGACGCCGGTGAGGCCGTGTTCGGCCAGGCCGGCGAGGGTGTCTTCACTGATCGTGGCGCCACGGCTGAAGGCGAAGGGGTGCGCGATGACCGTGACGCCGCCGGCCGCGGCGATCATGTCGATCGCCTCTTCGACCGGGGTGTCGCGGCGGGCGACGTAGTAGCCGCGGCGCGGGCTGAGGTAGTCGGCGAAGGCCTCGTCGACGGACTTGACCAGCCCGGCGCGGACCAGCGCCTGGGCCAGGTGCGGGCGCCCGGGCGGGGAGTCCTCGGGCAGCAGGCCGAAGATCTCGTCGGCGTCGACGGGGAGGCCGTCGGCGGCCATCCGCTCGGCCATCCGGCGCAGCCGCGTGCGGCGCTCGACGCGCAGCCGGGTCTGCTCGGTGACGACCGCCTCCGACGTCGGGTCGAAGAGGTAGGCGAGCAGGTGGACGCTGATCTGGCGCCCGGTTTCGGGATCGATCGACACCGTGGAGAGCTCGGCGCCGGGGACGAGGGTCAGCCCTGGCGGAATGGCCTCGGAAGCGGGCGCCCAGCCCGCGGTGGTGTCGTGGTCGGTGATGGCGACGACGTCGAGCCCGGCTCTCGCCGCGGCGGCGACGAGACCGGCCGGCGTGTCGGTGCCGTCGGAAGCGGTGGAGTGGGCGTGCAGGTCGATGCGCATCGGGTCCATTGTCGACGATGCGCTAGGTCACAGCTGCGGCGGGATGAGTCAGCCGACCGGCTTCTTGCCCCGGGCCGCCCGCTGGGCCTTGATCATGGAGAAGCGCTCGGCCTGCTTCTGCTTGTCGCCGAAGACCAGCTCCGAGATCGTGTCGTAGAACTCTTCGGGCCGCGGCAGGTAGTCGATCCGGTTCAGTGCCTGGATCTGACCGGCGGACTCGACGACCATCGTGCCGTAGCCCATCATGCGGCCGGTGGCGGTGCGCACGTAGCTGAGGTCGGTGACCTTGCTGATCGGCATCATCAGCACCTTGGTGGTGAACACCCCGGTGGTCATGACGAACCGCTTGTCGGTGACCACCAGCCGCTCGACCCACCACTCCATCACCTGGTAGGCGAACCGCAGCACGACGAGCAGCGCCACGTACCAGAGGATGTTCTGGCCGATGTACAGCGCCGGTGGCAGCAGGTAGGACACCAGGACGCAGACGGCCAGCAGGGCGGCCGCCTCGAAGGTGTCCCACAGCAGCACCGCCCAGTGGCGGCGGATCCGGATGACCCGCCGCTCGGTGTCGAGGAGGTACTCGTCGGGGTCGCGTGGCGCGAACATGGTTCGAGGGTAGCCCCCGATCAGCCCTTGAACACGTTGCTGACGAAGGTGATCACCGATTCGGCCGAGCTGCGCAGGAAGTCGACGATGTTGCCGACAAGGCCCGCGGCCTGACCCGGCTGGGCAATGACGAAGAACAGCACCAACGCGATACCGGCGAGGCCCGCAATCTTCTTCACGTTCACCGCGATCAAATCCCGTCTCTTACGGTGACACCGGACAACAGCAGAAATCCTGACTTTTTACGTTGTACCGCACTGAACAGGCGCTGGGGAGGTAAGTCCCGCGCTTGGGTCAGCACGCGGTCCGAAGTGTACCGTACGGCTACTCTCCGTGTACAGGACATCCGTTTTCAGTTCGGTCACGTCTACCCTTCGGGCATGGACAGCCCCGTCGGCACCACAATCCGCTGCGTAGGCGGCATCGCGTACGACACACGCGGCCGTTTGCTGCTCATCCGGCGCCGGAACGACCCTGGTTCGGGGCAGTGGTCGCTGCCGGGTGGCCGAGTGGAACCGGGCGAAACAGACAAAAAGGCGGTCATCCGGGAACTCTCCGAGGAGACCGGGCTCGACGTGATTCCCGGCACACTCGTGGGGTCGGTGACCAGGGGCCCCTACGAAATCTTCGACTACGGGTGCGAAGTGGCCGGCGGGGTGCTCACGGCGGGTGACGACGCGACGGACGTCCGTTGGTCCGATGCGGCAGACCTGAAAGCGCTCGAGGCGGCGGGGGAGCTGGTGGATCTCCTGTACGTGACGCTCCGCGACTGGAAAGCGCTCCCCCGCGCCTGACTACAGCGGCAACCAGGTCATCCGCTGCCCGTGCGGGGCGGTTCGCGCCAGGGCGTGGGCCTCCGCCTTCCCGTCTTCCCACCGCACGACGCCCAAAGTCGCGAGCCCGTCGGCCCCGGAGAGGTCCGAACGGCCCGGCAGCACGATCTCGAGCCCGGCGCCGTAGAACTCCTCCGACACCCACCACACCGGCCGCGAAGCCGCCAGCGAAGCCAGCCCCTCGACGAACTCCGCACGCCGCTCAGGCGGGAAATACGCCAGCGCGTGGCTCGTCACCACGACCAGCGGCCCCTCCAGCGTGGCGGCCGCCGAGGCGAGGCCGGAAACGCCGTCGCCCTCGATCAGCCGGGGCCGGTGCTTCGCCTGCTCCGCCGCCGCCGTGCGCAGGAGCCGGATGCGGTCCGGCTGGTCGGCCCAGACGCACGCCTCCAGCCACGCCAGCTCGTCTTCGTCCGACAGATCCACCGGCGCCCGGTCCAGGCCCGCCCGGTCGAGGATCGCGAGTTTCTTCGGCAGCTTCGGCGCCACCGCGCCCGGCGCGAGGTCCAGCGCGCAGTGCAGCCCGACCGCGGCCTTCGCCGGGCCCGCCGTCAGCTGCTCGCCGCCGTCGCACTGGTAGCGGTAGCCGAAGCGGTCCAGCCCCAGCAGGAGCCCCGCGCTGCAGCCGACCTCCAGCAGCGAAACCTTCCCGCCCGCTTCCTTCGCCGCCCGCGCCACGCCCGGGTACAGCAGCGCCGCGCGGCGGACCTCGTTCGTCTGCGTGTACCGCGCCGAAATCAACGCGCGGGCCTTCTCGGCCCGCTCCAGCAGGAACGACCGGAACAGCGGCCAGGTCTCCGAATCGACGCCGTCGAAGCCGCCCAGGGACGGGTAGTACCGCGACAGCGGGTGGATCGGGTCGGCCTGGACCAGCCGGTGCGCGGTCGCCATCAGCAGCGTCCCGCGGACTTCGCCGTCACGCGCGGCCGACAGCAGCCCGGCGACGTCGTCGTCCTCCGCCGCCTGCAGCGCGAGGTGCTCGTACAGCGGCGACACCCCGCGCGCCTCGACTTCCGCGAACGTGCGCAGTACGCCCTTGATCCCGTCCAAGTCCATCAGAGCCTCATTCGTGCGGCACCGGCCGGCCCGGCTGCTCCCCGCCCCGGGTCTCGCCGTAGGAACGCTTCGGCACCATCACCTTCCGGCGGAAGGTGCACACGATCAGGCCGTCCTGCTTGTAACCGCGCGTTTCGACGTACACGACGCCGCGGTCGTCCTTGGACTTCGACGGCGTCTTGTCCAGCACCTCGGTCTCGCCGTAGATGGTGTCGCCGTGGAACGTCGGCTTGACGTGCTTGAGGGACTCGACCTCGAGGTTCGCGATGGCCTTGCCGGAGACGTCGGGCACGGACATGCCCAGCAGCAGCGAGTAGATGTAGTTGCCGACCACGACGTTCTTGCCGAAGTCGGTGGTCTCCTCGGCGTAGTGCGCGTCGAGGTGCAGCGGGTGGTGGTTCATGGTGAGCAGGCAGAACATGTGGTCGTCGTATTCGGTGACCGTTTTGCCCGGCCAGTGCTTGTAGACCGCACCGACCTCGAACTCCTCGTAGTACCGACCGAACTGCACTCGTCTCTCCCGTTCCGCGTAACACCGCGTGAGGCTGGTACGACACGCATCCGTAGTGAGGAGTACCCTCAACCATTGGTTCTCGCGCGTCAACGCGAGCCCCACCACTCTGCACTCTCAACTGCGGTGCACCCGGCCCGAAGGAGGTGAGGAACCCCGATGAGTAGTGGCGATAGTCCGCTCCCTAGTAGTCCCAGCGTTCCCACCTCACGGGTCGTCTCCAGGTAGGCCTTCTCTCTTCCCGGGAACGCTGGTGTCGCCGGGCGGACGCGTTCCGCCCCTGGTCAGTCGTCTCGCACGACCAACGCACGACGCCCAGGAGATCCCATGCCTGCCATTCCCTCGCTCGGCGGCCTGCGCGGCCGCGGCAACAAGGGCGCCGCTCCCGTCCGGCCGGTCCCGGTGCCGCTGTCCGCGTACGTCGTGGACTGCGCGGTGTACGTCGCGGGCGAGCGCCTGCCCGGCCGCTGGACGCACACCGAAGCGATCAAAGAGGTCCGGAAGCGGCACGAGGGGTTCGTCTGGATCGGGCTGCACGAGCCCGACTCCAACCAGATCCAGGGCATCGCGGAGACGTTCGGGCTGCACGAGCTGGCGGTCGAGGACGCGCTCGAAGCGCACCAGCGGCCGAAGCTGGAGCGCTACGACGACACGCTGTTCCTCGTGGTGAAGACCGTCCGGTACGTCGAACACGAATCACCCACCACGGCGAACGAGATCGTCGAGACCGGTGAGCTCATGGTGTTCCTCGGCCGGGACTTCGTGATCACCGTCCGCCACGGGAACCACTCGGGCCTGGCGCGCCTGCGCCGCGAGCTGGACGACGACCCCGAGCGCCTGCAGCTGGGGCCGGCCGCGGTCGTGCACGCGATCGCCGACCACGTCGTCGACCACTACCTCGACGTCACGGGCCGGATCGAAAACGACATCGACGTCATGGAAGCGCAGGTCTTCGCGCCGCGCTCGCAGATCAGCGCCGAGCAGATCTACCTGATGAAGCGGGAGGTCCTCGAGCTGCGCCGGGCGGTGATGCCGCTCGCGACGCCGGTCCAGCGCCTGGCCGAGGGCTACACGCGGCTGGTGCCGGACGAGGTCCGCTCGTACTTCCGCGACGTCGCCGACCACCTCACGACCGTGTCCGAGCGGGTGGCGGCGTTCGACGAGCTGCTGTCCACCCTGGTCGACGCGACGGTCGCGAAGATCTCGCTGCAGCAGAACACCGACATGCGCAAGATCACGTCGTGGGCGGCGATCATCACCGTGCCGACGATGATCGCGGGCATCTACGGGATGAACTTCGACTACCTGCCCGAGCTGCACTGGAAGTTCGGGTACCCGCTGGTGATCACGGTCATCCTCGGGATCTGCCTGTTGCTGTACCGAATATTCCGGAAGAACGGCTGGCTCTAGGTCCCCTCTTCCCCCACTGGAGTGTTCGTGATGCCTCGCATGCTGTCCAACCTCAAGTTCTGGGCGCTCGCGCTCAGCCTCGTCTGGATCTTCGTCATCACTTTCGTCATCGTCGCCGACCCCGGGTTCGCGCACGGCATGAAATGACGGTCCCGGGTCGTACCCTGGGGCCATGCCGAAAGCGCTGGTCGTCTCCGACGAGGTCGACGAGCGGTTGTGGACCGACGCGGTCCGCACCGTCTCCGTCGACCTCGTCATCGGCGCCGGCGACCTCCCGTACGACTACCTCGCGTTCCTGGCCGGCGCGCTCGACGTGCCGTGCGTGTTCGTGCCCGGCAACCACGACCCGGACCTGAGCGGCTACACGCGCTACGGCGGGCTGTCCATGAAGGACGGTTTCCCGACGGCGTGGCCGGGCCCGGCGGGCGGCATCAACGCCGACGGCCGCGTCGTCGACGTCGCCGGCCTGCGGTTCGCCGGGCTCGGCGGCTCGATCCGCTACAACGACGGGCCGAACCAGTGGACCCAGCGCCAGCAGGCGCGCCGGGCCCGCGGCCTGGTGCGCCGCGCGCGGTGGCGGCGTCGTCGCGACGGCCGTGACGTCGACATCCTGCTGACGCATTCGCCGCCGCTGGACCTCGGCGACCGGGCGGACCCGCCGCACCGCGGGTTCGCGTGCCTGCACCGGACGATCGACGTGCTGCGGCCGAAGTGGTTGCTGCACGGGCACATCCACCCCCACGGCGAGCCGGTGCCGGACCGGGTCGTCGGCGAAACCCGGATCCGCAACGTGGTGGGCCACCGGATCATGGAGTTCTCATGAAAGAGACGGGGTTTCCCCGCGCGGACGCGGAGAACGACTTCCTCCGCGCGCGTCGGGGCCAAGTGCTCTCGCGGCTTTCGACGTGGCTGCGTCGCGAGCCCGACGACGTCAACATCATGCTGCCGTTCCACGAGGTGGTGGAGGCGCTCGGCTACCTGGGCGAGCACCGCATCGGGCTGCGGGTGATCAAACTGGACTCGATCGCGGGCACGGTCGACCGCAGCCGCGACTTCGACCGCCACTTCCGCCCGACCTCGGCCCGGGTGCGCGAGCGCTGGGAGCGCTTGGCCCTGGCGGCCCGCCGCGGCGAGGAGATCCCGCCGATCGAGGTGTACCGGGTGGGCGAGCTGCACTTCATCATCGACGGCCACCACCGCGTGTCGGTGGCGATCGCGCAGGGACTGTCCACAATAGAGGCTTCGGTCACGGTGGTCCGGACCAAGCTGAACCCGAGCGGCATCCGGCACCGGGGTGACCTGATCGTCAAGGACTATCGCCGGCTGTTCCTGGAGCGAGTGCCGCTGACGGGGCACGCGCGGGCGTCGGTGATCGTGTCGGACCCGTGGGACTACGCGAAGCTGGGCGAGCACGTGGAGGCGTGGGGCTTCCGGCTGATGCAGGACGAAGGGAAGTTCTGCGACCGCGCGAGCGTGGCCCAGCGGTGGTTCGACGAGGAGTTCGTGCCGGTGGTGGGCATGTTGCGGCAGGCGGGGTTGATCGGGGACCGGACGGACGCCGAGGCGTACATGTGGGTGGCGGCGGAGCGGTACCGGCTGATCCGCACGCACCGCTGGGACGACGAAGTCATCGAAACCCTCCGGTCCCGCCGGTCCTAGAAGGCCAACCCCGGCGTCAACGCCAGTTCCCGCACCTGGGCCTCCGTCAGCACCGGCTCCGGGCGTTGCTCCGGCAGCCGGACGTCCTTCTGCTCCAGCACCCCGCTGTTGTTCGACCAGAACACGACGTACCCCCAAGGCGCCGACAGCGCCGCGCGGTAGCTCAAGGCGCCCGATGTCCGGTCCGTGGTCAGCATCAGGCCGCCGGCGGGGAGCTGCTCCACCCCGCAGCTGATCTCGACCACTTCGGGGCGGCCGCAGCGGGGCACCGCCGAATTCGGCGCCGGGTACATCAGCACGTACACCGAGCCCGAACCCGACGCATCCGTCACCCGGACACCCAGGTGGAACAGGGCTTCTCGCGGGGCGCCACCCATCGGGTCGGCGATCAGGCGGAACGGATCCGATGGCGGGGTCTCCCCCGGAATCGTCAACCGCGTGATCCGAACGTCCGAAGGCAAGAGTGACCGCACCGCCTTGCCCACCACGCAGCTCAGCCGGTCGACCAGCGCCGACCGCGTGTTCACCGCCGTCGGGCACGGCGGCCCGGCCACCTGATCGCGGTGCGGCAGCACCACCACCGCCAAGCCCAAGGCGAGCACCACGACGACCAGAGCCGCCGCTCCCGTCAGCAAGTGCCGCCGGCGGGAAAGGCGCGCTGCCGAAAGAACAGCTTCGCCGCTGAGACCCAAAGGCGGTTCGCCCTCGGTCACGTACGCCGTCAAGGCGGATCGGACGTCTTCCATCACCGCTCCTCCGGCGTCGGCGCGGGCAGGGCCGCGCGTAGGGCTTCGACCCCGCGGGCCGTCTGGGACTTGACCGTGCCCTCGGCGACGCCGAGCAGCGAAGCGACCTCCGCCACCGGAAGGTCTTCGAGGAACCGCAGCACGACCATCGCGCGCTGCCGGGGCGTCAAGCCGGACAGCGCGCGCTCCACGTCGAGGCGCAGGGGCGTGTCCCGGCCCGGTGGTGACTCCGTCTCCGGAACAACTGCGGTCACGTATTCGCGGCCGGACGTGCGCCGCCCGGCGAGGAACAGGTTCAGCAGGATGCGGCGCGCGTACGCGTCCACCGTGTCCGGGCGGACGCGTCGCCAGCGCCGGTACAGCTGCACGAACATGGCCTGGACCAGGTCCTCGGCCTGGTGCCAGTCACCGCAGAAGGCGAACGCCACCCGGCGGAACCGCTGTACCCGCGCCGCGAAGTACTCGCTGAAATCGGAGTCTCTCGACGCCCCCACCCGGCCCTCCTTCGCACGCTTTCAGTCTTACTAGTGCGCGGAGGGCCGGGAAGGTTCAAGCGAATCTCACATGTGGATGGCGCCCGGGGCAGCTTCGCCCTTCGGGACGCCCGGGCGCAGCAGCAGGCCGCTCAGCAGCGCGCCGGCCGCGAAGATCACCGCCGCCCAGGTGAATGCCGTCGTGTAGCTCTCGATCGCCGCCTCGGCCGCCAGCTGCGGCGTGGGGACCTTGCCCGCGAGGTACGACGTCGCCGCGTTGCCGGCCAGCGTCGACAGCAGCGCCGTGCCGATCGAGCCGCCCACCTGCTGCATCGTGTTGACCGCCGCCGACGCGACGCCCGCGTCGTGTGCCTCGACGCCGAACGTCGCGACGCTCATCGCCGGTGCCATCGCCAGGCCGATGCCGAAGCCCATCACCAGCAGCGGGCCGAGCACGCCGGACGCGTACGTGCTCTCCAGGCCGATGCCGCTCAGCCAGAACAGGCCCACCGCGGCGATCGCCATGCCGGTCGGGACCAGCGGACGCGGGCCGAACCGCGGCAGCAGCACGGCCGTCGCCGTCGTCGCGGCCAGCATCAGCGTCGCCACCATGGGCAGGAACCCGAGGCCGCTCTGGATCGGCGTGAACTGCAGGTTCTGCTGCACGTAGAACGTCAGGAACAGGAAGATCGCGAACATGCCGATGGCCAGCAGGAACATCGCCAGGTAGGAGCCGCCGCGGTTGCGGTCCAGCAGGACGCGCAGCGGGAGCAGCGGGTGCGACACGCGCTGCTGCAGCCACACGAACACGCCCAGCAGCACGACACCGCCGGCCAGGAAGCCCCACACCGACGCCGACGACCACGAGTCCGACTCCGCGTTCGCGAAGCCGTAGACCAGCGCGAACAGACCGGCCGACGCGGTGACCGTGCCCGGCAGGTCGAGCTTCGGGCGCGGGCCGGCGTCCCGCTGGTTGCGCAGCAGGACCGAGCTGCCGACGAACGCGACGACCGCGAAGATGATGTTCACGAACATGCACCAGCGCCAGTCGAGGTACTCGGTGAGCACGCCGCCGAGCAGCAGCCCGACCGCCGCGCCGCCACCGCCGATGGCGCCGAACACGCCGAACGCGCGGCCGCGTTCCTTCGGGTCGGTGAACGTCGTGGTCAGCAGCGAAAGCGTGGCGGGCGCGAGCAGCGCGCCGAAGACACCCTGGGCCGCGCGCGCGATCAGCAGCATCTCGATGTTGGTCGCGAAGCCGCCGAGGGCGGACACCGCGGCGAAGCCGGCCAGGCCGACGAGCAGCGCGTTCTTGCGGCCGAACAGGTCGGCGAGGCGGCCGCCGAGCAGCAGCAGGCTGCCGAACGCCAGCGCGTACGCCGTGACGACCCACTGCCGCGCGTCGTTGGAGAAGCCCAGGTCGACCTGCGCGGACGGCAGCGCGATGTTCACGACGGTCGCGTCCAGCACGACCATCAGCTGCGCGATGCCGATCATCACCAGGATCAGCCATCTGCGGCTGTGGTGGGGGTTCTCGGCGGCGCGCGCGTCCCCCGGCGGCGCGACGGCGAGAGTGGATTCGGACATGGGTGTCCCCTCACTGGGAGTGATCAGGAAGCTATGTGGAGTAGGTATCTCCCCTTACGCGACCCAAGGTACACAAGAACCGGAGATGACGCCTCTACTTCAGGGGTTAGACTGGACGGCATGGCACGGGACGCTGGTCCCGCCGCACCGGCGCGGCCGCTGCGACGTGACGCTGAACTCAACCGCCGTCGCATCCTCGCGTCGGCCCGCGAAGTGTTCGGCCAACGTGGGCTCGAAGCCACGCTGGACGACATCGCTCACCACGCCGGCCTCGGCGTCGGCACGGTCTACCGCCGGTTTCCCAGCAAGGAACACCTGGTCGAGGCCATGTTCGCCGAGCGGATGGAAGAGATCGGCGATTTGGCCGCGGAAGCGCTGAAGGCGGAAGACGCCTGGCAGGCGTTCGTCGACTTCACGTGGAAAGCGGCCGAGATGCACTCCGCCGACCGCGGGCTGCGCGAGATCATGCTGTCCAACAAGTTCGGCCACGAGCACGTCGCCGAGGAAAAAGCCCGCATGGTGCCGTTGATCACACAGCTCGTCGAGCGGGCGCAGGCCGCCGGTGGGCTACGGGCGGATTTCGCCCCGTCCGACATGGCGCTCGTGCACATGATGGTCGGCTCGGTCGTGGAGTTCACGTGCGCGGTCGACCCGGACCTGTGGCGCCGCAGCCTCGGCATGCTGCTCGACGGACTCCGCGCCGAGCCCGGCAAGCCCTCCCAGCTGCCCCGCCCGCCGCTCGACGAGCAGGAGATCGACCGCGCGATGTCCTGCTGGCGCCCCTGATGGGGTGATCGGCGCGGGATCCCGGCGCCGCCCTCCCGCCCGGACACTGCACCCCGCGCGATCATGGTGACGGGGAGGTGCGGTGGCGTACTACAGCGTTCCGGCGATCCGGCGGCTGCAGCTGGGCCGGGAGCTGAAGGCCTGGCGGGAGAAGGCCGGCCTGACGCTGGAGCAAGCGGGCGGCGACTTGGACATCTCCAAGAGCACGCTCTCGCGGATGGAGAAGGGGCAGGGCGCGATCCATCCGCTGCACGCGCGGGCGATGGCGGAGCTGTACCGGTTACCTGAGGACGATCTCGTGCGGGTGGTCGACATCGCGCGGGAGGCGAAGCGGCCCAACCAGAACCGGATCGAGGGGGTGTCGGTCAACAGCTACCCGGCGCTCGAGGCGGAGGCGGTTTCGGTCCGCAACTTCGAGGTCGCGACGGTGCCCGGCCTGTTGCAGACGGAGGACTACGCCGCGGCCTTCTTCGCCGAGAGCGGCACTCGCGAGCGCAACCGGAACCTCAACGTACGCATGCACCGCGCGAAGCGGCTTCACACCGAAGAGCCGCTCCAGCTCCACACGATCATCGATGAGGTGGCTCTCCGCCGCCGCATCGCGAAGCCCAGCGCCCTGGTGGCGCAGATGCTGCACATTGTCGAGCTCTCCGAGCTCGACAATGTGCGGGTGCAGGTGGTTTCGGCGGCGGCAGGAGTGCACCCGGGCCTGCGGGGCGCCTTCTCGGTGCTCCGGTTCCCGGAGGACACCATCACCGACCTCGGCTACGTGGACCACGCGGGCGGCCACCTGCAGCTGGTGAAGCAGACCCAGGTCGCCGAGCTCATCCGCCAGTTCCGCAAGCTGAGTAGGATGGCCCTCGGCGAAAGCGAGTCGAGAGATCTCGTTTTCGCGCTGGCCAACGAGATGAGCGCATGAGGTGAGCTGTGGAACTGGCTTGGCGCAAGAGCAGCTACAGCGGCGACGAGAACCAAGCCTGTGTCGAGGTGGCGTTCGCATGGCGGAAGAGCAGCTACAGCCAGGGCGAAAACACCGCTTGCGTCGAAGTCGCCTTCGCTTCCCGCACTTCTCCGGCCGTGGCGGTGCGGGACTCGAAGGATCCCTCCGGCCCGCACCTCACCGTCGCCCCCTCTTCGTGGCGCGGCTTCCTCACCTCCGTCACTCCGACGGAATGATCGCCCACATGATCAGGTAAGCCACGAACTGCGGCCCGGGCAGCAGGCACGACAGCACGGCCAGCAGCCGCACGGTGCTCGTCTTCATGCCCCACCGCTGGGCGAGACCCGCGCACACACCGCCGATCATGCGGCCGTAGCGGGGACGGGACAGCCGTCGGGTGACCGGTGCGCTCATCGTCATTTCCCTTTCCTCGAAGTTCCGATATCTCCACTTCACCACCGGAGTACCCGCTTCCGCATCGCCCGCGCGAAGGATCGCTCCCTTAGGGGACGGCAAAAGCGAAAAACGTTCGGACGGCCGCGCGAAACGCCGGAAACCGGGCCGTACTCCGATGACCTGCGCCTTCTCCGTCCGAGGCTGGGAAAATACTGAGAGATGTCCCCGTCAGGGCTGGATTTTCCGTGCGATGCGGTGATACTGGCTCACCGTGTACCCGCGTCCGAAACCGTTGGTCGTCGCGATGCTCGGCGCCTTGCTCGCCGCCGGGTGCGCGACCACCCAGGCCGCTCCCGAACCGTCTTCGGGGCCGACGCCGCTGACCGCGTCCGCCGCGCTCGGGGACTACGCGACCGTCGACTACTGCAGCCTGCTCGACGTGCCCGCCGTGGCGCCCGGTGCCGTCGAGACGCCGACGTTCGAGACCTGCCGGGCCGACGCCGGCGGGCGCACGATCCTCGTCGGGCCGCTGGCCTTCGACTCCGACCCGAACATCCGGCCCTACGAATACCCCGGGCCGGTGCCGGACGGCGTCGCGGTGCAGCAGTCGATGTTCAACGACCGCAGCGCGTGCACCCGCGCGATCACCTTCGCCGACGGCAACCGGCTCGACCTGTCTGTCACCGACGCCGGCGACGACCAGGCCGCGCGCTGCGGCGTCGCGGACGCGGCGGTCGGCTCGGCGCTGGCCGCGATCACCTCGAACAAGGTCGGGCGGCTGACGTTCCCGGACCGCTCGTGGGGCCTGGTGGCACCGTGCGTGCTGCTGGACAAACCCGATCTCGAAGCGGTCGCGGGCGCGGGCAGCCGGCCGGCGACGGGACTGTCCGGGCACAGCTGCATCCGCGGCAAGGTGAGCTTCAAGCTGACGGTCCAGACGGACGAGCCGTCGGCACCGCCCGAGACGCTCGGCGGCCGCCCGGCCGTCGTCCGGCTGTCGGGCGCGTTCTGCCTGGTCGACACGACGCAGCCGGCGCCGGGCCTGCCGGGCCGTCGCGAACTGGCGGAACTCAGTGTCGTGGAGACGGCGGGCACCGCGGGCGACGGCACCTGCGCCCAGGCCCGCACCGCGGCGACCGCGATCTTCCCGCTCCTCCCGCGGGCGTAGGAGCTTTTTCGCGGTGGCTGTCGGATCGCGTCGCGCCCGTTCGTTGCCGGGGTGAGAACACCTCAAGCCGGAACGGAGTCCGCCATGACCGCGACCTACACCTTCGACGTCTTCGCCAGCCTCGACGGCTTCGGCAGTCACCACGGCGACTGGGGCGGTTACTGGGGCAAGCAGGGCCCTGAACTGCTCGCCCACCGCCTCGACCAGTACCGCGAAGACCAGCGGATGGTGTTCGGTGCCAGGACCTTCCGGGTCAACACCGAGCTGCTCGCCGGAGACGACGAAGCGTTCGACCCGTGGGTCCGCCGGCTGCGGGTGCTGCCGGCCACGGTCGTCTCGAGCACGCTGCGCGGCCCGCTGGACTGGCCCGACGCGACCGTCGTGAGCGGCGACGCCGTGGACGTAGTGGCTCGCCTCAAGGAGGAGTCCGACGTGCCTTTGCGCTCGCACGGCAGCCTGGCGCTGAACCGCGCGCTGCTGGCCGCCGGGCTGATCGACCGCGTCCAGGTGACGGTCTTCCCGGTGCTCACCGGCAAGTCCGGCGACGACCCGATCTTCGCGGGCGTCGAGGACTTCGACCTCGAGCTCCTCGAGACCCGGACGCTCGACGGCCGCACCCAGGAACTCGTCTACCGCCCGACCCGGCACCCCTGAAACGCCGTGAAGGCCACCTTGCGTTCCTCAAGGTGGCCTTCACGAACTCGTGCTCAGTCCTCGTAAGTGAGGTTCTTGCCGTTCGCGGGGTCGAACAGCTTGATCTTGTCCGCGTCGTACCAGACTTCGAGGTCCGCGTTCTCCGCCGCGGACGACTCCGCCGACAGCCGGGCCACGATCTGGGACTCCGCGCCCGGGACGTCGGACGAACCGCTGTCCGCGGCCAGCTCCGCCAGCTCCTCGGACGTCGCCACGTCGCCTTCCAGCGTGAAGTGGGCGAACTTCTCCGAGCCCATCGACTCCAGCACGTCGATGTGCGCGGTGAACGTGGCGCCGCCAGACTTCTGGCCGGCCTCGACCAGCGCCGCGTCCTCGAAGTGCTCCGGCCGGATGCCGACGATCAGCTCACGCGGGGCGTTCGCCTTCTCGACCAGCTGCCGGACGCGGTCCGTCAGCGGCGTCGTGCCCAGGGCACTGCGCAGCTCGTTGTTCTCCAGCGTCGCCGGGACGAAGTTCATCGACGGCGAGCCGATGAACCCGGCCACGAACAGGTTCGCCGGGTTGTCGTAGAGGAACTGCGGCGCGCCGATCTGCTGCACGTACCCGCCGCGCAGCACCACGACCCGGTCGCCCAGCGTCATGGCCTCGGTCTGGTCGTGCGTGACGTACAGCGTCGTCGTGCCGAGCTGCTTCTGGATCTTCGACACCGACGTGCGCATCTGGCCGCGCAGCTTGGCGTCCAGGTTGGACAGTGGTTCGTCCATCAGGAACGCCTTGGGGCTGCGGACGATCGCCCGGCCCATCGCGACGCGCTGCCGCTGGCCACCGGAGAGGTTGGCCGGCTTGCGGTCGAGGTGCTGGGTCAGGTCGAGGATCTGCGCCGCCTCCTCGACCTTCGCCCGGACGGTCTTGTCGTCGACCTTCGCCAGCCGCAACGGGAACGCCATGTTCTCCCGGACGCTCATGTGCGGGTAGAGCGCGTAGGACTGGAACACCATCGCGATGTCCCGGTCCTTCGGGGCCTTCTCGTTGACGCGCTTGCCGTCGATGCGCAGCTCGCCGGAGGAGATGTCCTCCAGGCCCGCCACCATGTTCAGCGTCGTCGACTTCCCGCAGCCGGACGGGCCCACGAGGATGATGAACTCGCCGTCGGCGATGGTGATGTCCACTTCGGACACCGCGAGCGCGCCGTCGGGGTACTTCTTCGACACCTTGTCGAGGACGATTTCAGCCATGACTACCCCTTCACCGCACCGGAGGTCAGCCCCGCCACGATGCGACGCTGGAAGAACAACACGAACACAATGATCGGGATGGTGATCACGACCGCGGCCGCGCTCACCTGCCCGGTCGGGTCCTCGAACTGTGAAGACCCGGTGAAGAACGACAGCGCCGCCGGCACCGTGCGCGACGCCGTGGTCGACGTCAGCGAGATGGCGAACAGGAAGTCGTTCCAGCAGAAGATGAACACCAGGATCGCGGTGGTGAACACGCCCGGCGCGGCCAGCGGCGCGATCACCCGCCGGAAGGCCTGGGCCGGCGTCGCGCCGTCCATCTTCGCCGCCTTTTCCAGCTCCCACGGGATTTCGCGGAAGAACGCCGACAGCGTGTAGATCGACAGCGGCAGGGCGAACGTGATGTACGGCAGGATCAGGCCCGGCCAGGTGTCGAACAGGCCCAGGTTCCGCTCGATGTTGAACAGCGGCGTCACCAGCGACACCTGCGGGAACATCGCGATCAGCAGCGAGAGCCCGACGAGCAGCTGCTTGCCGGGGAACTCCAGCCGCGCGATCGCGTACGCGGCCATCGTGCCCAGCACCACCGCGATCAGCGTCGAGATGATCGCGATGCCGATCGAGTTCACCAGCGCCAGCAGGAACTCCGACGTCTGGAAGATGTCCGCGTAGTTCTGCCAGGTCCACGACTGCGGGATGAACGACCCGTCGGTCAGCGTGTCCTTGGTCTTGAACGACAGCGAAACGACCCAGAGCACCGGCACCAGCGCGAACACCAGCACGAGGATGTCGACCAGGCCCCACCTGACTTTGCGGCCCGTCGTGACGGTTCCCATCACCATCAGCGCTTACCCCCGTCGTCCGAACCCGGTGCGGCCGTGCCGAACACCTTGATGAAGATGAAGGCGATGATCGCCACGGTGATGAAGATCAGCACCGCCATCGTCGACCCGATCCCGAGGTTGAGGCCCTTGACCAGGTTGTCGTAGGTCTGCATGGACACCGAGCCGGTGTCCTGCGCGCCGCCGGTGAGCACGTAGATGTTGTCGAAGATCCGGAACGCGTCGAGCGTGCGGAACAGCAGCGCCACCAGGATCGCCGGCTTCATCACCGGCAGCATCACCTTCGTGAACCGCTGCCACGCGCTCGCGCCGTCCATCGCCGCGGCCTTGAGCAGGTCGTCCGGCACCAGCGCGAGGCCGGCCATCAGCAGCAGCGCCATGAACGGCGTGGTCTTCCACACCTCGGCGCCGATGATGATGAACATCGACGGCCACTGGTCGGTCAGCGGCGCCGCGTCCGCGGCCAGCCAGTTCGCCAGGTAGCCGGTCTTCGGCGTCCACGCGTAGTACCACGAGAACGCCGCGACGACCGTGACGATGCCGTACGGGATCAGGGCGACCGTGCGGACCAGGCCGCGGCCGACGAGCGTCCGGTGCATGACCAGCGCCAGCGCCATGCCGAGCACGAACTCGATGGCCACCGACACGACGGTCAGGAACATCGTGGTGCCGAACGCCGTCCACCAGTACGAATTGGACAGTACGGCCGCGTAGTTGTCGAAGCCGACGAACTGCTGCTGCGCCGGGAACCTGAGGTCGTACCGCTGCAGCGACAGCCAGATCGAGTAGACGATCGGGTAGCCGGTGACCGCGATCATCACGACGAACGCGGGCGCGCACAGCCACAGCCCGAGCCGCCGCTCGGCCTTCTTCCCTTCGGAGAGGGCGGGCTTGCCCTTCTTCTTGTGCGACACGGGTTCCGGTGCCGCAGTGGCTCCCGCCGTGGTCGGGTCCTGGACGGTCACGGGATCACTCCCTTCGACTGGAGAGCGTCGTTGAGCTGCTCGCGCAGCTTGTCCGCGGTGGCCTTCGGATCGATTTCGGCCGGCGGTGACAGGACTTTCGACATCACCGTCGACATGTTCTGGTACGCCGGGGTCAGCGGCCGCACGGCGGCGTCCTTCAGCGCGTCCAGGATGGAGTCGCGCATCGGGTACTTGAGCGCCATGTTCGGGTTGTCGGCGCCCGCCGGCTTCGACGGGTCGAGCGGCGTGTCGTTGTGGTACACCGATTCGATGGTCGGCGGCACACCGTCGTTGATCGCCGAGAACTTCTGGTTCTCCGCGCTCCGCAGGCACAGCGCCGCTTCGTACGCCTCGGGCTTGTGGGCCGACAACGAGCTGACCGCGAGGTCGTACCCGCCGATCGTGGTCTTGGCCGGGGTGCCGGCCTGCGCCTCGGGGTAGACGGCCCACTTCATGTGCTGGACGTCCTGCGGCTTGTCCTTGGCGTAGGAGGCGTAGACGAACGGCCAGTTCAGCTCGAACGCGGCGTCACCGCGCTGGAACGTCTGCCGGACGTCGTCCTCCTTCGAGTTGGTCAGCGACGGGTCGGTGATCCCCGACCCGGAGATCTGCTTCAGCAGCGCGAGCGCCTTCACCGCGCCTTCGTCCATCACGACGGACTTGCCGTCGTCGGACAGGATGTGCCCGCCCATGGACTCGACCAGCGTGTTGTAGAAGACGACGAGTCCTTCGTACTGCGCGCCGGTGAAGACGATGCTGTACGGCTTGCCCTGCGCCTTCAGGTCCTTGGACTTCTGGATCATCTCCTCCCACGTCTTGGGCGGGATCGGGGTGATCCGGTCGTCGTACCAGAGCAGCTGGATGTTCGTGTTCTTCGGGGCCGCGTAGAGCTTCCCGTTGTAGGTCGCCGTTTCCAGCGGCCCCGCCAGGACGCCCTGCGACGCCGCGGCCTTGTTCTGGTCCTTCCACTCGTCGATCCAGCCGGCTTCGGCGAACTCCGAAACCCAGGTCACGTCGAGACCCAGGACGTCCATCGCGGTGTCACCCGCGGCGAGCCGTCTGGCCATCTGCAGCCGCTGGTCGTCCGAGCCGCGTTGCAGTTTGTTGTAGACGATCTCGTACTTCCCGTTCGCCGCCGCGTTGCAGTTGTCGACGACTTTCTGGAAGCTGTCCTCGGGCGCGTAGTAGACGTTGATCTTCAGGCCGCCACCCGATCCGCAACCGGCCAGCATGCCGGTCACCAAAGCCCCTGCCCCCAGCAGGACCGCGGTGCGGCCGGGCGAGCGTCCCCGTTTGCCCGCGCCGATCCTCTTCCCCATCAGGCCTCCTCACCCGCGTGCACGCCGGTTACCGCGGTGCCCGGCGGGCACCACGACGCGATGAGGCGAAACCGCGCCAGCACCCCGACGTGCTAGTGCTCGGGCCGCCGCGCTGGTTGGGCGAGGCCGCCCGACTGGTGTCGGACAACTTATGCCGGGCGATCACACCCCGCAAGCAGTATCGGTAACGATTCAGCCCACTGCAGCTCGAACTGTGATTTTCCCCTGATAATGGCGGCTTTTTTCAGGTCGTCGCCGGGGGTGGTTTGAGGGCGAGCTTGGCGAGCAGCTCCCGGCCCTGTTCGGCCGTGCGCGGCTGGCACAGGACGTCGTAACGGCCGGCGACGAGCTGGCTCGCCGAGGAGAAGTCCCGCCGCCCGCGGGACATGCTGTACCCGATGGCGGCGAACATCAGCCCGGAGAGGACACCGAGCACGAGCCCGGTCAGCAGCTGCAGCGCGAAGCCCTGGTTGACGAACAGGCCGAGCAGCAGCCCGGCGAAGAGGCCGAACCAGGCGCCGGAGACGGCACCGGTGCCGAGCACGCGGCCCCAGGACAGCTTTCCGATGACCCGTTCGACGAGCATCAGGTCCACCCCGACGATCGTGACGTCGCTGACGGCGAACTCGCTGTCCGCGAGGAAGTCGACGGCCTGCTGCGCCTCGCCGTAGGTCGCGTACGACCCGATCGGCCAGCCGGTCGGCGGGGTCGGCAGCCGTGGCAGGTTGCCGGGCGCCCGGCTCCCGCCGAAGGGACTACTCACCATCATCACCTGCGCACTCGTGGGTCTGGGCGTCCATCTTGTCAAGAACGCCCGGACCGTGCGAGCCGCTTACCCCGAAAGGCCGGACGCCCCACCATGTCGACAAGTCGCTTCGCACTTTCCCTGATTAAGTTACGTCCGCGGGGCCTCCGGACGCATCTTTCTCGACGAAAGTGGCGACCTCAGCCGCGGGACTTGTACTCGCGCAGCAGACCGCGGGAGATGATCGTCTTCTGGATCTCGCTCGTGCCCTCGCCGATCAGCAGGAACGGCGCCTCGCGCATCAGCCGCTCGATCTCGTACTCCTTCGAGTACCCGTACCCGCCGTGGATGCGGAACGAGTCCTGCGTGACCTCCGCGCAGTACTCCGACGCGATCAGCTTCGCCATCCCCGCCTCGACGTCGTTGCGCTCGCCGGAGTCCTTGAGCCGGGCCGCGTTCACCATCATCAGGTGCGCCGCCTCGACCTTCGTCGCCATCTCGGCCAGCTTGAACGCCACCGCCTGGTGCTCCGCGATCGCCTTGCCGAACGTCTTGCGCTGCTGGGCGTACTCCACCGCCAGCTCGAACGCCCGGATCGCGATGCCGCACGCCCGCGCCGCGACGTTCACGCGGCCGACCTCGACACCGTCCATCATGTACGCGAAGCCCTTGCCCGGCGCCTCGCCGAGCACCATGTCGGTTCCGATGCGGTAGCCGTCGAAGACCGCTTCGGTCGTGTCGACGCCCTTGTAGCCCATCTTGTCGATCTTGCCCGGGATGGTCAGGCCCGGCGCCACCTCGCCGAAGCCCTCCGGCTTCTCCACGAGGAACGTCGTCAGGTTCTGGTGCGCCTTCTCGGCACCCTCGTCCGTCTTGACGAGCAGCGCGATCAGGTTGGACGAGCCGCCGTTGGTCAGCCACATCTTCGAGCCGTCGATGACGTAGCCGTCACCGTCACGACGGGCGCGAGTCTTGATCGCCGCGACGTCCGACCCGAGGTCCGGCTCCGACATCGAGAACGAGCCGCGCACCTCGCCGGTCGCCATCCGCGGCAGGAAGTGCTGCTTCTGCGCTTCGGTGCCGTGGCGGGAGATCATGTGCGCCACGATGAAGTGGGTGTTGATCACGCCGGACACGCTCATCCAGCCCCGCGCGATCTCCTCGACCACGAGCGCGTAGGTCAGCAGCGACTCGCCGAGCCCGCCGTACTCCTCCGGGATGGTGATCCCGAACAGGCCCATCTCCTTCATGCCCTCGACGATGTCCGCGGGGTAGGTGTCGGAGTGCTCGAGCTCCTGCGCGTGCGGGATGACCTCCTTGTCCACGAACGAGCGGACGGTCGCGAGGATCTCCGACTGCACGTCGGTCAAGCCGGCGGTCTGGGCGAGACGGGCCATCACGGCTCCCTTTCCGGTTGCGACGCCGGCTCCCGGCGCTGGGTTACCGGTGAGTATGACCCGAATCCCCCAACCCTGCTATGAGGGCGCTCACGCTCCGCGCCGTAGAGTCCGGCGGGGAGGAAGCCGATCTTGAGCCACCCGTACGACCCGGACGACCCCTTCGGCAGGCGGTCCCCGGTGAGCACTCCCCCGCCGGACCCCGGCGAGCCGGGCCCGGGGCTCGCGGCCGGAGCGCTGCTCTGCTCGATCGCCGGCGTCGCGGGGTGCCTGCCGGCGGGGTTCGCGGGCATCGTCCTGGGCCACGTCGCCCACCGCCGGGCCCAGCGCGGCGAAGCCACCGGCCGGGGCATGGCGATCGCCGCGTTCGCCGTGGGCTACCTCGGGATCGTGCTGAACGTCGTCGCGCTCGTGCTGCTCTTCCGGCTCGGCGTCGCGCACGGGCTCCTCCGCTGAGGAGGCTAAATTGAGGCTCAGCACGCATCGAGGGGACCCGCCATGACCGACCCGTCCGGGGACAACGACCGTCCGGCCGTGTCCTACGACCCGCCGCCCACCGCGGATCCGGCGCCCTACACGCCGGAGAACTACGACCCGCCGGCGAGCGACAACACGCTCCCCGAGCCGCCGGCGCCGGAGCCGGTCGCCCCCGAGCTGCCGCCCGGGTCGTTCGAGACCCCGGCCGCGCACATCCCCGGCACGCCGTACGCGGCGCCGGGACAACCGATCTACCAGCCGCCCCCGCCGGCCTACGGTCAGCCGTACGGCGGCCCGGCGCCCTACGTCCAGCCGCCGTACGTGCCGGGTCCGCCGCAGCGGCAGGACAACGCGCTGGCGATCGGCGCGCTGGTCTGCTCGATCCTCGGCTTCTGCTCCGGCATCACGGCGATCGCCGGGCTGATCATGGGCCACGTCGCGCTGAGCAAGACCAACCGCGGCGAAGCGGGCGGCCGCGGGATGGCCACGGCCGCCGTGATCATCGGCTACGTCGTGATCGCGCTCTGGTTCAGCTTCTTCACGACGCTGATCGTCCTGGCCGCGAACGGCCAGCTGGACTAGTCGGCCGGCAGCACCGCGTCGCCGGGGCTGCGCGGCGACGGCGTCGCGTGGCCGTTCGCCTCCGGCTTGGTGTCCGTCAGCTCGAGTTCCGGCTCCGGCGCCCCCTGCGCCGCCGGAGCCGCCGGCTTGGGCGTCTGCGCGTCCAGGAACCGCAGCAGCTCGACCGGGAACGGCAGCACCAGCGTCGAGTTCTTCTCCGACGACACCTGCACGACCGTCTCCAGCAGCCGCAGCTGCAGCGCCGACGGGGTGTCGGCCATCCGCGCCGCGGCCTGCGCGAGCTTGTGCGACGCCTGCAGCTCACCGTCGGCGGAGATGACGCGCGCGCGCCGTTCCCGCTCCGCCTCGGCCTGCCGCGACATCGAGCGCTTCATCGCCTCCGGCAGCGCGACGTCCTTGATCTCGACGCGGTCGATGTGGATGCCCCAGTCCAGCGCCGGGCTGTCGATCATCAGCTCCAGACCCTCGTTGAGGCGTTCGCGGTTGGAGAGCAGGTCGTCGAGGTCGCTCTTGCCGATGATCGAGCGCAGCGACGTCTGCGCGACCTGGCCGACCGCCGACCGGTAGTCCTGGACGTTGACCGCCGCGACGACCGGGTCGATGACCTTGAAGTAGACGACCGCGTCGACCCGGACCGTGACGTTGTCGCGGGTGATGCCGTCCTGGGCGGGCACCGGCATGGTCACGATCTGCATGTTGACCTTCTGCAGGCGGTCCGCGAACGGCACCAGCACCATCAGCCCGGGCTCCGCGACCCGCGACCGCACCCGGCCGAACCGGTAGACCAAACCGCGCTCGTACTGCTTCACCACGCGCACGCTCGACGCGAGCCACACCCCGCCCGCGAGGACGACGGCGCTGAGGATCTCCACCACCATGGCTGCTCCCGGGGTTGCGTTTTCCCCTGAAAACCCAGCGTACGCCCGCGACGACCATGACGAAATGCGCTGGACCGGGCCGCCAGACTGGGGTGGTGAACGATCTCCGCGTCCCGCCGCTGTTCGCCGCTCGCGCGCCCCGGGTGCTGGGCCCCGGCGCCGTCCCGTGGCTGGCGGCCCTGCCGGACCTCGCCGCCGGGTACGCGCGGAAGTGGGGCCTGACGTTCGACGGCGAGGCGATGCACGGCTACGTCGGCGTGGTCCAGCCCGCGCGGCTGCCCGACGGCACGCCGGTGGTGCTGAAACTGGGCTGGCGCGACGAAGAATCGGCCGACGAGCCGCTCGCACTGTCCACCTGGGCCGGCCGGGGCGCGGTGCTGCTGCTGGAGTCCGCGCCGGACGACGGCGTCCTGCTGCTCGAACGGCTCGACGCCGGCCGCACCCTCGACGACCTTCCGCTGCGCTCGGCGATCCCGCTCATCGGCGGCTTGGCGCGGCGCTTGGCCGTCCCCGCTCCGACGTCGATGCGGCGGCGGTTGCGCGCCGAAGCCGCGGCGCTGGCCGAGGAACTCCCCCGCCGCTGGGCCGAGCTCGGCGAGCCGTTCGAGAAGCGGCTGGTCGACGACGCCGTCGCGATCTGCCGCGAGCTGGGGCCGTCGGCGGGCGAGCTGCTGGTGAACGAGGACCTGCACTTCCAGAACGTCCTGGCCGGCACGCGCGAGCCGTGGCTGGTCATCGACCCCAAGCCGCTGGCCGGCGACCTCGAGTGGGGCGTGATCCCGTTGTTCTGGAACCGCTTCACCGAGTCCACACTGGACGAACGGTTCGCGCTGATCGTCGCTTCGCACGAACTGGACGCGGCGAAGGCGCGCGCGTGGACGCTCGTGCGAGCCGTGCAGAACTGGATCTGGATGGTCGAGGAGCACCTCGAATCCGGCGAAGAAAGCGACGACCCGGCGTTCGTCACAGTGACATCCGGGGCTTCGCCCCGGGCCGGGGGCTCCGCCACCCGGACCCCCGAAATAAGTCGGGTGGCGGAAATCGCTCCTTGGGCGGCCAGCCGATAGTGTCAGCGGCATGGCCGCGGTCAACAGGGTTTTCGCAGCTCAGCTGTCCGGGTTGCCCGTGTTCGGGCCGGACGGCGAGTCCATCGGCCGGGTCCGCGACCTGGTCGCCGGCCTGCGCCTCGACGCCCAGCCGCCGCGGATCCTCGGCCTGGTCGTCGAGCTGGCCACGCGGCGGCGGGTCTTCGTGCCGATGCTGCGGGTCACCGCGATCGAGCCGAGCGCGGTGACGCTCGCGACCGGCTCGGTCAACATGCGCCAGTTCAACCAGCGCCCCAACGAGGTCCTGGTGCTCGGCCAGCTGCTCGACGCGCACGCGACGCTCGCCGGGTCGGACACGCGGATCACCGTCGTCGACGCCGGCATGGAACCGACCCGCACCCGCGACTGGGTGCTCGCCAAGCTGGCCATCCGCGAACGGCGCGTCGGGCTGGGCCGCCGGCGCGCGGCGATGCAGGTGCTGCCCTGGTCGGAGGTGGCCGGGCTGGGCCTGGCCGACCTCGGCGCGCAGCCGCAGGGGGCCGGCCAGCTGCTCATGCTGTTCGACACGATGCGCCCGGCCGACATCGCCGCGACCGTGCGCGACCTGCCGCTCAAGCGGCGGCACGAGGTCGCCGACGCGATGGACGACGAGCGCCTCGCCGACGTCATCGAGGAGCTGCCGGACGACGACCAGAAGGAGCTGCTGGCCTACCTGGCCGAGGAGCGCGCGGCCGACGTCCTCGAGGCGATGAACCCCGACGACGCGGCCGACCTGTTGGCCGAGCTGGCCCCGGCCGACCAGAGCCGGCTGCTGGAGCTGATGGAGCCGGAGGAGTCCGCGCCGGTCAGGCGGCTGCTGGAGTACTCGTCGGACACCGCGGGCGGCCTGATGACGCCGGAGCCGGTGGTGCTGACCCCGGACACGACGATCGCCGAGGCGCTGGCCCACATCCGCAACGCCGAGCTGCCGCCCGCGCTGGCCAGCATGGTGTTCGTCTGCCGCCCGCCGACGGCGACGCCGACCGGGCGCTACGTCGGCGTCGTCCACTTCCAGCGGCTGCTGCGGGAGCCGCCGGCCGAGCTGGTCGCCAGCGCCGTCGACACCGGGCTGCCGCCGCTGAAACCGGGCGCGTCGCTGGCGGAGGTCACGCGGTACTTCGCGGCCTACAACCTGACCTGCGGCCCGGTCGTCGACACCGAGGACCACCTGATCGGCGCGGTGACCGTCGACGACGTCCTCGACCACCTGCTGCCGGAGGACTGGCGCGAAACCGGACTGCACGACACCTTGGAGGAAGACCGTGCCTGAGCTGACTTCGGGACGGCGGCTCGACCAGCCCCGCAGCCAGGCCCGGTTCCGGCTGAACATCGACCCGGACACCTTCGGCCGGCTGTCCGAACGGCTGGCGCGGTTCCTCGGCACCGGGAAGTACCTGTTCTGGCAGACGCTGATCGTGATCGTCTGGGTGGTGCTGAACATCACGGCGGTTTCCCTGCAGTGGGACCCGTACCCGTTCATCCTGCTCAACCTGGCGTTTTCGACGCAGGCGGCGTACGCGGCGCCGCTGATCCTGCTGGCGCAGAACCGCCAGGACGACCGCGACCGCGTCTCCCTGGAGGAGGACCGGAACCGGGCCGCGCAGACGAAGGCGGACACGGAGTACCTGGCCCGGGAGCTGGCGGCGCTGCGGCTGGCGATCGGCGAGGTCGCGACGCGCGACTACCTGCGCAGCGAGCTGGACCGGCTGCGGGAGGACCTGGACGTCAAGCCCAGGAAGCCGCGCACTCCTACCGGTACGTAACATGGACGGGGTGACCAGTACGCAGCAGCTCCCCAGCGTCGAGGACGTCCGCAGCGCGCTGAAGAGCGTGCAAGATCCCGAGATCCGCAAACCCATCACGGACCTGGGGATGGTCAAGGACGTGGCCGTCGGCGACGACGGCGTCGTCACCGTCGGGATCTACCTGACGGTGGCCGGCTGCCCGCTGAAGGCGACGCTGACCAACGACACCCGCGACGCGGTTTCGAAGCTCCCGGGCGTCGTGGACGTCAAGGTCGAGCTGGACGTGATGAGCGACGAGCAGCGCTCCGAGCTGCGGAAGTCCCTGCGCGGCGACGCGGCCGAGCCGGTGATCCCGTTCGCGCAGCCGGGTTCGATGACGCGGGTGTACTGCGTGGCGTCGGGCAAGGGCGGCGTGGGCAAGTCGTCGGTCACGGTGAACCTGGCGGCGGCGATGGCCGCGCGCGGGCTGTCGGTGGGCGTCGTGGACGCGGACATCTACGGCCACTCGATCCCCCGCATGCTGGGCGCGCGCGAGAAGCCGACCAAGGTCGACACGATGATCATGCCGCCGCAGTCCCACGGCGTGAAGGTGATCTCGATCGGCATGTTCACCCCGGGCAACACGCCGGTGGTGTGGCGCGGGCCGATGCTGCACCGGGCGTTGCAGCAGTTCTTGGCGGACGTCTTCTGGGGCGACCTGGACATCCTGCTGCTGGACCTCCCGCCGGGCACGGGCGACATCGCGATTTCGGTGGCCCAGCTGATCCCGAACGCGGAGATCCTGGTGGTGACCACCCCCCAGCAGGCGGCGGCCGAGGTGGCCGAGCGCGCGGGGGCGATCGCGCTGCAGACGCGTCAGCGGGTGGCCGGGGTCATCGAGAACATGTCGTGGCTGGAGCAGGCGGACGGTTCCCGGCTGGAGCTCTTCGGCTCGGGCGGCGGCCAGACGGTGGCCGACTCGCTGACGAAGTCGATCGGGTCCGAGGTGCCGTTGCTGGGCCAGGTCCCGATGGACCCGCGGATGGTCTCCCAGGGCGACGCGGGCGAGCCGCTGGTGCTGGTCGAGCCGGAGGCGCCGGCTTCGGTGGTGCTGAAGGAAGCGGCGAAGAAGCTGACGGTCAAGGCGCGCGGCCTGGCCGGGATGATGCTGAACGTCACCCCGGCCGGCCGCTGAGCGTTCCTAGGAGCAGCGCCAGACGTAGGCGGTGGAGTGCCGCGTGGCGGAGTCGTAGCGGTAGCCGCCCACGGTGCCGTCGTCGCCGATGACGACGGGAAGGTCGGCCTTGAGGTCGCCGAACTTGCCGACGAAGGTGCCCTGGTCCCAGACGCCGTAGCCGGTGCCCGCGAGGTCGTTACCGCCGTTCGCCTCGTCCAGGCGGCCGGTGATCAGGCCGCTGGAGTTGATCGAGAACCGCGGGTTGCCGTTGGACAGGTTGTAGCTGGACTTCGCCAGGATGTGGGCGGCGTGCTGCTGGTCCCAGTAGACGCCGACGTTCTTGCCGTTGTAGACGCCGTAGCCGACGACGCGGCCGTTGCTGATGGCGTCGGGCCAGGCGTACTTGAGGCCCGGCAGGGTGCCGAGGTGGGTCAGCGTCCCGTCGCGCCAGAGGTCCCCGTTGGTGAAGGCGATCGAGCCGTCGGTGTCGACGGCGGCCAGGCCGACTCCGGCCGGCACGCCGGTCAGCGGTGTCACGGCGTCCGGCCGGTCGGCGGGCCAGCGGACGGCGGTGAGGCCCGAGCCGTCCTGCTTGCGCACCACGCCGATGACGTCCCCGGAGTCGGTGATACCGACGGCGGCGGAGCGCGTGTAGCCGGCGGGCAGCGGCAGCTGCACGAGTGCGCCGCCGGAGCTCTTGAAGGCCTTCTCGAAGAAGAGGCCGGTCCCGAACATCGCGTAACTGGCGGTCCCGGCGACGGCGCCCGACCGGTTTTCCGCCGTGACGACGGCGCCGTCGGTACCGGCGGTGCCGAGGTCGCGGAAGGCACCACCGGTCCAGGATGCGGCACGGCGGAGGGTGCCGAAGTCGTCGTTGGGGAGCGCCCAGCCGGCGAAGTTCCCCTTGTCGTCGGTCGCGGTGACTTGAGCGCTGACGGAGGTGCCGGATCCGAGAGCGGTGGGCTTCCAGCTACAGGCGGCGGTTTTCGCCGCGGCGGTCGCGGTTTGGCCTGAGGCCAGCAGGCCCGCCGCGAGCAGTGCGCAGCCCAGCGATTTGAATTTCATCGTCCCCCCAAGTTGTCGGCGGGGCGCAGAAAGCAGCCCCCGCCCTCTCCGGGGGTCCGGCCCCGCATCGATTTTATCGGGGGCGGCACACAGGAAATCCCTAAATGGCGCGGGAACGGCCGAGTTGTCCACATTGCGGCCGGGCTGGGGACAACGCCGAGACTATGTGGCGTCCGGGTCGATCGGCGGACGTTCGCCCGGCTTCAACGGCTCCGGCTGCTTCGCCTGGCTCGCCAGCGTGTTTTGAGGATGGCCATGGCGCGTTCGCCGAAGGCTCGGGACTGCAGCAGGTTGTAGACCCGCTGGCGGGGGCCGGGGGTGGTTGACCTGCGGCTTTCTCGACTGGGGTGTGGATGCCGATGCCGGCGGCGTGGTAGGCCCTGTCGGCCAGGGTGGGCAGGCCACCGGCCGCGGCGGCGGTCAGCGCGCCGACGATGTCGTGGTCGCGGGCGGCGGACAGATCGTTGCGGGAGCCGGGCAGCACCGCAGAAATCCAGAGCGGGAACCCGTCGGGGCTGGCCAGGAACTGGACGTTGCCGCCGAAGGCGCGGTGCTTGCCGGAGTACCACAGGTGCACGATCCGGCCGCGGTTGCGGGCTGTGGTTCTGACCGTGGTCGCCGCGACCCGGTCACACGGGACCAGGGTGCCGTGGGCGTCGCCGGCGGCCTGGCGTTGCTGCAGGACCTGGTGCAGGTCCGGGGCCCGCTGATCCGGTGATCGGTGGCCGGCCGGTGGAGGGTGGCATCGCGGAACCAGCGGCTGGCCCGGCGGCGTCGTTCGGCCTGCAGGACACGGGCAACGAACCAGAACAGTTCACGCGCCACGTCGAGCGTGGCACCATAATTGATCACGTGGGGCATCTGGAACCTCGGACTTGATCTTCGCAAATCCAGTCCTACCAGGGCCCCACGCATCACACCGCTACTGAGAAAACCTCATTGCGGCCGGGCTGGGGACAACGCCGCGGCTACGTGGCGTCCGGGTCGATCGGCGGACGTTCGCCCGGCTTCAACGGCTCCGGCTGCTTCGCCTGGCTCGGCGCATACCCGTTCGAGCCGTTGGTCCCGTTCGTCCCGTTGGAACCGTTGGCACCGCCCAGGTTCGGGCTGCCGTTCGTGATGCCCTTGATGCCGAGCGGGTCCGCGTCGCCGTCGAACAGGTGCTGCGTCACCACTCGCTTCGGGTCGAAGTTGCGCAGCCCGCGCAAGTCCTCGAGGGGCTTGCGGAGCTGGTCGAACTCCGGGCCCATCTCCTCACGGAGCTGCTCGCGCGCGCCGGTCGCGAAGTCGCGGACCTTCTTCACGCTCTTCGCCATCCAGGACGCCGCTTCGGGAAGCCGTTCCGGGCCGAGGATGAACAGACCGGCAACGATGAGGACGAGGATTTCCCCCCATCCGACACTGTCGAACACCGTCTACCTCCGCTCGGAACCTACCCGCCCAGGGTACCCGCCCCGGCCCGCGCTCCGGCAGGCCGAACGCGGGAACTCAGTCGGAAGCCAGGGTTACGTCGACGACGAAGCTCGCGCCGTCGCGGACCAGCTGCACCGGCACCACCTGGCCGACGTCGTGGGCGCGCACCGCGACCGTCATTTCGGCCGAGTCGCGCACCAGGCGGCCGCCGATCTTCGTGATGACGTCACCCTCCTTGATGCCCGCGTTCGCGGCCGGGCCGCCGGGCGCCACGTTCTTCACCTGGGCGCCCATGGTCGAGGAGCCGGTGACCGTCGATGACGCGTTGATGCCGATGTCGGCGTGCTGGACCTTGCCGTCCTTGATCAGCGCCTTCGCGATCTTGACCGCGTAGTCGCTCGGGATGGCGAAGCCGATGCCGATGCTGCCGCCGTCGGCGCCGGAGGAGCGGATCGAGGAGTTGATCCCGACGAGCGCGCCGGTCGCGTCGACGAGCGCGCCGCCCGAGTTGCCGTGGTTGATGGCGGCGTCGGTCTGGATGGCTTCGTAGGTGACCGGCGGGGCGCCGTTGTCGCCGCCCGCGGTGATCGGGCGGTTGAGCGCGCTGACGATGCCGGCGGTCACGGAGTTCTGCAGCGCCAGCGGCGAGCCGATCGCCATCACGGTGTCACCGACCTGCAGGTCGGCGGACTTGCCGATCTGCAGGACGGTCGGGTTGGTGACGTTGACCTTGACGACGGCGAGGTCGGTCTTCTGGTCGGAGCCGACGAGCTTGGCCTCGGTGCGGGTGCCGTCGATGAAGACGGCGGTGACCTTGACGCCGGGGTCGGCGCTCGCGGAGGAGATGACGTGCTCGTTGGTGAGGATGTAGCCCTGCGGGTCGATCATGACGCCGGAGCCCTGCTCCCCCGAGTCCGCGCCGGGCTTGTAGACCTCGAGCGAGACGACAGCGGGCGCGACGCGCTTGGCGATCTCGGCGACCGAGCCGGCGGGACGCTCCTTGGCGGCCTCGGCTTCGGAGATGGTGGCGGACCCGGTGAGCTCGTTCCCGGTGTCGGCGACCCACCACCCGACCAGCCCCCCGACGGCCCCGACGAGCAGCGCGACGACGCCGAGCAGCGCGAGCGCCTTCGGCTGCACGCGGCGGCCGAAGAGCACCTCGGGCAGGCTGAGCAGCGCGCCGGGTGGGCGTTTCGCGGGCTTTTCCTCGTCTTCGGCGGGCATCGCGGGCCCGGCGAGGACGGCTCCGGCGCCGGGATCGCGCCAGGGGTCGCTGGTGGTGTTCCAGAGGGGCGGATCTTGCGGTTTCGGTTCCGCGGTGGCTTCCCGCGGCCGTTCGAGCAGGACGCCTTCGGCCCCGGGCGGCCGCCGGAAGGCTTCGGCCAGCGACTCGGGAGCGGGCGGCGCGAGACTGACGCCGTTGGGCTTCTGCGGGGTGTAGAGCTTGTCGAACGCGCCGTCGACGCCGGTGGGCCTGCCGAAGACGGCGGCCTGAGCGGGATCGACGGCAGGGCGCGCGAGCGGCCGCGGCCCCAGCCGCTCGCCGTCGCGCGCGCCGGGCTGCTCGGGATTCACGTTCGGCTCGGTCATCATTCCCCGGTGCAGAAGATCAGGTGGCTGGGCGTGACGATACCCAAGCCCAGTGCTCCGAGTCTGCCGGTCCGGCGGTGAAATGGCTGTTGCTTGGGCCGGTTGTCCCCAGGGGACCCGCAATGTGGACAAACCGGCGCCCCAGGCGCTGATCAGGACTTTCCGTCAGGGGGCGGCGATAGACTGGACTCGGGGTCGCCCCCCAGGGACGGGCGGGGGCCCGGCAAAGTCAGGTCCGCGCGGCCGACCCGGTCGCCCGCACGTCATGAACGGGTCGTTCACCTCGTCAGACGACATGAACGACCCTTTCACGACATCGCCGCGATGCCGCGCAGACCGCGCGGCCACGACTTTGCCGGAACCCTGCCAGGGACGGGCGGGGCAGGCTTCGGGGGGGCTTGAATGGCGAAGGCCGCCACGAGGAATCCCTCATGACGGCCTTCGTGGAAACAGGTCTCAGCGAATACCCGCCGGCACGGCCGCGGGTGTCGTGCTCGCCGGGGTCGACGTCGGCACCACCGGCTGCGGCACCGCCATCTGGGCCGGCAGCAGGTTCGCCTGCTGCGGCGCCCCTCCCCCGGTCTCCGGCGCGCCGTCACCGCTGTCGGCCGTCGTCCCCACCAGGGCGAGCGCGCTCAGCACCAGGCCGGACACCACTACGCCGGCCCCTTGCGCGGCGCGGCGCTTGAACCCGCCCACCACGTTCGGGGACTGGCCCAGCGGCGCCGATGATCCCAACGGCGCAACACCACCCAGCACGCCCGTGTCGCGCAGCCCCGCCACCCGGTCCGGGCGCTGGACCGCGACCAGCTGGCCGTCGGCCGTGATCGCCAGGTTGTCCGGCGTGCTCGGCAGCTCCGTGTGCTGCGGGATCGACTGCAGGCTCGCCAAGAACCCGGCCGACATCGACGGCGCCGACGCGCGGCGGATCGCCTCGACCGTCTGGCGCTGGGCGCGCACCTCGGCGGCGCACGCCGCGCAGCGCGTGATGTGCGACGCCGCGCGGTCGCGGGCGCCGTGCGAAAGCTCTCCGTCCACGAACGCCACCACGGCGTCCGGCATCAGGTGCGACTCGGGGAGTCCCCAGCCTCGCGGTGCTGTCATACCGTCACCTTCGCAGACTCCGGTGCGTAAGCGCGCCGACGCTCGAGCGACGCCCGCAGCGCCTGGCGCCCGCGGTGGATCCGGCTGCGGACGGTGCCCAGCTTGACACCGAGCGTCGCGCCGATCTCCTCGTACGACAGCCCTTCGACGTCGCACAGCACGACGGCGGCGCGGAACTCCGGGGGCAGCTCGTCGAGCGCCGCCTGCAGGTCCGGGTCCAGGTGCGTGTCGGAGAAAACCTGCTCGGGGCTCGGGTCGTCGCCCACGATGCGGTCGGTGTCCTCGGGCAGGCCTTCCATCCGCACGCGCGAGCGGCGGCGGGCCATGTCGAGGAAGAGGTTGGTCGTGATCCGGTGCAGCCAGCCCTCGAACGTGCCGGGCTTGTAGGACGCCAGCGACCGGAAGACCCGGATGAAGGTCTCCTGGGTGAGGTCCTCGGCGTCGTGCGTGTTGCCGGTCAGGCGGTAGGCGAGCCGGTAGACCCGGTCGCTGTGCTCGCGGACGACCTCGTCCCAGGACGGTGGCGTCCAGACCGCCTCGTCCAGGGACACGGGCTGAGCCGCGTCGGCGTCGTTTTCGGCAACGGCGTTCTGCATCGCGGGAGCAGGCACCTCCATCTGCGTAACTCCTGTCTGCTCCACCCAACGCGGGTCGTCGGCACGGTGTTCCCGTGTTCCTCACTGAGTCTGTCGGGACTCCTTATGGTTCTAGTGAGACTGGACTGAGAGCAGGCTGAGAACTTCTCCCCGGGTGCTTACCAGGGAGCCTGCGCGGATTTATCGACAACCAACGCTAACCTCCGTGCGTGAACACGCCCACCCCTGCGGCCGCACCGGCCGATTCCGGGTTCGTCGACGGGTACCTGCCCGACGACGAGGTGCTGTCCACGGCCCGGGCGCGGGCCGAGGACCTGGGCTGCACCCCGCTCAGCGCGGGTGCGGGCGCGACCTTGCGCTTCCTGGCCGCGACGCTGTGCGCGAAGGCGGTCGTCGAGGTCGGCACGGGGGCCGGGGTGAGCGGGCTGAGCCTGCTGCGCGGCATGGCCCCCGACGGCATCCTGACCTCGATCGACGTCGAGCCGGAGTACCAGCGTGCGGCACGCGCGACGTTCCGCGAGGCCGGCTACGCACCGGGCCGCACGCGGCTCATCATCGGGCGCGCGCTGGACGTACTGCAGCGGCTGACGCCGGGCGGGTACGACCTGGTGTTCGTCGACTCGGCGCACATCGAGTACCCGGGGTGCTACGAGCTGGGGGTCTCGCTGCTGCGGCGGGGCGGGATCATCGCGTTCCACAACGTGCTGGCCGGTGGCCGGGTGATCGACCCGTCGCACCGGGATCCGGAGACGCTCGCGTTGCGCGAGGTCGCGCGGGCTTTCCGGGAGGACGAACGGCTGGTGCCGGCACTGCTGCCGGTGGGTGGCGGGCTGCTGGTCGCGGCGGCTGTTTGAGCGGTTGTCCACAGGTCGCGGCGGCTGTGGGCAACTGGGCCTCGGCGGGGGCTTTCGTCGGTGGGTGCCGATAGACTGGAGCGGGGACGCCCCCCTGGGAGTGGCGGGGGCTGTCTGGTGGGGCTTGGGCCGGGGCTCCGCAAAATCGAGGTGGCATGGGCGGCGGCCCCGGACGTCATGAACGACTCTTTCCTGGCGTCGGACGACAGGGTCCCGGCAAAGTCAGGTCAGCGCGGCCGATCCGGTCGCCCGTACGTCATGAACGGGTCGTTCACCTCGTCAGACGACATGAACGACCCTTTCATGACATCGCCGCGACGCCGGGCAGACCGCGCGGCCACGAATTTGCCGGAGCCCTGGCGTCGGACGAGGTGAACGAGTCGTTCATGACGTCCCGTCCGGCGCACCGCGGACGGGCGTCGGCTCACGCGGCGTTGACCAGCTCGCGCCGCTCTTCGCGGACTCGCGTGCCGACGCCGACCGCGGCCGCCGCCAGCAGGAGCCACACCGCCACCAGCGCGATCAGCCATGGCCAGCCCGCGTGCCCGTACACCCACGCTCCCGCCGCCCCGCCGACGCTGCTGCCCAGGTAGTACGTCGCCGTGTACATGCCGCCCACCTGTCCGCGCGCGTTCTCCGGTGCGTCGGCCGCCGCCCAGCCGTTCGCGACCGCGTGCGCCGCGAAGAACGCGCACGTCAGGACCAGGAAACCGGCGATCACCAGCGGCAACGAGTCCGGCAACGTCAGTGCCGCGCCCACGGCCGTCAGCAGCAACGCGCCGATCAACGCCCGGCGGCGGCCGACGCGCGCCACCAGCCGGCCGGCCGCCGCCGAGGACACCGAGCCCGTCGCGTACGCCAGGAACACCAGGGACGCGATCGCCGGCGACAGGTCCAGCGGGTCGCCCGTCAGCCGGAAGCCGGCCGCGTTGTAGAGCGCGACGAACGAGCCCATCGCCAGCAGCGCGACCGCGTACTGGGCCAGCAGGACCGGCTTGCTCAACGCCGTGACCAGGCCTTTCGCGACGGCGCGGAGCTGCGCGTCGCCGCGGGGGTGCGTGCCCGGCGGCAGCGTCACGACGGTGATCGCCGAGCAGATCGCGCCCACGCCCGCGACGACGTACAGCGCGCCGCGCCAGCCCAGCGGTCCGGCGGTGAACCCGCTGGCCAGCCTGCCGAGCATGCCGCCGATGGTGTTGCCCGCGATCATCGCGCCGACGGCCGCCGCGACGCCCGCGCGGCCGAGCCGTTCGGCCAGGTACGCCGCCGCGACGCCGGGGAAGCCCGCGATGGCGATGCCTTGGAGCGCGCGAAGGACGAGCAACGCCGGGTACGTCGGCATCAGCGGCAGCAGCAGCCCGAACACGACGGACGCGATCACCGACGTCAGGATCACCGGGCGCCGGCCGACGACCTCGGACAGCGCGGCGATCGGCAGGACGGCGATGGCGAGCGCGCCGGTCGCGACGCTGACCGCGAGCGCCGCGCCGCCGGGGTCGAGGTGGTACTGCGCGGCGAGCTGGGGCAGCACCGGCTGCGGCGCGTAGAGCAGGGCGAAGGAGGAGATCCCGGCCGCGGCTACGGCGGTCTTGACTCGGCGCGTGGAGGTCACCACCTGAAAGTAAGCAGGCCTAACCAATACGTCTAATGCAGTCGGCTGGCAGAATCGATGCGGTGACGTATGACTCGCTGTCGGCGCAGGTGGCGCCGCACCTGCCGCTGCTGGCCGCCCTGCGGGAGACGAGGAACGTCACACGCGCGGCCGAGCTGCTGGGCGTGCCCCAGCCGACGGTGAGCCGCCGGCTGGCGGCGCTGGCCGACGCGCTGGGGGCGCCGCTGACGGTCCCGGACGGCCGCGGCATCCGGCTCACGCGCGCGGCGGAACTGCTGGCGGAGGCGGCCGAACGCGGTCTGGCGGCGGTGGAGAGCGGCGTCCGGCTGGCGCGCGAGGAGGTGGCGCCGGAGTCGGGGCACGTGGTGCTGGGGTTCCTGCACCTGCTCGGGCGGTCGCTGGTGCCTGCGCTGCTGCGCGAGTACCGGGCGCGGTTCCCGGGGGTGCGGTTCACGCTGGTCCAGGGCTCGCGGCAGGACATGGTCGACCGGCTGGCGGACGGCGAACTGGACCTGGCGCTGGTGGCGCCGCTGCCCTCGGTGCCGTCGCTGGCCTCGGCGGGGCTGGTGGACGAGGAGATCCTGCTGTCGGTCCCGGCGGGCCACCACCTGGCCGGGCGGCGGTCGGTGCGGGTGGCGGAGCTGGCGTCGGAGGAGTTCGTGCTGCTGGAGCAGGGGTACGGGGTCCGGACGCTGACGGACGAACTGTGCGCGGCGGCGGGGTTCACCCCGCGGATCGCGTTCGAGGGACAGGAGTCGGACACGGTGCGCGGCCTGGTGGCGGCGGGGTTGGGGGTGGCGCTGCTGCCGCGGTTCGGCCCGGGGACGCCGGCGGGGGTGGCGGAGGTGCCGCTGGAGCCGCGGCCCTATCGGACGATCGGGCTGGTTTGGCGGGCGGAGGAGCCGATGACCCCGGCGGTGGCGGGCTTCCGCGACCACGTGCTGGCGACTGCTGCCGGAGGGTGAAGCCACCAGGGCCGGCGCCGGACAGCCCCCGCCCAACCCTGGGGGGCGTCCCGGCTCCAGTCTATCGGCCCCCACCGACAACACCGACCCCGAACAGCCGGTTGTCCACAGCCCAACCGGCCTGTGGACAACCCGTCAGCCCAGCGAAGCCGCCAGCTCCACCAACGTCCGCGCCGCGAACCCCGTCGCTCCCGGCACCACCTCGTCGTAGTTCTTCTCAGACCGCGCCGGCCCCGCGATGTCCAAGTGCGCCCACGGCAACCCCTCCGTGAACTCGCGCAAGAACAACGCCGCCGTGATGCTCCCCGGCCCCGCAGGTGTCTGGCGCACGTCGCCGAACTCGCCGCGGACGTTCTCCGCGTAGTCCTCCACCAGCGGCATTCGCCACCACGCCTCGCCCACCCGCGCGCCCGCCGCGATCACCTCGGCGGCCAGCGACGCGTCCGATGCGAAGAACCCGCCCGTTCGCAGCCCCAGCGACACCTTCATCGCGCCCGTCAACGTTGCCGCGTCGACCACCACGTCCGGGCTGAAGCGGCGGATTCCGTACGCCAGCGCGTCGGCCAGGACCATGCGGCCCTCCGCGTCCGTGTTGCCGACCTCCGTCGTCTTGCCGCCGTAGTGGCGGACGATGTCGCCCGGCCGGTACGACGACCCCGACACGTGGTTTTCCGCACAAGGGACCAAAGCCGTCACGCGGATCGGCAGCCCGAGAGCAGCGATGCCGCGCACCGCCGCGATCACCGCCGCGCCGCCCGCCATGTCCGTGCGCATCAAGTGCATTCCGTCGGCCGGCTTGATCGACAGGCCGCCCGTGTCGAACGTGATGCCCTTGCCCACCAGCAGCAGGTGCCGGGACGCCCCCGACGGCCGGTACGCCATCTCGACCAGCCGCGGCGGCCGCGACGAACCGCCGCCGACCGCCAGGACTCCGCCGAACCCCTGCGCCGCCAGCCACTTCTCGTCGCGGACCGACACCTCGACGCGCGGGCCGGCCACGCGGGCCGCCGTGTCCGCCAGCCACGCCGGCGTCTTCACGTTGGACGGGGTGTTCGCCAGGTCCCGGGTCAGCGCCGTCGCCGCGGCCAGCACCGACGCCCGGGAAACCAGCTCGCCAAGACCCGGATCGGACGTCACCAGCCGGATCGTCCGGACGGACGGCGAGGGGTCGGAACCCGTCACCTTGAACTTGTAACCACCCAGCAACAGGCCCAGCGCCAGCTCGGTGACGTGCTCGCCGGACGCCTCCTCCGGCAGCTCCAGCTGCACCGCGCGGAACGCCTTGCCGCCGTGGTCGACGTCGTCGGCCAGCGCCGCGTTGACCGCGCGGACCAGCGCCGCGCCCGCCTTCCGGTACTGCTTCGGCTCGCCGTCGCCCAGGCCCGCCACCCAGCGGGGACCGTCGGCCGGGACCGTTTGCACGTCGCCCGCCTTGCCGGTGATCCGGACGCCGCCGATCTCCAGCGGCTCGGACTCGACGTCGTCGGCCGGCGCGGTCACCAGCCGGGCCGTCGGGGCGCCGCGGCGGAGGTCGCCCGCGACCTCGATCTCGAGCACGTTGGTCGGAACGGGGGGTAGCGGATTACGCACAGTGAGCAACCTTCGGGCGCAGAGGAACCGCGACCCCGGCCTCCGAAGGGAGACCGGGGTGCGACGGAAGGACGGTTCGGGGGGATCGGCTAGCCGGTGACCTCCGCCAAAGCGGCGCCGAGGTCCTTCGCTTCTTCCGCGGAGAGTTCGACGACGAGTCGCCCACCACCCTCGAGCGGTACGCGCATCACGAGGCCCCGCCCCTCCTTAGTCACTTCGAGGGGACCATCTCCGGTCCGGGGCTTCATGGCCGCCATAGCGTGCTCCCTCCGTCTCAACCGGCGCGCCCGGGTCGCGCTCGCGTGAAAGCCAGCCGGGTCTGGTGTCCATTGTCCCTCATCAGCGGCCGGGCGCATCAGCGGACCGATCTTTTGCCGCCGTATCGGTGCTGGTATGCGGCTCGCACGGGGTGGAAGACTGTCGGACGACCGATGTTTCCGCGCAAGGAGAAGACGTGACCACATCCGACGTCCTGTTGTCCGCCGACGCCGATGGCGTGCGCACCCTCACGCTCAACCGGCCGCAGGCGTACAACTCGCTGACCGTCGAGCTGAAGGAAGCACTGCTCGCGGCGCTGCGCGAGGCGTCCGGCGACGAAGCCGTCCGCGCGGTCGTGCTCACCGGCTCCGGCAAGGCGTTCTGCGCCGGCCAGGATCTGAAGGAGCACGTCGGGCTGCTCCAGGCGGGTGACCCCGCCCCGCTACACACGGTGAAGGAGCACTACAACCCGATCGTCAAGGCGATCGTGTCGATGGAGAAGCCGGTGATCGCGGCGATCAACGGCACGGCCGCCGGCGCGGGCGCCGCCTTCGCCTACGCCAGCGACCTGCGGATCGCCGCCGAGTCGTCGTCGTTCCTGATGGCCTTCGCCAACGTCGGCCTCGGCCCGGACTCGGGGGCGTCGTGGACGCTGCAGCGGCTGGTCGGCTACGGCCGCGCCGCCGAGCTGATGCTGCTGGCCCGGACCGTCGACGCGGCCGAGGCGCTGCGCCTCGGCCTGGTCGGCGAGGTCGTGCCGGACGAGGAGCTGCCGGCCCGCGCCCAGAAGATCGCGGCCAAGCTGGCGAACGGGCCGACCGTGGCCTACGCGAAGATCAAGGGCGTGCTCAACCTGGCCGCGCAGTCGACGTTCGAGGAAGCCCTCGACGCCGAGGACGCCGCCCAGACCGCGCTCGGCGCGACCGCCGACCACACCGAGGCCGTCGAGGCCTTCGTCGGCAAGCGCAAGCCGAACTTCCAGGGCAAGTAGCGAGGTGCTGCTTCCGGGTCAGGCGGCCCGGAAGCAGCCTTCGACGTGGTCGTCGACCATGCCGGTCGCCTGCATCAGCGCGTAGCACGTGGTCGGGCCGAGGAAGACGAACCCGCGCTTCTTCAGCTCCTTGGCCATCGCCTTGGACTCGTCCGTGATGGCCGGGACGTCCGCCATCGTCGCGGGACGCTTGTGCGAAGAAGGCGCGAACGACCACAGCAGGTCGTCCAAGGGCGTGTCCAGCGAAGCGATCGCCTGCGCGTTCTTGATCGCCGCCAGGATCTTCGCCCGGTTCCGCACGATCGACGCGTCCTGCATCAGCCGCTCGACGTCGGCGTCGCCGAACTTCGCCACCTTCGCCGGCTTGAACTGCTTGAACGCCTTCCGGAAGCCCTCCCGCTTGCGCAGGATCGTGATCCACGACAGCCCCGACTGGAACGACTCGAGGCACAGCCGCTCGTACAGCTCGTCCTGCCCGTGGAGCGGGACGCCCCACTCCTCGTCGTGGTACGCGACGTAGTCCGGCGTCGAATTGCCCCAGCTGCACCGCGCGACGCCGTCGGCGCCGAGAAGCTCACTCATCCCCACCCACCGAATAGTCCTCCGCGAACCGCGCGAACCGCCGCAGCGACAGGCGCACTCCCAGCGCGAACGCCGGCCGCACGACCGGCCAGCCCAGCCGGCCCAGCGGCCCGAACGGGAGCCGCAGGTGCTCGGCCCAGACGAACGTCGAGCGCGTCGCGCCCTTCGGCACCACCTGGAACACGCCCGTACCCTGGACGACGCTGCCGAGGTGGCGGACGCCGCACCGCACCGGTGGCTCCCAGCTGGTGATCTCCATCGTGTCCGTGAACCCGAGCCCGGCCAGCCCGGTGAACGCCGAAATCCGCGAGCCGACGCTGCGGCCGTTGCCCTCGACGACCTCGACCTCGGTGCCGAGCATCCACTCGCCCTGGCGCGTCCAGTCCGTCAGCGCGAGCCAGGTCGTGCCGGCCGGCGCGCGGACGTCGACCGACAGGATCAGATCCGTCACTGGGCGCCTTCGGGCGAGCTCTCCCGCTCGCGTTCGCGCTGCTCCAGCTCGGCGACCCGGGCGCGCAGCCCGTCGAGCTCGACGCCGAGGCGGCGCATCACCCAGTCCACTTCGGACATCTTGTAGCCGCGCAGCACCAGCTGGAACCGGACCTCGGTCAGGTCCTCGCCGGTGATGTCCTCGGCGGGCAGCCGCGTCGGCGAACTGCCCGGGGGCAGCGGGGCGAGCTCCTCACCCCGGCCGAACACGACCGCGGCGAGCAGGAACACCACGGCGGCCACCAGCAGCATGACTACGAGGTAGATCAGCGCGGTCGTCACGCGACGATCGTGGCATACCCGCCCCAGGATCGTCTCGCGAGCACGACGAGCCGCAGCGAAAGCAGCACCCAGGCGACCATCAACAGGGCGCACGGGACGCTCAGGAACAGCCGCGAGACGTCGACGAACCCGGTCGCGGAGATCAGCAGCCCGACCGAGGCGAGGTTGACGCCGACGGCGATCGCGATCAGCACGCCGCAGAACCGGGCGAGCCCGGTGCCGTCCAGCCGCCGGCTCAGCCAGCGGATGCCGAGCAGCGCGAGCAGCCCGATCACCGGCACGACGAACACCGCGCCGTGCGCGGCGTGCGTGACGACCTTGTACCACTCCGGCGTCGGGGTCGAGAGCCTCGTCCACTCGCCGAAGGTGAGGATTCGCGCGTAGTCCCACGCGATCTGCATCGCCGGGACGCCCAGCACGAGCTTCCACAGCGTCCGGACGCCGCTGAGCATGCCGAGCTCGGCCTGGTAGTCGCGGGCGACGACGGCCGCCGGGCCGAAGTCGGCGACCGCGCGGCGCTCGGCGTCTTCGTCGCTCCAGCCGCCCGCGCGGTAGGCGTCGGCGGCGTCGTGCAGCCCGTCGCGGGCTTCTTCCAGCAGGTCGGCCTTGAACCGGCCGCAGCCGTGCAGTCTGCGGTCCAGGTCCCCCAGGTATTCGTCGATCATGTCCCCAGCACTCCCCCGATGACCGTGGTGAACTCCCGCCACTCGGTGCGTTCGGCAGCCAAGGCCTGTTCCCCGGAGCGGGTGAGGCGGTAGGTCCGGCGCTTGCGGCCGGACACGACGTCCCATTCGCTGGCCAGCCAGCCGGCCCGTTCGAGCCGGCGCAGCGCCGGGTAGACGGTGCCGGTGGGCAGGTCGAGCGCGCCGTCGCTGCGCAGCTGGAGCGCCTCGATGATCGCGTAGCCGTGCAGCTTGCGGCCGTCGAGCACGGCCAGCAGCAGCGCGTCGAGGTGGCCGCGCAGGATGTCCGCCTTCATGGGTACGCAGTCTACACGTCGCCTTGCTACATGTAGCCAGACTATGTGTAGCCTGTCTACATGAACGCTCTCCCGGTCGCGAGACTCCAGTTCGCGACGACGACATCGCTGCACTTCCTGTTCGTGCTGCTCACGCTGGGGTTGGTCACGCTGGTGGCCGTGATGCAGACGCGCTGGACGCTCGGCGGCAAGCCCGAGCTGCTGCGGATGACGCGCTTCTGGGGCCGCCTCTACGTCATCAACTACGCGCTGGGGATCGTCACCGGCATCGTGATGGAGTTCCAGTTCGGGCTCACCTGGACCGGCCTCTCCGCCTTCGCCGGCGACGTCTTCGGCGCACCGCTGGCCATCGAGACGCTCGTCGCGTTCTTCCTCGAGTCGACGTTCCTCGGCCTGTGGATCTTCGGCTTCGGGCGCCTGCACAAGTGGCTGCACCTGGCGCTGATCTGGCTGGTGACGCTGACCGCGTACGCGTCGGCGCTGTTCATCATGCTGGCCAACTCGTTCCTGCAGAACCCGGTCGGCAGCCGGCTCGAAGGCGGCACGCTGCACCTCGACGACTTCGGCGCGCTGTTCTCGAACCCGGCGCTGACCGCGTCCCTGCCGCACGTGCTCAGCGCCGCGCTGGTGACCGGCGGGTTCTTCGTCGTCGGCGTCAGCGCGTGGCACTTCCTCAAGCGCACGAGCGAGGTCGAGTTCTTCCGCCGCTCCATGCGGATCGGCGTCGTCACCGCGCTCGTCGGCTCGATCTTCGTGGTCAACCAGGGCTTCGCGCAGTTCGGCCACCTCAAGCTGTACCAGCCGGACAAGCTGGGCGAGAGCGCGGTCGGCGCGCCGCTCGGGGCGATGATCGGGCTCGGCTTCCTGATGTTCCTCTGCGCGATCCTCGGCACGCTGCTGCTGGTCAAGAACTGGATCACCAGGGCCCGGTTCCTGCACTACCTGATGGTTGCCGCAATCCCGCTGCCCTTCATCGCCGCGATCATGGGCTGGCTGGTGCGCGAGCTCGGCCGCCAGCCGTGGCTGGTCTGGGGGAAGCTGCGCACCGCGGACGCGATCGCGGGCGTCCCCGCCGGCCAGCTCCTGTTCTCCTTCATCGCCTTTTCCGTGCTGTTCGCCGCGCTCGCGGTGGCCGACTGGGTGCTCATGGCGCGCGTCGCCAAGCGCGGCCCGGACCCGGTCGACGAGCCCGCCGGACTGCCCGTCCTGAGCGGAGTCTGACCGATGGCGACTTTCTGGTGGTGCGTGCTCGGCCTGCTGACCTGCGGGTACTTCGCGCTGGCGGGCTACGACTACGGCGTCGGCATGCTGCTGCCCGCCTTCGAGGCCGACGAACGGAAGCGGCGGCGGACCCTCGGCGCGCTCGGGCCGTTCTTCCTGGCCAACGAGGTGTGGCTGGTGGCCGCGGTCGGCCTGCTCTTCGGCGCGTTCCCGCACCTGGAGGGCAAGGTGTTCAGCGGGGCGTACGTCCTGGTCGTGACGCTGCTGCTCGGCCTGGTCACGTTCACGGCGTCGATGCAGCTGCGCAGCCGCCGCCCGGACGCGCGCCGCGGCGCCTGGACGGCCGGCATCGTCGGCGGCGCGCTGGTGACGGCGCTGTCGTGGGGCCTGTTCCTCGGCAACCTGGTGCTCGGCCTGCCGCCGATCGCCGACGTGCTCGCGTTCTTCAACCCGTACGCGGCGCTGTGGGCGCTCGGGTTCGTCGCGTTGTTCTGCCTGCAGGGCGCGGCGTTCCTCGCGGTCCGCGCACCGGCGGAGCTGACCGGCCGCGCGGTGCGGCTGGCCCGCTCGTTCACCGCGCCCGTGTTCGCGTTCCTGGTGATCGCGACGGGCTGGGGGTACTTCGCGCTGGACGGCGTGACGGCACTCGGCGTGGGTGTCGCCGTGTTGGCGTTCGGAGCGTTCGCCGCTTGCTGGCTGGGGTTGCGGACGCGCCGGCACCGGGTGGCGCTCGTCGGGTCGATGGTGCTGTCGGCGTGCCCGGCGCTGCTGGCCGGGACGCTGCGGTTCCCGACCGTGCTGGTGTCTTCGGGAGCCGCGCTGACCGTCGGCGACGCCGCGACGACGTCCGGGACGTTCGCGGTCCTGGGCTGGTTCGCCGCCCCGGCGCTGGTCGTGCTCCTGGTGGTGCAGTGGCTGACCTGGCGCGCGCACCGGCACCCCGTCGACCAGCGCTCGCTGCTGCACTTCTAGGAGTTCCCGTGCCTGCTTTGCCTGGCCTCCGGCGGTACTTGTCCGCGCTGGCCGCGCTCGGCGTGCTCTCCGCGGTGGCGGTGCTGCTCCAAGCCGAAGGGCTGGCCGCGCTGCTCACGGGCGGCGGGGTGTCCCTGTTCCTGGTCGTGGCGGTACTCGGCCGGGTCGCGCTCACCTGGGGTCATGGTGTCCTCAGTGGACGGTTCGCGGCGTCGGTGCGCGGCGGGCTCCGGCGGCGGCTGCTCGGCTCGTCGCCGGAGCGCGCCGGCGTCGTCGCGACGCAGGTCACGCGGGGCGTCGACGCGACAGACAGCTACCTGACGGGCTACCTGCCGTCGCTGGTCGTCTCGGTGGTGGTGCCGATCGCGGTGGTCGTGCGGCTGTTCACCACGGACCTGGTGTCGGCGCTCGTCGTGACGGCGACGCTGCCGCTGATCCCGGTGTTCGCGATCCTCGTCGGGAAGCACACGGCCGCCCGGACGTCGCGGCAGTGGTCGTTGCTCCTGAAGCTGGGCGGGCACTTCCTCGACGTCGTGCGCGGGCTCGGGACCCTTCGCGTATTCGGCCGGGCGTCCGCACAGGCTTCGACGGTCCGCTCGATGGCGGCCGCCCACGCCGACGCGACGCTGAAGACACTGCGGGTGGCCTTCCTGTCGTCGCTGGTGCTGGAGCTGGTCGCGACGCTGTCGGTCGCCCTGGTCGCGGTGCCGATCGGGTTCCGGCTGCTCGCGGGCGAGCTCGACGCCCGGACGGCGCTGCTGATCCTCGTGCTGGCGCCGGAGGCGTACCTGCCGCTGCGCGCGGCGGGCGCGAAGTTCCACGCGGCGGCGGAAGGGTTGACGGCGTTGCGAGAGGCTCTCGCGGTGCCGGTGGTCTCTTCGCGTTCGGCTGTGGTCACTCGGCGGCGCGGTGCGCCGTCGATCGTCTTCGAGCGGGTTTCGGTTTGTTACGAAGGCGTTCCGGCTTTGTCCGAAGTGGACTTTTCGCTGCCCGCCGGTTCACAGGTGGCTCTCGTCGGGCCCAGCGGGTCGGGGAAGAGCACGATACTGGCCGTCCTGCTGGGGTTCGTGGCGCCCTCTTCGGGACGGGTGCTCGTGGACGGCGTGGACCTGCGTTCCTTGTCGCCCGCGGACTGGCTGGCCGACGTGGCCTGGGTCCCGCAGCGGCCGACGTTGTTCCGGGGAACCTTGGCGTTCAACATCTCCCTCGGCTCGCCGGCCGACGTTCCCGCGGCCGCCCGGGCGGCCGCGCTGGACTCGGTCGCCGCGGGGTTGCCCGCCGGGTTCGAGACGCCGATCGGCGAGCTGGGCGAAGTTCTCTCGGCGGGCCAGCGTCAGCGCGTCGGATTGGCACGCGCGCTGGCACGGACTTCGGCGGGATTGGTGTTGCTCGACGAACCGACGGCCCGGCTGGATTCCCGCACGGAGTCCGCGGTCCTGTCCGCGACCCGGCGGTTGCTGCCCGGGCGCACGGCGGTGCTGGTCGCGCACCGACCGGCGATGGTCTCGCTGGCGGATCGGGTGATCGGGCTGCGCGACGGGCGCGTGTGCGCGGAGGTGGCGGCGTGAGCGTCTGGGCTCTGTCCACAAGGGACGTCTTCCGGCTGCTTCGCGCCGCTCTCCTCGGTGCCGGCGCCGAACTCGCCGCCCTCGCGCTCATGGCCACCGCCGCGTGGCTGCTCCTGCGCGCCGCCGAACAGCCGCCGCTCGGCGCCCTGACCGTCGCCATCGTCGGCGTCCGGACGCTCGCCCTGCTCCGCGGCGGTCTCCGGTACGCCGAACGCCTCGCCGGCCACGAAGTCGTCCTGCGCTGGCTCGGCGCCGTCCGGACCCGCGTCTACGAGGCTCTCGTACCTGGCTCGCGGTTGTCCGGCGGTGATCTCGTCACGCGACTGGTGTCCGATGTGGACGCTCTGCAGGACGCCGTCCTGCGGTGGCTGCTGCCCGCGGGCGTCGCCGCTCTCGTCGGGACCACCGCCGTCGCGGTCACGCTGACTGCGTCCGTGTCCGCCGCCGTCGCGCTCGGTGCCGGGCTGGTCGTCGCCGGGGTGCTGCTGCCGTGGCTGGTCATCCGGATCACCCGGCGAGCCGCTCGCGAAGAGGCTCCGAAGCGGGCTGAACTCGCCGAACGCGCTGTCGAACTCGTCACCGGGCACCGGGAACTCGTCGCCGCCGGTGCGCTCGACGACCACCGCGACCGGGCGACCGCGGTCGTCGACCGGCTCGCGCGCAACGAACGGACCGTTTCGCGCAAAGTCGCCGCGGCGGCCGCCGCCGGGACGCTGGTCCAGCTGCTGACCACCGTGGCCGTCGCGCTGCTCTGCCATGCCTCCGTGCCATGGACCGCGGCGTTGACCCTCGCCGCCTTGACGAGCTTCGAGGTCGTCCTCCCGCTGATCGGCGCCGCCCGGCGCGTGCCCGAGATCCGTGCGTCGGCCGCCCGCGTGAAGGCCGTTCTCGAGACGCCCGCGCCCGCCCCGCGCACGAAGAAAGTACAAAGTGGACACTTCCGGCTGGAAAAGGCAGGCGTCCGGTACCCGGGACGTGCCCCCGCGTTGCAGCACATCGACCTCGACCTGCCACCCGGCAAGCGCGTCGGGATCCTAGGCCCCAGCGGCGCCGGGAAGACGACGCTGCTGCGGCTCCTGCTCGGCAGCGAGACCCCGACGGACGGTCACGTGCTCCTCGACGGCCACCCGCTCGCCGAGTACGCCGACCTGCCGCGGATCATCTCGGGCGCCGAAGCCGACGCGCACGTCTTCCACACGACCGTCCGCGAAAACCTGCTGCTCGCCAAGCCGGACGCGACCGACGACGAACTGGCGGCGGCCTGCGCGACCGCCGATTTCGACCTCGGCCTCGACCGCGACACCGGCCCGGACGGCGACGCGCTCTCCGGCGGTCAGCGGCAACGGCTGATCCTCGCCCGGGCCGTTCTCGCGGCGCCGGAGGTCCTGGTCCTCGACGAGCCGGTCGAAGGCCTCGACCCCGCGCACGGCGACGCCGTCCTCGCGAAGGTGCTGGCGAAAGCGAACGGCAGCGTCGTCCTCGTCACCCACCGGCCGGAGCACCTGGCGGGCTTCGACGAGGTCGTCACCCTCGAGGACGGGCGAGCACTTCCCGCATCGGCGGCCGGTCGGCAACCCGGACGTCCGTGACGTCCGGCAGCCACTCCTCGTCGACCTGCACGAACTGCGTGAACGGCGCGTCCGCGGCCGGGACGCCGCAGCGGGCCAGCGCCGTGCCCAGGATCTGCCGGGACATCGCACCCAGCTGCAACAGTGATCGGTTCCGGTGCTTGCGGACGCCGAGGTTGACCTGCGCGAGCCCGTCGAGGCCGTAGCGCGCTTCGGCGTCGAGCAGCAGCCCGATCTCGACGCCGTAGCCGGCCGCGAAGGGCACCGACTCGAGGAACTCGCGCGTGCCCGCGTACTCGCCGCCGAGGGGCTGGACCAGCCCGCCGAGCGCCGGGCGCAGCGCCGAGAGCACCGGCCGCGCCAGCAGCTCCGTGACGCGGCCGCCGCCGGTGCTCTCCAGCCGCAGCGGTCGGCGGTAGAAGCCCTTGACCAGGTGGACGCCGGTTTCGGTGAGCAGCGGCCCGAGCAGCGAGGGCACGAACGCCGGATCCGGGTCGACGAGGTCGGAGTCGAGGAACACGACGACGTCGCCGCTGGTCGCGGCCAGCGAGCGCCACAGCACCTCGCCCTTGCCGGGCACCGGCGGCAAGTCCGGCAGGACGTCCTCGCGGCGCACCACCCGCGCACCGGCGGCCCGGGCGACCTGGGCCGTCCGATCGGTCGAGCCGGAGTCCATGACGATCAGTTCGTCGACGACGGTCCCGACCAGCGGGCGCACCGACGCGACGACGTCACCCACGGTCCGCTCTTCGTCCAGCGCCGGTAGCACGACCGAAACCGTCCGGTCACCCTTCGCGGTCACGATGTCCCCGGGCGTCCACCCGGGCTCCTGCCACGTACGCCGCTCGAACCAACTCACGAGTAACGATCGTGCCATGCTGGTGGCACCGCACCCGAGGAGGAGGACCACTTGATCGCGCTGCTTGTCCGGTTCGTGCTGGGCCCGCTGGCCAGGGCGGTGTACCGGCCCGAGGTGCACGGCGTGGAGAACGTGCCCGCCGACGGCCCGGTGCTGCTGGCGGCCAACCACCGCGCCGCGCTCGACACCGGCGTGATCACGTTCGCGACCCCGCGGCGGGTCAAGTTCCTCGGCAAGGCGGAGTACTTCACCGGCAAGGGCGTCAAGGGCAAGCTGATGGCCGGGTTCGTCGGCGGCCTCGGCTACATCCCGGTCGAGCGCGGCAACGCCCAGGCCGGGCTGGCCGCCCTGGAGGCGGCCCGCAAGGTCCTCGACGCGGGCGGCGTCTTCGCGATCTACCCCGAGGGCACGCGCTCGCTGGACGGCCGGCTGCACCGCGGCCACACGGGTGTCGCGGCGCTGGCGCTGGCGACGGGCGCGAAGGTGGTCCCGGTGGCGCTGACCGGCACCGAGGGCCTCCAGCCCGCGGGGGCTCGCATCCCGCGGCTGGCGAAGATCGGCATCACGTTCGGCAAGCCGCTCGACTTTTCGCGGTACGAGGGGCAGGACTACTCGCCGGCGATCCGCCGGTCGGTCACCGACGAGGTCATGTACGCGATCTTGGAACTCTCGGGCCAGGAGTACGTGGACACCTACCACAAGCGGCCCAGCGAGGGCGTCGCCTGACTCACCACGGCACCGGACCCTCGTCGTCGACGAAGGTGCCCGTCGGGCCGTCCGCTCCGATCGTCGCCATCCGGACCGCCGCCACCGCGCCCTGCTCCGGCGTCCGGAACCCCGAATGGCCGTTGAGGTCGGTGGCGCAGTAGCCCGGGCAGACCGCGTTGACCAGGACCCCGTCGCCGCGCAGCTCCCTCGCGTACTGCAAGGTCAACGAAGTCAGCGCGGTCTTCGACGGCGTGTAGCCCGCCGAGATCGGCAGTTGCGTGGCGAGATCGGCGTTCCTGGCCAGCGACGCCCCGCTGCTGGAGACGTTGACGATGCGCGGCGCGGCCGACCGGCGCAGTAGCGGCAGCAGGGCGTTCGTGACCGTGATGACGCCGAAGAAGTTCGTCTCGAAGATCGTGCGCAGCGTGCCGAGGTCGGCCGTGCTCGGGCTCTGCTGCGCCAGGTCGGTGCCCGGCGGGCGGGCGATGGCGGCGTTGTTGACCAGCACGTCGAGACGGCCGTAGCGCTCCTCGAGAGCGGAAGCCCCCGCGGCGACCGAAGCGGGGTCGGTGACGTCGAGGGCCACCGAGGAAACGCCCAGCTCCGCGGCCGCCTTCTCGCCCAGTTCCGCGTTGCGGGCGCCGATGACGACGGTGTGCCCGAGGGCGGCGAGCTGCGCGGCGATCTCGCGGCCGATGCCCTTGTTCGCGCCGGTGACCAGAGTGATTTCGTCCATGGCTCCAGCACACCAGCGGACTGCCCGCGCGAGCCAACACCGATGCCGCATCGGCCGATACTCTGGCGGTATGGAGACGCGGGAGCTCGCGTATTTCGTGGCCGTCGCCGAGGAGCTGCACTTCGGCCGCGCCGCGCAGCGCCTCGGCATGGCCCAGCCGCCGCTGTCGCGCGCCATCCAGCAGCTCGAACGCCGCATGGGCGTGCCGCTGCTGAACCGCACGAGCCGCGGCGTGCACCTGACCCCGGCGGGCGAGGTTTTCCTTGCGGAGAGCCGGAAAGCGCTCGACGCCGTCGACGCGGCCGTCCGCCGGGCGCAGCGCGCGGGGCAGGAGGAGCCGAAGCTGCTCGTGGTGATGAAGCCCGACGGCGACGCCGGCCTGCTCGCGCGGATCCTCCCCGGTTACCGGGCCGACCCGGACGCGATCGACGTCGAGGTGGTCGTGTGCGGGGTCGGCGAGCAGTCCCGCATGCTGCGCGACGGCCGCGTCGACCTGGCGTTCCTGCACGGCCCCCACGACGACTCCGTCGGGTTCGACACCGAGCTGCTGCTGGAGCAGGACCAGGTGGCGATGCTCGCGCGCGGGCACCGGCTGGCCGGCCGGGCGGCGCTGGTCATGGCCGACCTCGACGGCGAGCCGTTCCCGCGCTGGCCCGGCAGCGACGGGCGCGGGCCCGAGGTGCGGGACGCGGGGCAGCTGCTCCAGCTCGTGGCGCTGGGCCAGGTGGTCGCGGTGGTCCCGGAGTCGGCCCGCCGCCACGCGCGCGCGGACGTCGTGTGCGTCCCGGTGCTCGACGCGCCCCGGACGTCGGTGCTGCTGGCGTGGCCCGACCGGACGCGCTCGCGGGCGGTGGCCGCGTTCGTCCGGGCGAGCACCGACGTCAGATCCCCGGCGGTTCCTTAGCCGCGTTCAATGTCGGCGAACTCCGGTGGATGCGCAAACCTGCGTCATTCCTCCGAGAACGCGCGATTAATCCAAATCAAGCACACTCGGCAACTTGATGCTGAACCCTCAGTAACCCTAGTACTCTTCCTGGCGCCAGGGAGGGCGCGACAGGGGGACCATGAGGAACGAAATCGAAGCCGGCCGGATACTGCGTTTCTGGCGATCGATAGAAATACTCAGCCCGCAAAAAGCACCCAAGCCGACCGAGCTGGGTGCGCGAAACAGTGGCGAGTGGGTTCTCGATCTCTCGCCGGGTGCGGTGTGCCCCTGGGACGAACGGCATCCGATTCACAAGAAGCCGCTGCGTCCCGGGTTGACCAGGCAATACACCGTCTACGGCGGCTTGTTCGACCTCGCCGGGGTGCAATCGGTTCTGGAGCGGCACTTCGGCAACGACGGCAAGTACGTCGACCAGCCCCTCCGGGGTGAAGCCGCCTCGTTCGCCTTCACACTCGATGCACGAGGCGCGCTCATCGAAAACTCCGGAACACTGTCGGCCTGCGCCTGGGCGATCGGGCGGACGACGAAGGTGGATCCGGAGACGCCGGACTGGCTGGAGGGTTTCAAGCAGGAGGAGCGCGACTTCGCGACCGCCCTGAACGCGCTGACCTCTTCCACCGCACTGAAGTCCCGAGCCGCGAGCGTCGCCCGTGCGGCGGTGCACACGCTCGCCTCCAAGGCGAAGTCCGCCGCGGTCGAAGCGGGCACCGAAGGAGCCAAGTCCACCGGAGCAGCCGTCACCACCGCAGCCGCGGCGACGGTCGGGGCCGTGGCCGGTCCGATCGTGGGCGGTGTCGCCGGAGCCGTCGCCGGGAAGTTCGCCGAAGCACTGCTCACCCCCAAGAAGCAGAACTCGCCCGGCACCTCGGAAAAAGACGAAAAGGACGAGGGTGTAGAAGCACCCGAATCGAGCGCGCCCCGATTCGTCATCACCTCCCGCGCGCTGCATTGGTTCGCCGAGGAGCTGGGGACCGAACTGGGTATCAAGGACCTGCTCGGAACCGGCGGCATCCGAATCAAGACTTCCGTCGTCCGAGCCCGCGACGCGGCCGAGCCCGTCGAGCAGAACTTCTTGAACAGTTACCTGATGGACGACCTGGCGCGCGTCGCGGGCGCGGTCGAGAGCGGGAAGACCGGAATCGCACTCGCCGAGTACCTCCGAGCCGACCGGACGATCCCGGCCGGCGACCGGATCGATGTCCGATCGGACACCGCGGCGGTCACCCGGGGCGTCGAACCCGCACGGATCCCGCCGGGAAGATGGCCGCAGGACCCGGCCCGGTCGCTGGTGGTGAGCCAGCAGTTCGCCGTCGACCAGGTCATCGGCGACCTCTACCCGCGTGGCGGTGTCTTCGCCGTCAACGGCCCCCCGGGTACCGGCAAGACGACGCTTCTGCGCGACGTGCTTGCCGCGATCGTGGTCCAGCGCGCCGAAGCGCTGTCCACGCTGCACCATCCCGTCGACGGCTTCCCCGGGCCGCCGCGCAAAGTCGCTCTCACGGACCGTTACACCGCGACCGTCCGCGCTCCACGTGCCGACCTCACCGGGTTCGAAATTCTGCTGGCGACAGCGGGCAACGACGCCGCGGAGAACGTCACGGCGGAGATCCCCGGTATCGGTGCGGTTCGCGGTGGCGAAGAAGCCGCCCTGGCCGCCGATTACTTCACCGAACTGGCCACCCATGTGCTCGGCGCCGAAGCGTGGGGCCTCGTAGCGGCAAAACTCGGGAAGAAGTCCCACTGCGCGGCCTTCGTCAAGAGCTTCTGGTGGGGCGACAGCCGGCCCTCGCCGAGCACCGACCACCAGGACCAGACCGAACCGGAGCAGATCAAGGGGATGCGGGCGCTCCTGGACGCCGCCGCACGAGAGCCACTCGACGCTGCCGGCTGGGCACGTTCGGTGGCCCAGTTCAAGACAGCTTTGGCGAAGGTGCGGAAGCTCGCCGACGAACGCCAGCTCATCGCCGAAGCGGTAACCCGGCTGGCGCGCGAGCGGGCCGCTCTCGAAAGCGCCGATAGAAACCTCTCCGAAGCGCAGAAGCACTGGCGGCGCACCCACCAGTACGTTCCCGCGGTCGCGGCACGGCTGCACCGAGCTCGGGGCGCCTTCGCCGAGGCCGATCGGGAATACGAGCTGCACCTGCGACGCAAGCCGGGATTCTGGGAACAGTTGCTCAGCTTGTTCCGTCGGCTGACCGACTGGCGTCAACGCGACAACGAGCTCGCCCGCGCCCGCGAACTCGCCCGCCGAGAGCTTCGGGAAAGCGAGTTCCACCAGGCCAACCTCGACGCCGAACTGAATCGGCTGGCCGGGCAGTGCCGGCACCACGAGCAGCGACGCCTGGAGGAGCACCGGAAGGTAACGGCCACCACGGAGATCGTCGACTCGGCTCGCGCACGGTGGCCGGGCGTGCTCCCGGAGGCCGACAGCTTCCGCGACCCCGACCACTTCCAGTTGTGGACCCCGTGGGCCGACTCCGAGTTCACCCGCGCGAGGAACGACGTCTTCCTCGAGGCCCTCCGCCTGCACAAAGCCTTCGTGCTCGGTTCCGAGGCTCGGCTGAGGGACAACCTGAACACCGTCATGACCGCTTTGCGAGACCGCCTGACGATCGCGACGGACGTACTACTGGCCGCCTGGCAGTCACTGTTCCTCGTCGTCCCGATCATCTCCACGACGTTCGCCTCGCTGCCCCGCTTGTTCGGTCAGTTCGGGGCCGACACGTTCGGCTGGTTGTTCGTCGACGAAGCCGGGCAAGCGGCTCCGCAGCAGGTTGTGGGCGGGATCTGGCGCGCTCGACGCGCCTTGCTCGTCGGTGATCCCCGGCAGCTGGAGCCCATTGTCTCCTTGCCCCAGGCAACTCAGGATGCGTTGAGCCGACATCTCCGCGTGGATCGGAGGTGGTCTCCCGGACGAGCTTCGGCTCAGCAGATCGCCGACCGTCTGGCTCGCTTCGGCACCGCGCTTCCACAGGACGACGACGGCCCACCGCTTTGGGTGGGCTCGCCGTTGCGGGTGCATCGGAGGTGCGACCGGCCGATGTTCGAAATTTCCAACCGGATCGCCTACGGCGGCACAGTGATGGTCTACGGGACGGGTGACCGCGGTCCGTACCCCGGCTCGAACCAGTGGATCGATGTCGTGTCCGGAGAGTCGGAAGACAAGTGGATTCCCGAGGAAGGCCTCGTGCTGGTGCGCCTGCTGCGCGACCTGCTCGCCGACGGCGTCCCGCTGAACGACGTCCGGATCATCAGTCCCTTCCGGAAGGTGGTCCAGGGCAGCCAGCGGGTCGTCGGGTCGCAGTTCGGCTGGGACTTCGCCAAGGAGAACATCGGAACCGTGCACACCGTTCAAGGGAAGGAAGCCGACGTGGTGATCCTCGTCCTGGGTGGCGGGCCGGGCAAGCAGCGAGCCCGTGCCTGGGCGGCGGAGAAGCCCAACTTGCTCAACGTTGCCGTTTCCCGCGCGAAGCGCAGGCTGATCGTGATCGGCAACCGAGCCGATTGGGGCCGTGAACAGTACTTCGACGTTCTCCGCGCCACCCTCCCCCGAACGCTGCCGGTGCGTGAACAGCTGCCCGGTGCGTGAACAATGGAGTACTGGGCACGACCCCACCCTGGCTCGGACCCGAACGGCGTTCGTCCGGGCGAGCACCAACGTCAGATCCCCGGCGGTTCCTTGGCCCACTTCGGCGGCGCCGGCGGCTCGTACTTCTCGAACGCGTCCAGCAGCGCGGCCGGGTCGGCGTCCGCCATCAGCAGCTTCCGGTAGTCCTCCTTGACGAACCCCTCGGTCACCATGTGGTCGGCGAACGCCAGCAGCGGCCCGTAGTAGCCGTCGACGTCGACCAGGCCGATCGGCTTGCCGTGCAGCCCCAGCTGGGCCCACGTCCAGACCTCGAACAGCTCCTCCAGGGTGCCCGCGCCGCCCGGCAGCGCCAGGAAGCCGTCGGACAGCGCCGCCATCTTGGCCTTGCGCTCGTGCATGTCCGCCACCACGTGCAGCTCCGACAGGCCCGCGTGGGCGATCTCGACCGACGACAGCGCCTCCGGGATCACGCCGATCACCTCGCCGCCCGCCGCCAGGGCCGCGTCCGCCACCACGCCCATCGTGCCGACGCTCGCGCCGCCGTACACCAGGCCGATGCCGCGCTGGGCCAGGAGCTTGCCCAGCGCCGCCGCCTGCTCGGCGTAGCGCGGGGAGAACCCCATCGACGAACCGCAGAACACGCAGATCCGGCTCATCAGTGGGTGTCCTCCCAGGCCTGGTAGGACTCCTGCACCACGCGGACGGCGTCGTCGATGTCGTCGGTGACGTGCAGCAGGTCCAGGTCGTGCGGGCTGATCTTGCCCTCGGCCTGGACGGTCTTGGCGATCCAGTCGTAGAGGCCGCCCCAGTAGTCGCTGCCGAACAGCACCACCGGGAACTTCGTGACCTTCTTGGTCTGCACCAGCGTCAGCGCCTCGAACAGCTCGTCGAGCGTGCCGAAGCCGCCGGGCAGGCAGATGAAGGCCTGCGAATACTTGATGAACATCGTCTTGCGGGCGAAGAAGTACCGGAAGTTGACGCCGAGGTCGACCCACGGGTTCAGGCCCTGCTCGAACGGCAGCTCGATGCCGAGCCCGACGGAGAAGCCGCCGGCCTCGGCCGCGCCGCGGTTGACCGCCTCCATCGCGCCCGGGCCGCCGCCGGTCATCACGGCGAAGCCCGCGTTGGCCAGCGCGCCGCCGATCTTGCGGCCGAGCTCGTACTCCGGGTTGTCGCGCTTGGTGCGCGCCGAGCCGAACACCGTGACCGCGCGCGGGACCTCGGCGAGCGCGCCGAAGCCCTCGACGAACTCGGCCTGGATCCGCAGGACGCGCCACGGGTCGGTGTGCACCCAGTCGCTCGGGCCGCGCGAGTCCAGCAGCCGCTGGTCGGTGGTGCTGCCCTGGTCGCGGCGGTCGCGGCGCAGCACGACCGGGCCCTTGTGCCGCTCCACCGGGCGTTCGGGGTACTGGCCGTCCGGCCATTCAGACTGTTCGCTCACTACGCCATGCTACGGCCTCCCCACCTTCTTTCCGGGGGTCCGGGGGCGGGGCCCCCGGCGGGGGCGTGGGGGCTCGGCCCCCACATGTCACTGCAGCGAAAACGCGAGCAGCGCCGTGGAGGTGAAGTCGATGGCCGGCTCGTTGCTGGGCCATGAACTGAGGTCGTCGGCGTAGCGACTTCCCTGGCCGTCGAAGGGTTCATACGGACGGGTGCATTCCTTCGCGCCCGCCGGGAACGGCAGATCGGCGAAGTTGTCCGCGCCGTTCGGGCCGTTGACGACCGCGCCGTACAGCACTTTGGAAGGTCCGGCGAGGTTCGCGGCCTGGTGGTGCGGGCACTGCGGCGACGTCGTGCCGACGCCGACCACGAGCGACACGCCCCAGGCGTTCGCGCCGAGCGTGAAGTCACGCTGTCGCGCGCCGAAGGCCGCGTACCGGGTGTCGCCGGTGACGCGCTGGTAGAGCCGGGCGGTGGCGGCGAACCCGAAGCTCTTGCTGGCGGCGTCGAAGTCGGTGACGTCGACAGCGGTCCGGAATGGACTCTTCTTCGCCTGTTCGACGCCGGCGTCCAGCTGCCGGCGGAGGTCCGCGGCCAGTTCCCGGACGCCCAGCGCGGCGCCGGGGACGCCGGTGCGCAGCAGCCCGGCGAGGTCGGCGTGGGCGAGCGCGCTGGTGTCGTAGAGGTTCAACGTGCTCGTGTCGTCGCTGGTGATGTACGCCTTCGCCCACTTCGCCGCGTCGCGGGCCCAGGCGTTCGCGCGCGGGTCATGCAGTGCGCGTCCCGCGAGCGCGAGCTGCGTCGCACCGAGTTCCAGGTCGTCCGCCCAGGACGACTCCGGGTAGTAGGCGTGCGGGAACGCGCTGACGAGCTCGCCGACGTCCGTCGTCTTGGCCTGGGCGAACACCGCGGCGGCTTCGGCCAGGTAGTGCCGGGCCAGACGCGGGTCGCGGTGGACCTGCACCTGCGCGCCCAGTGCGAACGCGGCGGCGACGCGGCCGGCGAGGTTCGGCGACAGCGGCGCGCCCGCCGGGGCGGCCGGGAACACCGGGCGGTACTTGACGAAGTACGCGGGGTCGCCGGGCTTGACGTCGAGGGCGTCGTCGTCCTGCGGGTTGCGCCAGACGTCGTGGTCGCCGAGGAAGCCGAACTCCTCGCTCCCGGTGCCGATGCCGACCTGGGCGTAGAGGGTCCTGGTCCGGCCGTCCCACATCTTGTCGAGCCAGTCGAGCCCGAAGCGGACTTCCTTGGCCAGCACCGGATCGGGGTCATCCCGCAGGACGAAACCGAGTTCGGCCAGCGAGTACGCGGTGTTGGAGGTGAACTTGACGAAGTCGCCCGCGTCGACCCAGCCGCCTTCGACGTCGACCGGACCGCCCTGCGGCTTCAGCGGTTCGACGATTTCGTCGCCGCCCTCGCCGGCGAACTTCGGTTCGGCGTAGACGGTGGCTTTCGTGTCTGCGAGATGCGACGGCCGGCGGTCGAGCCGGCCGGGGATGACGTCATGGCCGTCGCGCTGAGCCTGGAAGAACTCGGTCGTAGCACGCACGAGCGGGCGGAACAGGCGGCTCGCGGTGTCGATCCGGAACGGCGGCGACGTCGCTCCCGCGGCCTTCACGCGGTAGGTGCCCGGCCGGTCCAGAGTGGACAGATCGAGGTCGAAGACGTTCGGGTAGCGGGTGTTCCAGGCACCCAGGCTCGCGCCGACGCGGCCCTCCCGGACGGTGCGGCCGCGCTCGTCGACGACGGTGAACTTCCCCGGCGCGCCGCCGAGCAGGTATGCGTGCTTCGCCTCACCCAGCGCGTAGCCGACTTGGTCGACGCGCACCTCGGCCGGCGTCGCGGCTTCGGCCGGGGTGGCGGCGAGGGGCACGGCGAGCGCGGCCGCCGTCGCGAGGGGAAGCAGGCGCATGATCGGCCTCCGCTTTGTTAGGAAAGTTTCCTATTTAACGCTAGCCTGCCCGTGGCCAGGGCGTCAATATGTCCGTTTCCGGGACTTGACAGGTGATGACCTACCGTGGGGAGATGACCGAACCGCTCGGCGCGCGGATCCGGCGGTTGCGCACCGACCGGGGGTGGACCCAGCGCGAGCTGGCCGAGCCGGGTTACGACCGGGGCTTCCTCGCGAAGGTCGAGACGGGCAGCCGTCCGCCGTCGGAGGAGATGCTGGCGTACCTGGCGCGCCGGCTCGGACTGACCGTCGACGAGCTGCGGTTCGGCCGGCCGCCCGGCATCGCCGAGGAGCTGCGCGCGGCGCTCGACGAGGGGTACCGCGACCTCGAACAGGGCCGGGTCGCCGTGGCGGAAGAGCGGTTCGCGACGGTGGCGCGGCAGGCCGCGGGCTACCGCCTCGCCGACGTCGAGTGCTACGCGCGGTTCTGCCGGGCCGAGGTGAAGTGGCAGCTCTTCGACGTCGCGGGCGCGCAGAAGGAGCTGGAGCACGCGGCGGAGCTGGCAGAGGCGGCGCCGCCGTGGCTGCGGGCGATGATCGTGCACCGCTGGTCGGGCTGCCGGTACCTGAGCGGCGACGCGGGCACGGCGATCGCGCGCGTCGAAGAGGCGCTGGCTTCCCCGGAGCTCGATGCCGACGCCGAGTTGTGCCTGCTCAGCGCGTTGATCCACCCGCTGATGGAGATGGGCGGGCTGCACCGGGCCGAGCGCGCGGCGCACGACGGCGTCCGGTTGACCCGGGCGGCTTCGCGGCCGGACTTCGTCGCGCGGTTCCACCGGCAGGCGTCGCAGGTGTGGCAGGCGATCGGGCAGCCGGAGCGGGCCGAGCAGGACTTGATCGAGGCGTGCCGGCTGTTCGCGTCGGTGGGATTCGACCGCGACGCGGCCCGTTGCCGCTGGGCCCGGGGGTACCTGCTGCGCCGGCTGGGCCGGTTGGACGAGGCGCGCGCGGAGCTGACAGCGGCCCGCGACCAGCTGGCGGCGATCGGTTCGGAGGAGGGCGTCGCGGGGGCGACGGTCGAACTGGCCGAGGTCCGGCTCCGCCAAGGGGCAGCCTCGGAGGCGGCTGCGCTGGTCTCGGAGGTGTGGCCGCTGCTGGAGCGCGATGTGGAGGGGCTGGCGGAAGCGACGGGGTTGCGCGGGCAGATCGCGCAGGCCGAGGGGAATTTGGAGACGGCCACGCGGCTGCTGCGGGAGGCGGCGGAGATCCAGACTCGGGCATCGCTGCACGGGGCGGCGGTTTCGACGGCGTTGAGGTTGGGTGACGTGCTCCGGCAACGTGGTCATGTGGACGAGGCCATCGAGGCGTACCGGCGAGGACTCGACTCGGCGGCGGGCACCGAGGGGTAGCGCGACAGGCTCCGGCTCGGGCAACCACCCCGATCCGCCGGACCACTGGGCTCACTGGTCCGAACCAAACCCAACTCCCTACCAAAGTTGGTGAATTGGTTCAGACCAGTCGTCAACCTCGCCGCTTCCTGCGGTTTCGCCCGCAAAGCCGTGATCTTCAACCGACACCACTAGGCCATTCGGCCCATTGACCGGCGCACGACCGGAACCTTTACTCGGACGCGTCCGGCGCAATAACACCAGTTATTCCGCCGGTCACACTCCCCGCGTTCCCCGGAAAGGTGCCCCATGAGATCCCCACGAGGGCTGGCGGCGATCGCCGGCCTGGCCCTGACCTTCGCGGCGGTGCCGGCGATCCCGGCCGCCGCCGTCCCAGCCCGACAACAAGCCGCCCCGCCCGAAGCGCTCGCCGCCCGAGCTGCCGACCAGGCCGCGCTCAACGGCGTCGACCGGCTCGCCAAGGGCTCCGGTGAAGCCTTCGTCCGCACCGGCGTCACCCCCGGTGGCGGCGGCCTCTACTACGCCTCCTACCAGCGCACCTACCACGGCCTGCCGGTCGTCGGCGGGGACGCGGTCGTCGTCGCGGACGGCGCCGGCCGGGTTCGCGGTACCGAAGCCGCCCGCACCGCGCCCATCGAAGTGCCGACCCAGGCCACGCTCAGCGCCGGTCAAGCGACCAAGATCGCCCGGAGCAAGGTGTCCACAGTGGACAGCGCGACCCCGCCGAAGCTCGTCGTGCTCGCCGGGGACGCCCCGAAGCTCGCCTACGAGGTCGTCGTCTCCGGACACGACCAAGCCCGTCCGACCAGGCTGCACGTCTTCGTCGACAGCGTGACCGGCCAGGTCCTCGACACCCGCGACGACGTCCGCGAAGCCGGCACCGGCAACTCCTACTACGGCGGCACCGTCTCGATCGACACGTCCGGCTCCGGCAGCTCCTACTCGATGACCGACCCGGGCCGCCGCGGCATCGCCTGCGGCCGCGAAGGCGGCTCGATCTTCACCAAGAGCAGCAACACCTGGGGCAACGGCTCCGGCACCGATCTGGAAACCGCCTGCGTCGACGCGCTCTACAGCGTCCAGACCGAGTGGAAGATGCTCGGCGACTGGCTGGGCCGGAACGGCATCGACGGCGCCGGCGGCGGCTTCCGCGCCAGCGTCGGCCTCAACGACGTCAACGCGTACTGGGACGGCTCCTCGACCCACTTCGGGCACTCGCAGGACAACCGCCGCCAGGCGACGCCGATGGACGTCGTCGGGCACGAGTTCGGGCACGCCATCTTCCAGACCACCCCGGGCGGCGCCGGCTCCGGCAACGAAAACGGCGGGCTCAACGAGTCCACCGGCGACATCTTCGGCGCGCTGACCGAGGCCTACGCGAACAACCCCGTCGACCGGCCGGACTTCACCGTCGGCGAGGGCGTCAACCTCGTCGGCCAGGGCCCGATCCGCTACATGGACAACCCGTCGAAGGTCGGCGACCCGAACTGCTACTCGTCGTCGATCCCCAGCACCGAGGTGCACGCCGCGGCCGGCCCGCAGAACCACTGGTTCTACCTCCTCTCCCAGGGCAGCAGCGCCAGCCCGACGTGCAACAACTCGACCGTCACCGGCATCGGCATCCAGAAGGCCGGCAAGATCTTCTACAACGGCCTGCTGAAGAAGACGTCGTCGTGGAACCACCGCGCGGCCCGCAAGGCCACACTCGAAGCCGCGATCGCGCTCTTCCCCGGCAGCTGCGCGGAGTTCACCGCCACCAAGGCCGCGTGGGACGCCGTGAGCGTCGCGGCCGTCAGCGGTGAGCCGACCTGCAGCGGCCAGCCGCCCGCGGGCAACGACTACTCGCTGACCCTCTCGCCGACGTCCGCGTCCGTCCAACCCGGACAGACCGCGACGACGACCATCACCACGCGGGTCACCTCGGGCAACGCCCAGACCGTCCAGCTGCTCGCCACCGGCCTGCCCGAGGGCGCGAAGGCGACGATCAGCCCGGCGAGCGTCCAGTCCGGCGGCACCGCGACGCTGACCATCACCACCTCGGCGACCACGCCGCAGGGCACCAGCCAGGTGACGGTCACCGGCGACGGCACCGACGCCGACCACACCGCGCAGTTCTCGCTCACCGTCGGTACCGGCACCCCGCCGACCGGTTGCGACGGGCTGGCGGAGTGGGACTCCGCGAAGGCGTACGTGCCCAACGACGTCGTCGGCCACAACGGTCACAAGTGGACGTCGCTGTGGTACTCGACCGGTGCCGAGCCCGGCGCGCCCGGCTCGTGGGCCGTGTGGAGCGACGCCGGCGCCTGCTGATCCCGGTCGTGCGGCGGCGGGCGACTCCCCCGCCGCCGCGCGGCCTACCCTGAACCGGTGGAAGGGCGACCCGAGTGAGCGAAAGCGTCGGCGAACGCCTGCGTGAGCTGCGCACCGAGCGCGGGCTCACGCAGCGCGAACTGGCCGGACCGCAGTACTCGGCGGCGTACGTGTCGTCGGTCGAGACCGGCGCGCGGACGCCGTCGGGCGACGCGCTGCGGTTCTTCGCCCAGCAGCTGGGCATCGAGCCGGACGAGCTGCTCGGCGGCAGCTCCCCGCGCGAGCTGATCGAGCTCGACCTCGAGCTGATCGAGACGGCGGAACGGTTCCTGGCCGGCGACGCCCGCCGCGCGGTCCCGCGGATGCAACGGATCCGGCGCCAGGCCGAACGCCTCGACCGGCCGCGGCAGGCGGGGATCGCGCTGCTGTGGCTGGCCGGGTACTCGACCGGTGACGTCCGCACGAAATACGTCGCGGAGGCCGAAACGGCGTTGTCGGGCGAGCCGCCGCCGGTGCGGGCGATGGTCGTGCCGCTGCGCGCGGCGGTGCTGTCCGGCTGGGGCGAGGCGCAGTATTCCTTGCACCTGCTGGAAACCTGCCACGCGGAGCTGCTGCGCGACGGCTACCCGCAGCCGTCGATGCTCCTGACGCTGCGGGCGTGCCTGGCCGAGCGGCACCTGCGGCAGGGCGACCTGGAGCGGGCCGCGGAGTACGCCGAGTCGGCGCTGCGGCTCGCCCGGGGCGGGCCGGCGGTGCTGGCCGAGCTGACCCGCAGCCACCTCGAGGTGTGCCGCAGCCACCTGGCGGCCGACCGGTTCGCCGACGCGGCCGCGTCCGTCTCCGCGGCCTACGACCTGATGCAGGAGCGGGCGCTGCACCCGGCGATGGCGCACTGCCTGCTGGCCAGGGCTCGGGTCCGCGGCCGCGCGGGCGACGTCGAAGGCGCGCTGGCCGACCTCGGCGCGGCGCGGGAGACGGCGTGGCCGGACGACGTCCCGGCGATCACCGTCGAGCTGGCGGCCGAGTACCTGGCGGCGGGCCGGCTGCAGACGGCGTCGGCGCTGCTCGACCAGGTCCGCCCGGCCGTCGTCGCGGGCACGGCGCTGGCGGCGGAACTGCGGCTGCAGCTCGGGTCGCTGGCCCGGGCGCGCGGCGACGCCCGCGGTGCGGCGGAGTACCTGCGGGCGGCGGTCGAGCTCGCCACCGGGCTCGGGGCGCGGGGCGTGCTGGTGCGCGCTTTGCGGCCGTTGAGCGAACTGCTGGGTGAGATCGGAAAGCAGGAAGAGGCCGCGAACGTGCTGCGGAACGGGCTGATCGCGTTGGGCGCCGAAGCCGACTGAATCGTTTTCCTAAGCGGCGCTGAGGAATCCCGATGATCGAGATCGTCCGGCGTTCGGATGGTGTCCGGGACAGTCCCTACGAAAGTCGTTCCGGCGCGGAACGCGCGGCGAATCCCCAGCACCGGCGGGGTTTGTACGAATTGACCGGTGAATCCGGAACATGGTGTTGGTCCGTTCGGCGCATTGACGCCCGGAACCGCTGATCCTTTACTCGGATGCGTCCGGACGCATACCTCCTGTTAGTCCCCGGGACACGTCCCCTTTTCCTTCGCCACACCCATCTTCGTGGAAGGAAGACCTCGATGACCCATCGTGGGTTCAGAACGGGCTTGGCGGCCGCCGCCGGGCTCGCCATGACGCTCGCGCTGCCGGTGACCCCGGCGAGCGCGACCCCGGCGGCCCAGCCCGCCGCCCCGGACGTCGCCGCCGCCCGCGCCGCCGACCAAGCGGCCGCCAGCGGGCTCGACGCGCTCAAGCGCGGCCCCGCCGAAGCCTTCCAGCGCGTCGGCCTCACGGCCGGCGGCGGCGGGCTGTTCTACGGCGCCTACCAGCGCACCTACCAGGGCCTGCGGGTCGTGGGCGGGGACGCGGTCGTCGTCGCCGACGGGGCCGGTCGCGTGCGCGGCACCAGTGCCGCCGACACCGCCCCGATCAGCGTCGGGACGCAGGCGCTCGTCGACGCCGCGAAGGCCGCGGCCACCGCGCGCGCTCGACTGCCCACTGTGGACAGTGTGAGCACGCCGGAGAAGGTCGTGCTGGCCGGGGCGAACCCGAAGCTCGCGTACGAGGTCGTCGTCACCGGGCGCACCGCGACCGCGCCGAGCAACCTGCACGTGTTCGTCGACGCGGCGACCGGCGCGGTGCTCGACAAGCGGGACGACGTCAAGGTGTTCGCCTCCGGGGCGAAGGGCCAGGCCCAGCCGGCCACGGTGAACGTCGTGGGCACCGGCAACAGCTACTACGTCGGCCAGGTCTCCATCGACACCACGCAGTCCGGCAGCACGTACACGCTGCGCGACCCCGCCCGCACCGGCCTCAGCTGCGGCCGCGAAGGCGGGTCCGTCTACAGTGGACCGGACAACAACTGGGGCAACGGCTCCGGCACCGACCTGGAAACCGCCTGCGTCGACACGCTGTTCGGGTCCCAGACCGAGTGGAAGATGCTCGGCGACTGGCTGGGCCGCAACGGTATCAACGGCAACGGCGGCGGCTACCCGGCGTCGGTCGGCCTGTCCGACGTCAACGCCTACTGGAACGGTTCGTCGACGCACTTCGGCCACTCGCAGGACAACCAGCGCCAGGCCACCTCGATCGACGTCGTCGCCCACGAGTACGGGCACGCCATCTTCCAGACCACCCCGGGTGGCGCGGGTTCCGGCAACGAGAACGGCGGGCTGAACGAGTCCACCGGTGACATCTTCGGCGCGCTGACCGAGGCGTACGCGAACAACGCCAAGGACACCCCGGACTACGAGGTCGGCGAGGGCGTCAACCTGGTCGACCAGGGCCCGATCCGCTACATGTACCAGCCGTCCAAGGTCGGCGACCCGAACTGCTACTCGTCGTCGATCCCGAGCACCGAGGTGCACGCGGCGGCCGGTCCGCAGAACCACTGGTTCTACCTGCTGGCCGAGGGCTCGAACCCGGGTGGCGGCAAGCCCACCAGCCCGACCTGCAACAACTCTTCGGTCACCGGCATCGGCATCCAGAAGGCCGGCAAGATCTTCTACAACGGCCTGCTGAAGAAGACCTCGTCGTGGAACCACAAGGCCGCCCGCAAGGCGACCCTCGAAGCCGCGATCGCGCTCTTCCCGGGCAGCTGCACCGAGTACAACGCCACCAAGGCCGCGTGGGACGCCATCTCCGTCACCGCGGCGACCGGTGAGCCCACCTCGTGCAGCGGCGGCGGCCCGGACTTCTCCGTCGCGCTGAACCCGGCTTCGGGTTCGGTGCAGCCGGGCGCCTCGGCCACCACCACGATCAGCACCGCGGTCACCTCCGGCGCGGCGCAGTCGATCACGCTGTCCGCGTCGGGTCTCCCGGCCGGCGCGACCGCGACGTTCAACCCGGCGACGATCCAGTCCGGCGGTAGCTCGACGCTGACCATCGCGACGACGTCGTCGACGCCGACCGGCAGCTTCCCGGTCACCATCACCGCCGACGGCGCGAGCACCGACCACACGGCGACGTACACGCTGTCCGTCGGGACCACCGGGTCGTGCGCGCCGGTGACCAACTCGACGCGGCTGAACATCCCGGACTACCCGGCGAGCGCGGTCAGCAGCACCAGCACCGTCAGCGGCTGCGCGCGCAACGCGTCCGGCAGCACGAAGGTCGAGGTGCACATCACCCACACCTACCGCGGTGACCTGGTCCTCGACCTGGTCGCGCCGGACGGCACCGCCTACCGGCTGAAGAACTCCAGCAGCGACTCCACCCCGAACATCGACACCACCTACACCGTCAACGCTTCTTCGGAAGCCGCGAACGGCGCGTGGCAGCTCCGCATCCGAGACGTCGGCCCCGCCGACACCGGTTACCTGTCCTCCTGGACGTTGACCGTCTGATGAATCCCGAAGCCGTCACTTTCACGTGGAAGTGACCACCTGGGGGCGGCACTTTCACGTGAAAGTGCCGCCCCCAGAGTTGTCCCCAACCCCCACCGAAGGAACTCACCGCCATGAAGTGGAAGACCAGATTCGGAGCCGGGGTCACCGCCCTGGCCGCCGTTTTGGGCGTCGTCACGGCGCCCGCGGCCACCGCCGCGCCCGCCACCGCGCTCGCCGCGCCGGACATCTCGCTGGCCAACATCAAGACCCACCTCAACCAGCTGCAGACCATCGCCAACAACAACGGCGGCACGCGGTCGCCGCGCGGCGGCGGGTACGCGGCATCGGTGTCCTATGTGGAAAACCTGCTCAAGAACGCGGGGTACACGACGACCCGTCAGACCTGCACCAGCTGCATCGGGCAGTCGCAGAACCTGATCGCCGAGTGGCCGCAGGGTGACGCGAGCCAGGTCATCATGCTCGGCGCGCACCTCGACTCCGTCAGCGCCGGCCCGGGCATCAACGACAACGGCTCGGGCAGCGCGTCGATCCTCGAGGTCGCGCTGACGCTGGCCCGTACCAACCCGGCGATGGCCAAGCGCGTCCGGTTCGGCTGGTGGGCCGACGAGGAGTCCGGCCTGGTCGGCTCCAAGTACTACGTCAACAACCTGCCGAGCTCCGAGCGCACGAAGATCAAGACCTACCTCAACTTCGACATGATCGGCTCGAAGAACTGGGGCTACTTCGTCTACGACGACGTGGCTTCGGTCAAGGCGATCTTCGACGAGTACTTCTCTTCCATCGGCATCCAGACCGAGGGCGACAGCGAAGGCGACGGCCGCTCCGACCACGCATCCTTCAAGAGCGCGGGCATCCCGGTCGGCGGCCTGGCCACCGGCGCCGGCGACATCAAGAGCTCGGCGCAGGCGCAGAAGTGGGGCGGCACCGCGGGTTCGCCGTTCGACAACTGCTACCACCGCGCCTGCGACACGACGGCCAACATCCCGGACACGCCGCTGGAGAAGAACTCCGACGCGATCGGGTACGCGCTCTGGAAGCTCGCCGTCGCCACGACGCAGGGCAACGACTACTCCGTCGCGCTCAACCCGACCGCCGGGACCGTCCAACCGGGACAGTCGCTGCAGGTCGCGGTGAACACCACGACGACGTCCGGGAGCGCGCAGTCGATCTCGCTGTCGGCGTCGGGTCTGCCCGCGGGCGCGACGGCGTCGTTCAGCCCGGCCACCATCCAGTCCGGCGGCTCTTCGACGCTGACCATCTCGACGTCGGCTTCCACGCCGACCGGCACGTTCCCGGTCACCGTGACGGCCGACGGCGCCAGCGCCGACCACACGGCGTCGTTCTCGCTCGGCGTCGGGACGTCGTCGTGCGCGCCGGTGACCAACTCGACGCGCCTCGACATCCCGGACTACCCGGCCGCCGCGGTGAACAGCACGGCGACCGTGGCCGGCTGCGCGCGCAACGCGTCCGGCACCACCAAGGCCGAGGTGCACATCACCCACACTTACCGCGGTGACCTGGTCATCGACCTCGTCGCCCCGGACGGCACGGCGTACCGGCTGAAGAACTCGAGCAGCGACTCGACGCCGAACCTCGACACCACCTACACCGTCAACGCTTCTTCGGAGGCCGCGAACGGTGCCTGGCAGCTGCGGATCCGGGACGTCGGCCCGGCCGACACCGGCTACCTGTCCTCCTGGACGCTGACCGTCTGATCCCGTCGTGGGCGGCACTTTCACGTGAAAGTGCCGCCCCCAGGTGGGCACTTTCACGTGAAAGTGCGACTTGTCTAGACCACCCGATCGTAGGTAGTCAACGGTTCCCGTCGGCCCATATCGTGATCGGACACGCCGCGTTCGCCCTCAACGACGATGGGAATCGGTATGTCCGGTCGCAGAAACCGCCTGTTCGGAACCCTTCTGGCAGTGGCTTTGGCCGTCCCGCTGCTCGTGTCGGCCCCCGCGCAGGGGGCGGTGCAGGCCGACACGTGCGCGGTGAAACCGCGGCCCGCGGGCAAGGTCCTCCAGGGCTATTGGGAGAACTGGGACGGCGGCGCGAACGGCGTCCACCCCGGCATGGGCTGGGTGCCGATCACCGACAGCCGGATGGCCCAGCACGGCTACAACGTCATCAACGCCGCCTTCCCGGTGATCCGCTCCGACGGGACCGTGTTGTGGGAGAACGGGATGGACGCCGGCGTCAAGGTGTCGACGCCCACCGAGATGTGCGCGGCGAAGGCCGCGGGCGCGGCGATCCTGCTGTCGATCGGCGGCGCGGCCGCTGGTATAGACCTGTCCTCGTCGGCGGTCGCGGACCGGTTCGTCGCCACGGTGGTCCCGATCCTGAAGCAGTACAACTTCGACGGGATCGACATCGACATCGAGACCGGGCTGACCGGCAGCGGCAACATCAAGACGCTCTCGGCGTCGCAGTCGAACCTGATCCGGATCATCGACGGCGTGCTCGCGCAGATGCCCGCGGGCTTCGGGCTCACGATGGCGCCGGAGACGGCGTACGTGACCGGCGGCAGCATCACGTACGGCTCGATCTGGGGCGCGTACCTGCCGATCGTCAAGAAGTACGCGGACAACGGCCGGCTGTGGTGGCTGAACATGCAGTACTACAACGGGTCGATGTACGGCTGCTCCGGCGATTCCTACCAGGCCGGGACCGTGCAGGGCTTCACCGTCCAGACGCAGTGCCTGAACAACGGCCTCGTCGTGCAGGGCACGACGATCCGGGTGCCGTACGACAAGCAGGTCCCGGGCCTGCCGGCCCAGCCCGGCGCGGGCGGCGGGTACATGTCGCCGAGCCTGGTTTCCCAGGCGTGGCGGTCGGTTCCGGGACTGAAGGGCCTGATGGACTGGTCCATCAACTGGGACGGCTCGAAGGGCTGGACGTTCGGCGACAACGTGAAGTCGTTGCAGGGCCGCTAGGAGTCGCCGGCCGGGATCGGGTCGTCGTACTCGCCCGAAGGGCCGGCGTAGGACTTGCCGTTCGGGAACGGCCAGGGGTTCGGGACGCAGCCGTGCAGCCCGAGCGTCTGCTGCTCCATCACCGGCGCCGGCCGGCCCGCGCCCGGGCACAGCTCGTGGCCGTGGCCGAGCCGGTGCCCGGTCTCGTGGGTGACCATGTACTGGCGGTAGACGTCGAGCGGCGCGCCGTAGTTCGGGACGGCGTTGGCCCAGCGGGCGACGTTCAGCACGACGTTGCTGCCGTTGCGGCAGGACGTGTAGCCGTCCGCGGTGCCGCCGCACAGCTTGTCGCGGCTGGCGGGGGTGGCCAGGTAGATGGTGAAGTCGGCGTCGTCGTCCGGGCCGACCTGCTGCAGCCGCCACTCGCCGCCGCCGGTCCAGCCGCGCGGGTCGCCGAGGATGCCGCGGATCTGCTTCGCGAAAGTGGCGGGGCCGACGCCGTCGATGTCGGTCTCCAGGGCGATCCGGTACCGCATGAGCTTGCCTGACTTCCCGGCCACCTCGGCGCTGCCCGGGGTGAACATCCACTGGCCCGAGCCGGTGCGCGGGAAGGTGATGGCGACCTCGACGGGCGCGGCCTGGGTGACGGGCGCGGCTTCGTCGGGCGGCGGCGGAACGGAGGTGGCCTCCCCGATGGCCATGACGACCGGCCCGGCCGCGGGCGCGGCGACGGGCTGCTGTTCACAGGCGGTGAGCACCCCGGCCACCGCCAGCGCGAGCACGGCGACGGCCGCGGCCCGTCCGGCGGTTTTGGGCATGACTCCTCCAGGAAGCGGCTTCACCGGGAGATACGGCCGGGAACCCGGAAAAGTTGCGGTGACGCGCGATGGCGGAGCGTCACCGCAGCTCAGGACCCCCGGATGTGACCACGGCCACAGCGCCCCAATGTGGCCTTCGGTGCGTCAGACGCAACCAAGGCCACATTGGGACGTTCAGCTGAGGAACTTGCGCAGGACCTCGGCGACCTGGCGGATCTCCGCCGTCCGGACGTTCTCCTGCTTCGTGTGCGCCAGCGTCGGGTTGCCCGGGCCGAAGTTGACCGCCGGCATGCCCAGCGCCGCGAACCGGGCCACGTCCGTCCAGCCCAGCTTGGCCGCCGCGCGGCCGCCCGCCGCCGTCACCAGCTCGGCCGCCGCCGGGGCCGACAGGCCCGGCAACGCGCCCGGGGACATGTCCACAACGGACAGTTCGTACCCGTCGAACACCTCGCGCACGTGGCGTTCCGCCGCCTCCGGCGTGCGGTCGGGCGCGAAGCGGAAGTTGACCGTCAGCACGGCCGAATCCGGGACCACGTTGCCGGCCACGCCGCCGCCGATCTTCGTCGCCTGGAGGCCCTCGCGGTAGGTCAGCCCGTCGATGTCGACGACCCGCGGCGCGTACTCCGCCAGCCGCCGCAGGGGCTCGGCCAGGGCGTGGATCGCGTTCTCCCCCATCCACGCCCGCGCCGTGTGCGCGCGCTTGCCGGACAGCCGCAGCTCGACGCGCATGGTGCCCTGACAGCCGGCCTCGATCACGCCGTTCGACGGCTCGCCGACGATCGCCAGGTCGCCCGCCAGCCACTCCGGCAGCTCGCGCTCGATCCGGCCGAGGCCATTCTTGACCGCTTCGACCTCTTCGTTGTCGTAGAAGATGAACGTGACGTCGTGCTTGGGCTCGGCCAGCGTCGCCGCGAGGTGCAGGAAGACCGCGTCGCCGCCCTTCATGTCGACCGTGCCCAGGCCGTGCAGGACCTCGTCGTCGCCGGTGCCTTCGCGCCGCGAAGGCAGGTTGCCGTTCTCGGGCACCGTGTCCAGGTGCCCGGCGAGCACGATCCGCGACGCGCGGCCGAGGTTCGTGCGCGCGAGGACGGCGTCGCCATTGCGGACCACTTCGAGGTGGGATGCCTGCTCCTGCAGCGCTTTCTGCACCGCCGCCGCGATCTCGGCCTCCGCGCCCGACACGCTGAAGGTGTCCACGAGCGCGGCGGTCAGGTCGACGGGGTCGGCGTGCAGGTCGAGGCTCATGCCCGGCACGCTACCGTGAGGGTGTGCGTAGGTTCGGAGTCGCCGTGGGCGGCACGTTGCTGGTCCTGGTCCTGTCCGGCTGCGGCAACGAAGCGGGCCCGACGCCCAAGCAGGGCGGCGAGCCGGGCCCGGACGCGCTCCCGACCAAGCTGGACGCGCTGACCGTCGACCAGTGCTACGCGAGCCCCCGCACCCAGCTGCCGAAGGGCTGTGAGAAGTACGTCACGGAGGTCGGCAACGTCCCCGGCTCGGCCCGCAAGCGCGCCGACGACCGCGACCCGCAGCTGGTCGCCGAAGCGGACAAGCTCGACCAGGCGGTCAAGTCGTTCCGCGGCGCGGGCTGCACGACCGTGCCCGATCCGGGCGGCCCGTGCACCCAGGCGCTCGTCGACATCGCCGGCGCGCTGACCGACTTGAAGAAGCAGGTAGCGGCCCGGCCCACGAGTGGTTGATCCGCGTCACTCGACTACCGTGTCGGGCGTGAGCGAGCAGAGCCCGAACCCCGAAACCACCGGCGCCAGCGGCGTCGGGCTGGCCACCGTCGCGACCGACGGGACGGTCCTCGACACCTGGTACCCGCACCCCAAGCTGACCGACGGCGGCACGGCCGGCACCGAGCGCCTGAGCGCGGACGAGGCCACCGAGCTGCTCGGCGAAGCCGCCGCGGCGCTGCTCGGCCCGGACACCGACCGCGGGGTCGAGGTCGTCGCCGTCCGCACCACGATCGGCAAGCTGGCCGACGCCCCGGCCGACACGCACGACATGTACCTGCGGCTGCACCTGCTCTCGCACCGGCTGGTCCGCCCGCACGGCCAGAACCTCGACGGCATGTTCGGCCTGCTGGCCAACGTCGTGTGGACCAACCACGGCCCGTGCCCGGTCGAGGGCTTCGAGACGACCCGGCTGCGGCTGCGCTCGCGCGGCGCCGTGACCGTCTACAGCGTCGACAAGTTCCCGCGGATGGTCGACTACGTGCTGCCGTCCGGCGTCCGGATCGGCGACGCGGACCGCGTCCGGCTCGGCGCGCACCTGGCGTCCGGCACCACCGTGATGCACGAGGGCTTCGTCAACTTCAACGCCGGCACGCTCGGCGCGTCGATGGTCGAGGGCCGGATCTCGGCCGGCGTGGTCGTCGGCGACGGCTCGGACGTCGGCGGCGGCGCGTCGATCATGGGCACGCTTTCCGGCGGCGGCAAGGAGACGATCTCGCTGGGCGAGCGCTGCCTGATCGGCGCGAACGGCGGCGTCGGGATCTCGCTGGGCGACGACACGGTCGTCGAGGCCGGCCTGTACGTCACGGCCGGGACGAAGGTCGTCGTCGAAGGCAAGGTCGTCAAGGCGCGCGAACTCAACGGCATCTCGGGCGCGGTGTTCCGCCGCAACTCCGCGACCGGCGCGGTCGAGGTCGTGCCGCGGACCGGCGTCGGCGTCGAGCTGAACTCGATGTTGCACGCGAACGACTGAGGCCGGCTGTTCACTTAGTATTCATGAGGTGACCACCGAATCGTTGCCTCGCACGCCGGCGGAGCTGGGTCTGCCGGAGCTCCCGGTCGAGGTGGGCCCGGCGGATCCGGCGGTCCACCACGTGCGCGCCAAGCTCGACCGGGAGATCCGCGCCCTGCTCGCGCACGAACCCGGGACGCGCTCCGGCGCCGACCCCGAGGACCTGCACCAGATGCGCGTCGCCCTGCGGCGGATGCGCAGCGTCCTGAAGCTGTCGGGTCGGCTGGTCGGGGACGGCGCCGAGCCGGTGCGCGCGGAGCTGGGCTGGCTCGGGCAGTCGCTCGGCGAGGTGCGCGACCACGACGTCCTCATCGGGCACCTGCGCGAGGTCATCGCCGACTTCGAGGTTCGCGACCAGCCGGCCGGCCGCCGGCTGATCTCCCGTTTCGTCACCGAGCGCGCGGCGGCGAAGCGGCGGCTGACGCGGGCGCTGTCGAGCGCCCGTTACTCGACGTTGCTGCGGGAGGTCAGCCTGCTGACCCGGTCGTCCGGCGAGGCGCCCGGCGAGCCGCACGACCTGGTGACCGGGCTGGCGAAGCCGCATCGCAAGCTGGCCAAGGCGGTCCGCGCGCTGCCGGCCGACCCGCCGGACGACGACCTGCACGCCCTGCGCATCCACGGCAAGAAGCTGCGGTACGCGGCGGAGCTGGCCCAGACGTCAGCGAAGAAGAAGCGCGCGAAGCGGATCAAGAAGCTGATCAAGGCGACGAGGGAATTCCAGACCGTGCTGGGCGACCACCAAGACGCCGTGATCGCGGCCGAACGGATGCGCACGGTTCTCGCTACGGCGGACGGCGAGATGGGGTTCGTCGCCGGGCGGATCGCCGAGCGTGAGCTGGCTCGCCGTGCCGAGGCCCGCGCGGCTTGGCGAGACGCCTGGGCCAAGGTCGACAAGGCGGCCCACGCCCTGACCAAATGACGTGAATGACTCATTCATGTCACCAGACGACATGAATGAGTCATTCACGTCATTTCGGCGGAGTGGTCCTGCTCCCAGCGGAACGTCGTGATCAGGCGATGGACCAGACGTAACCGTCCGGGCGGACCAGCACCTCGGCACCCGGCTTGACGTCGTAGGCCGCGTACGCGTGGCCGCCCTCGTCGACCAGCGCTCCCGGCGCCGGCGCACTCCCCGCCGGCAAGATCCGGACACCCTCCGAAGGCCCGTCGCCGAACGCCAGCCGCGTCGCGTGCGGCCCGCGGAACAGTTCGAACAGCCGAACCTTCCGGCCGTCGGAAGAGACCAGCGGTGCGTCCGGTGCCCGGTCGCCCGGCCGCAGCGCGCCCGTCCCGGCCGGGGACAGCGGGCCGCCGCGGTAGCTGATGTCCAGCTGCTGCGTCTCCTCGCCGCGGTGGTGGGCGTCCTCGTCGCCGTCGACGTACTTCTGCATCAGCCCGGTCGAGACCCCGAGCACGCGCGCCGCCACCGTGCGGCGCTCGGCCTCGTAGCTGTCGAGCAGCTCGGGCGAGCCGTCCGCGAGCTTCCAGCCCAGGTTGTACGCGTCCTGGACGCCGGTGTTCAGGCCCTGGCCGCCGGTCGGCGGGTGGACGTGCGCGGAGTCGCCGGCCAGGAAGACGCGCCCGTCGCGGAACCGCGCGGCCAGCCGGACGTTCGGCCGCCACACCGTCGACCACGCCAGGTCCGACAGCGTGATCCCGCCGCCGCTCAGCGCGTCGAGGCGGGCCTGGATCGCCGGCAGCGCCGTCTCGGCGTCGAGGTCGCCGTCGCCCAGCGGCGAACCGAACTGGAACCACGGCGTACCCGGCAGCGGGCTGAACATCATGCCGCGCATCGGGTTCTCCGCGTCGCCGAACCAGTGCCCGTAGCCGCGGTCGAGGCCTTCGGCGTGGACGTCGCCGAGCAGCATCCGGATCGACTCGTCGGTGGTGCCCTTGAACGGGATCCCCAGCGCCTTGCGCACGAAGCTCTTGCCGCCGTCGGCGCCGACGAGGTACTCGGCGCGGACGGTCTCGCCCGTGCTCAGCGTGGCCGTGACGCCGTCAGAGGACTGCTCGAAGCCGGTCAACGCGGTCGCCAGTTCGACGTGGACGCCGAACTCGGCGAGCCGGTCGCGAAGGATGCCTTCGGTCTGCGACTGGCCCAGGAACCAGCCGGTGGTGTACGGCCGGTCCGGCGTCGGGTCGACGACGTCGAACATCATCCGTTCGCCGACGACCTCGCCGCCGACGTGGACCTGAATCGGGACCGGCGCGGATCCCCGCGCCAGCACCGCGTCGAGCACGCCGAGGTCCTCGAAGACCTCCAGCGTGCGCGGCTGGAGCCCGTCGCCGCGCGAGCCGACGAAGAAAGTCTCGGCCTTGTCGATGATCCGTACCGCGACGTCGCGCCGCGTCAGCTCGATGGCCAGCGTCAGCCCGGTCGGTCCCGCCCCCGCGATCAGCACCCGAGTATCCATGTCGCCCTCCCAGTGAATTGAAATTCAGTGAATCTGGATTCAGAATGACACTGCTAGCGTCCGGCGTCAAGGAGGTGGCGGTGAACCGCAGGGAGAAGGCCGCGGAGACCGAGGCGGCGCTGAAGGCGGCGGCCCGGCGCGTGTTCGCGCGCAAGGGCTACCTGAACACGAAGATCACCGACATCACCGCCGAGGCGGGCCGCGCCGCGGGGTCGTTCTACAACCACTTCGCGGGCAAGGAGGAGCTGCTGGAGTCGCTCCTCGCCGACCTGGCGGCGTCAGGTGACGAGAGCGCGCGCACCGAGGGGCACCTGTCGGACTTCAGCGACCCGGCGGCCGTGCGCTGGCACGTCGCCCAGTACTGGGACTTCTACAAGGAGCACGCGCCGACGATGCAGGCGCTGCGCCAGGCGGCGATGGTCAACGAGACGTTCGCCCGGACGGTGGCGGGGTTCGGCGCGACGCAGGCCGCGGACCTCACCGGCCACCTCGCCCACGTGACGGCGGCCGGGCTGCGGCTGCCGGCGAGCACGGAGCTGTCGATCGCGATGATGTACCAGCTGATCGACAGCTTCGCGCAGATGTGGCTGCTCGCCCCGGCCCCGGCGGGCTGGACGGCCCCGACCGACGAAGAGGCGGTCGAGGCGCTCACCCGGTTCGTCTACCGGGGCTTCACCGGCCGGGACTACTGAGCGAGGCGCTCCACAGCGGCGTCGACGCGCTCATCGGTCGCGGTCAAGGCGACCCGGACGTGCTTGCCGCCCTTCGGCCCGTAGAACGTCCCCGGTGCCACCAGGATCCCGCGGTCGGCCAGCCACTCGACGGTCGCCGGGGCGTCCTCGTCCCGGGTCGCCCACAGGTACAGCCCCGCCTCGGAATGGTCGATGCGGAAACCGTTGTCCTGCAGCGCCTTCCGCAGCGACAGCCGGCGCCGGGCGTACCGCTCGCGCTGGGCGGCCAGTGCCTCGTCGTCGGTCAGGGCGGCGACCATCGCCTCCTGGACCGGGCGCGGCACGATCATGCCCGCGTGCTTGCGGATGTCGAGCAGCCGCTTGATCAGCCGCGGGTCACCGGTCAGGAAGCCGGCGCGGTAGCTGGCCAGGTTCGCCGACTTGGACAGCGAGTGCACCGCGATCAGGCCGTCCGTGCGGCCGTCGCAGACGTCCGGGTGCAGGATCGACAGCGGGGACGTCTCCCAGCCGAGCGCCAGGTAGCACTCGTCGGACACCACCACGACGTCACGCTCGCGGGCCCATTCGACGACCTTGCGCAGGTGCTCCACCGGAAGCACCTTGCCGGTCGGGTTGGACGGCGAGTTCAGCCAGATCATCGCCGGCCGCTGCGGGCCGAGCGCGACCGTGCTGTCGGCGCGCAGGATCGACGCGCCCGCCAGGAGCGCGCCGACCTCGTACGTCGGGTACGCCAGCTCCGGGATGACCACCAGGTCGCCCGGGCCGAAGCCGAGCAGGCGCGGCAGCCAGGCCACGGCCTCCTTCGACCCGATCGTCGGCAGCACCGCGTCCGGCTCGATGCCGGTGACGCCGTGCCGGCGGCCGAGGGCGGCGATGGCCGCCGCGCGCAGGGCCGGGATGCCGTGCGTGGTCGGGTAGCCCGGGATCTCCGACACCGACGCGAGCGCGTCGCGGATGCCGGCCGGGACCGGGTCGACCGGCGTGCCGATGGAGAGGTCGACCACCCCGCCGGGGTGCGCGCTCGCCTTGGCCTTGACCTCGGCGAGCGAATCCCAGGGGAAGTCGGGCAGCGCGACCGGGCTCATTCGCCCTGCGGGGGCAGCGCCTTGATGAACGCCGGGTCGTGCGCGGTCTTGCCCACCTTGGAGGCGCCGCCGGGCGAGCCCAGCTCGTCGAAGAAGTCGACGTTGGCCTTGGTGTAGTCCGACCAGTTGTCGGGGACGTCGTCCTCGTAGTAGATCGCCTCGACCGGGCAGACCGGCTCGCAGGCGCCGCAGTCGACGCACTCGTCGGGGTGGATGTACAGCATCCGCTCGCCCTCGTAGATGCAGTCCACGGGGCACTCGTCGATACACGCCTTGTCGAGCACGTCGACGCAGGGCTCGGCGATCACGTAGGTCACTGCGCACTCCTGCTTTTCTCTGCAAACAGCCAGTCGTGGCCGACACTACGCGGTTCGGCCACCCGTTCGGTTGGTGAGGCAAGCCTTAGCCATACCCGGGGTATGGCGCTCACCTCTGCCGACGGCGCGGGGGCGGGGTGGCCCGGGCGTCGCCGGTGATGACGAACCGCGGCTTGGGCGCTTCGTCCTCGTCCTTCTTCTCCCCCACGGCCCGGTTGAACCCCTCGGAGATCTCGTCGACGAGCTTCTCGTTGTGCCGCTCGTCCTTGCGCTGGATGCCCACGGCCACCTCCTCGGGAAATCCGCTCCGCGCCTTTCACGGCCTCGGTCACAATCTAGTCGTGAACGCACGTGAAGCGCTCGAAATCGTCTGCAGCAGAGCATGGCCGCCCCTGGTCGAGGAACCCCTGAACGACTGGCGGCTGCGCTGGGCAGGGGGCTTCACGGGCCGCGCGAACAGCGCGCTCGCGGTCGGCGCCCCCGGCCGGCCGATCCCGGACGCCCTGCGGGCGGTGTGTGACTTCGCCCACGATCGGGGCATCGAGCCGATGGTGCAGGTGATCCGCGACAGCCCGAACGAGCGCGCGATCGCCACCGAGGGCTGGTTCCAGGCGACGCGCCACCACCGCGGCCACGAGGTCGTCGTGCTCACCACAGGACGCATCTTTCCTAGGGAAAGTGACGCCTCCGGCCTCTCGGACGCATCTTTCTCGACGAAAGTGGCGGATGAGCCGGCGCCGGAGTGGTGGGCGCTGACGCTGGGGCCTGGTGAGGACATCCCGGCCGCGCGGAGCGTCCTGACCGGTGGGAAGGTCGGCTACGGCGTCGCGACGCTCGACGGCGCCACCGCCGGCGTCGTCCGTGGGGCCCTCGTCGACGGCTGGCTGCACGTCGGCCGCCTGGAGGTCGCCCCGGAGTTCCGCCGCCGCGGGCTCGCGAAGGCGCTGATGGGCGCACTGCACACGTGGGGCGCGGAACACGGGGCCGACCACGCGGTGTTGCAGGTGGCGGAGGGGAACGCGGGCGCGCTCGCGCTCTACGCGGGGCTCGGCTACGCCCCGCACCACAGATACCGGTACTGGGTGCCCGCACCCGGCTCGTGCGAGGATTCGACGTCGTGAAGATCGTGGTAGTGGTCGGCGGAGTGGGCGGGGCCCGCTTCCTGCTGGGTGTCAAGGCAGCGCTGGGGATGCCGGCGGAGGGTTCCGGGGACTCGGAGCACGAGGTGACGGCGCTGGTCAACACCGGCGACGACGTCTGGATGCACGGGCTGCGGATCTGTCCCGACCTGGACACCTGCATGTACACGCTCGGCGGTGGCATCGACAAGGAACGCGGCTGGGGGCACTCGGGCGAGACCTGGGTCGTCAAGGAGGAGCTGGCCGCCTACGGCGCCGAGCCGACGTGGTTCGGCCTCGGCGACAAGGACATCGCCACCCACCTGATCCGATCGCGGATGCTGCGCGCGGGCTACCCGCTCTCGGCGGTGACCGAGGCCCTGTGCGACCGCTGGCAGCCCGGCGTCCGGCTGCTGCCGATGTCCGACGACCGCGTCGAAACGCACGTCGTGATCGACGACCCGGAGCAGGACGGCCAGCAGAAGGCGATCCACTTCCAGGAGTGGTGGGTGCGCTACCGCGCCGAGCCGAAGGCCCACTCGATCGTCGCGGTCGGGGCCGACGAGGCCAAGCCGGCGCCAGGCGTGCTCGACGCCGTCAAGGACGCCGACGCGGTGCTGTTCGCGCCCTCCAATCCGGTGGTCTCGGTCGGGACCGTGCTGGGCGTGCCGGGGGTCCGGGACGCGCTGCGCAAGACGTCCGCGGGCGTCGTCGGGGTGTCGCCGATCATCGGCGGCAAGGCGCTGCGCGGGATGGCCGACGCGTGCCTGACCGCGATCGGCGTCGAGACGTCGGCGGAGGCGGTGGGCCGGCACTACGGCTCGCGCCAGGACGGCGGCGTGCTGGACGGCTGGCTGATCGCCGAAGGCGAGACGGCGGACGTGCCGGGCGTGACCGTCCGCGACGTCCCGCTGCTGATGTCCGATGTGGACGCGACCGCGGCGATGGCTCGCGCGGCGCTCGAACTGGCCGGAGCCCCCGTTGACTGACCACGCCTCCCCCAAACTGGAGATCCTGCCCGTCACCGGGCTGCCGGAGTTCCGCCCCGGCGACGACCTGACCGGCGCGATCGTCAAGGCCGCGCCGTGGCTGCGCTCGGGTGACGTCCTGGTCGTGACCAGCAAGATCGTCTCGAAGGCCGAGGGCAGACTCGTCAAGGTGCCCGCCGACCCCGAAGCCCGCGACGCCGAACGCCGGAAGCTCGTCGAGCGCGAGGCCATCCGGGTGGTCGCGCGGATCGCGCGCACGGTGATCACGCAGAACCACCTCGGGATCGTGCAGGCGGCGTCGGGCATCGACGCGTCGAACGTCGAGGGCGACGAGGTCGCGCTGCTGCCCGCCGACCCGGACGCGTCGGCGCTGGCCCTGCGCAACGGGCTGCGCGAGCGGCTCGGCGTCGAGGTCGCGGTGGTCGTCACGGACACGATGGGCCGCGCGTGGCGGGTCGGGCAGACCGACGCCGCGATCGGCTCGTCCGGGCTGCGCGTGCTGCACGCCTACCGCGGCGAGGTCGACGGGCAGGGCAACGAGCTGGCCGTCACCGAGGTCGCCGTCGCCGACGAGCTGGCCGCGGCCGCCGACCTGGTCAAGGGCAAGCTCGGCGGGACGCCGGTCGCGGTCGTGCGCGGGCTCGACATCTTCGACGACGGCTCGACCGCCCGGAACCTGGTCCGCCCGCTGGAGGAGGACCTCTTCCGGCTGGGCACGAACGAGGCCATCGAGCAGGGGCGGCGGGCCGCCGTCCCGTCGCGGCGGTCGGTGCGGCAGTTCTCGGACGAGCCGGTGGACCCCGCCGCGATGCGCCGCGCGGTGGCGTCCGCGCTGACCGCGCCCGCGCCGCACCACACGCACCCGGTGCGGTTCGCCTGGCTGCGCGACGCCGGCCTGCGGCACAAGCTGCTCGACGCGATGCGCGAGTCGTGGCGGGCCGACCTCGAGGGCGACGAGTTCACGCCGGAGCAGATCGCGAAGCGGCTCAGCCGCGGCGACATCCTTTACCGGGCCCCGGAAGTCGTCATCCCGTTCCTGGTGCCGGACGGCGCGCACACCTACCGCGACGACCGCCGCAACGACTGCGAGAAGACGATGTTCACCGTCGCCGGCGGCGCCGCGGTGCAGGGCCTGCTGGTGTCGCTGGCGGCCGAGGGGCTCGGCTCGTGCTGGATCGGGTCGACGATCTTCGCCGCCGACGTCGTCCGGGACGTCCTGGGCCTCGACGAGCGCTGGCAGCCGCTGGGTTCGGTCGCGATCGGCGTCCCGCTGTCCGACCCCGGCCCGCGCGGGCCGATCACGCCCGGAGAGGGGCTGCTGGAGCTGTGAGCCTGCACGCGGAAGCCATCGCGACGCTGGGTTCGTGGCGGCCTGCTCTCGCTTCCCAGGAGTCCCTGCGCCAAGCGTTCCTGGGGTTCCTGGCGGCGCGCGAGGACTCGTGTCAACGGTCGTGCGCGGCCGGGCACCTGACGGCGTCGGCGGTGGTCCTGGACCACACCGGGACGCGGGTGCTGCTGACGCTGCACCCGCGCGTCGGCCGGTGGCTGCAGCTGGGCGGGCACTGTGAGCCCGCGGACGCTTCGCTGGCCGGCGCGGCGCTGCGGGAGGCCACCGAGGAGTCCGGCATGGCCGGGCTGCGGATCGCCCCGGAGCCGGTGCACCTCGACGTCCACCCGATCACGTGCTCGCTCGGCGTGCCGACCCGGCACTTCGACGTCCGGTTCGCGGTGCACGCCCCGGAGGGTGCTTCGCCGGTGCGCAGCGACGAGTCCGACGACCTGCGGTGGTGGCCGGTGGACGCGCTGCCGGCGGGGTCGGAAGATCTCGCCGATCTGGTGAAAGCGGCCGTTCCTGTCGGTGCCGGGCACTAGCCTGGGTGCGGACAGGGAGGGACCACATGGCTACGCAGTTTCCGCAGCGCGTGCACTACCACTCGGGAGGGGGCGGCGGCGACGGGGTGTTCGGCTACATCGTCGTCGGCCTGCTGATCCTGGCGATCATCGTGTTCGTGATCGTCGTGGCGGTGCGGGTGTCGAAGATGCGCCGCGAAGAGGCGATGAAGAAGAGCGGGCAGTTCCCGCCGCCGCAGAACTTCCCGCCGCAGCAGGGATTCCCGCCGCAGGGGTTCCAGCAGCAGGCGTACCCGCCGCCGGGGTTCGCGCCGGGGCCGCAGGCCGGGTTCCCACCGTCGCAGCCGGTGCCGCAGCAACCGGGCTTCCCGCCGTCGCAGCCGGTGCCGCAGGGGCCGTACGGGCAGCGGCCGCCGGGCCCGGGAGCGGGTCCGCAGAGCTGGTGATCATCGCCTTCGACAGCGCTTCCCCGGTCCCGCCGTTCGAGCAAGTGCGGTCCGGGCTCGCGACGCGGATCACCGACCGGAGCCTGCCGGTCGGCACGAAGCTGCCCACGGTCCGCGCCCTGGCGGCCGACCTGGGCATCGCGCCGAACACGGTGGCCCGCGCGTACCGCGAGCTGGAGGAGGCCGGGCTGATCGAGACGCGCGGCCGGGCGGGCAGCTTCGTCGCGGCGGCGGGCGACCAGAGCCGCCGCCGCGCCCAGCAGGCGGCGGCGGAATACGCTGCGCTGACCCGCAAACTGGGGTTGGCCGACGCGGAAGCGCTCGCGATCGCCCGGGCCGCACTCGACGAGGGGAAGAACTGATGGTGAGCCTGCTGATGCTGCTGATCATCGTGGTGGTGCTCGGGGGCCTCACCGGAGCGGTGCTGCTGATCGTCAACATGAACAAGCCGAAGCAGCCGCCGTACCCGCCGCAGCAGTACCCGGGTTACCCGCCCCAGCAGGGCTATCCGGGGCAGCAGCCGGGCTACCCGGGCTACCCCGGTCAGCAGCCGCCGGGATACCCGCCGCAGCAAGGCTATCCGGGCCAGCAGCCGCCGTACCCACCCCAGCAGGGCGGCTATCCCCCGCAGCAGTAACCAAGTCCGTGAATGTGCCATTCACGGCTTTCGGCTTGGTCACATGGCGCGGTAGTCACGCAGCTCGATGCGCGGCCCGAACCGCGGCCGCCGGTGCCCGGCCGCCTCCAGGTACCGCACCGTCCGCTGCCGCTGCGGCGCGTACGGTGCCAGCACCTCCGCCATCCCCGCGTCGTCGAGTTTCACGCCCAGCACGGCGTTCCCCACCATCGACGGGATGTTGTAGTCGCCGAAGCTGACCGCGTCCGGGTCGCCCCACGCGCGCTGCGCGATCTCCGCCGCCGTCCAGACCCCGATGCCCGGGACGTTGCGCAGCAGGTGCCGGCCCGCCAGCCCGCGCAGCTCGACCGCCCGCTCCAGGTGGTGCGCCACCCGCGCCGCGTTCAGCAACGCCGTGCGCCGCTTGATGTCGACGCCCGCGCGGTGCCAGTGCCAGTCCGGCAACGACCGCAGCGCCACCGGCGTCGGCGGCACGCGCAGCCGCTCCGGCCCCGGCCCGGGCGCCGGCGTGCCGAACCGGCGGCACAGCTCGGCCCACGACCGGATCGCCTCCTTGCCGGTCACCTTCTGCTCCAGCACCGCCAGCACCAGCCAGTCCCACACCACGCCCGTCGCGCCCAGCCGCAGCCCCGGGTTCTCCCGCCGGGCGCGCGCGACGACGTCGTGGTGCGCGACGAACTCCGAATCGTCGTCGTCCGCGCCGAGCAGCGCCGGGACGCCGGTGAGCAGCCGGTCCGCGCCGTCGCCCCAGGCCGCCGCCTCGATCCGGCCGTCGGTGAGCTTGCGCAGCGCCAGCGTGCCCGGGCCGTCCGGCGTGTTCGACGCGAGCCACGTGATGCCGCGCTCGTCGGTGAGGATGTTGAGCGACCCGCGCCCGCGCTTCAGCGGACTCAGGACACTGCCCAAGTCGACCTCGAACGCGGGACGCCAGAACATCGCTACGCGTCGCTCGAGAAGCGGACGGAACCGTCGGGCAGCACGGTGTCCGGCCAGATCCGGGCGCCGTCCAGGAGCTCGCAGCCGGCGCCGACGGACACGCCGTCGCCCAGCACCACGCCGCGCAGCACCGCGCCGGCGCCGACGCGCGCGCCGTGCCCGAGCACCGAACGCTCGACGATCGCGCCTTCGGAGACGGCCGCGCCGTCGAACAGCACCGAACCGTCGATCTTCGCGCCGGAGCCGACGACCGCGCCGCCGCCGATGGTCGAACCACCGCACAGGTGGGCGTCTTCGGCGACGGAAGCGCCGTCGAGCACCAGGAAGTCGCCGGGCCGCCCCGGCAGCGCCGACGTCGGCGCCACGCCCCGCACCAGGTCGGCCGACCCGCGCACGAACGCTTCCGGCGTGCCCACGTCCAGCCAGTAGGAGGCGTCGACGAAGCCGTGGATGTGCGCGCCCTGCTCCAGCAGCTGCGGGAACGTCTCGCGCTCGACGGAAACCCGGCGCCCGGTGGGGATGGCCTCGATCACCGGGCGGCGGAAGACGTAGCAGCCGGCGTTGATCTGGTCGGTCGGCGGGTTCGGCGTCTTCTCGAGGAACGCCTCGACGCGGCCGGTTTCGTCGGTCGGCACCGAGCCGAACCGGCTCGGGTCGGGCACGCGCTGCAGGTGCAGCGTGACGTCGGCCTCGGACTCGCGGTGCACGCGCAGCTGCTCGCCGAGGTCCGAGCCGGAGATGATGTCGCCGTTGAAGACGATCACGTGGTCGGCGCGCAGCTTGTCGTAGACGTTGCGGATGGCGCCGGCCGTGTCGAGCGGCTCCTCCTCGACGACGTACTCGAGGTCCAGACCGATCGACTTGCCGTCGCCGAAGTACTCCTCGAACACCTCCGCACGGTAGCTCGTGCCCAGCACGACGTGCCGGATCCCGGCCTCGCGGATGCGGGAGAACAGGTGGCTCAGGTAGGGCGTCCCGGCTGTCGGGAGCATCGGCTTCGGTGCCGAAAGGGTCAGTGGCCGCAGGCGCGTGCCCTTGCCCCCGACCAGCACGACGGCGTCGATCTCGACCTCGGACGTCACGGAAATCTCCTCTTGTATCACGCACCGCTGAGCGACAAGCCGCGGGAAACCCTGACGGAGGTCGCCCGGAGGGCCTACCCTAGACAGGAAACAGGCGGGCCTTTCCCCAGAGGGCCCCGGGTCAGTCGGGAGGCCGAGGGGATGGACCCCCGCGATCGGGCGGACGCCCTGCTCGCACGAGCCCAGGCGCGCGGTGTGTTCGTCGTGACACCTGACAGCGCGACGTCACCGATGGACTCGTCGAACACCCAGCAGATACCCCGGGCGCAGATCGACGGGCTCGACCGCAGCCAGGACCCCGACACGACCACGCAGCTGCCGGCGTCGCTGATCGAGGAGAACGACCACCCGCTGGCCGGCGCGGCGCCGACGCGGCGGCTCGAGGCCCGGGGCGGCCGTCGCCCGCAGGCCACGACGCCGTTGAGCACGCCGTCGCAGACGACCCCGCTGCCCACACCGCCGGTCACCACGCCGCTCGCGCGCCGGCCCCAGGCCGAGCCGATCACGAGCCCGCTGAAGGAGCCGGATCCGGAGGACACCGGCCTGGTGCCGACGGTGACGCAGACGAACGGCAAATCCGACCTCTCGCGCCGGCTCGACGGGATCTAGCGGGTCTCGAGCTTCAGCCGCACGGCGAGGCCCAGCTTGGCCAGCGCGAGCACCGGCTTCCAGGCGAGGCCCTGGTGGCGGTCGGCGAGGTAGCGGTAGGCGCTGTCGTGGTGCGCCTTGAGCATCTTCTCCGACGCCTGCGACGTCGAGTGGCCACCTTCGTGGGTGACGCGCGCGGACGGCGCGTAGACGTTCAGCCAGCCGGCCTCGGCAAGGCGGTCACCGAGGTCGACGTCCTCGAAGTACATGAAGTAGCGGGTGTCGAAGCCCCCGACGGAGTCGAACGCCTCCCGGCGGATCAGCTGGCAGGACCCGGACAGCCAGCCCGCCGTGCGCTCGACCGGGGTGCCGGTTTCCTGGCGGTACTGCCGGGTCCAGGGGTTGCCGGGCCAGACCTTCCCGAAGACGGCGTGCCCGATGCCGCGCCCGAAGGAGGGCAGCAGGCGGGCGGAGGGGTAGACGGTGCCGTCGAGGTCGCGGATGAGCGGCCCGAAGGCCCCACCCCGCGGCCACCGGCTCGCGACCTCGAGCAGGGCATCGAGCGACCCGGGTTCCCATTCGAGGTCCGGGTTGACGACGACGACCCAGCCGTAGCGGTCGTCGAGCTCGGCGACCCCGCGGTTGGCGGCGGTGCCGTAGCCGACGTTCTCGCCGATGCTGAGCAGCTGAACGTTCTTCCGGTTGGCGGTGGCCTTCTCGAGGGCACCCTCGACGGACGCGTTGTCCGCGACGACCACCTTGACCTCGCGCTCGGTGGCCTTCTCGAGGGTGTCGAGGAACCGTTCGATGGTGTCCTCGGAGAAGTAGGTCACGGTCACGACGCCGACTTCGTCGCCATAGCGGGGGTGCTCAGTCACCCGGCCATTGTCCACCGGTCACGGACCGCGACCCCGCCACCCCACAGGGCGTGCTCACCTGCCGTCACGCGGCTTCTCGGCGGCACGCCGGCGCTGCCTCCGCGCGGCGGCCACCGCCCCGGCCGGCGCGAAATCGATGACGTCGCCGGGATGGATGGCGAAGGTGCCCGGATTCCGCTCGCCCGGGCTCCGGACGAGCCAGGCACTCCCGGGCGGTGGATGACGGCCCTCGAACCACGCGTCCTGCTGGCGATCGGTCGCGTGCCAGCGGATCACGGCCTTCGCACCGCCTTCGGCGTGCTGGTCGACGTGGTCGACCAGGGCGATGGCGGCCTCGCCGGCCAGCCGGGCGTGCACGTCCAGCAGCCGTTGCCACTCGCCCGCGAGCCGCTGGTCACGCCGCCGCCGGACGAAGACGACGAGCAGGACCACGCCCGCCACCGGCACGCAGCACAGCAGGAGCCCGGCGATCTCCGTGAACACGAGTACGCCGCGCTCAGCGGGTCCGGAGGTGCCGGGACCAGGCCTTGGCGTAAGCCTCCCGGTGCCGTTCCGCGGTGGTGGCCCACGAGAACTCCTTGGCCCGCTGCTGAGCCGCCGTGGCCAGCTCCGCCCGCCGCCCGGGGTCGGCCAGCAGCTCCGACAACCCCGCCGCCACGTCGCCGGCCCCAACCCCGCAGTACGCCACGGCATCCCCGCCCACCTCGGGCAACGACAACCGCCGCGTGGTCAGCACGCACGCCCCGCACGCCATCGCTTCCAGCACCGGCAGCCCGAATCCCTCGCCCAGCGACGGGTAGGCCACCAGCTCGGAACCGCCGAGAAAACCCGCCAGGGTCCCAAAGGGCAAATATCCAGCCCGGATAACGCGAAGCCGATGCGGAACGGCGTCCAGAGCCCGTTCCACCTGCGTGTCCCACCCCGGCTGCCCCGCCAAGACCAACGCCGGGGCGTCACGCTGTCCCGCCACCGCCCGGGCGAACCCGCGGATCAGCGCCGGCACGTTCTTGCGCGGCTCCAACGCCCCCAGGAACGCCACGTACGGCGTCCGCCCGAGGCCTACCGCCGAACGGGCGGCCTCGACCTCCGATGGTGACGGTGGGTGAAAGCGTTCGCTGTCGACGCCGTGGTGAATCACTTCCAAGGACGCGTGCCGGACCGGGCCCACGCGGGCCAGCTCCGCCGCCGTCGCCGCCGACGGGACCACGCACAGCGTCGCGCGGCGCAACGCCGTCGCCGTCCACGCCCGGAAGAACCGCGCCTTCACCGAGGAGTGCAGCACGGCGTCGGTGAAGAACGTCGCGTCGTGGAGCGTGACGACCGATGCCGCCGACGTGGCCAGCGGCATCGTGTAGTGCGGCGAGTGGACGACGTCCGCGCCCAGGCGGCGCACCAACCGGGGCAGCGTCGCCTGCTCCCAGGTCAGCCGCGCGGTGCGGGTGGTCGTCGACGGCGACGCGGGCACCACGCGCGAGCGCGGCGCCAGCCGATCGTAAAGCTGCAGGTCCCGGGGCTGACAGACGACGGTGAGCCGCGCCCCGTCCGCGTCGAGCGCGGCGACGAGCGAATCCACGTACCGGCCGACCCCGCCGCGGTCCGCGGGAACCGCGGTCGCGTCGATCAGCACCCGGGGGTCATCGCTCACCCCTGCAGGGTACGGCGGTGACCCCGCGTCATGGTGGGGAACTGGCAAACCGGTCAGGGACGGGCGCGGGTGTGGATCGCCCAAACGGCTTCCGCGGCGCGGCGCCAGGTGAACGTCCGCGCGCGCTCGCGCCCCGATCGAGTGAGGTCGGCTGACACGGAGGGTGATCCCAGGACCTCTCGCAACGCCGAAGCCAAGGCCCGGGCGTCGCCACGCGGAACCGTGATCCCGGCGCCGCCCGCCACCTCGGCCAGCGCCGGGACGTCGGTGTGCACCACCGGGACCCCGGCCGCCATCGCCTCGAGCAGGCCCATCCCGAACCCCTCGGCCAGGCTCGGCACCGCCAGGACGCTCGCCTGGCGCAACGCCGTCGCCAGCTCGGCGTCCGACACCTTCCCCAGCATCCGCAGCCGCTCGGCGGGAAGCCCGCGGTCGGCGGCCAGCGCGGCCGGGTCGACGCCGCCCCAGCCCGGCTGCCCGGCGAGCACCAGCACCACGTCGTCGAGCGCCGCGACCGCGTCGACCAGGACGTCGATCCCCTTGCGCGGCTCGATCGTCCCGACGGCCAGCACGTACCTCGGCGGCAGGTCCAGCGGCGCCGAACCGGCCGGGACCCGCACGCCGTGCGGCACCACGCGCACCGGGACGTCGACGTCGATCAGCACCGCCAGCTCGTCGGCGACCGCCCGCGTCGGCACCACGAGCCCGGACGCCCGCCGCGCGGCCCGCGCGATCATCGACCGGTGCCAGCTGACCCCGCGCGCGGTGAGCGTCTCGGGGTGGGTCCAGGGCACGGTGTCGTGCACGGTGACGCTCAACGTCTTCCCGGCCGGCGCGCGCGGCGGCGCGAACGGCGTCGGCGCGTGCACCGCGTCGCCGCCCGGCCACCAGCGCAGGCCCAGCTGCCACGCGGCGACCAGCGCCCGCGGCGGGATCCGCAGCACCCGCGGCCCTTCGACGCCGTCCAGCCGCGCCGCGCCGACGTCGGCGTGCCGCGCGACCACGCTGGACACCGTCCAGCCGCGTGGCGCGGTCTGCGCGAGCGCGGGCAGCAGCTCGGCCGTGTAGCGCCCGGTGCCACCGGGCACGGGCGCGAGGAGCTGCTCGGCGAGCACGACCAGTTCGGGCACGCGGCTATTGTGCGGGACGTGACCGCGAATCCCGCCACCACGGTGGTCGTCGTGACCTGGCGGGGCGCCGGGCACGTCACCGCCTGCCTCGACGCGCTCGCCGCGCAGACGCGTCCACATCGGACGCTCGTGGTGGACAACGCCTCCGACGACGGCACCGCCGCCCTGCTCGCGGCCCATCCTTCGCACCCGCAAGTAATTCGCCTGCCGCGCAACACGGGCTACGCGGGCGCGCTCGCCGTCGCCGCGAAGCGCGTCGAGACGCCGCTGATGGCGTGGCTAAACGACGACGCCGAACCGGAGCCGGACTGGCTGGCGACACTCGAAGACACCCTGGAAAAAGCGCCCTTGGCGGGCGCGGCGACGTCCCGGCTCGTGCGCCCCGACGGCACCACGCAGTCCGCCGGCGTCCGGCTGACCGCCGACGGCCACGGCGCCGACCTCACCGAGCCCGCCGCCGAGGTGTTCGGCTTCTGCGGCGGCGCGGCGCTCCTGCGGACGGACGTGCTGAAGAGCGTGCACGGCGTCCCGGCCGGCTTCTTCTGCTACTACGAGGACACCGACACGGCGTGGCGGCTGCGGCTGGCCGGCTGGGACGTCGTCGCGGCGCCCGAAGCCCGCGTCCGGCACGCCCATGGCGTCAGCAGCGAGCTGGGATCGCCGCTGTTCCACCGCTGGAACGAGCGCAACCGGCTGCTCATGCTGCTGCGCTGCGCGCCCCGCGGGATCGCGGTGAACCAGCTGGTGAAGTTCGCCGTGTTGACAGCGGTGCTGCCGCTGCGGCCGGGACGTCCCGCCGCGGCGAACTTCCGGTTCGGCCTGCGCTGCCGGGTGCTGGCCGAGGTGGTGACGCGGCTGCCGGCGACGCTGGCGGCCCGCCGCCGGATCGGCCGTGACGCCGCGCTCAGCCGAGGCGCGGTCTGGGAGGCTTGGGCTGGCCTTTAAGCTGGCGCTCAATCCGACGAAGGAGCTGGCTTTGGCGCAGGGGGAACCGCAACCGCTCGTCTCGGTGATCGTGGTCAACTACCGCGGCGCCGACGACACGATCACCTGCCTGCGCGCGCTCGCCGAGCACGACTACCCCGAGCTCGAGCTGATCTGCGTCGACAACTCCGACGAAGCCGCGCGCATCCGCGAAGCCGTCCCCCAGGCCAACGTCGTCGAGGCCGGCCGCAACACCGGGTTCGCCGGCGGCTGCAACCTCGGCGCGAAGCACGCGAAGGGCACTGTCCTCGGCTTCCTCAACAACGACGCCCGCCCGGCGCCCGGCTGGGTCTCCGCCGCGGTCGCCGAACTGCGCGCGCAGCCCCGCGTCGCCGCCGTGGCCAGCAAGGTCCTCGACTGGGACGGCACCGGCACCGACTTCGTCGACGGCGGCCTGACCTGGTTCGGCATGGGCTACAAGCGCCACGCGGGCTCGCCCCTGGCCGACGTCCCGGCCGCCGAGCACGAGGTCGCGAAGGACGTCCTGTTCGGCACGGGCTCCGCGATGTTCGTGCGCTCGTCGGTGTTCGCCGAGCTCGGCGGCTTCGACGAGCGGTTCTTCATGTTCTACGAGGACGTCGACCTCGGCTGGCGGCTCAACCTGCGCGGCTGGCGCGTCCGGTACGTCCCCGAATCGCTGACCTACCACCGCCACCACGGCACGATGGCCGCGGTCGACGCGCCGGAAACCGGCCGCGAGACCTTCCTCCTCGAGCGCAACGCCCTGGCCGCGCTCTACAAGAACCTTTCCGACGAGACGCTCGCCCGCGCGCTGCCCGCGGCGCTCGCCCTGGCCGTCCGCCGGGCGACCGCGCGCGGCGAGCTGGACGCGACCCAGCTGGACCTCGAACAGGGCGTCGGCCCGATCGAGTCCGGCGACGTCGCCATCCCGCGGACCACGCTCGCCGGGCTCCTCGCGATCGACCAGTTCGTCGAGCAGCTGCCGTCGCTGGCCGAGTCGCGCGCGGTCGAGCAGGCCGCCCGCGTCCGCACCGACGCCGACCTGCTTCCGTTGCTGCGCAAGGCGTTGGAGCCCGCGTACCCGCTGCCGCGCTACCTCGCCGCGCACGACATCCTCGTCGAGGCGTTCGGCATCGAGAAAGCGTTCGGCCGGCGTCGCAAGATCCTGGTGATCACCGGCGACGCGCTCACCGAGCGGATGGCCGGCCCGGCGATCCGCGCCTGGAACATCGCGCTGGCGCTGTCCGCCGAGCACGACGTCCACCTCGTCACCACCAACCCGCTCGCCACGCCGCCGCCCGCGCCGTTCCGCGTCAGCGCCGGCAAGCACCGCGAGCTGGAAGCGCCGATCGCCTGGGCCGACGTCGTCGTCCTGCAGGGCCACGTGCTCGAGCTCGCGCCGTCGCTGAAGAAGGAGCACAGCGGCAAGATCGTCGTCGCCGACCTCTACGACCCGATGCACCTGGAGCTGCTGGAGCAGGGCAAGGGCGTCGCCGACGACCGGCGCGCGGCCGACCTCGCCGGCGTCACCCGCGTGCTGGACGCCCAGATCGAGCGCGGCGACTTCTTCCTCTGCGCGTCCGAGCGGCAGCGGCACCTGTGGCTCGGCCACCTCGCCGCGCTCGGCCGGCTTTCCCCGCGGCTCTACGACGCCGACCCGACAACGCAGTCGCTGCTCGCGGTAGTCCCTTTCGGACTGTCACCGCAGGCCCCGGTGCGCACCGGGCCCGGGCTGCGCTCGTCGCTGGGCATCGGCGGCACCGACCACGTCATCCTGTGGGCCGGCGGGGTGTACAGCTGGTTCGACCCGCTGACGCTGATCCGCGCGATGGACGAACTGCGCCGCCGCCGCGCCGACGTCCGGCTGGTGTTCCTCGGCATGAAGCACCCGAACCCCGAGGTCGCCGAGATGGACATCGGCACGCGCACGATCCGGCTCGCGGATTCGCTGGGGCTGACCGGGAAGCACGTCTACTTCAACGAGCAGTGGGTGCCCTACCACGAGCGCCAGAACTGGCTGCTGGACGCGAACTGCGGCGTCACCACGCACTACGAGCACGTCGAGACGACGTTCGCCTTCCGCACCCGGGTGCTCGACTACCTGTGGGCCGGGCTGCCGATCGTCACCACCGACGGCGACTCGTTCGCCGACCTGGTGCGCGCCGAACGGCTGGGTGTCGTCGTCCCGGCCGAGGACGCTTCCGCGCTGGCGAACGCGCTCGAGAAGTGCCTGTACGACGAGGAGTTCGCCGCCGGCTGCGTCGAACGGATCGCCGTCGTCGCGCAGCGGTACACCTGGCCGGAGGCGCTGAAGCCGCTGGTGGAGTTCTGCCGCGACCCGCGCCCGGCGGCCGACCGGCTGCCCGGGTCGGCGGACCTGACGACGACCGCGCCGGTTCGCGGCCGCGCGATGCTGCGCCGCGACGCCGACCTGATCCGCGAGTACCTCGCCGCGGGCGGTCCGTCGGAGCTGGCGCGGCGTGCGGGCGGCCGGGCGTTGAAGATCGTGAAGCAGCGGCTCCGCCGTGGCTAGGTCCCTGAGCGTCCTCCTCGACGGCACCCCGCTGCTCGGCGCGCGCACCGGGATCGGCCGGTACACCTCGGCGCTGATCGAAGAGCTGGTGTCGATCCCCGAGGTGGACACGCGCGCGGTGGCGTTCACCTTGCGCGGCTGGCGGCGGCTGCGGCACGTGCTCCCGTACGGCGCGCGGGCGCGCGGGATGCCGGTGGCGGCGCGGCTGCTGCGGGCGGCGTGGATGCGCTCGGAATTCCCGCCGGTGGAACTGTTCGCCGGCCCGACGGACGTCGTGCACGGCACGAACTTCGTGCTGCCGGCCCGCTTCCGCGCGGCGGGCGTGGTGACGATCCACGATCTGGCCTTTTTGGACAATCCCGCGGAGCTGGCACCCAGCGACCGCGGCCTGCCGGAGCTGGTCCGCCGCGGCGCCCGCCGAGCCAACGTGATCTGCACCCCGACGGCGGCGGTGGCCGACTCGGTGGCGGAGCGCCTGGACGTCTCCCGCGACAAGATCGTGGTGACACCGCTGGGCGTGAACCCGGCGTGGTTCACCGCGCGCCCGCCCGACGACGAGCGTCGTGAGCGCCTCGGCTTGCCCGCGCGGTACTTGTTGTTCGCGGGGGCGGCGGGGCCGCGCAAGGGCCTGGACTGGCTGACGCGCGCGCACGAGGCCGCCCCGGACCTGCCGGACCTGGTGTTCGCCGGCCCGGGCCCGTTCCCGCGCTCGTCCCGGACCGCGCAGACCGGCTATCTGTCCGATGTGGACCTGCGCACGGTGGTGGCGGGGGCGTCGGCACTGGTGCTGCCGTCGCGCGACGAGGGGTTCGGGCTGCCGGTACTGGAGGCGATGGCCTCGGACGTCCCGGTGGTGTGCACGGACATCCCGGCGTTGCGTGAGGTAGCGGGCGACTGCGCGAGCCTGGTCCCGTACGGGGACGTGGACGGGCTGGCGGAGGCGTTGCGCACGGCGGTGACGGACCCGCACGCGGTGGCGACGTCGGCATCCCGTCGAGCGCACGCGGCGAACTTCACCTGGCGTACGTGCGCCGAGCTGACCGTCGGCGCCTACCGGATGGCCTCAGGCCGTCACTGAGCCTCGAAATAGGCCGCCAGGGCTTCTTCCCACGGCCGCATCGGGGTCAGCCACGCCTCTTTCCACGACGCCGGGGACAGCACCGAGTACGCCGGCCGCGTCGCCGCCTGCGGGTACTCCGCCGACGTGCACGGCTTGACCCGCGACGGATCCGCGCCCAGGTGCCGGAAAATCGCCTTCGCGAACCCGCACCAGCTCACCGACCCGGCGTTCGTGCAGTGCAGGATCCGCCGCTCCGGCCCATCCCCCGCGGCGACCCGGGAAGCCAGCTCCAGCAACCCCGAAGCCAGATCGGAAGTCCACGTAGGACCGCCGACCTGATCGTCCACAACAGACAGTTCCGGACGAGAAGACTCCAACCGCGCCATGGTCTTCACGAAGTTCGAGCCCGCATGCCCGTACAGCCACCCGGTCCGCACGACCCACGAGGAAGCCCCCGACCCGAGCACGGCGTCTTCACCCGCCGCCTTGGTCCGGCCGTACGCCGACCGCGGCCCCAGCTCGTCCGAAGGCTCGTACGGCGAAGAAGCGTCCCCGGGGAACACGTAATCCGTCGACACGTGGATCAACGGCACCCGCCGGGAAGCACAAGCCGCGGCCAGGACGCGGGGCCCGTCCGCGTTCACCGCGAACGCCCGTTCCTCGTCCGTCTCGGCCTTGTCGACCGCCGTGTACGCCGCCGCGTTGATCACGACCGGGGCCGACCCGTTCTCGCGGGCCCGGTCGGCCAGCGCGCCGACCGCGGCCAGCACCTGGCCCGTCGCCGTCACGTCCAGCTCGGCCGAACCCGGAGCGACGACCTCGAGACCGGGACCAGCCAGCGCGGCCAGGTCCCGGCCGAGCTGCCCGGATCCCCCGGGCACAAGCACCGTCAGCGGCACGAAAACCCCTACTTCTTCAGCGCGGCCCGCTCCGCCAGGGGCTCCCACCACGCGCGATTGTCCGTGTACCAGGCCACTGTCGCGGCCAGACCGTCCTCGAAGGACACGCGCGGAGCGTACCCCAGCTCCGAACCGATCTTCGTGATGTCCACCGAGTACCGGCGGTCGTGGCCCTTGCGGTCCTCGACCGGCTCGACGCTGTCCCAGCCCGCGCCGACCGCCGCGAGCAGCTTCTCCGTCAGAGCCCGGTTCGTCAGCTCGGTGCCGCCGCCGATGTTGTAGATCTCGCCCGGCCGCCCGCCGTCGGCGACCAGCTGGATGCCGTGGCAGTGGTCGTCCACGTGCAGCCAGTCACGGACGTTGAGGCCGTCGCCGTACAGCGGCACCTTCCGGCCGTCGAGGAGGTTCGTCACGAACAGCGGGATGACCTTCTCCGGGAACTGGTACGGACCGTAGTTGTTGGAACACCGCGTGATGCAGACCGGAAGCCCGTGCGTGCGGAAGAACGAGCGCGCCACCAGGTCGGACGACGCCTTCGACGCCGAATAGGGCGAGTTCGGCTCCAGCACGTGGTCCTCGGTCCAGGACCCGGTCTCGATCGAGCCGTACACCTCGTCGGTGGACACGTGCACGAACTTGGCGACGCCCGCTTCCAGGGCCGCCTGCAGCAGGTTCTGCGTGCCCAGCACGTTCGTCAGCACGAAGTCGGCGGCCCCGAGGATCGAGCGGTCCACATGCGACTCGGCGGCGAAGTGCACCACCAGGTCCACCCCGCGCATGACTTCGGCGACCTTCCGCGCGTCGCAGATGTCGCCGCGCACGAACCGCAGCCGCGGGTCGGCGGCGACCGGGGCCAGGTTGGCCTCGTTGCCGGCGTAGGTGAGTTTGTCCAGCACCACCACCTCGGCGTCGCGCAGCGCCGGGTAAGCGCCGCTCAGCGTCTGCCGGACGTAGTGCGACCCGATGAAGCCGGCACCACCGGTGACCAGGACCCGCATCTTCCCGCCTTTCCCTCGGCCCCGACCGGGGCAATCGGCCCCCAGCCTACGGAGGCCTGACAACACCCTCAGTAGAGTCATGGTGGGAGGCACATCGGTGCCCTGGGGGAAGCACGGGGTTCACAGGGGAGGAAGCGCGTGACCGAATGGCCTGCGCCGACCGTCCCGGCGCGCCGCAACCACGGCGTCGCGGTCTTCGCGCGCCGCGGCGGCAAGGTCGTCGTGTCCCTGTTGTCCGTCGCGATCCTGGCCCTGACCTGGTACGGCTGGCACTACATCGGCGACCCGAACACCGGCCTGACCACCACGAACGTCTTCGCCGACACCGAAGCCCACGCGAAGCCGCTCGACGGCGCGATCGACATCCTCCTGGTCGGCCAGGACAGCCGCACCGACGCGCAGGGCAACCCGCTCCCCCGCGAGGTGCTGGACATGCTGCACGCCGGCGTCTCCGACGGCGAGCTGAACACCGACACGATGATCCTCGTGCACATCCCCCAGAACGGGAAGCACGCGATCGCGATCTCGTTCCCCCGCGACTCCTGGGTGGAGCTCGCCGGCGGCTACGGCAAGCACAAGCTCAACAGCGCCTTTGTCTACGCGTACACGGACACTTACAAAACGTTGCAGCGCCAGGGCATGACCGACCTGAAGCAGGCCGACGCGGAAGCCAAGGTCGCCGGCCGGAAGAACCTGATCGCCACGATCGAGAAGTTCATCGGCAAGCCGGGCATGATCGACCGCTACGCCGAGGTCAACCTGGCGAGCTTCTACGAGATCACCAAGTCGATCGGCGGCGTCGAGGTCTGCCTCAACGGACCGGTCAAAGAGGTGAAGTCCGGGGTGGACCTGCCGGGCGGGCGCCAGACGATCGAGGGCGTGCAGGCGCTCGCGTTCGTCCGCCAGCGCTACGGCCTGCCCAACTACGACCTCGACCGGATCGCGCGCCAGCAGGCGTTCCTCTCCGGGCTGGCCCGCAAGGTGATCTCGAGCGACGTCCTGACCAGCCCGGCGAAGATCGCCGACCTCGTCTCGGCGGTGAAGAAGTCCGTCGTGGTCTCGCAGGGCTGGGACCTGACCGAGTTCGCCGAGCAGATGCGCGGCCTGACCGGCGGCAACATCGAGTTCCACACCATCCCGACGCTGGGCAACGCGGTGATCGGCGGTGCCGACGTGCTGCGCGTCGACCAGGCCGCGGTCCAGGCCGAGGTGACGCGGCTGACTTCGGACGGCGACACCCCGGCCCAGCCGACGTCGACGCAGCTGCCGGGCGCGAAGGCCGTCACGATCGAGCTGTTCGACGGCTCGGGCTCGGCGTCGCTGGCCGGCCAGACCCACACGATGCTCCAGAGCAAGGGCTTCACCCTCGCCGCCGACCAGAAGCTGAGCACCCGCAACACCACCGTCGTCCGGTACAACCCGGCCGACAGCGCCGCGCTGGACCTGGTCAAGCAGGCGCTGGGCACGAGCGTCCAGGCCGAGCCGGACCGCGACGTCACCGCCGGGCACGTGCGCGTGCTGCTGGGCAAGGACTTCCGCAGCTCGGCCGCCGGCGCGGGCGGCGCGCCGACGTCGTCGGCCCCGAAGGCGCCGCCGTCCAGCGTGACTCCGGCCACCCCCGCCGCTCCGGCGATCACCGCGGGCGACGTTCCCTGCGTCAACTAGACTGAGCACGCAGGGTGGTCGGGGGAGGTAAGCAGGGGATGGAAGACGAGCAGGAACAGCCGGAACCGGCCGAAACGCCGGTGACGCAGCGCGACGATCCGGAGTGGAAGCCGTCGCCGTTCCCGCGGACGGCTCCGGTGGCCGAGGCGCCTTCGCGGGCGCGACGCGCCGGGCGGGTCACGCGCCGGATCGCGGTCGGGCTCGTCTCGCTGCTCGCGCTCGGCGCCAGCGGCTACGCCTACGTCACCAAGGACCAGCTGCAGCAGAACGTCCCGACGACCGACGCGCTCACCCCGCGGGCCGGCGAGCCCGCGCCGCCGCCCGCCGACGACGGCGCCGACGACATCCTGCTCGTCGGCAGCGACGCGCGGACGGACGCGCAGGGCAACCAGCTCCCGCTGCGCGTGCTGAAGGAGCTGCGGACCGAGGCCAACAACGGCGCGGTCAACACCGACACGGTCATCCTGCTGCGGGTGCCGAAGGACGGCTCGAAGCCGTCGGCGGTGTCCGTGCCGCGGGACACGTGGACCGACGTCCCCGGCCGCGGCAAGGCGAAGATCAACTCGGCGTACGGCATCGCGAAGGCCCACTTCGCGCAGCAGCTGCGCGCGCAGGGCGAACGCGACCAGGCGAAGATCGAGCGAGACTCGGACACCGAGGGCCGCCGGGTCCTGGTGCAGACGGTGCAGGACCTCACGCAGGTGCGCGTCGACCACTACGCCGAGATCAACCTGCTGGGCTTCTACCTGCTCACCGAGGCGCTCGGCGGGGTCAAGGTGTGCCTGAACCACTCGACCGAGGACAAGGACTCGGGCGCGAACTTCCACCGCGGCGAGCAGACGGTTTCGGGCGGTGAGGCGCTTTCGTTCGTCCGGCAGCGCAAGAACCTGCCGCGCGGCGACCTCGACCGGATCGTGCGGCAGCAGGCGTTCCTGTCCTCGGCCCTGCACCAGGTGCTTTCGGCGGGGACGCTGACCAGCCCGGGCACGCTGAACAACCTGATGGACGCGGTGCACCGGTCGCTGGTCCTCGACCCGGGCCTCGACCTGCTGCAGTTCGCGCAGCAGGCGAAGGGCATCGCGTCGGGCGACCTGTCGTTCGCGACGATCCCGGTGATCACGGCGAACGGGCGCAGCGAAGACGGCCAGAGCATCGTGGAGATCGACCCGAAGGCGGTCCGCGCGTTCGTGGCGGGCCTGGCCGGCCGCCCGGCGCCGGGCGGCTCCCCGGCGGCCGGCGGCGCGGTCCCCGCGGGTGGCGGCTCGGGCAGCGGCGCCGCCCCCGCGGCGGCACCACTGCTCCAGGCCTCCGACGGAGTCCCCTGCGTCAACTGACCGGAGCTTTCACGTGAAAGCTACGGCCCGAACCCGCACTTTCACGTGAAAGTGCGGGTTCGGTCAGGCGAAGTCGGCGCGGTGGTCCTCCACCCACTGCCGGAACGTCCGCGGCGGGTTCCCGGTCACCTCGCGCACGACGTCCGTCACCGGCGACGGCTCGCGAGTCGTCCGTTCCCAGACCCGCAGCACCCCCGGCGGCACCTCGGGCGGCCAGCCCAGCGCGACCATCCGCTCGGTGGCCTGCTCGGGCGTCAGCTCCTCGAGCGACAGCGGCCGGCCGAGGACGTCGGCGAGGACGGCCGCCTGCTCGCGGAAGCTGATCGGCTCCGGCCCGGTCAGCTGCAGTGCCGCTCCGAAGTGGGAGCCGTCCGCGAGGACCTTCGCCGCGACGTCGCCCAGGTCCCGCTCGTGGACGGCCCCGATCCGCGCGTCCGGGTACGGGGTGCGGACGACACCCTCGGCGATGTCCGCGCGCCAGCCCAGGACGTTCGTCGCGAACGCGCCCGGGTGCAGGATCGTCTCCGCGAACGGCGCCGCGATCAGCGCCTCCTCCACCACCCGGTGCAGGCGCGCGATGCGGCTGTGCGCGGAATCCGGTTCGAGCGTCGCGCCCGACGACAGCAGCACGACGTGCCGCACGCCGGCCGCTTCGGCCGCCTTCACGAAGCCCTCGATCCCCGACGGCCGCGTGTACAGGAACACCGATTCGACGCCGTCGAGCGCCGCGTCCAGTGTGGACGGATCTTCGAGGTCGGCGCTCACCTTCGCCGTGGGCACGTCGAGCGTGGTGGCGTCGCGGCTCGACGCGCGCACGTCCTGACCTGCGGCGACGAGCGCGTCGAGCACGGCGCGGCCGACGTGTCCGCGCGCGCCGGTGACGAGAATGGTCATGGTTGTCCCCAGTTCCCAAGTTACATTTGTTTGCAAAGCAAACGTACTGAGACCGACGTGTCGGTGTCAACCGGCGAAGCGCGTGGTCCGCGCTTTAGCCTGTCCGCATGAGCCTGACCGACGAGCTGCTGCGCCCGCTGCTGGCCTCGCCCGCGAAACCGTTGATCACCCACTACGACGACCAGCTGGGCAGCCGCGTCGAGCTGTCCGTGGTGACGACCGCCAACTGGGCGGCCAAGACGGCCAACTGGCTGACCGAGGAGTTCGACGTCGAGCCGGGCGACGCGGTGGCCGTGCAGCTCCCGGCGCACTGGCAGACCGTCGGCGTCCTGCTCGGGGCGTGGTGGTGCGGGGCGCGCGTCGTGACCGATGGCGCCGGCGCGCGGGTCGCGTTCGTCGGACCGGACGACCCGGAGCCGACCGGAGCCGCGGCGACGGCCGTCGTCACGCTCGACCCGATGGGCCGCGGGCTGGCCGAGCCGCCCGGCGGCGGCGCGTTCGACTACCTGACGGAGTCCCGCGCGGCGGGCGACCAGTACAGCCCGCTGTTCCCCATCCCAGGTGACACGGCCACACTCTTCGAGTCCACTGTGGACGAGGTGCTGGCCGAAGCCCGGGCGCGGGCGGCAAAACTGGGCCTCACCGCCGCCGACCGGGTGCTGTCCACCCGGGACTGGAGCGGGCCGGAGGGCATCCTCGACGGCCTGCTCGTCCCCCTCGCCGCGGGCGCCCACCTGGTCCACGTGAGCAACGCGGACGAGGCCAAGCTGCAGGCCCGCCGTGATGCCGAGCGCACCACGGCGGACCTCCCGGCCTAGGCGTTCTGCAGCTCGCCGGCCTCGGCTTCGCGGCGGGCCCGCTTGCGGCCCCACAACAGGTGGTCCAGCGAGAGGCGGCCGCCGTTGAAGCCGAGGGCGAGCCCGGCCAGCGCGAGCACCAGGACCAGCTCGTACCCGCCCTGCCCGGTCAGGCCGTTGTCGATGTGCACCGAAAGCAGCGCGCCCACCGAAATCACGACGTACCCGATGCCCACCAGCGGCATCAGGAACCCGACGATGAACGCGATCGAGCCGAGGATTTCGACGGTCATCGCGAACACCGCGGCGACCGTGGGCAGCGGGATGCCCGTCATCTCGAAGAACTTCGCCGTGCCGTCGATGCCGTTGTTCCACTTCTGGAGCCCGTGCGCGAGGAAGACGACCGCGACGCCGATCCTCCCCAGCAGCAGCGCCACGTCCTTGAATCGTCCGAACATCGGTTTCAGCTCCCCGGTGGGTGAATTTTCAACTGACCCGCCCCAAGTTAGGGCCCCGGATCGCCGGATCGAAGCTCCGGAGGGTGATCGACAGGGAACCGACAGGGATCGAAATTCGCTTTTCGCGCGACCCGCCCCAGGGTTATCTTCGCCCTGACCTGCGTTCACGACCGTGAGGAGACCCCGATGCGCCGACAGACCGTCCTGCCCGGCCTGTCACCCGCATCACAAAGGACCTCCCACCACCGTGAAAACCCTGAACATCGGCATCCTCGCGCACGTCGACGCCGGTAAGACCAGCCTGACCGAGCGCCTGCTCTTCGAAGCGGGCGCCATCGACCACCTCGGCAGCGTCGACGACGGCGACACCCAGACCGACACCCTCGAGCTGGAACGCCGTCGCGGCATCACCATCCGCTCCGCGGTGGTCTCGTTCCTGGTCGGCGACACCCGGATCACGCTGATCGACACCCCGGGCCACTCGGACTTCATCGCCGAAGTCGAACGCGCGCTGCGCGTGCTCGACGGCGCCGTGCTCGTGGTGTCCGCCGTCGAAGGCGTCCAAGCCCAGACCCGCGTGCTGATGCGGACGCTGCGCCGCCTCGGCATCCCGACGCTGATCTTCGTCAACAAGATCGACCGGATGGGCGCCCGCGACCAGCTCGGCGACATCCGCGCGAAGCTGGCGCCGCGGGCGATCCCGCTGACCGACGCGACGTCACCGGAATTCCTCGCCGACGGCGACGACGCGTTCCTGGAGTCCTATGTGGACGACCGCGTCGACGAGGCCGCCTGCCGCGCCGAGCTGACCCGGCAGGTCGCGCGGGGCCTGGCGCACCCCGTCCTGACCGGCTCGGCGATCACCGGTACCGGCGTCGCGGACCTCGTCACGGCGATGACCGAGCTGCTCCCGGCGACCGAACGCACCGGCGCCGGCCGGCTGGCCGCGACGGTGTTCAAGATCGACCGCGGCCGCGCGGGCGAGAAGATCGCCTACGCGCGCCTGCACTCCGGCTCCCTGGCCCCGCGGCAGCGGATTCCGTTCTACCGCGGTGAAACCGAGCTGACCGGCCGGGTCTCGGCGATCGAGGTCGCCGGCGACGACGTGGCGCTCGCCGGCGACGTCGCCCGGGTACGCGGGCTGCGTGAGGTCCGGATCGGCGACCGGCTCGGCACTCCCGGCACTGCCCGCGACGGCGGGTTCGCGCCGCCGAGCCTGGAGACCGTGGTGCGGCCGGTCCGGCCCGGGGAAGCCGCGGCGCTGTTCACGGCGTTGACGCGGCTGTCCGAAGAGGACCCGTTGATCGACGTCCGCCGCCGCGGCCACGACGTCTCGGTCCGGCTCTACGGCGAGGTGCAGAAGGAGGTGCTGCGCTCGATGCTGGCCGACGGCGCCGGCATCGACGTCACGTTCGAAGAGACGCGCACGCTGTACGTCGAGAAGCCGATCGGCGCCGGGGAAGCGGTCGAGGAGCTGGATCCGGCGCAGCGGCTGTACTTCTTCGCCACGGTCGGGTTGCGGGTGGAACCCGGTTCCGGGGTTTCGTTCGGGTTGTCGGTCGAGCTGGGCTCGTTGCCGCTGGCGTTCCACAAGGCGATCGAGGAAACCGTCCACAGCACGCTCGAGCAGGGGTTGCACGGCTGGGAGGTGCTCGACGTCGCCGTCACGCTGACGCACACGGCGTTCTTCAGCCCGCTCAGCGCGGCCAGTGACTTCCGCAAGATGACGCCGCTGGTGCTGATGGCGGCGCTGAAGGAGGCCGGGACGCGGGTGCACGAGCCGGTACACCGCTTCGAGCTGGAAATCCCGGCGAACGCCATCAGCGCGGTGCTGCTCAAGCTCGGGCAGCTGCGCGCGCTGCCCGGCGAGCCCGTCGCCGGGCCGTCGTCGTGCACGCTGCACGGCACGATCCCGGCAGAGCACGTCCACGCGTTCGAGCAGGCGCTGCCGGCCCTGAGCCAGGGCGAGGGCGTCTTCCTCAGCGAGTTCGCCGACTACCGGCCGTACCCCGGTCCGCCGCCGACGCGGCCGCAGACCGGTGAGAACCCGTTGGACCGCAAGGAATACCTCGCCCAGGTGGCCCGGCGTTAGCGCTTGTGCGCCCAGGCGGCGCCGAAGCAGTACGCGCCGAACGCGGCGAGGCCGAGCGCGACGACGGTGAGCAGCACGGTGCCGAAGGGCTGGGCGGCGAGCGTCTTGAGGGCGGTGTCCAGCCCGCCGGCCTTGTTCGGGTCGGCCTGGAACCCGGCGATGGCGAGGAGGATCGCGACCACGGTGAAGACGACGGCCTTGGCGAGGTAGCCGACCCGGCCGACGCCGCCGATCCAGCGCTGGGTCTTGCCCGGCAGCTCGGTCGTGTTCAGGTCTTCGAGGAACTTCTTCTTGACGCCCTTCACCTCGGCGGCGATCGCGACCCCGAGGACGCCCGCGGCGGCGATGACCACCAGCGCCCGGCCGGCGGGCAGCTTCAGCAGCTCGGCGGTGAACTCCTGCTGGTTCTGGCTGCTCGACCCGCCGGAGCTGCTGCCGGTGGCGATCCGGAAGGCGGTGAAGCCCAGCACGATGACGACGACCCCGCGGGCGGCGGCGCCGATCCGCTTGCGCGTCCGCTTCCCGCCGCTGACCCACTCGTAGCCGGTGGCGGCCATCATGAACTGCCAGAGGCCGAACAGGACGAGGCCGATGGCCACGATCCACAGCAGGACCTGGCCGAACGCCGTCGAGCCGATCTGCTGCAGCGCGCCCTTCTGGTCGGCCTGCTCACTGTCGCCGAAGGCGACCTGGACGGCGAGGTAGGCGATGACGAGGTGCACGACGCCGTAGCAGGCCATGCCGATCCGGCCGAGCAGCTGAGCGGTGTCGCTCTTCTCGCCTCGCTGGGCGTCCGCCTCGGTCCGGCGCACTCCTCTTTCGGCCTTCGCCTCGGCCCGGTTCGCGCGGTCTGATGTCCGGTTCATGCCTGGTCAGGTACCCGCTCCGGGTCGTGATCGGTTGGGCCAAGCGGCCTAATCACTTGCTGTGCCTGTGGAACGATCGCGGTGTGAACGCGCGATTGGTCGGCTACTGGTCGGAGTCGGAGCTGTACCCCGGCTCGCCCGAGTACACCGAACTCGGCTTCCGCGCCGACGGGACGGGCTGGCAGTACTGGTCGAGCTGGAGCACGGAGTTCGCCGTCCACCGCTTCGACTGGGCGGAGCCGGAACCGGGCCGGCTCGCCCTGCGGCTGCGGATGGAGCTCGACGGCACGTGGTCGCTGGACGGCGCCGAGGTCGCCCACCGCGTCGAGCGCCGACAGCACGTCGACGAGCTCATCGAGCTGGCCTGGGCCCTGGAGCCGGGCCCGGAGCTGACGCTCGACCGCCCGCTCGACGAGTTCCTGGGCGGCACGCGGTTCCGGCCGGTCGAGGGCGGCGGCACGGACCCGACGCCGGCTTAGGCGGGCCGGCGCCGGACTTCGTCGAGGCGCGCCCAGCCGCCGTTGACGGCCAGCAGCGTCAGCACCTGCTCGGCCTGCTCGGCGAAGCGCGCGAGGTCGTCGTGCAGCAGGGCGGCGCGTTCGCCGTCGAGCTGGTCGAAGTCGTCCCACCAGAGCGAGATGGCCGAGCCCGCCCTGACGGCCAGCCCCTGGGTGAGGCTCAGGAACCCGGGCGACGGCTCGGCGGCAGCGGCGCGATAGGCCGTCTCGATCTCGTCACAGGCGGCGAGCAGGTCACGCAGCTGGCGGACGGCACCGGCCGGGGTCCCGTCCCAGGCGGCCGTCGGCCAGGCGCGGTCGGACAGCTCGAGCCACAGCCGCCAGCCGGCGACCAGCTCGGCTTCGTCGTGGGGCGTCCAGGACGCCGGAACCGGCCAGTACATCCTTCGAGAGTGACACCGCCGGAGCGGAAATCCGCCCCGGCGGTGGGTTATGTCTCATGTGGCGAAACTCAGCTGATCACCGGCGGCACGGGCACGCAGGGCGGCGTCTTGGCGTGGGCCGGATCGAGCGCGTTGAGCACGAGCCCCTCGGCGACGGGGTCGTAGGTGATGCCGAGGTGGTCGGTGAAGTCGAGCACGCAGACGTTCTGCAGCAGGATGTTCTTGACGTTGGGTTTTTGCGCCAGGAAGGCACTGGTGTAGGGCGTGACGACGTCGTCGTACCGGGTCTGGATGACGGTGTACTGGATGCCGTCGACGGTCTCGCCACCGGAGTTGAGGTCGGTGAGGAAGTCCGAGCCGACGGCCTGTTCGTTGCAGGCCTGGCAGACGGTCCCGAGCGCGGCGGGCACGCCGGGGATCATTTCGAGGGTGCTGAGCAGGCCGAAGAGATCGGTCCCGTGGTTCGACGGCGAGAGCCCGACGACCCGGCTGATCTTGTCGGCGCCCCCGAGGTACTTGATCCAGTAACGGACGTTCATCCCGCCCTGCGAGTGCCCGACGACGTCGAGCTTGGCCGCCCCGGTCTTTTCGAGGATCTTGTCCCCGAAGGCGGCAAGCGCTTTCGTGGTGTCGGCGATGGGCCCGACGGTCTGCAGGAAGGAGCCGGGCGCCCCGCCGAAGTTGCCGGCGAAGACGCAGTAGCCGGCGTTGGCGAGCTTCCAGGAGAGGTTGGCCCAGTTTTCGTAGGCGTTGGCGGTGGTCCCGTTGGAGAGCAGGACGGGGTTGGGGTGCTGAGCGGTGGGTTTGCAGTTCCAGTCGTTGGCTCCGGGCGGCGCAATGGTCGGGTTGCCGAGCGAGTAGACGGCGGCGGTGAGGATGTTGGGCTGAACGGGCCCGGTCGGTTCTCGTTCGGCCGCTCGTGCGGTCCCCGGCCCCAGTACGAGCACCGCCACCGTGGCAGCGGCGGTCATGAGCCACCCGCGCGTCGTTGCACCCATCCGTTTCACCTCTCTGTGAACCGATGGTGATCCGCGTCACCAGTGACTTAACGCGCGGGTAACTTGTTCGGACACTCCCCCGAGTGGGTCATTTTCTTCCCCGGTCGCACCTGGTAGACGCCTTGCGGCCGCCCCTGGGAGTCGGGAAGAATCAGGAGCGGATAGCCAGGTCTCGTTCGACAGTTCTCCGACGCGCGGCTTGGTGGCCGCGCCCGAGCCGGGGCACGCCGCACGTGACGTGGTTATCAAGAAGTTGATCAAGAAGTTGCCGGCAAACCACGACCCTCGGTGAGGATCCCACCGAGGGCCCGTGGGCCGCGAAGGGCAAAGAGGCCCAGACCTCCCCGCAACCCCGATCCGAAGCCAGGACACGGCCGGCGGTGCCGGGTCAAGGCATCTTTCCCGCCTTGACGCGGTACCGCCGGCCGTAGTCACAATGGGCGAGCGGGGTGGCGAAGACCAACTGGAGTCAGAGGTCCCGGCCTCAGGGGCGGCGAAGCCGCTCCAGGCTCGGGGCTGGCGAAGCCGGCCCCGACCTCAACACCGACCCCACACGCAGAACGGCCCCCAGCGCGATCACCGCGCCGAGGGCCGTTCCAGTCTTCCGAAGGTCAGCCCTTGAGCAGAGCCCGAGCCATGACAACCTTCTGAATCTGGTTGGTACCTTCATAAATCTGCGTGATCTTGGCGTCCCGCATCATCCGCTCCACGGGGAAGTCCCGCGTATACCCAGCCCCACCAAAAAGCTGAACGGCATCGGTAGTCACCTCCATGGCGATATCCGACGCATAAGCCTTGGCGGCCGAAGCCATGAACCCAGCCCGCTTGTCCCCACGCTCGGAGGCCGCCGCCGAGGCATAAACCAAGTGCCGGGCGGCCTCGATCTTGGTCCCCATGTCAGCCAGCATGAACTGAACACCCTGGAACTCGGCGATCGACTTGCCGAACTGCTTGCGGTCCTTCACGTAAGCGACCGCAGCATCGAGAGCGCCCTGCGCGATGCCGAGAGCCTGCGCACCGATGGTCGGCCGGGTGTGATCCAACGTCCGCAGCGCGGTCTTCAACCCCGTACCCGGCTCACCGATGATCCGATCCTCCGGAATAGTGCAGTTCTCGAAGTAGATCTCACGAGTCGGCGAGCCCTTGATACCAAGCTTCTTTTCCTTGGGTCCCACCGAAAAACCCGGGTCGTCCTTGTGCACGACGAACGCCGAAATCCCGTTGGCCTTCTTCTCCGCATCCGGGTCGGTCACGGCCATCACCGTGTACCAGGACGACTCACCGGCGTTGGTGATCCAGCACTTGGTGCCGTTGAGCACCCAGTGGTCACCATCCAGCCGAGCCCGCGTCCGCATCGAAGCCGTGTCCGAACCCGCCTCACGCTCCGACAGCGCGTACGACGCCGAAGCCTCGCCCGAAGCGATCGACGGCAGCACGAGCTTCTTCACGCTCTCCGAACCGGACAGGATGATCGGCTGCGTGCCGAGCTTGTTCACCGCCGGGATCAGCGACGCCGACGCGTCGACCCGCGCGACCTCTTCGATCACGATGCAGGCGCCGACGGCGTCCGCGCCCTGGCCGTCGTACTCCTCGCCGATGTGGACGGCGTTGAACCCGGACTTGACCAGCGCGTTGTACGCCTCGATCGGGTAGCGCTCGTTCTCGTCGACCTCGGCCGCGTACGGCGCGATCTCCTTCTCGGCCAGAGCCCGGACCGCGGCCCGCAGCTCCTCGTGCTCCTCGGCAAGCTGGTACAGGCCGTCGGTCACTTCGGGTCACCTTCTCTACGACGTCGGGAGAGTCCTGCTCGATGTTAGCGCTCGTTCACCGACCGGCTGCGTCCTTGTGTCGTGGACCGCAGAATTCGTAAGGTCGAGTGATGCCGCTCACCGCGCCGACGACGCCGCCCGGTTTGCCCGCCTCCCTCGACTACCCCGAAGTCCCGGTCGGTTCGATCCTCGCCGCGGGCGCCGCGCGCTGGGGCGACCGGACCGCCTTCGCCCACGACGGCCGCAGCCTCACCTTCACCGAGACCTACCGCGCGGCCTGCCGCTTCGCCCACGCGCTGCGGGCCCACGGCATCGGCCGCGGCGACGTCGTCGCGCTGCACCTGCCGAACTGCCTCGCCTTCCCGGTCGCCTACTACGGCACGCAGCTGGCCGGGGCCACCTTCAGCCCGGCCAACCCGCTGCTCCCGCCGGACGACCTCGCCTTCCAGCTGACCGACTGCGAGGCCGCCGCCGTCGTGACGTTCGGCCCGGTCGCGGGCGCGCTGGCGAGCGTCGCCGACCAGATCCCGGCGCGGCTGACCGTCGTGGTCGGCCCGACCGGCGATCTGCCCGAGGGTGGCTTCGAGTTCGAGGCGTTCCAGGCCGGCCACCCCGAGACGCGCCCGTCGGCGGACATCGACGTCCACGAAGACCTCGCGCACCTCGCCTACACCGGCGGCACCACCGGCCGCTCGAAGGGCGTGCGGCTCACGCACCGCAACGTCGTGGTCAACACCCTCCAGCACTCGTGCTGGGGCAGCGGCTCGGTCCCCGCGCTCGACGCACACGGCGACGTCACCCTCGACCAGATCGGCAGCCCGGACGAGTGGCCGACGCGCCTGGGCACCGGCGTCGCGATCAACCTGACGCCGTGGTTCCACGCGATGGGCATCATCGGCGGCATGAACGCCGCGGTGATCGCCGGCACGACGATCGTCCTGCACTCGCGCTTCGACCCGCCGGCGTACGTCGCCGACGCCGAACGGCTGCGCATCACCGGCATCGGCGGCGCGCCCGCGCTGTTCGCCGCGCTGCTCGCGACGCCGTCGTTCCACACCGCGGACCTCTCGTCGGTGCGCGCGATCGGCTCGGGCGCCGCGCCGATGAACCACGCGATGATCAACGCGCTGCGTGAGCGGTTCCCGGGCGTGGTGGTGAGCGAGGGGTACGGCCTCACCGAGGCGACGATGGGCGCGGTGATCTCGCCGACGTACGCCTCCGGCACGCGGAAGGTCGGCTCGGTGGGCGTCCCGCTGTTCGACACGGAGGTCAAGGTCGTCCCGGCCGAGGGCGGCGAGGACCCGCTCCCGGCGGGCGAGAAGGGCGAGGTCTGCCTGCGCGGGCCGCAGATCATGCAGGGCTACCGCAACCGCCCCGAGGAGACGGCGGCCGCCCTGGTCGACGGCTGGCTCCACACCGGCGACATCGGCATCCTCGACGCGGACGGCTATCTGTCCATCGTGGACCGCAAGAAGGACATGCTGCTGTACAAGGGGTACAACGTCTTCCCGCGCGAGCTGGAGGAGCTGCTGATCACGATGCCGGGCGTCGCGGCGGCGGCCGTGGTGGGCCGGCCGGACGTCGAGGTCGGCGAGCTGCCGGTGGCGTTCGTCGTCCCCCGCGGCTCGCTGGACGCCGATGAGCTCATGGCCGCGGTGAACGAGAAGGTGTTGCCGTACAAGCGGTTGCGGGAGGTGCACGTCGTCGAGCAGATCCCGGTGTCCGCTGCCGGGAAGGTGCTCAAGCGGCAGCTGCGGGACCAGCTGATCGGCAAGCTCGACTAGGCCACCAGGCGGTCGCCCGCCAGGCGGGTGCCTGCCTGCTTGACGTGCCGGAGCAGCGGCGAGACCTCCAGGCTCTGCAGCCCGGGCAGCGCGCCGACGCGGTCCGACGTGAGCTCGAACAGCTCGTCGAGGTCCCGGCAGTGCGCGACGGCGTGCAGGTTGTGCGGGCCGGAAACGGCCGCCGCGAAGGCGATGTCCGGCCACTGCGCGAGCGTGCGCCCGGCCTCCTTCACCGCCGACGGGTGCACCCGCAGCCAGAGGTTCGCCCCAGCTCGGTAGCCCAGCGCCCCGGCCGCGATCTCGACATCGATGTGGACGACCCGCCGCCGCAGGAAGGACTCCAGCCGACGCGAGGCACGGCCGGGCGTGAGGCCGGCCGCCTCGGCGAGGTCGACCAGCGCGGCCCGGCCGTCCTCGGCCAGGACGGCGAGCAGCCTCTCGTCTTCGGGCGTGAGCCGGACGGGATCGCGCCCGACGACCGGCGACTCGGTGAACGGCGCGCCGTCGGCCCCCAGCGCGGCCTCTTGCGCGGGCGTCAACGTGCCGTCCAGGGCCGCCCAGTAGTGCCCGCGGCCACCGAGGAACTGCCGCAGCATCGCGGCCGCGTGGATGTCGAGCACGGCCGCCGTCCGCGGCAGCTGACGGCCCAGCAGGTCGTCTCGCTGCTCGCGAGTCCAGGACCGGACCGCGAAGGTGACTTCGGAGCCGGCCGCGCAGAGCGCCACCCAGTTGACGTCATCCCGCTTCGCGAGGGCGTCGGCGATCGTCTCGACGGCACCGGGACGGCAGCGCAGCCGCACCAGCCACTTGCTCTGCCCGAGCATCCCGGGGTCGACGATGCCGGCGACCCGGATGATCCCTTCGGCCCGCAACCGCCGGTACCGCCGCCCGACGGCGGCTTCCGTGGCCCCCAACACGGCCGCGATCGAGGCGAACGAAGCCCGCGGAGCCACTTGAAGCGCCCGGATGAGACGCACATCGTCGGGCTGCACAGAGACGGATTCAGCCATCGAGGCTCCTCTCAGCGAGGCAATCCTACAGATCGGCCATCTGAACCCGCCTTCCCGACCGGCTGGCGCGGACACTCGGGGACAGATCGGCTCGAAGGAGAACCCCATGTCACAGACCGCTTTCATCGCCGGCGCCTCGCGCGGCCTCGGCCACGCCATCGCCACCGAGCTGGCCACCCGCGGGTGGCAGGTGATCGGCACGGTCCGGGACCCGTCGGCCCGGACTCCGCTGCACGACCTGGCGGACGCGTCGGACGGACGCGTCGAGGTCGAGCACCTCGACATCACCGAGCCCGGTCAGCTGCCGCCCCTGCGCGAACGGCTCGCCGGCCGCCGGCTCGACGTGCTCTTCGTCAACGCGGGCACCACGAACAACCCGGCGACGCCGATCGGCGAAGTGCCGACCGCCGACTTCGTCGACGTCATGGTCACCAACGCGCTCAGCCCGATGCGCGTCATCGAAGCGCTCCAGGACCTCGTGCCCACCGACGGCCTCATCGGCGCGATGTCGTCGGGGCAGGGCAGCATCACGAACAACACGGCCGGCTCGCGCGAGGTCTACCGCGCCAGCAAGGCGGCGCTGAACATGCTGATGCGCAGCTTCGCCGCGCGGCAGGCCGACCGGGCCCTGCTGCTCGTGGCCCCCGGCTGGATCCGCACCGCTCTCGGCGGCGACCAGGCGCCGTTCACCCTCGAGGAGACCGTGCCACTGATCGTGGACGTCCTGCTGGCCAAGCTCGGCAAGCCCGGCCTCGACTACCTGGACCGGAACGGGGAGACCGTCCCCTGGTGAACCGTCAGCGACCGGCCTTGGCGCGCAGCGCCGCGTCCTTGTCCAGGACCAGCTTCTCGAGGTCCTGCTGGAACTTCGCCATCTTCGAGCGCAGGCCCTCGTCGGACGCCGCCAGGATCCGGACCGCCAGCAGGCCCGCGTTGCGCGCGCCGCCCACCGAGACCGTGGCCACCGGGACGCCCGCCGGCATCTGGACGATCGACAGCAGCGAGTCCATTCCGTCCAGGTACTTCAGCGGGACCGGGACGCCGATCACCGGCAGCACCGTCGCCGACGCCACCATGCCCGGGAGGTGGGCCGCGCCGCCCGCGCCCGCGATGATCACGCGGATGCCCCGCGCCACCGCCGACGTCGCGTAGTCCAGCATGCGCTGCGGCGTGCGGTGCGCCGAATACACGCCCACCTCGTACTCGACGCCGAACTCGTCCAGCGCCGTGCCGGCCGCCTCCAGCACCGGCCAGTCCGAGTCGCTGCCCATGATCACGCCCACCTGCGGCGCCATAGCCGATACTCCCGTCAGTGGATCTCGTAGCCGTCGAGCCAGACGGCGTGGGACAGCCAGTGCGCCGACAGCAGCGCGCGGTTGCGCAGGTCGTCCATGCGCTCGCCGGTGAAGTTGACGTGCCCGAGCTTGCGGCCCGGCCGCTCCTGCTTGCCGTACAGGTGCACGCGCACCTCCGGGTACCGCGCGAACAGGTGGTGCAGCCGCTCGTCCGGCCCCATCTCCGGCAGCTCCGGCGCGCCCAGCACGTTCGCCATCACGCACGCCGGCGCGACCAGGTCGGTCCGGCCCAGCGGGTAGTCGAGCACCGCGCGCAGGTGCTGCTCGAACTGGGACGTGCGCGAACCGTCCATCGTCCAGTGCCCGGAGTTGTGCGGGCGCATCGCCAGCTCGTTCACCAGCAGCCCGGTGTCGGTCTCGAACAGCTCCACCGCGAGCAGCCCGGTGACGTCGAGCGTCGACGCCACCCGCAGCGCGAGGTCCTGCGCCTCGTGGACGCGCTCGGGCGCGAGGCCCGGCGCCGGGGCGAGGACCACGGTGTTGATGCCACCCTCCTGCACCGTCTCGACCACGGGGTACGCCGCGCCCTGGCCGAAGGGCGAGCGGGCGACGAGCGCGGCCAGCTCCCGCCGCATCGCCACCTTCTCCTCCACCAGCAGCGCCGTGCCCGCTTCGAGCAGCTCCGGCACGGTTTCGCGGGCGTGCCGCGCGGTGTCCAGCATCCAGACGCCGCGGCCGTCGTAGCCACCGGTCGACGCCTTGAGCACCACCGGCCAGCCGTGCTCGCCGCCGAACGCCACGACGTCGTCCACAGTGGACACCTCGGCGAAGGCGGGACCCGGCACGCCGAGCCCGGCCATCATCTCGCGCATCACCAGCTTGTTCTGCGCGAAGCCCAGCGCCGTCGGCGCCGGCCGGATCGCGTAGCCCTCCAACGCCAGCGTCAGCAGGTGCTCGCCCGGCACGTGCTCGTGGTCGAACGTGAGCACGTCGACCGAGGCCGCGAACTTCCGCAGCGCGTCGAGGTCGGTGTGGTGCCCCAGCGTGACATCGCCCGCGACGAGCCCCGCCGCTTCGTTCTCGCTCGCGGCGAGCACGCGCAGGGACTGGCCGAGGGAGATCGCCGCCTGGTGGGTCATCCGGGCCAGCTGGCCGCCGCCCACCATGCCCACGACGGGCAGACCGGTGTGTTTGTCCATAGCGCCAGTCAGCCTAAACGGTCACGACCTGGGGTGACCGCCGGACCAGACGTAGCTCACGCCCCGCCAGCCCGAGGATCCCCGCCGCCGCCGCGAGGACGTAGACGTTGCCGAGGACCGACCAGCCCAGGCCCCAGCCGAATTCCGTGTCGCCGCCGTTGGGCACCAGCATCACGATCTGCGAAACGAACAGCAGCGCGACCGCCGCCGCGGCCCACCACCGCGCCTTCACCACCAGCAGCGTGAGCAACGGCACGCACCAGACCCAGTGGTGCGACCACGACACCGGCGACAGCAACAGCCCGTAGAACGCCGTCACCAGCAGCGCCGCCGCGTCCTCGCCCCGCCGGTGCAGCCGCACGACCAGCCACACCGCGGGCACGGCCAGCACCGCCGCCACCCCGACCGCCACCGCCAGCGACCAGGACGCCAGATGCGTGGCCCGGTTGACGAGCCCGTTGAGCGACTGGTTGAAGATCCAGTGCACCGACCCGACCCGGCTCGGGTCGGTCGCCGAATCCCGCCAGAACCGCGCCGCATCGACCGGGATGACCGCGAACATCACCGCTTCGAGCGCCACGAACGTGCCCAGGGCCCGCAGCCCGTCCTTCCACCGGCCCGTGAAGAACAGGTGCGGCACGAAGATCAGCGGGGTCAGCTTGATCGCCGCCGCCACGCCGATCAGCACACCCGCCCACCGCGACCGGCGCAGGGAGAGCACCAGGACGTCCAGCACCACGAACGCCATCAGTATCAAGTTGATCTGGCCCAGGAACAGCGTCTTCCACACCGGTTCCAGGACCAGAGCGATGGCCGTTCCCGCCGGCAGCGCCCACCACCTTCTTCCCAGAAGTGACGCACGCCCCGGCGGCGACGAAACCACCGTGATGACGACGATAAGGGCGACCACCGACAAAAAAACGATCACGCCCCACACCAGGCCGGACGGCACCAACGCGAGCGGCAGGAACAGCGGCGCGGCGGCCGGGGTGTAGGTGAAGGGCAGCCGCACCCAGTCCGGCAACGCGGTCAGCACGTCCCGCGTGTACAGCGGATCGCCGTGCACCAGCGTCAACGCACCGGCGCGGTAGACGGCGCTGTCCGCGCCCAGGTGCCAGCCGGCCAGCCAGACGACCACGCCGAAGGCCAGCACCAGCAGCGCGATCCCGCCGGCGGCGAAGCGGCCGGCGCGCGCCTCAGACGCCGGTCGCGACGTCGACATGCTCGTCCGAAGCCGCCTTCTTCCGCGCCCGCCGCTGCAGGCCCCAGCGCAGGATCAGCGCCGCGGCCAGCACGACCGGCATCAGGATGTAGGCGTCCCCCAGTACGTTCTGCCACACCTTCCAGTGCAGCTCGACGTTGCGGCCGTTCGGCAGGATCAGCAGCACGCAGCTGACGAACACGAACGCGACCAGGCCGGTTCCGACCCAGCGCTTCCACGCCGTCTTCGGGGTGGTCTTCGGCAGCCGCGAGACCAGCAGCACGATCAGCGGGATCACCCAGACCCAGTGGTGGGTCCACGAGATCGGCGAGATCAGCAGCGTCCAGAACGCCGTGACGAGCAGCGCCGCCAGCGCCTGGCCCTTGCGGTGGAAGCGGATCAGCAGCCACAGCGCCGGGATCGCGAGCAGGAACCCGATGCCCATCGCCGCCTTCGACGCCCACGGCGCGAGGTCGGTGGCCCGGTTCATCAGCGCGTTCAGCGACTGGTTGCCCGCCCAGTGCACCGGCCCGATCCGGCCGGTGTCCGGCAGCGTCACGGTCCAGTACTTCGCCGCGTCGTGGGCGTTGATCAGGAACATCAGGCCCTGCAGCACGACGAAGGTCGCGAAGCCGCGGATGGCGTCCATCCGGCGGCCGGTGACGAACAGGTGCCCGAGGAACACCAGCGGCGTCAGCTTGATCGCCGCCGCGACGCCGACCAGCACGCCGCCCCAGCGGCTCCCCCGCGCTCCGATGACCAGCATGTCCAGCAGGATCATGGCCATCAGGATGAGGTTGATCTGGCCGAGGAAGATCGTCCGCCACACCGGCTCGAGGGCGAGGAAGACCAGGAAGAACACGATGGTCGAGCGGGCGGGCGAGGCCCACCAGCGCGGCCCGTCGGAGGCGGGCCGCGGCAGCGCGCCGATCGCGATGCGGATCGACAGCGCCATCGCCCCCAGCGAGACGGCGGTGATCAGGCCCCAGGAGATCTGCGTCGGGAACGCGGCGAGCGGCACGAAGATCAGCGCGGCCGTCGGCGGGTAGGTGAACGGCAGCAGCGCCCACCACGGCTCGGGGGCCAGGGTGTTCGCGTCGTAGAGGGAGTCGCCGTGCAGCAGCGTGAGCGCGCCGGCCCGGTAGACCGCGCTGTCGACGCCGAGCACCCAGTCGTGCTGCCAGCCCCAGATGCCGTACCCGATCGCGACCAGCGGGATCACCGCGAGGATCAGGATCGACCGCGGGCGGACGGACAGGCGGGCGAGCGACTTCCGCAGGGCCAGGCGGTGCTGGGGTCCGGCCGCGATCGCGCCGTCGACGTCGGTGGGTACGGTCCGGGTCACCTCACCAGGAAATCATGAGCCGCCCGATCCCGGTCGGAAGGGTCCGGGGCGAACCGGACTTTTCCCGCGTTCTACACCCGGGCGAGACGGGCCAGCAGGTCGCAGGCCATTTCGTGGGTGGCGGGCAGGCGCACGGCGGACACCCGCGGCCGGCCGGCGTCGGCCAGCTGCGAGTCGACCGACAGCCGCTCATGCAACGCCCTTCGCAGCGCGACGCCGTGCGAAGCAACCCCCTCGCCCTTCGGGACCAACGCGGCGACTACGGACGGTCCCAGCGACGCAACGCTCTGCCCGCTGTCGAAGACCGCCCGCAGCGCGTCGGCGACCAGGATCATCCCGGTCAGTCGCGAGAACCCGACAACCGCGCCGAGGTCCATCGAGACGACCAGCAGGACGTGGTCCTCGGCGGCGGGCCGCTCGCGCGCGGCGGCGGCCTGGTAGACCTCGGCGAGCCGGGTGCGCAGGTACGCGGCCGACGGCAGGCCGGTCAGCGGGTCGGTGACCTCGGTGTGCGCGAGCTGGTCGGTGGCGACGTCGGCCCAGGCCAGCGCGGTGGTCCGGAGCAGCCGCGCCGGGGTGGCGTCGACGTCCGGGGAGACGAAGCCGTCCTCACCGTGGCCGAGCACCGCGTGCAGCGCGGCCAGGTCGGCGAGGGTTTCCGCGAGACCGGCGCCGGCCGCCGCCCGGGCCCTGGCCAGCCCGGCCAGCGCGGTTTCGGCGGCTTCGACGCGGCCCTTGGCCATCACCGCCGCGCAGACGGCGTCGACCTCGGGCAGGGCCCAGTCGCTGGGGAAGCGCCAGCCCGCGGCCAGGCTGGCCGTGCGCCAGCGGGCCCGCAGCGCGAGCAGGGCGCGGTCGGCGGGCGGAGCGTCACCGGGACCGGAACGCGTAGCCGGAACGTCCACTGGCCCCCTGTCCCTTTCATCCGGTCCGTGTCGATCTTGCTCGGTGCTTCACGGTGAGGACGTGCCCCACCGGATCCCGTGACGCGTACTCGCGAGTTTTGTTAAGAAGCTTTTCCACGGCGCGACCCGGGGATGGGTGATTTTGCTCCGCCGTCGGAGTCAACACCCCGACCACCGCGTGACGGCCCCGGGTGGGTCAGTCACACTTGTCTCGCGCCCCGGACCGGCCTGTAATGGCAGGTCCTGGCCCTAACCGACCGAGGAGTGCCGTGTCCACCGTTCCCGCCGATCTCAGCGGAAAGAGTGACGCCGAGCTGATCGCCGAGGTCCGCGCCGGGAAGATCGAATCGTATGGCCCGCTCTACGAACGCCACACCGGAGCGGCGCACAACCTCGCTCGTCAGCTGGCCCGATCGAGCTCCGAGGCCGACGACTTGGTGTCCGAGGCGTTCTCCAAGGTGCTGGACACGCTCCGTGGCGGCAAGGGGCCGGATACCGCCTTCCGGGCGTACCTGCTGACTGCGCTGCGTCACACCGCTTACGACCGCACGCGCAAGGAACGCCGGGTCGACCTCAACGAGGACATGGCCGACGTCTCGGCCGAGGCGCTGACCGTGCCGTTCTCCGACACCGCCGTCGCCGGGCTCGAGCGCACGATGGCCGCCAAGGCGTTCGCTCGGCTGCCCGAACGCTGGCAGGCCGTGCTCTGGCACACCGAGATCGAACAGCAGAGCCCGGCCGAGGTCGCGCCGCTGCTGGGCCTGACCGCGAACGGCGTCTCGGCGCTCGCCTACCGCGCCCGCGAGGGCCTCCGCCAGGCGTACCTGCAGGTCCACCTGCAGGAGAACGCCGAAGAACGCTGCCGCGCGTGCGCCGAGCGGCTCGGCGCGTGGACCCGCGACGGACTGTCCAAACGCGAACGCAACCAGGTCGAGAACCACCTCGACGAGTGCGAGAACTGCCGCGCGCTGGCCGCGGAGCTCGCCGACGTCAACGGCGGGCTGCGCGCGATCATCGCCCCGATCGTCCTGGGCGGCGCGGCGCTCGGCTACCTCGCGACCATCGGCGCGGCGAAAGCCAGCGCGGTCACCGCGGCGGCCGCGGGCGCGGCCGCCGGTGCCGCCGCGGCCGGGGGCAAGGCCGGCGCGGCCGCGGGAGCCGCCGCCGCGGGTCCCCGCCAGTTCGCCGGGGTCGCGGCCTCGGGCACGGCGATCGTCGCGGCCGTCGTCATCGCGCTCACCGCCGGCGGGGGGACGCAGGAGATCCCCGTCGCGGCCCAGCAGCCACCGCCCGCGGCCCAGCCCGCCGAACCCCCGGCGCCCCCGCCGCCCCCCGCGCCGCCGGCCCCGCCCGCGCCGCCGCAGCCGCCGCCCCCGCCCGTGGCGCCGGCGGTCGAGCCCCCGCCGCCCGCGGTCGAGCCGCCCGCCCCGGCACCGGCGCCCCCGGCCCCACCCGCGCCGGCCCCGCCGTCGATGTCCGCGACGACCCCGCCGGACGGCGTCGAGCTCAGCCCCGGCTCCGCGACGAACCTGCCGATCACCGTCCGCAACGACGGCGGGACGCTGTCCGAGCCGGTCGCCGTCGCGCTGAAGCTGCCGCCGGGCGTCCGCGCGGTCGACACCGGCGGAGGCGGCGCGCCGATGGCGTTCGCCCAGGACGGCGCCCCGATCTCGGTGAACTGCCCCGGCGGCGAAGGCACGGTGACGTGCAAGACCGGCACCGGCCTGCAGCCCGGGCAGAGCGCGACGCTGAACTTCCGGCTCCAGGCCGACCAGGACACCGAAGGCGGCACGGTGACCGGGTCGGTCACCGCCGGCGTGCGGATCAACGTCGCGGTGAGCGTCAAGGTCACCGTGAAGCAGCCGCCGGACGCGGTGGTCCTCGAAGCGCAGGGCGACGGGCTCTCGGCCTTCCCGTGGACGCGCAACCCGCTGGTCTACGTGCGGGTCCGCAACACCGGCGAGACGACCCGGCCGGTCACGGTCACCTTCGACCACCCGCTGTGGCAGTGGTGGAGCCTGCGCGGCTTCCCCTGCACGACGACGTCCGACGGCGCGACCTGCACCACGAAGACCGCGGTCGCCCCCGGCCAGCACGTCAACCTGTGGGTGCGCTTGAAGGGCCGACCCGACGACGGGCGCGTCACGATCACCGCCAAGCTCGGCAAGGCGTCGGCGGAACCGGTGACGATCGACTTCGGCTGCTACCACCACTGGTGCGGCAAGGACCCGCTGCCGACGTCCACGGCGCCGTCGACCACGCCGTCCAAGCCGACTCCGACGAAGCCCTCGAAGCCGACGTCGACCCCGCCGACCACGACCTCGGAGACGGAGCCGACGACCGAGCCACCGACGTCGTCGACGACGACCAGCGCGCCGCCGCGGCCGGGCACCAAGCCGGGCAACCAGCCGCCGACCGTCACCCCCGAGAAGGCTTTCGGCTGGCTGACCGGGTAGCGTCCGCGCGGTGCGCGAGCTGCTGAAGAAGCATCGCGAGCTCCTCCGCTTCGCCGTCGTCGGCGGGATCAGCTTCGTGATCACGATGTCCGTCAACTACGGCCTGAAGTTCACCGTGCTGCGGACCCACCCGGTGACGGCGCTGATCATCGGCGTCCTCGTCGCGACGATCTTCTCCTACGTCGCCAACCGCGAGTGGTCGTTCCGCACCCGCGGCGGCCGCGAGCGCCACCACGAGGCCGCGCTGTTCTTCCTGATCAGCGGCATCGCGCTGGGCTTGAACGCGCTGCCGCAGTGGTTCTCGCGGTACGTGCTGGACCTGCAGGCGCCGCGGCTGTCGCCGTTCGGCGTCGAGGTGGCCGACTTCGTGAGCGGGATCGTCATCGGGACGCTGCTGGGCACGGTGTTCCGCTGGTGGGCGTTCAAGAAGTGGGTGTTCCCGGCCGAGGGGGCCCGGCTCCTCCAGGTTGCGGAAGATCCGGACATTCAGGACCGCAAGGCCGCCTGAACCACAGGTCAACGCGGTGTGCTCCTAGACTGCGTGGTGTGACCGTTGTGGAAACCGTGCTCAAGCGCACGCCGGAGCCACTGCGTTCGGTGCTGATCAAGCACCGGGAGCTGCTGAAGTTCGCGATCGTGGGCGGCACGACGTTCCTGGTCGACAACGGGGTCTGGTACCTGCTCAAGCTCTCGGTGCTGGAGCCGAAACCGACCACCGCCAAGGCGATCGCGATCATCGTCGCGACGATCGTGTCGTACATCCTCAACCGCGAGTGGTCGTTCCGCACCCGGGGTGGCCGCGAACGCCACCACGAGGCCGCGCTGTTCTTCGTGATCAGCGGGATCGCGGTCGTGGTGAACCTGATCCCGCTGTACGTGTCCCGGTACGTGCTGGACCTGGAAGTCCCGCACGTGACGCGGCTGGTGCAGGAGGTCGCGGACTTCGCGAGCGGCTCGATCATCGGCATGCTGCTGGCGATGTTCTTCCGCTTCTGGGGGTTCAAGAAGTGGGTGTTCCCGGACGAACTGGGCGAACGCCGGCGGGACACGGGCGACGTGACCCGGCTGCGCTGACCGTCTCCGGAAATTACTTGTCTTCTGACATGTAGTTGTCTAAAGTCATCCTCGTCAGTGTTCCTTCGTGAGGACGCCGTCCGGGTTCGGCCGGGCGAGCGGGACGATTCGAGGTGGTTTCCGAGCGCGAAGAGGTCGCACCTGCCCCGCAGGTGACGATGGAGCCTTTTCCCGACTCGACGGGACGTGCGTCAAAGCACGTCCGCATCTCTCGTCCCTTCTGACGAACCAAGGACTTCCTCTTGAGCACGACCGCGTTGAAACGCGCTCAGCTGAAACATGTCAAAACGCCGGCTCTCGCCGGGCTTTTCCTGTCCGTCTTCCTCGCGATGCTCGACGCCCAGGTCGTCGCCACCGCACTCCCCCGGATCGCCGCCGACTTCGGCACCACCGGCACCTACGCCTGGGTCACCACCGCCTACCTGCTCGCCGGGAGCGTCACCGCTCCCCTCTACGGCAAGCTCGGTGACGTCTTCGGCCGCAAGCGCGTGCTCCTCGGCGCGCTCGCCCTCTTCCTGCTCGGTTCGCTCGCCTGCGGGCTCGCGCCGTCGGCCGGGACGCTCGTCGCCGGGCGCGTTCTGCAGGGCGCCGGCTCGGGAGGCCTCTTCGTCTCCGTCGGCGCTTCGCTCGGCGAGATGTTCACGCCCCGCGAAGGCGCGAAGTACTTCGGGTGGTTCTCGATCTGCTTCGCCGTCGCGTCGCTCGCCGGGCCCGTGGCCGGCGGGCTGCTCACCGGCGTCGCCGGGTGGCGGTCGATCTTCCTCGTCAACCTGCCGCTCGGCCTGGTCGCCGTCGCGCTTCTGCGGAAACTCGACCTGCCGAGACGACGGCGAGAAGCACCGTTCGACTTCGCCGGTGTCGTCCTGCTCGGCTGCGCCATCACCGGGTTCACCCTGCTCACGCCGTGGTCGGCCGCGCTCGGTGCGGTCGCCGCCGTCGCGTTCGTGCTCGTCGAACGGAAGGCCGAAGCGCCAGTGCTGCCGCTGAGGCTCTTCAACGACCGGACGTTCACCGTGTCCGTCCTCCTCAGCGTGCTCGCCGGGTTCGCGTTCCTCGGCTCGGTCAACTACATCGCTGTCTTCCTCCAGCAAGACGCGGGACCGGCCGAAGGCGGGCTCCTGCTCGCGCCGATGACGCTCGCCGTGGCCGCTTCCTCCGTCGTCGCGAGCAAGGTCATCGCCCGCACCGGGCACTACCGCTGGGCCCCGCGGCTCAGCATGGCGCTCGGCCTGCTCGCCGTCCTCGGCCTGCTGACCGTCGACGGCCTCCCGGCGTCCGTGGCCTGCCTGGTCGTCTTCGGCCTCGCGGCCGGGCTGAACCTGCAGGTCCTCGCTCTCGCCACGCAGAACACCGCGCCACCCGAAGACCGTGGCGCGGTCGCCGCCGGCGTCAACCTCGCCCGCGCGCTCGGTTCGAGCCTCGGCCCGGTCGCGCTCGGCTTCGCCTACACCGCCGGCACTCACGGCGTCTTCGTCGCCCTGCTGCCGGTCCTCGCGCTCGCCCTCGTCACGGCGTTCGCGCTTCCCCACGTCCCGCTCCGCGGAAAAGGAGAACCCCGATGATCTTCGTCCTCGGCGCCACCGGCAAGGTCGGCCGCGCCCTTGTCCCCGCCCTGCTCGACGCCGGCGCCGCCGTCCGCGCGCTGACCCGCGACCTGGCCAAGGCCCGGATCGATCCGCGCGCCGAAGTCGTCCAAGCCGATCTCGAAACCGCGGACCTGCCCACGCTGCTCGACGGCGCGGACCGCGTCTTCGTGCTGACCCAGGGCCACCGCGCCGACCTCGAAGCGGCGGTCGCCCAGGCCGCCGCCCGCGCCGGCGTCGCCCACCTCGTCAAGCTGTCCACCACGGGTGTCCACTTCGGACAGAACGACCCGATCAGCCGCTCCCACGCCGAGGCCGAGCAGGCGGTCCGCGAAGCCGGGCCGGCCTGGACGATCCTGCGGCCCGGCGCGTTCATGGACAACCGGCTCGCCTGGCTCGGCTCGATCCGCGACGAGAACGCCGTGTACGTGCCCGAGGGCGACCCCGCGTCGGCGCTGGTCCACGTCCGGGACATCGCCGCGGTCGCCACCCACGTCCTGACGACGTCCGGCCACGAAGGCGCGACCTACGAGCTGACCGGCGGCGAAGCCCTCACCACCGCCCAGCAGGTCGCGATCCTCGCCAACACGATCGGCCGACCGATTGAATTCGTCGAAGAACCGGAAACCGCCGCGCGGGAACGCATGCTGCACCGATTCGGCTGGCCCGTCGATGCTGTCGACGGAATCTTCGCGTTGAAGCGGGAATCCGCCGAGTTCGAACACGTCGTCTTCGACACCGTCGAACGCCTGCTCGGCCGGCCGCCGCTGACCTTCGCGAAATGGGCACGTGAGAACGCGGCCGCATTCACCTACCATTACGGGGGGTGACAGCGGGGAGGTGACCGGATGGGTCTGCGCGTGCTCGTCGTGGACGACCACCCGTTGTTCCGGTTCGGCGTGTGCACGCTGCTGGACGCCGAGCCCGAGATCGAGATCGTGGGCGAGGCGGCCAGCGGCGCCGCGGCCATCGAGGCCGCGGGCGCGCTGCTCCCGGACGTCGTGGTGATGGACCTGCACCTGCCCGACCTGTCCGGGATCCAGGCGACCCGGCACATCGCGGCCGTCAGCCCGGACACCGGCGTGCTGATGCTGACGATGGCCGACGAGAGCGAATCGGTCTTCGCGGCGATGCGCGCCGGTGCCCGCGGCTACCTGCTCAAGGACGCCGAGCCGGACGAAATCATCCGCGCCGTCCAGGCCGTCGCGCGGCGCGAGGCCATCTTCGGCCCCGACATCGCGAACCGCGTGCTCGGCTTCTTCAACCAGCCGCCGCCCACGAGCGAGCCGGTGTTCCCGGAGCTGACCGGGCGCGAGCGCGAGGTCCTGTCCCTGATCGCGGCCGGGCACAGCAACGGCGTCATCGCGAACACGCTGTGTCTGAGCCCGAAGACGGTGCGCAACCACATTTCCAACGTTTTCGCCAAGTTGCACGTCGCCGACCGCGCGGAAGCGATCGTCCGGGCCCGGGACGCGGGACTCGGCCGGTCCTGACGGGCAGTATTTCCGGGCAATTCGGGACGCCGGTCCCATGCGCTCGGGACACCTTTCCGGGCACTGTGGACAGGGTGAGGGGTGGAAACCCTCGCACCGTTCGAGGGGAATGGGTGACGATGTTCGAATCCGACAGGACGCCGGTGGTGGTCCGCGCCACCGATCCGATCCTGCACAACGGCGTCTGCATGACGCTGCGTTCGCGCGACGAAGTCCGGGTGGTCGACGGGGAGGCGGCCGACTCGGCCATGGTCGCGCTGCTGGTCGCCGACCGGCTCGACGAGACGATGACCCAGCTGCTGTCCGCGCTGCACCACCAGGGCTTCACCCGCATCGTGCTGGTCGCGGGCGAGGTCGACGACAACGAGATCCTGAACGCCGTCGAGCACGGGGTCTGCGCGGTCGCCCGCCGCGCCGACGCCGGGCCGGAGGTGCTCGTCCGACTGATCAAGGCGGCCGCGGCCGGGGAGGGCGCGCTGCCGCCCGACCTGCTCGGCCGGCTGCTGAGCCGGGTGTCCCGCCTGCAGCGCCAGGTGCTCCAGCCACGCGGCCTGCACCTGGGCGGGATGAGCAACCGGGAGACGGAGGTGCTGCGGCTCGTCGCGGCGGGGTACTCGACGCAGGAAATCGCCGACCAGCTGTGCTACTCGCAGCGCACGGTGAAGAGCATCCTGCACGACGTGACCAACCGGTTCCAGCTGCGCAACCGGTCGCACGCGGTCGCGTACGCGCTGCGTGAAGGGTTGATCTGACCCATGATCGCCCAGGTCGACGAGGCCCTGTGCCGGCTGCTGCGGCCTCGCCTGCCGGCGGGGACACAGATCCGGCTCGATCCGCCGAAACCGACCTGGCAGACGGAGTCGCAGGTGCGGAGCGTGGAGCTGTTCCTCTTCGCGCTGCGCGACGCCGTCGGGGAGGGAAACGAGGGGGAAGGGAAGCGCGCGGCCCGGCGCTGCGCGCTTTCCTACCTCGTCACGGCCCGGGCCGGAGCGGTCCAGGACGAACACGCCCTGCTCGACGCCGCGCTCCACGCGGTCCTCGACGCCGGGCAGCTGCCCTCGGAAAGCGCTTCCCCGGTACGGATGTCGTTGGCCGCAACGGATCCGACGGGACTGTGGACCAGCCTGGGCATGCCCGCGCGAGCCGGGTTCGTCCTGCTCGTCACGGCCGACGCCGACTAACGCGGGACGCGCTCCGCGGGCCACCGGACCTCGGGCACGTCGCTCGGCCGCGGCACCTTGAGGAAGAGGCTGAACACCGCCGGCCGCCGGTTCGACAGCTCCAGCCGGCCGCCGTCCGCCTCCACCAGGGCGCGCGCCAGCGCCAGCCCGACGCCGGTCGACCCGCCGCCCGAAAACCCGCGCTCGAAGATGTGCGGGGCCAGCTCGTCCGGCACGCCCGAACCCGTGTCGCTGACCTCGATCACCACCGTGCCCTCGGCGTCGCCGCGGCGGGCGGACACCATGACCGTGCCCGCACCGTGGCGCAGGGCGTTGTCCAGCAGCACGCCGACCACCTCGCGCAGGCGCCCCGGGGTCGCGCGGGCCATCAGGCCGTCGGCCACCCGCATGCGGAGGTTGCGGCCTTCCGAGCGGAGCAGCTCACGCCACTCCTGCGCCATTTCGGGCAGCTGGGTCGGCAGGTCCACCGGTTCGGCGCCGACCTCGCGCGCCGCACGGGCCGCGGCCAGCAGCTCGTCCAGCGCTTCGGCGAGCCGGTCGGCCTGCTCCTGGGCCGCCTTCGACTCGTCGGCCACCTCTTCGTCCGGGTGCACGGTGAGCGGTTCCAGCCGCAGCTGCAGCGCCGTCAGCCGGCTGCGCAGCTGGTGCGAGACGTCGCCGACGAGCTGGCGTTCCCGCTGCACGAGCTGGGCGAGCGCGGTGCCGGACGCGTCGAGCGCTTCGGCGACCATGTCGAGCTCGCCGACGCCGTAGCGGCTCGGGTCGGGCCGGAAGTCGCCGCCGCCGAGGCGGGACGCGCGTTCGGCGACGTGCCGCAGGGGCTTCGCGAGCCGCCGGGCCGTCGCGATCGCGACCACCGCGCCGGTGGCGACCGACAGCAGCACCAGCAGCACGACGACCAGCGTCACGGTCGTCTGGCGCTCGTGCATCGGGCCGGCCGGGACGGCGATCGCGACCTTGCCGTCGCGGGCCAGATCGGCCGTCTCGACGACGGTGGCCGGGCCCGGGTCGTTGCCGTAGCGCTTCTCCTGCTGATTGGGGACCTGCACGGTGAGCAGGCCGTTCGCCGGGACCGCCGCGCGCACCTGGTCGAGGTCGATCGCCTGGCCGTTGGCGATCTCGGTGTCCAGGATCGCCGCCGCCGCGCGGGCGTTCTCGGCGAGCGTCTCGCGGTAGCTCGACTCGATCTGCCAGCTCGCCACGATGCCCAGCGGGATGCCCAGTACCGCCGCGGTGACGGCGACGGCCAGCAGGATGGCCAGCAGGATGCGGCGGCGCACGGCTTATTCGGCGTTGAACCGGAAGCCGACGCCGCGGACGGTCGCGATCCGCCGCTCGCCGTCGTGGGCCTTGCTGGTGCGCCCGGCGGCCTCGTCGGCGGCGATGGCGAGCTTCCGCCGCAGCCACGACATGTGCATGTCGAGCGTCTTGGACGTCTTCGACTCGAGGTCGTTCCAGACCTCGGCGAGGATCTCGTCGCGGCTGACGACCTGCCCGGCGCGGCTCATCAGGACGCGCAGCAGCTCGAACTCCTTGTTCGCGAGCTGGACCTCGTGCAGGTCGACGGTGACCAGCCGCGCGCCGAGGTCCATCCGCACCCCGCCGGCCTCCAGCACCTCGGGCACCCGGCGGCGCAGCAGCGCACGGATCCGGGCGAGCAGCTCGGCGAGCCGGAAGGGCTTGGCGACGTAGTCGTCGGCGCCCGCGTCCAGGCCGACGACGAAGTCGACCTCGTCGGTCCGGGCGGTGAGCATCAGGACGGGCAGCTCGGTGCCGCCCGCGCGCAGGCGCCGGCAGACCTCGAGCCCGTCCATGCCGGGCAGCCCGAGGTCGAGCACGAGCAGGTCGACCTTCTGGGCGGCGGTCGCGTCGAGGACAGAAGGGCCGTCGGTGACGACGTGGATCTCGTATCCCTCGCGTTCGAGGGCGCGGGAGAGCGGTTCGGCGATGGCCGGATCGTCTTCGGCAAGTAGGACCATGCTCACCTGGCCAACTCTACGGCGCGCGGGCGTGAAACCATCGTGACCGTGCCTGGCTACGAAGATGATCTGGCCCTCGCCACCCGGCTGGCCGACGCCGCCGACGCGATCACGACGGCGCGGTTCCGCGCGCTGGACCTGGCGGTGGAGCGCAAGCCCGACCGCACCCCGGTGACCGACGCGGACACCGCGGTGGAGGACGCGATCCGTTCCGTGCTCGCGGAAGCGCGGCCGGCGGACGCGGTGCTCGGCGAGGAGCGCGGCGGCTCGGCGGCGACCGGCCGGGCGTGGGTGCTCGACCCGATCGACGGCACCAAGAACTTCCTCCGAGGTGTACCCGTCTGGGCGACCCTTATCGCCCTCGTGGAGGACGGCGACCCGGTCGTCGGCATGATCAGCGCGCCGCTGCTGGGCCGCCGCTGGTGGGCGGCTTCGGGAGCGGGCGCGTTTTCGTCGGATTCCGCCGGGACGCGGCAGCTGTCGGTTTCGAAGGTTTCGTCCCTTTCGGACGCTTATCTGTCCACTACGGACTTGAACTCGTGGACGGAGTACCACTCGCGCGAGAAGTACCTCGGCTTGGTGGACGCGTGCTGGGAGACCCGCGCGTTCGGCGACTTCTGGCACCACGCGCTGGTGGCCGAGGGCGCCCTGGACGTCGCGGCGGAGTGCATCGTGAACCCGTGGGACGTCGCGGCGGCGCAGGTGATCGTCACCGAGGCCGGCGGGCGCTTCAGCGACCTCGACGGCGTCGCGCGGTACGACAACGGGAGCGCGCTGTCGACCAACGGCCTGCTCCACGACGACGCGCTCGCGCTCCTCAAGCGGTAACCGGATAGGCCGCTCGGCGGGAACTTCTTGACCGGTCCGACCACCGGTGGTTCACTCCCAGTGCTCGCCGGGTCACCCGGTCCGTTGACAACGTTGTCACCACGGGCGGCCCGCTCCCCGGGAGGAAGAGCATGCGCAGAGTCGTCACCGCGGCTTTGGTCATTCCCCTGGTCACGGCCGTGGCCAGCCCCGCACTCGCCGAGACCCCGAGCCACGATCCCGCCTCGTACGTCAACCCGTTCGTCGGCGCGAAGGCCGGCGACACCCCCGAGACCAACACCTACGCCGGCGACACGTTCCCCGGCGCCGACGTCCCCTTCGGCATGGTGCAGTGGAGTCCCGACACGCCGCTGCAGCCCAAGCCGCCCGCCGGGCAGGGCCGGTACTACGCCCGCGACCGCGACGGCGGCTACGCCTGGGAAGAGAACGGGCTCCGCGGCTTCAGCCTCACCCACTTCAACGGCGCCGGCTGCGGCGGCGCCGCCGGTGACGTCCCGTTCCTGCCGTTCGCCGGGAAGATCACCACTTCGCCCGCCGTCGACGCGACGAAGTACTTCCCCACCTTCAGCCACGCCAACGAATCCGCGTCGCCCGGCTACTACAAGGTGACCACGGACTCCGGCATCACAACCGAGCTGACCGCGACCCAGCGCTCCGGCCTGGGCCGCTTCACCTTCCCGAAGAACTCCCCCGCCACGCTGCTCATCGACGTCGCGCAGTCGGCGATGGGCAGCGACGACGCGGCCGTGACCGTCGACGCGGCGAACCGGACCGTCTCCGGGTGGGTGTCCAGCGGCCACTTCTGCCGTGGCCCCAACACGTACAAGATCTACTTCACGGCGGCGTTCGACCAGCCGTTCACGACGTCCGGGACCTGGCAAGACGCCACCGTGACGCCCGGCGGCACCAGTGCCCGCGGCGGCAACCTGAGCAAGACGACGTGGGACAAGCAGGTCGTCACCGCCGACGGCGGCTCGGGCGCCTACCTCACCTTCGACCCGGCCAAGCCGGTGCAGGTGCGCGTCGGCGTGTCCTATGTGGACCTGGCCGGTGCGCGGCTGAACGCCTTGCTGGAGCAACGTCACGACTCCTTCGACACGGTGCGGACGCGAGCACGTCAAGCCTGGAACGACCGGCTGCGGCAGATCACCGTCGAAGGCGGCACGGACGCGGCGACCCGGACGTTCTACACCGCGCTCTACCACACGCTCATGCAGCCGAACGTCTTTTCCGATGTGGACGGTCGGTACGCGGGCTTCGACAAGAAGATCCACCTCGCCAAGCCGGGCCACGCGCAGTACGCCAACTTCTCCGGCTGGGACACCTACCGCGACGAGGTCCAGCTGCTGTCGATGCTGGCGCCGCACGAGGCCGCCGACATGGCGCAGTCGATGCTCAACCAGGCTGACCAGGCCGGCGGGATCTGGGACCGGTGGTCGCAGAACAACGACTTCATGGGCGTGATGGGCGGCGACCCGTACCACTCGATCATCGCGAGCACATATGCCTTCGGAGCCACGGATTTCGACGCGTCCCGGGCGCTGAAGTCGATGGTCACCGGCGCCACCCGCGTCCAGCAGGCCGGCGAACGCGCGCTCGAACGGCCGGGCCTGTCGGACTACCTGACGCTCGGCTACCACCCCAACAACGTCTCCGACATGCTCGAGGAGACGACGGCGGACTTCGGCATCGCCCAGCTGGCCCAGCGGCTCGGTGCTTCCGATACCTACCACCGGTTCATGTCACGGGCCCAGTACTGGGAGAACGTCTACAACCCGGCGACGGGCTACCTCCAGACCCGGCTGCGCGACGGCCAGTTCCTGTCGCCGTTCGACCCCGCGAAGTACGAGGAAATGCGCTACCAGGAAGGGAATGCGGCGCAGTACACGTGGATGGTGCCGTACGACGTGCGCGGGCTCTTCGACGCGATGGGCGGCGACGACGCGGCGAAGAAGCGGCTCGACTTCTTCTTCACGAAGCTGAACAGCGACGCCGATTCGCCGTACGCGTTCATGTCGAACGAGCCGTCGTTCGAGGTGCCGTGGGAGTACGCGTACGCGGGCGCGCCGTCGAAGACGCAGGACATCGTGCGCCGCTCGGCGGAACTGCTGTTCAAGCCGACCGAGGACGGCCTGCCCGGCAACGACGACCTCGGCGCGACGTCGGCGTGGTACGTCTTCGCCGCGCTCGGCATGTACCCGGAGGCACCCGGCCGCGCCGAGATGGTGCTGGCCAGCCCGATGTTCCCGAAGATCACGCTGACCCGCGCGACCGGGCAGCGGATCACGATCACCGCGCCCGGCGCGTCCAGCTCGGTGAAGTACGTGCAGGCCCTCCGCGTGAACGGCAAGCCGAGCACCAAGCCGTGGCTGCCGGAGTCCTTCGCGGTCAACGGCGGCCGGCTCGACTTCACGCTCGGCGCGTCGCCGACGTCGTGGGGCTCGGGCGCTTCCGACGTCCCACCGTCCTTCCGCGACGGTGAAGTTCCGGTGCGCGGACGCGTCGGACCCGGTCGCGTGGTCGTCGCGCCCGGCTCCGCGACGACGGCCACGGTCATCGCGGAAGGCATCACCGGCGCCGGCACGGTGACGTGGCAGGCGAAACCGCCGGCCGGGATCACCGTGACGCCGTCGAGCGGGACGCTCACCGTGGGCCCGCACGGGTCCGCTTCGCAGCAAGTTCGCGTGTCCGCGGCCGCGGGCGCGGCGGACGCGTACACGAGCGTGCCCGTGGAGTTCGGCGGTCAAGTGCCCGCGCGGCTGCCGGTGACGGTCGGGACGCCGGGGTCGCTGCACGCGGCGAACACGAACGTCGGCGTCACGGACGACCGGTTCGTCCAGTACGGCGACTTCGGCGAGACCGACCTCTACCCGGGCCAGTTCGCCTACTCCGCCCAAGGCCTGGCGAAGAGTGGCATCGAGCCGGGCGCGAAGGTGCGGGAGTTCACCTGGCCGTCGAGTCCGGCGGGGTCTCCGGACAACGTGATCGCCGCGGGGCAAACGCTTGCGGTGAACGCGGCCAAGGGGGCGACGAAGCTGTCGTTCCTCGGTTCGGCGACCGGCGGTGACGCGCAGGGCAGCGTGACCGTCACCTACACCGACGGCTCGACGCAGCAAGCACAACTGGGCCTGTCGGAGTGGTTGCTGAAGGGCGGCGAGGAGACACCGCAGTTCGGGAACACGGTCGTCGCGACGGTGCCGTACGTGAATTCCGGGTTCCCCCGGTACATGTTCCGGCTGCAGCGGCCGTACACGTCGTACCTGTTCGCGACGGCCCCGATCGCCCTCGACCCGGCCAAGCAGGTCAAGTCCCTCACCCTGCCCACGGCCACCGGCGCGGGTCAGGCACACATCTTCACCAACGCCATAAGCTGAAAATGCGCACTTTCACGTGAAAGTGCCGACCTGCGGGCCGCACTTTCACGTGAAAGTGCGGCTTTGGCGTTCAGGAGCCGGGCAGCAGGCCGACGGCGCCGCGGGCGACCTGCGCCCAGGCCAGCCGGCCGAAGAGGTAGTGGCACGCCACCTGCTCGCTGGTGAACCGCGCCCAGTCGTAGCGGTTGCCCTGCTCCCGCCAGAAGACCTCCCAAGCCTCGTCCTCGCCCTGCATCAGGCACCAGGCGTTGTCGACCTCGGCGCCGAGCGAGACGACCTCCGGCGGCACGCCCAGCACGCCGAGCCAGCGCTGGATCGACTGCGTGTTCATCAGTCCTCATCCCCCTTGGCCTCGGCGAGGTAGCCGAGGGTCACCAGTTCGTCGGCCGCCAGCAGCGCACGGTACCGGGTGCCGCCACCGACCTGGCCGAACCAGTTCGCCGTCTCCGACCGCCACATCGGCACCGCGCGCACGACGACGTACCGGCGGTACTCGGCGTCCAGCATCCCGGGCGGCAGCGAGCGTTCCGCGAAGGGCGTCCCGTCGGCGAAGAACACGCGGCCGTACGCCGGGCCGAAGCGGTCGAGCACGGTGTTGGCCGGGACCATCACCGGCTCGGCGTGGTCGACGCTGCCCTCCGGGTAGTAGTCGCCCGGCGGCCACGCGTACTCGGGTCCGAGGTCGCTGTGCCCGACGACGAACCGGCGGATCCACACCGCCTGCGTCGCGTGGGCGTACGGCACGTACCCGTCGGTCAGGTGCCGTGGCACCGGCCGCGACGGCGCGGTCGGCGAGCGGCGGAACCCGGCGGTGACGTTGGTGAGCGCCTGGTCGTCGAAGATCAGCCGGGCGTCCGGGTGGTCGTTCGGGCCGAAGCCGTCCGGGTCGTCGGGCAGCGGCAGCTGCAGCGCCGGCTTGTCCATGGCGACCGGGAGGTGCCCGATCGGGAACATGTGCACCAGGAACAGCGCGACAACGCTTTCCCGTTCCGTGCGCGGCGACCCGAGCGGCGGCAGCGGCGACGGCGAACCGGGGTTGAGCGGCGGGCCCGCCACCGGCGGCGGTGGCGCGACCGGAGCGGGAGCCGGTGCCGGGGCCGGCGGGGCCGGGGGCAGGGGGAACGGCGGCAGCAGCGGTGACACCGCGTGCGGCCACGCCGCCGGGTTGCCCGAGGGCGGGGTCGGCGCCTCTTCGAAGGCACCGGAATCCGTCAGCCCGTAATCGGGCAGCCGGATCGGCCCCGTGTCGAGGTCGGCCTCGACCGGTTCGGAGCCCGCCTCGGAAGGCTCGGTCACACCCATCCTCCGGCTCGGTCGGTGCCCGCGGGCACGTGCTGGTCGACGCGGCCGCGGTGCTGCCGGTCCCCCTTGATACCGCACCTCCCTGGTGCGGGCGCGGGCGAGTCTGCTTCTTTCCGAGGGCTCCGGGTGGCGGAGCCCCCGGCCCGGGGCGGAGGCCCCGGATGTCTCAGCTCAGCGCGGCGACCACGCGGGACGGGCTCGGGCGGCCGAGCTGTCCCGCCATCCACGTGCTGGCCGCCACCAGCGCGTCCAGGTCGGCTCCGTGAGCGATACCCAGCCCGTCGAGCATCCACACCAGGTCTTCGGTGGCCAGGTTCCCCGTCGCCGACTCGGCGTACGGGCAGCCGCCAAGCCCGCCCGCCGAAGAGTCCACAGTCGACACTCCACATCGGAGCGCGGCCAGGGTGTTGGCCAGAGCCTGACCGTAGGTGTCGTGGAAGTGCACGGCCAAAGTACCGACATCGCCGAAGAGCCCGACCAGGTTCTCCACCTGGCCCGCGGTCGCGACGCCGATGGTGTCGCCCAGCGAAAGCTGCGAGCACCCCATGTCGAGCAGGCGGCGGCCGGCGTCGGCGACCTGCTTGGCCGGCACGGCCCCCTCCCACGGGTCGCCGAAGCACATCGAGAGGTAGCCGCGCACGTCCAGACCGGCTTCCCGGGCCCGCGTCACGACCGGCTCGAACATCCCGAACTGCTCGTCCAGCGACGAGTTGAGGTTCTTCCGCGCGAACGTCTCCGTCGCGCTGGCGAAGATCGCGATGTGCTCGACGCCGGCGTCGAGGGCCCGGTTGAGGCCCTTCTCGTTCGGCACCAGCACCGGGTAGCGGACGCCGTCGCGGCGGTCCAGCCCGGCGAGCAGCTGCTCGGCGTCGGCCAGCTGCGGCACCCACTTCGGGTGCACGAAGCTCGTCGCCTCCAGCGTCGTCAGGCCGGCGCCCGCGAGCCGGTCGAGGAACTCCAGCTTGACCTCGACCGGGACGATCGTCTTCTCGTTCTGCAGGCCGTCCCGCGGGCCGACCTCCCAGATCGTCACCCGCTCCGGCAGCTCCCCCGCCGAGGGAACCCGCTCCGGCAGGCCCAGTTCGCGCGTACCCATCAGCGCCGGCGATCGCCGCGCGGCGGGTGCCCGCCCTGGGGCGGCAACGGCTCGGTCCGCTGGGGCTGCTGGGTGCCCGGGCGGTAGTCGTCGTACGGGTTGTCGTTGACTTCGCGGTAGATGACCGTGTGCACCTTCTCGACGTGCGGGATGTCCTCGAACCGCAGCGGCTCGTCCGACGCCGACTCGATGATCAGGGTGCCGCAGCCGAAGACCCGGTCGAGCAGGCCGTGCTCGAACTGGACGCTGTTGATGCGGCCCATCGGGATGTCGATGCCGGTGCGCTTCAGCACGCCCTCGCGGGCGATGAGGCGGTCGGTGGTCACGATGAAGTGGGTGGTCCGCCAGCGGACGAGCGGCGCCAGGAACAGCCACACGATCAGCACGAGGGCGACGACCCCGATGGCGATCAGCCCGACCGTGTTCCACGGCGAGCCGGCGTCCTTCGCGAGGATCGCCAGCCAGCTGCCGGCGCCCAGGGTGACCAGGAACGCGAGCGTCGGGAAGATCAGCATCTTGAAGTGGGGGTGACTGTGCACCACGACGTGCTCTTGCTCGCTGAGCAAATCGTCCGGATAAGCCACGGCGGACGCTCCCAAGGTCGGTGCGGCGGTGTCGCCTCACCGTACCGGCGAGACGCCCGGCCGGTGAGTGCAACGCCCCGAAGAATCAGGCCGGGCGGACGTGCACCACGTCACCCGCGAACACGGTGTGCCGCTGGCCGCCCACCATGTCGACCTGCAGCTGGCCGGCGGCGTCGATGTCGGCGGCGCGCCCGGTGAGCGACGTGCCGTCCGGCAGCTGCACCTCGACGTCCTGGCCGAGGGTCGCGCAGTGGGCGCGGTAGTCGCCGAGCAGGCCCGCCTCGGTCAGGTCGCCGCCCGCCAGGCGCCAGCGCTGCTCGAGCTCGTCGAACTCGGTGAGCAGCGCGATCGCGACGTCGGTGCGGTCGGTGTTCGTGGCGCCGAGCTCGGCGAGCGACGTCGCGGGCAGGCCGCCCGGGCCCGGCTGGACGTCGCCGAGCGGCAGGACGTTGAGGCCGATGCCGAGCACGATCGACGGCGGGTTCCCGGCGACGGCCTCGGCGAGGATCCCGGCGCACTTGGCCCCGCCGGAGAGGACGTCGTTGGGCCATTTGAGCGTGGCGTCGACCCCGACGGAGGCCGCGGCCGCCCGGACGGCCAGTCCGGCGACGACGGAGAGTGAGCCCAGCGCCGTGAACGGGACCTCCGGCCGCAGCGCCACGCTGAGGTACAGCCCGGCGCCCTTCGGCGAGCTCCACTGCCGCGCCCTGCGTCCGACGCCCGCGGTCTGCTCTTCGGCGAGCAGAACGGTCCGGTCCACGGCGCCGTCTTCGAGGGCTTTCCGCAGGTCGGCGTTGGTGGAGCCGGTGCGCTCGACGACGTCGATCCGCGCGTACCGGTCCTTGAGTGCCGCACCCAGGCGGGCAGCGTCGATCTCGGTCATGTGTCCACCATATGAGAGTCCCCCTAACGTGCAAGCTACTCAGTCGTTCACTTAGAGGTGCGCTCTTCTAAGTTGGACCCCGTGACGACCAAGCCGACCTCCTGGGCTCGTGGCGCGGCCCTGCGCGGGCTCGTCGCGCTGCCGCTCGTCGCGGGTCTGGTCACCGCGGGCTTCCTGCTGGCCGACCGCGCTCCCGAACCCGCGCCCGCCCCGCTCCCGGTGGCGCGCGACGCGGCGTCGGGCCCGTCGGTCCTCGAGGTCAGCGCACCGGTGAAGGCACAGGAGCCGGGTCAGGGCGCGTCCGGCCAGGGCGGCAAGAGCCCGCTGCAGCAGTGGGCCGACCAGCTGGCCGGGCCGTTGGACATCCCCGCCGACGCGCTGATCGGCTACGCGAACGGCGAGCTGGCGCTGCGGAGCGAAGACCCGTCGTGCCACCTCTCGTGGGTCACGCTGGCGGGCGTCGGCTCGGCGGCGTCGAACCACGGCCGCGGCGGCGGGAACCTGCTGGGCCTGACGGCGGCGCAGACCAAGAAGTACGGCGGCGAGGCCCCGGTCGCGGCCGGCCGGGCGCTGTGCGCGGGCGGCACGGACCTCGGCGCGGGCCCGGGCTGGTGGAAGGCGATCGCGGCCTACCACCCGGGCAATGACACGGAGCTGTTCCGCCAGCGCGTCCTCGGTATGGCCCAGCTGTACGCGACGCTCTCCCTGGACCCGGCGTCGGCGTCATCGCCCCGGGTCCACGCGACCCGGTTCGCCCTGGGCCAGCTCGGCCTCCCGTACGTCTGGGGCGGCAACGGCCCCGACGCGGGCGCGGCGGGCTTCGACTGCTCGGGCCTGACCAAGGCGTCGTACGACAGCGCGGGGGTGGCGTTGCCGCGGACGGCGGACAGCCAGTTCCGCGCGCTGCCGCCGGTGCCGGCCACGCAGGAGCCCCGCCTGGGCGACCTGGTGTTCTACGGCAGCCCGGCGACCCGCATCCACCACGTGGGGCTGTACCTGGGCAACGGCTTGATGATCAACGCGCCGACCGAGGGCCAGGCCATCCAGATCCACACGTACCACTCGAAGGGCGACGACTACGCGGGCGCGGGCCGCCCGGCCTGACCCGCCAGCCCGCCGCACTCGGTCGGTGGTACCGGCACGCTCTGGGCCGGCCCGCCGCGTCACCGCGTGACTTTCGAAGGCACGCTGCGCGAGTGGTCGCCGGACGCGATCGGCCGGCTCGGCGGTTTCCTCGCCGACCTGGCCGCCCGGGAAGGCGTGGGGGTTCCGCTGCTGCTCACCGTCAGCCGTGCGACGGATTCGCCGGCGAGCTGAGGCCCGACTCGTAAGCGAACACCACGAGCTGGGCCCGGTCCCGCGCGCGCAGCTTCGCCATCGCCCGGTTGACGTGCGTCTTCGCGGTCAACGGGCTGATCACCATCCGCGCCGCGATCTCGTCATTGGACAGGCCTCGCGCGACCAGCGCGACCGCCTCCCGCTCCCGGTTGGTCAGTTCGGCCAGCCCCGCCTCGGGCACCGGCGGCTGCGTCACGTACCGGTCGATCAGCTTGCGGGTGATCGACGGCGCGAGCAGCGCGTCGCCCCGGGCCGCGACGCGCACCGCGTGCAGGAAGTCCTCCGGCCGGATGTCCTTCACCAGGAACCCCGCCGCGCCGGCGCGCAGGGCTTCGAAGACGTACTCGTCGAAGCCGTAGTTGGTCAGGATGACGACGTGCACCGCGGCCAGCGCGGGGTCCGCGGCGATCCGGCGGGTCGCTTCGAGGCCGTCGACGCCCGGCATCCGGACGTCGAGGAGCACGACGTCCGGCAGGTGCCGCAGCGCGAGTGTCACGGCTTCGCCGCCGTCGGCGGCCTCGGCCACCACCTCGACGTCGGCCTCGGCGTCGAGGAGCGCGCGGAACCCGCTGCGGATGAGTGGCTGGTCGTCGGCCAGCAGGACGCGGATCATGCCGGGTGGTCCACGGGGAGCTCGGCCCGGACGCTGAACCCGCCTTCGCTGCGCGGCCCGGCGTGGAGCCGCCCGCCGAGCGCCGTGACGCGCTCGCGCATCCCGGTCAGGCCGACACCCGGCGTACTGTCCACAGTGGACTTGCCGTCGTCGTCGACGCGGACGACCAGCGCGCCGGGCCGGTGGTCGATCCGGACCGACGCGGTGGCCGCGGCGGCGTGCCGGGCGACGTTCGTCAGCGACTCCTGGACGATCCGGTAGGCGGTCCGGCCGACCGCCGCCGGCACGTCGTCGCACCGGCCTTCGATCGTCAACCGCGCGTCGAGACCACCCGAGCGGGCCCGGTCCACCAGGTCCGGGACGTCGTCGAGCCCGCGCGGCGGGTTCTTGCCGTCGTCGCGCAACGCCTCCAGCGTCGCACGCAGTTCCCGCGCCGCGTCACGGCCCGCGTCGCGGATCGCGAGCAAGGCCTCCGGCACCTCTTCGCCGCGCTTGGTCGCCAGGTGGACGGCCACTTCGGCCTGGAGCTTGATGACGGAGATCTGGTGGGTGAGCGAGTCGTGCAGCTCCCGCGCGATGTGCAGCCGCTCCTCGTCGGCACGCCGGCGCGCGGTCTCCTCGCGGGTCCGTTCGGCTTCGTCGGCGCGGCGCTCGGCCTGGCGCAACGCCTCCCCCGCGGCGCCGGCGGCGATCAGCCACGCGATCTGGAGGACGTCGCGGGACTGCGTGAACGCCTGGGCGGTGTCGTGCAGGCCCGAAGCCAGGATCGCGAGCGGGACCGCGCCGAGCATGAGCACCGACGCGACCACCGCGGCGACGCGATGTCCGGCCCGGACAGTGGCGTACACCGCGAACAGGTAGGCGACGACCGGAACTTCGAACCCGGCGGCCTGGTAGCCCAGCGCGCACACCGCGGTCACCGCCAGCACGACGATCGGAGCCCGGCGGCGCACCACCAGCGCCAGCCCGCCGGCCACGAGGAGCGCGTACCCCAGCGCGTCGAGGTCCGTGGGCGCGTGCCGCGCCGAGAGCCCGGCGATCAGCAACGTCGCCGCCACCCCGCCGGCGATCACTCCGTCCACGACCCGCATCCCCGCACCCTAACCGGATGTTCCGGACGGCGAATCCGGCTCGGAGAGCAGTCGCGGGCTACCGCGGACGCGGTACATCCGCGGTTCCTGCGCCGGCCGCGGCAGCCGGAAGTGCCCGCGCCCGCACGACGACGGGCGGCGGTCCGGCGGACATGCTTCCCGGACACCGAAGATGGGAGTACGCCATGACCCTTGCCGCTGTCAGTACTTACGCCTTTACGCCAGGGCGTGTGTGGTCCGTGGTCGCCGCGGTGGTGGGAGTGGCCGGCGTCGTCGCCGGCGTGCTGGCCCTGACCCGCGGCCGGGGAGCCGTCGTCGCGCTGGGTTCGGGGCTCGCCGGCGCGGCCGGGGGCGGGGTCGTCGTCGCCATGGCCAAGGGCGGTCCCGGCACCGGGTACGGGATCGTCGGGGGCTGGGCGGCCCTGGTGATCGGGCTGGCCGCCGTCGCGCTGGGCGGGCTGGCGCTGGCTCGCTCGCGCGGTTTTGTCGGTGGCCGCCGCTAACGTCCGGAGCATGTACGAAGTCGACTTCGTCGAGTTCCCGTCCACGTCGGCCACCGCGTCCGGCGAGTTCTTCGCGCGCGCCTTCGGCTGGGAGGTGACGCCGTACGGCCCGGACTACACGGACGTCCGGGCCGCCGGCCTCACCTTCGGCTTCCAGGCGGACCCGGCCGAGCAAGCCCGCGCGCCGCTGGTCACGGTCCGCACGGACGACCTGGCGGCGGCCCGCGCCGCGATCGAGTCAGCCGGTGGGGAGGTGACGAAGGAACCGTTCGCCTTCCCCGGCGGCCGGCGCTTCCACTTCCGCGAGCCCGGCGGGAGCGAGCTGGCGGTGTGGTGCCCCGAGTAGCGCGATGGCCGGTTTCCGCCGGTCGTCCGCCCGCCGGGCCGCCATGATGATCGTCATGAGCGTCTCCGTTCTCGAAGGCATGTATGCCGCCGAAGCCCGGTACTTCGCCACCGGCGGCTTTTCTCCGAGCTGAGCCGCACGTGGGCCGTCTTCGAGCTGGGTGAGCAGGCGTTCCTCAGCACCGCGTCCCCGCTCGTGGTGCTGTGGCGGACGGCCGCATCACCGAAGTCCGCCCGTTCTACCGGGACACCGCGGCGAGCGCGGCCGCCTGCTCGACGTAACCGGCGGCGCCACCGCCGTAGTACGTCGCCGGATCGGCGGTTTCCAGCGGGAGGCCGAGCGCGAACCGCGTCACAAGATCGGGGTTCGCGACGAAGTGCCGTGCGTACGAGACGGCGTCGGCGATCCCGGCCTCGACCACGGCGTCGCCGGAGTCGCGGTCGAAGCCGTTGTTCACGATCAGCGAGCCGCGGAAGAGCCGTCGATACCGGGCGAAGCCGGCGAAGTCCGGTCCGGTATCGGGCCCGCGGAGATGGAGGTAAGCGACCTCCAGTGAAGCCACCAGCTCGTCGTACTCGGCGCGCAGGGATTCGTCCACAGTGAACAGTCCGCCGGTCCACCACGGCGAAAGCCGTACCCCGACGGCGATCCCGGCCGCGCGCACGGCGTCGACGACGTCCAGCAGCAGTTTGCTCCGCGACCGGCCGTAGCCGTCGGTGCGGCGGTTCAGCCGTGGGTGCAGGAACTGCGCGAGCAGGTACACGCCGTTGGCCGCCAGCTCGACACCGTCGAAGCCGGCGCGCCGCGCGTTCTCCGCCGCGTGGGCGTAGTCCGCGACGACCGCCTGGATTTCGGCCGCGCTCAGCTCGCGCGGGGTCACGGTCGGCCGCCGGCCCGAGGCGGTGTGCACGGTTTCCTCGGGGTCGACCGCCGACGGCCCGGCCGGCCGCTCGCCGAGGAAGTCCGGGTGCGACACCGCGCCGGTGTGCCACAGCTGCGCCACGATCCGGGCGCCGAGCGCGTGCACGACGTCGGTGACCGGCCGCCACCCGGCGACCTGGTCGTCGGTGTACAGCCCGGGAACGCCCTGGAAGCCGACGGCCCGTTCGCTCACCCAGGTGCCCTCGGTGACGATCAGCCCGGCGCCGGCGCGCTGCGCGTAATAGGCCGCCTGCAGGTCGCCGGGCACGCCGTCCGGGACGCGCGCGCGGGTCGTCGGGGCGAGCACCACGCGGTTCGGCAGGCGCCACGCGCCCAGGTCGACGGGGGTCAGCAAGCTCATCGGTCACCTCTGGTCGCCGGGATTCGTCGGGAGTGCGACGGTGGGTGCGGGCGAAAGGTGACCGATGGACGAGCTGGCCGAGGAGTTCGAGGCCGAACGCGGCAGGCTGCGCGGGCTGGCGTTCCGGATGCTCGGCTCACTGACCGAGGCGGACGACGCCGTCCAGGAGGCCTGGCTGCGCTTGAACCGCGTGGACTCGGTCGACAACCTGGCGGCGTGGCTGACGACGGTCGTCTCCCGCGTCTGCCTCGACGTCCTGCGTTCACGGAAGGCGCGTCGCGAGGATCCGTTCGAGGTCCTGCCGGAGCCGGCGGCCGACGCGGACCCGGCCGCCGAAGTCGAGCTGGCCGACTCGGTGGGTCGTGCGCTGCTCGTCGTGCTCGACGCGCTGGGCCCGGCCGAGCGGATCGCGTTCGTGCTGCACGATCTGTTCGCGGTGCCGTTCGAGCGGATCGCGCCGGTGCTGGACCGCACGCCGGTCGCGGCGAAGAAGCTCGCGAGCCGTGCGCGGCAGCGGGTCCGGGGCACGTCCCCGCTGCCGCCGGCCGACTTGGCCAGGCACCGGCGGGTGGTCGACGCCTTCCTCGCCGCGGCCCGCGGGGGCGACCTCGACGAGCTCCTCGACGTGCTGGCCCCCGACGTCGTCCGCCGCGCCGACGCGGCCGCGTTGCCGGTCGGAGCGGCCCTCGAAGTGCGTGGGGCGCGGGCGGTGGCCGAGGAGACGCAGGTGTTCGGGAAACGGGCTCACTTCGCCGAAGCGGCCTTGGTGGACGGCGCGGTCGGCGTCGTCGTGGCCCCGCGCGGCCGGCTGCTGCTCGCGCTCGCCGTGGCGGTCGAAGGCGAGCGGGTGGCGGCGTACGAAGTGGTCGCCGAGCCCGCCCGCCTGGCCGCGCTGCACGTCACGCTCCTCGCGTGACCCGGTAGGACAGGTGCGTCACGCCGGTGCCTTCGACGACGTCGGGGCCGGTCAGCGCGATGGTGGCGTCGAGGTTGTCGAAGAACCGGACGCCTTCGCCGAGGAGCACCGGGATCAGGTCGACCTGGATGCCGTCGAGCAGCCCGAGGTTGAGGCACTGCTGCGCGATCGTCGTGCTGGCGACCGCGACGTTCTTGTCGCCGGCGACCTTCTTGGCCTGCTCGACGGCGCTTTCGAGGCCGTCGGTGACGAAGGTGAACGGCGCGTCGGGGTGCGGCCAGTCCGCCGGCTCCTCGTGGGTGACGACGAAGACCGGCACGCCCATCGGGTGCGCGCCGCCCCAGCCCTGGGTGAGGTTGAACAGGCGGCGGCCGGTGATCAGCGCGCCGACGTTGGCCATGGCGTTGCGCAGCATCTCGGCGCTGGCCTCGGAGGTCTTGAAGGTCGCCCACTCGACGGCGGTCGGGACCTCGACGTCGCCGTTGCCGAACCACCCGAACAGGTGGTCGATGCGGTCCTCGGAGTCGGCCACGAAGCCGTCGAGGGACATGGACATGTTGGCGATAACGTCGGCCATTTCTAGCTCCTTTGTGCTGGTCGGAGGCGGTTTGCCTCGCTGATGAGAAGTCTTCCGCGCTTCCCGGGCCGGAAGATCTGCCACCTGGCCGACATCCGGCTCCGGGGTGGCCGATGCCTTGACAGCCGTGGCGGATCCGGGAACCATGAACACGCGTTCATGAACGCGTGTTCACAATGGAGGAGATGGGGATGACCGGGATCGTCAACACCGCGCAGGCCGAGGCGTGGAACGGGTACGAAGGGGAACACTGGGCGTCGCACGCGGACCGGTATGACGCCGTGAACAGCGGGTTCAACGGTTATTTGCTCGACCTGGTCGGCGCTGACGACCGGGTGCTCGACATCGGCTGCGGCAACGGCCAGCTGACACGGCTGGCGGCGGCCCGGGGCCGGTCCGCGACCGGGGTCGACCTGTCCGGGCCGATGCTGGCGACCGCGCGGGCCCGCGCGGCGGAGGTGCCGAACGTGGCGTTCGAGCAGGGCGATGTCCAGGTGCACCCGTTCACCGAAGGCGGGTTCGACCTGGCGGTCAGCCGGTTCGGGGTGATGTTCTTCGCCGACCCGGTGGCGGCGTTCGCCAACGTCCGGCGGGCCCTGAGCTCCGGCGGGCGGCTGGCGTTCCTGTGCATGACGGCGCTGGCGGGCACCGACCTCGGCCGGGTGTTCGGCGCGCTGGCCGAGTACCTGCCCCAGCCCACGGGCCCCGACGGCAGCGGGCCGACGTCGTTCGCGGACCCGGACCACACGACGGCGATCCTGACCGAAGCCGGCTTCTCGGACGTGGTGTGCACCCGCGTCGAGGCCGACCAGGTCTGGGGCCGCGACATCCCGGACGCGGCCCGGTTCATCAGCGACTGGGGCCCGGTCCGCCACCACCTGGGCATGGTCGACGGCGAGACCGCGGCCAAGGCGACCGAGGCCCTGACGGCGGCGCTGGCGCCGTACGCGGGCCCGGACGCGGTCCGCCTGCGCGGAACGGCGTGGCTGGTCATGGGAAGGAGGTCGTGAGGCCCTTACGATGGCGGTGATGTCACCGAGGAAAGCCGCGGCGCAGCGGGACGGCCAGTCGCTGCACGACCTGCTGGTCGAGACCGCCCAGAAGATGATCGCCACGCACGGGACGACCGGGATGACCGTGCGCGAGATCGCGCGCATGGCGGGCGTCGCCGACGGCGTGCTCTACAACCACTTCTCCGACAAGGAGGAGCTGGTGGCCCGGGCCCTGCTGGAGCACGTGCGCACGACGGAAGCGGAACTGGGCGACCTGCCGGTGGCGGGCGAAGGCACGGTGGCGGAGAACCTCCACCGCCACCTGGAGTTCGGGCTGGCACTGCACAAGGTGATCGTGCCGGCGTTCAGCGGCCTGCTCGGTCAGCCGAGGGTGCTGGAGCGCTTCGCGGAGATCAGCGAGCGATCAGGGTACTGGCGCGACCGACTACTGGCGTACCTGAAGGAGGAGCGGACCCTCGGCAGGCTGCGCCCGGAGTCCGAAGTGGACGCGGCGGCGGCCATGCTGGTCGGCTACTGCCACGCCTCGGTCATGGCGGCGGTTTTCCCGCACACGGGCCCGCTCGACCCACCGACACCGGAGTCGGTGGTGCGGGCGGTGCTCGATGGCATCGCGCCGTAGCTCTCGCGCCGACCGCGTACGAGGCCCACTCCCCCAGCGCGATTCGGCCGCGCCGACAGCATCGCCTCTCGGCCACAGCTCGCGCCGACCACGCCCACAGCCCGCTCCCACCACACCGGCCACCCGCGTCCGGCCCGCCGACCCGCGCACCGCTGTCCGTCCTTTGTGGAGTTCTCGACACCAACCCCACCATCCGCCGACAAAGAAGGGAAAGACCGATGGACTCTGCCGCGATACCCTCGCGGTATGGACGACGTCGAGGTCCGTGAGCTGCGGTACTTCCGCGCGGTCGCCGAAGAGCTGAACTTCTCCCGCGCCGCCGAACGGCTCGGGATGGCGCAGCCACCGCTGTCGCGCGCGATCCGGTTGCTGGAGCGGCGGCTGGGCGTCCAGCTCTTCGAACGCACCAGCCGGCACGTCGAGCTGACGCCGGCCGGGAACGTCCTGTTCGCCGAGTCGGCGAAGGCGCTGGACGCGGTCACGAACGCCGTCCGGCGCACGCGGCGGGTGGCTCAGCAGCCGCCGGCGCTCGTCGTCACCGCGAAACCCGGCGTGGCCACCGAACTGCTGCGGCGGATCGCCGACGGGTTCCCAGGCCCGGTCGAGATCCGGGTCGGCGGGTTCGGCGAGCAGGCGAACAGGCTGCGCGACGGCCGGGCCGACCTGGCCCTGCTCGGCTGCCCGGGCGACCACGGCGACCTGGACGTCGAGGTGCTGTTCACCGAGCCGCGCGTCGCCGCGCTGTCCTTCCGGCACGAGCTGGCCGGCCGGTCGGCGCTGACGTGCGCGGACTTCGCCGGGCGGCCGACACCGTGCTGGCCGGACGCCTCGGCCGCGGACCGGGCCTACTGGGCGGGCCAGGACGTGACCGGCCGCTCGGTCACCCCGGGCCCGGTGGTGCGCGACAGCGCCCAGCTGCTGGAGACGGTGGCGCTCGGGCAGGCGATCGCGCTGCTGCCGGTGTCGTTCGCGGAGTGGCACCAGCGAGCCGACATCGTCTACCGGCCGGTCGGCGACGCGACGCCGTACTCGCTCGCCCTGGCCTGGCCGGCCGGCGCGCGAGACCTGCGGATCGCGCGGTTCGTGCGGACCGCCGTCGAGATCTGCGAAGCACAGCCTCGGCGGGGAGCCGTCCCGGCGGGGTGACGAGCGGATCAGCCCGCCTGCGCCGCCAGTTCGCCGCGGAACGTCGACCGGTACGCGCTCGGCGACACCCCGAGCGCGGCCTGGAAGTGCTGGCGCAGCGAGGCCGCCGTGCCGACGCCGGCTTCGGCCGCCACGCGGTCGACCGGGAGGTCCGACTCCTCCAGGAGCTGGCGGGCGCGCTCGATCCGTTGCTGCGTCAGCCATTGCAGCGCCGAGATGCCGACCTCCTCGCGGAAGCGGCGGGTGAACGTTCGGGTGCTCATCGCCTCGCGGGCGGCGAGCTCGCGCAGCGTCAGCGGGCGGTGCAGGTTCTCCAGCGCCCACGCGCGGGCCGCCTTCGTCGACGACGTGCGCGGCTCCGGCACCGGCCGCCGGACGAACTGGGCCTGGCCGCCTTCGCGGTGCGGGGAGACGACCGTGCCGCGGGCGACCTCGTTGGCGACGGCCGCGCCGTGGTCGCGGCGGATCATGTGCAGCACCAAGTCGATTCCCGACGCGACGCCGGCGGACGTCAGGACGTTGCCGTCGTCGGTGTAGAGGACGCACGGGTCGACCTCGACCTCCGGGAACCGGTTCTGGAGCTCGTCGGCGGAGCGCCAGTGGGTGGTCGCGCGGCGGCCGTCGAGGAGGCCGGCCGCGGCGAGCACGAACGCGCCGGTGCAGATGGAGGCGATCCGCGCGTTCGCCGGGATGCGGTCCATCGCGGCCGCGAGCGGTGGGGTCAGCACGTGCGCCAGGGGTTCGTATTCGGCTCGGGACGCGGGGACGATCACCGTGTCGGCCTCGGCCAGCACCTCCGGCCCGCGGTCGATCGGGATGGTGAAGTCCGAGTCGGTGCGGACCGGGCCGGGTTCGAGGGCGCAGGTCACGACCTCGTACAGCGGCTCGCCCGACGCCGAGCGCGCCTGCCCGAACAGCCGGTGGACGATGCCCAGCTCCATCACGAGCATGCCGTGCCGGACCAGCACGGCGACGTGGTGACGGTCCGGGTGCACGAATCCGCGCACTGGGGGGTCCAGGGGGGCTTGCCCCCCGGTTGGGGTTCGGGGCTCAGCCCCGAATGACAGAGCCATGGCTCGATTCTTGCACATGTTGGCTATCAGGCCACTCGATCGAGCGAGCGGCCCGCGTGACCATCGAGGTCATGAACGTGTTGTGGGTTTTCGCGCATCCCGAACCGCGCTCGCTGGGCGGCGCCCTTCGCGACGACGGCCTCCGGACGCTTCGCGAACTCGGTCACGACGTCCGGGAATCGGACCTGTACGCGATGAAGTGGAACCCGGTGGTCGACGCGGCCGACTTCGGCGCCGAGGCCGGCGACGAGCGGCTGGTCGTCGGAACGACGTCGGCACGCGCGCACGCGAACGGCGAGCTGAGCCCGGACATCGTGGCAGAGCAGGAGAAACTCGACTGGGCGGACGCGCTCGTCGTGCAGTTCCCGCTGTGGTGGTACGGCCTGCCGGCGATCCTGAAGGGCTGGTTCGACCGCGTGTTCGTGAAGGGTTTCGGCTACGGCGTCCGCGCGGAAGACGGCCGCACGGTGCGCTACGGCGAAGGCCGGCTCGCGGGCAAGCGCGCGATGGTGGTGCTCACCGCGGGAGCCCGCGAGCCGGCCATGGGTCCGCGCGGGGTGAACGGCGCGCTGAACGAGGTCCTGTGGCCGCTGCAGCACGGAACGCTGTTCTACGCGGGGATGTCGGTCCTGCCGCCGGTGCCGGTGTACGGCGCCGACCGGCTGCCCGCCGAGCAGTTCGCCGAGGCGAGGGAACTGCTGCGCACGCGCCTGAGCACGCTGGAGACAACGGACCCGATCCCGTTCCGCACGCAGAACGGCGGCGACTACGACGACAACCTGGTGCTGCGCCCGGAACACGCGCCTGGCGCGACGGGCCTGGCCGTTCACCTCACGCAAGCAGAGTGAGGTGCACCGAAGGTCGGCGCGCGGGCAGGCGACGCACCGGCGCCGCGCGGGCTCGGCGCCGCACGCGCGGGCTCGCGCGGGCACGGCGACGCCCCACGCAGGTTCGCGCGGGCTCGGCGACGCACCGCGCAGGTTCGCGCGGGCTCGGCGCCGCCCGGCGCAGGTTCGGCAAGGCTTGAGCCGCGCCAGCGAGAGGTCTTACGCGGGCAAGGTGAGCCGCTGGCCCAAGCCGCCGTCCACGGGCAGGTCCGCGCCCGTCGTGAACGTTGCCTCGAACGCCAAGAACAGCACCGCCGCTGCCACTTCCTCGACCGTCGCGTGCCTCTTCAACGGCGTCACCTCGTCGCCCGTCTCCTTGAACGCCGCCAGCACCGAAGCGGGCACCCCCGTCACCCCCATCGTCGGGGTGTCCGTGTACCCCGGGCTGACCACGTTGACCCGGATCCCGCGCGGCGCCAGCTCGGCCGCGTACGTCAGCGCGAACGACCTGACCGCCGCCTTCGCCGCCGAATACGGGCCCATTCCCGCGATTCCCGCCCCGGCCGCCACCGACGTCGTGAACACGAACGACCCGCCGGGCCGGACCAGGCCCGCCAGCCGCTGGGCCGTGAAGTACGCGCCCTTCGCGTTCACGTCGAACGTGCGGTCGTAGATCTCCGGTGTCGCATCCGCGTACGGCGTCAGCGTGGCGAACCCGACGTTGATGAACACCAGGTCCAACGACCCCAGCTTGTCCTCGGCCGCCGCAGCCAGCGAGTCGATGTCCGCCAGCGACGAAGCATCCGACGACACCAGGTGCGCTCCCGGGATGTCCAACCCCGAAACGTCCCGGCCGGTGGCGAGGACTTCCGCGCCACCGTCCAGGAGCGCGCGCACCACCGCCAGGCCCATTCCGTGCGTGCCGCCCGTCACGACCGCCTTCTTCCCCGAAAACCTCACCGGATCTCCTCGATGACACTCGCGATCGCGTGCGCGCCGTGGCCCGAAGCCACCGCGCGGTCGAACAGCTCCCGCACCGCCGCGGGGACCGAAGCGCCGATGCCCTGGGCGCGGCTCGTCTCGACCAGGAGACCGAGCCCGGCCGCGTTGATGTCCAACGCCGACACATCGGTCGCGTAGTCACCGCTGGCCACCTGCGCGCCGATCCCCGGCAGGAACCCGCCGACCGCCGTGAGCCACGACTGCGCCATCGGCGTGAACGTCGACGGCGCCACGCCTTCCGTGCCGACCAGCGCCAGCGCGTGCAGGTACCCGGCCATCGTCGACCACATGATGCCCAGCAGCGCCAGGTCGTACAGCGCCGCCAGCCCGGCGTCTTCGCCGAGGTACACCGGCTCCCCCAGCACCGTCAGCAGGTCGCGCTGCCCGTCGAACGTCGCCGGCGAACCGGAGTAGAGGATTCGCGCGGCGGGAGTCCCGATTCCCTGCGGGACGGCCATGATCACGCCGTCCACGTACTCGATGCCCGCCGACGACGCCCACAAGGCGGTCGAGCGGGCTTCCGCGGGCGTCCCCGAAGTCAGGTTGACCAGCACCTTCGGCGAAGCGGCTTCGAGCACCGGGCGTTGAGTGTCGTATGTGGACAGACAGCTGAGGACGATGTCCGCCGAGGCCGCCTCCGCGGGCGTCGCCGCGAGACGCGCACCGCGGTCGAGCAGCGGTCCCGCCTTGAGCGGCGACCGGTTCCACACCACGACTTCGTGGCCCGCCCCCAGCAGCGCCCCGGCGAGGGCGGCGCCCATCCGCCCGAGGCCGAGCACGCCCACCTGTTTCTTGCTTTCTCCCATGCCGATCATGCTGCTGACGCGCTTTACGATGGACAAGTACCGACTAATAAGTCAGGTACCCACCAGAACGTAAGGATCCTGGATGCTGGCGAGAACCTACCGCTGCGGCCTGGACGCGGCGATCGACGTGGTCGGCGGCCGCTGGAAGGCCCTGATCCTCTGGGCGCTGCACGCCGAGCCGCTGCGGTTCGGCGAGCTGAAGCGGAAGGTGGCCGGCATCAGCGAGAAGATGCTCATCCAGGCGCTACGGGAGCTGGAGGCGGACGAAGTCGTGCACCGCGAGGTGTTCCACGAGATCCCGCCGAAGGTCGAGTACTCGCTGACCGAGCTGGGTCAGCGGCTGAACACCGCGCTGCTGCCGCTGGGCGACTGGGGCGAAGAGAACATGGCCGGCATCGCGAAGCGCCGCGGCGTCACACCGGCACCCCCGCATGCTCCTTCAGCGTGATCGCGTTGCCCGCCTTGAGCGGCAGCTCTTCGATCACCTCGACGACGGGAGCGACGTCCTTACGCGGTAACCAGGTCCGCGCCGGCGAAGAACGTCGAAGCCGCCGACATCGCGTCGGCGTCGAGGAGCACGTCGCCGGGGCGGCTGCCGTTGCCCAGGAGCACCCCGCCCCAGTTCATGCCGAGGTACTCCGCGCAGAGTTCCAGCGTGCCGATCAGCGGCTGGGCCTCGCGCGCCGTCTCGCTCAGGACGCTCACGCCCCACAGTGTCTTGCCGCGCATCTTCGGCTTGAACTCGACGGGCAGCCGCATCCAGCCGGACCAGTAGTCCAGGTAGAGCTTCACGCTCGCCGCGACCGAGTACCAGTACACCGGCGACACGATCACCAGGTCGGTCGCCGCGAAGGTCGCGTCCATCAGCAGCTGCTCGTTCTCCCCCGGCTCCGGGTGCGAACCGGCGCCGTGGCGGCGGTCCTCGAACGGCGGCAGCGGCAGCTCGGGCAGCCGGAGCCACCGCTGCTCGACGTCGGAAGGCAGCTCCTTCGCCGCCCGCCGGGCCAGCATCTCGGTGTTCCCGCCGGCCCGCGCCGCGCCGACCAGGAAGAGGAAGTTCCGCGTCATCGTCGATCCCCTCAGTTACTTGCATGTACATATAAAGACTGCCCATGGACTATCCTGGAGTCAAGAGGAGGGCGGGAAATGACCGTCGACGAACAGTCCTGGGGCCGCATGCTCGTGCTGCACGCCCGCATCGAGCAGGAACTGGGCAAGGCACTGCAACGGCGCCACGGGCTCGGCCTGTCCGAGTACCGCGCGCTCGGCAAGCTGGTCGCGGGCCCGCGCGGCGGCCTGCGGATGCAGGAGCTCGCCGAGGCGATCGGGCTCAACCAGAGCTCGGTCAGCCGGATGTGCGCGCGCCTCGAGGACGCCGGCCTGACCATCCGCGACCTGTGCGAAGACGACCGCCGGGGCGTCTACTCGGTGATCACCGACGCCGGCCGCAAGCGCTACGCCGAAACCGAGCCGACGTACTGCTCGGTGCTGCGGACCTCGCTGGACAAAGCCGCGAGCGACCCGGAGCTCACCGCCGCGGTCGCCGCCGTCCGCGGCGCTTGACCCGTATATGCCTCGGTGGTTATATAAAGGCATGCCCGCCAAACTGCTGACCGACGAGGACCGCCCCGCCCTCCGGCTGGAACGCCGGCTGAAGCACGCGCCCGAGCAGGTCTGGCGCGCCATCACGGACCCGGCCGAGCTCGAGCACTGGTTCCCGGCGAAGGTCGACGTCGAACTGCGCGCCGGCGGCGCCATCCGGTTCACCTTCCCCGGCGAGGACACCTCGACGACCGGCCGGGTCGTCACGGCCGAACCGCCGCGCGAGTTCACCTTCGTCTGGAACGACGACACCCTGCGCTGGCTCATCACCCCGGACGGCGACGGCAGCCTCCTGGAGTTCACGCACACCTTCGGCCGCGGCGAGCCGGCGATCGCGAAGCTGGCCGCGGGCCGCACCGCCGCCGGCTGGGACGTCTGCCTCGACGCCCTCGACGCGCGCCTGTCCGGCCGCGACGCCGAGCAGCCCGGGAACTGGCACGCCCGCATGGCGTCCTATGTGGACGAATTCGGCCTCGGCTACGGGGAAGTGCTCGGCGACGGGACGATCCGCTTCCGCCGTGACCTCGTGTGGAAGCCGGTCGACGAGGTCCGCGCGCTGCTCCCGGACGAACCCGGCTGGCACGTCACCCAGGATCCCCTCGACGGCACCCGCGTCGAGTTCACCGAAGCGGCGGAAGCGGACGTCCCCGCTCAGCTGGCGCGGCGGCACGAGCAGCTCGACAAGCTGTTCGCCGCGACGCACGGCGTCGACCTGCCGGACTGGCCGGCCGACCGCGTCGAGGCCGTGAAGAAGCACTACGCGGAGCGTCCGACCCAGGGTTGACGCGGGCGCGCGGGTGGCGCATTACGTTCGGGTCATGCGAATTCGCGTGGTGCTGGACGCGCTCGCGGTCGTGGTGCTGGCGTTCGGGGCCGGCGGCAACCTCGCCGCCGGGGCGTGGGCGCTGCCGCCGTGGCTGCCCGGGTGGCTGGGCTGGACGATCATGCTGGCGAGCGTCAGCCCGATCCTGCTGCGGCGCTGGTGGCCGCGGCCCGCGTACATCTTCGCGCTCGTGCTGACCGCGGCGGCCATCCCGATCGGCGGCCCGGTGCTCGCGGTCGCCGTCGTGGGGGCCGGGTGTGCGCTGTACACGTTCGTCGTGGCGCGGGGCAGCCGGGCGTCGCGGGTCGGGTTCGTGGCCGGGCTGCTCGCGGTCGGCCTGCTCGGCATCGCGGTGCCGAACCCGAGCGTCGCCACCACCGTGAACTTCGGGGTGTCGGCGCTGATCGTCGGGTTCGCGCTCGGCATCGCCGTCCACGGTCGCCGCGAGTACGCCGCGGCCGAGCGGGAAAACCACGCGCGGGAAGCGGTTTCGGCGGAACGGCTGCGGATCGCGCGAGAGATGCACGACGTTGTCGCGCACAGCATGAGCCTGATCGCGGTGAAGGCCGCGGTCGGCAACCACGTCGCCCTGGAACAGCCCGCCGAAGCGCGCGAAGCGTTGCGCGTCATCGAAGACACGAGCCGCGAGACGCTGGCCGAATTGCGGCGGATGCTCGGCGTGCTGCGGGACGGCACCGGCGTCCCGGCTCTGGCGCCCGCCCCGACGCTCGACGACCTGCGCGCGCTCGCCGAACGTGCGGAGCAGGCGGGCCCGTCCGTCGACCTCGCCGTCGACGGTCTCGAGGAGCTGCCGGGCGGCGTCGGCCAGTCGGTGTACCGGATCGTGCAGGAGGCGCTGACCAACGTGGTCAAGCACGCGAGCGCGGCGACGTGCCGCATCCGCGTCACCGGGGCCGACGGCGAGGTGACGATCGAGGTCCGCGACGACGGCCGCGGCGGGTCCGCGACCCCGGGCCACGGGCTGATCGGCATGCGCGAACGCGTGGCCGTCTACGGCGGCGAGTTCTCCGCCGGCCCGGCCGACCCCGGCTTCCGCGTGTTCGCGCGGCTGCCTTACGAGACGGCGGTGGCTTGATGACCCGCGTCCTGATCGCCGACGACCAGGCGTTGCTGCGCGGCAGCTTCCGGGTGCTGGTCGACAGCGCGCCGGGCCTGGAGGTGGTCGGCGAGGCTTCGGACGGCGTCGAGGCGGTCGCGCTGGCCCGGCGGTTCACCCCGGACGTCGTGTTGATGGACGTCCGCATGCCGTCGATGGACGGCATCGAGGCGACGCGCCGGATCTGCGCCGGATCGGACGTCCGGGTCCTGATGCTGACGACGTTCGACCTGGACGAGTACGTGTACGCGGCGCTGCGGGCGGGCGCGAGCGGGTTCCTGCTGAAGGACACGCGGCCGGCGGACCTGCTGTCGGCGATCTCGATCGTGGCCGCCGGCGAGGCGTTGCTGGCGCCATCGGTGACACGGCGGCTGGTGGCGGAATTCGCGCGGCTGCCGACGGGGCCGGTGAAGCGGCTGGAGGGGGTGACGGCGCGAGAGCAGGAGGTGCTGGCGTTGATCGCGCGCGGGTTGTCGAACGACGAGATCGCGGCGCGGCTGCACCTGGGGATCGCGACGGTGAAGACCCACATCGGGAGGCTGCTGCACAAGCTGGCGGCCCGCGACCGGGCCCAGCTGGTGATCGCCGCGTACGAGTCCGGCCTGGTGAGACCCACCGCCTCGTGAGTGAGAAACAGTGTTCCAACGTTTCTCACTCACGAGGGCGTCAGCCGAGGGCGCGGGTGAACGGAGCGAAGCGGAGTGAGGCATCGCCCGGGAGCGGGCGGCCGTCCAGGACCAGGCGGGGCGCCGGCGGTCCCGGGACCAGGCCGCGTTCCCGCAGCCACGTCGTGAAGGAAGGGAACCGGTAATCGGGGTCCACCCGAACCTCACCCGATACCGACCTCGCCACCCCGCGGACGACCGCCTTGGCCGCCTCCTCCGACTCCGCGACCACCGGGCCGATCACTGTCACGTGGCCGATGTCGACCCCGAACGCGAAGCCGCCGTCGGTCACGTAGGGCGTCCCCAGCCGCTCCAGCAGCGGCCGCCGGTCGACACCCTGGGCCGCGCGGTCCAGCGCGATCACGTCGGCCACCGACCCGAGCGCGGCACCCGGCCCACCGTCATCGACGAACCTCCCGACGTGGCCCTGGCACCCGCCGTCGAGGACGAACCCCATCGACTCGTACAGCGGCCGCCCCAACGTCGACGCGTGCAGCCACACCACCGCCTCGCCCGCTGCCGCAAGCGTTTGCGCCGTGATCGCGCGGCCCAGGCCCCGCCGCTCGAACCGGGGCGCGACCAGCACCATCGAGATCGACGCCACCGTCCCGAACGACACCACCGCCGCGCACGCCGCGAGCCCGCCACCTGGGGCGTCGACCCCGAACAGCTGCCCCACCTCGTGCAGCAACCGCCACTTCGGCGGCTCGCGCGGCCACGACCGGGACTCGGCCAGGTCGGAGCAAGCCGGCAGGTCGGCGACGTCCAGCGTCCGGATCTCCATGGACGTTGCCTACGCCACACGCGAAGTGACCGGCAAGTAGCTAAGCTCCCGGGAATGAGCAGTGCGACGGAGCCGCTCGGGACGCCGCCCGAGGATGAACCGGACATCCACACCACGGCCGGCAAGCTGGCCGACCTGTACCGCCGCTACGACGAGGCGGTGCACGCGGGCTCGGCCCGCGCGGTGGAGAAGCAGCACGCCAAGGGCAAGAAGACCGCACGCGAACGCATCGAGCTGCTGCTCGACGAGAACTCGTTCGTCGAGCTCGACGAGCTCGCCCGGCACCGCTCGACGAACTTCGGCCAGGAGAAGAACCGGCCCTACGGCGACGGCGTCGTCACCGGCTACGGCACCGTCGACGGCCGCCCGGTCTGCGTCTTCAGCCAGGACGTCACCGTCTTCGGCGGCAGCCTCGGCGAGGTCTACGGCGAGAAGATCGTCAAGGTCATGGACCTGGCCATCAAGACCGGCCGCCCGATCATCGGCATCAACGAGGGCGGCGGCGCGCGCATCCAGGAGGGCGTCGTCTCGCTCGGCCTCTACGGCGAGATCTTCAACCGCAACGTCAAGGCGTCCGGCGTGATCCCGCAGATCTCGCTGATCATGGGCGCCAACGCCGGCGGGCACGTCTACTCACCCGCGCTGACCGACTTCATCGTGATGGTCGACGAGACGTCGCAGATGTTCATCACCGGCCCGGACGTCGTCAAGACGGTCACCGGCGAGGACGTCACCTTCGAGGAGCTCGGCGGCGGCCGGACCCACAACACGAAGTCCGGCGTCGCGCACTACCTCGGCAACGACGACGAAGACGCCATCGCCTACGTCAAGGAACTGCTCTCCTACCTGCCGCAGAACAACCTCTCGGACCCGCCGGTGTTCGAGCCGTCGGACAACCCGCCCGGGTTCTTCGACGACGTGACCGACTCGGACCGCGAGCTCGACACGATCATCCCGGACTCGCCGAACACGCCGTACGACATGCACGAGGTGCTCACCCGCGTCCTCGACGACGGCGAGTTCCTCGAGGTCCACGAGCTGTTCGCGCCGAACATCCTGGTCGGCTTCGGCCGCGTCGACGGCCAGAGCGTCGGCGTCGTCGCCAACCAGCCGACGCAGTTCGCCGGCTGCCTCGACATCGACGCCTCCGAGAAGGCCGCGCGGTTCGTCCGCACCTGCGACGCGTTCAACATCCCGGTGCTCACCTTCGTCGACGTCCCGGGCTTCCTCCCGGGCACCGACCAGGAGTGGAACGGCATCATCCGCCGCGGCGCGAAGCTGATCTACGCCTACGCGGAGGCCACGGTCCCGCTCGTCACGATCATCACGCGCAAGGCGTACGGCGGCGCGTACGACGTCATGGGCTCCAAGCACCTCGGCGCCGACATCAACCTCGCCTGGCCGACCGCGCAGGTCGCGGTGATGGGCGCCCAGGGCGCGGCGAACATCGTCCACCGCAAGACCCTCGCGAAGGCGGCTTCCGAAGGACAGGACGTCGACGCCCTGCGCGCCGAGCTGATCCAAGAGTACGAAGACACGCTGCTGAACCCGTACGCGGCGGCCGAACGCGGCTACGTCGACTCGGTGATCGTCCCGGCGCACACCCGCGGGCACGTCGCGCGGGCGCTGTCGCTGCTGCGCAACAAGCGCGAGTCGCTGCCGCCCAAGAAGCACGGGAACATCCCGCTGTGAGCGACGACGAGAAGCCCCTGCTGCGGGTGGTCCGCGGAAACCCGAGCGACGCCGAACTGGCGGCGCTGACGGCGGTCGTCGCCGCGGCGTCGGCCGCTCCGCCCGCGGAGAAGCCGAAGCCGCGTACGTCGTGGTGGGGCGATCACGCTGCTTCGCTGCGTCGACCGCTCCACCCCGGCGAAGGTGCTTGGCGCGCTTCGGGGCTTCCCGGCTTCTAGACGACGTCCAGGAACACCGTCGGGACCTCGTTGTCCCGCACGACCCGGCCCAGCAGCGCCGCGAGCCGATCGCGGTCCGGCGCGGGCAGTCCGGCCGCCAGTTCGTCCACGCGGCGGCACGTCGCCGCGTAGAACTCCTCCGCCAGGTCGCGTCCCTCCTCCGTCAGCACCACGTGGACCGCACGGCGGTCGTCCGGGTCGGGCTCGCGGCGGACCAGCCCGCGCCGGACCGCGCGGTCGACCAGGCCCGTCAAGCTGGACTTCTCGAGGCCGAGCGTCGCGCCGAGGTCGCCCATGCCGTACGGCCGCCCCATCAGCACGCACAGCAGCTGCCCCTGCTGCACGGTCAGCCCGTACTCGCGGGCCGACTCGGCGTAGACGGCGTTCACCAGGAACGACGCCCGCACGAGCCCGGCCACCACGCCGAGGTCCTCCCCGTGTTTCCCCATCGCGCCAGCCTACTTCGCGACGGCTTCCCGCACGGCGGGCACGATCTCCTCGGCCCAGCGCGCGGCGGACACCGCGTCGGGCGTGCTGCCGCCCGGACCGAAGAGGACGAACCCGGCGGCGTCGTGCTCCAGGACCGCGCCGGTCAGCTCCTCGATCCACTGGTCCGGCGAGCCGCCGATCCAGCGGCCGTCCTCGGTGCGGGTGCGCGGCAGCGGCTCCGCCGTGATGCGGCCGGGGAAGTTGTAGACGGTGGCGATGTCGGCGGGGTCGCGCCCGGCGTCGACGGCGGCCTTGTCGATGAGTGGACGCGAGGTGCGGAAGCGCTCGCTGAGCCAGTCGGCGGCGTGGCCGGGCATCCACCCGTCGGCGACCCGCCCGGTGACGGCGAGGGACTTCGGCCCGACGGACCCGGTCCAGACCGGCGGCATTTCTTCTTTTGCCGGCGCCAGATCGGTGACCTGGTAGAACTCGCCGTCGAAGGTCACGGGGTCGCCGCCTCCGCCGAGCATTTTGACCAGCCGGATGCCCTCTTCGAAGGCCCGGACGGCCTGACCGGGGGTCAGCTTGGTGAAGCCGAGCCGCGCGATGTCGTCCCAGAGGCCGCCGACCCCCATGCCGAGCACGATCCGCCCGCCGGTGAGCGCGGACAGGCTCGTGATGGTGCGCGCGAGCATGGGTGCCGGGCGCGTCGGCAGGTTGGTGACGCTGACCAGGCCGGAGATCCGTTCGGTGCGCCCGAGGAGGACGCCGATTTCGGCGTACGCGTCGAGCCGGTCGGCGTGGTAGGGGTGATCGGAGACGGTGAGCAGGTCCAGCCCGGCGCGATCGACCTGGACGGCGAGGTCCAGGGTGCCGGGGACCGCGGAGACGGCTGTGGAGACGCCGATGCCGAAGTGCGTCATGATTCCTCCCAGTGGTAGTTCGTGTTACGAACTTACTATACATAGTTCTTAGCACGAACTAACCCCGAGGTGCCAGGCGCTGCCGGCGGCCGGCTGGATATTCGGTTTCGCCGGGGCGCCGCGGCGGCTAACGTTGCTCTCGCCCGGTGCGGCGGTGAGGGTTACTTCTCTGGTATCCCTTGGGTTCGACTCCCGAAAGCCTTCACCACTTCGATCTCGGGCGGAGTCACGGCCGCATCGGTGCCCGGTGCGCAGGCGAGGGTTACTTCCTTGTAATGGGCAGGTCGAGGGTTCGAATCCCTCCCGGGCCGGCAGGTCCGGTAGCTCAGCCCGGCAGAGCAGCAACGTACCTTCACCGAATTCGATCTCGGGCATCGCCGTGGCCGTGGCTTCCCAGTGAAAATCAGGGGGAGAAATGAGCAAGTTCAACACCGCACGCGCGCCCGCCGCGACTTCGCCCGTCCGCGGCGAGGCGGCTGGGGTCACCTACGAGGGTGGCGCCGGTTACGCGCGCGACGCCCGGTCCGAGCTCTTCCTGCTCGCCGTCACCAACATGGTCGGCGAGCACACCTTCTACGAGTCCGCGAACGCGCGCGACACGCGGTACACCGAGCTGGTCCGGAAGTCGACCCTCGAGAATCCACAGTGGACCGCTCGGTTCCTGCGCTGGCTGCGCTCCGAGGCGAACCTGCGGACCGCGTCGCTCGTCGGCGCGGCCGAGTTCGCCAAGGCTCGCCTCGACGCCGGGCTCGACGGGCTCGGCCGGCAGGTCGTCGGCGACGTCCTGCAGCGGGCCGACGAGCCCGGGGAGCTGCTCGCCTACTGGACTTCCGTGCACGGCAAGAACATCCCGAAGCCGGTCAAGCGCGGCGTAGCCGACGGGGCGCGGAAGCTCTACGACGAGCGCTCGTACGTCAAGTGGGATTCGGCCGCACGCGCGTTCCGCTTCGCCGACGTTCTCGAGCTGACGCACCCGGCCAACCGCGACGCCGCCCAGGGCGAGCTGTTCAAGCACGTCCTCGACGAGCGCCACGACCGCGGCAACCCGCTACCGGCCAAGCTGAACGTGCTGCGTGCCCGCGCCGAGCTGACGGCGTGGGACGCGCCGCGCCGGCGCGAGCTGTTCGCGCGGCCGGACGCGGCGGACGTCCTGCGCGCGGCGGGCATGACGTGGGAGTCGGTCGCCGGCTGGCTGCAGGGTCCCCTGGACGCGCGCGTCTGGGAGGCGCTCATCCCGTCCATGGGCTACATGGCGCTCCTGCGCAACTTGAGGAACTTCGACGAGGCCGGCGTCTCGGACGACGTCGCGCAGCGCGTCGCCGCGAAGCTCGCCGATCCGGCGCAGGTCGCGAAGTCGCGGCAGCTGCCGATGCGGTTCCTGTCCGCCTACCGGGCGGCACCGTCGCTGCGGTGGGCGTGGGCGCTGGAGCAGGCGATCGCGCACTCGCTGGCGAACGTTCCGGAGCTGCCGGGCCGGACGCTCGTGCTCGTCGACACCTCGACGTCGATGAACATGGGCTTCAGCCGCGACGGCACCCTGCTGCGCTGGGACGCCGCCGCGGTCTTCGGGCTCGCCCTGGGCCGGCGGTGCGCCGATGCCGACGTCGTGTCGTTCTCGGACCGGCTGCTCGGCGGCACGCGCACCAAGGTGTTCAAGCTGCGGCCCGGCGGGTCGCTGCTGAGCGACGTCGAGCGCTGGAAGTCCGGCGGGTTCTTCCTCGGCGGCGGCACCAACACCGCCGGCGCGGTGCGGAAGCACTTCGCGAAGCACGACCGCGTCGTCATCCTCACCGACGAGCAGGCCGGCGACGGCGACGTCGGGCAGGCGCTGCCGTCGCACGTGCCGCTGTACACGTGGAACCTGGCGGGCTACCGGTTCGGCCACGCGCCGTCCGGGGTCGCGCGGCGGCACGTGTTCGGCGGCCTGACCGACCAGGGTTTCCGGATGATTCCCCTGCTCGAGGCGGGGAAGAACGCCGACTGGCCGTTCTGAGAGAAGCCGCGGAGGCCCCCATGACGGGATCATGGGGGCCTCCGCGCTGTGTACGGGCTGTCACAGGAATGACCGTGGACCGGAGGCTAGTCTGCGCCGTATAGTCCACGTGGAATAACCGACCTGGAGTCATCCGAAGGGACTAACGATCATGGCCTCGGCCAAGCTGACCCCGCTCGGCATCGCCGTGCTGGAGCTGCTCCACGAGAAGCCCATGCACCCGTACGAAATGGCCCAGCTCATGCGCGAGCGGTATGTCGACACGCGGGTCAACGTGAAGGCGGGCTCGCTCTACCACACCGTGGAACGCCTGCAGCGCAACGGCTTCATCGAAGTCGTCGACACGCAGCGCGACGGCAGGCGGCCCGAACGGACCGTCTACGGCATGACCCAGGCCGGCCTGGACGAGTTCAACCAGCGCGGCCGCGAGCTCCTGGGGGACCTCACGAAGGAGTACCCCACCTACCTGTCCGGGCTCGCCGTCATCGACGAGCTGGGCCGGGAAGCGTCGCTGCTCGAACTCGAGCACCGCGTCACGCGGCTGCGCGCCGGCGTGGCCGCCGACCAGGCCGTGCTCGACCACCTCACCGGGGACGGGACGCCGGAGATCTACTGGCTCGACTGGCGCTACCAGTGCGACCACCGGAAGTTCGAGCTCGAGTGGACCGAGCGGCTGCTCGACGACCTGCGCTCCGGGCGGATCCCGTTCCAGGACCACCACCACGAACCCATCCTGAAGCTCATCACCGGGGAAGACGACGATGAACGCAAGACAAGCTAACCCGTGGGCGGCGCTCGGCGCGCTGTGCCTCGGCTTCTTCATGATCCTGCTCGACACGACGATCGTGTCGATCGCGATCCCGACCATGCTGCGCGAACTGAACGCCGGGCTGAACTCCGTCGTCTGGGTGATCAGCGTCTACCTGCTCACCTACGCCGTGCCGATGCTGTTCACCAGCCGGCTCGGCGACCGCTTCGGCCCGAAGCGGGTGTTCCTCGCCGGGCTGGTCGTGTTCACCGGCGCGTCGCTGTGGTGCGGGCTGTCCGGCAACGTCGAAATGCTGATCGCGGCGCGCGCGGTGCAGGGGCTCGGCGCCGCGCTGATGACGCCGCAGACGCTGGCGTTCATCACGCACCTGTTCCCGCCGGCCAAGCGCGGCCCGGCGATGGGCATGTGGGGCGGCGTCGCCGGCCTGGCGACGATCACCGGCCCGCTGCTCGGCGGCGTGCTCGTCGACCACTTCGGCTGGGAGTGGATCTTCTACGTCAACGTGCCGATCGGCGTGATCGCCATCGGGATGACCCTGGTCCTGGTGCCGGACTGGCAGCCGAAGCACTCGCACTCGTTCGACTTGCTGGGCATCATTCTCTCCAGCGCGGCCCTGCTCTGCATCGTGTTCGGCGTCCAGAACGGGCAGCAGTACGACTGGGGCACGGTCTTCGGCGGAATCACGGTGTTCGAGATCATCGGCGCCGGCGTGCTGCTGCTGATCGCGTTCGTGGTGTGGCAGCGGTACAACAAGCGCGAGCCGCTGCTGCCGCTGCAGGTGTTCGCGAACCGCAACTTCTCGGCGGGCACGCTGACGGCGACGACGGTCGGCTTCGCGATGACCGGCATGTTCCTGCCGCTGGTGATCTACATCCAGTCGGTGCTCGGGCTGACCCCGACGATGGCCGGGCTGCTGACCGCGCCGATGTCGCTGCTGTCCGGGATCGTGGCGCCGTTCGTCGGGAACCTGTCCGACAAGGTCAACGGCAAGTACCTGGTGATGTTCGGCCTCGCGGCGCTGGCGGCCGGGCTGGGGATCATCGCGCTCCAGGCGTCGCCGGACAGCAGCCCGTGGAGCTTCGTCCCGGCGCTGCTGGTGTGCGGCCTGGGGATCGGCTGCATCTTCTCGCCGATGAGCAACATGACGATGGGTTCGGTGGAGCCCCGGCTGGCCGGGACGGCGTCGGGCATTTTCAACACCTCGCGCCAGGTCGGCGGCGTGCTGGGCAGCGCCGCGATCGGCGTGATGCTGCAGGCGCAGGTGAGCTCGTCGATCGCGGACGAGGCGACGAAGGCGGCCGCCCAGTTGCCGGAGCAGTACCGGGCGCCGTTCGCCGAGGGGATCGCTCACGCGGCGGCGAGCACCGGCGAGTTCGGGTCGGCCGGCGGCCCGGCGCCGATCCCGGGTCTCCCCGCGGAAATCGCGGCGCAGGCCGGGAAGCTGGCCACGGAGGCAGTCCACAGTGGACTGACCGACGCGGCCCGCGTGACGATGCTGCTCCCGATGGCGGTGCTGCTGCTCGGGGTCATCTCGGCCGCGGTGCTGCGGCAGGTGAAGCCGCGCTGGCAGGCCCCGGCGCCGGCGCCCGAGGCCGCCGCGGCATAAAACCGTGCGAGCCTCCGGTGGTCGGGTACCGGAGGCTCGCACGGACCGCGGGAGCGGTGGTTCTAGCGCCGTCGGTAGGACAGGCCGTACCCGTACGGGAACAGGGCCTGCTGGCCGTCACCGACGTTGATCGGTTCCTGCGCGGAACTCTTCGGCCAGCTGAAGCTGAGTTTCCCGGTGGGGTTGTAGTCGCCGTACAGGACGTCGGCGACGCCGGCGCCCTCCGAACCCGGCAGCCAAGCGGCCACGAGCCCGTCGATGGACGGCAGCTGCGCCGAAATGTCCAGCGGCCGCCCGGAAACCGTCACCACGACCAGCGGGACGCCCGAGGCCTTCAGCTTGCCGATGAGGGCGACGTCTTCGGCGTCGAGGCCGAGTCCGCCCGGCCGGTCTCCCTGCCCTTCGGCGTACGGCGTTTCGCCCACCACGGCGACTGCGACCTTGAAGCTGGCGTCGATTCCGTTACCCGCACGGTCATAGGTCACCTCCGTGCCCTTCCCGGCGTCCGAGCGGATGCCGTCGAGGATCGTCGTACCGGGGATGACGCGCTCGCCGCTCTGGCCCTGCCAGGTGAGCGTCCAGCCGCCCGCCTGGTTGCCCATGTCGTTCGCGTTCTTCCCGGCCACGAAGATCTTGTTGTTCTTCTTGGCCAGCGGCAGGACCCCGGAGTTCTTCAGCAGCACCTGCGACTCGCGCACCGCCTGCCGCGCCACCGCGCGGTGCGCCGCGCTGCCGAAGTCTTTCTGCAGCGAGCGGTCGGTGTACGGGTGCTCGAACAGGCCGAGCTGGAACTTCTTCGTGAGGATCCGCCGGTTGGCGTCGTCGATGCGCGACAGCGGAACATGTCCATTTTGGACTTCCGCGCGCAGGGTGTCGATGAACTTCTGGTAGTCGTAGGGGACCATCACCATGTCGATGCCGGCGTTGACGGCCTGGCTGACCTCGGCCGCGGTGAACCCCGGCTGGCCGTCGATCTGGTTGATGCCGTCCCAGTCCGAAATCACGTAGCCCGTGAAGTGCAGCTCGCCCTTCAGCAGGTCGGTGATCAGGAACTTGTTGCCGTGGTCCTTGACGCCGTTCCAGCTGTTGAAGCTGATCATCACCGAGCCGACGCCGTGGTCGACCGCGGCCCGGAACGGCGGGAGGTGGACGCGCCGCAGCTCGTCGAGGCTGATCTGCGTGTTGCCCTGGTCGACGCCGCCGGTCGTGCCGCCGTCGCCGATGAAGTGCTTGGCCGTCGCCATGATCGACGACCGGTCCGACAGCGAGCGGCCCTGCAGGCCTTCGATGACCACGGAGTTCGCGACGGCGTTGCGCGGGATCTCGCCGAAGGACTCGTACGTGCGGCCCCAGCGGTCGTCACGCGCGACGCAGAGGCACGGCGCGAAACCCCACTTCACGCCGGTGGCGGCGGCTTCGGAAGCGGTGACCGCGCCGATCTTCTCGACCAGCCGGGGGTCGTTCGCCGCGCCGAGGCCGATGTTGTGCGGGAAGACCGTCGCGCCGTAGACGTTGTTGTGGCCGTGGACGGTGTCGGCGCCGTAGACGATCGGGATCCCGAGGCCGGTCGACGTCGCCGCCCGCTGGTACGCGTCGATCATGTCGGCCCAGCCGGCCGGCGTGTTCGGCGTCGGCGTCGAACCGCCGCCGGAGAGGATGGAGCCGAGCCGGGCGGTCGCGGCCTGGGCGGGCGTGGCGGCCTGGCGCTCGGCCTCGGTCATCTGCCCGATCTTGTCGTCGAGCGTCATCCGCGACATCAGGTCTTTGACGCGGGCGGACACCGGGGCGTGCGGGTTCTTGTAAAGCGGCGTGGCCGCGGCGGAGGCCGCCGGTGCCAGTGCGGTGCCGGACAGGAGGAGAGCGGCGAAGACAGTGGCGCGCAGCGATCTCTTGGCGCGGGGGAGCGGCATTGTTCCCTCCGAAAACGATCAATCGACCCATATGTTGCGAGCCACAACAAACTAACTCCGTTGCGAAGTGGCGCCGGTCACAATTCGGTCACGACGGGCGCCCGGGTACGTTCACTCCGTGCAGTTCGTCCTCGCCTCCCAGTCCCCCGCCCGCCTCGCCCTCCTGCGTTCCGCGGGCCTCGACCCGGCCGTGTTCGTCTCCGGCGTCGACGAGGACGCCGTCGCGGCTTCGCTGACCGACCCGTCGCCGTCGGAGCTGGTCGCCGCTCTCGCCGCGGCCAAGGCCGAAGCGGTCATCGACCAGGTCGCCGCGGTCCACCCGGACGCCGTCGTCGTCGCCTGCGACTCGATGCTGCACATCGGCGGGCGGATGGTCGGCAAACCGGCCGATCCGGACACCGCGCGGCAGCGCTGGGCCGCGATGGCGGGGTCGTCCGGTGAACTCCTCACCGGGCACGCGGTCGTCCGGCTCGACGGCGGGACGCGCGCGAAGGAGACCAGCGGCTGGGAATCGACCACCGTGCGGTTCGGCACGCCCAGCCCGGAGGAGATCGACGCCTACGTCGCCACCGGCGAGCCGCTGCACGTGGCCGGCGGCTTCACGATCGACGGCCTGGGCGGCTGGTTCGTCGATGGGCTCGACGGCGGCCACACGAGCGTCATCGGCCTCAGCCTGCCGCTGACGCGCCGGCTGCTCGCCGAGGTCGGCGTGAGTGTCGTGGATCTCTGGCGACGTCCCGCATCCTGAGAAGGACGCCACACGAACGGGTGATCCGGAAGAGTCCTGCCTTGCTTAACGTTCTTTTGACGAGGCAAGACAGGAAATTTCGAGCACCGGAGTAGCCCCGTGTCTTTCGTACGAACATACACCAAGCCGCGGGTGTTCGCGGCCGCGGTTCTCGGCTCCCTCGTCGTCGGCGCCCTGCTCGGCGTCGTCGCGCGGCAGACCGAAGCCGGCTGGCTGACCGATCTCCTCGACCAGATCGGCACCATCTTCACCACGCTGCTGCAGATCGCGGTGATCCCGCTGGTCTTCACGGCGATCGTGGTCGGCATCAACAGCCTGCGGAAGCTCGGCGGCGGCCGCACCGCCGCCCGCCTCGGCGGCAAGACGGTCCTGTGGTTCGCGATCACGTCGTTCATCGCGTCGCTGATCGGTATCGCGGTCGGCCGGATCTTCAACCCGGGCTCCGGCGGGCTCGGCGGCGTCACGGCGACCGCCAAGAACGCCGACAAGGCCGCGGCCAGCGTCGACCACTGGGGCTCGTGGAGCGCCTTCGTGAACGGGCTGCTGCCGGAGAACTTCGTGAAAGCGTTTGCCGACGGCGAGACGCTGCAGGTGCTGTTCCTCGCCCTGGTGATCGGCGCGGCCGCGTACAGCCTGGGTGACAAGGCGAAGCCGTTCGTGGACTTCACGACGAGCGTGTTCGAGATCATCCAGCGCTACCTCGGCTGGATCGTCCGGCTGGCCCCGATCGGCATCATCGGCCTGATCGGCGCGGCGGTGTCCAACTACGGCGACGCGCTGTTCCGCCCGCTGTTCTCGACGACGCTCGCGGTCTACGTCGGCTGCCTGTTCGTGCTGTTCGTCGTCTACCCGATCCTGCTGCAGTTCGTGGCGAAGGTCAGCCCGCTGAAGTTCTTCGCGAAGGCCGGCACGGCGATCCAGTTCGCGTTCGCTTCGCAGTCTTCGGCCGCGACGCTGCCGCTGACCCGCCAGTCCGCGGTGAACCTCGGCGTCCAGCCGGCGTACGCGGCCTTCGCGACCCCGCTCGGCAGCGCGACGAAGATGGACGGCTGCGCGGCGGTCTTCCCGGCGATCGCGGCGATCTTCGTCGCGAACATCGCCGGGGTGTCGCTGAACTTCTGGCAGTACGTCGGCATCGTGGTGGTCGCCGTGGTCGGCGCCCTGGCGACGGCCGGGACCACCGGCTGGCTGACGGCGTTCACGCTGACGACGTCGTTCATCGGCCTCGACGCCAAGCAGGTGGCCATCGGCCTGGCGCTGATCTACTCGGTCAACCCGATCATGGACATGATGCGCACCGCGACGAACGTGGCCGGCCAGATCGTGGTCCCGACGATCGTGGCCCGCGGCGAAGGCCTCCTCGACGACGAAGTCCTCAACGCCCCCACCGACCGCCCGCTCACGACGGACGACGGCTCGGCGGCCCGCCACACCGCCCCGGCCCCCGCCTGACCGTCACTTTCCCCGTGAAAGTGTTCCGGAGCCCCGCCCTCCACAACACTTTCACGGGGAAAGTTCGGGGTTGGGTCAGGAGGTGGGGCAGGTGCGGAGGTCGGCGCGCGTGAGGCGGATGTCGGGCCAGCCGCGCAGGTCCGAGGGGGACGTGTAGCGGCGCGTGCAGCCGAGCGACTTGCCCGTCACGTCGTACACCTGGCCCAGCACCGGGGCCGCGTCGCACTTGGCCGTGCCCGAGTCCGCGCCGCGGCAGTCGTGGCGGACCACGATCACGTCGGGGCGCCCGTCGGCCGTGACGTCGTAGAGGGACAACGTCCCCGCGTCCGCGAAGTACGGCTTGCCCGGCGCGCGCCACACCCCCGCGCTCGCCACGAGCAGTTCGCCGTACGCCGCTTTGCCCTCGTCGCCGACGTCGCCGCGGACCAGGCACGTCGGCGCCGCGCCGTCGATGCAGCGCAGCGAGTTCTGGTCCAGCCGCACGCCCAGCTGGGCGATCGTCAGCTCGAACACCGTCCCCGGCTCGGCTCCGACGCGCACCCGCGCCGACCCGCCCGCCGCGTCGGCGAGCAGCACGACCGGCGTCCCGCCGACCGTCACGGCCGCGAGCTGGCGGCACGGGCCGCCGCCGCACGTCACCACCGCGGGCGCCGGGGCCGCCGCGGGCTCGGCCGCGCCGGACGGCGCCTCCGGCCGCGGGCGCAGCAGGAACACCGCGCCGATCGCGCCGAGCGTCACCACCGCCGCCAGCACCGCGGTGAGCAACGCCGACCGAGGCGTCCGCGCTGCCGAAGTCCGCATGAGACAGAGCGTAAGCCGCTTCGCGACTGTGTGTGGGCGGCGCCCCGGCGGGGTGTGGCCGAAATCCCCCGGCCGGGCACCCCACCAGGTCAACCCGGCTTGACGCAGCGTGTCCGTCTATGTTGTCCGGGTGACCAACCCGAATCTTCCCCCCGCCCTGTACCTGCCGACCGGCCCGGCCAGCGCCGAGACCGAGGGCGCGTCGATCGAGCTGCGCCGCACACCCGACGGCCGCACCGCGCTGGTCGCGTTCACCGCGCTGGACCGGCTGATCGACTGCTGCGGCGAGCACCAGCCGTGGGTGCTGGTGAACACCGAGCACCTGCCGAAGGTGCACGCGGCGAACCCCTACGACGTCATCGTGCTCGACTCGCCGCTGCCCCAGGAGCTGCGCCACCACGTCTGAGCGTGGTTCAGCTCTCACTCAAGGGACTCCCGACGGCATATCCGTAGACTTCCCCGTACCGCGAAAGCGGTCAGCAATGCAGCTGTCGGGACGCAGGAGGTGCGGGGTGGCCGAGCAGGTCGGCGAATCGACCGGTGGTCCGGTGACCAAGATCCTGGTCGCCAACCGGGGCGAGATCGCGGTACGCGTGATCAGAGCCGCCAAGGACGCCGGCTTGGCCAGCGTCGCGGTGTACGCCGACCCGGACCGCGACGCACCGCACGTGCGCCTGGCCGACGAGGCGTTCGCGCTCGGCGGCACGACAGCCGCCGAGAGCTACCTGAACTTCGACAAGCTCCTCGACGCCGCCAAGCGCGCGGGCGCCGACTCGGTGCACCCGGGCTACGGCTTCCTCTCCGAGAACGCGGACTTCGCCCAGGCCGTCCTCGACGCCGGGCTGACCTGGATCGGGCCGAGCCCGCAGGCCATCCGCGACCTCGGCGACAAGGTCACCGCGCGCCACATCGCGATGCGCGCGGGCGCGCCGCTGGTGCCGGGCACGAAGGAGCCGGTCAAGGACGCCGAGGAGATCGTGGCGTTCGCCGACGAGCACGGCCTGCCGGTGGCCATCAAGGCCGCGTTCGGCGGTGGTGGCCGCGGCCTGAAGGTCGCGCGCACCCGCGAAGAGATCCCCGAGCTGTTCGAGTCGGCCACGCGTGAGGCGGTCGCCGCGTTCGGCCGCGGCGAGTGCTTCGTCGAGCGCTACCTCGACAAGCCGCGGCACGTCGAGGCCCAGGTCCTGGCGGACATGCACGGCACCGCGATCGTCGTCGGCACCCGCGACTGCTCGCTGCAGCGCCGCCACCAGAAGCTCGTCGAGGAGGCGCCCGCGCCGTTCCTGAGCGACGAGCAGCGCAAGCGCATCCACGAGTCCGCGAAGGCGATCTGCAAGGAAGCCGGCTACTACGGCGCCGGCACGGTCGAGTACCTGGTCGCGACCGACGGCACCATCTCCTTCCTCGAGGTCAACACGCGGCTGCAGGTCGAGCACCCGGTTTCGGAGGAAACCACCGGGCTCGACCTGGTGCGCGAGATGTTCCGCATCGCGCGCGGCGAGAAGCTGCGGATCACCGAGGACCCCGAGCCGCGCGGCCACTCGATCGAGTTCCGCATCAACGGCGAGGACGCCGGCCGCGGCTTCCTCCCCGCCCCGGGCACGGTGACGAAGTTCGTCGCGCCGAGCGGGCCGGGCGTGCGCGTCGACTCCGGTGTCGAGTCCGGCAGCGTGATCGGCGGCCAGTTCGACTCGATGCTGGCGAAGCTGATCGTCACCGGCTCGGACCGGAACAACGCCCTGGAGCGCAGCCGCCGCGCGCTGGCCGAGATGGTCGTCGAGGGCATGGCGACGGTGCTGCCGTTCGACCGCGTGATCGTCGACGACCCCGCGTTCATCGGCGACGAGAACGGCTTCAGCGTGCACACGCGCTGGATCGAGACGGAGTTCGACAACCAGATCGAGCCGTTCGTCGCGCCGGACGTCGAGACGCCCGAAGAGTCGCCGCGGCAGAACGTCGTCGTCGAGGTCGGTGGACGCCGGCTCGAGGTCTCGCTGCCGGGCGGGTTCGCGCTCGAAGGCGGCGGCGGGGGCGGTACCGCCGTCAAGGCGAAGCCGCGCAAGCGCGCCGGCGGCGGCAAGGCGGCCGTGAGCGGTGACGCCGTCACCGCGCCGATGCAGGGCACCATCGTCAAGGTCGCCGTCGAAGAGGGCCAGAGCGTCGAAGCCGGCGAGCTGATCGTCGTCCTCGAGGCGATGAAGATGGAAAATCCGGTCACCGCACACAAGGCGGGCACGATCACCGGCCTGGCGGTCGAGGTCGGCGCCGCCGTGACGCAGGGCACGCAGCTTCTCGAGATCAAGTAGGACAGTTCGTTACAGATGTCGTGGTGGGCCGCCCCCGAGGCGGCCTACCATCGACTACGTGACCGAAGTCCCGTCTCCGCAGCTGCGGATCAGCGACCAGAACCGCGAGTCCGCGCTGTCCGCGCTCGGTGAGCACATGAGCGCGGGGCGGATCGACATCGACGAGTACGGCGAGCGCTCGGCGCGGATCACCGCGGCCAAGACGCGCGGCGAGCTCGTCGAGATCTTCGCGGACCTGCCCGCGCCGCACCCCCAGTACGAGGACGTCCCCCAGGCCGTCGCGGCGCCCGAGCCGGCCGCCGCGCCCGTGCCGGCGCGGCCGGGGACACCCGACAACTGGTCGCCGCCGCAGCGGTTCCTCGCCGCGATCGTGCCGCTGGCCTTCATCGCCGCGATCGCGCTGATCGCCACGGGCACGCTGGCCTGGCCGATCATCTTCGTCCCGATCGGGCTGACCGTGCTCGGCAAGTCGATGTGGGGCCACGACTGGAACCACGACCAGAACCACCGCGACCGCCACGACCGGCACCTGCGCGACCGGGAGCGCCGGCGCGAGCTGCGCGACTCGTTCCGCGACCACCGGCGTGGCCTGGACCGCTGAGCCCGCCGTGAGCGACATGCGGTTGAGCGACGCCGAACGCCAGGACGCCCTGGACGTCCTCGAAGAGCACGTCCGCAGCGGGCGCCTCGACATCGACGAGTACGGGACCCGCTCCGCGAAGGTCACCGCGGCCAAACGGGTCAGCGAGCTCGTCCCGCTGTTCGACGACCTGCCGTCGCCGCGCCCGAGCGCCCTGCTCAACGGGGCCACCGCGCCCCAGGTGCCGGTGATGTCCGGCGACAGCCCGCTGGTCACCTTCCTGCAGCGCGGCGCGGTTCCGATCGCGATCGTCCTGGCGATCGTGGTGCTCATCCTGTCCCGCGGCCGGCTGCTGATCGTCTCGGTCGCGCTGCCGCTGGTGATCGCGATGCTCGCGGGGGCCCGCAGGCGGCGCTGAGCCTGCGAGAATCGGCCCGTGATGGGCGTGGTTCCGGGCGCGCTGGACGCCCGAGGCGAACGGCTGGCGGGCCCGATCTTCACCGGGGTCGGCCTGGCCGCGCTCGCCGCGTGCGTGGTCTGGGGGCCCGGGATCCGGGGCGTCACGCTGGCCGTCGTCGTGCTGACGGCGGTGTGGGTGCCGCTGCTGGTCCCGCTGTTCCCGCACCGGCGGGCGCACCCGTGGCTCGCCGCGGGCTACTACGCCGGGGTGCTCGCGGCGGCGACGGTGCTCGTGGCGCGCGACGACACGTTCATGGGCTTCGCGTCCTTCGGATATCCGCTCGCCTTCGTGCTCTTTCCGGCGAGGTGGGGGTTCTTCGCGGTGGCCGCGACGGCGACGCTGCCGCTGCTGGCCGCGAACTCGGATTCGCCCAGCCCGACCTGGGTGCTGGTCCTGTCGATGGCCGGGCCGCTGCTGTACGCGGCGTGGTTCGTCGGGGTGGAGAGCGAGCAGCGGCGGAAGGCCAACGTCCGGCTGGAAGCCGCGTTGGCGGAGAACGCGAGCCTGCACGCGCAACTGGTGGCGCGGGCGCGGGAAGCGGGCGTGCTCGACGAACGGCAGCGGCTGGCGCGTGAAATCCACGACACGCTCGCCCAGGGCCTGACCGGGATCGTCACGCAGCTGCAGGCCGCCGAGGGCCCCGACCGCGACCGGCGCTTGGCGCGGGTGCGGGAACTGGCCCGCGACAGCCTCGGCGAAGCGCGTCGCGCGGTCCAGGCACTGCGGCCGGAACCCCTCGACGCGGCCCAGCTGCCGGAAGCGCTTTCCGAGCTGGCCGCCCGCGTCGCCGAAACGTCCGGCGTCGCGGTCCGCGTCGAGACGACCGGCGAGACCCGGCCCCTGCTGCCCGAGCTGGAGGTGACGCTCTACCGCGTCGCCCAGGAAGCGCTGGCGAACGCGGAGAAGCACGCTCGCGCGTCCCGGATCGGGGTCACCCTGTCCTATTCGGACGATCTGGTCCTGCTCGACGTCGTCGACGACGGCGTCGGTTTCCGCCCGGGCGACCGCGGCGACGGCACGGGCTTCGGCCTGGAGGCCATGCGCCGGCGCGTCCAGCGGGTCGCGGGCACACTCTCGGTGGAGAGCACCCCCGGCGACGGCACTGCGGTGAGTGCCCAGGTCCCCGCGCTCTGAGATTGCTCCGTTCGCCGGACAACCGGTTCCCGCCTCCGGACGTGGAGAGCACGCAGGTCCGGGGGAAAGGGGACGCAATGAACAAGACGTGGATGCGGGCGGGAGTGCTCGCCACGGTGGCGATCGCCGTCACCGCACTGGGTGCCCCGGCGGACGCGGCGGTCCGGATCCCGTGGCGGCCGACGGTGCTGCCGCTGCCGCCCGGCGCGGGCGCGGGGAACCTGACCGGGACGGACGGGAAGGGCGAGTACACCGGCACGTTCACGATCAACGGCGTGACGCAGGTCGTGAGCTGGCGCAACGGCCAGCCGATCCTGCGCGGCGTACCGAGCGGGTTCGAGCGGGTGGACGCCAACGACGAGAACGACTCGGGCGTAGTCGTGGGCACGATCCACGACTACGAGAGCATGGTCAGCCGGACGTACACCCTGGACGCGTCGGGCTACCACATCAAGGACAACCCGGCGGGCTACCAGGAGGTCACCGGCGTCGCGATCAACACGCGCGGCGACGTGCTGGGCGAGGCCTACCAGCCCAGGGTGGGCAGCGCCATCGTCCTGTGGCGGGCCGACGGCAGCGCGCCGGTGGTCATCCCGGAGACGGGGGACCTCGCGAACCCGCGCGACCTGGACGACGACGGCACGATCCTGCTGGACTCGGGCACCGGCTCGGCACTGTGGAAGGACGGCGTCGTCCGGTACCTGTCGCCGAGCCCGTCGGCACAGGCCCAAGGGTCCGCGATCCGCAACGGGATCGTCGTCGGGTGGCGCACAGGACAGGCGGCCCGGTGGTCGGCGCCGGACGGGTGGGTCGGCCTGGAGGGCGGCGGGATCGCCACGAGCATCAACAAGGCCGGGTTGACCGCGGGCCTGGTGCCGACGCCCTCGGAGCCGCAGATCTACGGCAACGGAGTGGTGTGGCGCGGCACGGTCCCGGGCGTCGTGCAGGGCCCGAGCGGCTATTCGCGGTTCAGGCCGGAGGTCGCGGCCGACGACGGCACGCTCGCGGGCTACGCGTCGAACGACCTGACCCCGAGCAGCGGGGTGCCGGTCATCTGGCGCCTGACGCCGTGAAACCGGCTTGATCACCGGGCCGGGAGCGACGTGCTCCCGGCCTGGCTAGGCTGGGCGGAGTGGAACCGGTGGAGATCAACGCGGGCACGTACTACCTGCGCCAGCTGCGCGCCGACCGGCACATCGACGACCGCCCGCTGCTCATGGAGGCGTTCGCCGACCCGACGCACCGCAAGTACGTGCTGAACTACCGCTTGCGCACGCTCGACGAGGCCACCGAGTACGTCGCGCTGCGGGCGGCCCAGTGGGCCGGCGACGAGCGCTGCTCGTGGGCGATCGCGGAACCGACGTCCGGCAGGCTGCTGGGCGAGGTGGGGCTGCGCGAGCTGAACCTGGACGCGAACTACGCCGAAGCCACGATCTGGGTCCACCCCGCCGAGCGCGGCAAGGGCATCGCGACCACGGCGTTGAGCGCGGCCCTGCGCTTCGGCTTCGGCGGGCTGGGGCTCACCGAGGTGACGTACCGGTACGAGGAGAGCAACGCGGCCTCGGCGATCGTCGCGGAGCGCTGCGGGTTCACGCTGGTGGGCCCGGAGACCGAGCGGGCCCCGACCGGTGAGCGGCTGATCCGCTGGCACCGGACGAGCTGAACAGCCCCCGCCGCTCCCCGGGGGGGTCCCGGCAAAGTCGTGGCCGCGGTCTGCCCGGCGTCGCGGCGATGTCATGAAAGGGTCGTTCATGTCGTCTGACGAGGTGAACGACCCGTTCATGACGTACGGGCGACCGGATCGGCCGCGCTGACCTGACTTTGCCGGAACCCTGCCGCTCCCCGGGGGGCTCCCGGCACAGTCGTGGCCGCGGTCTGCCCGGCGTCGCGGCGATGTCATGACAGGGTCGTTCATGTCGTCTGACGAGGTGAACGACCCGTTCATGACGTACGGGCGACCGGATCGGCCGCGCTGACCTGACTTTGCCGGAACCCTGCCGCTCCCCGGGGGGCGTCCCCTTGGCCAGTCTATCGGCGCCCCCGGACAAGACCTCGCTTCCGGCCGTCCGGGAGCCGTCGTTGTCCACAACCCGTGGGGGCTGGGGACAACCTCCTCAGCTCACCGGCTCCACGATGCCCGCGCGGGCCTCCGGGGCCGCCGACCGCAGGGCGTCCGCGGCTTCGTCGCTCGGCTGGGACTGCGACTCCCGCTCCGCCTCCACCCGCGCGTTGTAGACCTCGATCTCGCGCTTCACCGTTTCGGGTGACCAGCCGAGGACTTCACCCACCAGGGTCGCCACCTGCTCGGCGCAGTCGACGCCGCGGTGGGCGTACTCGATCGAAATGCGCGTCCGGCGGGCCAGCACGTCCTCCAGGTGCAGCGCGCCCTCGTGCGAAGCCGCGTACACCACCTCGACGCCCAGGTAGTCCGGTGCGTGCTCGATCGGCTTCAGCAGCTCCGGGCGGCCGCTCGCCGTCGCCAGGACCTCATTGACCAGCGAGCCGTAGCGGTCCAGCAGGTGCCGCACCCGGTAGGGGTGCAGGCCGTGCTCGGCGGCCAGGTGGTCGGCCTGGTTGACCAGCGCGTGGTAGCCGTCCGCGCCGAGCAGCGGCACCTTGTCCGTGATCGACGGCTGCGAGCGGCCCGGCAGGTCGACCGCCGCCGCGTCGACGGCGTCCGCCGCCATCACCCGGTACGTCGTGTACTTGCCGCCCGCGATCGCGACCAGGCCCGGGGCCACCCGCGCCACCGCGTGCTCGCGCGAAAGCTTCGACGTCTCTTCGCTCTCCCCCGCCAGCAACGGGCGAAGGCCCGCGTAGACGCCTTCGATGTCGTCGTGCGTCAGCGGCGTCGCCAGGACGCTGTTGACGTGCTCCAGCAGGTAGTCGATGTCGTGCTTCGTCGCCGCCGGGTGCGCGAGGTCCAGGTTCCAGTCCGTGTCCGTCGTCCCGACGATCCAGTGGTTGCGCCACGGAATGACGAACAGCACCGACTTCTCGGTGCGCAGGATCATCCCCGACTCCGAGACGATCCGGTCGCGCGGCACGACGATGTGCACGCCCTTGCTCGCGCGCACGCGGAACCGCCCGCGGCCGCCGGACAGGCGCTGCAGCTCGTCGGTCCAGACGCCGGTGCAGTTGATCACCGCGGCCGCCGAGATCTCCGTCTCGCGGCCGTCCTCGACGTCGCGCACGCGCACGCCGGACACCCGGTCGGCCTCGCGCAGGAACCCGACGACCTGGGTCGACGTCCGCACGACCGCGCCATAGTGCGCCGCCGTCCGCGCGACCGTCATGGTGTGGCGGGCGTCGTCGGACTGCGCGTCGTAGTAGCGGATCCCGCCGATCAGCGCCGACCGCTTGAGCGCGGGCACCATCCGCAGCGCGCCCGCGCGGGTCAGGTGCTTCTGGCCCGGGACGCTGCGGGCGCCGCCCATCGTGTCGTACATCAGCAGGCCGGCCGCGGTGTACGGCCGTTCCCACACGCGGCGCGTCAGCGGGTAGAGGAAGCTGACCGGCTTGACGAGGTGCGGCGCGATGGTCGTCAACATCAGCTCGCGCTCGCGAAGCGCTTCCCGGACCAGGCCGAACTCGAGCTGCTCCAGGTACCGCAGGCCGCCGTGGAACAGCTTGCTCGACCGGCTCGAGGTCCCCGAAGCGAGATCCCGGGCTTCGACGAGCGCGACGCGCAGGCCGCGTGTCGCGGCGTCGAGCGCCGTGCCCGCGCCGACCACGCCGCCGCCGATGACGACGAGGTCGAACGTCTCGTTGCCGAGCCGCTGCCAGGTCTCGTCCCGCTTGGCCGGGCCCAGTCGAGCCGGGTTCGTCTCCGCTGCGTGCTGCGCCACGTGACAGTCCTCCTCGTGCTGGCGAGGGTTCCAGCATCGCACGACCCGGTGATCCTCCGCCCGTCCACGGATGACACGTGTGGCGTAACCCTCCGCGATCTTGGCGAGATTCGGCTACCCGGTGCCTGGAATGATCTTCGGCACACCGGTAACGTCGCGCGGACGTGGGTCGGCAACGGTGCCGTGGCACGCCGTGATCGACCCTGCGCAGAGTGTCCAGTGTGGAGGTGCAGCGGTGAGTGCTGGGGCAATAATCGTCTGGGAACTACTGGGAACGGCCGCGCTGATCCTGCTCGGCAACGGTGTGGTCGCGAACCACGTGCTCCGCAAGAACAACGGGCACCAAGCCGGCTTCCTGTTCATCAACTTCGGCTGGGCGTTCGCCGTCTTCACCGGCGCCAGCATCGCCGCCCCGAGCGGGGCCCACCTCAACCCGGCCGTGACGCTGGGCCTCGCGATCGCGGACAAGACGCCGTGGAAAGACGTGCCGTTCTACTTCATCGGGCAGTTCGCCGGCGCGATCATCGGCGCCGTCCTCTGCTGGGCCGCCTACAAGCTGCAGTTCGACGACCACCCCGAGCCCGAGAACACGCTCGGCATCTTCTCCACCGCACCGCAGATCCCCAACACCGCCTGGAACCTCGTCACCGAAGTCATCGGCACGTTCGTGCTGGTGGTCTGGATCCTGCTCAGCCCGGTGTTCGCGACCGGCGACGGCGGCACCCCGAACTTCGGCAACTCCGCACTCGGCTACGCGGGCGTGTCGTTCGTCGTGCTGGTGATCGGTACTTCGCTCGGCGGGCCGACGGGCTACGCCATCAACCCGGCGCGCGACCTCGGCCCGCGCATCGCGTACGCGTTCCTGCTGCCGATCAAGAACAAGGCGAACGCCAACTGGGGGTACTCGTGGATCCCGGTCGCCGGCCCGCTGGCCGGTGGCGCGCTCGCCGCGCTCGTCTACCTCCTCGTCCACAACCTGAAGTGATCGCCCGTCCGAGAAGAATCCCGGGAGCACACAAATGACTTCGTACGTAGCCGCGATCGACCAGGGCACCACCTCGACCCGGTGCATGATCTTCAACCACGAGGGCCGCGTGGTCTCGGTCGACCAGCGCGAGCACGAGCAGATCTTCCCGAAGGCGGGCTGGGTCGAGCACAACGCCGAGGAGATCTGGGAGAACACGCGCCGGGTCGCCGCTGGCGCGCTCGCCAAGGCCGACCTGACCGCCAAGGACATCGCCGCCGTCGGCATCACCAACCAGCGCGAAACCGCGCTCGTCTGGGACAAGACGACCGGCAAGCCGGTGTACAACGCGATCGTCTGGCAGGACACCCGCACCGACCGGATCGTGACGGAGCTGGGCAACCTCGGCGGCGGCCAGGAGCGCTACCGCGACAAGGTCGGGCTCCCGCTCGCGACGTACTTTTCGGGGCCGAAGATCAAGTGGGTCCTCGACAACGTCGAAGGCGCGCGCGAGAAGGCCGAAGCCGGTGACCTGATCTTCGGCAACATGGACACCTGGGTGCTGTGGAACATGACGGGCGGCGCCGACGGCGGCGTGCACGTCACGGACCCGACCAACGCGTCGCGCACGATGCTGATGGACCTCGACACCCTGCGGTGGGACGAGGGCATCGCCGGCGAGATGGGCATCCCGCTGTCGATGCTGCCGGAGATCCGGTCGTCGTCCGAGGAGTACGGCAAGGTCCGCGAGAAGGGCGCGCTGGCCGGCGTGCCGATCGCGGGCATCCTGGGCGACCAGCAGGCCGCGACGTTCGGCCAGGCCTGCCTGTCTCCCGGCGAGGCCAAGAACACCTACGGCACCGGCAACTTCATGCTGCTCAACACGGGCACCGAGAAGGTGATGTCGCAGAACGGCCTGCTCACGACGGTCTGCTACAAGATCGGCTCGAACGACACGGTGTACGCGCTGGAAGGTTCCATCGCGGTGACGGGGTCGCTGGTGCAGTGGCTGCGCGACAACCTGGGCATGATCACGACGGCGGCCGAGATCGAGGAGCACGCGCGCAGCGTCGAGGACAACGGCGGCGCGTACTTCGTCCCGGCGTTCTCGGGGTTGTTCGCTCCTTACTGGCGATCCGACGCGCGCGGCGCGATCGTCGGGCTCACCCGGTTCGTGAACAAGGGGCACCTGGCCCGCGCGGTCCTGGAGGCGACGGCGTTCCAGTCCCGCGAGGTGATCGACGCGATGAACGCCGACTCGGGTGTCCCGCTGAAGTCGCTGAAGGTGGACGGCGGCATGGTGGTCAACGAGCTGCTGATGCAGTTCCAGGCCGACATCCTCGGCGTGCCGGTGATCCGCCCGGTGGTCAACGAGACCACGGCCCTCGGCGCGGCGTACGCGGCCGGGCTGGCGGTCGGGTTCTGGGAGTCCGAGGACGACATCCGCAACAACTGGGCCCAGGACAAGCAGTGGGACCCGTCGATGGACGACTCCCGCCGCGAGCGCGAGTACCGCAACTGGAAGAAGGCCGTGACGAAGACCTTCGACTGGGTCGAGGACGAGGACTGACGGCGAGTGGGTCGGGGGCGCCGGTGGGCGCCTCCGGCCCGCTCGTGCTCCGCCGCGCAATTGGCTCGCTTGTCCGGCGCGGGCGGCCGCGCACTTGACTCGCCCGGCCGGCGCGGGCGGCCGCGCACTTGACTCGCCCGGCTGGCGCGGGCGGCCGCGCACTTGGCGCGCCCGGCCGACGCAGGCGGCAAGCGCGGCCGCACCCGCCGCGCTGCCCGGCATGGCCGGGGGCGTCGGCGTGCAGCGGCGTTCCGGCCCGCTACCTCGCGCGCGGCAACGCGACGCGGACAGCGGGCGCGCTGGTGGCCCAGCTTCCGGCGGCCCGAGTGCCAAGCCACCCACCGCACTTCCCCACCGGCCCACCCCAACCGGGCCCGCCTCCGGCCTCCCCTCCGGCCTGTCCCGCCCCTCAGTCCTCCCAGCCCTCCGGCTTCCCGGACTGCTCGTTGGGCGCGATGACCAAGAACGGCACCCCCTGGTCATCCATTACCCGCACCTGCCGCCCGTAAGGCGAATCGAACGGCTGGTCCAGCACACGCCCACCCAGCTCGGCCACCTTCGCCGCGCTCGCGTCCGCGTCCGCCACCGAGAAGTACGTCGACCAGTTCGACGGGACCTCCGCCGGTACCGAGTCCGGCAGCGCGCCCAATCCGCCGACCGGGCGGCCGTCGACCAGCAGGACCGCGTACGTGAAGTCGTCGTTCGACAGGTCCTGGAAGCCGTAGCCGAACACCTGCTCGTAGAACGCCTTCGCCGCCGGGTAGTCGCGGCTCATGCACTCGTTCCACGCCAGCGTGCCCGGGGCCGCCGTCACCTGCGTGCCCAGGTGGTGGCCCGGCTCCCACAGCCCGAACACCGCGCCCGCGGGGTCGGCCGCCACCGCCATCCGGCCTTCCTTCAGCACTTCCATGACCGGCATCACGATCTGGCCGCCCGCTTCGGTGATCGACGCGGCCGTCTTGTCCACGTCGGACACCGACAGGTACGTCGTCCACACCGGAGGCAGGTTCTGTCCCGGCGGGATCTGGCCGATGCCGGCGACCGGCCGGCCGCGCAGCTCCGCCATGCCGTAGAAGCCGGTCTCCTCACCGCCCGTCCGCACGTCCCAGCCGAACAGGCCGCTGTAGAACGCGACCGCTTTCGCCTGATCGGGCACCATCAGGTCCACCCAGCTGGGCGTGCCGTCAGGCCACCGCTCGTCCCGGAACAACATGTCGACTCCCAACCCTCGTCCGCGCCGCCTCGGGTGACGGCCGACACAGTCTGGCACCCACCACCGACAAAACCAGGGCCGAAGGACTCTCAACGCCCGATGAGGTGGGCGTACACCACGATGTTGTCGACGTAGTTGTGCGCGCTCCGGTCGAAGACGCCGCCGCAGGTGATCAGCCGCAGTTCGGGGCCGGCGGTGTCGTCGTAGACGCCTTCCTTCTCGAACTCCTGCTTCGGCACCTGGTGCACCTTCGTCACCTCGAACAGCGCCGTCGTGCCGTCCGCACGGGCGATCGAGACGCGGTCGCCCGCGGTCAGTTCCTTGAGCCGGAAGAAGATGCCCTTCTGGTGGTTGCCGTCGACGTGCCCGAGCACGATCGCCGGGCCGACCTCGCCCGGCGTCGGCGCGTACGTGTACCAGCCCGCCTGCAGCGGCGTCGTCACCGGCGGCACCTGGATCGTGTTGTCCGCGTTGACGCCCAGCGGGACCAGCGACGAGTGCGCGCCGATCTTCGGGATGTCGATCGACACCGGGTCGGACTTGGGCAGCGCGGCAACGGCGCCGGCGCCGGCCGAAGCGGGCTCCGGGTTCACCGCGACCGGCTGCGCGGGCGGTGGTTGCGCGGTCGTCGGCTCGGGGCCGCCGCCGAGCGTCAGCGCCAGCACCACCAACGCGGCCAGCAACGCCACGATCAGCGCGATCAGGTAACCCCGGCTACCGGTGGTCCTCGTGGTCATGTGCTCCCCCCTCGTGCTGGTACACGTCCGGGCGGCCCGATCGGTTGGGCCGCCCGGACGCTACCCCCTCCCCGGGTCAGCGGCGCCGGGCCCGCCGGGCCAGCACGAGACCACCGCCGCCGACCGCGAGCACGCCCATGGCCGCCGCGGCCGCCAGCGGGCCGGAGCCGTCGGACGGCCCGTCGGTGCCGCCGGTCTGCGGCGCGCCCGCCGGCACCTTGGTGACCTGCTTCGCGGCCGAGGCACCCAGCACGGTGAACTTCGCGGTGATCTCCGCGCCACCGCAGGAGAACGACACCGGGTACACGCCCGGCTTGACCTGCTTCACGACGGCCGTCGTGACGGCGGCCGGCGCGACCGCGGGGTCGTTCTGCGGGCCGGTGCGGCGCAATGTGCCGATCGTGAGCGCCGGCGACGTCAGGCCCTGCGTGCTCTCGGCGGCGCAGCCGAGGCGGATCTCCACCTTCCCGCCCGGGCGTGCGACCTTCGGCAGCACGCGGAGGTACGCCTTCGGCACCCCCGCCTGCTCCGAGGCGGGTTCCGGCGTCGCGGACGGCGTCGTGCTCGCGAGCGCCGCACCGGGCGCGAGGACGAGGAAAGCCGCGGCGGCACCCGCGACGACAGCGGTCTTCTTCATTCTTTTCTCCCCTGTGGAATGATTCGGCACGGCAATTCCTCCGGCGCCGGTCGCAGTTCCCCCTGCCTCGGCGTCGTCCGCTTGCCTATACCCCCTAAGACGTCCCTACCTGCGACAGGTTGCGCCCGCGGAAACAAAACCGCCCCGGAGCCGAAGCTCCGGGGCGATTCCGCGCGAAAGGACAATCAGCCGGCCATGCTGCCGTCGCCGGCTTTCGCGGCGCCGGACGGCACTTTCGAAACCTGCGGCGCGGGCACGGTGAACTGCGTGCGGTAGGTCTGGTCGCCGCAGGTGACGGTCAGCGGGTACGTCCCGGCTCCGATACCCGGCTTGAGGGCGGCGTCGGCGCTGATGTTCGCGTCGGTGCCCATGAACGGGCCCGGCGTGTAGTTGGAGAACGTCAGCGCGGGCGAGGAGAACGCGGGCGAGGCGCCTTCACACTTCGCGAGCGCGACGTTCGGCGCGTCGCGGACGTACTTGTCCACGAGGGTCTGGTTGATCGCGGTGTTGACGTTGAGCTGGACGCTGCCCTTGGCCGGAGCGCCGCTCGGCGCCGGAGCCGTGCTCTGCTGCGCCGAGGCAGGCCCCGCCAGCGTCGTCGCCCCGATCACCGCTGCCACAACGAAAACCACCGTCTTGCGCACCTTCGCACCCTTCGCGTCCTTCAGCCGTACAACCGACAAGACGCGACGGGGCGCGACGGGTTGCCTACTGATTCAGTCCAGATCGTCGTGGCGCATGAGCTGGCGCCCGGCCTCGGTGATCGAGCCCGACAGCGAAGGGTAGACCGAAAACGTCAGTGCCAGGTGGTCCACGGTGAGCTGGTTCTGGACGGCGAGCGCGATGGGGAGGATGAGCTCGCTCGCCTGCGGCGCCACGACGACGCCACCGACGACCACGCCGGTGGCGGGGCGGCAGAACAGCTTCACGAAGCCTCGGCGGAGGCCCTCCATCTTCGCGCGCGCGTTGGTGGCCAAGGGCAGCATGATGGTGCGCGCGGGCACCTCGCCGGAGTCGATCGCCTGCTGGCTGATGCCGACGGTGGCGATCTCCGGGTGGGTGAACACGTTGGCGGCGACGGTCTTGAGCTTGATCGGCGCGACGCCCTCGCCCAGCGCGTGCCACATCGCGATGCGGCCCTGCATGCTCGCCACCGAGGCGAGCATGAGCACGCCGGTGCAGTCGCCGGCGGCGTAGATCCCGGGAACGGAGGTGCGCGAAACGCGGTCGACGGTGATGAACCCGCCGGGGCCGGGCGAGATGCCGACCTTGTCGAGGCCGATGTCCTTGGTGTTCGGGACCGACCCGACCGTCATCAGCGCGTGGCTGGCTTCGATCACGCGGCCGTCGGCGAGGAAGATCTCGACGCCCTTTTCGGTGCGCTCGACGCGGTCGGCGCGCGCCTGCTTCGCGACGGTCGTGCCGCGCTGCGAGAAGACCTCCTCGAGCACGGCAGCGGCGTCGGCGTCTTCGTGCGGGAGGACGCGGTCGCGGCTGGACACGACGGTGACCTTGACGCCCATCTCGGTGTAGGCGGACGCGAACTCGGCGCCGGTCACGCCCGAGCCGATCACGGCGAGGTGCTCGGGCAGCTCCTGGAGCTCGTAGAGCTGGCGCCAGTCGAGGATGCGCTCGCCGTCGGGCACCGCGCCGGGCAGGACGCGCGGGGTGGCCCCGGTGGCGATCAGCACGACGTCGGCGGGCAGCTTCTCGGTGCCCTCGGACGTCGTCACGGCGACCTTGTGGGTCGCGAGGCCGGGCTCTTCGTCGCAGAAGCGGGCTTCGCCGATGAGGACGCGGACGCCTTCGCGCTGGACGCGGGCGCGGATGTCGGCGGACTGGGCGAGCGCGAGGCCCTTCACCCGGCCGTGCACGGTCGGGAGGTCGACGCTCGTGTCGGCCAGGTCGGTGTTGATGCCGAGCTCGCCGAGGTCGTGCATCTTCGCCAGCGCGCCGGAGCTGGCGATGAACGTCTTCGAGGGGACGCAGTCGTAGAGGACGCACGCGCCGCCCAGGCCGTCCCGCTCGACGATCGTGACGTCGGCTCCGTGCTGAGCCGCGACCAGCGCGGCTTCGTAGCCGGCCGGGCCCCCGCCCATGATCACGATCCTGGTCACCTGGGTCCTCCTCGTGGCTGTCCGTGCGGTGCTCTCACCGTACGCGGCGCAGGTGTCCGGACACTGAAGTGGGCGAACACGGCGAGTGCGTCCACTCGGGTCGGCCAGGTGTCGCTACGCTGTCGGCGTGCCGTTGTATGCCGCGTACGGATCGAACATGGAGCCCGCCCAGATGCTGGAGCGCGCGCCGCACTCTCCGATGGCCGGCACCGGCTGGCTGGAGGGGTGGCGCCTGACCTTCGGCGGCGAGGACCTCGGCTGGGAAGGTGCCCTGGCGACGATCGTCGAGGACCCGGGTTCCCGGGTCTTCGTCGTGTTGTACGACGTGACGCCGCTGGACGAGACCGGGCTGGACCGCTGGGAAGGCGGCGAGCTCGGGATCCACTCGAAGATCCGGCTGCGGGTGCAGACGATGGACGGCTCGGCGCTGGCCTGGCTGTACGTCCTGGACGCCTACGAGGGCGGCCTGCCGTCGGCGCGGTACCTGGGCGTGCTGGCCGACGCCGCGGAGGCCGCCGGGGCGCCCGCGGACTACGTCGACGACCTGCGGACCCGCCCCTGTTCCGGCATCACCGGCTGACTCCACACCCTGTGGACAACTCGGCCGCCTGAGCGCTACCACGGCCCCCGGCCGGCCGGCACCGGCACCCCCGCGACCACGCCCACCCGGTCCGTCGCGCCGATTTCCCGCTGCCGCCACGCGAACCCGATTCACGTTGCCGCACAAGGAAAACCGCAGGTAGACCGGCCTCTTCGAGCCAGGCCGCCGTTCAGTCTGCCGCCATGATCGCGGGCGCGCAAAACGGCCCTCACCCGATCAGGGGAAGGGCCGGTTCACGGCCTGTGGACAACTACGAAAAGCTGTGGACAACCCCGCTCAGGCGCAGAGCCCGGCAGGTCGCGCCGGCAAGACGCGGGACCCCGCCACCCCCGCGCGCAGCAAACGTCTTGAATGACTCATTCATGTCGTCTGACGACATGAATGAGTCATTCAAGACACTCGGCGGGGCCGCCGCTCAGGCGAGGGACGTCAAAGCGGTGTGGACCAGGGCCCGGACCCCGCACAGCAGGGCTCGCTCGTCGAGCACGAAGGTCGGGCGGTGGATGTCGGACTGGGGGTCCGGCGCGCCGGGCCAGACACCCAATCGGGCGAAAGCGCCGTCGACGTGCTCCAGGTACCAGCCGAAGTCCTCGCCGCCGGAAGACTGCTCCGTCGGCGCCACCGCGCCCTCGCCCAGCGCCGCTTCCGCGCCCGCGCGCATCAGGGCCGTCGAGTCCGCATCGGACACCACCGGCGGCACGCCGCGGCGGTAGTCGAGCGAGAAGCCGACGCCGGTGGGCGCCAGCAGGGACTCCACCGACGACGCCACCAGCGGCTCCAGGGCCGTCCAGACCTCGTGGTCGGCGGTCCGCAGGGTGCCGCGCAGGACGCCGTCCTGCGGGACGGCGTTGGCCGCCTGGCCCGCGTGGACCGCGCCCCACACCAGGACCGTGCCCGAGCGCGGGTCGACCCGCCGCGAGAGCAGCGCGGGCAGCCCGGTGATCACCGTGCCCAGCGCGTGGACCAGGTCGGCCGTCAGGTGCGGCCGGGACGTGTGCCCGCCCGGCGAGGTCAGGCGCAGCTCGATCAGGTCCGCCGCCGACGTCAGGGCGCCGACGCGCATGCCGATCTTGCCGACCTCGAGCCGCGGGTCGACGTGCAGGCCGTAGATCCGCTCGACGCCGTCCAGCGCGCCGGCCGCGATCATGTCCAGCGCGCCGCCGGGCATGACCTCCTCGGCGTGCTGGAAGACCAGCCGGACGCGGCCGGGCAGCTCCGGCGCGCCGGCCAGCGCGCGGGCCGCGCCCAGCAGGATCGCCGTGTGGGCGTCGTGGCCGCACATGTGGGCCGCGCCCTCGACGGTCGACGCGTAGGGCAGCCCGGTCGCCTCGGTGAGCGGCAGCGCGTCCATGTCCGCCCGCAGCGCCACGCACCGCTCGCCGCTGCCGATGTCGCAGACGACGCCGGTGCCGCCGGGCAGCACCCACGGCTTGAGCCCGACCGAGCGCAGCAGCGTGACGACCAGTTCCGTGGTCGCGAACTCGTGCCGCGACAGCTCCGGGTGCGCGTGGATGTGCCGGCGCCAGGCGAGCACGTCGGTCGCGTTGGCGCGCAGCCAGTCGTCGAGCCAGAACGGGCCGCGGCCCGCACCAAGGTCCTCCACGGGAGCCATGCTTACGCCGGCTTCGGAAATGAGCGCTTCGGACCCCTCCATGGGGTTGATGATGCGCCCATGGGGGTCGCCTGGAACGTCCGGTCGTGAGTCCAACACCGTCACGCCGCACCTCCTCCCGCAACACGGGTAACCCGGGCAGCGGCTGGGGTCACGCAACGTGCCGATCGATCTGTCGTACGCATTTGCAGACGATCGTGCACCATGCAGGCGGCAACGCGCGCCTCGAAAACGGCCGTCCTAGATGGCCGGTACCGGATCTGCGTTGAACGGCGTGCAGTACTTCGGCACACCCGAACGCATCAGGAGCTCTTGGCCTTCTTCGAACGGATCCGCCGTCCCCAGATGACGATGCCGAGCAAAGCGACGGCGACGACGCCCGCGATCAGCTTGTTCTTCGTCTTCTCGGTGTTCGCCTTGTCGGTCTGGGCCGGGTCGAGGACCGGGCCCGGCGGCTGGGTCTGCGTCTGCGCCAGGACCGGCCCGACGGCCGCGTGCGCCACCGCCACTGCCACCGCGTTGTCCGAACGCACCGGTTCGGCGGCCGCCGGCGACGCGGTGAACAGCACCGCGCCCAGCACACCGGCCAGGACCAGACCCCGCACCTTCGCCATGTCATCCCTTCGCCACGACCAGGCATTCTGCCCGCGGACCGCCCGGGCGTCAGCCACCAGCGGGTGGATTGAACGCGTCGAGGATCCGCTGAGCACCGAGGGTAGCCGTCAGTTCACCGTCCCGCACCGCCCGTTCGACGTCGGGAACGACCGTTCGCACGTCCGGATGCGCCGCCAGGCGACTCAGCAGCTGTTCGCGAACCATCGCCCACGTCCAGTCGACCTGCTGCTGCCGGCGGCGCGCGGCCAGTTCGCCGGACGCCGTGAGCGTGTCGCGGTGCCGCTCGATCGCGCCCCAGACCTCGTCCAGCCGCAGGTTGTGCAGGCCGCTGCAGGTGAGCACGGGCGGCGTCCACGACGCTTCGGGCCCGTAGATCATCCGCAGGGCGCCGGACAGCTCCCGGGCCGCGCGTTTGGCGTCCCGTTCGTGGTCACCGTCGGCCTTGTTGACGGCGATGACGTCGGCGAGCTCCAGCACGCCCTTCTTGATGCCCTGGAGCTGGTCGCCCGTCCGCGCGAGCGTCAGGAACAGGAAGCAGTCGACCATGTTCGCGACGGTCACTTCGGACTGTCCGACCCCGACGGTCTCGACCAGGACGGTGTCGTAGCCGGCCGCTTCCATCAGCACGATCGTCTCGCGGGTCGCCCGGGCGACGCCGCCGAGCGTCCCGGACGTCGGCGACGGGCGGATGAACGCCCGTTCGTCGACCGCCAGGCGCGCCATCCGGGTCTTGTCGCCGAGGATCGAGCCGCCGGTGCGCGTCGACGACGGGTCGACCGCGAGCACGGCCACGCGGTGCCCGGCCGAGGTCAGGTCGGTGCCCAGCTGGTCGATGAATGTCGACTTGCCGACACCGGGGACGCCGGTGATGCCGATGCGCCGCGCGCCGCCGGAAGACGGCAGCAGCTCGACCAGCAGCTCCTGCGCCAGCGCCCGGTGGTCCTCCCGCTGCGACTCGACGAGCGTGATCGCCTTCGAGAGCGTCCCGCGGTCCCCCGCCAGCACGCCCTTGGCGTAGGCGGTGACGTCGATCCTGCGCGGCAAGGGTCAGGACTCCTGCGCCGTCAGCTGGCCGAGCAGGTCGATGGCGGCGTCCGCGAGCACCGTGCCGGGCCCGAAGATCGCGGCCGCGCCGGCCTCGCGCAGCGCCGGGTAGTCCTGCGGCGGGATGACCCCGCCGACGACGACCATGATGTCCTCGCGGCCCAGCTCGGCGAGCTCGTGGCGCAGCGCGGGCACCAGCGAGAGGTGGCCGGCGGCCAGCGACGAGACGCCGACGACGTGCACGTCCGCCTCGATCGCCTGCCGCGCGACCTCGGCCGGGGTGGAGAACAGCGGGCCGACGTCGACGTCGAAGCCGATGTCGGCGAAGCCGGTGGCGATCACCTTCTGGCCCCGGTCGTGGCCGTCCTGGCCCATCTTCGCGACGAGGATCCGCGGCCGGCGGCCCTCCTCCGCGGCGAACTCTTCGACCAGCGCGCGGGCCTTCTCGACGTTCTGCGACTTACCCACCTCTTCGCGGTAGACGCCGGAAATCGTCCGGATCTGCCCGGAGTGCCGGCCCCAGATCTTCTCCAGCGCGTCGGAGATCTCGCCGACCGTGGCCTTCGCGCGGGCCGCGTCGATCGCCAGCTCCAGGAGGTTGCCGCCGTTGCCGGCGCCTTCGGTGAGCCGCCGCAGCGCGTCCTCGGTCGCCTGGCCGTCCCGCTCGTCACGCAGCCGGCGCAGCTTCTCGAGCTGCTGGGTGCGGACGCCGGCGTTGTCGACCTTGAGGACTTCGATGTCCTCGTCGCTCGTGACCTGGTACTTGTTCACGCCGATGACGGGCTGGCGGCCGGAGTCGATGCGCGCCTGGGTGCGGGCGGCGGCCTCTTCGATGCGCAGCTTGGGGATGCCCGCGTCGATCGCCTTGGCCATGCCGCCGGCCTGCTCGACCTCGCTGATGTGGCCCCACGCCTTGCGCGCGAGGTCGTAGGTCAGCTTCTCGACGAACGCGCTGCCGCCCCACGGGTCGATCACGCGGGTGGTGCCGGATTCCTGCTGCAGCAGCAGCTGCGTGTTGCGGGCGATCCGCGCGGAGAAGTCGGTCGGCAGCGCCAGTGCCTCGTCGAGGGCGTTGGTGTGCAGCGACTGCGTGTGCCCCTGGGTCGCGGCCATCGCCTCGACGCAGGTGCGGACGACGTTGTTGTAGACGTCCTGCGCGGTCAGCGACCAGCCCGACGTCTGCGAGTGCGTCCGCAGCGACAAGGACTTCTGCGACTTCGGGTCGAAGCCCTTCACGAGCTTCGCCCACAGCAGGCGCGCCGCGCGCAGCTTCGCGACCTCCATGAAGAAGTTCATGCCGATCGCCCAGAAGAACGACAGCCGCGGCGCGAACTTGTCGACGCTGAGCCCCGCGTCGACGCCCGAGCGGATGTACTCGACGCCGTCGGCGAGCGTGTACGCCAGCTCCAGGTCGGCGGTCGCCCCGGCTTCCTGCATGTGGTAGCCGGAGATGGAGATCGAGTTGTACTTCGGCATGTGCTGCGAAGTGAAGGAGAAGATGTCGGAGATGATCCGCATCGACGGCTGCGGCGGGTAGATGTAGGTGTTGCGGACCATGAACTCCTTGAGGATGTCGTTCTGGATGGTCCCCGCGAGCTGCTCCGGCTTCACCCCCTGCTCCTCGGCCGCGACGACGTAGAGCGCGAGAACCGGCAGCACCGCGCCGTTCATCGTCATCGACACCGACATCTTGTCGAGCGGGATGCCGTCGAAGAGCTGGCGCATGTCGTAGATGGAGTCGATCGCGACGCCCGCCATGCCGACGTCGCCGGAGACGCGCGGGTGGTCGGAGTCGTAGCCGCGGTGGGTGGCCAGGTCGAAGGCGACCGACAGGCCCTTCTGGCCGGCGGCGAGGTTGCGCCGGTAGAAGGCGTTGGACTCCTCGGCGGTGGAGAACCCGGCGTACTGGCGGATGGTCCAGGGCTGGTTGACGTACATCGTCGGGTACGGCCCGCGCAGGAACGGCGCGATCCCGGGGTACGTGCTCAGGAAGTCCACATCGGACAGGTCGTCGGCGGTGTAGACCGGCTTGACGCCGATGCCTTCGGGCGTCTCCCAGGCCAGGGCGTCCGGGCCCTTGCCGGTGGCTTCCTGGACGGCCTTGGCCCAGGCGTCGCGGTCGGCCGGCGACGGCGTGCCGAGGTCGAGACCGGCGAAGTTCGGGATGCTCATCGCGTGACTCCCAGCTTGGCGTGGAGGCCGTTCAGGACGTCGAGGGCGTCGCAGCCGGCGAAGACGTTGCCGTCCACGCCGTCGTAGGTGCCCTTGCCCGCCAGCAGTACGTGTTCGGCGCCGAGCGACTTGGCCACTTCGGCCGCCTGGGCCGCGTAGGCGTCGTCGGTGCCGCAGAGGCAGGCGACCTTCGCGCCGGACGCGCGGAACGCGCCGGGCAGGTCGTCGGTCGCGCCCGGGTTGACGGCCTCGATCCCGCCCGCCTGGAAGAGGTTGGCGGCGAAGCCGGCCCGCGCGGTGTGCGCGGCGACCGGGCCCAGCGTGGCCAGGAAGATCTTCGGCCGTTCCCCGTGCTCGGCGAGGTACGCGTCCGACGCGTCCCTCAGGGCTTCGAAGCCCTCGGCGTACCGGTGCCGCGGCAGCCCACCGTCCACAGGGGACTCGAGCGGCGTCCGGACCACCGGTTTCTCGGTCAGGTTCGGGAACTCGCTGACGCCGGTGAGCGGGTCGCGGCGGGTGGCGATCCGCTTCGACCGCTTCTCCCACGTCTCGGCGAGCCGGCCGGCGAGTGCCCCCGAAGCGAGTTCCTCGACCAGGCCGCCCGCGCCCTCGATGGCGGTGAACTCGGCCCAGGCCGCGTGCGCGAGGTCGTCGGTGAGCTTCTCGACGTACCAGGAGCCGCCCGCCGGGTCGACCACGCCGGCCAGTTTGGACTCCTCCAGCAGCACCGCGTGGGTGTTGCGGGCGATCCGCGCGGAGAACGCGTCCGGCTTGCCGATCGCGGCGTCGAACGGCAGCACGGTGACCGCGTCCGCGCCGCCGACCCCGGCGCCGAAGCACGCGACGGTCGTGCGGAGCATGTTCACCCAGGGGTCGCGCTGGGTCAGCATCGCCGGCGACGTCACGGCGTGCTGGCGCATCGGCGAGGAGAAGCCGCACACCTCGGCGACGCGCGCCCACAAGCGGCGGGCCGCGCGCAGCTTGGCGATGGTGGAGAACTGGTCGGCGGTCGCGGCGAGCCGGAACTCGAGCTGCCCGGCCGCGGCTTCGACGTCGAGCCCCGCGTCGGTCAACGCCCGCAGGTAGGCGACGCCGGCGGCGGCCAGCGCGCCCAGCTCCTGCGCGTCCGACCCGCCCGCTTCGTGGAACGGCAGGCCGTCGGCGACGATCGTGCGCACCTTCGGGTACTTCCCGGCGACACGCGCGGCGAGCGCGGCGGCCGGTCCGAGGTCGGCGGCCGAGCCGGTGCGCGCCGCGAGCCCGATCGGGTCGGCGCCCAGCACCGCGGTGGCCTCGCTCGCCGGGATCTCGCGCTCGGCGAACAGCTCGAACAGCGCGTCCGCGGCGGCTTCGAAGTCGGCGCCCGCGTCCAGGACGACCGGCGCCAGGTCGAGGTAGACCTCGTTGAGCGCGTCGGCGAGCGACGCGGGCGGGACGGACAGCCAGATCGACGTCACGCCGCCTTCGAGGTCGGCGAGGATCGCTTGGTTGACCGCGCGGGCGTCGTCGCCGGCGAACCGGGCCCGGACGTCCCAGCCGGTGCTGACCTGGCCTTCCGGCCGCGCGCCGCGCACGTAGGGCGGCAACCCGGGGAAGCCGGCGTCGCCCGGCACGTCCTCGGCCGTGTACAGCGGCTGGATCTCGATCCCGTCGTAGGTCCGCGTGACGAGCTTGCTCTCCGGGGCGCCCGTGAAGTCCTCCGGCAGCCTGCCGCTCTTGCGCAGGACACCGGCGACGAGCTCCTGCCACTGCTCGCGCGTCGCCTGGGGGAACTCGGCCGCCAGGTCGAGTTCGGAGATCGGCACTGACTCCGGACCGGCCACTTCAGTCATACCCAGTGATGGTAGAGGCACGGGCCGCGTCCGACCTGTGACTCTAGTCGCGCCCCTATGCGGTCAGGGGTGATTCGGGTACGACACAATCAGGGGGTGCCCCCCTCCAGCGAAGAGACACGAGTGGTCGCCGGTCGCTACCGGCTGCGTTCGGTGCTCGGCTCCGGGTCGATGGGCACCGTCTGGTCCGCCTACGACGAGTTCCTGCACCGGCAGGTGGCCGTCAAGGAGATGAAGGTGCCGCCGGGCATCCCGGCGTCCCAAGCGGACGAACTGCGGGAGCGGACGCTGCGCGAGGCCCGCGCGATCGCCGTCCTGTCCCACCCGAACGTGATCATCCTGCACGACGTCGCCCGCGAGAACGACCAGCCGTTCGTGGTCATGGAGCTGCTGCCCTCGCGCAGCCTCGCGCACATCCTGCGCGACCACGGGCCGCTGACCGTCGAGCAGGCCGCCGCGGTCGGCATCGCCGTCGCCTCCGCGCTGGAGGCCGCGCACGCCGCCGGCATCACCCACCGCGACGTCAAGCCGGGCAACGTCCTGGTCGCCAGCGACGGCCGGATCAAGCTGACCGACTTCGGCATCGCCCGCAACGTCTCCGAGGCGACCATGACCCGCACCGGGATCATGCTCGGCTCCCCCGCCTACATCGCGCCCGAGGTCGCCTCGGGCGGCGCGGTCGTCCCGGCCGCCGACCTCTGGGGCCTCGGCGCGACGCTGTTCGCCGCGGTCGAGGGCGCGCCGCCGTACGACGCCGACGGCGACCCCCTGGAGACCGTCGGCAAGGTCGTCAACGGCAAGGTGCCCAAGCCGAAGGCCGGCCCGCTGGCCGCCGTCATCACGGCGCTGATGAAGAAGGAGCCGGGCGACCGGATCACCCTGCGCGAGGTCCGGCACCGGCTCTACCCGCTGCAGACGAAGACGCCGCTCGACCTCTTCGGGCCCGAGCTGTTCCGCACCCCGGACGGGAAGAAGACGTCCGCGCAGCCGGACGCGACCGACACCCAGGTGATCAAGACCGTCCTGCCCGAGAAGGCGGAGAAGAAGTCCGAGGAGTCGAGCAGCGAGCTCGCCACCGACCCCGGTCCGCTGCCGTTCCTGCGGCCGCCCACGCCGCCGCCGGCCCCTTCGCCGACGACTTCACCGTCGCCTTCGCCGGAGCCGGCGACGCTGTTCGTCGCGCCGCCGCGGGCCGGGCGGCGCACCGCGCGGGCGACGGCCGTGCTCGTCGCCGTGGCGATCCTGCTCTTCCTGCTGGCCGCGGGCGGCGGGTTCGCGCTGGCCAGGACGGTCGGCGGGCAGTCGCTGCTGCCCCCGGCGGCCGAGCCGGCGGCCACGTCGAACGGGCCGACGCAGGTACCGCCGCCGACCCTGGTCCACCTGACCGGCAACGGCAGCTACCTCAACAACGACGGCGGCCAGTACGCCCTCGACGTGCCGGAGGGCTGGCAGAAGTTCGTCGCCCCGCACAACACGAAGTTCGGGCTGAGCCTGGTCGTCCAGTACGTCTCGCCGGACGGGCGCCGGTCGCTGCGCCTGGAGCGGCTGGCCAGGTACTTCGACCAGACCGAGGGCTACGACGACTACATCGCCTGGCTGCGGTCGTCCTACCTGGGCAATTCGTTCGAGCTGTACGGCCCCTGGCCCCAGCCGGACAAGAGCGTGACGCTGACCTACCGCCTGGCCGAGGGCGGCGCGCTGCCCCAGCAGGACGGCAGCGGGGGCACCCGCGTGACCTTCATGAAGCTCGTGCAGGCCAGGACGAGCCTGTGGCTCCTGTCGGTCACCGTCCCGGCCGAGCAGGAACGCTCGGGCCAGGAGGACGTCTTCGAGCGCGTCGCGGGGACGCTGCAGGTCAGCGACTAGGGCGCCCGGTTCAGCACCTCGCGGGACACGAACTCCTGCGCGAGGTGGCGCAGGCCGGTGAAGATCCGGTCGCCGAGGACCGTCGCGACCAGGCCGGCCTCAATGATCTTGTCGAACGACGTCAGGCCCGTCACGACTTCCACGTCGAGCTCGGCGACGCGCATCGCCAGCGCGAAGTACTCGTCGAGGCGGTCGGCGAGCTTCTCGTGCCCCAGCTCCTTCGCCGTGGCCAGCGCGGCGATCAGGTTGCCGATCGTGTGGTCCTCGGTCCCGTGCCAGACCCAGCCGTGGCGGTCGGCCAGGCCGTGGAGCAGCTCGGCCGCCCACTCGGCGGCCTCGTCCGACACCTTCGGCGGCGTCCCGGCCAGCTCCTGCTGGACGACGCCCATCGTCTCGTGCGGGGTCGCGTCGCCCTCGATCGCGGCGAGGACGGCTCCCACCGACGCCAGCGGCAGCCCGCCGACCTCGGTGAGCGCCTTGACCAGCCGGAGCCGCTGGACGTGGGCCGCGGAGTAGCGGGCCTGGTTGGGGCTGGTGCGCTCGCCCGGGAAGAGCAGGCCTTCCCGCAGGTAGTACTTGACGGTCGCGACCGGCACCCCCGACTCCGCGCTCAGTTCCGCCATCCGCATGCGCATCCGCTCCGATCCCCGGGTCGGTCTCCGGGGGAACCCTGAAGACAGCTCAGCATGGATAGTTTAGCTTCCCATAACGGAGAGTTTGACTATCCATTCTGGGAGGAACCATGACCATCCTTGCCGACGTCCGGAGCAGGACGCGCGGGTGGCACCGGCCGTCCGCGATCGCGGCCGCCGCCCTGGGGGTGCTGGCGGTGCTCTGCGTCGCCGCTTTGCTCGTGGACCAGCGAACGTTGGCCGGCGCGCCGATCTGGGCGAAGCCGTTCAAGTTCGCGGTGTCCGGTGCCCTCTACTTCGCTACTTGGAGCTGGCTCGTCTCGCTGCTGCCGCGGTTCCGGCGCACGGCGTCCTGGCTGACGGACTTCCTGGTCCTGATCTTCGCCGCCGAGTACGTCCTGCTGGTCTTCCAAGCGGCGCGCGGCCGGGCCAGCCACTTCAACATCGCGACGCCGCAGGACGCGCTGATCTACAACGTCATGGGCAAGATGATCATGGGCTTGTGGGTCGCCACGCTCGTGCTGACCGTGCTGGTGCTGTTCACGAAGGTGCCCGACCGGGCGAGCTTCTGGGCCGTGCGCGCCGGCGCCGCGCTGTCCCTGATCGGGATCTCGCTGGGCATCCTGATGACGAACCCGACCGCGCAGCAGCTCGCGCGGTGGCAGGCCGGCGGCACGCCCGACATGGTCGGCGCGCACACCGTCGGGCTCGCCGACGGCGGTCCCGGCCTGCCGATCCTCGGCTGGAGCACGGTGGCCGGCGACCTGCGGATCCCGCACTTCGTCGGGATGCACGCGCTGCAGGCGCTGCCGCTGCTGGCCATCGCGCTCGCGGCGCTGGCCCCGCGGTTCGCCCGGCTGCGCGACGACGCCGTCCGCGCGCGGCTCGTCCTGGTCGGCGCGGCCGGGTACGCGGGGCTGACCGCGCTGGTGACGTGGCAGGCGCTGCGGGCGCAGTCGATCGTCCACCCGGACGCGACGACACTGGGGGCGTTCGCGGTGCTGGTCGCGGCCGTCGGACTCGGCTCGTGGGCCGTGGCCCGATGACCCTCTTCGACCTCGCGTTCCCGCTGGCCGTGCCGTTCTGGGCAGTGATGATCCTGGCGCCGAACTGGCGGTGGACGCCGCGGGTCATGGCGTCGCCGTGGGTGCCGTTGCTGCCGCTGGCCTGCTACTTCGCGCTCGTGCTGCCGCACTTCGGCGAGTGGGGGCGGGCGATGCTCTCGCCGGACCTCGGCGTGCTGCAGACACTGCTGGCCACGCCGTGGGGTGCCGGGCTCGTCTGGGCGCACCTGATCGCGTTCGACCTGTTCGTCGCGCGGTGGATGTACTTCGAGGGGCGCTCGGCGGGGCTTTCGCCGTGGATCGTGAGCCCGATCCTGGTCCTGACGATCTTCCTGTCGCCGTTCGGGCTGGTCGTGTTCCTGGTGGCGCGAAGTGTCCGGTTACGCTCCCTCGCATGAGTGAACACGAGGCCGCGAGCGCCATCGCCCACCGCACCGGCGTGGACGCGCACGACATCGCGGTGGTCCTGGGGTCGGGCTGGCGCCCGGCGGCGGACGTCATCGGGGAGTGCGAGACGGAGATCCCGTTCGCCGAGCTGCCCGGCTTCACCACGCCCGGCGCGGTGGGGCACGGCGGCACCATCCGCTCGCTGAAGATCGGCGGCAAGAACGTCCTGGTACTGCTCGGGCGGACGCACTTCTACGAGGGCAAGGGCATCGACCCGGTAGTGCACAACGTGCGCACCGCGGCGGCGGCCGGCGTCCGGACGGTGCTGCTGACGAACGCGGCGGGCGGGCTGCGCCAGGGGTTCAAGGTGGGTCAGCCGGTGCTGATCTCCGACCACCTGAACCTGACCGCGCGCTCGCCGATCGTCGGCGCGAACTTCGTCGACCTGACCGACCTGTACTCGGCGCGGCTGCGGAAGCTCGCGCGGGAAATCGACCCGTCGCTGGAGGAGGGCGTCTACGCGGGCCTGACCGGACCGCACTTCGAGACGCCGGCCGAAATCCACATGCTGCGCACGCTGGGCGCGGACCTGGTCGGCATGTCGACGGTCCTGGAGGCGGTCGCGGCCCGTGCGGCCGGCGTCGAGGTGTTCGGCCTCTCCCTGGTCACGAACCTCGCGGCCGGCATGACGGGCGAGCCGCTGAACCACCAGGAAGTCCTGGAGGCGGGCCGCGCGGCGGCCACCCAGATGGGCTCCCTGCTGCGCGAGCTGGTCACCCGCGCCTGACCCCTCAAGACGTCACTTTCTCCGCGAAAGTGTTCCGGAGGTGGGCTCTCCACAACACTTTCTCGGAGAAAGTGACGCTTGGGACGTCTCAGGCCAGGGTCGGGAGCTGGGCCGCCACCTCGGCCGGGGACGGCATCGCCGCGACCTCGGCCGCCAAGGTGCGGGTGGCGTCGCGGACTGAGGTGTCGGTGAGCAGGCGGCGGGCTTCGGAGGCGACCGCCTCCGCGGTGACCTCCGCCGCGAGCAGGCGGGAGCCGACGCCGGCCGCCACCACCGCCTCCGCGTTGCTGAACTGGTCCGCTCCCTGCGGCAGCAGCAACTGCGGGAGGCCCGCGCCGAACGCGCCGAGCGTCGTGCCGCTGCCGCCGTGGTGGACCACCAGGTCGACGTGCGGGAGCAGGGCCGCCTGCGGGACCCACGCCTCGAGCCGGACGTTGGCCGGAACCTCGCCGAGTGCCGCCGGGTCGACCGTCGGGCCCGTCGCGACCAGGACGTCGACGTCCAAACCGGACAGACCGGCGATCGCCGCGCCCAGCACTCCCGCGTGGCCCATCGCCGTGCCGAGCGTCAAGTACACCAACGGCCGCGACCGGTCCAGGACCCCCGAAGGCAGCTCGCCCGGCTCGCTCCAGCCCACCGGCCGCAGCGGGACGCGCGTCGTGCGCGCCAGGAAACCCGGGTCCTGCACCGATTCCGGGCAGATGTCGACGAACGGGCCGCCGAAAGCCAGGTCCTCGCCCACGGTGATGCCCAGTTCCGAGGCGTGCGCGCGGATCGCGTCGCGGATCTTCGTCACCATCGGGTCGTCGCTCGACACGCGGCCGAACCCGTGTGCCACCACGGGAATCCCGGCCTTCATCGCGGCGAACGCGCCACCGGAGTTGCCGGCCTCGCTCACGACGAGGTCGGGCCGGAGCCGCGAGAACAGCGGCAGCAGGTCGGCGACGAACGTCTTCGGCATCAGCTCGCCGAAGACCTTCGCGACGATCGGGCCGAGCACCTCCGGCGGGACCTCGCCCGGCGGGCGCCGCGGCCCGGGCGGCCCGGCCTCGGCGAACGCCTGGCCGAACGCGTCCTTGATGGCGAGCCCGGCGGCCGCCGTCTCCAGACCGGCTTTCGTCAGCTGTGGCAGGAAGTCTTCCGAAGTGGCGAAGACGACGTCGTGGCCCGCGTCCCGCGCGGCGACCGCCAGCGGGACGAGCGGGAACGTGTGACCGAAGGACCCCAGTGAGGTGAAGAGCAAGCGCACTCCCCCGACCCTAGCCCGTAGGCTGGCGCGGTGACGATCGATTCGACCTTGCGCGACGCCGCCTTCCGCTGGATCGCCGACGACCCGGACGACGACGCTCGCGCCGAGCTGCAGAACGTCCTCGCGAAGGCGATGGGCGGCGACACCGGTGCGGCCGACGAACTGGCCGACCGGATGGCCGGGCCGCTCGAGTTCGGCACCGCCGGGCTGCGCGGGCCGGTGCGCGCCGGGCCGAACGGGATGAACGTCGCCGTCGTCACGCGGACCACCGCCGGTGTCGCGGAGTGGCTGAAGGCACACGGGCACGCCGGCGCGCTGGTCGTCGTCGGCCGGGACGCGCGGCACGGCTCGGAAGCCTTCGCGACCGCGGCCGCCGAGGTCATGACCGCGGCCGGGTTCGACGTCAAGGTGTTCCCGAAGCCGCTGCCGACGCCGGTGCTCGCCTTCGCCGTCGGCCGGCTCGGCGCGGTGGCCGGCATCCAGATCACCGCGTCGCACAACCCGCCCGCCGACAACGGGTACAAGCTCTACGACGCGACCGGCGGCCAGATCGTCCCGCCGTCCGACGGCGAGATCGAGCGGGCCATCCAGGCCGCGCCCGCCGCGGTGAGCGTGCCGCGCGCGCCCGGCGCCGAGGTGGTCGACCTGCTCGACCGGTACCTCGACGAGGTCGCGACGCTGCCGATGGGCGCCGAGCGCGCGGTGCGCGTGGCCGCGACGGCGTTGCACGGCGTCGGCGCCGACACGCTGCAGGCGGCGTTCGAGCGGGCCGGGTTCACCGACCTGCACCTGGTCGGCGACCAGGCCGCGCCCGACCCCGACTTCCCGACCGTGTCGTTCCCGAACCCGGAAGAACCCGGCGCGACCGACCTGCTGCTGGCGCTGGCGTCCGAAGTGGACGCCGACCTGGCGATCGCGCTCGACCCGGACGCCGACCGCTGCGCGCTGGGCGTCCGCGACCGGGACGGCGAGTGGCGGATGCTGCGCGGCGACGAGACCGGCGTGCTGCTCGGCTCGTACGTCCTGTCCACAGTGGACCGCACGGTCCTGCCGGACCCGCTGGTCGCGACGACCATCGTGTCGTCGTCGATGCTCGGCGAAATCGCGAAGGCCGAAGGCGCCCGCTACGCCGAGACGTTGACCGGCTTCAAGTGGCTGGTCCGCGCGGGCGAAGGCCTGGTCTTCGCCTACGAAGAAGCGCTCGGCCTGTGCGTGAACCCGGGTTTCGTGCGCGACAAGGACGGCATCGCCGCCGCGACGCTGGCCGCCGGCTACACCGCGCGGCTCAAGGCCGAGGGCCGCACGCCGCTGGACGTCCTGGACGAGCTGGCCGAACGCCACGGAGTCCACCTCACCGACCAGGTTTCCCTGCGGGTGACCGACCTCTCCGTCCGCGGGCAGCTGATGGCGAAGGTGCGCCAGGCGCCGCCGGCCGAGCTGGGCGGGGTGGCCGTCGCGCTCGAAGACCTGCTGCCGGACGCGGATGTGCTGCGCCTCACCGGGGACGGCGTGCGCGTGGTCGTCCGCCCGTCCGGGACGGAACCGAAGCTGAAGGCGTACCTGCAGGTCGTGGCGCCGGTGACGGGTTCGCTCGACGAAGCGCGCGAGGCGGCGACCGCGAAGCTGGGCGCATTGCGGACGGCGGTCGAGGAGCTGCTCGCCTGATGCCGCGGCTGCTGATCGTGCACCACACGCCGTCGCCGTCGACGCAGGCGCTGTTCGAGGCGGTGCTGGCGGGCGCGACGCACCCGGACATCGAGGGCGTGGAGGTGGTCCGCCGCGCGGCGCTGGCGGCGACCGTCCCCGACGTCCTCGAGGCGGACGGCTACCTGCTGGGCACGCCGGCGAACCTCGGCAGCATGAGCGGGGCGCTGAAGCACTTCTTCGACACCGTCTACTACCCGTGCCTCGACGAGACGCGGGGTCGCCCGTTCGGCTATTGGATCCACGGGAACAGCGACACGTCGGGGACGGAACGACAGCTGCTGTCCATCACCACGGGCTTGGCGTGGGAGAAGGTGGCGGACCCGGTGATCAGCACGGGCGAGCCGGACAAGAAGATCCTGGAAGCCTGCACGGAACTCGGCGGCACCGTGGCCGCCACGCTGATGTCCTGAAGCTCGAGGTTCTGAAAAAGTAAGGGGCCTGTCACCGGAAGCCCTGGGGGTCGACCTCCGGCAACAGGCCGTGGCCAAGGGATCGCCGCGAAGCGTTCGACCTTGGCAGCTGAAGCGTACTACACCGGGGCGATCATGACGAGTCGAGAAGACACGACAGCCTCTCGTCTTGCGGTTCCGTACACCCCCAGGGTACGGAGAGCAAGACGAGAGGCATGCCAACTGTAAACCACTGCATACGATAGCTGTCAACATGTGCGTACAGTGGTTTCCCGGCTAGAATTTTCACGGTGGAAACCTAGGGGGCGGGTATGGCACGGGAACGCACTTTCGCGGAACGGCTGAGCGCCCTGATCGAGGCGGCTCGGGTGGACGGTCGCGCGCCGCACAGCTACCGGGAGATCTCGGCGGCGGTCGAGCGGGCGGGTGGGCCGGCGATGTCGCCCGCCTACCTGCAGCAGCTGGCCACGGGCAAGCGCGTCAACCCGAAGATCCACTATGTTGAGGCCTTGGCGAGACTGTTCGGCGTGCCCGTCACGTACTTCTTCGACGAAGAGGCAGCCGCGCCCCCGGCCGGGGAAGCGCAGCTGATGGCGATGCGGGCGCAGGAGCTCTCCCCGCAGGGGCGACGGCAGGTGATGGACCTGCTGGAGCTGGTGGAGCGCTACGAGCGGGCCGAACGCGAGGGCCGGAACCCGGAGGACGCCGCGCGATGAAGGAACGGGAGCTGCGCCGCCGCTGCCGCAAGCTGCTGAAGCAGCTCGACATCGGCCCGCCGCTCGACGTCGAGGTGCTCTGCGCGCGGCTGGGCGAACAACGGGGCAAGCCGATCCGGCTGATGGCCTACCCGCTGGAGGTGCCCGGGCCGTTCGGTTGCTGGATCGCCACTTCCTCCGCGGATTACATCTTCTACCAGGCCGAAACCACGAAATCCCACCAGGACCACATCATCCTGCACGAGCTCGGCCACATGCTCGCCGACCACCACCCGCACGGCGACGCCGAGCCGGCCGACTTCCTGCGCGGACCGGTTCCGGATCTTGACCCGGATGCAGTACACCGCGCACTGCGCCGGTCGTCCTACGATGACGCGCACGAGTGGGAAGCCGAGACCGTCGCGACCATCATCCTCGAGTGGGCGTCGGTCCTGAACTACACGATCCCGCGGCGTGCTGCGGACCGGGATCTGCGCCGGATCCAGGGGACGCTCGGCGATCACCAAGGGTGGTTGTGAGCACACTTTTCAGCCCGGTCAACGTTGTTGCGATGGTGCTGTTCGCCGCTGCCCTGGCGTGGCGGATCTACCAGGTGCAGCGCGCGCCGACGGTGCCGAACTGGGCCGTCACCGCGTGCGTCGCCGGGTTCGCCGCGGCGTTCCTGCTGCAGCAGCAGGCCGTGTCCGACGAAATCGACGCGGTGTTCGGCCGCGGTGCCGCGCGCGTCGCCAACAACGCGCTGCTGGCGTGCGCGGTCTGCGCGCTGGTCATCTTCTTCCTCGGCTCGGCGCTGGGCCCGCGGCGCTACCGGCGGGTCGCGGTCGAGCTGGTGCCGCTGGCCGCGGCGATCACGCTGATGGTCGTCGCGATGGCCCTGACCAAGCCGGAGCTGCGCGGGCAGGCGCTCGGGCCGGCGACGATCCACGACAGCGGGATCGCGGTGTTCTACCTCGGCGCCGGGCTGTACCTGATCTACGGCCTGGTCGCGTGCACGGCGTGGATCGTGCGCTACCTGCGGGTGGCCGACCGCGACCTGCGGATCGGCCTGCGGATGGGCGCGGTCGGCATGGCCAGCGCGGCGATCGGCAGCATCTGCCGCGCGCTGTACATCGTGGTGGCGTGGGTCTTCGGCCCGGTCGTCAAGGTCCTGCTGCTGCTCGGGGTGCCGTTCGTGATCGTCGGCGGAATGCTGTTCCTGCTCGGCGTCACCTACCCCGGCGTGCGGGCGCGGATTTCGGCGTTGCGGCGGCGGCGCCAGCACCGCCGCGAGCACGACGCGCTCGGTCCGTTGTGGACGGTCCTGGTGCAGGCGTTCCCCAGCATCGTGCTGCGGACCCCGCCCCGCCGTCGCGGCGAACGGCTGTCGCCGCGCAGCATCCACCGCGTGTACTACCGCCGGGTGATCGAGATCCGGGACGGCCTGGTGCAGCTGTCGCCGTACCTGGACGAAGGGTTCGGCGACGTCGTCGCGGCCGATCCCCGTGCCGCGGCGGCCGCGTTGAAGGCGGCGCTGGCGCGGCACGCGGCGGGCGAGGAGAGCGACGGCCACGCCAAGCAGGTCCTGCCCGCACCGGCGGACGACATCGAATCCGACGTCCGGCCGCTGCTGGCGCTGTCGGCCGCGATGGGGTCGTGACGTGGACACGGTGATCACCGCCGGCCGGGTGCTGCCGCGGCCGTCGGCACCTGTCCTCGACGGCGCGGTGCTGGTGCGTGACGGCGTGATCGTGGCGGCCGGCCCGCGCGCGGAGGTGCTGCCGCTGGCCGCGCCGGACGCGGTCCGGCACGACTTCCCGACCGGGACCGCGTTGGCCGGGCTGTTCAACGTCCACGTGCACCTGGCTTTCGACGCTTCCCGGGAAATGCTGGACCACTTCCAGGCCGGTACGTCCGTGGCGGACGCGCGATCGCGGCTGTCGTCGATGCTGCGCACCGGCGTGACGACGGTGCGGGACCTCGGCGACCGCGGCCACCTGGGCGCTTCGGTCCGCGAGTCGTTCTCGGACGAGGTGGCACCGAGGTTGCTGGTGTCGGGCCCGCCGATCACGGTGCCGGACGGGCACTGCCACTTCTTCGGCGGCGCGGTGACGACCGACGACGCGATCCGCGCGTTGATCGACGCGAACGCGGAAGCGGGCGCGGACGTGATCAAGGTGATGGCCAGCGGCGGCCAGATCACCGAGGGCGGCGCGGACATGTGGGAGTCGCAGTTCGACGCGCGGCAGCTTTCGGTGGTCGTTTCGCACGCGGCGTCGCACGGGTTGCCGGTGGCGGCCCACGCCCACGGCGCGGACGCCATCGAGGCCGCGGTCGAAGCCGGCGTGTCGACGATCGAGCACTGCAGCTTCCTGACCGGGCCGCGGTCGTTCGACCGGCGCGACGCGGTGGCGTCGCGGATGGCGGCCGCGGGGATTTCGGCGTGTTCGACGAGCAGCCGCAACTGGCGGACGATCGTCGAGAAGCTCGGCGACGAAGTGGCCCAGGCGATGTACGGCCGCCTGCCGTGGCTGGAGGAGCACGGCGTACGGCTGCTGGCGGGGACGGACGCGGGGTTGCCGGGGTCGGTGTTCGACGATCCGGTGGGGGCGTTGGAGCTGTACGAGTGGCTCGGGTTCTCCCGGCGGCGGATCTTGGAGATCGCCACTTGTGATTCCGCGGCAGGACTGGGGCTGACCGACGTGACCGGACGGCTCGAACCCGGGCTCGCCGCGGACGTACTCGTCGTCGAGGGTGACCCGCTGGCGTCCCTCGCCGCGCTCCGGAACCCGCTGCTTGTCCTGGCCCAGGGCCGCGAAGCCTAGTTCCCCGATCGGGGAATGCCTGGTTTGGTGACACCGTTTTAAAACGGTGTTATCGTAGCTTCCACCACCCCGAGAAGGAGTCCCCCGATGCACGGACCCGCCCAGCTCTTCACCGTGATCGCCCTGGTCTCGCTGCCCACCGTCATGTACGGCGGCTACGCCCTGATGGGTATCCTGCGAGACCGCGAACTCACCGAACACCAGCGCGCGATGTTCCGCGCCGGCCACGCCCACGCCGGCGTCCTGCTGGTCCTCGCCCTGGTCGTGCTGCAGATCCTCAGCCGCACGTCGCTGTCGGACACCACACTGTGGATCACCTGCTTCCTGCTGCTCTTCGGGATCCTCGCCCAGTCCGGCGGCTTCTTCCTGCACCTGCTCCCGAACCGGGGCAAGCTCGGCGGGCGCGTCACCAGCGTCGGCGCCGTGCTGCTCGCCGCCGCCGTGCTCGTCACCGCTTACGGGGTCGTCTGAACCGGTCGTTAAGCTGGTGACGTGCCTGAATACCTGCCGACCGCGCCCTACAAGGGGACCCGGGACTTCCTGCCCGCCGAAATGTCCGTGCGTACCCAGGTGTTCGGTCATCTCTACGACGTCCTGGAGCGCCGCGGCTTCCTCCGCTACGACGGCCCGATCCTCGAATCCGCCGAGATCTACGAGCGCAAATCGGGGCAGGAGCTCGCCGACAAGCAGCTCTACACCCTCACCGACAAGGGCGGCCGGCGGCTGGCGCTGCGCCCGGAGATGACGCCGTCGGTCGCGCGGATGATCGCCGGGAGCGCGAAGTCGCTGTCGTTCCCCGTCCGGTGGTACAGCCACCCGAACTGCCACCGGTACGAGGCGCCGCAGCGCGGCCGCGTCCGCGAGCACTGGCAGATCAACGCCGACATCTTCGGCTCGGACAGCGCCAACTGCGAGATCGAGATCTTCGAGCTGGTGCACGACATGATGGCCGCGCTGGGCGCGACGCCGGACATGTTCGTGCTGCGCGTCAACGACCGGAACCTGCTGACGTCGGCGCTGACCGACGTCGCCGGGGTCTCCGAAGACCACCTGGCCCAGGTGTTCGCGCTCGTCGACCGCTGGGAGAAGTACCCGCGCGAGAAGCTGGCCGAGAGCGCCGGCGAGATCGGCTTGTCGGACAAGCAGTTCGAGAAGCTGGCCGAGACGCTCGCCATGGGCGACGCGCTGCTGGACGAGATCCCGGCCGAGGTGCGCGAGCAGTCGAACCTGGTGAAGGTGCTGGGCAGCGGCGCCAAGGACCTGGTGAAGTACGAGCCGATGATCGTGCGCGGGCTGGCGTACTACACGTCGACGGTGTTCGAGGTCTTCGACACCTCGCCGGAGAACCGCCGCGCGCTGTTCGGCGGCGGGCGGTACAGCGACCTCGCGTCGATGTTCACGCCGCAGCAGATCCCGGGCATCGGGTTCGGCATGGGCGACGTCACGCTGATCGACTTCCTCGACACGCACGGCCTGACCCCGGCCCCACGCAGCGAGGTCGACGTCATGGTGATCCCGGTGACCGAGGACCTCTCGGACGCGGCCCGCTCGGTGGCGGCGTCCCTGCGCGGCGCGGGCCTGCGGACGTCGACGCCGATCGAGCACCGCAAGCTGGGCAAGGAGCTCACCCGCGCGGACAAGGCGGGCGCGGCCGCGGTGGTGATCGTCGGCCAGGAGGACTGGGCGGCGGGCAACGTGACGGTCCGCAGCCTCGCGACCCGGGAGCAGAACCCGGTCGCGATCGCCGACGCCCCCGCGGCGGTCCAGGCGCTGCTGAGCTGAAAAGGGCTCGACGCCCCTGGCACGCTGAGGGGGTGTTCGACCTCGACCTCCTCACCGCCGGCGACGTGCGGAACTGGGCGGAGTTCGACGTGTCCCTGCGGCGGACGTACTGGCCCGCCGGCACCCGCTGCACCCCGCGGCAAGCGCTGGTCGTCGCCGCCTGCTCGGCCGACGGCTACCTGCGGGAAGCCGCGGTCCGGCGGCTCGCGGTCAGCCCGGACCCCGAGGCGCTGCCGCTGCTGCTGATCCGCTGCGTCGACTGGGTGGCGCCGGTCCGCGAGGCGGCGCGCCGGGCCGCGGTGTCCAAACTGGACGAATCGTCGCTGGGCGCGATGCTCCCGCTCCTCGGCGTCTTGCGGCGCCGGCAGGTCGACGACTGGATGATCGCGCTGTTCCGCGAAAACCTGCCCGGGCTGCTCGACGTCGCGCTGGCGGTCGAAGACCGGGAGACCCGCCGCTGGGCCCACCGCGAGGCGCTCGATCTCCTCTCGCGCGAGCGGCTGCTCGACATCGCGACGCACGACGAGGACTTCGTCGTGCGCGCGATCACCGGCACCGCGCTGCTGGACCGCGGCGAGTGCGTCGAGGAACTCCTCGCGGCCGGGGCACCGAAGGTCCGGATGCGCGCCCTCACCCTGGCCGGCCGGGCCGAGGAGTACTTGACCGACCCGGCTTCGGCCGTGCGGTCGATGGCCCAGGCCTTGGTGCTCAAGGCGGGCGGCGACCCGGCCGCGCACTACCGCGCGATGCCCGTCTCGTTCGGCATGCTGGCCGGACTCGGTGAGACCGGCACAGCCGACGACGCCCGCCTGCTGGAAGACCAGCTGACCGACGACCGCCCCCGGATCCGGCGGGTGGCCGTGCGCGGCCTGCGCCGGATCGCGCCGGAATCGACCGCGGTGCTGCCACTGCTGACCGACCCCTCCCCCGCCGTGACCCGCGAGGTCGTGGCGTTCCTGCGCGGCAAGTTCGTCGACCCGGCGACGCTCCAAGACCTCCTCGCCACCGATCGGCCGCGCCACACCCGGCGCGCGGCCGCGGCCATCCTCCGCGCCCGCGACAGCTGGACGCGGCTGCGCACCGACCTCGTCCTGCTGGCGGACCCGGAGCTGGCCGCCGAGGCCCACCAGGACATCCACGCCTGGCACAACCACGTGACCGGCGTGTACACCCCACCGCCGGTCGGCTGGCGAGCGGAAATGGAGGTCCTCTGCGATCAGCTCGAACCGGCGCTGGCGCGGGAAATCCGCTTCGCGCTGGGCATCACGGGCTGACCTCGCCGGCGCGGCGCAGCCGCAGGGTGAACGTCGCGCCCGCGCCCGGGCGGCCCGCCGCCGCGATCGTGCCTCCGTGGCCCGTCACCACTTCGCGGACCAACGCCAGCCCCAAGCCGAACCGGCGGCCGTCGCCGTCGGATCCGCGGGCGAACCGCTCGAAGATCCGGTCCGCGTCGGCTGCCGGGAAGCCGACTCCCGTGTCGCGGACCCGCAGCTCCACGTGTCCCTCATCCGGCACCCCCAGCCACACCTCGATCGACCCGCCCGGCGGGGTGTGGCCCAATGCGTTGTCCAGCAACGCCGACAGCACGCGCCGCAACGCCGTCGGCACGCCCTGGACCACGTACGGCCGCCGCTCCTTCGACACCGCGAGCCGGACCTGGCCCTCCCCCGCGCGGACCGCCTCCGCCGCAACCGCTTCTTCCGCGAGCGATCCCAGTTCCACCAGCTCCAGCGATTGCCGGTCGCACGCCCGCGCGGACAGCAGCAGGTCCTCGACGACGTCGCCGAGCTCACGCGTGCCGCGCACCAGCTGGTCGAGGTCGGCCGCGTCGCGGCCGGACGCGCGCCGGGCCAGCAGCTGCGCCCGCGTGTGCAGGCGGGTCAGCGGGGCGCGCAGTTCGTGGGACGCGTCCGCGACGAACGTCCGCTGCCGGCGCAGCGCGTCGGCCAGCGGGCGGATCGCCCGGCACGCCAGCACCCGGCCGCACAGCACGGCGGCCAGCAGCGCGAGCACCTCGGCCACCACCAGCCCCGACACCAGCGACGAGCGGTCCTGGATCTGGTACAGCTCCTCGAAGAACGCCTGCGAGACGACGCCGCCGCGGTTCTCCACGCGGATCGTGTACGTCATGCCGCCGATCGAACGCCGTTCCGTGTGGACGTTCCCGGCCACGGGCACCGTCGCGTCCAGCGCCGCGATCGGCATCCCGGCCGGCGGCCGGGATGCGGGCGCGTGCAGGACCGGGGTGAACAGCCAGACGCAGCCGGGCGGGGTCTCGGCCGGGCCCAGCTCGACCGTCCTGGCCAGCGTGCGGTCGGCCTCGGCGTGCTGGCGGGACAGCAGGATCCCGTAGGCGATGCCGCCCGCGACGGCGACCAGCAACGACACGACGACGGCGATCTGCGCGGTGATCGCCCACCGCGCGCGCCGCAGGGCCCGCTCCTCGGGGTCGGCTCTCATACCGCGCCGATCTGGTAGCCGAGGCCGTGCACGGTCCGGACGACGTCGCGGCCGAGCTTGCGCCGCAGGTAGTAGACGTACGTGTCCACAATGGACTCCCCGGTCGAGTCGGCGAATACGTTCGTCCGCAGCGCCGCCCGCGGGTGGATCGCCTTCGGCCGCTGCGCCAGCGTCCGCAGCAGCTCGAACTCCCGCCCGGACAGCGTGATCCGTTCCCCGCGCGGGAGCACGACCTCGTGCCGCAGCAGGTCGAGCGCCGCCGCGCCCAGCGGCAGGCACTCCGCGCCTTCGAGGTCGCGGCGGCCGAGCGCGCGCAGGCGGGCCAGCAGCTCGTCGGCCTCGAACGGCTTGACGAGGTAGTCGTCGGCGCCGGCGTCGAGCCCGCCCACCCGGTCGGCCAGCTCGCCCAGCGCCGAGAGCACGAGCACGCGCGTGGTCACCGCCCGGGCCCGCAACCGCCGCAGCAGCTCCAGGCCGTCCAGCACCGGGAGCCGGCGGTCGATGATCATCACGTCGTAGTGCCCGGTGAGCCCGAGGTGCAGCCCCCGTTGCCCGTCGTGCGCCGCGTCGGTTTCGTAGCCTTCTTCCGCGAGCAGCTCGCTGAGCATGCCCGCCAGTTCCCGGTCGTCCTCGACCAGGAGCACCCGCGGTTTCGCAGCCCCATCGTGCACGCGTCCATACTGGCAGTTATTTTCCGAAATTGAACTGTCAACTTTTCCCGGTGACCGGAACCGGTTCGGCCATCAGGAGCACTTCGGTGCTCCCCTTGCGGGCATCGCGCCGGTCGAGCCAGCTGAGCACCGGCGCGGTCATGATCGTGGTGACCAGCGCGACGAGCACCAGCACCGTGAACAACGCCGGCGAGACGATCCCCGCCGCGAGCCCGACGTTGAGCGCGATCAGCTGCATCAGCCCGCGGGCGTTGACGAGCACGCCGACCCGGGTCGCGATCGCCGGCGGCTCCCCCGCCAGCCGGGCCGCGCCCCAGGAGGCACCGAGCTTGCCGACGATCGCGACCGCCACCGTCACCAGCGCGAACGCGAGCAGCTTCGGGTCGGCGAGCAAGGCGAACCGGGTGTTGAGGCCGGAGTAGGTGAAGAACAGCGGGACGAACACGATCGACCCGACCGGCATGATCTTCGCGAGCACGGCGTCGGAGTTCTTGCCGCGCGGGAACGCCACTCCGACGGTGAACGCGCCGAACACCGCGTACAGCCCGATCGTGTCGGTGAACCAGGCGGCGGCGAACAGCGTCATCGCGGTGATGAGCACGCGCTGGTCGACGCTCACCCGGTCGCTGCCCAGCACCCGGGTCAGCAGCCGGCGTCCGACGATGAACACCAGCAACGCGAACAGCAGCCCGCCGCCGAGGGCGAGCGCGATCGGCCCCAGCGACCCGGCGTGCATCCCCAGCACGACGGCCAGCAGCAGCCAGGCGAGGACGTCGTCGAGCGCGCCGCAGGCCAGGGCCAGCGAGCCGAACTTCGTCGAGCCGATCCCGCGTTCGGTGATGATCCGGACCATCATCGGGAACGCCGTGATCGCCACCGCGACCCCGACGAACGCCGCCGACGTCACCAGCGAGACGCCCTCCTTGCCGATGCCGACCCAGGACGTGCCCAGGACCGCGACCCCGACCCCGAGCGCCAGGGGCACCAGCGTCCCGGCCGACGAGATCGCCGCGACCGACTTCCGCGACTTCCGGATGCTGTTCAGGTTGAACTCGTAGCCGGCCCCGAACATGTAGATGACCAGGCCGATCTGACCGCCGACGTAGAGCAGCGAGCGGATCGCGTCGGGGAACAACGCCGCCTGGACGTCCGGCAGCAGCAGCCCGAACAACGAGGGCCCGAGCAGCACGCCGGCGACCATCTCGCCGACCACCGGTGGCTGGCCGAGCTTGACCGCGATCGCGCAGACCACGCGGACGACCACCAGGATGACCACGACGGCGAGGAAGAACACCGGTGCCGCTTCGGACGGGCTCATCGATTACCTCCGGCGAAGTAAGTGGTGCAGAGGGCTTGGCGACGGGCGTCGAGGACCATGTAGGTGCCGAACACGAGCTGGGCGAAGCTGCGCCAGACGTCTTCCCAGCGGTCGCGCACCGCGAGCCACACCAGTGGCGCTCGCCGGGTGCGCGCGCCGCGCGGGGTGAGCAGCGCCGGGCCGCGGTTCGGGATCGAGCGCGTGTGGCCTGCCGTCGAGGCGAGGCTGAACCGGCGCAGCACCTCGCGCGTCACGACGCGCATGGTCGGCGGGGCCAGTCCGCGGGCCGGGCAGGCGCGGTTCTGCGCGACGCCGAACGGGACGAACGCGTCCTTTTCGGACTGTGCGGCGTAGCCCGGGTAGCTGAAGCACAGCACCGTCCCCGCCGGGATCGTCAGGTGCTCCAGTTCGATGTCCGCGGTGGAGATCCGGTGCGCGATGCCGAACAGCGGGTACTCGCGCAGGCCGTCGTCGATGACGCGGTCCAGGTAGGCGTCGTCGTCCGGGTTTCCGGCGAGCCGGCGCTGGACCTCCGGGCGCTGGGCGATGATCATCAGCAGGTGGGCCATCGCCTCGGACATCTGGACGACGGCGGTGTTGAAGAACGTCCCCTGCAGGTAGTAGGCCCGCTCCTCCGGGGTCAGGGACTCCGGCAGCGGGTGCGGGACGTCGGCGAGGCGCCGCCGCAGGTACTTCGTCAGCTTGGCGCGGCGGCGCATGTTGCGCGGCCGCACGCACTTCAGGGCCGAGACGACGTCGTCGGCGTGCCCGACGATGAGGTCCCGCGCTTCGGGCGGGCACGGCTCCTCGAACACCAGCTCGTAGTACAGCTCGGCCCAGATCGGCATCATCGCGTCGCGGAACCGGACGAGCCCGGGCCGGACGTCCTCGAGGACGTGCGCCGCCACCCGGCGGGCCAGCTCCTCGGAGTCCTTTTTGGACCGGACGAGGATGTGCCGCGTGCACTTGGCGACCTCGTCGTAGCGCGGCCCGGCTTCGAGGTGCTCCTGGTGCACCTGGGGGCCGGGCGCGAGCCAGTACCAGAACAGGTCGGACAGCGCGGCGCCGCGGCTGCGGCCGTTCGCCGCCGGGTCGGCGTAGACGCGCTTGAAGTCCGCGGCGCCGACCTGCTCGCCCGGGATCGTCACCGTGTCCTGGCCGTTGACCAGCGCGAAGATCTTCATCCGCAGGGCGACGACCCGGGCGGGCAGCCACGCGGGCGCGGTCAGCGCGGCCACCATGGCGGCCGCTACTGCTTTCATGGACACAGTTTTCCCGATCATCGCCGCACCTGGTCCGGGGTGAGATCGGCCGGGTGCCGGCCGCCGCACATCGCGAGGGCCTGGTCGAAGTCGTCGCGCAGCAGGTCCAGGACCTGCGTGACGCCTTCGCGGCCGCCCGCGGCCAGCCCCCACACGACCGGCCGGCCGACGCCGACCGCGTCCGCGCCGAGGGCCAGGGCCTTGACGACGTCGGTGCCGCGGCGGATCCCGCCGTCGAGCAGCACCGGGATCGCCCCGCCGACCGCCGCCGCGATCTCCGGCAGGACGTCGATGGTCGCGGGCACGGTGTCGAGCTGGCGCCCGCCGTGGTTGGACACGACGATCCCGGCGACGCCGTGGTGCACCGCCAGCCGCGCGTCCTCGGCGTGCAGCACGCCCTTGATCAGCACCGGCAGCTTCGTCTTGCCCCGCAGCCACGCGATGTGGTCCCAGTTCAGCCCGGCCGACATGACGATCTCGCGGACATGGCTGGTGTTGCCACCGCTGCGGTTTTCCCCGATGTTGCGGAGGTTTTCCACGACCAGCCCCGGCGGCAGGTCGTGGAAGTCGTTGCGGTCGTCGCGCTCGCGGCGGCCGAGCACCGGCGAGTCGACGGTCACCACGAACGCCTTGACCCCGGCGTTCTCGGCGCGGCGCACGATCGCCTCGGTGAACTCCAGGTCCGGCTGCAGGTAGAGCTGGAACCACAGGCCCGGGTCCGGCGTCACTTCGCGGGCCGCCGCGGCGATGTCCTCGATCGCCGTGGTGGCGGCCATGCTCACGATCATGATCGTGCCCGCGCGGGCTGCCGCCCGGGCCGTGGCCAGTTCGCCGTCGGCGTGCGCGAGCCGGTGGAACGCCGTGGGCGCGACGAGGATCGGCATCGACGACGGCGTCCCGAGCAGGTCGATACTGAGGTCGCGCTTGTCGCTGCCGCGCAGGACGCGGGGCAGCAGCCGCAGCTTCCGATAAGCCGATTCGTTCTCCGCCACGGTGATCTCGTCCTGCGCGCCGCCCGCGAAGTAGTCGTAGTGCACCGGGTCGAGGCGCTGCCGGGCCGCCGCCTCGAACTCCGCGATCGTGCGCATCAGAGCTCCCGCGTGAAGAACGCGGTCAGCGGCTCGACGTGCACCTCTTTGTCCCACTCGTTTTCGAGGTTCTCGGTGACGTGGTGGGTCGCGACGAGCTCGCCGCGGCGGTAGTGCCGGACGATCGGGTGCAGGTAGTGGCCCTCGCCGTGGTCGTTCGCCTTGTCCTGGGCGGCGCGCGCGACGAAGTCGAACGGGTCGATCTTGTCGTGGTCGGGGCCGTAGTCGAGGGTGACGACGTAGGCATCGTCCGGCGGATTCGCGAGCACCCGGTCGACCGGCACCTCTTCGAGGTAGCGGGCGGTGTCGCCGTCGACGACGAGGACGTCGCCCAGGAAGCCGAACTGCTGGTACAGCGCGGAAGTCCGGTTGATCCGGGTGATCACGGCGTCGGTCAGCGCGTCCGGTTTGGCGGGCAGCTCGGTGCTCGGCCACGGCGTGTCGTGGTGGCGCTCGTTCAGGACCTTGGCCAGCGCGCGGACGCCGTAGCGGAAGCCGTGGATGAACGCGCTGGTGGCCTTCTTGAAGTCGCGGACCTGCGTGATCGTGCCGGCGAAGTAGAGGCCGGGCACGTTGACCGACTCCCAGTCCGGCGTCTGCGCGGGGAAGCGGTCGTTGATGGTGAGCTGCGGGCGGCAGTCCTCGTCGAACAGCGACGCGTCGAAGCGGAAGCCGGTGCAGCCGATCACGCGGTCGTAGCGGATCTCCTTGATGACCTCGTCGGCGCGGGCGAAGGCGAACTTGACGTGGTAGCCGTCGGCGTCCTTGCGGATCTCGCGGACGTCGCCGTCGAGGATCGCGTGCTGGAGCTTCAGCTGGTACATGTCGAGGATGCCGGCGTTGTAGGCGCGCAGGTGGCCGACGAAGTGCGTACGCCAGGCGAGCTTCACCGGCCGCGGGCCGCCGACGTGCACGACCGCGGCGGTCTCGATGAGGTTGTCCGCGGTCTCGAACGCCGAGTTCCCCTTGCCCAGCACGAGAACGCGCTGGTCGGTGAAGCTCTTCGGGTCGACGTCGACGTCCACGTACTGGTCGATCAGCTCGACGCCGGGGAACTGCGGGATGTACGGCTTGGTGACGCCGGAGGCCATGACCAGCCTGCGCGCTCGGAATTCTTCGTCACCGGCGGTGAGGATGAAGACAGCGCTTTCCGGGTCGCGGCGGATGCGCGTCACCCGGGTGTCGTAGCGGACGTTGACTTCGTGCTTCGCCGCGTAATCGGCGACGTAGCGGAGGAAGTCCGGTGCGTCCGGGAAGAGTTTCTCGCTGTAGTCGGTGAAGACGAGCTGGTCGTCGTCGCCGTCGGCCAGGATCGAGTTCCAGTCCATCCGCATGCGCAGCTCCGGGTCGGCGTACCCGGTGTGCTTCTTGTTGATGGAGATGAGGGTCCGGTGCCGGGGGAAGGTCTCGAAGAAGTGGCCGGGCGCGGACCCGCCCTCCAGCACGAGGTACCGGTGCCCGGCGTGGCCGAGGTGCTGCCCCAGCTGCAACCCCGCGGGCCCCGCCCCGACGACCAGATAATCGAGCACTTCCTCCACCACGACCTCCTGAGGCTCGGCACCGACCTTGATCGGCGCCGAGCCTGCTCCGGAGATCTCAGAAAAGGCTCAGAGCCGCACTTTCACGTGAAAGTGCGGGCCCCTGGTGCGCACGTTCACGTTGAAGTGGGCGTTACTTGGCGGCCGCGCGGGCCAGCCGTTCGGGGGAGCGCTCCCCCGAACGGCTGGCCCGCGCGGCCGGCACGTAACGCGCACTTTCACGTGAACGTGCGCACCAGGGGCCCGCACTCTCACGTGAAAGTGCGGGCCCCTGGTGCGCACTTTCACGTGAAAGTGCGCTTTACTTGCCGGCCGCGCGGGCCAGCCGTTCGGGGTAGCGCTCCCCCGCGATCGCGTCCGCGGGAGCCGCCGCTTCGATGGCCGCCAGGTCGTCCGACGTGAGTTCGAGGGAAGCCGCCGCGACGTTCTCCTCCAGGTACTTGCGGCGCTTGGTCCCCGGGATCGGCACGACGTCCTCGCCGTGGGACTGCACCCACGCGAGCGCCAGCTGCCCCGCCGTCACGCCCTTCTCCTCCGCCAGCTTGCGCAGCGCGTCGACGATCGCCATGTTGCGCGCGAAGTTGTCCTCGGCGAACCGGGGCAGGCCGCGGCGCATGTCGTCCTCGGGCAGGTCCGCGACCGACTTCACCGCGCCCGTCAGGAACCCGCGGCCCAGCGGCGAGAACGGCACGACGCCGATGCCGAGCTCCCGGCACGTGTCCAGGATTTCGCCCTCGATGCCCCGCGTCCACAGCGACCACTCGCTCTGCAGCGCCGTCACCGGGTGCACGGCGTGCGCGGCGCGGATCGTGGCCGCGCTCGCCTCGGAAATCCCGGCGTACCGGATCTTCCCGGCTTCCACCAGCTCGCCCAGCGCGCCCCAGGTCTCCTCGATCGGCGTGGCCGGGTCGACGCGGTGCTGGTAGTACAGGTCGATGTGGTCGACGCCGAGCCGGCGCAGCGACTCGTCACAGCACTGCTTCACGTAGGCGGCGTCCCCGCGGGCGCCCATCGCGCCGTCGGTCCACACGATGCCGAACTTCGTCGCGAGCACGACCTCGTCGCGGCGGCCGGCGATCGCGCGGCCGACCAGCTCCTCGTTGACGCCGTTGCCGTAGACGTTCGCGGTGTCGAGCAGCGTGACGCCGAGGTCGAGAGCCCGGTGGATCGTCGCGACCGACTCGTCGTCGTTGTCGCGGACGCCGTAGGCCTGGCTCATCCCCATGCAGCCGAGCCCCTGGGCGCCGACCTCCAGACCGCCGAGCTTCCTGGTCTTCACGCGGAAATCTCCTCCCTGCCGGGTTCCACGCCGAGCACGTTGCGCTCGACCTGGGCGTAGTTGTCGATCTTGTAGTCGAGGATGTCGAGGCACCCCTGCAGCTCGGCGATCCGCTCGGCGACCGACCGGCGCTGCTCCACCAGCAGGGCCTTGCGGCGGCCCGCGCTGGCCACGCCGTGGCGGCGCAGCGACGCGTACTCGCGCATGCTCTTGATGGGCATCCCGGTGGTGCGCAGCTTGGTCAGGAACCCCAGCCAGTTGAGGTCCTCGTCGGAGTACGCCCGCCGGCCCGCGGCGTCCCGGGCGGGCGGGTCGAGCAGTTTGATGCGCTCGTAGTACCGGAGGGTGTCGATGGACAGTCCGCTACGTCGAGCGGCTTCCGCTATCGAGTAGCTCATGAGCCGACACTACGACCTGGAGTGCACTCCAGGTCAACTCTTCACCCTAGCCAAAAATAACACTGTTGCACTACGCTCTGTGGATGGCCCGGCCACGCACGCATGACGAAGCCCTCCGGTTGAAGCTCCTCGACCGCGCCGGCGAGCTCATCGCCGCCGACGGGCCGAAGGCGCTTTCCCTGCGGAAGCTGGCCGCCGACGCCGGGACGTCGACCACCGCCGTGTACTCCCTCTTCGGCAGCAAACCCGACCTGGTGAACGCGCTCTACACCGAAGGCTTCCGCCGCTTCGGCGCCCGCATGGCCGGCACCGCGCTGACCGGCGACCCGGTCGAGGACCTCGTCGCGCTCGGCAGCGCCTACCGCGCCAGCGCGCTGGCCGACCCGAACCTCTACGGGATCATGTTCACCAGGTCGGTACCCGGGTTCGAGCCCAACGAAGACGCCGAAAAACTCGCCCGCAAGACCCTGGAGCCCCTGGAAGCGATCATCCGCCGCGCCATCGCCGACGGCATCTTCCTCGACGTCCCGACGGAAACCATCGCGGTCGGCTGCTGGGCCGTCGTGCACGGCCTCGTCTCCCTCGAGCTGACCGGCAACCTGCCGGAGGAGTTCGACGTCACGGGCTCGTACGAGGCGGCTCTGCGCGCGAACGCCTCCGGCTGGCTGCGGCCTCACATCAGCCGCAACGGCCCGTCGTAGACGACCTTGCCCTGCGCGTCGCGGGCCTGGACGTGGGCTGTCGCCTCCGGTGCGAGGTCGATGTTCTCCGGGACCCACGCGGCGACCATCCCGTCGACGACGTCGGCCTCGACGCTCGTCCCGATGCCGAAGTCGATCGTCGCCTTCGTCGCCGTCAGCGGCAGCGCCGCGACGAACGGGTGCCGCGACTGTCCCCGCGGGGCGCCGGACTCGACCGCGCCCAGGGTGTCCACGGTCAGGGTGCGCGCCGGCTTCGTCCGCGGCCCGGTGAAGTCGGGGTACGCACGGGATTTCGTCTTCCCCGGCCGCTGGTAGTCGGGCTGGGTCTCGCACACCACGACCCGGTCGCCCCGGCGGCCCATGACCACGTGGAAGTCCCCGGTTTCGAGCAGCGGCCCCGGCGCGTACGCGGCCGCGTCCGGGACCACCTCCTCCGAGGTGTTCAGGCACTCGTCCAGCGCCCGGCCCGCGGGGGACGTCCGCTCGGCGGTGACCGGCCGGTCGACCGCCATGACCAGCCACGGCGGCGGCTGGGGCAGCACGGACGCGCCGGGTGCCGACGGGTTTTCGACGGTGAGCGTCGTCGTCCACAAGGCGGTCCGGGTCATCGCGACGAACTGCCCGCTGACCGGGGACGGGCGGATCGACTGCGACATGCTGTCCCCGCCCTCGGTCCGCGACCCGAGGAACGCGGGCGCCGGCCCGGAGTCCACGATCCCGGCGACGGTGCCGGTCGGGCTGTGCAGCAGCAGCCCCGTGCGCGTGCCCGGCGCGTACGCGGGCGTGGCCGCCGGATCCGACAACGTCACGGTCGTCTCGGTGGTCTCGCAGAACATCGGCTTGCCCGCCGCGGTCGCGGCGACCACCGCGTCCGCCTCCAGCACCTCCGTGAACAGGGGAACCCACTCGCCGCGCGGCGGCACGCGGTCCGTCTTGCCCGCCGCTTGGACGGCCGCCCAGCAGCGGTCCAGCGCGGCCGTCGCCACCTTCGGGTCGAGGGTGAGCCGGTTGCCCGGGTCCGGTGGCGGGCCGGCGACCGGCTGCTGCCGGAACGTCTGCGTCGCGACGACCGCGCCCGCGGCCAGGACGAGCACCGCGGCCGCCGCGGCATACCAGACGTGCTTGGCCCGCCGCGGTTTCCCGATCCCGGCGCGGACTTCGGCGCGCAGCCGGTCGCGGACGTCGTCCGGCAGGGCGCGTCGCGGCGGGAGACCGAGGTCGTCGCTCATTTCTCCTCCAGCAGCGTGCGCAGGCGGGCGCGGGCCCGGGACAGGTGGGCGCGGACGGTGACCTCGGCGACGGCCAGCGCCGCGGCCGCGTCGGCGACGCTCAGGTCGCCGAGCAGGCACAGCTCGACGACCGCCCGCTGCGCCTTCGGCAGCGTCCGCACGGCGTCGACGATCTCGCGCAGCCGCTGCTCGCCGTCGAGCCGCTCGGCCACCGCGTCGGCGTGGTCGGACACCACCGGCGGGTCCGGGAGCTTCCGGAGCAGCCGCAGCCGCCGGCCGGCGCCGCGGTGCTCGTCGCGGGCGGCGTTGCCGGCCACCGTGTAGAGCCACGGCAGGGCGCTGTCGCGCACCAGCGTCACGTCGGCGCGGCGGCGCCACGCGGTCAGGAACGTCGTGGACGTCAGGTCTTCGGCGCCCGACCACGAGCCGGTCAGCCGGTAGGCGTGGTTCCAGACGGCCTCGACGTGCCGTTCGAAGAGCTCGCTGAAGGCCGCCTCGTCGCCTACGGCCGCCCGGTCCCACAGCGCCCGATCCCCCTGGGCCCGATCACCCACCGGCGCCCCCGTCGCATGGCTGGTCACACCCTTCAGTGGCCGGCAGCCGCCGGGATGTTGCGCGCAACTCCCGCGAACCGGACGGCCACTTCCGGTCGTGATCATCGAACAGGTCCGGACGACGGACAAGCATCGCCTGCGGCTGCCCGCTGCCGTCGCGTGCGTGTCGGCCGCGGTGTTCCTCCTGGCCCGCCCGCACCTCGTCGACGACACGTTCATCACGCTCGCCTACGCGCGCAACCTCGCGTTCCACGGCCACTGGGGGCTGCTCGCCGACGCGACGTCGAACTCCGCGACGTCCCCGGCGAACGTCCTGGCCTTGGCGGTGGTGACGTTCGTGGTCCGGGACGCCGTCTTCGCGGCCGGAGTGGTGTACGTGCTGAGCCAGGTCGCGCTCGTCCTGGCCCTGCGGCGGCTCGGCACGGCGTTGCCGCGCTGGTTCCCCGCGCTCACGTTCGCGGCGCTGACCGCGAACCCGCTGCTGCTGTCGTCGATCGGACTGGAGGTCGCGCTGGGTTCGGCGGTGCTCGGGTGGGTGACGGTGTTCGCCGTCGAACGGCGGCCCCTCGCCTTCGGGCTCACCGCGGGCGCGCTCGCGCTCGTCCGCCTCGACCTGCTGATCTTCGCCGTCGTCTTGGGCCTCTCGGTGCGGTCCGGGCGGGCGGTGGTCGGCGCCGCCTTGGTAGCGCTGCCGTGGTTCGTGTTCAGCTGGGTCGTGCTGGGTGCGGCGGTGCCCGACACGGTCGTGATCAAGACGCTGCAGGGCGCGCAACGGGCGTGGGGCGACTGGACCTTCGCCAACGGCCCGCTCTTCTACGCCCGGACCGCTTGGTGGCCGGCTGTGCTGTCGTTCCTGCCGCTCGCGTCGCTGCCCCTCGCGTTCCGGCTGCGGCCGGTCAACTCGCTGGCCTTGGGCGGCGCGCTCTACTACGGCGCATATGTGCTGCTGAACGTTCCGCCTTACCACTGGTACTACGGGCCGGTGATCACCGCGGCGACGGTGTGCGCCTGCGCGTGGGCGGCTTCTCACCGCGTCGCGACCGGAGCCGTCCTCGCGGTGGTGGCCGCTTCCGTGGCCGGGTACGCGGGCTCGTCACGAGAGTTCGCGCCGCTGACGTCGAACTACGCCTCGACCGCTCGTTACGAGGAGATCGGCCGCGATCTGCGTGCTCTGGCCGGTGGCCGGGTGGTCGGCAGCGCCGGCGAGATCGGCGTCCTGGCGTACACCTGCGAGTGCGCGATCGTCGACGTCTTCGCCGACCGCGGCCTGCTCCCCGCGGCCATCGACGCCCGTGGAGCGGGGAACCGCTGGATCCGCGCGGCCCTGCGCGTCGACTACGCGTTCTTCGACTTCGACGTCCGGCCGCGGCGTCCCGACCTCGTCCTGCGCCGGCTGCCGAAGCCACCGCCGGACGCGCTCGCCCACTGGACGCTCGACGCGCCGACGCTCGGGAAGCAGGACCTCTACCTGGTACCGAACTGAGCGTCCGCGAGATCGAGTTCCGCGTGTTCGCCGCCGTCGAAGTCGGCTCCCTCTTCGAAGACCGTGCGCGAGAACTCGAACCGGCCTCCGGAGCGAACCCGGGTGAACCTGACGTTGCTGCTGAAGTGCGCCCGGGAGAAGAAAGCGCCTTCCTCGAAGACCGACCGGTCGAAGTTCACGATGTCGAGGAACTCCGTGCCGTAGAACCCCACCTGGCCGGTGAAGCGCGTGCCGCGGATGTGGAGCTGCCCGACGAACCGGGCGCGGCTGAAGTCGGCGGCGGCGAGGGTGCAGCCGCTCAGCCGGAAGTCGACGAGAGTGGCGCGCTGCAGGTCGATCGACATCTCCGGCCAGTAGCCCGCCGCGTCGTGGCTCAGGTGCGTCTTGAGCAGCTCCTGCGCGGCCAGCCGGACGAGGAGTTCGCCCTCCTCGGGGTCTTCGGACCGGTCGCGGGCCGCAGTGCCCTTGAACCCCGTGGGCGGGGCCTTGACCGGCATCCGCAGGTAGGCGCAGAGCACGTTCACGATCGTCTGGCGCTGCTTCGGGTTGTCCTGCCCGAGCCGCTCCAGCGCGTAGAGCCCGCCGAGCCGGACCGGCGCCTTGTCGCTGCCGAGCTGCTCGACGGCCTTCGTGTACAGCTCCGTGACCCGCCGCTCCTCGAGGTCGCGTTCGGTCACGCCCGCGACGCGGGTCGTCTCGGCGAGCTGCAGCTCCATCGTGCGCTGGCGGCGGGTCGCCAGCCACAGCGCGAAGACCCCGCCCGCGCCGGCGCCGATGCCGAACGCCGTCTTGACGGCGTCGATGCGCACCGAAGCGTCCGGCGCGGCGGACCAGCCCAGCAGCAGCCAGAGCAGCCCGGCCGTGACGAGCGCGACGGCCCCGCCGGCCACGGCGACCCACCGCCACTTGAGGACCGGCAAGGCTCAGACGGCGCCGTACTGGCGGTCACCGGCGTCGCCGAGGCCCGGGACGATGAAGCCCGAGTCGTTGAGGCGCTCGTCGATGCTCGCGGTGACGACGCGGACCGGCAGGCCGGTCTTTTCCAGGTGCGCCAGGCCTTCCGGCGCGGCGAGCGCGCAGATGGCCGTGACGTCGTCGGCGCCGCGGTCGGTGAGCAGCCGGATCGTGTACTCCATCGAGCCGCCGGTGGCGAGCATCGGGTCGAGCACCATCACCGGCCGGTCGGCGAGCGACTCCGGCAGCGATTCGAGGTACGGCGTCGGCTTCAGCGTCTCCTCGTCGCGCGCGAGGCCGACGAAGCCCATCTGCGCGTCCGGGATCAGCTTGTGCGCCTGGTCGGCCATGCCCAGCCCGGCGCGCAGCACCGGGACGAGCAGCGGCGGCTTGGCCAGCGTGTAGCCCTCGGTGCGCGCGACCGGCGTGTGGATCCGCTCGGTCTTGACCGGCACGTCGCGCGTGGCTTCGTAGACCAGCATGACGGTCAGCTCGTGCAGCGCGGCCCGGAACGCGGCACTGTCGGTGCGCGCGTCGCGCATCGTGGAGAGCCGGGCCTTCGCCAGTGGGTGATCGACGACGTGCACATCCATGCGGGTCAATCTAGCCGTTTCGCGAAGCTCTTCACCCAGCCGCGCTGCCAAGGAGTTTCGACGGCGCGTTCGTGGTAGTGCTCTCTGGTCCAGGCGACGGCCTGGTCCGCGGGAACGCCGGAGAGGATCGCGAGGCAGGCCATGACCGTGCCGGTCCGGCCGGCGCCGCCGTAGCAGGCGACTTCGACGGTCTCGGTCTTGGCTCGTTCGTGGAGGGCCTTGATTTTTTCGCGGGCGTCTCGGGGGTCCACCGGCAGCAGGAAGTCGGGCCAGGTCACCCACTCGTGCGGCCAGCTGATGCCCCCGCCGTGCTTGCGCCGCAGCCGGCTCGTCCCCAGGTAGAGCCCGAAATCCGGCTCGGGCTCGGCGGGTCGCGGGCGGGCGAGGCCGCGCCCTCGGATACGGGTGCCGTCCGGAAACTCGACCATAGGGGTCAGTGTCCTCCTGAAGATGGACACGGTGGGTGGTTTTCGCCGCTAAGCTCCGCCGGGTGAGCGAACTGACGCCCGACCAGATGCGGGCTTCCGACGCGGACCGCGAACGCGTCGCCCAGGTGCTGCACAACGCCCTCGCGGAAGGGCGGATCACGGTCAACGAGCTGGAAGAACGCCTTTCGACGGTGTACGCGGCGAAGACGGTCGGCGAGCTCAAACCGGTGACGGAGGACCTGCCGTCGACGTCCGGGGCGATCCAGCCGGCGACCACGCGGGCCCTGGGCTTCCCCGACCAGCGCATCGGCGGCCACCCGGGTTCGCCGGTGTCGATCGGCGTGATGTCCGGCGCGGTCCGCAAGGGCAGCTGGGTCCTGCCCCCGCAGCACACGAGCTTCGCGTTCTGGGGCGGCACGGAGATCGACCTGCGCCAGGCCCGGTTCGCCGACCGCCAGTGCACGATCACGGCGGTGGCGATCATGGGCGGCATCACGATCACGGTCCCGGACGACATCAACGTCGACGTGACGGGCATCGGGTTCATGGGCGGGTTCATGCTGGAGGACAAGTCGGGGGCACCGCCGGCCCCGCCGACGGCGCCGACCGTGAAGATCAACGGGCTGGGGTTCTGGGGTGGGGTGGTCGTGTACCGGAAGCCGGCGAAGCGGGACGAGCCGCCGCAGATCGAAGGGGCTTGACCTCGGCGTTGTGACGCGTCACGCACCCGGCGTCACAACCAATGGGGGCTCGCACTGCCGGACCCGCCGCCTAGACTCAGGCGCATGACAGCCACGACCAGCACGTCAGCGGCGCCGGCCACCCCGGCACCGCTGGTGGACGCGACTCGCGACGACGCGAGCCTGCGCCGCTTCCTGCTCGGGCTGCCCGGTGTCGACCAGGTCGGCGTCGAGCAGCGCGCGGCGGGCCTCGGCACGCGCAGCATCAAGAAGGACGCCAAGCGGTGGGCCATCGACACCGCCATCTCCATGGTCGACCTGACCACGCTGGAGGGCGCCGACACCCGGGGCAAGGTCCGGGCGCTCGCCGCGAAGGCCGTCCGCCCGGACCCCGAGCGGCAGGACACCCCGCGCGTCGCCGCCGTCTGCGTGTACCCGGACATGGTCGCCACGGCCGTCGAGGCGCTCAAGGGCAGCGGCGTTCACGTCGCGAGCGTCGCCACCGGCTTCCCCGCCGGTCGCACTTCGCGGGAAATCAAGCTGGCCGACACGAAGATCGCCGTCGACGCGGGCGCGCACGAAGTCGACATGGTGATCGACCGCGGCGCCTTCCTCGAAGGCCGCTACATGGACGTCTTCGAAGAGATCCGCGCGGTGAAGGAAGCCTGCGGCGACGCCCACCTGAAGGTCATCCTCGAAACCGGCGAGCTGGCGACCTACGACAACGTGCGCCGCGCGTCGTGGCTGGCGCTGCTGGCCGGCGGGGACTTCATCAAGACGTCCACCGGCAAGGTCTCCCCCGCCGCGACGCTGCCGGTCACGCACATCATGCTGCAGGCGGTCCGCGACTGGCACGTCCGCACCGGCGAGCTGCGCGGCGTCAAGCCCGCGGGCGGCATCCGGACCACGAAGGACGCGATCAAGTACCTGGTCGCCGTGCACGAGGTCGCCGGCGAAGCGTGGCTGACCCCGGACCTGTTCCGCTTCGGCGCGTCCAGCCTGCTCAACGACCTGCTGCTGCAGCGCCGCACCCAGGTGGACGGCCACTACAGCGGCCCCGACTACGTGACGGTGGACTGATGCCTGTTTTCGAGTACGCACCGGCGCCGGAGTCGCGCGCCATCGCGAACCTCAAGGACTCCTACAAGCCCTTCGTCAACGGCGAATTCGTCGACGGCTCGGGTGAGCCGCTCAAGACGATCAACCCCGCCACCGAAGAGGTCCTGGCCGAGGTCGGCACCGCGTCGAAGTCCGATGTGGACACCGCGGTCAAGGCCGCGCGCAAGGCGTACGACTCGGTGTGGTCGAAGATGCCGGGCACCGAGCGCGCGAAGTACCTCTTCCGCATCGCGCGGCTGATCCAGGAGCGCTCGCGCGAGCTGGCGGTTCTCGAGAGCCTCGACAACGGCAAGCCGATCAAGGAGTCGCGCGACTCCGACGTCCCGACGGCGGCGGCGCACTTCTTCTACCACGCCGGCTGGGCGGACAAGCTGGAGTACGCGGGCTACGGCCCCAACCCGCGGCCCCTGGGTGTCGCGGGGCAGATCATCCCGTGGAACTTCCCGCTGCTGATGCTGGCCTGGAAGATCGCACCCGCGCTGGCCACCGGCAACACGGTCGTGCTGAAGCCGGCCGAAACGACGCCGTTGACCGCGCTGGTCTTCGCGGAGATCTGCCGGCAGGCCGAGCTGCCGCCGGGCGTGGTGAACATCCTGCCGGGGGCGGGCGACATCGGCGCGTCCATTGTGGAGCACGCCGACATCGACAAGATCGCCTTCACCGGCTCGACCGAGGTCGGCAAGGCGATCCAGCGCCAGGTCGCGGGCACGCCGAAGAAGCTGACCCTCGAACTGGGCGGCAAGGCGGCGAACGTCGTGTTCGAGGACGCGCCGCTCGACCAGGCCGTCGAGGGCATCGTCAACGGCATCTTCTTCAACCAGGGCCACGTCTGCTGCGCGGGCTCCCGGCTGCTGGTCCAGGAGTCCATCGCCGAAGAGGTGCTGGAGAAGCTGCATTACCGCGTCTCGACGCTGCGCATCGGCGACCCCCTGGACAAGAACACGGACATCGGCGCGATCAACTCCGCCGAGCAGCTCGCCAAGATCCGCGGGCTGGTCGAGTCGGGTGACGCCGAAGGCGCGGAACGCTGGACGAGCCCGTGCCCGGTGCCGGACCGAGGATTCTTCTTCGCCCCGACGGTGTTCGCGAACGTCCACCAGTCGATGCGGATCGCGCGCGAGGAGATCTTCGGCCCGGTGCTGTCGGTGCTGACGTTCCGCACGCCGGACGAGGCCGTCGCGAAGGCGAACAACACGCCGTACGGGCTTTCGGCGGGCATCTGGACCGAAAAGGGCTCCCGGATCCTGTGGATGGCGAACCAGCTGCGCGCCGGCGTGGTCTGGGCCAACACCTTCAACCGCTTCGACCCCGCCGCACCGTTCGGCGGCTACCAGGAATCCGGCTTCGGGCGCGAAGGCGGCCGCACCGGGCTGGAGGCGTACCTGAATGTCTGACCGGATTTCCGTCGCGAAGACGTACAAGCTGTACATCGGCGGCAAGTTCCCGCGTTCGGAGTCCGGCCGGGTGTACCCGGTGACGGACGGCAAGGGCAAGTTCCTGGCGAACGCGGCGCACGCGTCCCGCAAGGACGTCCGCGACGCGGTGGTCGCGGCCCGCAAGGCATTCCCGGGCTGGTCTTCCGCCACGGCCTACAACCGCGGCCAAGTGCTTTACCGGGTGGCCGAGGTCCTGGAGGGCCGCCGCGACCAGTTCGTCGCGGAGGTGTCCGCTTCGGAGGGTCTGGCGACGAAGAAGGCCGAGTCCATTGTGGACGCGGCGATCGACCGCTGGGTCTGGTACGCGGGCTGGACGGACAAGATCGCCACGGTCCTCGGCGCGGCCAATCCGGTGGCGGGCCCGTACTTCTCGTTCACGGTCCCGGAGCCGACGGGCGTGGTGGGTGTATTGGCGCCCCAGCAGTCATCCCTGTTGGGCTTGGTCGAGGTGCTGGCCCCGGTCCTGGCAACGGGCTCGACGGCGGTGGTGGTATCGAGCGCGGAGCGGCCGTTGCCGGCGATCACGCTGTCGGAGGTGCTGGCGACCTCGGACGTCCCGGGCGGAGTGGCGAACATCCTGACGGGGCGGGCGTCGGAACTGGGCCCGTGGCTGGCGTCGCACGGTGACGTGAACGCGCTGGACCCGACAGGAGCGTCTCCGGAAGACCGCGTGGGGTTGGCGCGCGAAGCGGCGAACACGGTGAAGAGGGTGCTGACGGTCCCGGCAACAGAGCCGGACTGGACGGCGGCGCCGGACATCACCCGCCTGCGGAGGTACCTGGAGGCGAAGACGGTCTGGCACCCGCTGGGCGTCTGAGATTTTCAATCGATGGAGGCCATCACCCGAGTCGGGTGGTGGCCTCCATCGCATTCGATGACGCTAGGCTTTCGAGCAGGTACACAGAGTGCTGAGGGGGCGATGGTGAACGAGCCGATCTGGATCCCGCCTCGCATGGCCGCGCGTTTCCGCGGGCCTTGCCTGGCTTTGGGCGTGCTCACGGTGAGCGGAGGGGTGCTGCTCGGGTTCGGCATCGCGATCGGCGGCGTCCTGCTCCCCGGCAAGCCGGGCCCGATGCTCCTCTCGACGGTCATCACGGGCTTGTTCCTCGGCCTGTACATGCTGGTCTCCGGCGTGACGATGACCCTGGCCCGCGGCTGGGTCACCACCCTCCCCCAGGGCTGCTTGCTGGACCGGCGGAAGTCGGCCACGGCGCTCTACCCGCTCGCGGTGCCGGTCGGCGCCGGCCTCTTCACATCGTTGTTCTTCTACGTGACCTTCATGGGCCGCTTCACGTGGTCGGCCGAGGACACCACCAGCATCGTCCACCTGGTGACGCCGGGCATCGCGGCCTACCTCTGCCTCCCCGCCGTCGCCGTCGGCCTGTGCGCAGTGAATCTCCTGGTCGGCTGGCCCCTGTTCCGACCCTCCCCACGAACCTTCCAGCGGTACGCGCGCTAGCTCATCGTCACCGAGAAGTCCGTCAGCGTGAACCGCGCCTTGCCCCCACCGGTTGAACAGAACTCGATCCCGTACCCGATCTGGTTCACCGTCGGGTTCGGCGGGATCAGTCCCTTCCCGATCGCCCACGCGATCATCGCCTTCAGGTCGATGCTCCCCGAGTACTGAGTCGACCTGGACACGAACGCCACGTACCCGTCGTCGGCCCACACGTCGTACGTGAAACCGCCCGCCGTGTACGTTGCCAGCTTGTCGCCCGATGGCTGCTGCTTCAGGTTCTCCGTCCACACCATCAGCTCGCTGACGCCCGCCCCGTCGCCCACGCCGTTGAGCCACAGGTCGTACGCCACGTCGTAGATGCCCACGCCCGGGCCGCGGCCGGCGAACGTCGAGCGGATCACCGAATAGTCGTTGAACGGTTTGCCGTTCAGGTCGTTTATGTCCTTGTGGACGTTCGGATAGGTTTTCACCGACGTCGAGTCGGGTTGGCTGGAATCGACGTACCAGTTGTCGTACGCGCACGCCCGCAGCGTTTCCGGGCCCGCCTCGTCCGTGTTCCACATGTTGTTGTGGACGTAGTAGCCGCCGTCCGACCAGCCGCCGTCGGGCTCCGATGTCGTGAACTCCGGGCTGCGGCAACCGCGCACCGGGGTCGTCGACGGCGGCGTCGGAGTCGGTACCACCGCAGGAGGTACCACCGAAGGAGAAGCCACCGACGTCGGCGGCGCGACGGCGACACTCGACGAAGGCAAAGACGACGACGAAGGCAAAGAAACAGGAGCTGCCGGGCCGGCTCCGCAGCCCATCACCACCAGAAAGGGAATCGCCAACAACCAGGCCGGTATTCTTCGTCGCATTTTCCCGCCCGCAAGCCACAATTCGGCAGAACGAGCCGGAACCCTAACACGAAAAACGCGGAATCAGGCGTGGTCGTCCGCGGGGTCCAGATCGTGCGACGTGATCGGGCGGCCCGGCAGCTCGGTGCCCGGCCGGGCACTGAGGCCGTCGATCATGATGCCGACGCACCGGCGCGCGGCCATCTCCGCCACGTCCGGGGACTTCGCGCGCACCTGCCGCAGCAGCGTCGCGAACAGGATCGCGATGTCGCCCGACCCGACGTCGAGCCGCAGCCTGCCCTCGGCCTTCGCGCCGTCGACGAACTCGTCGAGGACCTCGAGGATCTCGTCCCGCAGCCGGCGGACCTCGGGGTCGTTCTTCAGGATCACCAGCGCCCGCGGCGACACCATCGCCAGCTGAACGCTCAGCTGCAGCTCCACCGACTGCCGCAGCAGCCGCGACAGCGCGCTCCACGCCGACGTCTCCTCGGCGGCGATGGCCCGGGCGTCGATCAGCACCCGCTCGAAGTTGTCCATCGCGACCGCGCGCACCAGCGCGTCCCGGTCCGGGAACCGGCGGTAGAGCGTCCCGACGCCGACGCCGGCCGCGCGGGCGATCTCCTCCATCGGCACCTCGGGACCGGAGACGGCGAAGATCGTCTTCGCGGCGGCCAGGATCTGGTCGCGGTTGCGGCGCGCGTCCGCCCGCAGGGTGGTCTCGGGGTCTGCCGTCATGCCGTTCGCCTTCCGCTGAATCGCGCGGGCTGATTCTCGCATGGTCAAGCGGCCACACACCGGATCCGCATCGGGTCACCCGTTAGCTAGTGGACGACTTCCTTCCGCTTCGGTACCTTGGGCCTAGAACCGGAATGTAATCCTCCGCATACTTTACGTCCGCTTTAGGGGGCCCGAAATGACCGAAGTCGCCGAACCCACCACTCAGGGCGACGTCTTCCCGCTCGCCCGCAGCTGCCCGTTCGCCCCGCCGCCGGCGTACGAGAAGCTGCGCGAAGCGGGCCCGGTCCAGCGCGTCGGCCTGCCCGACGGCTCGGAGGCCTGGGCCATCACCCGCCTCGAAGAGGTCCGGCAGATGCTGACCGACCCGCGGTTCAGCTCGAACCGGTTCAACCCGGGCTTCCCGATCCTGACGAAGCAGGGCCGGCCGCAGCGCCGCCGCTTCACCGCGTCGCTGATCAACATGGACCCGCCGGAGCACACCACCGCCCGCCGCGAGGTCGTCGGCGAGTTCACCGTCAAGCGCATGAAGGCGCTGCAGCCGCGGATCCAGCAGATCGTCGACGAGCACATCGACGCGATGCTGGCCGGCCCGAAGCCCGCCGACCTCGTCTCCGCGCTGAGCCTGCCGGTGCCGTCGCTGGTCATCTGCGAGCAGCTCGGCGTCCCGTACGCCGACCACGACTTCTTCCAGTCGCGCAGCTCCACCCTGCTGAACCGGGAGGTGACGCAGGAAGCGCGGATGCAGGCCGTCGAGGAGATGCAGGGCTACCTCGACCAGCTGGTCAGCGCCAAGGAGGCCGACCCGACCGACGACCTGCTCGGCCGCCAGATCCTCAAGCAGCGCGAAGAGCACGGCGACGTCGACCACGACTCGCTGGTCTCGCTGGCGTTCCTCCTGCTCCTCGCCGGGCACGAGACGACGGCGAACATGATTTCGCTCGGCACGGTCGCGCTGCTGGAGAACCCGGACCAGCTCGAGATCATCAAGAACGACCCCGGCAAGACGCTCGACGCCGTCGAAGAGCTGCTGCGGTACTTCACGATCGCGGAGTTCGCGACCTCGCGCGTCGCCACGGCGGACGTCGAGATCGGCGGCCAGCTGATCCGCGAGGGCGAGGGCGTGCTCGGCCTGAGCTACTCCGGCAACCGCGACGAAAGCGCGTTCGAGGACGCCGACAAGCTCGACCTCGAGCGCGGCGCCCGCCACCACGTCGCGTTCGGCTTCGGCCCGCACCAGTGCCTCGGCCAGAACCTGGCCCGGATGGAACTGCAGATCGTCTTCGACACGCTCTTCCGCCGCATCCCGGAGCTGAAGCTGGCCGCGCCGGTCGACCAGCTGCCGTTCAAGCACGACGCACAGATCTTCGGCCTCTACTGCCTGCCCGTGACCTGGTGAAGGGGACGCCATGACCACCGTCGAAAAGCACGAGTTCCCGATGACCCGGACCTGCCCGTTCGCGCCGCCGCCGGCCTACGAGGAGATCCGCGAGGCGGAAGCGGTCTCGAAGGTGGGGCTGCCCGACGGCGGCTGGGCCTGGGTGGTCACCCGGCACGAGGACGTCCGGACCGTGCTGAACGACCGCCGGTTCAGCGCCGACCGCCAGCACCCGGACTTCCCGCAGCTGGTCAAGGGCGGGTTCCGGCGGCAGGGCGACGAGCGCACCATGATCACCATGGACGCGCCCGAGCACGGGCCGGCCCGCAAGGCCGTGCTCGGCGAGTTCACCGTCCGCCGGATGGAGGCGCTGCGGCCGCGGATCCAGGAGATCGTCGACGGCCAGATCGACGCGCTGCTGGCCGGGCCCAAGCCGGGTGACCTCGTCGAAACGCTGTCGCTGCCGATCCCGTCGCTGGTGATCTGCGAGATGCTGGGCGTCCCGTACGCCGACCACGACTTCTTCCAGACCCACACGGCGAAGCTGATCAAGCGCTCGACGACGCCGGAGGAGCGGCGGGCGGCGTTCGACACCATCCGCGGCTACATGGAAGACCTCATCGCGCAGAAGGAGGACAACCCGCCGGACGACCTGCTCGGCCGGCAGATCGTCAAGCTCCGCGAGGACGGCACCTACCGGCGGGCTTCGCTGGCCGCTACGGGCTTCCTGCTGCTCGTCGCCGGGCACGAGACGACGGCGAACATGATTTCGCTGTCCACGGTGGCGTTCCTGCGCAACCCGGAGCAGCTCGCGGCGATCAAGGCGGACCCGGGCAAGACGCTCGACGCGGTCGAGGAGATGCTGCGCTACTGGACGATCGTCGACGCGGCCACGGCGCGCCTGTGCGTCGAGGACGTCGAGGTCGGCGGGCAGCTGATCCGCGCCGGCGAGGGCGTGCTGGCGCTGGGCTACTCGGCCAACCGCGACCCGCGCGCGTTCGAGAACCCGGACGAGCTGGACATCGAGCGCGGCGCCCGCCACCACGTCGCGTTCGGCTTCGGCCCGCACCAGTGCCTCGGCCAGAACCTGGCCCGGATGGAACTGCAGATCGTGTTCGACACGCTCTTCCGGCGCGTTCCTTCGCTGGAGCTGGCCGCTTCGGTGGACGACCTGCCGTTCAAGGACGACGCGAACATCTACGGCCTGTACCGGCTGCCGGTGACCTGGTAGAGATCGGACTGCCATCCCACCACAGGAAAGAAGGACCATGAAGATCATCGCGGACACCGGCAAGTGCGTCGGCGCCGGGCAGTGCGTGCTCACCGAGCCCGCGCTGTTCGACCAGAGCGAGGACGACGGCACGGTCATCGTCCTGAACGAGACGCCCGAGGGCGAGCTGGTCGAGAAGGCCCGCGAAGCGGTGCACGTGTGCCCCAGCCAGGCCCTTTCCCTGCAGGAGTGACAAGGGAACGGCCACCTCGCGGGTAAGGGGTTCCCGCGAGGTGGCCGTGGCCTGACCTCTTCAGGAAAGGCGCAGCGTCGTCTCCGGGTGGAAGGCGTGCGTCTCGCCTTCGCCGCGCAACGCGACCCGGACGTTGTCGCCCATCCGGGGCGGCGTGCGGCCGTCCACCCGGACGACGAACCGGTCGTCGCCCACCTTGCCGTGCAGGTACGCGTCCGCGCCCAGCTCCTCCACCAGCTCCACCACCAGCTCGAAGCCGCCTTCGGAAACCAGCTCCAGTGACTCCGGCCGGACGCCGAAGACCACCTCGCGCAGGTCGCCGGCGGCCGAAAGAACCGACCGCGGCAGCGGCAGCACGACGTCGCCCAGCCGGACGCCGCCCTCGGTCAGCGGCAGCGTCGCGAGGTTCATCGCCGGGGAACCGATGAAGCCCGCCACGAACGAATTCAGCGGGTTCTCGTACAGCTCCCGCGGCGACGCGCACTGCTGCAGTACCCCATCGCGGAGCACCGCCACCCGGTCGCCCATCGTCATCGCCTCGACCTGGTCGTGGGTGACGTAGATCGTCGTCGTCCCGAGACGCTGTTGCAGCTGAGCGATGTTCGCGCGCGTCTCCACCCGCAGCTTCGCGTCCAGATTGGACAGTGGCTCGTCCATCAGGAACACGCTCGGCTCGCGCACGATCGCCCGGCCCATCGCGACGCGCTGCCGCTGCCCGCCGGACAATGCCTTCGGCTTGCGGTCCAGGAACTTCGAAAGGTCCAGCAGCGCGGCGGCCTCGGCCACCTTCGCGTCGATGTCCGCTTTGGACAGTCCACGCAGTTTCAGCGCAAAGCCCATGTTCTCGGCCACCGTCATGTGCGGGTACAGCGCGTAGGACTGGAACACCATCGCGATGTCCCGGTCCTTCGGCGGCAGGTGGGTGACATCGCGGTCGCCGATGTGGATGGCGCCCTCGTCGACGTCCTCCAGCCCCGCGAGCATCCGCAGCGCCGTCGACTTGCCGGACCCCGACGGCCCGACCAGCACCAGGAACTCCCCGTCCGGCACCGCGAGGTCGAACTTGTCGACGGCGCGAACCGCCTGGGCACCCGGGTAGATCCGCGACGCGTGTTCGTAAACGACTCCGGCCATGGCTACTTCACCGCTCCCATCGACAGCCCGCGGACGAGGTGGTTCTGCGCGATCCAGCCGACGATCATCACCGGCAGCGAGGCCAGCAGCGCGGCGGCGGAAAGCTGGGCCCAGTACAGGCCCTCACTGGTGATGAACCCGACGAGGAACACCGGCACGGTGCCGGCCCGCGCCGCCGTCAGGTTGACCGCGTAGAAGAACTCGGTCCAGGAGAAGATGACGCAGATCAGCGCGGTCGCCGCGATCCCGGGCGCCACCACCGGCATGATGATCTTCCGCAGCAGCGTCGGCAGGTTCGCGCCGTCGATCCGGCCCGCCTCGATCATCTCGTGCGGCACTTCGAGGAAGAACGACCGCATCATCCAGATGGCCAGCGGCAGGTTCATCGAGGTGTACAGGATGACCAGCGCCCACACCGTGTCCAGCAGCTCGGTGTTCTGGGAGATGATGTACAGCGGGATGATCGCCGCGACGATCGGCAGCATCTTCGTCGAGAGGAAGAAGCCCAGCGCGTTCGACGTGCCCTTCACCGGCGCCAGAGACAGCGCATACGCCGCCGGGACGCCGAAGAGCAGCACCAGGAGCGTCGACAGGATCGTGACGAACGCCGAGTTCGACACGTACGGGAGGAACCCGCCGTTCAGGACGTTCGAGATCTGGTCGAACGTCGGCGTGAAGAACAGCTTCGGCGGGTCGGTGTAGGCGTCCGCCTCTTGCTTGAACGCCGTGAGGATCATCCACAGCAGCGGGAAGACGAACAGGATGGCCAGCACCCAGGTCGCCAGGGTCAGCGAACCCTTGCCATAAGCACGTTTGCGGGGAGCAACGGTGGTCATTTGATCCCTCCGCTCACGGAGAAGGTGCGGAACATCAAGCGCAGCGCGAAGGTCGCGACGATCATCGTCAGGATCACGACGATCACGCCCATCGCCGACGACTGGCCGACGTCGAAGCCTTCGAACGCGCGCTGGTAGATGTAGTACGGCAGGTTGGTGCTGGCCGTGCCCGGCCCGCCCTGCGTCATCAGGAAGATCGCGTCGAAGCTGTTCACGATGTAGATCGCGCCCAGCAGCGTCGCCAGCTGCAGGAACCGGGCCAGGTGCGGCAGCGTGATGGAGACGAACGTCCGCCACCGGCTCGCACCGTCCACAGAGGCCGCTTCCAGGACCTCTTTGGACTGGCTCTGCAGGCCGGCCAGGATGAGCAGCATCATGAACGGCGTCCACTGCCACACGATCTGCGCCATCACCGCGGCCAGCGGGAACTCCGACAGCCAGTCGACGTCGGTGCCGAAGACGAAGTGCAGCAGCCCGTACGTCGGGTCGAACACCGTCGTCTTCCACAGCAGCGCGCCGGCCGCGGGCAGGATGAGGAACGGCGTGATCAGCAGCGTCCGGACGACGCCGCGGCCGAAGAACTTCCGGTCGAGCAGGATCGCCAGGCCGAGGCCGAGCAGCAGCGCGACGAGCACGCACACCACCGTCAGCAGCACGGTGTTGAGCAGCGCGACCAGGAACGTCGTGTCGCTGAAGACGTCGATGTAGTTGTCGAGGCCGACGAAGTGCCGCGAACCCGGCCGGACCAGGTTCCACGACTGGAACGAGTAGAACACGGTGAGCAGGAACGGCAGCTGCGTCACCGCGACGACGAAGAGCAGCGCGGGCAGCAGTGGCAGCCGCCGCTTGGCCGCGGTGCTCAGGCCTTTCTTCTCCTCGACCTTCGCGTGCGTCTGGGAGGTGGGGGTTTCTACGGAGAGCGTGGACATCACTGCACCGCCTTGTAGGAGTCGCCCACCGTCTGGGCGTAGTCCTGGGACTGCTTCAGGGCGTCTTCGACGGACTCGCGGCCGGCGATCGCCGCCGACAACTGCTGGCTCACCCGGGTGCCCAGGTCCTGGAACTCGGGGATGCCGACGAACTGGATGCCGGGGTAGGGCACCGGGCTCGCCATGGCCTTCTGCTGGTTCGCGTCGGCGATACCGTCCAAAGTGGGCTTGGCGTAGGCCGCCGCGGCCTTGGCGTAGTCGGGGATCGCGTACGTCGACTGGCGGACACCCGGCGGGACGCGATTCCAGCCGTAGGTCGCCCCGACCTTCTGCACGTACGCCTTGTCGGTCATCCAGGCCATGAACTTCCAGGCCGCGTCCTTGTCCTTGGCGACCTTCGGGATGCCGAGCGCCCAGGTGTAGAGCCAGCCGCTGGCCTGCGTCTTGACGACCGGCGCCGGCGCGTACCCGGACTTGCCGACGATCTTGCTGCTCGACGGGTCCTCGTTGGTGCCCGCCATGACCGTCGCGTCGTACCACATGGCGGCCTGGCCCTGGGTGTAGCGCGTGCCGCACTCGGAGAACCCGGCGCTGGAGGCGCCGACTTCGCCGTGCTCGCGGATGAGGTTGACGTAGAAGTTCGCGGCCTCGGTGAACTCCGGCGACGTCAGCTTGGCGTTCCAGTCCTTGTCGAACCATTGCGCGCCGAAAGTGTTGGCCACGGTCGTGAACGGCGCGAGGCTTTCGCCCCAGCCGGGCTTGCCGCGCAGGCAGATACCGCTGACGCCGGCGGCCTTGTCGTCGAGCTTCGCGGCGAAGTCGGCGATCTGCTGCCACGTCGGCTTGGCCGGCATGGTGAGCCCGGCCTTGTCGAAGAGGTCCTTGCGGTAGGCCAGGAACGACGACTCGCCGTAGAAGGGCACCGCGTACATCTGGTTCTGGTACGACAGCGACTGCTTGATGCTGGGGATGAAGTCGCCTTCGTCGTAGCCCGGGGTCGACGCCATGTGCGGCTCGAGGTTCTCGAGCCAGCCGTTGGCCGCCCACTGCGGTGCCTCGTAGTTGCTGATCATGACGACGTCGAACTCGCCGCCCTCGGTGGCGGTCGACGCCGTGATCTTCGCGCGGGCCTGGTTTTCCGGCAGCGAAACGAACTTCAGGTTGATGCCGGTGGCCTTCTCGAACTCCGGCGCGAGCGAGATCGCGTCCTTCATCTGCGGGTTGGACACGATCGCGATGACGAGCGTGCTGTTTCCCTGGCCGATCGAGCCCGCGCCCGCGCAGCCGGTGACCAGCAGCGACGTCGCGGCGAAGAGGGTGAGGAGCTTACGCACGGCCGCCTCCCGGGAGTACCTGCACCTTGAGGCCCGAGCCGCTGCGCATCTTGGCCAGCGCCTCGGGGTACTGCTCAAGCGGCAACCTGTCCGTGAGCAGCGAATCGGTGTCGATCGCACCATTCGCGACGAGGTCGAGCGCCGTGCCGAAGCTGTGCAGCACGGCCATCGAGCCGACGATGGTGATCTCGTCGTTGTAGATGCGGAACGGCGAGAGCGCGACGCGGGCTTCCGCCGGCGCGACGCCGAAGACGAGCAACCGGCCGCCGCGGCGGATCGAGTCGAAGGCCGCTTCGATGGCGGGCGCGGCGCCGGTGGCGTCGACGGCGACGTCGAACTTCTCGCCGTTCAGGTCGCTGACGTCCTTCGCGGTGGCGACGGCACCGAGGCTTTTCGCTCGTGGCAGGCGGGCTTCGTTGCGGTCGACGACCGTGACCTGCGCGCCGGAGCGCTGCAGCAACTGCTGCATGATCAGGCCCATGGTCCCGGCGCCGACGACGAGGAAGCGCTCTCCGGCTTCGACGCCGACGCGGCGCACGCCGTGCACCGCGCAGGAGACGGGTTCGACCAGCGCGCCCTGTTCCCAGGTCATCGAGTCGGGCATGCGGTAGCAGGTGGACGACGGGACGGCGACGTACTCGGCGAAGGCGCCGTTGACGGTGTCGCCGGTGGCGCCCCAGTTCGCGCAGAGGTTTCCGTGGCCGGCGCGGCACGGGCCGCAGTAGCCGCAGAACAGGGACGGGTCGACGGCGACGCGGTCGCCGACCTTCCACTCGCCCGGCACGTCCGCGCCGAGCTCGACGATCTCCCCGGCGAACTCGTGCCCGGGGACGATGGGGTACGGGGTGGGCGGGAAGTGCCCGTCCGCGATGTGCAGGTCGGTCCCGCAGATCCCGCACGCTCCGACCTTGACGACGACCTGACGTTCCCCGGGTTTCGGATCGGGCACCTCGCCGACCCTGATCTCACCGGGCCGGTCGACGATGGCGGCACGCATGCCTAGCCCCTTCCTCGCGCTCATATGAGCAGCGTTGACCTATGGCGTCGAGAACATGTGAAGGCATTAGAGGTCTGACGTCGGTGTTACGTCAACCTTTCGGGCGGATTTCGCGCTATAGTGCTCAGATGAGCGCTTCTCGCAAGGGTGCTTCGCTCTCGGAAGCGATGCTGCTCGCCACCGTCGCCCGGCGCTTCTACGTGCAGGGACGTTCCAAGCTGGAGATCGCCGACGAGTTCGGCGTCAGCCGGTTCAAGGTGGCCCGGATGCTCGACACGGCCATGGAGTCCGGCCTGGTCAGGGTGGAGTTCTCGCTGCCGGCCCCGGTGGACCTGGCACTGTCGGACGAGGTGCGCTCGACGTACGGCCTGAAGCAGGCGTTGGTCCTCGAACGCTCAACCGAGCGCGAGCCGCGGGAGGTCGTCCGGGCCAAGATCGGGACGCTGGCGGCCCGGCTGCTGGAGGAGATCGCGACCCCGTCGGACGTGATCGGCCTGTCGTGGGCGCGGTCGGTGAACGCGATGACGGAGGCGATCCGGTCGTTGCCGCGGTGCCCGATCGTCCAGCTGTGCGGGGTCCAGGCGGGGATGGACATGCGCGGCCGCTCGGTGGAGACGGTCAGCCGTGTGACCTCGGTATCCGGCGGCGACGCGTACCCGATCTTCGGGCCGTTGGTGCTGCCGGACCGCCGCACGACGGAGACGCTGCGGCGGCAGCCGGGGATCGCGGAGACGTTCGGGCAGTTCCGGAATCTGACGAAGGCGGTGGTCAGCATCGGCGCGTGGCAACCGGGCGAGTCGACGGTGTACGACGCGCTGGACGAGGCCGAACGGGCGGCGATCGCGGCTCGCGGGGCGACGGCGGAAGTGGCGGCGCGGTTGTTCGACGCGTCCGGGAACGCTTTGTCGACAGGGTTGGCTCATCATGTGCTGGCGATCAGTCATGAGGAGCTGATGGCGGTGCCGGAGGTGATCGCGCTCGGGTACAGCAGGCCGAAGGCGGCGGCGGTGGACGCGGTGCTGCGGTCCGGGATGGTGTCGACGCTGATCACCGACGCGGCGGCAGCGGTGCCGTTGCTGGCCTTGGCGGCGAAGAACCCGCCGGCGCCGCGCGGCTGAGCGCGGCGGCCTGCCCGCACGCATCACCGCACCGCACAGCCGACCACGACGGCTTACCCCAACGGCGGCACGGCTCGCCCGCCCGGCCATGCCGGGCGAGCCCACCCGCGCGACCGGTCTACTCCCCCGGGAGTATCCCCTCCCCATCCGCGTACTTCCTCTGGCGCACTTCGCTCCCTCCCGGCTCCGGGGCGAAACCCGGGTCGCGCCCGATGTGCCCGCGCCCCGGTTTCGCGAGCCTGGGAGGCGTGAAAACTTCCCCTCGCTGGCGCCAAGCCGTCGTCTGGCTGCACGTCGTCTCGTCCGTCGCCTGGATGAGCCAGGCCCTCGCGCTCGTCGTGCTGATGTCGTCGGGCGCACCGGTGCCGGCCGACCGCCTCGACTCCGTCCTGCTCGCCCCGATGGCGAACGTCTCCGCGTTCACCGGCCTCCTCCTCGCCGGGGCGACCGCGTGGGGCTACTTCCGGCACTGGTGGGTGCTGACGAAGTTCGCCCTGACGCTGATCCAGCTCTACGCCGGGATCTTCCTGCTCTCCCCCGCGTTGCGCGACTCCGCCGACACCGGCGCCGTCGCCTGGCCGCAGATCGCCGGAGCGTCGCTGATGGCGAGCGCGCTGGCGTTCCAGGCCTGGCTATCGGTCGCGAAACCGGGCCGCAAGACGCCGTGGTCCCCCACCGCCAAGCCACCGACCGCGCCGACCTGGGTCTTCATGGCCGGAATCGGCGCACCCGCGTTCGACGTCACCGCCGGGCTGCTGCTCGGCTACCCGCTCCCAGCGTTGTCGCTGGTCACGCTGATCGTGCTCGGTTTTGAGCGGCGACGACGTCGTCGCCGTGCTCAGCGGCCCACCGCCCGAAGCCCTCGATCGGCTCCAGGAAGCTTGAACCCAGCGCCGTGAGCGCGTAGGCGCCTTCGCGGCGCTCGACGAGACCGTCGGATTCCAGGCGCCGCAAGGCTCCCGTGAGCACCTTGGCACTGATGCCGCCGATCGTGCGCCGCAGGTCGACGTGCCGGCGCGGGCCGTCGCGCAACGCCCAGAGCACCACCGGGTGCCACGTGTTGGCGACCAGGTCGAACGCGAGCCGCGTCCGGCAGTCGGCGAGGAAGTCCATGGTTACCGTTCGGTTCCTTTCCGGGTTCCTACCGTCGTGCTGGACAGCCAAGCACAAGGAGGCGGCATGCGGATCGGGATCTTCGGCACGGGCGGAATGGCGGACGCGCTCGGCACGCAGTGGGAGCGCGCGGGCCACGAAATCAGGGCGGCGGGCCGCAAGACGGGAACGTGGCGCGAGGTGGCCGCGTTCGCCGAGGTGGTCCTGCTCGCCATCCCGTCGATGGCCATCGGGGAGGTCCTCGCGAAGGCCGGGCCCCTGGGTGGGAAGGTCCTGGTGGACTGCACCAACGACCCGGCACTGACCGGCGCCCCGGTGGCTTCGCGGATCGCAACGGAGGCCCACGTGGTGAAGGGGTTCAACTTGGCGCACGTGGACGTCTGGCGGATGAGGCCACCGGTGTTCGCCGGCCGCCCGCTGTCGGTCCCGCTGTGCGGCGACGACCCGGCGGCGCTGGAGAAGGTGAGCACGCTGGTCCACGACATCGGCGCGAAGCCGGTGATCGCGGGCGGCTTGGACCGCGCGGCGCTGCTGGAAGCGACGGCGGCGTTCGCCATCGGGCTGTGGTTCGCGGGCGAGGACGCCCAGGCGATCCTGACGCCGATGGGCTGAGCGATCAGAGGCCGTACTCGATGGCGGTCGCGTTCGGGCCGGCCAGCAGGACCCGCCTCCATCGATGCCGCCAACGCCCCGCACGAGCGCGCCCCCGCCCTCCTCCGGGGGGACGTCCCTAGTCCAGTCTATCGGCCCTGACCTGCACAAAAGGGTGATCAGCCGAATCTGTGGACAACCGAACCCGATGTGGATAACTCTGGCGAGACAGGCTCCGGCCGATTCAGCTCACCGCTTCGACCTTTCCCGACGCCAGATCCGCCGCCCGGGCGCGCACCGGCCCGCCACCACGCGGAACCAAAGTCACCTCACCCGAAGCCAAATCCGTCACCAGCGTGCTCAACGTCATCAGGTCGTCACCACCGATGGCATTCCGATGGACGGCACCGGTCAACACCGAAACCAGCCACTTCGCGTCCGGAGCGACCGGATCCAGATGCGCGCACACCTCAGCGCGAGCCAAGCTCTCCTCGGAAGCCGAATCCAACGAGGGCGACAACCGCCGAAAGTGGTTGGTGTGCCAGGCAAATCCACTATCCACAGTGGTCACCGCGGTCTCGTGCCCCGCCTTCTCGACCACCGTCAACGAAGGCGACCCGACCTGCCCCATCGTGTAAGCGAACCCACCCGCCGAAGGACGCGAACGCAACACCGACACCGCCTCGGCCAACCCGGACGCGCGCTGGGCCGTGCGCGCCACGAAGTGCCGGCCCGCGCACGGCGACGGCGTCACCACGTTCACGCTGTCGATCCCCCACACCAGCCCGTGCGTGGTCAGCGTGAACGTGTTCGACGGCAGGAACCCCGGGTACCACCACACGCACACACCCGGCTCGCCGTCGATCAGCAGCGTCAGCAGGCGGCCGATGCCGTCGAACACCGGCGCGCCGTCTTCGTTGTGGCCCAGCAGAGAAGGCGCCCACGCCAGGTCCGTGCAGCCCGTCCCGTCGCCCGCGCCCAAGTCGCCGCGCAAGTTGGCCAGCAGCAGGTCGTCGAACGGCACTCCCGCCCCCGCGGCCAGCGCCGTCAGCTCGGCGTACGCGTCCGGGTGCTCGACCTGGGACGCCGACTCGATCGCCCGGAACAGCACCGGCGACCGCCGGGCCCGCGACGCGACCGGCCACGACGGCAGTCCGGCCAAGACGGTCCGGATGTCGGCCGCCGCGTACGCACCCAACGCGTGGAAAGCGGCTTCCCGGGGACCTCGGACGATCGTCCAGCGCACGTCGCCGATCCGGTGCTCCCGCACTGTCGCCACCATGGGATCACGATGACTGACCAGTCAGGAATTCGCAATGATCAGTGCGCGCCCACCTCGGTCACGCGCACCACGGCCATCCCCGCCTCGTCGGACGCCGCCAGGTCGACCTCCGCGCTGATGCCCCAGTCGTGGTCGCCCGCCGGGTCGTCGAAGATCTGGCGGACCTTCCAGACGTCCGGCTGCTGGTCGATCATCAGCAGCTTCGGGCCGCGCGCGTCCGGGCCGGTGCCGAGCGAGTCGTACTCCTCGAAGTAGTCCTCGATCGCGTCTTGCCACGCCTCGGCGTCCCAGCCGGACGCCGCGTCGAGCTCGCCCAGCACGTTCCACGCCCGCCGCGCGAACAGCTCGACCCGGCGGAACAGCTCGTTGCGCACCAGGACGCGGAACGCGCGCTCGTTGCGGGTGACCGCGGGCGGCAGTTCCGGCGGGCGGGACGACGGTACCGGCCCTTCCGCTGTGACGTTCTCGGGGTGCCGCAGCGCCTCCCACTCGTCCAGGAGGCTCGAGTCGACCTGCCGGACCAGCTCGCCGAGCCACTCGATGAGGTCCTGCAGCGGCTCGGTCTTGGCCTCGTCGGGCACCGTGTGGCGCAGCGCGTCGTAGACGTCGGCGAGGTAGCGCAGCACCAGGCCTTCCGACCGCGCCAGCTGGTAGAACCCGATGTACTCCACGAAGTTCATCGCGCGCTCGTACATGTCGCGCACGACGGACTTGGGCGACAGCTCGTAGTCGTCGACCCACGGGTGACCCTGCCGGTAGCTGTGGAACGCGCCCTGCAGCAGCTCTTCCAGGGGCTTCGGGTACGTGATGTTCTCGAGCAGCTCCATCCGCTCGTCGTACTCGATGCCCTCGGCCTTCATCGCGTTCACGGCCTCGCCGCGCGCCTTGAACTGCTGCTGCGACAGCACCGGCCGCGGATTGTCCACCGTGGCCTCCACAGTGGACACGACGTCGAGCGGGTAGCTCGGCGACTCCAGGTCGAACAGCTCGATCGCGGCCAGCGCGAACGGCGAAAGCGGCTGGTTGAGCGCGAAGTCGAACTGCAGGTCGACGGTGAGCCGGATGATCCGGCCCTGCTCGTCCGGTTCGGACAACCGCTCGACGACGCCGGCGGCGAGCAGCGCGCGGTAGATCGCGATGGCGCGCAGGATCAGCTTGCGCTGCGACGCGCGGTCCTCGTGGTTGTCCTCCAGGAGGTGGCGCATCGAGTCGAACGCGTTGCCCGGCCGCGAAATCACGTTCAGCAGCATCGAGTGCGTGACCTTGAAGCTCGACGTCAGCGGCTCGGGCTCGGCCGCGATGAGCCGGTCGAACGTGCTCTCGGTCCAGTTGACGAACCCCTCGGGCGCCTTCTTCCGGACGATCTTCTTTTTCTTCTTCGGGTCGTCGCCCGCCTTCTCCAGCGCCTTCGCGTTCTCGACGACGTGGTCGGGCGCCTGGACGACGACGTAGCCGTCGGTGTCGTAGCCCGCCCGCCCGGCGCGGCCGGCGATCTGGTGGAACTCGCGCGCCTTGAGGTGGCGCTGGCGGACGCCGTCGTACTTGGTCAGCGCGGAGAACACGACCGTCCGGATCGGCACGTTGATGCCGACACCGAGGGTGTCGGTCCCGCAGATCACCTTGAGCAGCCCGGACTGCGCCAAGGTCTCGACCAATCGGCGGTACTTGGGCAGCATGCCGGCGTGGTGCACGCCGATGCCGTGGCGGACCAGCCGCGAGAGCGTCTTGCCGAAGCCGGCGGAGAACCGGAAGTCGCCGATCAGCTCGGCGATGGACTCCTTCTCGGCCTTCGTCGTGACGTTGATGCTCATCAGCGTCTGCGCCCGCTCGATGGCCGCGGCCTGCGAGAAGTGCACGACGTAGACGGGCGCCTGACCGCCGTTGAGCAGCTCGGACATCGTCTCGTGCAGCGGCGTGAGCGCGTACCGGAAGGTCAGCGGCACCGGGCGCTGCGCCGACGTCACGACGGCGGTCGGCTTGCCGGTGCGGCGGGTGAGGTCCTTCTCGAAGAAGGACACGTCGCCCAACGTCGCCGACATCAGGACGAACTGGGCCTTCGGCAGTTCGAGCAGCGGCACCTGCCACGCCCAGCCGCGGTCGGGCTCGGAGTAGAAGTGGAACTCGTCGGCGACGACCTGCCCGACGGGCGCCTCGGCACCGAACCGCAACGCGATGTTCGCCAGGATTTCGGCCGTGCAGCAGATGATCGGGGCGTCCGGGTTGACGCTGGAGTCACCCGTCATCATCCCGACGTTGTCGGCCCCGAAGATCTCGATGAGCTGGAAGAACTTCTCCGAGACGAGGGCTTTGATGGGCGCGGTGTAGTAGCTGCGGCGGCCCTGGGCGAGCGCGGTGAAGTGCGCGCCGACGGCGACGAGGCTCTTCCCGGAGCCGGTCGGCGTCGAGAGGATGACGTTCGATCCGGAGACGACCTCCATCACCGCCTCCTCCTGCGCCGGGTACAGCTCGATGCCCCGATCGGCCGTCCAGGTCGTGAACGCTTCGAAGAGGGCGTCGGGGTCGGGATCCGCAGGCAGGAGGTCTGTGAGAGTCATCAGACGTCCATCGTGCCATCCGCTCGTCGCAAAGTCGGCAGGGGCGATCGCATCGCGCGTGGTAAACCCGTAGGCTTCGCGTTACCGCGCTTCGACCGGGAGATACGGTGTCGCGCGCACACGGGCGGTACACCGGAGGGCTTAGGAATGGCACAGGACATCATCCCGATCGAACTCGGGCTGCCGCAGGGCGACGTCGTCACCCTGTGGGCCCCGCGCTGGCGGGAAGACGGCGAGGAGTGGGAAGCGTTCCTCGGCGACGAGGACGACCTGTACGCCTTCCCGGACGCCGCGCACCTGGCCGCTTTCGTCCGCACGTCGGAGCGGCACGACCTGATCGACCACCCGGCGTGGGACGCGGTGCCGTCGCTGAACGTGCCCGAGCTGATCCCGGACGAGGACCACACGTACGACCTCGTCGGCGTGCCGGAGCTCGTCGCCGAGGAGCCGGACGTCTGGCACATCGCCGAGCTGGCGGAGATCGTCGGCATCGTGCGGTCGCTCGCCGACGTCTGCGACCTCGAAGAGGTGCACGAGATCCTCGACTCGACCGAGGGCTTCTCGCTGCTGGACCAGGGCACCCTCCCGTTCACCGGGAGCGTCGGCGTCCAGGTGTGGAACGACCTGTCCGAGACGGTGTCGACGAAGTGGGACACCGTGCTGGACGCGATCGACGGCCTGGTGACGGTGCCGGACGTCGACGAGAAGGTCCTCGAGCAGACGGCCGAGGAGCTGGCGGCGTTCCACGAGGAGTCCGCGGAGGCCGAGGCCGGCGCCGAGGGCGAAGAGGACCTCGAAGCGATTTCCTCGGATGACGAAGACGACGAGGAAGAAGAAGAGGGCCCGGTCGGCTTCTGGGCCGAGGTGGGCATCGACCCGATCAAGATCATCACGTCCGGCGCGGAGTACTACACGCTGCGCTGCTACCTGGACGACGCCCCGGTGTTCCTGGGCAGCGAGGGCGAGATCGACGTGTTCACGTCGGAGAAGGCCCTGGCCCGCGCGCTGGCCGACGGCAAGGACCTGGCCGACACGGACCTCGCGGACGTGTCCACGTGGGACGAGGTCCTGGCCAAGGCGACGGCCGGCGAGCTGGAGATCGAGGTCGACCCGGAGAACACGTACGTGCTGACGGGCCTGGACGCGGACATCGCGGAGGGCCCGGAGTCGATCGACCCGACGCAGCTGGAGCTGGCGGTCGAGCTGATCACGGACGCGGCGGACTGGGCGGGCGACGACTCGGCCGAGACGGCGCTGGCGAGCAACGAGAGCCTGGGCTGGCTGGTGTCGTTCGTGCTCCGCCCGGACCCGACGCGCTTGGAGCCGTCGGCGCCGTTCGACGCGGAGCAGAGCGCTTGGCGGAAGCTCGTCGAGGGCTTCGAGAACCGCTTGACGGTCGCCTGAGTTTCAGCTTTCGGAGGCCGCCTCCCCGCGGGTTGGGGAGGCGGCCTCCGTCGTGTCCGGGGGTGCGCCAGATGACATGAATGAGTCATTCATGTCGTGTGGCGACATGAATGACTCATTCATGTCGTCGCCGCCCGGGGCCGGGAGCATCGGTCCACAGCCCGGGGGCCGGTTGTGGACAACTCGGCCCGTCCGCCTCCGCGGCGGCCGGTTCGTGTCGTAGGCAGCCGATACGCTGGAGACGGGGGGCGCCCCCGCGGGCGGCATGGGCACCGAGGAGCTGTCCGGGCGACGGCAGTCAGCCTGGCGTTCTCAGCCGCCACCCCGGCACGGCCGAGGCGCCACCCCGGCACGGTCGAGCGGCCGCCCGCCGCGCGCCGCGTGAGCGATCCCCTCGGCGAACAGTGCCCGGTACCGCTCCGGCAACTGGGCAGCGGGCCACCGTGAGCCCGGGCCATCCGACTCCAGGTCGGCGTCAGTCCTCCGAAGCCCCCTCCGCGCGGACCGGCACCACCAGCACCGCCAGCGCCGGGAACACCGCCGCCACGCAGAACGCCAGCGCGTACCGGCTGTCCCCGATCACCAACCCCAGCAACGGCGGTGTCAGCGACGCCGCGATGTTCTGGCCCGTGTTCTGCGTCCCCATCGCGCGCCCCGACCAGGCCAGGCCCGCCAGCTCCGCCGAGGCCGTGAAGCCCAGCCCGTTGTCCGCCACCGTGATCACCCCCGCCAGCGCCAACGCCAGCAGCACCAGCCACGGCCAGGACGCGTCGCCCACCGCCACCAGCAGCATCACCAGGCAGCTCGCCACCGCCAGCTGGCGCATCGGCCGCAACCGGCTGCCCACCCGGTCCGACCACCAGCCCGACCCCAGCCGCCCCAGCGCGCCCAGCACCTGGACCACCGCCAGGTACCAGCCCGCCGACAACGGGCTCCAGTGCTGCACCGCCACCAGGTACACCGGCGCGAACGCCGACACCGCGAACTGCGGCACCACCAGCAGCGCGCTCGCGCCGTGGACCCGCCACAGCGTCGCGTGCCGGTACGGCGAGGGCGGCTTCTCCCCCGTTGCCGGCCGAGGCGGCCGCGGTGGGTCCGTCACCAGCCACGCCACCAGCAACGCGACGAGGATCGCCAGCCCGGCCGGCAGCAGCACCGCCGCGCGGAACCCGAAGTGCGCGGCCAGCGGCGGCAGCCCCAGCGCCGCGACGCCCACGCCGAGCGGCTGGGCCGTCTGGCGGATCCCCATCGCCACGCCGCGCTCGGACTTCGCGAACCAGCCCATCACGACGCGACCGCTCGCCGCGTTCACCGAAGCCGTACACGCACCGGCCGCCAAGAACACCCCAAAGAGCAGCCCGACCGGGTGAGTTCCGACCCCGGCGTACACCAGGAGTAACCCTGAGGCCCCCAGTCCGAGGGCCATGATCAGGCGCTCTCCGTAACGGTCCGCAGCCGCGCCCCACACGATCAGGGTGAACAGGAGCCCGATGCTCGGCGCCGCGACGACCGTCCCGGCCTCGGCCAGCGTCAGCCCCTCCGCCTCGCGCATGGCCGGGACCAGGAACGGGATGCCGTAGAGGAACGAGCAGCTCGCGGTCTGCGCGGCGAGGCCGAGCGCGAGGATGAGCCACCGCCGCGAACTCGCCTGAAGCTGCTCGACTGACCCCTTCGCGACCTGCGCCATCGTCCTCACCGTCTCATATTTTGAGAACCACTTCCTATATATTGAACGATAGTTGGCATGGCTAAGGACCGCAAGGACCCCGGGGCGGACGTCAGGCCAGCGCGGCGTACCCGGGCTTGATGACGTCGTCGATCAGCGCGAGCCGGGCGTCGAAATCGATGAACGCGGATTTCATCGCGTTGATCGTGAACCACCGGAAGTCGTCGAGGCCGTACCCGAAGGTCTCGTGCAGAGTGGTGAATTCGCTGGTCATCGTGCATCCGCTCATCAGCCGGTTGTCCGTGTTCACGGTCACCCGGAAGCGCAGCCGCTTGAGCAGGCCGATCGGGTGCTCGGCGATCGAGCGCGCCGCGCCTGTTTGGACGTTCGACGTCGGGCAGATCTCCAGGGGGATGCGGCGGTCGCGGACGTACGCGGCCAACCGTCCAAGGTGGACCGTGCCGTCCGCGTCGGTCTTGACGTCCTCGACGATCCGCACGCCGTGCCCGAGCCGCTCGGCGCCGCAATGCTGAATCGCCTCCCAAATGGACGGCAGCCCGAACGCTTCTCCGGCGTGAATGGTGAAATGCGCATTGTTCTGCCGCAAATACTCGAAAGCGTCGAGATTGCGGGTCGGCGGGAATCCGTCTTCGGGACCGGCGATGTCGAAGCCGACGACGCCGGCGTCGCGGTAGCGGACGGCCAGGTTCGCGATCTCGAGGGCGCGGGCGTGCTGGCGCATCGCGCAGAGCAACGTCCCGACCCGGATGCTGCCGCCGTTCGCGGCCACCCGGCGTGCGCCCTCCGTGAACCCCGCTTGGACGGCCTCAACCACCGCATCGAGTGACAGACCGCGTTCGACGAACAACTCCGGTGCGTAGCGCACCTCGGCGTAGACGACCCCGTCGGCGGCCAGGTCCTCGACCGCCTCCGCGGCGACCCTGACCAGCGATTCCTCCGTTTGCATCACGCCGCACGTGTGCGCGAACGTCTCGAGGTAGGAAACGAGTGAGCCGGAGTCGGCCGCCCGGCGGAACCAGGTGCCCAGCTCGGCCGGGTCGGTGGTGGGCAGACCGGCATAACCGGTGGCTTCGGCGAGCTCGGCGACGGTGGCCGGGCGGAGGCCGCCGTCCAGGTGGTCGTGCAGGAGGACCTTGGGCGCGCGGCGGAGTGTCTCGCTGGTCAGAACAGGGCTTTCGTCAGGCATCCCCCAACGGTAACCTCGTTGTCATTCCCCTACATGGCCGTAAGTCTCAGGCTCGGGCTAACCCTCAGCGTTGACGATCATGCGACGAATCGGCCATCCGGGGGCAGCCTCCGCAATAGGCTCTTCACGGGGGCCATACAGACAGCAATTTTTGCAATCGATAAGCTTCGTGGCACGTCCCTCCATTTCCCCGCCGACGAAGGACACACAGCAGTGACCACTGACAACCACATTGCCGCCCCGTCCTTCGACCGGATGCGCAACATGCTGGTGCGCGCGGCCGAAGTGCGTGAGAGCGAGCAGCAGCAGATCTTCGACGCGCTCGACGACATCTACGCCCGCCTCGCGCCGGTGGACTCGCTGGGCGCGGTCCGCAAGCGGCTGTCCGAGATGCCCGACCGCACCGAGACGAGCGTGCTGGCCGAGCGCCTCGACGAGACGATGGCGCGCCTGGAGGCCCAGGACAACGCGATCGCCGCGCTGACCCGCGCCGTCGAGAGCATCGTCGACAAGCTCGCCAAGCCCTTCGCGCAGCTCGACGGCCGCCTCGACGGGGTCGCCGCGCGCTTCGAAGGCGTCGCCGGGCGGATGGACGGGCTCGAGGACAAGCTCCAGAACATCCACCGCCGGCTCGACGAGCTGGGCGGGCACCTCGACAAGCAGGACGGCAAGCTCGACTCGCTGCCGCAGGCGGTGCACGGCCCGGTCCGCGAGCGGATCGAGCAGGCCGAGTCGACGCTGCGCGAGCGCGTCGACACCGCCGACCACGAGCTGCGCGCGAAGGTCGACGAGCTGGACCGCGCCACCAAGGAGCGGATCGGCGCGAACACCGAGGCGCTCAAGACGGCGCTGACCGAGACCGGCGAGATGATCGACGCCTCGGACCGCCTGGAGAACCTGGGCAACCGGCTCGAAACGGTCACCACCCGCCTCGACGAGCTGGCCGGCCGCCTCGACAAGGTGGAGGACGGCTTCCTCTCGAGCATCGGCGACCTCGACGGCGCGCTCAAGAGCGGCCTGTCGAAGGTCGAGGACACGCTGGCCAAGCAGCCGGACTCCGACTCGGTGGACTCGCTGGTCCGCAAGAGCAACGACGAGAGCGTCCGCCGCATCGGCGGCCAGCTCGACGAGGCGATGGCGACGTTCGCGGAGCTGATGCTCGGCGGCGGCCCGACGGTCCAGCAGATCGCCCCGCCCCCGCCGGCCCCGCGCCAGCCGCGCCGCAGCTCCCGCAACGGCCGCGCCCCGAAGCCGGCCGACGCCAAGGCCAAGACGGGCGAAGGCTCGGAAGAAGCCACGGAGTAAGCAGCCCCGCACGAAGGAGGCCCCCATCACCACACCGATGGGGGCCTCCTCCATGTTTCGGAGTGACCACTCCACAACACTTTCTCGGCGAAAGTTCGGCTTCGAGGGCCCCCGGGGCTGAGCTTTCGCCGAGAAAGATGAGGGTGGGTCACTCGGACGGGTGATCATCTTCGCGACGGTCGTCACAACCGAGCGCGCATTCTGGGAGACGTTCGCCGCCTGCTGCCCGCGCCACCCTCGGAGGACCGATCAGAGGGGGAACCGGGATGAAGCTCAAGAAGACCGTTGTCGTCGTGGCCGCCGCCGGGCTGGGGCTGCTCGGCCCCGGCGTCGCCGAGGCCGAGACCGTCTCCGTCACCTGGGGTTGCGGCACCTTCGGCGGTCCCGCCGGGATCAAGACCTTCGAGATCACCGTGACCGCGCCCGCGACCGCCGCCGCCGGGCAGGCTGTCACGGTGCACACCGACGTCACCTTCGTGACGCCGTGGGGGCCCGCCGAACCCGCCGGGAAGTACACCGGCCGGGTCGGGCTCGACCTCGGCGGGGCCGCGTCGGGCCACGTCGACGCCACCGGCCTGACCAACCCCGCGATCGACGCCGGCGCGCCGTTCCGGATGACCGGCGGCACCGCACAAGTCACGCTGCCCGCCGCCGGTCAGGTCACCTTCGCGACGACGGGCTACGTCCAGTTCGCCCCGTCCGGGATGTGGTTCTCCTGCGGTGGCGGCGCGACGCCGGTCGCCGCCACCACGCAGGTGTCCTAGCCGCGGATCGTCTCCCGGACGATCGGTCCCGGCTCGGGCGCTTCGGCGGCGATCGAGAACCCGCCTTCGAGCGCCGCCAACGCCGACGGGACCGCGTCCGGGGTGTCCGTGTGCAGTTCCAGCAGCGGCTCGCCCTCGGTCACCGAGGAGCCGGGCTTCGCCAGGCACAGGATGCCGGCTGCCGCCTGGACCGGGTCTTCCTTCCGCGCCCGGCCCGCGCCGAGCCGCCAAGCCGCGACGCCCACCGCGTACGCGTCCAGCGAAGCCAGCACACCCGAAGCCGGAGCGACGACCGTGTGGACGTGGGACGGCGTCGGCAGCGGCGCCGAAGGGTCACCACCTTGGGCGGAGATCATCCGGCACCACGTCTCGTACGCCTCACCCGAAGCCAGCACCGCCGCCGGGTCGGCCGAGATCCCCGCCAAGGACAGCATCTCCCGGGCCAACGCCACCGTCAGCGAAACGACGTCCGCCGGCCCGCCGCCCTGGAGCACGGAAACCGACTCCGCGACCTCCACCGCGTTGCCGACCGCCCGGCCCAGCGGGACGTTCATGTCGGTCAGCAACGCCGTCGTCGGAACGCCGTGGTCGCGGCCGATCGACGTCAACGTCGAAGCCAGTTCACGCGCCTGCGAAAGCGTCTTCATGAACGCGCCCGACCCGAACTTCACGTCCAGGACCAGCCCTGACGCCCCTTCGGCGATCTTCTTGCTCATGATCGAGCTGGCGATCAGCGGAATCGACTCCACAGTGGACGTGACGTCCCGCAGCGCGTACAGCTTCTTGTCCGCCGGCGCGAGCCCGGACGTCGCCGCGCAGACCACCGCGCCGACGTCCTCCAGTTGACGGGCGATCTCGGCGGTGGAAAGGGAAGCCCGCCAGCCGGGGATCGACTCCAGCTTGTCGAGCGTCCCGCCGGTGTGCCCGAGCCCGCGCCCGGACAGCTGCGGCACCGCCGCCCCGCACGCCGCCACCAGGGGCGCCAGCGGCAGCGTGATCTTGTCGCCGACCCCGCCCGTCGAGTGCTTGTCGACCGTCGGCCGCGAGACGTCCAAAGACAGCCGCTCCCCCGACGCGATCATCGCGTGCGTCCAGCGGGAGATTTCGGCCGCGGTCATCCCCCGCAGGAAGATCGCCATGGCCAGCGCCGACATCTGCTCTTCGGCGACGACACCGCGGGTGTACGCGTCGACGACCCAGTCGATCTGCTCGTCGGAAAGCGTTCCGCCGTCCCGCTTCACCCGGATGACGTCTACTGCCGCGAACCCGCGCAGTGCCGATGGTTCGCTCGCAAGCTCGCTCACGGCAGGTCGTCCGGGCCGAACGCGTCCGGCAGGACGTCCGACATCGGCAGGATCCCGCTGGGCGTGTCCACCAGGCACGAAGACCCGCCCAGTTCGAACAGGATCTGCCGGCAGCGCCCGCACGGCATCAGCAGGTCACCGGCGCCGGACCGGCAGGCCACCGCGACCAGGCGACCGCCGCCGGACAGCCGCAGCTGCCCGGCCATCGTGCACTCCGCGCACAGCCCGAGCCCGTAGGAAGCGTTTTCGACGTTGCACCCGGTCACGACCCGGCCGTCGTCGACGATCCCGGCGACTCCCACGTGCAGGCCCGAATAAGGCGCGTACGCATGGGAAGCGGCTTCGATCGCCTGGGAACGCAGCGCGTCCCAATCCACAGTAGACACTCAGTCCTCACCCCGCCGGTACGGCTGCCCGTCGGCCTTCGGCGGCCGCAGCCGCTGCGAAGCCACCGCCAGCACGATCAGCGTCACGAAGTGCGCGGTGTACGGGATCAGGTCGGACGGTAGCGTGTCGTTCGCCCAGTAGATCGCGTACAGCACGCCCGCGCCGACGACGCCGAGCCCGGCCGCGATCCACTGCCGCCGGAACAGCTGCACGACGACGATCACGGCGACCAGGATCACCGCGCCGTACAGCAGCGCGAGCACCGCTTCGCCGCCGCCGGCCAGCTGCAGGCCGTCCGCGTAGCCGAACAGCGCCGCGCCGCCGAGCAGGCCGCCCGGCCGCCAGTTGCCGAAGATCATCGCCGCGAGGCCGATGTACCCGCGGCCGTTCGTCTGGTTCTCCAGATAGTCCGCGCCGCCGCGCAGCAGCACCAGGGACGCGCCACCCATGCCGGCGAACGCGCCGGAGATCACGACGGCGACGTACTTGTGCAGGTACACGTTGACGCCCAGGGACTCCGCCGCGACCGGGTTCTCGCCGCACGAGCGCAGCCGCAGGCCGAACCGGGTCCGCCAGAGCACCCAGAAGCTCACCGGGACGAGGATGATCGCGATCATCGTCAGCGGCGCCACCTCGGTGACCAGCCCGCGCAGGATGCCGGCGACGTCGGAGATCCCGACGCGCTGCTCCTTCTCCAGGTCGCCCAGCCAGTCCGAGAGGAACGTCGCCGAGTAGGTGTCGAACTTCGGCACCACCGGCGACTGCCGCGGGTTGCCGGAGATCGGCGCGAAGATCAGGTTCGCCAGGTACTTCGTGACGCCGAGGCCGAGCAGGTTGATCGCGACACCGGAGACGATGTGGTTGACGTTGAACGTCACCGTCGCGACCGCGTGCAGCAGCCCGCCCAGCGCGCCGAACGCGAGCGCGGCCAGCAGGCCGGACCACACGCCACCGTAGAAGGAACCCCAAGCGGCGCCCCAGGTCCCGAGGATCATCATGCCCTCGAGGCCGATGTTGACCACGCCCGCGCGTTCGGCCCACAGACCACCCAAAGCACAAAGCAGGATCGGCAGCGCGAGCCGCAGCGCCGTCTGCGCGGTGTTGGACGACGTCAGCGCGGCGACGCCGGTGGAGTACGACGCCGTCGAGATGACGGCGATGGCGATCACGGCCCAGATCACGCCGCGCAGCCAGCCGGGGACCCGGCCCCGGCGCCGGCGCTGGACCGGCATCGTCGAGCCGGATTCGGGAGCGACGTCGGTGATCACACCGCACCCCCTTCGCTGACCGAGGAACCCTTGCGGCCGGCGAGCGCGCGGCCCACCCTCCGTTGTTCGGCCGCGAGGTCGGCCCGGCGCACGACCTCGTACGCCACGACGACCGAAAGCACGATGATGCCCTGCATGATCGTCGCGATCTCCTTGGACACGTTGATCTGCTCCAGCGACACCGCGGAGGTGTCGAGGAACGCCCACAGCAGCGCGCCGAGCGCGATGCCGCCGGGGTGGTTGCGGCCCAGCAGCGCGACCGCGATGCCGGTGAAGCCGTACATCTGGGTCGCGGTGATGCCGTAGCTGTAGTCGCGGCCGAGCAGCTCCGGCATGGCGACCAGGCCGGCCACGCCACCGGAGAGCAGCATCGCGATGAGCGTCATCTTCTTGGCGTTGACGCCACCGGCGGCCGCGGCCGTGGTGGATTCGCCGGACGCCTTCAGCTCGAAGCCGAACCGCGTGCGGTTGAGCATGAACCAGTAGGCCCCGCCGACGATCGCGGCGATGAAGACGAACCCGAACAGCGTGCCGGAGCCGAGCGGGATGCCGGGGATCCGGCCCGATGGCTCGATCACGCGGGTGCCGATGTTGTTGCCCCGCTGCACGCCGAACTGGTCGGCGTTGATGAGGAACGCGATGATCCCGGCGACGATCGCGTTGAGCATGATCGTCGAGATGACCTCGCTGACCCCGCGGGTCACCTTGAGGATCGCCGGGACCGCCGCGTAGGCCATGCCCGCCACGACCGCGACCACCAGGATCGCGAGCACGTGGATGACCGGCGGCAGCTTCATCGCGCCGCCCGCGATGGCGGCGACGACGGCGGCGAAGCGGTACTGGCCCTCGACCCCGATGTTGAACAGGTTCATCTGGAAGCCGATGGCGACGGCGAGCCCGGACAGGTAGTACACGGTCGCGAGGTTCACGGTGTCGACCGCGGTCGAGCCCTTGAACATCTGGCCGACCATCGTGCCGTACGCCTGCAGCGGGTCGGCGCCGGAGATGATCAGCGCGATCGCCGACAGCAGCACGGCGAAGACGATCGCCAGCAGCGGTGGCAGCAGTTTCGTGCGCCAGGAGGTCATTCGTCGTCACCCTCTCCGGCGCCGGTCATCGCCGAGCCCAGTTCCTGCGGCGTCACGGTGGCGGGGTCGGCCTCGGTGACGAGCCGCCCGCGCAGCATGACGCGGATCGTGTCCGACAGGCCGATCAGCTCGTCGAGGTCGGCGGAGATGAGCAGCACGGCGAGGCCGGCCGCCCGGGCCTGGCGGATGTTCTCCCAGATCAGCGCCTGCGCACCGACGTCGACCCCGCGCGTGGGGTGCGACGCGATGAGCAGCACCGGGTCGCCCGACAGCTCGCGCCCGACGATCAGCTTCTGCTGGTTGCCACCCGAGAGCGCCGCGGCCGGGACGTCGATGCCGGGCGTGCGGACGTCGTAGTCGCGCACGATCCGCTCGGTGTCGGCGCGGGCGCCCGCGATGTCGAGCAACTGTCCTTTGGAGACCGGTTCGCGGGTCTGGTACCCGAGCATCCGGTTGACCCACAACGGTTGCGTGAGCAGCAGGCTGTGCCGGGTGCGGTCCTCGGCGATGTAGCCGATGCCGGCTTCGCGGCGCGCCAGCGTGCCGGCCTTGGTGATGTCGCGCGCCTTGCTGGCGCCTGTGCCAGTTTCATGAATGAGCTCGATGGTGCCGCCGGACGGCTTGCGCATGCCCATGATGGTCTCGACCAGTTCGGTCTGGCCGTTGCCCTCGACGCCGGCGACGCCGAGCACCTCGCCCGCGTGCACGGTGAAGGAGATGTCGTCGAGCGCGTTGCGGTCCGAGCCCTCGGCGCCGAGCGTCAGCCCGGTCAGCCGCAGCACGTCCCGGTCGGTGACCGTGGACTCGCGGGTCTCCGGGCTGGGCAGCTCCGAGCCGACCATCATCTCCGCGAGCTGGCGCGAGGTGATGGTCTTCGGGTCGGCGGTGCCGACGGTGGTGCCGCGCCGGATCACCGTGACGGTGTCGGCGATCGCGCGCACCTCGTCGAGCTTGTGCGAGATGAAGAGGAACGTGTAGCCGTCGGCCTTCATCTCCCGGACGGTCGCGAAGAGCGCGTCGACCTCCTGCGGCACGAGGACCGCGGTCGGCTCGTCCAGGATGATGATCTTCGCCCCGCGGTAGAGCACCTTGACGATCTCGACGCGCTGGCGGTCGGCGACGCCGAGCTCCTCCAGCAGCGTCTCCGGCTTGGCGTGCAGGCCGGTCCGTTCGGCGAGCTCGGCCAGCCGCGCGCGGGCCGCGCGGCCGATGCCGTGCAGGGCCTCGGCGCCGAGGAACACGTTCTCGCCGACCGTGAGGTTGTCGGCCAGCATGAAGTGCTGGTGCACCATGCCGATCCCGGCGCGGATGGCGTCCTGCGGGTTGCGCAGCTTCACCTCTTCGCCGTTGATAGCGATCGTGCCCTCGTCCGGCGGCTGCATGCCGTAGAGGATCTTCATCAGGGTGGACTTGCCGGCGCCGTTCTCGCCACAGATGGCGTGCACCTCGCCGGCGGCGACGGTGAGGTTGACGTCGGAGTTGGCCACCACACCCGGGAACCGTTTGGTGATCCCGGTCAGCTGGACGGCGGGCGCGCCCCGGTCGGGGACGGCCTCGGCCGGGGCCTCGGCAGTGCTCATGGGCGGGAGGATTCCATATCTCTGGAACGCGTGAGGGGCCCGGAGGAAAATTCCTCCGAGCCCCGAACACGTTGTGAGCTACTTCTGCGGCTTGTCCGAAACGGTGATCGCGCCCGAGATGATCTGGGCCTTGTAGCCGTCGAGGACGTCCTTGATGTCGTCGACCTTGCCGCCGGAGGTGGCGTAGCCGACGCCGTCGACCTTGAGGTCGAACCGCTTCGGCAGGACCGTCAGGTCACCCTTGGCGACGGCCTGGATGTAGTCGAACACCGCCACGTCGACGCGCTTGAGCATGGACGTGATGATGACGTCCTTGTCGGCGGCGACGGTCTTCTGGTTGTACTGGTCGGAGTCGACGCCGATGGCCAGCGCGTTGCCCGCCTTCGCCGCGTCGAACACGCCCTTGCCCGAGGCGCCGGCGGCGTGGTAGATCACGTCCGCGCCCTTGGCGATCTCGGCCGCGGCCTTCGCGTTGCCCTTCGGCGGGTCCTGGAACCCGGAGAAGTCACCGGCCGGGGTGAGGTACTCGTCCTCGATCTTGATCTTGGACGAAACGGTCTTCGCGCCCTGCAGGAAGCCGGCCTCGAACTTCTGGATCAGCGGGGTGTTGACACCGCCGACGAAGCCGATGTGGCAGTTCTTGCTCTTGTACGCGGCGGCGACGCCGGCCAGGAACGAACCCTGCTCCTCGGCGAACACCAGCGGCGTGACGTTCGGCAGCGTGATCGAGTCGTCGTCGACGATCGCGAACTTGGTGTTCGGGTACTTGGCGGCGACGGCCTTGACCGAGTCCGCGTAGGCGAACCCGACCGCGACGATCGGGTTCAGGCCCGAGGAGGCCATCTGGTCGAGGCGCTGCTGCTTGGCCGACTCGGCCTCGCTGGCGCTGGCGGTGCTCTCGTTGACCGTCGTGACGCCGAGCTCGCTCTTCGCCTTGTCGGTACCCGCGGCGGCGGCGTCGTTGAACGACGCGTCACCCCGGCCGCCGACGTCGAAGGCCAGGCCGATCTTCAGCTTGCTGCCGTCGACCTTGCCACCGGCGGCGGCCGTGCTGCTCGACGCGGCGGGCGCCGCGGGCGGCTTCTGCGCGGTGACGCAGTCCGAGCCGCCACCCGACGAGGCCGCGGTGTTGTTCGAGCTGTTACCACCGCCGGAGTCCTTGGCGCACCCGGCCAGGACGAGCACCCCGGCCATGGCCGCGGCGGCCAGCGCGGTTCCACGCATGCGACGCAACGTGTTTCTCCCTCCCCGCTGATCCAGCGGACGATCAGGGCACGACCCGGCCCACTGCCGGGTCGACCGCCAGACCGTACCCGCCGGACAGGAATGCGCCATAGGAAAGGCACGCTACGTAACACAAACGTTTACTCAGCAGTCTTGCGCGCGACGAACTGGACACCGAACGTGATCATCACGGTGACTCCACGGCACTTTCCCTGATTCAGTGCGAGTGACGTGCACCCGAACGGCCGTGGCGTGTCACGGAGTGTGCCGGGCTGACCGAAGGTTGGGCCAGCCCGGTCACTCTGTGAGATGACGGCCGTTCAGGCGCAGGTGAGCCGCGCGGCGGCCCAGTCGGCGCGGTCGTAGGAGTTGCCGTCGCCGCCGTCGGTGACGACCAGCCGCAGGTACTGGGCCCCGTGCAGGTCGGCGTTCAGGGGCAGTGCCGGGTCCTGCCAGGTCCGCAGGCCCGTCGAGGCCGCCTTCGCGCCGTCGGCGTAGACCTCGAACGTCGTCGAGCCCTGCTTGTTCGTCGCCTCGCGTTCGTCGTCGACGCCGACGTCGGCGCTGAACGCCGTGCAGCGGCCGCCCAGGTAGAAGACGACTTCGCTGGGCGCGTGGGCGCCGAGCCCCTTCGGGTAGCCGACGCCGTTGATCGTCAGCGGCTTGCCGTCGCCCGCCGGGATGCTGCCGTTGGACATGTCGCGCTCGACCGGGCCGTAACCGTTCTTCTCCGCCGCCCAGCGCAGATCGCTCGCCCACGCCGGGGCCGTGGGCGGGGCCGACGGGACCGTCAGCTGCTGGGAGCCGGCCCAGCTCCGCTGCCCGAACCCGAGCGCCCGGTAGGTGACGCCGCCACGCAGGACGGCCGTCGTGCCTTCGGTGCCGGCCGGCGGTGTCACGCGCCAGCGCCCGGCCGCGGTGTCACCGGTCCCCAGCACGAACTCCCGGGGCCGGGCCAGTTCCTCGACCCGCCAGCCGGCGGGCGCGGTCAGCGTGACGCGCGGGTCGAACACCGGGACGCGGGCCTCGTCGGTCGCGGACACCGTCACCTCGAAGGGTTTCCCGGCCGGGGTGATCTCCCCCGGCACGCCGGGGACGGGCGCGGCCAGCTCGAGGCCGGTGCTCACCAGGGGTTCGGCCCGCAGCCACGCGCCACCCGCGTGGACCCGGTAGACCGTCGTCGAGTGCGGCGGGACGACCGCGGAGAGCCGGCCGGCGGTCTGCAGGTCGCGGTGGGCCCAGAGGTCGCGCGCTGTGTAGCCGGCGGCCTTCGGCAGGCCGGCGGCGGCCGCGGTGGTGCCGATCGAGGCGCTCGACGTCGTCTCGTTGAAGAGGGCGACCGCGACGTCGCCGTTCGCGAGCGGCTTGGCGAAGACCCAGTGACCGTCCTGGTTGGACAGCACGCGCGCCTGGACCCCGCGCCGGTCCTGGTCGAGCGCGATGACCTCGGTGTTGCGCAGGACGTCGAAGTTCTCCGGCGACACCTTGCGCAGATCGGCGCCGATGAGCAGCGGCGCGGCCATCATCGCCCACAGCGAGAAGTGCGACTTGTATTCGTCGGTCGTCATCCCGCCGTTGCCGACTTCGAGCATGTCGGGATCGTTCCAGTGGCCGGGCCCGGCGTACGGCGCGAGCGGCGCGTTCGCCTTGAGGATCTGGACGACCTTCGCCCAGTTGTCCTTGATGTCGCCGGTGGTCCGCCACAGGTGCCCGACGTCCGCGCCCCACTCCCACGGCTTGTTCTCGCCCCACTCGCAGAGCGAGTACACGATCGGGCGACCGGTCTTCTTCAGCGCGTCACGCATCTTCGTGTAGCGCTCGAGCGCGGGGCGGCCCTGGTTGTTGCAGTTGTCGTACTTGAGGTAGTCGACGCCCCAGTCCGCGAACGTCTGCGCGTCGACGTCTTCGTGATCGAGGGCGCCGGGCATGGTCTTCGCGCAGGTCAGCGTGCCCGCGCTCGTGTAGATGCCGAACTTCAGGCCCTTCGAATGGACGTAGTCGGCCAGCGCCTTGATCCCGCTGGGGAAGCGCGCCTTGTTCGCCTGCATCCGGCCGTCGGCGTCCCGGGCCGGCTCGGCCCAGCAGTCGTCGACGTTCACGTACTGGTAGCCGGCCGCCTTGAGTCCTTTGTCGACGAAGAGGTCTGCGGTGTCGCGGATGAGCTGCTCGTCGACGGCGCAGCCGGTCGTGTTCCAGTTGTTGAAGCCCATCGGCGGCGTCAGCGCCAGTCCGTCGGGCAGCGCCTGCGCGGGAGTGACCGCCACCACGGGCAGCAGCGCCGCGACGGCGATCACCAGGCCGAGTCGTCTCACCAGAACGTCACCCCATCGTGAAAGGTCCGATGTCTGTGCGAGCGACAGTAAGAACAGCATGAAGGATGGTCAATAATTGACGGACTTCGCCAGCCTTTTGGCGTAGTGCATCAGATATCAGATTTCTCAGAGGTCAGACCTCACAGCTTTCCGGTGATCGGGACCGCCGCGCCGCCGAGTGCGCTGCGCCACACCACCGGGTGGCGGTGCGCCGGTACCGGTGTCTGGTCCATCACAGACAGGAACCCGGAGGTGAGCCGGGTGCCGGGTGCGGGTCTAGCATCCGATTCATCCAGGCTCGATGACGTTGATCTCGGCACAGCCGCCGTTCCCGCGGCGACAGCGGACCTCACGGCCACCGGGCGCACAGTCAGACGTTGGAGGCCGTTCACCGATGTCCACCACGGCGAGCACTGCCCCCGAGGCAGGCGCGAGCGATCGGGCGGGTGCCTCACGCCGGCAAGGGACCTTCTACCGGGGTGACCCCGGCATGTGGTCCTGGGTGCTGCACCGCATCACCGGCGTGCTCACATTCTTCTTCCTGTTCGTGCACGTGCTCGACACCGCGCTGGTGCGCGTGTCGCCGAACACGTACGACCAGGTCATCGAGACCTACAAGACGCCGATCGTGAACCTGCTGGAGGTCGGCCTCGTCGGCGCGGTGCTGTTCCACGCGCTCAACGGCATCCGCGTCATGCTGGTCGACTTCTGGTCGAAGGGCCCGAAGCTGCAGAAGGCGATGCTGTGGGTCATCGGCGTGGTCTGGGTCGTCGTGATGGTCCCCGGTGCGTTCTTCATGCTGAAGCGCACCGCCGAGACGCTCTTCGGGGGTAACTGACATGGCCGACCTCGCGCTCGCGAACCCCCGCACGCCCAAGCGCCCCGCCGCCCGCCGCAGCAACTTCGAGCTCTACAGCTGGCTGTTCATGCGGATCTCCGGCCTCGCGCTGATCATCCTGGTGCTCGGCCACCTGTTGATCATGAACATCCTCGACGGCGGCGTGCACCGGATCAACTGGGGCTTCGTCGCCGGCCGCTGGGCCTCGCCGTTCTGGCAGTTCTGGGACCTGGCCATGCTCTGGCTCGCCGAGATCCACGGCGGGAACGGCCTGCGCACCATCATCGACGACTACGCGCGCAAGGACAGCACGCGGTTCTGGCTGAAGATCCTGCTGTACGTCTCGATGGTGCTGATCCTGGCCGTCGGCACGATGGTGATCTTCACGTTCGACCCGAACATGCCCGCGAACTAACGCCACGGAGTTCTCCCACCATGCAGTTCCACAAGTACGACGTGGTGATCGTCGGCGCCGGCGGCGCCGGCATGCGCGCGGCCATCGAGTCCGGCCAGCGCGCCCGCACCGCGGTCCTCACCAAGCTCTACCCGACCCGGTCCCACACCGGCGCGGCCCAGGGCGGCATGTGCGCCGCGCTGGCGAACGTCGAAGAGGACAACTGGGAGTGGCACACCTTCGACACGGTCAAGGGCGGCGACTACCTCGTCGACCAGGACGCCGCGGAGATCATGGCCAAGGAGGCCATCGACGCGGTGCTCGACCTGGAGAAGATGGGCCTGCCGTTCAACCGGACGCCCGAAGGCAAGATCGACCAGCGCCGCTTCGGCGGGCACACGCGTGACCACGGCAAGGCAGCGGTGCGCCGCGCCTGCTACGCCGCGGACCGCACCGGCCACATGATCCTGCAGACGCTGTACCAGAACTGCGTCAAGTACGGCACGGAGTTCTTCAACGAGTTCTACGTGCTCGACCTGATCCTGTCCGAGGACGAGAGCGGGAACCCCGTCGCGTCGGGCGTCGTCGCCTACGAGCTGGCCACCGGCGAGCTGCACGTCTTCCAGGCGAAGTCGATCGTGTTCGCCACCGGCGGCGCGGGCAAGATCTTCAAGACGACGTCGAACGCGCACACCCTCACCGGTGACGGCCTCGGCATCATCTTCCGCAAGGGCCTCCCGCTGGAGGACATGGAGTTCTTCCAGTTCCACCCGACCGGCCTCGCGGGCCTGGGGATTCTCATTTCCGAAGCCGTCCGCGGCGAGGGCGGGATCCTGCGCAACGCCGACGGCGAGCGGTTCATGGAGCGCTACGCCCCCACCATCAAGGACCTCGCGCCGCGCGACATCGTGGCGCGCTCGATGGTGCAGGAAGTGCTGCAAGGCCGGGGTTGCGGCCCGAACAAGGACTACGTCGTCCTCGACGTCACGCACCTGCCGGTCGAGGTCCTCGAGACCAAGCTGCCGGACATCACCGAGTTCTCGCGCACCTACCTGGGCGTCGACCCGGTGAAGGAGCCGGTGCCGGTGTTCCCGACGTGCCACTACGTGATGGGCGGGATCCCGACCAACGTGCACGGCGAAGCGTTGCGCGACAACGAGAACGTCATCCCCGGCCTGTACGCGGCGGGCGAGGTCGCGTGCGTGTCCGTGCACGGGTCGAACCGCCTGGGCACGAACTCGCTGCTGGACATCAACGTGTTCGGCCGCCGCGCCGGCATCGCCGCGGCGGAGTACGCGCTGGCGCACGAGCACGTCGAGCTGCCGGAGAACCCGACCAAGCTGGTCGAGGACCAGCTGGCGGGCCTGCTGTCGGAGCACGGCGACGAGCGCGTCGCCGACATCCGCAAGGAAATGCAGCAGACGATGGACTCGCACGCGTCGGTGTACCGGACCGAGGACACGCTGAAGCAGGCGCTGACCGACGTCCAGGCGCTGAAGGCGCGGTACCAGCGGATCACGGTGGCGGACAAGGGCAAACGGTACAACACCGACCTGCTCGAGGCCGTCGAGCTGGGCTTCCTGCTGGAGCTGGCCGAGGTCCTGGTCGTGGGCGCGCTGGCGCGCAAGGAGTCCCGCGGCGGCCACGCGCGCGAGGACTACCCGACCCGCGACGACACGAACTTCATGCGGCACACCATGGCCTACAAGCAGGGCTCGGGTCTGTCGTCCGACATCCGGCTGGACTACAAGCCGGTCACCTTCACCCGCTACGAGCCGATGGAGCGGAAGTACTGATGACTACGGCTACTGCCGATTCGGCCACCGCCGCTTCGGACGAGCACACCCCGATCACGGTCACGCTGAAGATCCTCCGGTTCAACCCGGAGGTGGATTCGGAGCCGCACTGGGAGTCCTACGACGTCCCGGCGCAGCGCACCGACCGGCTGCTGAACCTGCTGTTCTACGTGAAGGACTACATCGACGGGACGTTCTCGTTCCGCCGTTCGTGCGCGCACGGCGTGTGCGGGTCCGACGCGATGCAGATCAACGGCATCAACCGCCTGGCGTGCAAGGTCCTGATGAAGGACCTCCTCGAGTCGGGCGGCAAGAAGACGGTGATCACGATCGCGCCGATCAAGGGCCTGACGACGTTGAAGGACCTGTACGTCGACATGGACCCGTTCTTCGAGGCGTACCGCGCGATCAAGCCGTACCTGATCACGTACGGCAACGAGCCGACGCGCGAGCGGATCCAGTCCCAGGCGGACCGCGACCGGTTCGACGACACGACGAAGTGCATCCTGTGCGCGTGCTGCACGTCGTCGTGCCCGGTGTACTGGAACGACGGCTCGTACTTCGGCCCGGCGGCAATCGTGAACGCCCACCGGTTCATCTTCGACTCCCGCGACGAGGGAGCGGAGGAGCGGCTGGACATCCTGAACGACGGCGAGGGCGTGTGGCGCTGCCGCACGACGTTCAACTGCACGGACGCCTGCCCGCGAGGCATCCAGGTGACGAAGGCGATCCAGGAAGTGAAGCGCGCACTGCTCTTCAAGCGCGTCTGACGTTCGCAACGACAAAAGGGCCCCCGCTCAGCTGAGCGGGGGCCCTTTTGTGGTGCAAGGGTAAGCAACCGCCGGCCGGCAGCGCAACGAGAGCACGGCGTCACCAGACCCGCCAAGCCGCGGGAGAGCGATGGCACCCCAGTCGCGACAGACCGCTGCTGCGGCAAAAAGCAAAAGACTGTCCTCGCCGGACGGGCAGGCTCCGGGATGGCCTTGAGTTCTGCTCTTCGTCTCGCCTTCTCGGGTGGGTCGCTGGGTGGTCATCCCGTCGCCTGAACGAGGCCTATCACTTTGAGCCGGGCCCGCAAGCCTGGCATGCTCCCTTACCTTGGGCAGTCCGTTGCGGGCCCGGCTCAAAGTGATTTCACGGCCTCAGGCGACGGGATGACCACCCAGCTCCTTTTGCTGGGGTCAGCGGACCGCGTCCAGGGCGTTGACCAGGCCGTGGCCGTAGTACGAGTTGTTCTTCGCCGGGCCCGTGCACTCCGTCTCCGCCGACGCGCACTTCACCACGTCGGCCTCGCCCTCGAGCAGCCGCGCGATGAACGACGGCGGTGCTCCCCGGAACCGCGAAGCCAGCAGCGCCGCGACGCCCGCCGCGTGCGGGGATGCCATCGACGTTCCGCACTTCGACCCGTACTGCCCGCCGAACACCGTTGTCGACAGCGGGCACGACGGGCCCTCGCCGGACGGCGGCAGCTGCGAGAAGTCGCCACCCGGGGCCGTCACGTCGATTGCGCCGTAGTTGCTGAACGACGACTTCGTGCCCGCGTAGCCCACCGACGACACCGTCACCACGCCGTCGATCGCCTTCGGGAGGATGCCGCACGACGAGTCCACCGGGTGCGGGCGGTTCGGGTCCGTTGTCTGCGTCGTCGTGTCGAAGCCCGAGTTGCCCGCCGCCGACACGTTCAGCACTCCGTGGCGCGTCGAGAACTCGATCGCGCGGCGGACCGCCTCGTACGCCGCCGCGTCGCCCGGCTCGCGGGAGCAGAAGAACATCCCCGGGTCGACGTAGTAGCTGTTGTTCGTCACCTGGAAGCCGTGCTTGGCCGCCCAGACGAACCCGCACACCGCCGACTCCGGGAAGATGTAGCCGTCGTCGTTGACGACCTTCACCGAGGCCAGCCGCACGCCCGGCGCGATGCCCGTGAAGCCCGCCGCCGGGTCCTTGCCCGCGATCGTGCCCGCCACGTGCGTCCCGTGGTCGGACGTCGTCGGCGCCCACGACGCCGGCGTCAGATCCGGCGCGCCCGTGACGCAGCCCGCCGAGGAAGCGGGAGAAACGGCCGCGCGAAGGGCCGGGTGCGTCGCGTCGATGCCCGAGTCGAGCACGCCGACCGTCACCGCGCGGCTGCCCTGGGAGATCTTGTTCGCCTCGGGCGCGTGGATCGCCTTCATGTCCCACTGCTGCGCCGAAAGATCACCGGAAGCGGCGAACGTCCGCGTGTCCTCCAGCGTCTTCACCGCACCCAGCGAAGAGCGGGCCGAAGCCGCGGAAGCCACGTCCTTGCCGCCCGAATACGCCCGGTAGACGCCGATCTTCTGCTGGAAGTCCGCGTTGCGCGAGCTGGCGATCGCGACGCCGATCTCGCCGTAGTACGCCACCTTCGTGCCGCATTTGGCCGCCAGCTCGCGGTCGACGGCCGACGCGCGCGTGCCCGGCTGGTACGTCACCACGTACGTGTACGGCGTGCTCGTCGTGTCGCACGTGACCGGCGCGGCCTCGGCGGCCGGGGCCGCGGCGAACAGGCCGCCCCCGACGGCCAGCACGAGCGGGGCCGCCATTCGGCGTAAACGGGACATTCCACCTCCAGAGTCGGTGGCGTCAACCTAAACCGGCCCGGAAGACCGCGCCACCGACCAAAGTCAGGAGGAGACCCGCGAAGAGGCGCGTACCCCGCGCCACCCCAGCACGCCGATGATCGTGCCCAGCACGAACGACACGACCGTCAGCACCGCGTGCACGATGAAGTACGCCGTCGGCGAGCCGTCGGGGGCCCAGGCGCGGTCGCTGTCCCACAGGTTCTTGGCGAACGTGATCCAGATGATCCACGACCAGACGCCGAAGGCCAGCAGGAACAGCGAGGTGCCTCGCGAAATGCGCATGCCCCTGAGTATGCGACGCGCGCCTCGGCGCTAGATTGCGTGGGTGCACTCCGCTGTCTCCCGGTCGCTCAAGGTCTTCACGACGACGCTCGCCGCCGCCCTCCTGGCCCTGAGCACCCCGGCCCTCGCGGCCGCGGCGCCGCAGCAGGGCCAGTGCGCGAACCGCCAGGCCCCGCCGGCCCCGGTCGACACGTCGGAGAAGCCCGCGCCCGGCAAGCCGGCCCCGCCGCCGCTGGCCGTGCCCGCCGACCCGGTCGGCGGCCCGCGGATGGCCGAGTGCGGCCTGATCACCCCGGACGGCGCGCTGAACCCGCCGGAGGGCAACACCGCGGCGTCGTGGCTGGTGCAGGACCTCGACACCGGCGCGGTGATCGCGGCGAAGGACCCGCACGCCCGCCAGCGGCCCGCGTCGCTGATCAAGACGCTGCTCGCGCTCGTCGTCGTCACCCAGCTGAACCCGCAGCAGGTGATCGTCGCGACGAAGGAGGACGCCGAGCAGGAGTGCACCTGCGTCGGCCTGGTCGCGGGCGGCCAGTACACCGTCGACCAGCTGCTGCACGGCCTGCTGATGCACTCGGGCAACGACGTCGCGCACGCGTTCGCCACGGCGCTCGGCGGTGTCGACGCCGCGGTGGCCAAGATGAACGCGCTGGCGGCCCGCATCGGCGCGGAGGACACGCGCGCCGCGACGCCGTCGGGGCTCGACGGGCCGGGCATGTCGACCTCGGCCTACGACCTCAGCCTGATCTTCCACTACGCGATGAAGCAGCCGGAGTTCGCGCGGGTCGTCTCGACGAAGAACTTCGAGATCCCGGCGACCGGCGGCAAACCGGTCATCCCGATCTACAACGACAACAAGCTGCTCGGCGTCTACCCGGGCTTCCTCGGCGGCAAGACCGGCTTCACCGACGACGCCCGCCACACCTACGTCGGCGCGGCGCAGCAGAAGGGCAAGCGGCTCGCGGTCGTGATGCTGCGTGCCGAGCAGAAGCCGACGAAGGTCGTCGACCAGGCGGCGAAGCTGCTCGACTACGGCTTCGCGCTGGAGGCCGACCGCGCCGCGCCGGTCGGCCAGATCAGCTACCAGGCGCCGGCGGCCACGCCGTCGGGCACCGACCCGTCCGTGCTCGCCGACGGCGGCACCGGCAACAGCGGGACGTCCTCGGCCGCGGCCGGCGCCAAGGAAGACCCGTTCGGCGTCACCGGCTGGATCATCACGCTCGTCGTGTTCCTCATCATCGTCGGCGCGTTCGTCGTCGGGCACCAGCGCAAGAAGGCCGCGAGCTAGCGGAACCCGGGTCCGGGCTCCGGGGTCACGTTGCCGGTGGCGATCTCGCCGCCGCAGTGTCCACAAGCGACGAACGTGCCACCGATCTCGCCGCAGTCGTTGTGCCGCAACCGGATCGGCGGCCCGTCCGGCCCGGCGAGGTGCTCGTCGCCCCACTGCATCAGCGTGACGACGGCACCGAAGAGGTCCCGTCCGGCCTGGGTCAGCACGTACTCGGGCACCGGGTCGACGCGGTCGAGCACGCGGGCGTCGACGAGGGTCTTGAGCCGCGCGGACAACGTCGGGCGCGGGATCGAGAGGTTGCGCGCGAACTCGCCGTAGCGGCGCACGCCGAAGAAGGCTTCGCGCAGGATGAGCAGGCTCCACCGCTCCCCGACCAGGTCGAGCGCGCGGCCGACCGAGTCGTTCGTGAACCGGTGCGTCAGGTCGGTCACAGCTGCTCCGTGCGAGCCGGGACGCCCAGCAGGAGCTTCCCGGGCAGCTCGAAGCTGGCCGGGTTGACCTGGAAGTGGGCGGTCGCGGTGTGGGCGTCGCGGAACCGGCGCTGCAGCGGCGAAGTCTCGTAGATCGCCGCGCCGCCGCCCAGGTCGTACATGCTTTCGGCGACCTTCGCGGCGGTGCGCGTGACGTGCGTGGCGGCCAGCCGCAGGCCCAGCTTGAGCGCGTCCGGCACCGGCTCGGTGCCCTGCGCGGCCTGCCAGGCGTCGTCGATGCTCGTGTAGTAGAGCAGCCGCGCCGCGCGCAGGGCGGCCTCGGCTTCCGCGACGGCGGCCTGCGTCGCCGAGCGCTCGGCGAGCGACCGGCTGGAGCCGAGCGGCTTGCGCGTCGAAGCGAGCTCGACGAGGTCGGCGATCGCGCCGCGCGCGGGGGGGCCTGGGCTGCCGCGCGGGCGGCCGGCGTCGCCGAGCGCTCGGCGAGCGACCGGCGGGAGCCGAGCGGCTTGCGCGTCGAAGCGAGCTCGAAGAGGTCGTGGATCGCGCCGCGCGCGGGGGGGCCTGGGCTGCCGCGCGGGCGGCCCGCGACCGGCTGGAGCCGAGCGGCTTGCGCGTCGAAGCGAGCTCGACGAGGTCGTCGATCGCGCCGCGCGCGTTGCCCAGCGCCGCGGCCGCGACCGACAGCGCGAAGTAGCCGAAGAGCGGGAAGCGGTGCAGCGCGACGGCGTCCGCGGGCGGGCCGCCCATGACCGAGAAGACGCGGTGCTCGGGGACGAACAGCTCGTCGGCCACGCAGTCGTGGCTGCCGGTGCCGCGCAGGCCGTTCGTGTGCCAGGTGTCGAGTACTTGGATCTCGGTCTTCGGGAACGCTCCGACGTAGAGAGCGCTTTCGTGCACGAACCCGGCGAAGAGCCAGTCGCAGTGCGGGATGCCGCTGCAGAAGGCCCAGCGGCCGGACACGACGTAGCCGCCGTCGACCTTCTGACCGACACCGCGCGGCGCCCAGACTCCGGCGGCGACGGTCCTCGGGTCGCCGAAGACCTCTTCCGCGCACTTCCGCGGGGCGTAGGCCGAGAGCAGGCTGCTCGTCACGGCGATCGAGACGCACCAGCCGGCCGAGGCGTCCCCGCGTGCGACCGTCTCCGCGGTTTCGAGGCTGAGCGCGGGCGGTGCTTCGGGGCCGCCCAGGTGGCGCGGGACGCCGCTGCGCAGGAGCTGGGCGTCGGTCAGCTTGGCGACCAGCTCGGCCGGTAGCGCGCGGTGCCGTTCGGTGACGGGCGCGAGCGACTTGGCGAGGTCGGCGCACTCGCGGGCGGCGTCCAGCATGAAACCTCCGGTTCAGATTTCTTACCGGTTCAGTTTCTTTACTGGGCGGATCGGTGTCAAGGCTTGCGGCGGCCCCCGAGCCACGCGAGCAGCGCCCCGGCGCCGAAGGCACCCGCGACGGCGCCGAGCCCGGGCCCGCGCTGCACGGTGACGCTCTGCTCGAGCCGGACCGGCGGCGGGGGCGCGACGACCTTGCGCTCGTTCTCCTTGGCCGTCGCGGTCCACGCCGTGATGAGCAGGAGGAAGCGCGAGACGAGGTTGGCGAACACGAGCAGCCCGATGACCGGCCCGAACAGTGCGGCCGACGGCGACTTCGTGACGCTGGCGAGGTAGATCGAGCCGACCTGCTGCAGGATGACGAACCCGATGGCGGCGACGATGGCCCCCTTGACGGCGCTGCGCAGCGCGACCCTCTCCCGCGGCAGCCGCGCGATGACCCAGATGAAGACGAGGGTGTTCGCGGCCAGCCCGAGCACGATGGTCGCCCCGCGCAGCAGGACGATCGCCCAGGTCTCGTGTTCGAGCCCGACGAGCTCGAGCAGGAACTGCCCGACCCCACCGCCGACGGCGGTCAGCGCGAAGGAGACGACGAGCGCGACCCCGAGTCCGATCAGCGCGACGAGGTCCTTGAGCGTCTGCTTGACGATCGGCTGCGACTGCTTTTCCTGGCCCCACTGCGCGGTGAGCGCGTCGCGGAGGTTCGACATCCAGCCGATGCCGGAGTAGAGGGCGATGAGCAGACCGAAGACCCCGATGCCGCCCCCGGAGTCGAGCGCGCCCTTGACGATGCCGTTGACGAGGTCCTTGAGGCCCTCGGGCACGGAGTTGTTGATGCCGTCGGTGATCTTGGTGATGATGGTCTGGTCGTGGTTGACGACGAGCCCGACCACGGCGAAGGCGACCATGAAGAGCGGGAAGACGGACAGCACGCTGAAGTAGGTGATGGCGGCGGCGTAGTGGTTGCCGTACCGCTCGGTGAAGGCGTCGTTGGCGCGGATCAGGTGATCGAGCCACGGGTACTTCCGCCGCAGCCGCGGCAGGAGCTTTTCCTTCGTTTCTTCGTTCGCCACCGTGAAACGCTAACCACGCCCAGTGACTCCCGCAACGCGAGCGGCTCAGGTGAGGGAGGCGAGGAAGTCCTGGTAAGCGGCGGTCCCGCCGAGGATCGACGCCCGGGGCCGCGTCGACGCGTACTCGGCGACTCGCTCGTATGCCGTGGCCAGGTCTTCCTCGGTGAGCGGTCGCGCCGTCTCGACTTCCGATTCCCCGCGCCCGGCGAAGCGCCGGCACGTCTCCTCGATGCCCGGCAGCAGCACGACCTCGTGGAAGCTCGCGCCGGTCTCGCCGGCCAGCGCCTCCAGCCGCTCGGCGAAACCCGGGCGGGCCAGGAGCTGCGGCACGACGACGTCATGCCCCGCCGACAGGTGGGTACGCGCTGCCGCCAACGCTATCTCTCGCGCCAGCAACCCCGCCTGGCCCGGCTCCGTTCGCCAGCCGCCGATCATCGCCCGGACCCGGTCGACGTCCAAAGCCAGCGCCGGCGGGTGGTCGTCGGCGTAGCGGCGGGCCAGCGTCGACTTGCCGCTGCCCGGCGGGCCGTTCAGCAGGATCAGCTTCACCGCACCGGCGGCAGGAACCCGATCCGCTGGTACGTCTTGGCCAGCGTCTTCGACGCCACCTCGCGCGCCCGCTCCGCGCCCGCGGCGAGGATCTTGTCCAGCTCGGCGACGTCGTCCAAATAGGACTTCGCCCGCTCCTGGATCGGCGTGACCCATTCGACGAACACCTCGCCGAGGTCCTTCTTCAGATCGCCGTAGCCCTTGCCCTCGTACGCCGCTTCGAGGTCCGGGATCGTGCGTTCGGTCAGAGCCGAGTAGATGGTCAGCAGGTTCGAGACGCCGGCCTTGTTCTCCGCGTCGAACTTGACCTCGCGGCCGGTGTCGGTGACCGCCGAACGGATCTTCTTCGCCGAACGCTTCGGGTCTTCGAGCAGCTCGACGATGCCGTTGGCGCTGGAGGCCGACTTGCTCATCTTGGCCGTCGGTTCCTGCAGGTCGTAGATCTTGGCCGTGTCCTTGATGATGTACGGCTCGGGCACGACGAACGTCTTGCCGAGCCGGTTGTTGAAGCGCTGCGCGAGGTCGCGCGTGAGCTCCAGGTGCTGGCGCTGGTCCTCGCCGACCGGGACGGCGTCCGCGCGGTAGAGCAGGATGTCGGCGGCCTGCAGAATCGGGTAGGTGAAGAGGCCGACGCTGGAGCGGTCGGAGCCCTGCTTGGCCGACTTGTCCTTGAACTGCGTCATCCGGCCGGCCTCGCCGAAGCCGGTCTGGCATTCGAGGACCCAGCTCAGCTGGGCGTGCTCCGGGACGTGGCTCTGCACGAACAGGGCGCTGCGCTCGGGGTCGATGCCGATGGCGAGCAGCTGCGCGGCCGAGACGCGGGTGCGCTGCCGGAGCACCTTCGGGTCCTGCTCGACGGTGATGGCGTGCAGGTCGACGACGCAGTAGAACGGCTCGTGCGTGTCCTGCAGCCGCACCCACTGGCGCAGCGCACCGAGGTAGTTGCCGAGGTGGAACGAGTCGGCGGTGGGCTGGATCCCGGAAAGGACCCGCGGACGACGTTCAGCGGCGACGGTCTGCTCTTCGGACACGGGAGGATTCTTCCAGGCCGGGCCCCGTGGTGGGCGCGGAGGGGGTTGGAGCTGGGGATTCTTCCAGGCCGCGGGCTAGCGAGGTGGGCGCCGGGACGCGGGCTTCCCAGGCGACGGGACGGCTCAGGCTTGCGGTGCTGAGGGCGGAACGGCGCCCCGGCGGGCGCGGGGCTCACGCGCGCAGGCAGCCTGGATCCTTCGGCTCCGGCCACACGGCAGGCTCAAGCTTGCGTGGCCGGGGCGGCCGCGGCTTCGGCCACAGCCGGGCCCGGGGCAGGCCGCCCAGGCAGCGGGGCAAGCCGGCGCGGTATCGGCCGCCGCCGGCGCCGCGCGGGCTCACGTGCCAGGGTGGCCGGGGAGCCTTCGGCTCCGGGCCACACTGGGGACACAGGTGTGAGGGGCTGGGGCGAACCGCCGCTGGATCGGCTATGGCCGGCGCGGACGATTCAGAGCGTGGGAGCGGGGCGAGCCGACGCGGGAAACCAGCCACCCGCGCTGCGTGGGCTCAGGCGTGCGGGTGCTGCGTCAAAAACGGGCGGGTCGGCGTGGCGTCGGGCTCACCGAGCACCGCTTCGGCCATCGCCGTCATCGGGCCCGGGGCCTCGGGGACCGCCGGAGCCGCCTCCGCCACCCGGGCCTTGCGGCGCTGGCGCAGCACACCGAGCGTCATCCCGACGATGCCGAGCGCCACCGCGACCAGGCCGACCGGGCCGAGGACGCCGAAGCTCTCCGCGTTCGTCTCGGCCTGCGCCGTCGTCACGTCGGCGAACGCGCTTGCGCCGCCGGCCAGCAGCAGGGCCGCCGGGACGAGCGCGACCACCGCCGCCGCGCGGAATCCGCGCAGTGTGGATCGCATCAGGGTTTGACCTGGGTTGCGCACCGGAGTGCCTCCCGCGAGTGACTCACCTAAATGCTCACCCATCCGAGTGAGACGCTGCGTGCTACTGGTCAAAAAACTACCGAGCGTGTCAAGACCTGTCGTCCCGATCAACTCGGGGGCCGAGACTAGCGCCCAACCGAGAACACGTTCCGGCCACCCCCACGGTTCACTCCAACCGCCCAAGCGGGTGTTGCGCAGAGCGGAACGCTCATACCCAAAGTAGAGCGTGACCGATCCGTGTCCGGCTGGTCATCACTCGTTCATCGCAAATTCGGCTCACGCTCTGCCATTCGTCGCAGCACGGACTGGTCCGATCGCGTCGTCTTATTCGGAAAACTTTTCACTCGATAGTGATTGGTCTATACCTCTTGGAGTAGCCCATTCGGCTCGGTCGGACCGCGCACGACCGGCGTGATCAAGAGGAGTCCCGAATGTCGATTGCCCGGTTCCTGAAGCGCGCCGGAGTGGCGGTGAGCGCGCTCGCCGCGGCGAGCGCCGCCGTCGTGCTGCCGGCCACCACCGCGTCCGCCGCCGCGGACGCCTCCTTCGTCGTCAGCGAAGCCCAGTTCGACCAGATCTTCCCCGGCCGCAACAGTTTCTACACCTACAGCGGCCTGACCGACGCGCTCTCCGCGTACCCCGGCTTCGCGAACACCGGCGACGACACCGTGAAGAAGCAGGAAGCCGCCGCGTTCCTCGCGAACGTCAACCACGAAACCGGCGGCCTCGTCTACATCGTCGAGCAGAACACCGCGAACTACCCGCACTACTGCGACGCGAGCCAGCCCTACGGCTGCCCGGCCGGCCAGGCCGCCTACTACGGCCGCGGCCCGATCCAGCTCAGCTGGAACTTCAACTACAAGGCCGCCGGCGACGCGCTCGGCATCGACCTGCTCGGCAACCCCTACCAGGTCGAGCAGAACGCCGCCGTGGCCTGGAAGACCGGCCTCTGGTACTGGAACACCCAGACCGGCCCGGGCACGATGACGCCGCACGACGCGATGGTCAACCAGCGCGGCTTCGGCGAGACGATCCGCAGCATCAACGGCTCGATCGAGTGCAACGGCGGCAACCCCGCCCAGGTGCAGAGCCGGATCGACAAGTACACGCAGATCACCGGGATCCTCGGCGTTCCCACCGGAGACAACCTGTCCTGCTGAGCCGGGCGCGGCGAGAAGGGCCTCCCCGGCCACTCGGGGAGGCCCTTTTTGGTGCTACGCCTGGGGATCGAGGTGGCCGAGCAGCTTGCGCAGGACGTCGTCGAGCAGCCCCAGTTCCTTTTTGGACAACCCCGACAGCAGCTCGGAGACGTTCGCGGTGTGCTCGGTCATCGCGGCGTCGACGGCGTCGAAACCACTGGCCGTCAGGCGGATGCGGAAGCTGCGGCGGTCGTTCGGGTCCAGCGTGCGCTCGACGAACCCGGCCTTCTCCAGCCGGTCGAGGCGGCTCGTCATGCCGGCGCGGGACATCATCAGCGTCGCGGACAGCTCCGACGGGATCAGCGTGTAGGGCCGCCCGGACCGGCGGAGCGCGGCCAGGACGTCGAACTCCCCGCGCTGCAGGCCGAACTTCCCGAACACCCGCTCCTGCGCCGGGCCGAGCACGAGCGCGAGCCGCCCCATCCGGCCGGCGACGCCGATGGCGGTCAGGTCGAGGTCGGGGCGTTCGCGGTGCCACGCCGACACGACGGCGTCGACGGCGTCTTCATCAGTCACCGCGTCACCCTATTCGACGCCAGCACTATTCGCCGCTTGATAGTTTGACAACGAACTATCAGGCGTGGAACCATCCTGGGCATGACGACATTGCTGGTACGCCACGACGAAGCCGAGCAGCTCGGCTCGACCCCCGACACGATGACCCTGCTCGCCGACGTCTCCCAGACCGGCGGGCACCTGAGCACGAACCGCGCCTCACTGGGCCGCGGGCGCGACGGCGCGACGCCCCACTTCCACACCTCGTCGGCCGAGATGTTCTTCATGCTGGACGGCGAGCTCGAGGTCCTGAACGGCGACGACGTCGTGACGGTCCGGACGGGTGACATGCTGTTCGTGCCACCGCACACGAATCACGCGTTCGGGGCGACTTCGCGTTCCGGCGCGGACGTGCTGATCGTGTTCACGCCCGGCGTCGAGCGCTTCGAGTACTTCCGGATGATCGACCGGATCCGGCGGGGCGAGGCGTCGCCGGCGGAGATCCTGGCGTCGCAGGACCGGTTCGACAACCACTTCGTGGACAGCGCGGCCTGGCGCGCGGCCCGCGCGGCCTAGATGTCGTAGGTGGCGGTGACCGGCGCGTGGTCGGACCAGCGCTGGTCGTAGGCGGCGGCGCGCTCGACGACCACGTCGACGACCTTCTCGGCGAGGCCCGGGGTGGCGAGCTGGCAGTCGATGCGCCAGCCGGAGTCGTTGTCGAAGGCCTGGCCGCGGTAGGACCACCAGGTGTAGGGGCCGGGGCCTTCGGGATCGAGGCGGCGCTGGACGTCGGTGTAGCCGGCCTCGGTGTAGACGCGGCCGAGCCAGGCGCGCTCTTCGGGCAGGAAGCCCGAGTTCTTGCGGTTGCCGCGCCAGTTCTTGAGGTCGACGGTGTCGTAGGCGATGTTCCAGTCTCCCACGACGACGACCTCGCGCCCGGCCGCGGCGGCCTTGGCCCGCAGCTCGACGAGGTAGGGCAGGAACGCGGCCATGAAGCGTTCCTTCTCGTCCTGGCGCTCGGTGCCGACGTCGCCGCTGGGGAGGTAGAGGCTGGCGACGACGACCTTCGCGAAGTGGACTTCGAGGTAGCGGCCGCTGTCTTCGAACTCGGGTTCGCCGAAGCCGATCCGGACTTCTTCGGGCTCTTCGCGGCTGTAGATGGCGACGCCGTTGCGTCCCTTGACGGCCGAGGGGGCGTGCACCGAGAACCAGCCGTCGGGCTCGACGACGTTCGCGGGGAGCTGGCTCGCCTCGGCGCGCACCTCCTGGCAGGCGACGACGTCGGCCTTCGTGGTGGCGAGCCACTCGACGAAGCCCTTCTTGGCGGCGGCGCGGAGTCCGTTGACGTTCACGGTGGAGACGGTCAGCACGTCCCGCACGCTACCGGTTCGCTCTGCCAGACTGCCGGGCATGGGTGAGCTGACGGTGCTCGGGAGTTGCGGCGCGTTCCCCGAGGCCGGGCGGGCGTGTGCCGGGTTCCTGTTGTCGCACAACGGGTTCCGTGTGGTCCTCGACCTCGGGTACGGCGCCGCCTCACGCCTGTTCGGCCACGGGCTGCCGGACGCGGTGGTGGTGACGCACGAGCACCCGGACCACTGCGCGGACGTGAGCGCGCTCGGGCGGGCCTCGTACTACGGCGACGGTCCGCGGCTGCCGTTGTACTGCACGCCCGGCACGGTCGGCCGGCTCGCGGCGATGGAGCCGCGGCCGCACCCGACGGAGGTGTTCGAGGTGCGCGACCTCGAGTCGGCGACCTCGGTCGGGCCGTTCCGGCTGACGACGTTCGCGTTGCCGCACCACGTGCCGAACTTCGGCGTGCGATTGGCCGCGCCCGGGCTGACCGTGGCTTACACAGGTGACACGGGGCCCTCGCCGGTGCTGGCCGAGTTGGGGCGCGATGCCGACCTGCTCATCTGCGACGCCACCTACCGGACGCCGCCCCCGGGGGACGAACCGCGGTACTTGATGACGGCCGCGGAGGCGGGCGAGTGGGCGGCCGCGGCCGGAGCGCGCCGGTTGCTGCTGACGCACTTTTGGCCGGCCACCGATCGCTCGGCGGCGGCCGCGGAGGCACGCGCGGAGTTCGGCGGCGAGGTGCTGGTCGCGGAGGAAGGCCTCACGATCGAGCTGTGACGCCCGGCTCGGCCCGCGGGGTGCCGCCGGCGCGGCCCGGCCCGGCCCGAAGCCTCAACCGCCTTCGCCTCACAGGCCGCCGTCCAGCGGGTCCGAAGGGACCTTCACCTCGCACCCGGACCCCCGTCCAAGCGCGTTCCCCAGGCTCGACCCCTCCGGCCCCGCCGCACAGCCCCGAAGCCCCTGCCCGCGGAACTCCCCCTGGAGACCCCGCGGACGCACACCTCGAAACCCATGCCGCATTCAGTTGTCGCCCGGCCCCGGGCGTCGGCTCACCTCCGATCTTCGACCTACCGAAGTTCTAACACCCACCACCGACAAAAACCGGCCCTTGACCCCCGAAGCTACGACCATTAGCTTTAAAGCTATGCCAAGTAGCCACCATGTCTCCTAGAGCCGGCCTGACCACGGACGCCGTGGTCGACCTGGCCCTGACCGAAATCGACGCGTCCGGCCCCGAAGCCCTGACCCTCGCCAAGGTCGCCGAACGCGCCAACGTCGCCGCGCCCTCCCTCTACAAGCACGTCAAGAACCTCGCCGACCTGCGACGCCTGATCGACCTCCGGGTCGTGCGGGAAATGGCCGAGGCCCTGACGAAAGCCGCCACCGGGCGCGAAGGTGCCGACGCCGTGCGGGCCGTCGCCGATGCCTACCGGGGCTACCTGCGACACCATCCGCACCGCGCCCACGCACTCGTCACCGCCCCCGACGAAACCGACACCGAACTCAGCAAAGCCACCCACGCCGTCGCCGAAGTCGTCTTCGCCGTCCTGCGCCCCTACGGCTTCGATCACGCCCGAGCCGTGCACGCCACCCGCTCCCTCCGCGCCGCCGTGCACGGGTTCGCCGGGCTCGAAGCCTCCGGCGGCTTCGGGCGCCCCGAGGACGTCGACCAGAGCTTCGAAGTCCTCAAAACCATGCTCGTCCAAGGCCTGGCCACCTACTCGGAGCAGGAGCAGAAATGAGCTTCATCCTCGCCGTCCTCCTCTTCACCGTCGGGCTCGGCGTGCTCGACGCCCGCTTCCCCTGGACGGAGGCCCGCAGATGATCGCCGGGCACTTCGGGCTCGCCGCCGCCGTCAAGGCCGGCCGGCCCGCGATTCCCGTTTGGACGCTCATGCTCGCCACCGCCTGGCTCGACGTCGTCTTCGTGCCGCTCTACCTCAGCGGCATCGAAACCGTCGATGGCGAGGGGTATGGCGGCGGCGTCATCCACGCCGACTACACGCACTCCCTCGTCGGCGCACTCGTCCTCGCCGCGCTCTTCGGGGCGGTCGCCGCACACTGGCTCGGCCGCGAAGCTGTGACATCCCGGGCTTCGCCCGAGGCCGGGGGCTCCGCCACCCGGAACCCCCGAAAAGAAATCGGGCTGGTCCTGAGCGGGGTCGTCTTCTCGCACTGGCTGCTCGACCTCGTCGTGCACCGCGCCGACCTGCCGATCCTGCCCGGCAACGCCGGTGACCTGCCCACCTTCGGATTCGGGCTGTGGCGGCTGTCCGCCGTCTCGGCCGTCGTCGAACTGCTGATGCTGGCGGTCGGCATCGGCCTCTACTGGCGGGCCGCCGCGAAACGCGACCCGAAGCGCGCCCGGACGCTCGGCCTGTCGGCCGCGGCCTTCGGCGTCGTCACCCTCGCGGCGGACCTGCTCGGCGTGTGACGGATCAGCAGGCGGACCCGGCGACCGGCTCGGTGAACGCGGCGGCCACCCACTTGTCGTCGGCCACCTTCCGGAAGCCGTTCTGCACGCCCGGCAGCGCGTCGAACTGGGCGTCGCGCAGGTACTTGCCGACGATCTTCGCGTTGCCGTCGGCCGTCTCGCGGGCGTTGAGGACGTCCGCGGTCACGGTCACCTTGCACCCCGTGGCCGAGGCCCCGGCGGCCTGCTTGTCCGTGTTCATCACGTAGACGATGACGACCAGGACGATGGCGCCCAAGATGATCAGAGTCTTCTTCGACATGCCTTCCTCCAACCGCGAGCCCCGTCCCCCGCCAAGGGTAGGCAATCCTTTACCCACCCGGACAGCGCCGGACGCAGCAACCACCCGGAGGCGCCAGTCCGCATCACCCACCGGTGACGCACGGTGTACGAAAAAGGCCCTCTTCCCGGCGAACCGGGAAGAGGGCCCTTTCGAACAACCACTCAGCCCTGGGCGATCTTCTTCGCCAGGTTGTCGTCCAGCGTCGCGAGGAACTCCTCGGTCGTCTGGAACGGCTGGTCCTTGCTGATGAGCAGCGCCAGGTCCTTCGTCATCTGGCCGGCCTCGACCGTCTCGACGACGACCTGCTCCAGCTTGTTGGCGAAGCCGATCAGCTCCTGGTTGCCGTCCAGCTTGCCGCGGTGCTCGAGGCCGCGGGTCCAGGCGTAGATCGACGCGATCGGGTTCGTCGACGTCGGCTTGCCCTGCTGGTGCTGGCGGTAGTGCCGGGTGACCGTGCCGTGCGCGGCCTCGGCCTCGACGGTCTTGCCGTCCGGCGTGCGCAGCACCGACGTCATCAGGCCGAGCGAGCCGAAGCCCTGCGCGACCGTGTCGGACTGGACGTCACCGTCGTAGTTCTTGCACGCCCAGACGTAGCCGCCCTCCCACTTCATCGCCGCGGCGACCATGTCGTCGATCAGGCGGTGCTCGTAGGAGATGCCCTTGGCGTCGAAGTCGGCCTTGAACTCGTTCTGGTAGATCTCCTCGAACACGTCCTTGAACTGGCCGTCGTAGGCCTTGAGGATGGTGTTCTTGGTGGAGAGGTACACCGGCAGCTCGCGGTCGAGGCCGTACTGCAGCGACGCGCGCGCGAAATCCTCGATGGACTTCTTGAAGTTGTACATCCCCATGGCGACGCCGCCGCCCTCGGGGAACTGCGCGACCTGGAACTCCATCGGCTCGGAGCCGTCGTCGGGCGTGTAGGTGACGGTCAGCTTGCCCGGGCCCGGCACCTTGAAGTTGGTCGCGCGGTACTGGTCGCCGTGGGCGTGGCGGCCGATGATGATCGGCTTGGTCCACGTCGGCACCAGCCGCGGGATGTTCTGGATGACGATGGGCTCGCGGAAGATCACGCCGCCGAGGATGTTGCGGATGGTCCCGTTCGGGGACAGCCACATCTTCTTGAGGCCGAACTCCTCGACGCGCGCCTCGTCCGGGGTGATCGTGGCGCACTTGACGCCGACGCCGTGCTTCTTGATGGCGTTGGCGGAGTCGATGGTGACCTGGTCGTCGGTGCGGTCCCGCTCCTCGATGCCCAGGTCGTAGTAGTCCAGGTTCACGTCCAGGTACGGGTGGATCAGCTTGTCCTTGATGAACTGCCAGATGATGCGGGTCATCTCATCGCCGTCGAGTTCGACGACGGTGCCCTGGACCTTGATCTTGGCCATGAGCAGCGGTGCTCCTTCCGCGGATCTTCGCGTTCTTCTTTAAGTCTCGCCGGTAGCGGTACAAGCGTACTGCTTGACCGAGCTGGATGGTTCCAGTAGTGGCCGGTATCAAGTCTCCACCCGCCCGTTGTGGTGCGGCTCACTGGGCGGTACCGCCGTTCGCCCGATTCGACCGCTCGCCGAGCGACCGTCGCGCTACGGGGTGAACCAAGGCACGATGCCACCCGTGAACTCATCATGCGGGAGGTGACGGCCATGTCGACCCATCGGTACGCCGAGTACGAAGACGACTACGAGGACTACGACGACACGACGGAAGCGCTCGACGAACGGCCGCGCCGCGGCGTCGCCCACCTGGTCAGCGCGCTGGGCGGGCTGCTGCTCACCCCGGTCGCGCTGGGGCTGCTGAGCTGGGGCGGGCTGCGCCAGCAGCAGCTGATCCAGGCGACGCTGAGCACCAACCGCGACCCGCTGGGCATCGCGCTGCTGGCCGGCGGGGCGATCCTGCTGCTGGTCGTCGCCGCGCTCGGGGCGCTGTCGGCGGCGGGCCCGATCCTCGGCGGCCTGATCTACGGCGTGCTGCCCGGGGTGGCCGCGATGGCCGTGCCGGAGTGGGGCTTCAAGCTGGTCAACCTGATGCCGAAGAGCGACATCGCGTACGGCGTCATGGACTTCCTCTTCATCGGCGGCCTGCTCGGCGTGGGCTTCCTGCTGGTCGGCAGCGGGCTGGCCAACGCGCTGGTCCGGCGGCGCCGCGAGGCCTGAACCGGGCCGGTGGGATCATCGGGCGATGGGTTTGTTCACCGTCGCGGAGGCACGCGACGAACTGGCGCGGCTGCGGCCGGTCCTCGACGAACTGGTGCGCGTCCGCGCCGACGCGGCCGAGCTCGCGGCGTCGCTGCGCCCCGGCGGCCGGGCCACCGAGCTGGGCGGGTTGCCGGAGTGGAAGGCCGCGCAGGCGCGGCTCGACGACCTGATGACGACGGTCCAGCACACCGGCGCCGAGCTCAAGGGGTTCGCGCCACTGCTGGTCGACTTCCCGGCCGAGCTCGACGGCACCGGCGTGCTGCTGTGCTGGCTCGAAGGCGACCACGAGCTGGGCTGGTACCACCGCGCCGACCTGGGCTTCGCCGGCCGCCGGCCGCTGAAAACCGCTGGGCGGCCCGGCTAGGTTGGGTCTGTGGACCACGACTCGAGGGCAGCCCTCTTCGACAGCACGGCCGAGCACTACGACGAAGACGAATTTCACGCTTTGGTGGCCGACGCGCTGGTTTCGCCACTGCCGTCCGGGCCGGGGCTCGTTCTCGACGTCGCCACCGGGACGGGCTTCGCGGCGTACGCGGCTTTGCGGCTGAAGCCTGCGCGCGTGCTGGCTGTCGACTTGTCGCCCGCGATGGTCGAGCGGGCCACGGCGAAGGCGGCTTCGCAGGACCCGTCGGGGGTCATCGAGTGGCGGGTCGGGCCGGCGGTGCCGATGCCTGCACCGGACGGGTCGGCCGACGTCGTGCTGTGCGCGTCTTCGCTGCACTTCCTGGGCGCGGTCGCGTTCGCGGATTGGCTGCGCGTGCTCCGGCCGGGTGGGCGGCTGGCGTTTTCGGTCGTGTCGGGCTCGCGGTTCAAGCCGTCCGGCCCGTTCGCGGAGTTCGTGCCGGCGGACCTGTCGTTCCCGCTGGACGAGGCCGGAGCGGGGGCGCTGGCCTCGGCGGCGGGGTTCGTGGACGTGTCGGCCCGGACGTTCACCGTCGACGGCGGCGACCGGGTCCGGAGCGTCTTCCTGGTGCACGCCACGGCGCCGTGACTCAGACGTGGAAGTGGACCTCGCCGCGGGTGGCGGGGCCGTCCGGGCTGCCGCAGTGCTGGACGAACGTCAGGTCGACGTCGGTCGCCCAGCCGTCCGCGTTCAGGTCGAGCCGGTCGATCGTGAAGTCGGCGTACGCCTCACTGCAGACGTTGCCCATGGTGTAGACGAAGATCCCCGGCGTGGTCTGCGCCTCATCGCTCTGCCCGCGGAACCGCGCGCCGGTGTACGTGCCGGTGTGCAGGGTCTCCCCCGCCGGTGCGCTCAGCTCGACGGTCAGGTACTTCAGCCCCGACGAGACGTCGATCCAGAGTCTGCCGCTGGTGGACTCGAAGACGGCGATCTCGTCGCCTGGAGCCGCGTAGTGGGCACTGCCCTGCAGCGGCCAGGCGCCGTCCTCCGAGGTGTAGCTCACCGTCTGCACCGGGTCCGCCGACGCGACCGGCACGAGCGCCACGCCCAGCCCGGCCGCCGCCGTCAGGACCACGCACGCACGACGAAGTGAATTCACGGAACCTCCCCAGTCCGAGCCGCTCTCCGCGGCACTGCCGATCATGCTGCCGGCGCCGGCGCGGGCCGGACAGGGGGTTTCTGCTCAGCGGTGCAGCGACGCGCCCTTGAGGATCTTGTCCACCGCGTTCTTCGGACCGTGCACCGCCAGCCCGGCCAGCGCCAGCTTCTCCCCCGGCACCGCGCGGACCGCCGCCCGGTTGTCGTCGTCGTTGCCCGTGTGGAACAGCTCGTCGGTGAAGATCGAGAACCGCAGACCGCGGCCCAGTGCCCGCGCGTGCGCCGCCGTCAGGACGTCGCCGGTACCGCTGAACACCATCACCGGCTGGCCGAACATCGGCAGGTACTCGGTGCCGTCGGCGTCCGCGTAGGGCGCGCCCATCAGCTCCGGCGTCACGTGGGCGATTCCGCTCACCAGGAACGCGGTGACGTTGAGCCGCTGCCAGGACGCCAGGTCGTCGCGGAGCAGAACGGCGATCTTCGTGTCGAAGGAACTCATGCCGGACAGACTCACCCGCCCGCCACCCGCGCGTCTTGTACGTTCTTGACATGGCGCACGTCGAAGCTTGGCGGCCGGCGGTCCCGGGGATCGCCGAGGTCTTCCACGCGCGCTTCACCACCCACGCCTACCCGCTCCACACGCACGACACGTGGACGCTGCTGATCGTCGACGACGGCGTCATCCGCTACGACCTCGACCGCCACCACCACGGCGCGCTCGGCCCGGCCGTGACGCTGCTGCCGCCGAACGTCGCGCACGACGGGCGGGCAGCCACGAGCCACGGCTTCCGCAAGCGTGTGCTCTACCTGGACACGTCGGTGCTGGGCGAGGACCTGATCGGCGCGGCGGTCGACCAGCCGAGCGTCGCCGACGGCGTGCTGCGCACCCGGATCCACCAGCTGCACGAGTCGCTCGCCCACCCGGGTGACGCGCTGGAGGCGGAGAGCCGGCTCGCGCTGGTCGCCGACCGGCTGCGCACCCACCTGGGCCGGCCGGCCCGCCACGAGCCGAAGCGCGGCCTGGCCGACGACCTGCGGGACCTCCTCGACGCCCGCCTGCCCGACGCCCTGACCCTCGCCGAAGCGGCGTCGACGCTGGGGGCGCATCCGGCGTACCTCGTGCGCAGTTTCGGCGCGCGGTTCGGGTTGCCGCCGCACCGCTACCTGACCGGCCGCCGCGTCGACCGCGCGCGCCGGCTGCTGCTGGCCGGCGCCCCGGCGGCGGAGGTCGCGGCGGTCACCGGGTTCACCGACCAGGCCCACCTGACGCGGCACTTCAAGCGGTACCTCGGGACGACGCCGTCGCGGTACTCGAAGGCTCGTTGACCTGCCGGCCGGTTGTGTCAAGATGACCGCATGCTGCGCGAACTGCACCTGACCGGCGACCCGGCCGCCGACAAGCTGCTCAACGACGATCCGTTCGCCCTGCTCGTCGGCATGCTTCTCGACCAGCAGTTCCCGATGGAGCACGCCTTCGCCGGGCCGCGGAAGATCGCCGACCGGATGGACGGCTTCTCGCTCGCGAAGATCGCCGCGACCGACGTCGAGAAGTTCGTCGAGATGTGCGTGGTGCCGCCCGCCATCCATCGGTACGGCGGCTCGATGGCCCGCCGCGTCCACGCGCTCGCGCAGCACATCATCGAAAACTACGACGGCCGCACCGAAGGGCTCTGGCTCGACGGGCGCCCGAAGCCCGACGGCCCCGAGGTGCTCAAGCGCCTGCGGGCCCTACCGGGCTTCGGCGAGCAGAAGGCGAAGATCTTCCTGGCGCTGCTGGGCAAGCAGCGCGGCATCCAGCCGAAGGGCTGGCGCGAGGCGGCGGGCGCGTACGGCGATCGCGGGTCACGGCGGTCGATCGCCGACGTCACCAGCGCCGAGACGCTCGCCGAGGTGCGGGCATTCAAGAAGGCGGCGAAGGCCGCGGCCAAGGCGGGTTAGCGCACCCAGACGCGCAGCGGGCCCAGCGGCTCGGCGCCGTGGGCCAAGGCGACGCGCAGGACGTCGCCGTGTTCGTAGCCGACCACCGGGTGCCTGGGGAACGCCGCCGCCACCGCCGCGACCGCGCCCGGCCAGCCGGCGTCCGGGCCTTCGAAGTTCGACAGCCCGACGACGCCGTCGCCGCGATGGGCCACGACCGCGTTCTCGCCGTGGGACAGCAACGCCACCGACTCGCCCAGCGGCGAAGCGGCGCGCTGCCAGCCCGGCTCGGGGACGCCGGGGCCGCACGCCAGCCACGTCGCCTCGAACAGCAGCGAGAACCCCGGCAGCTCCAGCGTCGCGAAGCTGTCCTTCACCGAGCAGCCCGCCGAGCCGTCGACGAACGGGAGGACGTCGGCGGCCATGGCGTCCGGGGTGAGCGTCACGGCGTCCGGGTAGTACTCCGGCGTTCGCGTGCGGCTCGTCCAGGCCCGCCGGCCGAACCGGCCGCCGCAGACCAGGTCGCACCAGGCCGCGTTCTCCGCGACCGCTAGTTCCGCGCGAACCACAGCACGTCCGGCTCCCCGCGCGGGACTTCCACCGCCACCTCGCGCACCGATGCGAAGTGCTCCCGCAGCCGCGCGGCGAACGACGGGGCCGCGCCCGCGCTCCACACCGCCAGCACGCCACCCGGGTTCAGCAACGACGCCAGCCGCGTCAGGCCCGATGACGAGTACAGTTCCGCGTTGCCTTCCGTGACCGTCCACTCGGGACCGTTATCGATGTCGAGGCACAGCGCGTCGAAGCGGTCCGACGTCGAAGCCAGCCACGACACGAGGTCCGCCTCCACCACCGTCACGCGCGGGTCGGTGAGCGCGTCGCCGTGGACTGTCCGAAGTGGACCTGAGCGGTTCCACGCGATCACCGCCTGCTCGCGTTCGACGACCACGACCGAACGCGCGCCCGCGTCGAGCGCCGCGCGCAGCGAAAACCCGACGCCGAGGCCGCCGATCAGCACCGACGCTCCCGGTGTCAGCGCGCCGGTCACCAGGAGGCGCTCGGACTCGCCGTTGCGGGTGTCCATCAGGAACACGCCGTTCTCGATCACTTCGAACGCTTCGCCGTCGCGCCGCAGGACCAGCTCGCCGCCGCGGCCCGCGATCGTCTCCACCACTTCGACCACGGTCCGACCTTCTCACAGCAGGCCGGCAAGTTTGTACAGGACCAGGCTCCCCGCCACCGCGACGTTGAGGCTCGCGCCCGTGCCCACCATCGGGATTTCGACGACCGTGTCGAGAAGGTCGAGGACCTCCGGCGGGATGCCGGTCTGCTCGTGGCCGAGCACGGCGATCGTGCGGCCGCGGGCAGCCGGGAGGTCCCCCAGCCGCACGGCTTCCTCCGCCAGCTCGACTCCGACCACCCGCGTACCGGCCGCGCGTTCCCGCGCCAGCCAGCCCGGCGGGTCGTGCACCCAATGGACACACGCGGGACGCCGCAACGTGTTCCCGCGCCGCAACGCCTCGGGCACCCAGGGGAACCGCGGCACCGCGAGGCACGCCCCGACCGCGTCGCACGTGCGCAGCAACGTGCCGAGGTTCGCGCCGTGCAACGGCCAAAGGGGGGCGGCCACCAGGTGGCCCCAGCAGGGATGTTTCTTGCTCCGCCGGGACTTCCGCAGCTCACTCGGCGTGCGGACCCGGACCGCGGGGCTCACCGGCGCCGAGGCGCGGCGCCTCCGATTTCGTCGATCATGCGGGGATTCTACTGTGCCGCCGGTTACTAATCCGACCACAGTTACGGCCGAATGACTTCGTAGCCATGGTCACGTGCCGCTCGGGGGTCGGCCTACTTTTGGCCGGATTAGTAACCCGTTCGCCGGGTTCACCGGGCGATTCGCGCTCTTACCCTGGACACGGAGGTGAAGGCCATGCACGCAGGAGTGGGAGACGAAATCCAGGTACACGGCCGTACCGTCGGATCGGCCGAACAGCGCGGCGAGATCCTCGAAGTCCGCGGGCCCGACGGCGCCCCGCCCTACCTGGTGCGGTTCGCCGACGGGCACGAAGGACTCGTCTACCCCGGGCCCGACTGCGAAGTCCAGGCCCACGCCGACTAAGCGGCGACCGGCTCGCGGACCCGCCCCCACGCCGCCCCGACGAGCAGCAGCGCGAGCAGCGTCAGGGCGGCCGCGACCTCGGGCAGGACCAGCGGGCCGCCGGAGTCGAGCACCGCGCCCCCGACCACGCCGGACAGGCCGACGCCGAGGTAGATCGCCGACGCGTTGAGCGAGAGCACCAGACCGGCGTGGCCCGGGGCCAGCTCGATCAGCCGGTGCTGCACCGGCGGGCTGAACGACCACGTCGCCATGCCCCACACGAACAGCGCGACGCCGGCCGCGATCGGAGTCGCGGTCGCGATCGGCAGCAGCGCCATGACGACGGTGATCGAGGCCGTCACCACGAGCAGCGGCGCGCGCGAACCCCAGCGGTCGGCCGCCCGGCCGCCGGCGAAGTTGCCGACCGCGCCGCCGACGCCGTAGCAGAAGAGCAGGATCGTGACCGCCGTGCCGTGCAGACCCGCGGTCGCGGCCAGCAGCGGCGACACGAACGTGTAGACCATGAACGCGGCGACGCAGCCGAGGACCGTCACGGCCAGCATGACGAGCACGCGCGGGTCGCGGCCGGCGGCGAACCGTTCGGCCAGGGTGACCCGCGGCGGCGCGGCGACCGACGGCAGTGCCAGCCGCACGGCCAGCGCGCTCGCCAGCGAGAACGCCGCGACCAGCGCGAACGCCGTCCGGTAGCCGAGGTGCTGCGAGATCAGGCTGCCCAGCGGGACGCCGAAGATGAGCGCGACGGTCAGGCCGCCGAACACGAGCGCGATCGCGCGGCCCCGGCGTTCCGGGGCGGTCAGCTGCGCCGCGACGGCGCTCGCCGCGGGGGTGAACACCGCGGCGCCGATCGCGGTCACCACCCGGGCCACCAGGAGCGTGCCGTAGCCGGGCGCGAGCGCGGCGAACAAGTTGCCGGCGGCGGTGACGACGAGCGCGGCGACCAGCAGCGTCCGGCGCTCCCACGTGCCGGTGACGGCGGCGAAGATCGGGGAGCCGATCGCGTACGCGATGGCGAAGGCCGTGACGAGCTGCGCCGCGGCGGTCGCCGAGACGTGCAGCTCGCCGGTCAGCGCGGGCAGCAGCCCGGCGACGATGTAACCGCTGGTCCCGACGCCGAACGCGCCGAAGGCCAGCACCGAGATCCTCGAGGACGAGGGTGTGGACATGGGTGGGTCCCCCAAGCGGAGCGGGCGATTGGTTCGATGAACGTCGTAGTTCGACGACCACCGTACTACGTCACTCCGACAATTTCGATCGGCGTCGTACAATGGGCGCATGGCCAAGACCGCCGCGCTGCCGCCGATCGTCCACCCCGGGCTGGACGAGATCACCATCGAAGGCGTGCTCCGCGCCCTCGCCGACCCGGTGCGGCTGGACATCGTGCGCCAGCTCGCGGCCGCGGGCTGCGAACTTTCGTGCGGCACGCTGACCGTGCCGGTGACCAAGTCCACAATCACCCACCACCTGAGCATCCTGCGCCAGGCCGGGGTCGTGGCCGGCCGCCAGGAGGGGACGACCCGGTTCAACTCGTTGCGCCGCAACGACCTCGACGCACTGTTCCCCGGCCTGCTCGACAGCGTTCTGGCCGCTCAGCGCTGATCCCGCCGTTACGGTGTGGATCGTCACCCGATATCGGGATGACAACGACCCCGCTCGCTTGTTGGACTGTCCGTAGGCAGCACACGGCGCTGGGGCCGAGTAGCTGTCTTCTCTTTGAAGCTTCACTGAACCGATCCAGTGACCCCGACCACGAGATCGGCCAAGTAATCGATTTCTCAGAACTACCTTGGAAGGAGTGCCGTGCCCGTCGCGCTGCTCGCGCTCGCCATCGGAGCTTTCGGCATCGGGACCACCGAGTTCGTCATGATGGGCGTGCTGCCCCAGGCGGCCGCCGACTTCGGCGTCGACATCCCGACCGCCGGCTACCTCATCTCCGCCTACGCCCTCGGCGTCGTCGTCGGCGCCCCGCTGCTCACCGCGGTCGCCGTCCGGCTGCCGCGCAAGACCATGCTGCTGGCCATGATGGGCCTGTTCACGCTGGGCAACGCCCTGTTCGCGCTGTCGCCCAACCACGCGTTCGGCGTCGCGTTCCGGTTCCTCGCCGGCCTGCCGCACGGCGCGTTCTTCGGCGCCGGCGCGGTCGTCGCGTCCAGTCTGGTCGGCCCCGGCCAGCGCGCGAAGGCCGTGTCGATGATGTTCCTCGGCCTGACCCTGGCGAACGTCATCGGCGTGCCGCTCGGGACGCTGCTCGGCCAGCAGGTCGGCTGGCGCGCCACGTTCGGCGTGGTGGCCGTGATCGGCCTGGTCGCCGCGGCGGCCATCTGGAAGCTGGTGCCGCACCAGGGCCGGCCCGCCGACGCGTCGCTGCGGGGTGAGCTCGGCGCGTTCAAGCGGCCGCAGGTGCACCTCGCGCTGGCGATCGTCACGTTCGGCCTCGGCGGCGTGTTCGCCTGCCTGTCCTACATCACGCCGATGCTGACCGACGTCGCCGGCTACTCGCCGTCGAACGTCACGCTGCTGCTGTCCCTGGCCGGCGTCGGCATGACGATCGGCAACCTGCTCGGCGGCCGCCTGGCCGACCGCGCGCTGATGCCGGGTCTGTACGCGGCGCTGCTGTCGCTGGCCTGCGTGCTCGGGATCTTCACGATCACGGCGCAGGGCAAGGTCGGCGCGGCGATCACGATCTTCTTCGTCGGCGTCGCCGGGTTCATGATCGGCCCGATGATGCAGGCGCGGATCATGGAGAAGGCGGGCGGCACACCGTCCCTGGTGTCGGCCGCCGTCCAGTCCGCGTTCAACATCGCCAACTCGATCGGGGCGTACCTCGGCGGGCTGGTGATCGCCGGCGGGCTCGGCCTGGTCGCCCCGAACTGGGTCGGTGCCCTGCTCGCGGTGTTCGGGCTGTCGCTCGCGATCGTGTCGGGCACTTTGGACCGCCGCGAAGCGAAAGCCGAACGGCGTGAGCTGGCGATGGCGTCTTAAGCGGCCTCGGAAAGCGCCACTTTTATGATGAAAGTGGCGCTTTTCGGCGTTCCGGAGGCGAACCATCGCCGCCGCGCTCAATGGGCGCGTACCTCGGCGGGCTGGTGATCGCCGGCGGGCTCGGCCTGGTCGCCCCCAACGGGAAGCCCGCGCCATCCCAGCTCTCACATCTTGAGAGCCGCGTCCCAAAACACTCATCTTTCTCGACGAAAGATCCAACTTGGGGCGTCCTAAGAAGACGCGAACGGGCCGCCGATGATCGTCAGGGCCACGTACAGCACCGCTGCCGCCAGCCCGGTGTAGGTCACGATGTCCACGACCTTGCCGCGGATCGCGAGCAGCCCGGCCTTGGCGGTCGGCAGCACCGTCCGCAGCACCGCGGCGAGGAGGAGCGCGGCGCCGATCAGCGCCGCGCCCTCCCGCCAGTGGTACTGGACGATCCGCAGCGCCGCGACGGCCACCACCAGCAGCACCGCCGCGAACGGCAGCTGCGTGAACCGGGACTGCCTGCTCCGGCGGTCGTGGACGTCCCGCCGGTCCTCGGTCATCGTCATCGGCCCTGAAGACCCTGGACCGCGCGCTCGGCCGCCTCGACGACGTTGCTCACGAGCATCGCCCGGGTCATCGGGCCGACGCCGCCGGGGTTCGGGGAGAGCCAGCCCGCCACCTCGGCCACGTCCGGGTGAACATCGCCGGTGAGCTTGCCGTCCACGTGGGACACGCCGACGTCGAGGACCGCCGCGCCCGGGGCGACCATGTCCGGCGTGATGATCCCCGGCACGCCCGCCGCGGCGACCACGATGTCGGCCCGGCGGACCTCGGCCGCGAGGTCCCGGGTGCCGGTGTGGCAGAGGGTCACGGTCGAATTTTCACTCCGGCGGGTCAGCAGCAGCCCCAGCGTGCGGCCGACGGTGATGCCGCGGCCGACCACCGTCACGCGCGCGCCGTTCAGCTCGACGCCGTGGCGCTTGAGCAGCTCGATGATCCCGTACGGCGTGCACGGCAGCGCGCCCCGCTGGCCCAGCACGAGCCGGCCGAGGCTGACCGGGGCGAGGCCGTCGGCGTCCTTCTCCGGGTCGATGCGCTCGAGGACGCGGTTCGCGTCGAGGTGCTTCGGCAGCGGCAGCTGGACGATGTAGCCGTGGCACGCCGGGTCGGCGTTCAGCTCGTCGATGACGGCTTCGAGCTTCTCCTGGGTGATGTCGGCCGGCAGGTCGCGGCGGATCGAGTTGACCCCGATCTTGCCGCTGTCCGCGTGCTTCATCCGCACGTAGGAATGCGACCCCGGGTCGTCCCCGACCAGGACGGTGCCCAGGCCCGGCGTCACCCCCTTCGCGGCCAGCGCCGCGACGCGCGGCTCGAGCTCCGCGAAAATGGCATTCTTGGTGGCCTTGCCGTCGAGAATCTTCGCCGTCACGGGCCCCATTCTGGCAAAGCGACCCCCGCGCGTCGCTTCCAGGCGTGGGTGGTCGCTGCCCGTAGACTGGCCGCTACCCCACACGGTCCATTCGCGACGCTCGCCGCGATCAAGCTGTGATCTACCGCACTTCGCATCACGCGAGGTCAGACCGGGTGCCGCCGGGTCGCCGAGCGGCAAAACCCACATGCGGGGTGCACACGCGCGCGCGAACAGTCAAAATGTGCGGGTGGCACAACCGACGACGCAGCTGAACGCGACCGAGCAGGACACCCTGGTCAAGCAGATCGGACTTGCCCTGCTGCGTGCCGCTCCGCGCGACTGGCGCAAGGTCACCGCGGAGTACCGAGCCGTCGGGAGGTACCACGAGCTGACCGGCGAGATCGTCACCGAGGACGGCACGGTCCACGAGTGGCTCGCCACCCACGACATCGCGACCCTCTTCGGCAGGCTGCGCGGGGGCATGTACCGCGACGGCCGCGGAACGTGGTTCAACGCGCGCTACCAGCTGGACCACCCGTCCAGCTACAACCTCGAGTACAACCGCGACGAGCCGGTGTGGAACCTCGCGCCGCCGCCGCAGGCCTACTCCGACGAGCTGCGGATGTTCCCGCGGACCGAGGAGAACGTGCCCGAGTGGCTGATCCGGCGGATGTCCGGGCTCGGCCCGGAGCAGCCCGGCCCGCACTTCCGGATCGCCCGGATCTTCGACACGATCGGCCCGGCCGGCCGCCCGGTGATCAACCGCCCCGACCTCGAGGTCGAGGAGCAGGACCGGCTGCTGGAGTACCTGGACCACGCGCCGCTGGTCGTCACCGAACGCGGGTACGACATCGACCGGCTCGCCGCGACGCCCGAGGCCACCGTGCCGGTCGCCTTCCACAGCGACGGCCAGTGGATCTGGCCCGCCGCCGTCAACTTCTACCTGCGCAAGTACGGCGTTTCGCCGGAGCTGGACCTGGTCGAGCACGTCCGGGCGGTCGGTTTCACGCTGCCGCCGGTCGACGAGCCGACGCTGCAGGCCGCCGGCGCGTACCTGACGCGGGGCAACCAGCCGCTGCCGCAGCAGCAGCGCCCGGCCGGGCCGCCGCCCCAGGGTCCGCCGCCGCAGCAGCAGGCGCCGCAGGGCCCGCCGCCGACCATGGTCGCGCCAGCCGTGCCCGCCGTGCCGCCGCAGCACCAGGAGCCGCCCGCGCCGGCAGAGGCGGCCCACACCCCCGAGGCGCCGGCCGAGGAGCACGGCTACGCCGAAGGGACCGAGTTCGCCGAAGAGGCCTACGACGACCGGGAGTTCGACGACCGCTTCGCCGAGGAGGACTCCTACGGCGAGGAGGAGTACGAGCACCCGGAGCACGCCGCGGGCTCGAACGGCACGTCGCCGGAGCCGGGCCGGGTGCCCGACCTCGAGGAGACCGCGGAATACGTCCCCGACCAGCCGATCGGGCACGAGGACGAACCGCGTGACGGCGTCGCGTTCGAGGCTCCGCATGAAGCCGAGCCGTCGCACGCCGAGGACGCCCCCGCGTTCGACGCCGGTCAGCACCGGGACGACGAGCACCGCGAGGACGACGAGCAAGCCGCGTTCCCGCAGCACCGGGACGAGGAGCACGGCGGGTCGCACGGGGGCGAGGAGCCGCCCGGGTTCCAGCCGCGGCAGGACGAGCCGGCGCACGCGGCCTTCGAGCCCGGCCGGCCGCGGCAGGAGGAGCCCGCCCACGCGGGGTTCCAGCCACCGCGTCAGGAAGAGCCCGCCCACGCCGGGTTCCAGCCGCCGCGGCGTGAGGAGCAGCCGGCGTTCGACCCCGGCCCGCCGACCATGATCACCCAGCCCGAGGTGCCCGGCGTGCTGCCGGTGCCGGAGCCGCCGGCCCCGGCACCCCAGCCCGAACCCGAGCCGCCCGCGGCGCCGGCGCCCCGCTCCGGCCGCCGCGCGCTGCGCCGCGAGACCCCGGACCACCCCGTGCTCGCCGGCCTGCAGGCCAAGCTGGACGAGCTCGAGGTGCCCGAAAGCGGCTACAAGCTGGGCGAGCCCGCCGAGCACGGCTGGAGCGTCGAGGAGGTCGACGAGGGCTGGCGCGTCGGCTGGTACGACGGCAAGCTCAGCAACCCCGCGGTGTTCGGCGACGCCGAGGACGCGGCCGCGTTCATGCTCGGCAAGCTGCTGCTGAACCCGGAGGGCCACGTGCCCGAGCCGGAACCGGAGCCCGAACCGGAGCCCGAGCCCGAGCCGGAACCGGCGCCGCAGCGGGTCGTCGCGACGCTGTCGCCGGAGGTCGCGACCGGGTCGTACCCGGTCCGCAAGCCGGACCCGGTGCCCCCGCAGGAGCAGACGGCGTTCACGAGCACCGAGGAGCTCTTCGGCGACCTCGAGGACGACGAACCGCCGGCCCCGCCGCGCCAGCCCGCTCCGCCCGCACCGGTCCCGGCCGGGCCGCCGCCGTTGGCGCAGCAGCAGGCCGGTCCGCCGCCCGCGGCCCCCGCGCCGCCCCGGCGTGAGCCGCCGTCGGCGCCGACCATCCTGGCCGCTCCGGTGCCGCAGGGTGCCCCGCCGGTGCCGCCGCCCGCTCCGGCCGCCCCGCCGGCGCCCCCGCGTCGTGAGGAGCCGGCCCGCCCGGCCGTCAACGGCGGTGGTGGCGGTGGCCAGCAGCAGTGGCCGATCGGGCCGCTGGCCGGCGAGCCGCCGCTGACGCTGTTCCGCGGCAAGGAGCTGCGCGAGCTGCCCGCGGGCAGCGAGCTGGACCGCTTCGGCGGCCCGAACGGCAACCTGACGTACGCGGCGGGCACGCCGTTCGCCGAGCGGTCGCTGGTGCCCGAGTGGGTGAACCGGCCGTACCACGTCTACCGCGTGCAGCGGCCGCTGGAGACGCTGGCCGGCGTCGCGATCCCGTGGTTCAACCAGCCGGGCGGCGGGTCGGCGTACCTGCTGCCGGCGTCGATCGAGGAGCTGCTCGCCGAGGGCGACCTCATCGAGCTCGACCCGGGCGAACCCCCGATCGACTGAGTCCCGCTTCGAAGGCCCCGGCACTGCCGGGGCCTTCGTGGTTTCAGCGGACGACGAGCCCGTGCGCGGCGGCGAAGGCGATGGCGGTCTCGACGTCGACCTCGGCGCCCCGCAGGTCGGCCTGGACGAGGGCGTTCGCGTCGAGACGCGCACCGCGCAGGTCCGCGCCGTCGAACTTGGCGGCCTGCAGGCGCGCGCCGGTGAGGTCGCTGCCGCGCAGGTCGACGCCGGTCAGGTCCGCTTCGGTCAGGTTGGCTTCGCGCAGCCGCAGCCCGGACAGGCCCAGCCGGCGCAGCCGCGCCTTCGCCAGCGACGCCAGCGAGAGGTCGCACTCGGTCAAGGCGATGCCGCCGAACCCGCTGTCGGTGAACGACGAGCCGAGCAGCGAGCACGACGTCCAGCGGCTTTCGACGAGCACCGTCCGGTCGAAGGTGCACGAGCGGAAGGCGGAGGCGTCGTGCCGCGAGCGGGACAGGTCGGCCCGGCTGAACACGCAGTCGTCGAAGGTGCAGCCGCGGGTCCGCAGCCCGCTCAGGTCCGCCCCGGTGAAGTCGCAGCCGGTGAACCGCCGCTTTTCCCACCACTGCCCGGACAACACCGCTTCGCGGTAGTCCTCCCCCGTCTCCAGCACGGCTTCCAGGGTGCCACACCGCTCACGGTCGCATGCCTTGGACGTAGTTCATCGCCTCGACGTACTCCGGCAGCTGCGCGCGCCGGGCCAGCTCGGCTTCGTCGAGGTTCTCCAGGCGGGTCTGGATCCACCACAGGTTGCCGAAGGGGTCGCGCACGCGGCCGACGCGGTCGCCGAAGAACAACACCGTCTGGCGCGTCACCTCGGTCGCGCCCGCTTCGATCGCGCGACGCTGCGTTTCTTCGCTGTCCGGCACGTAAAGCCGCAGGAAAGCCGGGGTTGCGGCCCAGCCGGCGGGCGAGTCGAACGCCATCACGACCGCGTCGCCGATGCGCACTTCGGCGTGGCCGATCTTCCCGTCCTCGCCGACGACCCGGGCGATTTCCTCGGCGTCGAACGCCTGCTCCAGGAAGTCGATCAGGCCGGCCGTGTCGTGGCCGATGATCCACGGGGTGACCGTCGTGTAGCCGTCGGGAACCATGAATTTCCTCCTCGTTCGGTGTGGTCCCGACCGTAGAAGCGAATTAGGTCAGTTGTTGACCGCTGCATACTGGGTCCATGGGAGTTCCGCTGCGGCCGGTGGCGGCGCGGTCGGTGTACCGCGAAGTCGCGCCGCCTGCCGCGTTGGCCGACGTGGTGGCCTGCGGCTGGCACGGGCGCACCGGCTGGGCGCGGCCCCTGCGCGTCCTCCCCGACGGTTGCGCGGACCTCGTCTGGGACGGCGAAGCGCTCACGGTCGTCGTCACCGTCGGCGCTCCCCTGCGGCTGTGGGTCCCGGCCTCCGCGTCGCGGGTCGGCGTGCGGCTGCGCTGCGGCGCCGCGGCCGCCGTGCTCGGCACGGCCATGCCGGAGCTGTCCGCGGTGACCAGGCTGAGTGACCTCTGGGGTGCGGACGCCCGGCTCGCCGAAGAACAGCTCGCGTCGGCCGTTCCCGAAGCGCAGCGCGGAATTCTGGAAACGCTCGTCGCTCGCCGCGGCGCGACGCCGGACCGGCGGGTGCTGGGCGCCGTTCAGGCCCTCGGCACGGCCACGCGGACATCCGACCTCGCCGTGGGGATCAGCGAACGCGCGCTGCGGCGGCACTTCGTCCACGCCGTCGGCGCCGGACCGAAGCAGCTGCACCGCGTGCGGCGGTTCCAGCGGTTCCTGCGCCTGCTGGAACCCCTCGCGGCCGGGCGGACGACACTGGCCGGCGTCGCCGCCGGGCTCGGGTACGCCGACCAGTCCCACCTGGGGCGCGAATGCCGCCGCCTCTCCGGCTCCTCCCCCGCCGCGCTCGTGCGGGTGGCCGAAAAGTTCCAGACTTGCCCGGTGTCCGCGCGCCAGGATCGGGTGCATGTTCCGAGTCACCATCGCGGTGCGCGCTGACGACCTCGACGTCAACGGGCACGTCCGCGGCCCGGCCTACCTCGCCTACGCCGACCACGCGCGCTGGGTGTGCGTCCAGGAAGCCGGGATCGTCCTCGGCGAGCTGGCCGCGCGCCGGATCGGCCCGGTGAACCTGGAGACGACCGTGCGGTTCCACCGCGAACTCGTCCCCGGCAGCGAGGTCTCGGTCGGCTGCGAATTCCATTGGGGCACGGGCAAAACCTCGCGGGTGACGCAGGAGTTCCACGCGCCGGACGGCGCGCTCGTCGCCGACGTCACCAGCGTGTCCGGCCTGCTGGACCTGGACCGGCGGCGGCTGCTGCCCGACCCCGGCGCGTACTGGCGGGAGCTGGCCGCGCGCCCCGAACTGCTCGGCCTGGACCCGAAAACCGCGTGATCTTTCCCGGCCCGCTCACTACGGTGGCGCCGTGCCCGATCACGACTACGTCGACCCGTACCTCGCCTCGCTCTACGACGCGCTGAACCCGCGGGAGAGCAGCGGCGACTTCGAGTTCTACCTGCCGATGATCATGGCCGCCGGGTCCGTCCTCGACGTCGGCTGCGGCACCGGTTCCCTGCTGCACTGGGCGCGCGAGTCCGGCCACGACGGCCGGCTCGTCGGGCTCGACCCCGCCGAGGGCATGCTGCTCCAAGCCCGCCGCCGGGACGACATCGAGTGGGTGCACGGCGACTTGTCGACCGCGTCCTGGGCCGCCGAGTTCGACTTCGCCGTGATGACCGGGCACGCGTTCCAGGTGCTGCTGACCGACGACGAGCTGCGGACGGCGTTCTCGGCGATCCACCGCGCGCTGAAGCCGGGCGGCCGGTTCGGTTTCGAGACGCGCAACCCCGCCGCCCGCGGCTGGGAGCGCTGGACGCCTTCGCACGTCTGGGAAACCGGCGACGTGCGGTCGTGGAACGACGCCGGGCCGTTCGAGAACGGGTACGTCAGCTTCACGACGACGTACGAAAGCCCTCAGTGGGACGCGCCGCAGTACAGCGAAAGCACGTTGCGCTTCCTCGACGTTCCAGCGCTTTCGACGTTCGTCGAGGAAGCCGGGCTGGTCGTCGACGAGCAGTACGGCGACTGGGACCGCACCCCGGTGACCGACGCGAGCCCGGAGATCATCACGATCGTCCGGCGGCCCCTCACCTGAAGTCGCGCGACTTCGCCTTGATCCGCATCGGCAGCGCCTCGACGCGGTCGGCGAGGACGCTCACGACGCCGTCGGCCTTCTCCACCACCCCGCGGATCAGCAGCGCCGGGCTGGCGCGCGCGACGCGGTGGTAGCGCTGCCACAGGCCGAGCGTGCAGATCACGTTGACCATCCCCGTCTCGTCCTCGATGTTGAGGAAGGTGACGCCGCCCGCGGTCGCCGGGCGCTGGCGGTGCGTGACGGCGCCGCCGATCAGCACGCGCGCGCCGTCGTCGAGGTCGGCCAGGCCGTTCGCCGGGATGACGCCGAGCGCGTCGAGACGGTCGCGGATGAACTCGGTCGGGTAGCTGTCCGGCGAGACCCCGGTCGCCCAGACGTCCGCCGCCGCGAGGTCGAGGCCGTCCATCCCGGGCAGCGTCGGCGCCTGCGCACCGACCAGACCCGGCAGCTTTTCCGGGCGTTCCCCGGCGACGGCGCCCGCGGTCCACAACGCCTGCCGCCGGTCGCCGCCGAACCCGGCGAACGCGCCCGCCGTGGCGAGGGCCTCTATCTGCGGGGTCGTCAGCCGCACGCGGCGGGCGACGTCGGCCATGTCGGTGTAGTCGCCGTTCGTGAGCCGCTCGGCCACGATCCGCTTCGCGACGTCTTCGCCGATCATCCGGACGGTGCTCAGCCCGGTGCGCACGTCGTGGAACTGCCCGGTGCCGGATTCGAGGGTGGCGTGCGGCAGGCTGCGGTTGATGTCGGGGCCGTGCACGGTGACGCCGTGGCGCCGCGCGTCGGCGACCAGCGACTGCGGTGAGTAGAACCCCATCGGCTGCGCGCGCAGCAGGCCCGCGAGGAACGCGTCCGGGTGGTAGAGCTTGAAGTAGGCGCTGGAAAACACCAGGTGCGCGAAGCTCAGCGCGTGGCTCTCCGGGAAGCCGAAGTTCGCGAACGCCTTGAGCTTCAGGAAGATCTGCTGCGCGAGCTCGTCTTCGACGCCGTTCGCGGCGGCGCCTTCGAGGAACCGCTGCCGCAGCCGGTCCATCTTCCGGTCCGACCGCTTCGACCCCATCGCGTGCCGCAGCTGGTCGGCCTCGGCCGCGGTGAAGTTCGCGACGTCCAGCGCGATCTGCATCATCTGCTCCTGGAAGAGCGGCACGCCTTTGGTCTTGTGCAGAGCTTTTTCCAGCAGCGGGTGGTCGTAGCTCCACTCCTCGCGGCCCTGCTTGCGGCGGATGTACGGGTGCACCGAGCCGCCCTGGATCGGGCCCGGCCGGATCAGCGCGACTTCGACGGCGAGGTCGTAGAACTCCCGGGGTTTCAGGCGGGGCAGGGTCGCCAGCTGGGCGCGGCTCTCCACCTGGAACACGCCGATCGCGTCGGCGCGGCAGAGCATGTCGTAGACCTTCTGGTCGGTGAGGTCGAGCTCGGCGAGGTCGACCTTCTCGCCTTTGTGTTCGGCGACGAGGTCGAGCATGTAGTGCAGCGCCGAGAGCATGCCGAGGCCGAGCAGGTCGAACTTGACGAGCCCGGCGGCCGCGCAGTCTTCCTTCTCCCACTGGATGACGCTGCGGTTTTCCATCCGCGCCCACTCGACCGGCACGACCTGGCTCACCGGCTCGTGGCACATGACCATCCCGCCGGAGTGGATGCCGAGGTGGCGCGGGAAGTCCTCGAGGGCGAAGGCGAGCTGCACGACCTCGTCCGGGATGTCGTGGTCGTGGTCCTTTTCGGTGCTGCGCAACGAACCCCAGCGGTCGATCTGCTTGCTCCAGGCGTCCTGCTGGCCCGGCGAGTAGCCGAGGGCGCGGGCGGCGTCGCGGACGGCCGACCGGGCGCGGTAGGTGATGACGTTCGCGACCTGCGCGGTTCTGAGCCGGCCGTGTTTCTCGAAGACGTACTGGATGGCCTCCTCGCGGCGGTCGGACTCGATGTCGAGGTCGATGTCGGGGTAGCCGTCGCGGTCCGGGGCGAGGAAGCGCTCGAAGAGCAGCTCGTTGGCCACCGAGTCGACCTTCGTGATGCCGAGCGCGTAGCAGACGGCCGAGTTCGCGGCCGAGCCCCGGCCTTGGCAGAGGATGTTGTTGTCCTTGCAGAACCGGACGATGTCCCAGACGATCAGGAAGTACCCGGGGAAGCCGAGCTGCTCGATGATCGCGAGTTCGTGCTTGATCTGCTCTTTCGCCTTTTCCTCGTGTGGCTTGTGTTCGAAGCGTTCTTCGGCGCCCTCCCACGTCAGGTGGCGAAGGTAGGTCGTCTCGGTGTGCCCCTCGGGGACGTCGAACGGCGGCAGCTTCGGGGCGATCAGCTTGAGCGGGAACGCGCATTCCATGCCCAGCAGGGCGGAGCGGCGGACGGCGCCGGGGTAGCGCCGGAACAGGACGTCCATTTCGGCGCCGCTGCGGAGGAACGCCGTCCCGGCGGCGGGGAGCCAGCCCTCCAGCTCGTCGATGCCGCGACGGGCGCGGATCGCGGCGAGGGCGTCGGCGAGCGGGGCGCGTTCGGGTCGGGCGTAGTGCGCGGCAGTGGTGGCGACGGTGGGGAGTTTCAGGTCCTCGGCGAGTTTCGTGAGGACGTCGTTGTGCGTGCTGTCGAGCGGTTGGCGGTGGTCGGTGAGCTCAACGTAGACGTTGTCGTGGCCGAAGCGGTCTATGAGGTGTTCCAGTTGTTCGGCAGCGGCTCTCGGGCCGTCCGTGACGAGGGCCGAGCGCACGGCGCCCTTGCGGCAGCCGGTGAGGACGACGCACTGCCCGGCGACCTCTTCGGCGACGGCGTCGAGGTCGTAGATCGGCCGGCCCTTTTCGGCTTTTTCGTGGATCTGGCCGGCCGTGATGGCTCGGCAGAGGGCGCGGTAGCCCTGGTCCCCGCGGGCGAGCAGAAGGAGGTGTTCGCCTTCGGGGTCGGCGACGCCGTTCTGGGGATTGGTGAGGCCGAAGCTGAGCTCGGTGCCGAAGACGGTGTTGACGCCGAGTTCCCGCGCGGCCTCGGCGAAGCGCACGACGCCGTACATGCCGTCGTGGTCGGTGAGGGCGATGGCGTCGAGGTGAAGGCGAGCGGCTTCTTCGACGAGCTCTTCGGGGTGGCTGGCGCCGTCGAGGAAGCTGAAGTTGGAGTGGCAGTGCAGTTCGGCGTAGGGGACGCGGACGGTCTCGCCGCCGTCGTCGTTGCGCCGGGTGGGAAGGTCCCCGGGCCGCCGGTAGGCCTCCCGGCGGCGGCCCCAGGCGGGGCTGTCGCCGTGGTCACCGGGAGGAGCCCCGCCGGCGAGGGTGCGGGCGAGGTCCTTCCAGGGGACGGGTGGGTTGTTCCAGCCCATTCAGTGGCTCCCGGGCTGGTCGGGGTCGCGTTGTTGGCCCTCGGCCCGGCGGCGGCGGTGCCAGTTGCTGGGGTGGTTCCAGCGGCTGCGGGCTTCGGCTTCGCTCATGCCGGGTGGGGTGGCGGGCGCTTCGCCGCGCCAGATTTGAGGGCGCCGGTCGGAGGTTTCGCTCGCGCCGGGCTGGGCGGTGGCTGCCTCGCCGGGCAGGCGCCGGGACCGCTCGGCGGTTTCGCTCGCACCGAGCCGGTCGCCGGGCAAGCGGCGATTCCGGGATCGCCGTTCGTCGGCGCCGCTCATCCTGCAGCCGTTCTCCTCCGAGACTCGCGGGACCGGGAGCGCGATGACCGGGCACACCCACTCCTCCTCGAGTTCCTCGACCGGCTCCCGCGGCAGCCGGCCGCGAACCGTCCACCGCTCGTCCGAAGCCGGGGCCGGCAGCCGCTCGTCGGCGGCCCGCGCCTGTCCCGGCGGCCGGTCGTCGGGGGTCCATCCGCCGTCGGGCGCGGGTGCCGGCACTTCGCGCAGCCACTCGCGCTCTTCCTCCGCGCCGCGCGGGGTTGCCTCCGGCTCGGCGCTCAACCAGGCGCGGAGCTTGCGTGCGTAGTCCTCGTCCATGCTCAGTCGTACACTCCCTCGACCGTCCACAGTGGATTTTCCGTGCCCGCGCAGTGCAGCAGCACCGCCTCGGGCGGGTCGTCCGGCTCGCCCGCGAGCAGCAACTGCAGCCGCGCGCGGGGCGGGCCCGGTCTTCGGCGGTCGCCCGCCAGGGGCCACGGCCCCGCCCACCCCACGACCTCCCTCGGCTGCCCGCCGGTGAGGCTCAGCCCGTGCGGGATCGCCGTCAGCTGGTCGCGCGGCGTGATGCCGACCGGGCGGCCGTCGGCGTCGAACACCTGGGCCGGGACCGGGCGGTCGAGGACCGTCGCCGGGGACGGGGCCGGCAGCCGCCCTGGCCACGTCGCGTCCGGGGGCGTCGACGGCTCGCGCGGGTCGCCCCACGGCACCAGCCGGGCGCGACCCGCCGGGTCGCGGCCGCCGTCGAGCAGCGGTGTCACCACGCCCTCCGGCCCGAGCAGGCCCTGGACACGCACGAACGCTCGCGCCGCTCGCTCGTCCTCCTCCTCGGAACCGCCGTTCTGCCACAGGTCGAGCTGCAGCGACCGCCCCTCGACGACCTCCTCGGGTTCCAGCCGCAGCCGCACCACGCCGGACGTCGGGCGCTGCCCCGGGGCCGCGCGCAGCCAGCCTTCGAACTGCCACCGGACGCGATCGGCGACGCCGGCGGGCGTCAGCGGCTCCGCGCACCGCCACGCACGGCCGAGGTGTTCGCCCTCTTCGGTGACCGCGTAGATGCCGAGCCGGGTGCAGGCCAGTCCGTGGCCGGCGAGCGCGGCGCAGAACCGCGTCGCGAGGCCCTTGGCGAGGAACGCGGCGACGTCCACCCGCTCGACGACCGGGTCGAACTCCTCGGTCAGCGTCAGCTCGGGTGGCGGGCTTCGGCGCAGCGGCGGCCGTTCGGACCGGCCCCGCGCCAACCGGTGGGCCAGCACGCCGGCGGCGCCGAACCGGTGGACGACGTCGCGTTCCGGCAGCTCCGCGAACGCGCCGAGGGTGCGCAGCCCGAGGCGCCGCAGCAGGTCGACGAGCTCCGCGCGGTCGGCGCCGGGCTGGTCGAGCTCGGTGACGGGCAGCGGGGCGAGGAATTCGGCGACGCGCCCGGGCTCGACGAACTCCCCGCACCGCGCGGCGAGCGTCGCGGCGAAGAGCCCTTCGGCGACGCCGACCTGGCATTCGACGCCGGCCTCGGCGGACACCTCGTCGACGAGCCGTTCGACGAGCGCGTGCTCGCCGCCGAAGTACCCGGCGGCACCGTCGACGGGGACGGCGACGAGCCCGGGCCGCACGACCTCGACCCCGACGACGAGCCCTTCGACCGCCCGCGCGACGGATTCGAAGAGCCGAGCGTCCCGGCCGTCGTCGGCGGCGAAGACGGCCAGGTCCGGACAGTTCGACTGCGCTTCCCGCCGCCGCATCCCCCGCCGGACGCCGTTGCGCCGGGCGCCGGCATTGCTCGCGACGACGCGGTTCGCGCTGAAGACGGCGGCGGGCGCGGTAACGGGCACACCGCCGACGGCCGCCGCGGCGACGACCGGCCAGTCCGGGCACCAGAGGACGAGCATCCGGGTGGCGAGCTCGGCGGACCGCCGTTGCTCGGGGACGGTCATGCGGCCTCCCCGCGAGACGGGCGGAGACCGGGGTGGCTCGCGACGCCGAGCGCCTGAGTTGTCCATTGTGGACCGGCGGCCGTCATGCCGTCGCCTCCTCGCGGAGGGGAACGGCAACGGAAGCACCACGAGCAGCGAGCGACCCACCCGGACCGGGCAGCGCCACCGAAGCCGTCACCGGACGAGCCGCGGCCCCCCGCCCGCGGGCCCGCACCGTCACCTCCCGCTCGCGCAGGTGCCCGTAGCCGTCCTCGAGCCCGGCCCATGCCGAATACCGGCACGACAGCTCGACGTCGGCCCCCGGCCACGCGCCGAACGACAGCAGCACCGCCCCTCGGTGCCGTGCTCGGGCAGACAACCGCCGCGCCACGGCTGCCTGGACCGTCTCCGAGTGGACCGCCACCAGGTCGACCCCGTCGAGCAGCGCCGCCACCACCGCCGGGAGCTCTGCCCCCGGACGCGGGACCAGCGCCACCCGGCCGAGGTCCACGCCGTACTCGGCCGCCGCCGCCAGCCCCAGCGACGGCATGCCGACCACGGCCGCCCACGACCCGGTGGCGGTGGCCTCGGCGAGCAGCGCGAGCAGCAGCGACGTCCCCCCGTGGACCGCGACCGTGCTCCCGCGCCGGAGCCCGGCGGCCGGCAGCAGCCCGGCCAGCGCGGGGGCGACCGGGAGCACCCTTCCCGTCACCCGCGCACGCTCGGCCTGGGCCGCGACCCGGCTCGCCGTGCTGACCCCGGGCAGGGCCGCCAGCCGGGCCACCGGCGGCTCCACCACAGCGGTCACCGCACGCACCTCCCCACCACGGACTAGGCCGGCGGTCGGGCCTCTCCCAAAAACACGACCGACGGCACTGGTTCGCCGCGGGGAAGGCGGCGGTTCCACGTCGAACACTTGTTCGACGTGGACAAGTCAACCGCGAACCATCCGAGGTGTCAAGTCACCCACTGGTGGGGTACGCACTCTGGAACGCGAGGCGCGCGTCGGCCCCCGCGGCGATCCGGGAAAGCTCGTCGTCCAGCACCAGGAACGCTTCCCAGGGCTCGCCGGCCAAGAGCCCCGCGACCCGCGACTCCAGGTCCGGCACCCGCTTCCCCTTCCACACCTTGTCCGCCAAGCTGACGAGCAGGTCTTCGACCGTCACGTCCGGCGCGGACCAGGACCCGTGCGTCCCGGCGAACCGCGCCAGGCCCTCGGGAACGCCGTGCGACAGCAGCAACGCGTACCCGGCCGGCTCGTGCGCCGACCCCGGCCCGGAGAGCTCTTCGGGATGCCGGACCTTCCCGATGTCGTGCGTGGCCGCGCCGAACAGCACGGCCTCGGCGTCGAACGCGACGCGGTCCGCGGCCCACCCGGTCAGCGCGACGGCGACGTCGTGCACCACGCGCAGGTGCGCCCCCAGCCGCGGCGGCGCGTCCAGCGTCTCCAGCAGGTCCCGCGCCCGCGGGGGCAGCGGCGAGAAACCCGGGGCGTCCAGCGCGGCGCGCAGAAGATCGGTCACCCCGCCACGGTAATGAAGTTGCCCGCGCCGAACCTCGCTCGCTAGACACACTCCGTGGAGCTCACCGAAGCCCGGCCCGAAGACTGCCCGGAACTGCTCGTCCTGCAACGCTGCTGCTGGGTCCAGGAGGCCGTCCTCAACGACACCCTCGACATCCCCGCGCTGCACGAAACCCTCGAAGACGTCCGCGACTGGACGAAGACCTGGTCCGTGTGGGTGCTGCGCGAGGACCACCGGCTGGTCGGCGCGGTGCGGGCCCGGCTCGAGGGCGACCGCTGGGAGCTGGGCCGCCTGATGGTCGCGCCGGACCTCGCCGGGCGCGGGCTCGGGAGGCGGCTGCTCGAGCACGCCGAAGCGCACGCGCCCGCCGAAGCGCGCCGGTTCGCGCTGTTCACCGGGGCGCGCAGCACCCGGAACATCACGCTCTACCAGCGGGCCGGCTACCGGCTCACCGACGCGCCCGACGCCGGCGGGCACATCAGCGGCGCGGTGTACCTGGAGAAGGACGTCACACACCGCTAATAACCCGGTCCGCCCGCCTGACGCTGCGGCGTCGGCTAGATTGCCCGGTGGACTTCTGGGGGTGGGCGATGACCAAACGGCCGGTTCTGTGGGTCGCCGGAGCGCTGGTCGCGGCGGGCGCGGTGGCAGCCGTCGTGCTGACCGCCGGCGGCGGGGTGCCCGGCGCCAAGGCCGCGGCACCCGGGCCGACGACGATGGGCGCCGAATGGCGCTCGTTCCGCGCCGACGTCACCGGGATCCGGCCGGGGCCGGAGCCGACCAGCCTGCTCGTGCAGGTCGCCCTGCCCGGCAAGGACCCGGGCTGTGTCCGGGAACCGCGCATCGAACAGATCGTGGAGACCAAGACCGACGTGCGCGCCGACGTCGTCTACTCGACGCGGCCCGCATCGGGCGGGTGCCAGGACAAGGTCGCGTCCGAGCTGCTGCTGGCCACGGCCACCCCGGTCGCCGACCGCACGGTGGTCCTCAACGGCGACAACGGCAACGCCTGGCACAAGCTCGGCGCCGGCTGGGGCCACTGCGCGCCCCAGGGCACCTGCGCCCCGCCCGCCGACCACTGCGACCCGGCGTGGATCGGCGCCGCGGTGTCCGCGACCGGTGCCGAGAGCGCGGGCACCACCCGCGCCTGCGACCAGGGCTGGCTGGTCCTCGACCTCCTGCTGCGCCAGACCGACCCGCCCGCCCGCGCGGTCTTCCGCTGGAGCGACGCCGGCTGGACGTCGTTCGCGCAGGTCAAGACGGCCGGCTGCGCGGACATCCGGGCGGCCGACCCGAAGTTCCCGGTCGCGCTCTGCAAGACCCTGCCCGCCCCCGCGTGACCGACGTCGCGCTGCGGCCGTTCCGCGAGGAGGACCTGCCGGTCCTGGACCGGTTCGCGACGGACCCGGCGGTGCTGGGCCCGCACCAGTGGACCGGGTTCGCCGACCCGCGGGTGCGCCGGCGGCGCTGGGCCGAAGACGGCTACCTCGGCCCGCACGACGCGGCGCTGGCCGTGACGGCGGACGACGCCGTCGCGGGCATGGCGAGCTGGGAGGCGGCCGACCGCGGCGGGCCCGCGGGCGGCTGCTTCGAGATCGGCCTGACGCTGCTGCCGGAACACCGCGGCCGGGGCATCGGCCTGACGGCGCACCGGCTGCTCGTCGCGCACCTGTTCGCGGTCACCCGCGCCCACCGGCTCGAAGCGTTCACCGACGGCGGGAACGTCGCCGAGCAGAAAACGCTGGAGCGAGCCGGTTTCCACCGTGAAGGTGTGCTGCGCGAAGTCACCTGGCGCGACGGCGGCTGGCGCGACGAGGTGGTCTACGCGCTCTTCCGGCCTTAGCGCCCCAGCTTCTTGACGACCTCCGCGCCGACCGCCTTCACCGCGTCGTCGGTCTCCTGCTGCGGCATCGGCGAGTTCGAGAAGAAGCCCTTGTCCCAGCCGGACACCTCGACGATGACGACCGTCGTGCCCTTCAGGATGTGCAGTTCCGACCCGCTGAACGCGCTCTGCGTCACGAGCCGGACCAGTGTCGCCTTGTCGCCGAGGCCCTTGACCTCCGTCGGCGGGACCGCCGGGGCGATCGGCTGGTACAGGTGGTTCGCCGAATCCCGCGCGTTCTCCCCGGAGTACGCCGTGAGCCGGACGCTCAACGTCGCGTCGCGGACGTTCTCGTCGGGGCCGGGCTTCCAGCTGCAGTTGACCTGCTTGAGGCCGGGCACGTTCGCGGTACCCGGGCCGCCCAGCGCGAAGCTCGGGAAACCCGCCTTCTCCAGCGTCTGGGCCGGGACCTGGCACTCGGCGGGCACCGGCGACGACGACGGTGCCGCGCCGGTGCTCGCGAAGTAGTCGCTCGCGAAGATCGCGCCCGGGATGCCCACGCCGAGCAGCACGACCACCGCGCCGACGATCCCGAGGACCAGCCCGGTCCGCTTCTTCTTCGGCGGCGGCACCGGCGCGCCGTAGCCGGGGCCGTAACCGGGATAGCCCTGCTGCGGATACCCGGGCGGCGGGTAGCCGGGCTGCTGGGGATACGGCCCCTGCTGCCCGTAGCCCGGCTGTCCCTGCCCGTACGGCGGTGGTGGTTGCTGCATCGAGCCCTCCCTCTCGAAGCGCGCGGGATCAGTGCGCGAAGTGGCGCGTTCCCGTCAGGTACATCGTGACGCCCGCCTTCTCCGCGGCCGCGATCACTTCGGGGTCGCGGACCGAGCCGCCGGGCTGCACGACCGCGCGGACGCCCGCCTCGAGCAGCACCTCCAGGCCGTCCGGGAACGGGAAGAACGCGTCCGACGCGCCGACCGAGCCCTTCGCCCGGTCGCCCGCCCGCGAAACCGCCAGCCGCGACGAGTCGACGCGGTTGACCTGGCCCATGCCGACGCCGACGGTCGCGCCGTCCGCGGCGAGCAGGATCGCGTTCGACTTCACCGCGCGCAGCGAGCGCCACGCGAACTCGAGGTCGCGCAGGGTCTGCTCGTCGGCCGGGGTGCCGGTCGCCAGCGTCCACGACGCCGGGTCGTCGCCCGGAGCGTTGATCGCGTCGACGGTCTGCACGAGCACGCCGCCGGAGATCTGGCGGAACTCGATCGGCGCCGGGTGCGCGATCTCCGGCAGCTTCAGCAGCCGGATGTTCTTCTTGCGCTGCAGGATCTCCAGCGCCTCGGCGTCGAAGTCCGGCGCCAATACGACCTCGGTGAAGACCTCGGCGATCTGCTCGGCGGCCTCGCGGCTGACCGGCCGGTTCATCGCGATGACGCCGCCGTAGGCCGACACCGGGTCGCACGCGTGCGCCTTGCGGTGCGCCTCGGCGATGTCCGTGCCGACCGCGATGCCGCACGGGTTGGCGTGCTTGATGATCGCGACGGCGGGCTCGGCGAAGTCGAACGCGGCGCGGCGGGCGGCGTCGGTGTCGACGTAGTTGTTGTAGGACATGGCCTTGCCGTGCAGCTGCTCGGCGTGCGCGAGGCCGGCCCGGTGGCCCTTGTACAGCGCGGCCTTCTGGTGCGGGTTCTCGCCGTAGCGCAGCACTTCACCGCGTTCCCAGCTGATGCCGGAGAACTCGGGGAAGCCGGAGTCGTCCGCGGGCGCGTACACGTTGGAGAACCAGGACGCGACGGCGATGTCGTACGACGCCGTGTGCGCGTACGCCTGGGCCGCGAGGCGCTTGCGGTCGTCGAGGTCGAAGCCGCCGTCGGCGACGCGCTCGAGCACCCAGCCGTAGCGGGCCGGGTCGACGACGACCGCGACGCTGCCGTGGTTCTTCGCCGCCGCGCGGACCATGGCCGGGCCGCCGATGTCGATGTTCTCGACGCAGTCCTCGGGGCTCGCGCCGGACGCGACCGTCTGCGTGAACGGGTACAGGTTCACGACCAGCAGGTCGAACGCCGCGATCTCCAGCTTGCGCAGCTGCTCGACGTGGTCGGGGTTGCCCTGGTCGGCGAGCAGGCCGGCGTGCACGCGCGGGTGCAGCGTCTTGACGCGGCCGTCGAGCGACTCGGGGAAGCCGGTGACGTCTTCGACCGGCGTGACCGGGACACCGGCGTCGGCGATGACCTTCGCCGTGCCGCCCGTGGAGACGATCTCGACGCCGGCCGCGTGCAGGCCGGTCGCGAGGTCCAGCAGGCCCGCCTTGTCCGAGACGCCGATCAGCGCCCGGCGGACCGGGCGCCGTCCCAGGTCAGTGCTCACGAAATGTCACCTTTCGTCCGTCCACGGTGCAGCCACCGCGGCCGAGTCGCTCGATCGTTTCCACCAGCAGCCTGCGTTCGACGGCCTTGATCCGTTCGTGCAGGACGTCTTCGGTGTCGTCGTGCTCCACGACGACCGCCTCCTGGGCGATGATCGGCCCGGTGTCGACCCCGGCGTCCGCGAAGTGCACTGTCGAGCCGGTGACCTTGACGCCGGCCTCGAGGGCGTCGCGGACCGCGTGCATCCCGGGGAACGACGGGAGCAGCGCCGGGTGCGTGTTGACCACGGTGAACCGGCCGAGGAACTGCTCGCCGAGGATCTTCATGAACCCGGCGGAGACGACCAGGTCGGGCTGGTAGGCCGCGACGGCTTCGGTCAGCGCCTTGTCCCAGGCGGCGCGGTCGGGGTGGTCGGCGACGCGGACCGTGAACGACGGGATGCTCACGCGCTCGGCGCGGGTCAGCGCTTCGATGCCGGTGCGGTCGGCGCCGACGGCGACGACCTTGGCCGGGAAGCCCGACCGCGCGGTGGCGTCCAGCACCGCCTGCAGGAGGGTGCCGGAGCCCGACGCGAGCACGACGAGCTTCACCGGGGTGGGCAGCTCCAACCGTTGAGACAGAGCGGGCTCCTTGCCGCGGGCGGTGCGCAGCCGGTGCGCACGGCGCTTCACCAGGTCACGACAACCCTAACGGTCGGTCTCGTCCGGCTCGACGTCGCCGCAGGTCTCGGTGCCTCCGGTCACAGCTTCGTCCTCGGCCGCGACGTCGTCGAGGCCGAGTTCGGCGTCCGCTTCGGCGTCGAACTCCGTGTCCTCGCCGGGTTCTTCTTCGGGCGCTTCGGCTTCTTCGTCCTCTTCGGACGCTTCGAGTTCCTCGACGGCTTCGGCCGCTTCTTCGGCGTCGACCTCGTCGGCGTCCTCGAAGGCTTCGTTGTCTTCGAGGGCCTCCGGCGGCGGCGCCGGCGGTTCGTGCTCGCCGGCGAAGAACGCGACGAACGAGCCCGGGATGACGATCCAGCAGAACGCGACCACCGACGCGACGCCGACCGGAACGCTCACCGGGTCGAACGGGCCGTCGCCGAGCCGTCCGCCGGACAGCGTGCCCAGCGCGACGCAGCCGAGCGCGACCACCGCGCCGGCCACCGCGACCGCGCGGATGCGCTGCGCCGGATCGGCGTCCACCTTGCGCAGCGACCAGCCGACGAGCGCGCCCGTCGCCGCGGGCAGCACCAACAGCGCCGGCCACCACGCCGCGTGGTGCTCGGGCAGGCCACCGAGCAGCGGGACGCCGGGGACGGCGCCGCCGCGGTAGCCGAACATCCCGACGGTCAGGTCGCCGATCGAGAACCCCGGGCCGGCGACGAACGAGAGTGTCGCCGCCACGGCGTTGGGCAGGTAGAGGACGGACAGCAGGAACATCCCGAAGCTGCTGCCGAGCGCGGGCTCGTACATGTCGGCCACCGTCCGCCAGGACAGCGCGGTCGCGACGGTGAACACGACGCCACCGCAGGCCACCAGCACCGCGAGCCCGAGCGCGCCGGCCCGGACCCCGCGCAGGGCGAGGGGGTCGAGGCGCACGGCTACGACGTCCGGCAGCCCGCAGCACCGGACGATGCCCGCGCCCGCGGCCAGCGCGGCCAGCAAGCCCGGCACGGCGAACGCGACCAGCGGGTCGGCCGTCACCGGCGAGCCGTGCGCGCCGAGCGCGATGGCCAGCCCGAACAGCGCGTGCGCGCTCGCGATCGTGCCGAACACCGGCAGCGCTTCGCGGGGCGACCGGCAGCCGAGGCGCGTGGCGGCACCCGCCGCCGTCCGCGCGGCCAGCGCGAGCGCGCCCAGCGTCGGCAGCAGCGGCAGCACGCCGATCGGGTGACCGCCGAGGTCGAGACGCACCTGGTGCGCGGCGAGCCAGCCGGGGCCGGCGGCCAGCAGCACACCGGTGCCGGAGAAGACGGTGCGCTCGGCGGTGAGGGTGACCAGCGTCAGCACGGTCGCGACGGCGGCGTAGCCGGTGACCAGCGGGCCGAGGGCGGCGGCGAGCAACACCCGCACCCGCGCCGCCCGGGACAGTTCGACGTCGGGTCCGAGGTCGCCCACCGGCTCCTCGCGGGAGTCGGTGAGCAGGTCCATGATCCGCACCCTGACATCCGCGCTGGTCCGACCGGGTGAGCCACGCCGCCGCCCGGAGGAGTGGGGAAGCTAACCCACCCGGTCGAGTAACCCCCGGAGTGCAAAACACCCGCTGTGACACTCTGCGTCACAGCGGGTGTTTCAGGAGGTGCGTCAGTTCGACTTGCCGAACCCGCCGGGCGGCGTGCCCGGGTTGTCCGACGGCGGCTGCTGGAAGAACGAGCCCTGCTGCGGGGCGTACGTCGTGGCCTGCTGCCCCGGCGGCGGCGTGGTCGACGGCGGGTTCGGCGAGCCGTACTGACCCTGCCCGAACGGAGCGTCCCCGCCCGGGGCGACCGGGCCGTGCCCCGGCTGGCCGAACTGCTGACCCTGCTGGCCCGGCTGCCCCTGCTGGCCGTACTGCTGCTGGCCGGGCTGGCCGAACTGGCCGCTGTAGGGCGCGGCGGCGGGCTTCGGCGCCGGCGGCTTGAGCACGTCCTGGTCGATCAGCAGCGCGGCGACCGCGGCGGCCATCTGCAGGATGCCCAGGATCAGGATGACGGTGATGATGCCGGGCGACGTCTGCATCCCGATCAGCTGGTCCAGGACGTAGAGCGCGCCGAGGACGCTGAACAGCGCCGCGAACGGCAACGTCTTCGGGCCCTTCGGCAGCGCGTGCATCGCGGCGAGCAGGCCGCCGCCCAGCAGGAACACGCCGCCGAGGCCGACGTCGCCGGAGTCGGAGAAGCCGAGGAAGTACTGGACGACGCCGAAGAGCGCGACGCCGAGCGCGAGCATCAGCGGCAGGTTGTGCGTCAGGTTCGCGACACCTCCCGACGGAGCCTGGTGCGAGTGGGGCGGCTGCTGCTGCGCCGGGAAGCCACTGGACGGCGGTCCGGGGGGCTGCTGGCCGCCACCCTGCTGGGGGTAGCCGGGCCCACCGCTGGGGAAGGTCATCGGATGCACTCCTGTCGGTTCGACCGGCACTCCGGGGTACCAGGACACCCGGGGAAGACAAGGCGGCTCGTGTGCGCAGAACGCTAGCGCACTCCGGAGCCACCGACCCATCAGACGCGTGAATACCTCGGGAGGTTTCGTCCCCAAACCAGGTGAAGCCGAGCACCCGTGTGGGTGCCCGGCTTCACCAGGAGTAATGCGTCAACCTCAGCCGAGGTTGTCGTACAGCTCACGCGCGAGGACGGCGGTCTCGCTCGGGGTCTTGCCGACCTTGACGCCGGCGGCCTCGAGGGCCTCCTTCTTCGCGGCGGCCGTGCCGGAGGAACCCGACACGATGGCGCCCGCGTGGCCCATGGTCTTGCCCTCGGGCGCGGTGAAGCCCGCGACGTAGCCGACGACCGGCTTCGTCACGTTCTCCTTGATGTACGCCGCGGCGCGCTCTTCGGCGTCGCCGCCGATCTCGCCGATCATCACGATGACCTTGGTCTCGGGGTCCTGCTCGAACGCCGCGAGGGCGTCGATGTGGGTGGTCCCGATGATGGGGTCACCGCCGATGCCGACGGCGGTGGAGAAGCCGATGTCACGCAGCTCGTACATCATCTGGTAGGTCAGCGTGCCCGACTTCGACACGAGGCCGATGGCGCCGGCCTCGGTGATGTCGGCCGGGATGATGCCGGCGTTCGACTTGCCCGGGCTGATCACGCCGGGGCAGTTCGGGCCGATGATCCGGGTCTTGTTGCCCTTGGCGACGGCGTGCGCCCAGAAGTAGGCCGAGTCGTGCACCGGGATGCCCTCGGTGATGACGACGGCCAGCGGGATCTCGGCGTCGATCGCCTCGATGACCGCGTCCTTGGCGAACTTCGGCGGCACGAAGATGACCGAGACGTCGGCGCCGGTCTCCTTGATGGCCTCCTCGACCGTGCCGAACACGGTGAGGTCCTTGCCCTCGATGGTGACCGTCTGGCCGGCCTTGCGGGCGTTGACGCCACCCACGATGTTCGTGCCGGACTTCAGCATCTTGGTCGCGTGCTTCATGCCCTCGGAGCCGGTGAGCCCCTGGACGATGACCTTGCTGTTCTCGTTGATGAAGATCGACATCTCACGCACCTGCCGCGGCGAGCTCGGCAGCCTTGTCGGCCGCGTTGTCCATTGTGTCCACCACGGTGACCAGCGGGTGGTTCGCGTCCGCCAGGATCTTGCGACCCTCTACGACGTTGTTGCCGTCCAGGCGGACGACCAGCGGCTTGCTGGCTTCGTCACCCAGGATCTTCAGGGCCTCGACGATGCCGTTCGCCACCGCGTCGCAGGCGGTGATGCCGCCGAAGACGTTGACGAAGACGCTCTTCACGTCGGCGTCGTTGAGGATGACGTCCAGGCCGGCCGCCATGACCTCGGCCGACGCGCCGCCGCCGATGTCGAGGAAGTTCGCCGGCTTCACGCCGCCGTGCTTCTCGCCCGCGTACGCCACGACGTCCAAAGTGGACATGACGAGGCCCGCGCCGTTGCCGATGATGCCGACCTGGCCGTCGAGCTTGACGTAGTTGAGGTTCTTGGCCTTGGCCTTCGCCTCGAGCGGGTTCTCCGCGTCCTTGTCCACCAGGGCCTCGTGGCCCGGCTGGCGGAAGTCCGCGTTCTCGTCGAGGGTGACCTTGCCGTCGAGGGCGATGATCTTGTCCTGCGGGTCGCGGACCAGCGGGTTGACCTCGACGAGGGTGGCGTCCTCGGAGACGAAGGTCTCCCAGAGCTTCACGACGACGTCGGCGGCTTCGTCGATGATCTCGGCCGGGAAGTTGCCGGCCTTCAGGATCTCGAGCGCCTTCGCCTTGTCGACCCCGGCGATCGCGTCGACCGGGATCTTCGCGAGCGCGTCCGGCCGCTCGACCGCGAGCTGCTCGATCTCCATGCCGCCCTCGGCGGACGCCATCGCCAGGAACGTGCGGTTCGCGCGGTCCAGCAGGAAGGAGAAGTAGTACTCGGACGCGATGTCCGAAGCTTCGGCCACGAGCACGCGACGCGTGATGTGGCCCTTGATGTCGAGGCCGAGGATGGCTTCCGCCTTCTCCTTCGCCTCGTCGGGCGTCTGGGCCAGCTTGACGCCGCCCGCCTTCCCGCGGCCGCCGACCTTCACCTGCGCCTTGACGACGACCTGGTTGCCGATCTGCTCCGCGGCGGTCTTGGCTTCTTCGGGGGTGCTAGCCACCGAGCCCGGCAGAACCGGTACTCCGTGGGCGGCGAAGAGATCCCTCGCCTGGTACTCGTAGAGGTCCACTACTCCAGTCTCCTGACGACACGCCACTGTGGTGGTCCGTTGCCGGACCGCGCTGTCGGACCAGTCGAGGTTAGCGACCTGCGCAGACGCAGGGGACTCCGCACCTGGTGAAGTCGGTCACCGTGCGCGGTCAGACGGTGCGTCCGCGGTGTGAGACCGCCCACCGCGCAACCATTCCACGGCTTTCGCGGGGTCACCGACGGCTTCGCCGGCGAAGACGCGAACGCCGTTCAACGCTTCGGCGAGCCCGGGCGGCGGCCCGTCGCCGAGCACGCCGACGGCGTCCGGGTCCTCCTGTTCGGCGGTGCTCCGGAGCTGCTCGAGGGTGTCCAGCGGGCCGGCGTGGACGACTTCCATGCCTTCGTCGCGCAGGACGCGGCCCAGCGCGACGGCGGCCGGGTCGGGCCTCCCGAACTCGACGAGAAGCACCCGGAGTCGCTCACGCACGGCGTCCGCCCGCTGCCGACAGGCCGGCCGCGATGAGCAGCGCGGCCACGGCGGCGAGGGTGACCCAGAAGCCGGTCGACGGGCTCGCGCCGCCGAGGGTGCCGCCGACGAGCGGCAGCTCCGCGGCGTGCAGCGCGGCGAGCAGGGCGGCGCCGGTCAGCAGGGCGGCCGCCGGCCGCGGCCGGGACCGCACCGCGAGCCCGGCCGCGCCGACGATGACCACGACGGTGGTCCACAGGCCCCACGACGGGGTGTCGAAGTTCGACCAGAGCCCGGGAGCGACGTAGCCGGGGACGCTGAAGACGGGCAGCCCGAACCCCGCGACGGCCAGTACCGCGCCGGCGACGACCGGGGTGAGCACGCCCGCGTTCGCGGTGCCGTCGCCGACGTCTTCGCGTTCGACGACTCCGGTCCCGACGGCGGCGAGCGCGGTGAGGGCGGCCAGCACGAGCGCGGCGAACGTCCAGGCGGCGCCGGCGCCGAGGTCGTAGGTGAAGACGGGCGTGGTGCCGGCGTCCGCCCCGCCGAAGCCGGCGAGGTTGCCGGCCTGGGTGGCGGTGAGCGCGGTGTTCAGGACGGCGGTGCCGGCCAGGACGATCCCGGCCCAGGCCACGCCGAGCACGGGCCGGGCTTTCGCGGCGGTCACCGGGACGAGCGTGAGCGCGGCGGTCACGGCGACGAGCAGGGCGGCGGTGAGCAGGAACCACCGAGCGGGACTTTCGGCGGCGGCGGTGCTGGGGACGGTGGCCCCGGGGTTCAGCGCACTGACGGCGACCTGCGGCGCGAAGGTCCCGACCAGGGCGGCGACAGCGGTGGCGAGGCCGAGCGCGCCGGTCGTCAGGCGCCACCAGAAGACGCCGGGGATGGTGACGTCGCGTTCGGTGTCCTTGGGTGTCTCGCTGAGCCGGGTGAAGGCGAGGCCGGCGACGAGGGCGGTCGCGGCGAGCGCGAGGACGGGTCCCCAGGTGACGTGCAGATCTTTTCGGAGCAGCCCGGCGAGGATCGGCGGAACGGCGACGCTTCCGGCACCGGCGGCGAGGCCGAGGAGCATGCCCCGCGCGATGCGTTCGGAGGGAGCGGCGAGCGCGAGCGCGGCGGCGAGAGGCAGGGCGGCGGCGAGGAGGAGGTAGCCGCCGAGGGCGGGCCAGGGTCCTTCGAAGGCGGCGCGGGCGAGGAGGAAGCCGTTGTCGGAGGCGACGGGCGCGGTGAGCAGGCCGACCGACGCGGTGACGGCGAGCAGGGGGGCGAGCAGCCGCCAGCGCCGGCGTTCGGGTTCGTCGTCGTTTCGGCTAGCCCGCGCTGCCGCGATCCCGGCGGCCGCGGTGAGCACGTGCCCGGCGACGAGCAGCCAGAACCCGGCGCCGACGGCGGAGCCGCCGATGAAGCGGTCCGGGAAGTAGAGCTCGGGGCGGACGGTGAGAGGGCCGTTGACGGCGAACTGGAGGTCGAGGACGAGCCGGCCGGGGGCGAGGGCGGCCAGGCCGAGGATGAGGCCGTTGGCGAGGGCGGGCCGCTTGGCAGCGATCCCGGCGGCGGCCACGGCGGGGGCGAGAGCGAGGACGGCGAGCCACGGCCAGCTGGTGAACCCGGGTGCGGCGGCCGGGGAGACGTGGGCGATGGCCGCGGCGGTGAGGGCCAGGGCGCCCAGGGCGGTGAGGGTTACCGGGATGGTCGGTTTGGGGGTTTCGTCCTCGACCCAGGTGGGGGTGGGGTCGGGGTGGTTGGTCGGGGTGTTCTTGGGGTGAGTGGTCGCCGAGGTGGCGGGTGCCGGGAGAGCGGCGGCGGAGGTGGGCTGCGTGCCGGCAGGGCGGGCTGCGGCGGCCGGGTCGGCGCCCGCGGAGCCGGAGGCGGGCGCCGAGTCGGCACCCGCAGGGCGGGCCGCGGCGGCGGCCGGGTCGGCGCCCGCGGAACCGGGGGCGGTTGCCGAGCCGGCACCTGCCGGGCGGCTTCCAGCGGAGCGGGACTCGGCGGTCGCCGGCTCCGAACCGACCTGACCGGCGGCTTCACCCTTTGGTGGAGCCGGGGTTTCGGCCGGGACCTGCCGGGAAGTCTGTGCGCGAGGAGGCTTCCGCTTGCCGGTGGGACGGGTGGCCGCGGGGTCCTGCGGGGAAGCCGGGGTGCCGGGGGTGTCCCCGGCCGGGGGCTCTGAGCGTGGGGGCATTGCCCGCGACGCTAGCAAGCCCGGGCGGCGAGGGACGTCCCAGCGGGGCGCGAGTCGCCGAGTGGCCCGGGCGAGCAGCGGGGGGCGGGCGCGAGCGGCGGCGGCCAGGGACGCAAGTCGCCGACCTGCCCCGGCGAGCAGCGGGTGCGGATCGCAGGCGCCAGCGGCGGCGGCCGGGGACTCGAGCAGCGCGTGGCCAAGCGTGAACCACTCGCGGAGGCGGTCGGTACGGGCCGCGGGGGCGGAGAGACTCGAGGCGCCGAGGCACCAGGGGTGGACCACTGGTTGCGGATGCGAGATCTGCAGACAGGCGCGACTGGCAGCCGGAAGTCGAGTCAAGACTCGAAATTCGGACAAATCTGGCGCCGGCGGGCCGCTTACACATGCGAGTCGGTGAACGGTTCGCGTGCGTCGATGAACGGTCGACTTCAGCCCTGGCTCGAGCCGTCCGGACCCGCCCTCTTGACGGGCGCCGGACCTCGCCGAGTCCGATCTATGCGTCGAAGATGCTTAAACATCCCCTGGCAAACCCTTATTCCGACCCTTCCGGCCCCCTCGCCCCTCAGTAGGTCCATAACCGCCCGCAAGACCTGTAAGGCAAGTCACAACCAAAGCAGTAAACCCTCTCTAACTTTGGGTAATTCCCACAGGTGAACGCAAGATCTCGTCCACCCGAACGGCCGACGCCGGGGGCAGATCTTGCTTACAGCGGTGCCCCTTCGTTACTGTCCCCCGGTCCCCATTACAGTCAGGTCACGAAGTAGGACGACGAGCGAACCACCCCCGAGGTTGGCTCACCGGGTTCCCCCGCCCGCAGTCCTCGACCCGGCTCCCCGACGATGGAAGGCCCTGTCTTGGCTTCACACCGCTCCCCCGGCGGCCAAGCTCCTTCCCCGGCACTGAAGGACGCGCTCGAAGGCGCGGTCGTCCGTGTCCGGGGTGCGCACCGCATCGCCCCGCCCTCTTCGGCCCTTCGTGGCCGTGTCGTGGTTGCCGCCGTTGCGGCTGGTGCGTTCGCCGCCGCCGCTGCGGGCTCGACCCTCAAGACGGTCACCGACTCGAACACCGCCGTCACCCCCCTGGCGAACAGCCAGGACGCCAGCGCGTCGCTCACCGCGGGAGGTGCGGGCACCGGGGGCGCCCCCGAGCTCCTGCCCACCGGCCACGCCGTCGACGCCTCCGCCGAGGCCGCGAAGCTTTCCGACAGCGCCTCTGTCACCCAGGCCCGTGAGCAGCGCGAAGCCGACGCCGCCAAGAAGGCCGCCGAAGAAGCCGCTCGCCCCAAGACCTGCCTCCCGGCCCACGGGACCTTCACCTCGGGCTTCGGTGCCCGGTGGGGCACGAGCCACCTCGGCATCGACATCGCCAACTCGATCGGCACCCCGATCTACGCCGCCTCCGACGGCACCGTGATCGAGGCCGGCCCGGCCAGCGGCTTCGGCCTCTGGGTCCGGATCCAGCTCGACGACGGCACGATCCAGGTCTACGGCCACATGAACAGCTTCTCCGTCAAGGAGGGCCAGAAGGTCAAGTGCGGCCAGCAGATCGCCGAGATCGGCAACCGCGGCCAGAGCACCGGCCCGCACCTGCACTTCGAGGTCTGGCAGAACGGCACGAAGAAGATCGACCCCCGCCCGTGGCTCGCCGCGCGCGGCATCGTGCTCTGATCCATTCCTCGCGGACCTGAGCGGGATTCCCGCCGTAGCACCGTGATCCGCCCCTGAGGGCCGATGACGTCCCTCAGCCGGACGGACGGCCGACGCACCGCGAAGCCTGCCGGCACACGAGGCCAGCGGAGCACGGATGCGTGCCGCAACGCCGGGAGCCGTAGCCCGCGGGACGAACAAGAAGCGGCCAATGGTCCAGGCCACCGCGAAGTGAACCGACCACGCGCGGAGCCGCACCAGGCCGCCCCGGCACCCTCCGGGCACCCGAGACCACCTTCAACGCCGCCGAAGCCGCCAGAAACGCCCTGAGCGCCCGGAACCGGCTACCGCTGCCCGCCCGGCAACCGCCGGATGAAGTACGCGACCGCGACCTGCCACACCGTGCACAGGTCCGCGGATCTGCGCACCGGCAGCCAGCCCCACGCAACCGGCCCCCTTGCGCCCCCCGCGGAGCGGACACGCGCGGCACGCGTCGTCCAGCGGCGTCCCCGGCCGCAGGTGACACATCGGCCGTCGGCTCCCAGCTCGTGCTGCCTGAGCAGCGCTCGCCAGGCGGCGGCCAGCCGGCACGCCTCCGCTCCCGCACGCGAAGGATTTCCTGAAGCCCCCGAAAGGCCCGGACCCCGATCCGGAACCCTCGACCCCAGGACTCCTCGCAGGTATTTCTGTACCCCTTCGGCCAGCAGGTGAAACAGCACCGCGTCCACACCGGTCTCCCCCTCCGTCGAACTCGTGTTCGATGACGGGGTCAGTTCTACCGGCGGGGTACGACGATTCCGGGGGCGATCGAAGGGATCGCCCCCGGGTTCACTCGGACGGGTGTTACAGCTTCACCATCGGGACGCTGCCGATCAGCATCAGCCGGACCTTGCCGGCCGCGCCGAAGTCGATCGTCGCCGTGGCGCGCGGGCCGACTCCGTCGCACGAGATCACCGTGCCCAGGCCGTACTTGTCGTGGCTGACGCGGTCGCCGACGTCCAGCTTCAGCGCCACCGTGTCCTTCCACCCCTTGCCGAACGACGGCGTGCCGGACGACGAAGACGACGGCGTGGTCCGCCGGCCGCCCCACGTGGTCGCCGCCCGCGGCGTCCCGCCGCCGCGCGACCCGGAACCGAACCCGAACCCGGCGCTGGAGGGCTCCAGCCGCCGCCAGTCGACGAGGTCGCCCGGCAGCTCGTCCAGGAACCGCGAAGCCGGGTTCATCGAAGGCTGGCCCCACGCCGAGCGCGTGATCGCGCGCGAGACGTACAGCCGCTGCCGCGCCCGCGTGATCGCGACGTACGCCAGCCGCCGTTCCTCGGCCAGCTCGGTCGGGTCGCCCAGCGCGCGCATGTGCGGGAAAACGCCGTCCTCCCAACCGGTGCAGAACACCACCGGGTACTCCAGGCCCTTCGCGGTGTGCACGGTCATCAGCGTGACCACGCCCGCGCCGCCGTCGCCTTCCTCGCCACCGTCGGGCGAAGGGACCGAGTCGGCGTCCGCGACCAGCGACACGCGCTCGAGGAACGCGGGCAGCGAACCAGGTGCCGGGACACCGGGTTCCACGACCAGCTCGGCGTTCTCGTCCGCGACGACCTCGGCGGTGATCTCGGTGAACTCGCGCGCGACCGTGACGAGCTCGTCCAGGTTCTCCACGCGCGTGTGGTCCTGCGGGTCGTCGGACTCCTCGAGCTCGACGCGGTAGCCGGTCTTGTCCAGCACGGCTTCGAGGACGTCGTGCACCTCGGCGCCTTCGGAAACCAGCGTGCCCAGCTCGTCGAGCATCGCGACGAACCCCTTGATCGCCTTGACCGAACGCGGGTTCAGCAGCGGCACCTTGTCTTCGGTGACGTCCCGGAGCGCCGCGGCGAACGAGATCCGCTCGCGCTCGGCGTGCGTCGCCACGACGGCTTCGGCGCGGTCGCCGATGCCGCGCTTGGGCACGTTCAGCACGCGCCGCAGGCTGACCGTGTCGTCCGGGTTCGCCAGCACGCGCAGGTACGCGATCATGTCGCGGACTTCGCGCCGCTCGTAGAACCGCACGCCGCCGACGACCTTGTACGGCAGGCCGAGCCGGATGAAGATCTCTTCGAAGACGCGGGACTGGTTGTTGGTGCGGTAGAAGACGGCGACGTCGGAGTAGTCGGCTTCGCCCTTCTCCGCCAGCGCGTCGATTTCGCCCGCGACGAACGCGGCTTCGTCGTGGTCGTTGTCCGCGACGTAGCCGACGATCTTCTCGCCGTCGCCCGAATCCGTCCACAGCCGCTTGGCGCGACGGTTCGGGTTCCGCTCGATGACGGCGTTGGCCGCGGACAGGATCGTCTGCGTGGAGCGGTAGTTCTGCTCCAGCAGGATGGTGTGCGCGTTCGGGAAGTCCCGCTCGAACTCTTCGATGTTGCGGATCGTCGCGCCGCGGAAGGCGTAGATCGACTGGTCCGCGTCACCGACGACGACCAGCTCCGCCGGGTCGACGCCCGCCTCGTTCGGCGCGGTCCCGGCCAGCTCGCGCACCAGCGTGTACTGCGCGTGGTTCGTGTCCTGGTACTCGTCGACCAGCACGTGGCGGAACCGCCGCCGGTAGTACTCGGCGACATCCGGGAAAGCCTGCAGCAGCGACACCGTGCGCATGATGAGGTCGTCGAAGTCGAAGGCGTTGGCCAGCGACAGCCGCCGCTGGTACTCGACGTAGACCTCGGCGACGCGCCGTTCGAGGTCGTTGGCCGCGTTCGCCGCCGCGGTCTCCGGGTCGGTCAGCTCGTTCTTCAGGTTCGAGATGTGCACGGCGAGCGTGCGGGCCGCGTAGCGCTTCGGGTCGATGTCGAGGTCCCGCGCCACGAGCGTGATGAGCCGCTTGGTGTCGTCGGAGTCGTAGATGGAGAAGTTCGACGACATGTCGAGGGTCTTGGCTTCGCGGCGCAGGATCCGCACGCACATCGAGTGGAACGTCGACACCCACATGGCGTTCGCGCGGCGCCCGACGAGCGCCGCGACGCGCTCGCGCATTTCGGCGGCGGCCTTGTTGGTGAACGTGATCGCCATGATTTCGCCGGGGTGCACGCGGCGTTGGCCGAGCAGGTAGGCGATCCGGCGGGTCAGCACCCGGGTCTTGCCCGATCCCGCGCCCGCCACCACCAGCAGCGGGCCACCGGCGTGGGTGACGGCTTCGCGCTGGGCGGGGTTCAGGTCGTCGAGCAGATCGGCCTGCCCGCCGGAAGCGGGCTTGCGCGCGGGGGTCTCGGCGGGGAGATCGAAGAGGGTGTCCATCGTCTGTCCACGCTACCCCGGGCGGGTGGGAGGGCGGCAGAGCGTGCCGACGCGGCGGGCGGGCGGCACCGGTGCGCGCGGGGTACCGGACGACGTGAATGACTCATTCATGTCGCCTGACGACATGAATGAGTCATTCACGTCATTCGAGCCGGGCCCGGCTACCGCGCCGGGCGTAGCCGGAGATGTCGCCTGGCGCCCGACGCGCCGCGGGCCGTCCGCGCGGAGCATCGGTTGCCATGGAAGACACCCGCATCCGCGCCGCCGACGCCGATCGTGACCGCGTCGCCGCCACCGTCCAGACCGCCGGCTCCGAAGGCCGGCTCACCCTCGAAGAGGTCGAAGAGCGCCTCACCCGCGTCTACGCCGCGAAGTTCACCGACGAGCTGGCCGCGCTCACCACCGACCTGCCGCGGCCCGCGCCGGCGCCGCCCGGCTTCCCGCTCACCCGCGCCGCGCTGCGGCGGCACCCCGCGCTGCGCCTGCACCTCGCCGTCGTGGTGGCGATCGCCGTGCTGGTGGTCGTCCGGTGGGCGGTGCTGGGCGCCGGGTTCTTCTGGCCCGCGTTCCCGATGTTCTGGCTGGCGGTCAGTCTCTTCGTTCATGCCCGGGTGCGCTCGGTCCGGGAGCGCCCCGGCACCGCTGTGCCATACTGAAGCCATGCGGCACCACGCAGAGCGATTTTTCTACGGGACCCGGACTCCGGCTCCCGTGATCGCGTAGTGCCCGAACCGCCATCACGCCAGCCCCGGAGTCCACGGACCCGGGGCTGTCGCCGTCCCAGGGGCCGGGTCCGGGCCCCGAGGGAGAGGTCCCGATGAACGCACAAGCGACGAACGCCGACGGCCAGCCCGCCGAGCACACGCCCGCCGGGGACGACATCGCGTCGCTCCGGGAGGAGATCGACTGGCTGGACAAGGAGATCCTGCGGCTGGTGAAGCGCCGGGTCGAGGTGTCCAAGACGATCGGGGCCGCGCGGATGGCCGCCGGCGGGACGCGGATCGTCTACAACCGCGAGATGGACGTGCTCGCGCGCTACCGCGAGCTGGGTCCGGAAGGCCGTCAGCTCGCCATGGCGCTGCTGGAGCTGGGCCGGGGCAAGCTCGGCCGGTAACGGTTGCCCGAATTCCGGGTCTTCCCGGAGGCACCGGCGGCCCGGGAGCGGGCAGACTGTGGTCATGGACTGGCTCGTGAACCTCATCGCCGTCATCGTCGCGCTCGCGAGCGTGCTGGCCGCGCTGGGCCATGTGGGGTATCTGGCGTTGCTGAACAACGCGGCGGGTAAGCGGGCCGGCGGCGCGCCGGTCGCGCAGTACGTCCGCAGCCGCTGGGCCGTTGCCGGCGGTACCACCGCCGCGTCGCTGTTCGCGTGGTTGCTCACGGCCGGGGGACCGACGCTCGACATCGTGGCGATCCTCGTCGCTGCCGGTAGCGGTGTGGTGGCGACGAAGGCGCTGCAGTCCACGCGCGACCGTTACCGCACGGGAGGCTGAATTTCCTGAGCTGGGCCGATGGCGCTGGGTGAAACTGCGCAGCGTGACCCTCCCCCGATCGGTCGCGCCCGACCGAGTGAAACCTGTGCAACTTGCAGGTTTGGGCGGGACTTTCTACGCCGGATGCTCCTAGGGTTGACGCCGTGAGGACCCTTGCGTTCGGGTCGGGCGGAGCCCGGAGGACGCGCGGGGGCACTGGCCCCGCGCGCCCAGTCTCGCATGCGCGTGCATCTGCGCAGGATTCCGAACGCGAACCCGCGCGTGAGGATGCTCCGATCGGGTTCTGTTGCCCCCCAACGGCATCAGAGACGAGCCGCCGGGTGGTCGAACCGACATGACCCACGGCACGGAGTTCCACGGACGCGGCGGCGCGCCCGCGCATCCCGGGCGGCACCGGCTCGGCGGCACGGAGAGCTGGACGCCCCCGCTGCCCCCGAACCGCGCGGGGCGGCGCCACGCGGCCGGCCACGCGCCGGTCGACCCGCCCGTGTCCGGGTCGCTCCCCCTCGCGCAGCCCAGGTCGGGCGGGGCTCCCCTGCCACCGTCGTACTCGAGGTCCGGGACCCTTCCCCGGCCGGCACCGGGGTCGTTGCCCTACGCGCAGCCGGGCTCCGGGGCGTTCCCCCGGCAGGCGGCGGAGTCCCTCCGCGACGAGCAAGCAGGCACGATCCCGGGCTCGTTCCCTTACGTGCAGCCGGGCGCCCTGCCTCAGCAGGTGTCCGGTTCCCTGCCGGTGTCCGGAGCACTGCCCTTCGAGCAGCCGGTGTCCGGCACGCTGCCCCAGCCGTCGCTGCCGCAGCCGCGCGACCGGCGGCCCGCGCCCCCGCTCTTCCCCGCTTCGCACGGCGACCTCCCCCTCGACGACGAAACCGAGCCGGTCGCCGAGTCCCGCGCCGACCAGGCCGCGCGGCGCACCCGTGTCTCGCTGGCCTCGCCGCAGCCGCGCCGCGCCGACACCGAAGACGACGACGTCCTCATCTACGCCGCGCCGCCGATCGATGGGCTCGGCGGCTTCACCATCGGCTCGGTGCCCGCGTCCGTGACCCCGCCCAAGACGTGGAAGAAGGCGGCCTGGTTCGCCACCGGCGCGTCCGGTGCCGTGGTCGTCGGGCTGCTGTTCGCCGGGTCGTACATGGTCGGGAAGCCGCCGGTGGACCAGGCCGTGCAGGGCGCGTGGCCGGGCTACCAGGGCGCGCCCACCGTCATCGACCCCACCGGCGAGGCCGGCCCGACGTCCCGGCAGGGCGGCTCCGCGCCGGGCCCGGAGACCTCCACCCGGCCGGACCAGCCGGCCGGGACGACCAGCGGCGGTGGCGCCGGGCCCGTCGACGGCACCGTCCCGCCGCCCGCCGACGACAGCAGCGCCGCGCCGGGGACCACCGGCACCGCGACGCCGAGCGCGCGGCCGCAGAAGCCCCCGGTCACGCCCGCCCAGCGCGAAACCCCGGTCAAGTCGCCGTGGTACTACTCCTTCCCGCCGGACGCCCAGACCATGGGCGACAACTCGGAGAAGTTCTTCAACACCGTCACCACCGACCCCGCCGCGGCGGCCGCGGTGACCACCGGCGAGCTGCACGACCAGGGCCCGCAGGCCCTCGCCGACCGCTACGCCGGCATCGCCTACTTCGAGGTCCGCAAGATCAGCATCGACCAGCAGCGCGGCGTCACGGTGAACACCGTCGAGATCACCCACACCGACGGCTCCAAGACGATCGAGGAGCGCACGCTGACGTTCGGGGACGGCGACAAGATCGCGGCTGACGGCCAGTAACCGGCCCTGCACGTGCGGTCCGCCCGTTCCGATGCACGTGCGGTGCGCCGAACGGTTCCCCCTGGTCCGGGTGGGTGACATATGCTGCCGCTCGTCGTATCGCGACGGCATTCCGGCGACAGAGCCTGGTGGTGCCCGTCCGCACAGGGTTACCTGACGACAGCGGATCCGGAACCGGCCACGAGTCGGCCGACCGGACCAACGGAAACCCGGCCGAACGGCCGAGTGACCGTCCCCGGAACCCCAGAGCGAGGACATTCGTGCTTGATCGGCAGCGCACACGGCGTGAGGTACCCAACGCCGTCCGCGTCGAGGACGTGATCCCGGCCGAGATACTCGACGGCGTCGGCGACGCCGACCGCGACTATCTCGAGCAGGTCTTCCGCGATCCGCAGAAGTTCCTGCCGCCGCGCCCGGAACCCGTCCGCGAGCCGGAGCGGGCCGAGGACGACGGCGATCCCGAGAGCCGGTTCGTCCGCCGTGCCAAGCTGGCCGGGCTCGTCGCCGCCGGGGCGCTCGTCGCCGGCGCGGTGGTCGCCGCGCCGATGCTGACCAGCGCGCACCGCGCGGTTTCCGAAGGCGGCCAGTCCACGCCCGCCGGCTTCAGCGGCGCCGCGGAGCTCGGCGGCCTCGCCGTCCCGCAGCACCAGGCCGGCGGCGGCGCGCCCGAGCAGCCCAGCGCCCCCGCGCCGGGCACGCACTCCGGTGGCGGCCCCTCGGCGTCGGAGTCGACCGGCGGGAGCCCGCACACCGAAGCCGCGCCCGCCACCGCCCAGGCGGTGCCGGACACGGCCGCCGACGCGCGCAGCGCCGCCCGGAAGATCCAGGCCGTCAAGGACTTCTACGCCGCCATCGCGAAGGACTCGACGGGCGCGCTGGCGCTGCTGAGCCCGACGCTGGCCGACGGCGCGGCCGGCGAGCTGGTCCGCACCTGGAGCTCGATGGACGCCATCGACGTCCAGGAGGCCGACACGCAGATCAAGCCGGACGGCTCGATCCTCGCGGTCGCGACCCTGCACCGGCCCGACGGCGCCCTCGTCCGCGTGACCCAGCTGTTCCGGGTGGCCGACACCGGCGGGCTGATCACCGAAGCCGAGCTCGTCTCGGCCCAGTACATGTAGCCCTCGGCGATCACCCCTTCACCCGTGGTTCAAGTGCCCGTACCGGATTCGTGTGCGCAGAGTGAGCGCCTAGCCTTGTCACGGGCCGGTCTCAGTGAAGCCGGCACACAGCCCACGACATGTGCATACGCTCCAGCGAAGCGGCGTGCGCGTGGCCGCGTCACCAGGAACCGATCCTCACGCCCTGGTGAAGTCGGAGCCCAAAGGGAGGTCGCGTGAGCGACGAGGGTCGTCTGGTCGCCGGTCGGTACCGCATCGTCGGCCGGATCGGCACGGGCGCGATGGGGGCCGTCTGGCAGGCGCACGACGAGGTCCTGGGCCGCACGGTCGCCATCAAGCAGCTGCTCCTGCAGCCGCACCTGGACGAGCACGACGCCGAGGACGCGCGCCAGCGGACGATGCGCGAAGGCCGGATCGCCGCCCGCCTGCACCACCCGAACGCGATCTCCGTGTTCGACGTCGTCACCGACGACAGCGGGCAGCCTTGCCTGATCATGGAGTACCTCAACTCCACCAGCCTGGCCGCCGTGCTGCAGGAACGCCGCACGCTGCCGCCGACCGAGGTGGCGCGCATCGGCGCCCAGGTCGCCGCGGCGCTGCGCGAGGCGCACGCGGTCGGCATCGTGCACCGCGACATCAAGCCGGGCAACATCCTGCTCGCCCCCAACGGCACCGTGAAGATCACCGACTTCGGCATCTCGCGCGCCAAGGACGACGTCACGGTCACCAAGACCGGGATGATCGCCGGCACCCCCGCCTACCTGGCCCCCGAGGTCGCCATCGGCGGCGATCCCGGGCCGGAGTCCGACGTCTTCTCGCTCGGCTCGACGCTCTACGCGGCCTGCGAGGGCCAGCCGCCGTTCGGGCTGTCGGAGAACACGCTGAGCCTGCTGCACGCGGTCGCGGCCGGGCAGATCATCCCGCCGCGCCAGTCCGGGCCGCTCGCGAGCGTCCTGGCCGTGCTGCTGCACCCGGACGTCCAGCACCGGCCGACCGCCGAGGAGTGCGAGGAGCTGCTGGCGGCCGTCGCCCGTGGCGAGACGCCGCTCGGCGGCCCGGCGGACGAGACGATGATGGCGCCGGCCGCGGGCGTGCTCGGCGCGGCCGCCGTCGCCGACCCGAACGCCACCCAGATGTTCGACGAGGTCCCGGCGGGTCACTCCGGCAGCCTGCTCGACGGCGGGCAGGCGCCGACGCAGGCCGTGCCGTACTACGACGAGGACGACTACCCCGAGGGCACCGGCTACCCCGAGGACGACTACGACGGGTACGACCGCTACCCCGACGAGCGCCAGCAGTACGTCGGCGGCGTCCCGCCGGGCCTGGCCGCGACACGCGCGGTGCCGGTGCCGCCGCACGAGCAGGGCCCGTACGCGGACGACTCGTACGACGACTACGAGGACGAGCCGGCCCCGCCGCCCCCGCCGCGGCGCCCGCAGGCCAGCCCGGTCGATGACGACGACGAGAAGCCCGGCGCCTGGAAGCGCCCGGCGATCATCGGCGGTGTCGTGGTCGTGGGCCTGGTCGCCATGGTCGTCTGGCTGCTGAGCCCGAACAACCCGGAAGCGCCCGCGGCGCCGGTGTCGAGCAGCAAGCCCGCGCCGGTCGCGACGTCGGAGTCGCTGCCGTCGACGACGGAGGAGCCGACCACCACGGTGGATCTGACGTCCCCGTCGGAAACCACCTCGTCGAGGCGAACGACCACGCAGCGGCAGACGGAGCCAGAGAAGACCACGACCCCGCGGACGACACCGAAGACGACGACACCGGACGAAACAACGCCAACATCGGCGCCGTCGAGCCCAGCGTCGACAACGACGACGCCGCCGGCTGGATGATCGAGGATTTCGCTTGAGTTCTGAAGGAACCATCGTCGGCGGCCGGTTCCGGCTGGACCAGCCGATCGGCCGTGGCCGCGCGGGCATCGTGTGGCTGGCGTTCGACACGCGGCTGTTCCGCACCGTCGCGATGAAGCGGATGTACCTCCCGGTCGGCGCCGGCGACCGCGCCGAACAGGCGCGCGCGGGTGCCATGCAGGAGGGCAAGGACGCGGCCCGGATCGAGCACCCCAGCGCGATCAAGGTGTTCGACGTCCTGCCCGACGGCCAGGACGTCTGGCTGGTGATGGAGTACATCCCGTCGCGCAGCATGGCGACATTCCTCGCCGAGCACGGCCGGCTCACCCCCGACCAGGCCGCCCACCTGGGCATCCAGCTCGGCAACGCGCTCACCGCGATCCACGCGGCCGGGTTCGTGCACCGCACGCTCGAGCCGGGCACGGTGCTGCTGGCCGACGACGGCGGCGTCAAGCTCACCGACATCGGCATCAGCGGCGGCGGGCCGCACGCGGCGTACGTGGCGCCCGAGGTCGCGCGCGGGCTGCCGCCGACGCCGGCCGCCGACGTCTTCTCGCTCGGCGCGACGCTGTACACGTCCGTGGAGGGCGTGCCGCCGTTCGGGGAGGACGGGCAGTCGTCCGAGCGGCCGGCGCAGAACGCGGGCGTCCTGACCGCCGCGTTGCGCAAGATGCTGCGCGCGGACCCGACGACGCGGCCGACGATGGCCGACACCGTCCGTTCGCTGAGCGCGATCACCGAGGGCCGCGAGACGGCGTTCATCCCGCCGACCAACCCCGGGATCCCGCCGCCCCCGCCCCCGCCGTTCAACCCGGGGCTGGCGCCCGCGGCGCCGCCGATGCCGCCGTCGGGACCGCAGTTCCAGCAGCAGATCCCGGTCGCCGCGCCCGGCTACTCCCCGGCGGAGGCGACCCAGCGGATGCAGCCGGTCCCGCAGCCGACGCAGTACGCGCCGCCGCCCGCGCCGGGACCGCGGCCGCCGGCCCAGGCGTGGAACCTGCCGGTGTCGAAGAAGACGCTGATCACCGTGGCCGCGATCCTCGCCGCGGTGCTGATCGGCATCCTCGTCTCGGAGCTGTTCTTCGTCTAAGCCACCTTGACGGTCGCCGCGCGCATGGCTTCCAGGAACGTCCGGACGGCGGGCTGCCCCCACGCGCGGGACGCGACCGCGGCGTGGATCGCGCGGACCGGCTCCGGGTTGCGGATGCGGCGGACGACCACGCCGGGGTGCTGGGCGCCGAGCCCCAGCTCCGGGATGAGCCCGACGCCGATGCCGGCGGCGACGAAGCCCTGCGCAGTCTGGTAGTCCTCGGACTCGACCACGACGTTCGGCGCGAACCCGGCGGACGCGCAGGCGCTGTCGAGGATGTCGCGGCAGATGCCGGGCAGGCCGTCGACGCCGACCCACGGCTCCTCGGCGAACTCCGTCAGGTCGAGCACGCGCTTGCGGGCCAGCGGGTGGGTCTTCGGCAGCACCGCGCGGTAGGGGTCGTCGAGCAGGTGCACCAGCTCGACCCCCTTGCCGGGCGGCTTCTTGCGCGGGAAGACGGTGATCGCGACGTCGGCGTCGCCCGCTTCGACGTCGGCCATCGGGTCGTCCGGCTCGACCAGCTTGAGGTCGAGGCGGACGCCGGGGTGCTCGCGGCGGACCGCGGCGATGGCGGGCGGGACGAGTGACGCGCCGGCCGTCGCGAAGTAGCGGATGGCGACACGGCCGGTGCGGCCCTCCTTGAGCTCGGTCAGCGCCGCCTCGGCCTTCGCGAGCTCGGTGCTCAGCTTCTCGGCGTGCTCGGACAGCAGCGAGCCCGCCGGAGTCGCCCGGACGCCGCGGCCGACGCGTTCGAGCAGTTCGGTGCCGGCCTCGCGTTCCAGGGCCGACAGCTGCTGGCTGATCGCGGACGGCGTGTAGCCGAGGTTGCGGGCCGCGGCGGTGATCGACCCGCTGGTGATGACGGCGCGGAGGACCTGCATGCGGCGGACGTCGAGCATACTCCCGATCGTACAGCTGAGCTTAAGCGTCCCTGCAGTTATTTTCGCTTGTCCTTACGTCTCGGCGGCGCGAAGCTGGCGCTTGATCGGAGAAGGAGGACTGGGGTGGGCGAGACGAAGACCCTGCTGCGGATCGGCGCGCTGGCGTTGATGTGGGGGTCGAGCTTCTTCTGGATCAAGCTGGGACTGGGGATGTTCTCGCCGGTGCAGCTGGTGCTGGCGCGGCTCGTGCTCGGCGCGGCGATGCTGCTGGTGCTGTGCCGGCTGCAGCGCGCTCGCCTGCCGCGCGACCGGCGGATGTGGGGTCACCTGGCCGTCGCGGCGTTCTTCCACAACGCGCTGCCGTTCCTGCTGTTCGCGATCGGCGAGACGACGGTCGACTCGGGCATCACCGGGGTGCTCAACTCGACGACGCCGCTGTGGGTGCTGCTGGCGGCGCCGCTGATGGGGACGTCGTCGCGGATGACGGGGACGCGGCTGGCGGGCCTGCTGGTCGGCCTCGGCGGGATCCTCCTGATCTTCGCTCCGTGGCAGGCGTCGGGGCTGCTCAGCTGGGGCGCGCTGGCGTGCCTCGCGGCGGCGGCGAGCTACGGCTTCGCGTTCGTCTACGAGGGCAAGTACCTGTCGGATGCGACGTCCTCGCCGTACGCGGTCGCGGCCGGGCAGATGCTGCTGGCCAGCGGGATGCTGGTGCTGGCGCTGCCGGTGGGCGGCTTGACGCCGGTGCACGTCTCCACCGGGCCGCTGCTGGCCGTGCTCGTGCTGGGCCTCGGGTCGACGGGGATCGCGTTCGCGCTGAACTACCAGCTGCTGGCGAGCGAAGGCGCGGTGGCGGCTTCGGTGGTCGGGTACCTGCTGCCGGTGGTTTCGGTGCTGCTGGGCGCGGTGTTCCTGGCCGAGCAGCTGAACGCGCGGGTGATCGCCGGGATGGTGGTCGTCCTCGGCGGGGTCGCGCTGACCCGCCTCCAGAAGCCGGAGCGAGGGGCTTCGGACGTGTCCGGTGACCAAGCGGATGGGCTTGGTGACGACACCGCCGGGCGGACGCCCCGGCCTCTCGCTCCTCTGGCGGACTAGACGAGACGGCGGTCGGAAGCCCAGCGGGAGAGCTCGTAGCGGTTCGAGAGCTGGGTCTTCCGCAGGACGCTCGACACGTGCGTCTCGACCGTCTTGACGGAGATGAACAGCTCCGACGCGATTTCCTTGTACGCGTACCCCCGCGCCAGCAGCCGCAGGACGTCGCGCTCCCGGGGCGTCAGCAGGTCCAGCTCGGGGTCGTTGATCGGCGCCGAACCGGGGCGGTCGGCGAACGCGTCCAGCACGAACCCCGCGAGCCGCGGCGAGAACACCGCGTCGCCGTCGGCCACGCGGACCACCGCGCGGACCAGCTCCTTCGACGAGATCGTCTTCGTCACGTAGCCGCGGGCGCCCGCGCGGATGACCGCGATGACGTCCTCCGCCGCGTCGGACACCGACAGCGCCAGGAACACCACGTCCGGCAGCTCCGGGCGGACCCGGCGCAGGACCTCGGCGCCGCCGCCGTCGGGCATGTGGACGTCGAGCAGCACCACCTGGGGCTTGGTCCGGGCGATCCCGGCCACCGCCTCCGCGACCGAGCCGGCCTCGCCGACCACGCGGACCTCGTCGGTGATCGAGTCGAGCTCGGTGCGGACCCCCGCGCGGAACAGCGCGTGGTCGTCGACGAGGAACACCTTCACCGGTTCGCGCTGGGTGTCAGTCACGAGTTCGAGCATAGCCGCCTCACGCTGCCCCCTTGCCCGCTTTCACCGGCATGGCGAGCTGCACTTCGGTGCCCTCCCCCGGCGCGGTGCGCACCTTGCACGTGCCGCCGTGGCGGGTCATCCGGCCGCGGATCGAGTCGGCGAGGCCGTGGCGGTCGTCCGGGACGAGGTCGGGGTCGAAACCCTTGCCGCGGTCGCGGACGAACACCGTCACCGCCGTCGGCTCGACCTCGGCGAAGACGCTGACCTCCTCGACGCCCGCGTGCTTCGCGGCGTTGACGATCGCCTCGCGCGCGGCCTGGACCAGCGCCACCAGCGAGTCGTCCAGCTCGGCGTCGCCGACGACCACCTGGCCGACGGAGATCGCGAAGGTGTCCTCGACCTCGCCGCACGCCGTCGCGAGGGCTTCGGACAGCTGGCCGCTCGCTTCTTCGGCGCTCTCGACGGGCTTGCCGTAGCCGTTCGGGCCGTAGAGCCAGCCGCGCAGCTCGCGTTCCTGGCTGCGCGCCAGCCGGGCGACCTCGCGGGGCTGCTCGCTCTGCTTCTGGATCAGGGCCAGCGTCTGCAGGACGGAGTCGTGCAGATGAGCGGCGATCTCGGCGCGTTCGTCGGTGCGGATGCGGGCCCTGCGCTCGTCGGACAGGTCGCGGACCAGCCGCAGCCAGAACGGGATGGTCAGCACGGCGACCCCGATCAGCGTCGCGAGGACGGCGATCAGGGCGAACTGGACCTGGTCGAGCGTGCCGCTGCGCAGGACGACGACGGTGATGCCGGTGATGACCAGCGCGACGCCGGCGACGATCCGGATCGCGGCCGACCAGCCACCCCCGCCGAGGAAAGCGCCCGCGAAGCCGTCCTTGGCCCCGACCCGCCAGCGGCGGCGCTGCGACTCGTCGGCCTCCCGCCAGACGACCGCGAGACCGATCATGGCGACGGCGAGCGGCACGGCGACCCAGCCGCTGATGAACCCGGTGAGCGTCCCGCTGGCGACGGCGAGGCCGACCCCCAGCGCGATCAGGCCGAACGCCTGCTGGCGTTCCTTCGACGTCGGCGCCTTCGCGGTTTCCTCGGTCTGCTGCTGGACGAACACCCAGAGGAGGCCGTAGGCGAGCAGGCCGGCCCCGTTGAGGGCGGCGAGCAGCGCGAAGGCGGTCCGCACCCAGACGACGGGGACCCCGAGGTGATCGGCGAGCCCACCGGCAACCCCGGCGATCGCCCGCCCGGACCGGCGCCGGAACATCTTGGGCTTGTCCGGGACGGTCACCTGGTCGGTGGCGACGTGGTCGAGGGCTTCTTGCACGTCGTCCATGGTCACACGCGAGAGCGTGGGCTTCCATCGGGGAAGCCCCTGATCCGTTCCCGGAGCTCGAGCCCCTCTCCGGGAAACCTCAGGGACCATCCCGGATGTTTGCCGACCACGGATCGCGCATGCTCTTCGGTATGAGTGGTGCGAGTGAGACACGGGCACCGAAGCCGAGTCCGTTGAACGGCTTCGAGGAGACCGTGAAGGACTTCTGGGTCAGCCGGCCGCGGCGGCCGCATGCCGGGCGGAAGGTCGCCGGTGTTGCCGCGGCCATCGGGTACCGGTACGGGATCGATCCCGTCGTCGTGCGGGTTGCCCTGGTGGTCGCCACGATCTTCGGTGGCTTCGGAGTCCCCTTCTACCTGCTGGGGTGGCTGTTCCTGCCCGGCGAAAGCGACGAGGTTTCCGGCTTCGAGAGCCTGATCGGGCGCGGCCGGTCGTCGGTGTCGCCCGCCTTCGCCGTCGTTCTCTGCGTGCTCACCGTCGTCAGCGTCGGGGGCGCCTTCAGCGGCTCGTGGTTCGACGGTGGGGCCCTCATCTCCTTCGCGCTCATCGCCATCGCGCTCTACCTGCTGCACCGCAACCGCGGCCAGGAGAACCGGCCCGCACCGGTCGTCCCGCGGACTCGAGCCTTCACCGGGAACGGAGCCTTCACCATGACCGACACGGCCACGGCCGCCCCCGAGGCGAAGCCGGGCTGGGACCCGCTCGCCGCGGACCCGGCCGGCTGGGACCTGCCCGACCCGCCGTCGACGCAGCCGCCGCCTCCGCCCGCGCCGCCGATGCACCACCATGACCGCCGGCCTGAGCGGCGCCGCAACTCCAAAGTCGGTTCGGCGACCTTCGCGCTCGCCGTGCTGACCGCCGGTGGTGGCGTGCTGGCGAACCTCAACGGCGCGAGCTGGTTCTCCGCGCAGCACGTCATCGGCCTGGTGCTCGGTGTCGTCGGGATCGGCCTGGTCACCGGCGCGTTCGCCCGGGGCGGCCGCGGCCTGATCGGCCTCGCCGTGCCGCTGGCGATCGCCGGGATGGTGCTGACGACCGTGCCGTTCGAGAACTTCGACTTCCGCGGCGGGGCGGGCGATCTCCGGGAGACCCCGCACGCCGTGACCGACCTGAAGCCGCTCTACCAGCACGCCGCCGGCAACATCGACCTCGACCTGACCGAGCTGCCCGCCGGCTCGCCGATCACCACCAACGTGATCAACGGCGCCGGCGACACCACTGTCATCGTGCCGGACACCGCGGACGTCACCTACGACTGCCGCACCGGGGCCGGCAGCGCGGAGTGCTTCACCCGCGAGACCGACGGCATCAGCCAGGACGCGCTGACCGGCGTCGACTACGGCACCGACGGCCCGGGCGGCCAGCAGATCACCCTGCACGTCAAGAACAGCGTGGGCAACGTGGAGGTGCGCCGTGGCTGACCAGAACCCCTACGCCTACGACAACCCGACGGAAACCCAGCCGCCCGCGAAGCGCGGCGTGGACGTCTTCACCCTGATCGTCGGGATCGCGACCCTGCTGATCTCCGCCTACGTCCTCTCGGACGGCGCGAGCTGGCTGCCCCAGTTCGACTTCCGGTGGGTGATCGCCGGCGGCGCGGTGCTCGTGGGGCTGCTGCTCCTCGGCGCGTCGTTCGGCAGCAAACGCCGTCGCTAGCACCGAAAACTCTCGAGGCCCCGGATCCCACGCCGGGGCCTCGAGTCCGGTCCAGGAGTGGACTCACTCCCACTCGATGGTGCCCGGCGGCTTGGACGTCACGTCCAGTACCACCCGGTTGACCTCCGCGACCTCGTTGGTGATGCGCGTGGAAATCCGCTCGAGGACGTCGTAGGGCAGGCGCGTCCAGTCCGCGGTCATCGCGTCCTCCGACGACACCGGCCGCAGCACCACCGGGTGCCCGTAGGTCCGGCCGTCGCCCTGGACGCCGACGCTGCGGACGTCCGCCAGCAGCACCACCGGGCACTGCCAGATGCTGCGGTCCAGCCCGGCCGCCGTCAGCTCCTCGCGGGCGATCAGGTCGGCGGCGCGCAAGGTGTCGAGGCGCTCCTGGTCGACCGCGCCGATGATGCGGATGCCCAGGCCGGGGCCGGGGAACGGCTGGCGCTGCACGATCGTCTCGGGCAGGCCCAGCTCCAGGCCGACGCGGCGGACCTCGTCCTTGAACAGCAGCCGCAGCGGCTCGACCAGCTCGAACTCGAGGTCGTCCGGCAGGCCGCCGACGTTGTGGTGGCTCTTGATGTTGGCCGTGCCCTCGCCGCCGCCGGACTCGACGACGTCCGGGTACAAGGTGCCCTGGACCAGGAACTTGTAGTCGCCCTGGGCCTTGAGGTCGCGCTCGGCCTGCTCGAAGACGCGGATGAACTCGCGGCCGATGATCTTGCGCTTCTGCTCCGGGTCGGTGACACCGGCGAGCGCGTCGAGGAAGCGCTCGCGCGCGTCCACGGTCACCAGGTTGACGCCGGTCGCGGCGACGAAGTCGCGCTCGACCTGGGTGCGCTCCCCCGCCCGCAGCAGGCCGTGGTCGACGAACACGCAGGTCAGCCGGTCGCCGATGGCGCGCTGGACCAACGCGGCCGCGACCGCCGAGTCGACGCCGCCGGACAGGCCGCAGATCGCGCGGCCGTCGCCGATCTGGTCGCTGATCCGCTGGACCTGCTCCTCGACGATCGACGACGTCGTCCACTGCGGCTTGATGCCGGCGATGTCGTGCAGGAACCGGCGCAGCACCTCCTGGCCGTGCGGCGAGTGCGCGACCTCCGGGTGGTACTGGACGCCGGCGAAGCGCCGCTCGACGTCCTCGAAGCCGGCGACCTCGGCGCCGTCGGAGGACGCGGTGACGACCGAGCCTTCCGGGGCCTTGGTGACGCTGTCGTTGTGGCTCATCCACGCGGGCTGGTGCGCGGGCAGGCCGGCGTGCAGGACGCCGCCGTCGCCGGTGACCCGGACCTCGGTGCGGCCGAACTCGCGCACGCCGGTCGGCTCGACGACGCCGCCGAGCGCGCTGGCCAGCAGCTGGTGGCCGTAGCAGATGCCGAACATCGGCACGCCCGCTTCGGTGAGCTTCGGATCCATGCCCGGCGCGCCTTCGGCGTACACGCTCGACGGGCCGCCGGACAGGATGATGGCCGCGGGGTTCTTCGCGAGGATCTCTTCGGTCGACGCGCTGTGCGGGACGACCTCGGAGTAGATCTGCGCCTCGCGGACGCGCCGGGCGATCAGCTGCGCGTACTGCGCCCCGAAGTCCACGACGAGAACCGGACCGGTGGGGTTGGGCACCTGGCGACCTCCTGGCGAGAAGCGGGATTCCCCTCCATCGTCCCAGGTGGGCCCGGTCACCCGGGATTCAGGGCCGTCCCTGTCCGCGATCGGGCCTACGGTGCCCGGTATGGCTGTGAACTGGACCAAGGAACTGACCGACCAGCTCGACTTCCACTGGAACATCCACACGCGACCGAAGCTCGAGGGCCTCACCGACGACGAGTACTTCTGGGAGCCCGTGCCGGACTGCTGGACCGTGCGGCCGCGCAAGTCGGACGACGAGCCCGGCACGGGCCCGTTCACCATCGACTTCGCCTTCCCCGAGCCCACTCCGCCGCCGGTCACGACGATCGCGTGGCGGCTCAACCACATCCTCGTCGGTGTCCTCGGCATGCGGTCGGCGTCGCACTTCGACGGCCCGCCGATGACCTACGACGACTACCCGTACCCGGGGACGGCCGCCGAGGCGATTTCGCTGCTCGACGAGTACTACGCCCGATGGGTCGAAGGGGTGAAGTCGCTCGACGAAGAGGCGCTGGCGCGGCCGTGCGGCCCGGCGGAGGGGCCATACGCGGAGTACCCGATGGCGACGCTGGTGCTGCACATCCACCGCGAGATGATCCACCACTGCGCCGAAGTCCTGCTGCTGCGCGATCTCTACCGCAACCGGTGATCTGTAACGCGGAGTCATCATCGGCCCGATTCACCGGATATCGAGGACAGCTCCGAGGGGGACCCGCGCATGCTCTACCGACTCCGTCCGACCGGCGTCGTGACCTGGTGTGACGTGCCGGGGTACGTGGTCACCCGCGCCGACGACCAGCCGCCGCCCGACTGGGAGCGGCTGTCGTGGGTGCCCGCCGAGACGCGCGCGTTCAGCAACGACCTCCTGCGCATCGCCGTCCGGTACGGCGCGCGCTCGGGCAGCGGGATCGTCCTCGACGCCCGGCACACCGAGGACCTGGGCAAGGCCGACGAGCTGCGGTGCGACCGGATCGCCGCCGCGGAACAGCGCGGCGGCGTCGACGACGGGGACTGGGAACGCACCGAAGAAGCGGCCCGTCAGGCCGAAGCGGATCTCGCCGCCCTCCTCGCGGTGCCGCCGCAGCCGCACCTGGTCGCGCACTGGTGCCGGCTCGGCGGCCGCTACCCGGACTGACCGGTGCGCGGGAGGAGCAGGAAGCCCAGCGCCAGGCCCAGCAGCAGCGGCAGGCCGTGGTTGTCGTGGACGACCGTGTCGACCACGGCCAGCACCGGCGCGGCGAACGCCAGCACCCGGAACTGGACCGGCAGCACCACGCCGTAGCGGCGCGAAGCCGCCATCACCACCGCCGCCAGGCCGCCGATCAGGCCCACCACGCACATCGAGTTGCCCGCCCCGACCGGGTTGAGCCACAGGTAGCTCATGACCTGGCCGAACAGGCCGCAGCCGAAGTACAGGACGAGCCAGCGGGCGCGGCCGAACACGCGCTCGGCGAGCGTGCCGAACACCGCCAGCCAGACCAGGTTCGACGTCAGGCCGAACGCCCAGCCGTCCTGGAAGAACATGCCCGTCACCAGGCGGTACCACTCGCCGGCGTCGATGCGGGCCGCGTCGCGGTGCATCGCGTCGTACAGCGGCGGGTGCGCCAGCTGCGCGATCCCGCACGCGAGCGTCACCGCGAAGACCACGGCCGTCAGGTACGGGCGGCGGCTCACCGGGGCGAGCGCCGCGAACGGGTTGCGGGATGCGGTGCGCGTGGTCATGGCCGAAAATCTAGGCGCGCCACCGCCGTCGCACCCCCGACGTTTGTCACGAACCTCCACGGGAAGGCCACCAGCATGCGAGCGACAGTCATCTACGGCGCCGGCGACATCCGGGTCGAGACGGTCCCGGACCCGAAGCTGGCCGAGCCGACCGACGTGGTCCTGCGCGTCGTGCGGTCCTGCATCTGCGGCAGCGACCTCTGGCCGTACGCCGACATGCCGCCGCGCGAGCACGGGCGCCGGATCGGGCACGAGTTCCTCGGGATCGTCGAGGAGACCGGCGCCGACGTCACCACGCTGAAGAAGGGCGATCTCGCCATCGCCCCCTTCGTCTGGTCCGACAACACCTGCGAGTTCTGCCGGGAAGGCCTGCAGACGTCGTGCCTGCACGGCGGCGGCTGGGGCGCGAAGGGCGTCGACGGCGGCCAGGGCGAGGCCGTGCGCGTCCCGCAGGCCGACGGCACGCTGGTCAAGGTCCCGCCCACCGAGGACGACGACCTGCTCGCGTCCCTGCTGACGCTCTCGGACGTCTTCTCCACCGGCCACCACGCGGCGGTGAAGGCCCGGGTCACCGAGGGCCAGAACGTCACCGTGATCGGCGACGGCGCTGTCGGGCTCTCCGCCGTCCTCGCGGCGAAGCGGCTCGGCGCCGACCGGATCATCCTGATGGGCCGGCACCGGGCCCGCACCGACCTCGGCCGCGAGTTCGGCGCGACCGACGTCGTCGCCGAGCGCGGCGAAGAGGGTGTCGAGAAGGTGCGCGAGCTGACGAACGGCCGCGGCACGCACGCCGTCCTCGAGTGCGTCGGCACGCTGGGCGCGTTCGAGATGGGCGTCGGGGCCGTGCGCGCGGGCGGCGCGGTCAGCCGGGTCGGGCTGCCGCAGTACGAGGACGCTCCCGCCGGCGTGGGCGTGTTCCGCCGCAACGTCACGATCACCGGCGGCGTCGCTCCCGCGCGGCACTACATCCCCGAGCTGCTGCCCGACGTCCTCGACGGCAAGTACCAGCCGGGCCGCGTCTTCGACCGGACGATCGACGTCGAGGGCGTGCCGGACGGCTACCGCGCGATGGCGGACCGCGAAGCGCTGAAGGTGCTCATCAAGCCTTGACCCGTCCGGGTGGGGATGTTCTTTCGAGGGTTTCCACCCGGATTACGTTGGTGGGCATGGACATGATCACCCCCGAGCCGCGCCCCGCCTGGATCGCCGGCCGCCCGGAGCCGGGCGCCACCACCCTCGTCGTGCACCACCCGTACGACGGCAGCGAGGTCGCCACGGTCGCCGTCCCGGGGCCGGAGCAGGTCGAACGCGCGGTCACCGCCGCCGTGTCGGTCGCGAAGGAGCTGCGCGGCACCCCCGCGCACGTCCGCGCCGGCGCGCTCGAGCACGTGTCCCGCGTGCTCGCCGCCCGCGCCGAGGAGATCGCCGAGGTCATCACCGCCGAGAACGGCAAGCCGCTCAAGTGGGCCGAGGCCGAGGTGAAGCGCGCGGTGTCGGTGTTCCGCATCGCCGCCGAGGAGGCCCGCCGGTTCAGCGGCGACGTCCAGCGCCTCGACACCGACCCGGCGGGCGAGGCGCGGCTGGCGCTCACTCGCCGCGTCCCGCGCGGGCCCGTGCTCGGCATCGCGCCGTTCAACTTCCCGCTCAACCTGGTGGCGCACAAGGTCGCGCCGGCGCTGGCGATCGGCGCGCCGATCATCGTCAAGCCCGCGCCGCGGACGCCGTTGTCGTCGCTGATCCTCGGCGAGATCCTGGCCGAGACGGACCTGCCGGAAGGCGCGTTTTCCGTGCTGCCGCTCGGAAACGAGGAGACGCAGAAGCTCGTCGCCGACCCGCGGCTGCCCGTCGTCTCGTTCACCGGCTCCGGCCCGGTCGGCTGGTCGCTGAAGGACGCGGCGCCGCGCAAGCACGTCGTGCTGGAGCTCGGCGGCAACGCGGCGGCCGTCGTCCTGCGCGACTGGCCCGACCCCGAGGGCGCCGCGCACCGCATCGCCACCTTCGGCAACTACCAGGCCGGGCAGTCGTGCATCGCCGTGCAGCGCGTGATCGTGGACGCCGCCGTCGCGGACGAGTTCGTGCCCGCGCTGGTGGAGGCCGTCGAGGCACAGCGAACCGGCGACCCGTACGACCGCAACACCGACGTCGGCCCGGTGGTCGACGAAGCCGCGGCCGAGCGGATCGTCGCGTGGATCGACGAGGCCGTCGCGGCGGGCGCGAAGGTGCTCACCGGCGGCACGCGCGACGGCGCGACCGTCGCCCCGACCCTGCTCACCGACGTTCCGCCAAGCACCAAGGCGTGGGCCGAGGAGATCTTCGGGCCGGTGCTCGCGGTGTCCGTTGTGGACGGTGTGGACGCGGCCTTCCGGTCGGTCAACGAGTCCGCGTACGGCCTGCAGGCCGGCGTCTTCACCACCGACGTCCAGCTCGCGTTCCACGCGTCGGCCGAGCTGGAGGTGGGCGGGGTGATCATCGGCGACGTCCCGTCCTACCGCGCCGACCAGATGCCCTACGGCGGCGTGAAGGGCTCCGGCGTCGGCCGCGAAGGCGTCCTCGCGGCGATGCACGACCTGACCGAGGAGCGCGTCACGGTCTTCACCGGCATCGACCTTTAGGCGACCACGCCCTGCCCGAACCGGAAGACGTTGAAGGGGTCGTACTTCTTCGCGACGTCTCCCAGCCGCTTGGCGTTGTCGCCGTAGTAGGCGGCTCGCCAGTCGGGCAGGGCGGGGTCGATGTAGTTGACGTACCCGCCGCCCGCGCCGGCCGCCGCGAGGCCCGCGACGACGTCGCCCACCGAGTCCGCCACCTTCGCCCGGGTCTTCCCCGTCGCCGGCGCGTAGATCTGGACGCTCGCCAGCGCGTCGCGGTGCCAGAACGCCGTCGCGTCCTTCGCCGGCTCGGCGACCTTGCCGCCGAGGCCGTCGATGAGCAGGTCCATGCCCGCGCGGCCGTCGGCGAGGGCGACGACCTTCGCCGGGTCGACCGGGCTGGTGATGATCCGCGACGACGCGACGAACGACTGCCGGGCCGAGCTGCCGGAGAAGTAGTTCATCGCGCCGAGGTAGTCGAGGGCCTTCACCGTGCGCTGGGTCGGCCGCGCGCCGGCGTTGGCGGTGAGGTTGTTGAGCAGGGTGTTGAGCCCGGCGGGCGCGCCGACGTAGCAGCCGCCGACGCGGCACTGCACCGGCGAGCCACCGGAGATCACGATGTTCGCCCACAGCTCGGGCGGCATCGCGGCGATCCACTGCTGCCACGCGCCGAGCACGCCGGTCGCGGACCCGGCCGGGAAGTGCAGCGAGAACACCGTCAGGTTCGGCGCGGGATCGGTGTCGAAGGTGAACTCGGTGACGATGCCGAAGTTGCCGCCGCCCCCGCCGCGCAGCGCCCAGAAGAGGTCGGGCTCGGAGCTCGCGGACGCCGTCACCAGCTTGCCGTCGGCGGTGACGACCTGGGCGGAGCTCAGGTGGTCGCAGGTCAGGCCGTACTTGCGGGACAGCACGCCGATGCCGCCGCCGAGGGTCAGCCCGGCGACCCCGACCGTCGGGCAGGAGCCGGCGGGCAGCGCGCGCCCGGCCCGCGCGAGGCCGGCGTAGACGTCCTTCAGCTTCGCGCCGGCGCCGATCACGGCCTGGGTGCCCTGGACGTCCACTTTGTTCATCGCGGAGACGTCGATGACCAGGCCGCTCTCGGGGACGGAGTAGCCGGCGTAGCTGTGGCCGCCGCTGCGCGCGGCGAGCGTGAGGCGCCCGGCGGCGGCCTGGACGCAGGTCTGCACGTCCTTGGCGTTCGCCGCCGTCGCCACGGCGACCGGGTTGTTGCCGTCGAAGAGCGGGTTGAAGGCGCGCTTGGCGGTGTCGTAGCCGTCGGAGCCCGGGCGCAGGAGGGTGCCGGTCAGCTTGCCGCGCAGGTCGTCCCAGTTCGGCGGGCCGGTGGGCAGCCGCGTGGCGGGCGGCCCGGACGTCGTCGGGGCGGCGGGCGCGCTCGACGCGACCGGCGCCGAGGGCGTGCCCGGCCCGCAGGCGGCGGCGACGGCACCGGCCGCCGAGACACCGGTGATCCGGAGGAACGCCCTGCGGTTCACGCTGTCCACATCGGACTCCTCGCTGCCGGGGACGCTCAGTTTACTGATCCGGCCGGAAGTAGGCCGCCCGACGAACGGCACGCAACCGTTGCTGCGAACTCTTCGGCCGTGACTGTGGTCGGATCAGTAAACAGGGGCGCAGTGGGGCCGACCCGGGTGTTCGCGCTGTTGATCGGTACACGGAGGACGGTCAAGATCAGTTCATCCCCACGCGGGGATCGGCGGGACGTCGCCGTCGAGGGCCGCGCCGTCGGAGCGGCCGCTGAGCCAAGCCAGGAGCTGCCCGCTGGTGCCGCGGACCGTGGCGCCGGGAGCGGCCCCCATGGTCCACTCGCCGGTTCCCTCGGCAACCAGGCGCAACGCCGGGAGGTGCGCGGCCCGGGAGGTGATCGCGTGCTGGACGACGTCGTCGGCGAGCGGCCCGAGCAGGCCGAGCACGCGGTCGAGGTCGTAGCCGCGGTCGAGGTCGGCGAGGTGGATGGTGAGCTCGGACAGCCGCATCCGCGCGACGACGGCCCCGGTGACGGGGGCGCCCTGCCGGTTGCGGGCCTCGCGCGCCCAGGCGTCGTCCGGCATGGCGGTGGCATACTGCTCGAAGCGCCCGGCGGAGGCGACGAAGTCGGCGAGCAGGTCGGCGGCCGGGTGCTGGGCGCCGGCTTCGATGTCGGCGTCGCGGGCCTCGGGGCCGGCGTACATCGGCGTCTCGACCCCGGTGTTCGCCCAGGTCAGCAGGTTCTGCAGCCCGTCGGCGTTGCGGGCGAGGTGCGCGAGGACGTGCGCCCGCGACCACCCGGGCAACGCGCTGGGGGCGCGCAGTTCGGGCTCACCGAGGCCACCGATGACCCTGGCCCATTCGTCGTCGAGCTTCCGTACCCCGCCGAGCAGCGCGTGCGCCTTCTCCGATGCCGTCGTCACGGCCCCGATCTTAGGACCGCCGCAGCGCCGCCGGGGCGTCCGCGGGCACCGCCGGGTTCTTCGGGGCCACCGGCTCCAGCCGGACGTACGGCGAGTCCTGCGCCGGCCGCTGGTCCGCCTCGCCCTTGTTCGGCCAGAACGAGAACGCCCGCTCCGCCTGGGCCGTGATCGTCAGGGACGGGTTCACGCCCAGGTTGGCCGTGATCGCCGCGCCGTCGACCACCGACAGGCCCGGGTAGCCGAACACCCGGTGGTACGGGTCGATCACGCCCTCCTCGGCGGACGCGCCGATCGGGACGCCGCCGATGAAGTGGGCCGTCAGCGGGATGTCGAAGATCTCGCCCCACGTGCCGCCCGCGATGCCGCCGATGCGCTCGGCCGTGCGCTCGTTGGCCTCGTGGCCCGCCGGGATGAAGCTCGGGTTCGGCTCGCCGTGGCCCTGCTTCGACGTGTACTTGCGGCGGCCGAACAGCCCGGGCCGCGTGTACGTCGTGATCGAGTTGTCCAGGCTCTGCATCACCAGCAGGATCACCGTGCGCTCGCTCCAGCGGTAGCCGTTGAGCAGCTTCGCCGTCCGGACCGGGTGCTTGAACATGAAGCTGACGGCCTGCCGCCACCGCGGGACCGGCGAAGCGCCGTCGGTCGCGATCGTCTGCAGCAGGCTCATCGCGTTGCTGCCCTTGCCGTACCGCACCGGCTCGATGTGGGTGTTCTCGTCCGGGTGGATCGACGACGTGATCGCGACCCCGCGGCTGAAGTTGCGGCTCTCGTCGACGTCGGTCCGGGCCGCGCCGATGATCGCCTCGGAGTTCGTCCGGGTCAGCTCGCCCAGCCGGCGCGACAGCTTGGGCAGCGTGCCGGTGTCCTTCATCTTGTGCAGCAGGTTCTGCGTGCCCCACGTCCCCGCGGCGAAGACGACCTTCTCGGCCGTGATCGTCGTCCGGAACCGCTTCGACGTCGTCCCGGTCTTCTTGAGAGAGACTTCGTAGCCGCCGTCGATCGGCTTCACCGACGTCACGGTCGTCAGCGGGATGACCTTCGCGCCGTCCTGCTCGGCCAGGTACAGGTAGTTCTTGACCAGCGTGTTCTTCGCCCCGACGCGGCAGCCGGTCATGCACGAGCCGCACTCGGTGCAGCCGACGCGCTCGGGACCGGCGCCGCCGAAGTACGGGTCCTTCGCGCGCTCGCCCGGCTTGCCGAAGTAGACGCCGACCGGTGTCGGGTGGAACGAATCGGCGACGCCCATGTCCTTGGCGACGTCGCGCATCACGACGTCCGACGGCGTGATCGACGGGTTCGTGACGACGCCCAGCATCCGGCTCGCCTGGTCGTAGTGCGGCGCGAGCTCGGCTTCCCAGTCGGTGATGTGGGACCACTGCCGGTCGCGGTAGAACGGCTTGAGCGGCCGGTACAGCGTGTTCGCGTAGACGAGCGAACCGCCGCCGACACCAGCCCCGGCCAGCACCATGACGTCGTTGAGCATGTGGATGCGCTGGATCCCGTAGCAGCCGACCTGCGGTGCCCACAGGTAGCGCTTGAGGTCCCACGACGTCTTCGCGAACTCGTCGTCGGCGAACCGGCGCCCGGCCTCGACGACGGCTACCCGGTAGCCCTTCTCGGTGAGCCGCAGCGCCGCGACGCTGCCGCCGAACCCCGAACCCACCACGACGACGTCGTAGTCGGGGCCACCCGCACTGGTGGTGGTGTTACTGGCAGTCACACCTGGAGCGTAACCCGGGGTCCAGGTTCTGACCAGAGGTAAGTTACCGGCCAGTCACCCGTTTTGGCGCATCGCGAGAGATGATCGTGGGTAATTATCAAAGTGCTCGATGTCCACGTCGGCGAGACCCGTCGGCGGGACACGATTTCCGGGAGGGACCACGATGATCCCCCAGCAGCTCACCGGTTGGCGCAAGTCGAGCCACAGCCACTTCGAGGAGAACGCCTGCGTCGAGATCGGCGCCGGTCCCGGCGTCGTCGGCGTGCGGGACACCAAGCAGCCGGTGCCCCGGCCGATCCTCGTCTACTCCGCGACCGCGTTCGCCGCGTTCCTCGACCACCTCACCGCCGGACGGTGAGGCCCACCCGCTGGAACTCCTTGAGGTCCGAGTAGCCCGTCTTCGCCATCGCCCGGCGAAGCGCCCCGAAGAGGTTCACCACGCCTTCCGCGTCGGACGACGGCCCGAACAGCAGGGTCTTGAGGTCGACGGCGTAGTCCGGCCCGGCCGCCACGCGCGAGCGCGGCAGTGACGGGTGCGCGGCCGCCGCCGTCCAGTAGAGGCCCTGCCCGGGCGCGTCCGACGCGGCGGCCAGCGGGGAACCGAGCATGACGGCGTCCGCGCCGCACGCGATGGCCTTCGCGATGTCGCCCGACACCGTCATGCCGCCGTCGGCGAGCACGTGCACGTACCGGCCGCCGGTCTCGTCGAGGTAGTCGCGGCGGGCGGCCGCGGCGTCGATGATCGCCGTGGCCATCGGGACGCCGATGCCGAGGACGCGGTCGGTGCTGGTGACGCCGGGCGTGTAGCCGTGCCCGACGATGACGCCGGCGGCGCCGGTGCGCATCAGGTGCATCGCCGTGCGGTAGTCGCTGACGCCGCCGGCGATCACCGGCACGTCGAGGCGGCCGATGAACTCCTTGAGGTTCAGCGGCTCGGCATCGCGCTGCACGTGCTCGGCGGAGATGATCGTGCCCTGCACGACCAGGATCTCGACGCCGGCCGCGATCAGGTCCGGGGTCAGCTCGGCGGCGTGCTGCGGGCTGACGCGCGCGGCCACCGTGACGCCGGACTCGCGGACGGTCTTGATGGCCTCGGTCAGCAGGTCGAGCCGGATGGGCGCGGCGTGCAGCTCCTGCAGCACGCGGCCGACCGCGGTCGGGTCCTCGAGGTCTTCGGCCGCGCGGACCAGCTGGAAGATGGCGTCCTCGACGTTGGCGTGCCGCGCCCAGAGGCCCTCGGCGTTGAGCACGCCCAGGCCGCCCAGCTCGCCGACGGCGACCGCGGTGCCGGGCGAGACGATCGCGTCCGTCGGGTGCGTGACGAGCGGCAGGTCGAAGCGGTAGGCGTCGATCTGCCAGGAGGTGGACACCACCGAAGACGACCGGGTCCGCCGCGACGGCACGATCTCGACGTCGTCGAGGTCATACGCCCGCCGCGCGGTGCGGCCCATCCCGATCTCGACCAGGTCCCGCACGTGAAGCCTCCTCCGACGACGACAATCTGCCGTGCCCCATTGTCGCTAGTCCGCATGGGTGACCTGCGCACGGGGGTTGGAAGCGCGACCGGCGCCTACTTTTGACCGGTGGCCAGCGCCCCAAGGCGGCCTTGGGGCGCTCTCATACCCGCACGAAGACGGCGACCGGCGCCAGCAGGGCACCCAGCGCCAGGGCCAGCCAGGTCGCGACCGGTGGGTAGACGTGCAGCCGGACCGCGCCGAAGTACACCGCGCCCAGCGCGAGGAGGGCCGCGCAGATCAGCAGCACTGGCCGGACCACGCCGGGGCGCAGGTCGATCACGGCGCCGCCGGCGAGGAGGTAGGCGATGCTGCCGTCCGCGGTGGAGACGTCGAGCGCGACCGGCTGCCCGGCGGGCAGGTCCAGGCCGGGGCCGACCGCGGTGATCCGGTAGAGCCGGTTCCCCGCGTCGACCGCGATGGTGTGGCTGACGGCGTCCTCGTCACCGCCCACCGGGAGCGCCCCCCGCTCGTGGGACACGACGTGCCCTTCGGCGCGGTAGGTGGGCGCGTCGCGGCCGGCCAGCACCTGGCACATGAGGCAGACGACGCCGCCGAGGAACAGCGACACGAGCGCGACGGCCGTGAAGAAGACCTTGCGCAGCACTTGCGTGAAGCGGCCGACCGTCATGCCCTTCAGTGCACACCACGACGGGCACGCAAGGCGATAGACCGATTACCGTAAGCACGCTAGGTCACGAGAACTCAGAAAGAGACCTTCTCCACGGAGTCCGAACGCAGTACCGACTCCTGCTGGAACTGCTTTTCGTAGTCGGCGCGCAGGCCTTCGATCTCCCGCTCGGCGTCCCGGTCGGCGAACGGGTAGAGCAGGACGACCACATGGGTGTGCTCCCGCACGATCGCGCCGGACGCGCCGCGCCACTGGCCGCTGCCGTCGAGGCGGGTGAAGCCGTCCGGGAAGGCCGGGGTGATCTCGAGGTCGGAGAAGGCGGCGAACTCCTTGTCGGTCACCTCGGTGCCGTCCGGCTTGCCGGTGCCGAAGTACAGCTCGGTGCGCTTCCACAGCTCGCCGGGCGATGGCGCTTGGGCCTGCGTTGGGACTGAAGCCGCCGACGCGGCGACGCCACCACCGACGCCGAGCAAGGCGGCGGTCGCCACGGCGACCACGGTGCGGGGAATCCTGGTCATGGGCCGAGTTTCGCGGCCCATGACCAGGAGCGTAATGCTCGAAGGGGCGGACTACCGGGTCGTGTAGTTCGGCGCCTCGACGGTCATCGTGATGTCGTGCGGGTGGCTCTCCTTGAGGCCGGCCGCGGTGATCCGGACCAGCTGGGCCTCCTGCAGTTCCGCGATCGTGTTCGCGCCCGCGTAGCCCATGCCGGAGCGCAGGCCGCCGACGAGCTGGTGCACGACGTTGGCCAGCGGCCCGCGGAACGGGATCCGGCCTTCGATGCCCTCGGGGACCAGCTTGTCCTCGCTCAGCACGTCGTCCTGGGCGTAGCGGTCCTTGGAGTACGACTTCGCCTGGCCCCGCGACTGCATCGCGCCGAGTGAGCCCATGCCGCGGTAGACCTTGAACTGCTTGCCGTTGACCAGGATCAGGTCGCCGGGCGACTCGGCGGTGCCGGCCAGCAGGCTGCCCAGCATCACCGTGGACGCGCCGGACGCGATCGCCTTCGCGATGTCGCCGGAGTACTGGATGCCGCCGTCGCCGATCACCGGGACGCCGGCCGGGCGGCACGCCTGGTCGGCCTCGAAGATCGCGGAGATCTGCGGGACGCCGACGCCCGCGACGATCCGGGTGGTGCAGATCGAGCCCGGGCCGACGCCGACCTTGACGCCGTCCGCGCCCGCGTCGACCAGCGCCTGCGCGCCCGCCCGCGTCGCGACGTTGCCGCCGACGATGTCGACCGAGTCGCCGAGCTCCTTCTTCAGCAGCGAGACCGTGTCGACGACCGCGCGGGAGTGGCCGTGCGCGGTGTCGACCATCAGGACGTCCACACCCGCGTCGGCCAGCGCCATCGCGCGCTTGTGGCCGTCCGGGCCGACGCCGACCGCGGCGCCGACGATGAGGCGGCCGTCCGGGTCCTTCGTCGCCTTCGGGTACTGCTCGGTCTTCACGAAGTCCTTGACCGTGATCAGGCCGCGCAGCTTGCCCGCGCCGTCGACGATCGGCAGCTTCTCGATCTTGTGCCGGCGCAGCAGGCCCAGCGCGGCGTCCGCGGAGACGCCGACCTGGGCGGTGACCAGCGGCGCCTTCGTCATGACCTCGGACACCGGGCGGCTGTGGTCGACCTCGAACCGCATGTCGCGGTTGGTGATGATGCCCACCAGCGCGCCGGACGCGTCGGTGACCGGCACGCCGGAGATGCGGAACTTCGCGCACAGCGCGTCGACCTCGGCCAGCGTGGCGTCGGGCGCGCAGGTGACCGGGTCGGTGACCATGCCGGCCTCGGACCGCTTGACCACCTCGACCGCGGCGGCCTGCTCGTCGATCGGCAGGTTGCGCTGGAGCACGCCGATGCCGCCCTGGCGGGCCATGGCGATCGCCATCCGCGCCTCGGTGACGGTGTCCATCGCGGCGGACACGAGCGGGATGCCGAGGGTGATGTTCCGGGTCAGCCGGGTGCTCGTGTCGACCGCGCTGGGGACCACGTCCGATTCCGCCGGCAGCAGCAGCACGTCGTCGAAGGTCAGGCCGAGCATGGCGAACTTGGCCGGAACGGGGGCGGTGATGCCTTCGCTGGTCATAGCGGGTGAAGGGCCTTCCTGGCGCGGGATGAGCGGGGTCGCTGTGTTCGATCAAGATCAACTGGCGACTCGGAGCCTTCCCCTCATGATATCCGCCGCGCGCCCCCGCCCCGGGTGGTGGGCGAGCCGCCGGGACCGCCCGGTACCGTGCAGGCCGTGGCGCACGATGTCCTGCCTCCAGACCCGTTCGCGGACGACCCGGACGACCCGGCCCGCGCTTTCGGAGACCCCGAGGACCGGCTGGACGAGCCGATCAGCGATTCCGAACGCACCGAGCTGCTGGCCGACCTCTCCGATCTGGCCGTCTACCAGGCGCTCCTCGAGCCCCGCGGGGTCCGCGGGATCGTCGTCGACTGCGGTGAGTGCGACGAACCGCACTACCACGACTGGCACCTGCTGCGGGCCAGCCTGGAGCAGCTGCTGGCCGACGGGCGGATGCGCCCGCACGAGCCGGCCTACGACCCGAACCCCGGCGACTACGTGAGCTGGGACTACTGCCGGGGCTTCGCCGACGGCGTGACGGCCAACGAAAGCGCCTACTGAACCACTGAAAAAGGCCCTGGTGAGTTTCCTCACCAGGGCCTTTTCGCTGTGGTCCTACTGACCCTCGCCGACGCTCTGCTCGCCGACGGCGGCCTCGCTGCGCCCGGTGTTCGTGCCCGGGTCGTTGCCACTCGCGGCCGTCGTGGTCGGCGGGACCTCGGTGGTCGGCGGCGGGGTGGTGGTCGGCGGCGGGGGCGTCGGGGTCGGCGTCGCGGTCCCCGGCAGGCTGGTGGTGCCGCTGCCGCTGCCCGGGATGGACGTCGCCGAGCCGGCCGGCGGCACCTGCACCGACGAGACGCCGGGCGGCACCTGCGTCGGGGTCGTCTGGGTCGGGCCCTGGACCGGCGCGTCCGGGTTCTGGAGCTGGGCGGCGAGCTGCCGGTGCTGCTCCATCAGCTGGTCGCGGTTGTCCTCGTCGCTGACCTGCGACAGCGCGGCCTGCGCCGCGTCGAGGGCTTCGCGCGCGGCGTCGAGGTTGCCGCCGGCGATGGCCAGGTTCGCCTTCTCGAGATCGAGCTTCGCGTTCGCGGCGGCCTCGACCGAGCGGGTGTGATCGGAATACAGGACCTTCGCGAGGCCCCAGAGGGTGTCGCCCGGTTGCGCGGAGCGCGCGGCCAGCCCGGTGCCGGTGAACGCGATCGCCAGCACGGCGGCGGCGACGGCGACCGGGACGAGCAGCCTGCGGCGGCGTCCGCTCGAGGCGTGCTGTTTCGCGAGACTCGCGGTGGTGACGGTCCGCACGGCGGTGTCGACGTCGACCAGCTCGGCCAGTGGCTCGCTGTCGATGTCTCTTCGCCACGCCACCAGCAACGCGTTGAGCTCCTGGTCGCCGAGGCCGTCGGCCAGCGCCGGGTCGGACCCGCCGAGGGCGTCGAGCAGCGCGTCGTCCGCCTGGACGGCCGACAGGTCGGCGGCGAACTCCGCCTCCGACGAGGACAAGCCACTACCGAACACGTCGTCGGGCTCGTAACCCTTGTCGTGACCGGTCACTCAGATCACCTCCTCCGCGGCCAGGACCTTTCTCAGCCGCGCGAGGGCGCGGTGCTGGGCGACGCGGACGGCGCCGGGCGTGGAGCCGACCGCGTCCGCGGTCTCCTCCGCCGACAGGCCGACGACCACGCGCAACACCACGATCTCCCGCTGCTTGTCCGGCAGCACCTGCAACAACTGGGACATCCGCTCGTTCAGCTCACCTTGCAGCGCCCGCTGCTCGGGGCCCACCCCGCCTTCGACCTCGTCGGGGATCTCGGCCACCGGCTCGGCTCGGTTGCGCGCCGCCGCGCGGTGCGCGTCGGCCACCTTGTGCTGGGCGATCCCGTAGACGAACGCCAGGAACGGGCGTCCTTGATCGCGGTACGAGGGCAATGCCGTTAGCACCGCGAGACACACCTCCTGCGCAACGTCGTCCGCCGAAGCGAAGGATCGCTCCTGCCTGCCAACCCGAGCGCGGCAATACCGCACTACCAGTGGACGGATAGCAGCCAGCAGCCGCTCCACTGCCTGGGGATCTCCCTCGACAGCAGCGGCGACCGGCTCATCCAGTCCATCCCCCACATTGGCCATCGCAGACAACAGTCCCAGTGTTACGTGTAGGTGGGCAAAGAACCCGGCCCGTGGTCGCCTCCACCGCGCACCGGAGACCGCTACCGTACCTGCGGCCCCCAGCGGAGCGGCGCGCGCGGTGCTCCCGGGCGTGCCGCGGCCCCGTGAGGCGCGGAAATACGGATTATCGTGCAGACCCGCGGTCTACTTCACCGATTCAACGAGCGAGCGGCATCACGGGTACGAGATCCGTCGGAGGGACGGTGTCCGAGGCGGGGATCCGCCTCGGGGGCTGCCCGAGTGGGCGCCGGAGTGTGATGGGGACCACACAGGTACGGGCCAGGGCGGTGCGCCCTGGCCCGTCGTCACCTGTAAACCGGCCGTGTCAGGAACGGGGAGAGCGACAGGTCAGCTGACCAGGCCGCGGCGGAAGCCGTGGGCCACGGCCTGCGCGCGGTCGCGCACGCCGAGCTTCCGGAACAGCCGCCGGGCGTGGGTCTTCACCGTGTCCTCGGACAGGTAGAGCTCGCGGCCGATCTGGCCGTTGCTCTTGCCCTGGCTCATCCCGCGGAGCACCTGAAGCTCGCGCTCGGTCAGCTGGACGCCCGGGTCGGACGGCTGACGGGGCGCGGGCACCGAGGTGCTCGCCAGGGTGTGGGCCAGCGCGGCGACCAGCTCCGGCCGGGACGCGTCCCAGCGGAGGTAGCCGCGGGCACCGCCGGCGATCGCGGCGGCGATGCTGCCCGCGTCGTCCGGGGCGCCGAAGACGATGACGTTCGCCTGGGGGTTGGCGGAGACGAGCCGTCGAGTGGCTTCGACACCTGTCGGGACCGCGCGTTGCGTCCCGACCAGCACGACGTCGACGGGCTGACGGGAGTACCGGGCCAGCAGCTCGTCACCGTGCGCTACGCAGTCGATGCGACTGACCCCAGGGACCGCGGACATCACTCGGGTGAGCCCTTCACGGACACTGCGTCGGTCGTCGCAGATCAAGACCGTCGTCACGGGGTTTCCTTCCTGCAGCCGGGTGACATTCCACTTCCCCTATCGGACGCTTTAGCCCGAACCTTGACACGATCCGGTGGCTTTTTTTGAAGTTTCTTAGCCCGGATGCCGGAACAGCCCATTCCGACGGCTCAACCACCCGGTGCGGGCACCCATGGCGATTCCCCCGCGATCCTCCTCCCGCAAGGGTCTGCGCTTCGTAACACTGCGTGCAATACCTCGGCCACTCTGAATCGATACTCCTCGGCGTGTCCTGGGCGCAGGTCGGCCATGACGAGCGCCGCCGGCCACAAAAGTGAAAGCAGTTCGCATTCCTCGGCGGTCGCCAATGCGTTTCCGACAAGACCGTCCGAAATCTTCCGGTGATCGGGACGACCGGCGGCCCCCAGCGCGACGGCCAGCACAATCCCGGATTTCACGGCGTGCCGCCGCGCCCCCCGCGCGACGGCGGTTTCGAAAGCCCGCTCGGCGGGCGCCACGGCGGCGGCGCCCTGACCAGCGGCGAGCTCGATCTCGGCGCCGACCCAGCCCCCGCGGACGCAGGCCCGCCACCCGGCGTGCTGGCCGGCGGCCGCGGCGGCGAACCTTCGCGCGGCTCGCTGCCGGCCCAGGGCGAGGTTGTCGGCGGCCAGGCCGAGCAGGGCATCGGCCCGCGCACCGGCGGCGTCGAGGCCGTCGGAGTCGTGGTCGGTCGTTTCGGTGACGACCTTGGCGAAGGCCTCGCCGTCGAGGGCCCGGGCTTGCCGGTGGCCGCCCAGCTGCCGCCGGTGGGCACCGAGGGTGCTGGCGGCGAGGGAGGCCGTCACGGGGTCGCTGTCGCGCCGGAGGGCGTCGAGGAGGGCGGCCGCGGCGGCGTACCGGCCCTGGGCGCCGAGCACGATGGCGGAGAGCAGCCGTTCCCGCGGGGTGCCGCGCCCGCGCGTGACGGCGGGATCGGGCAGCGGATCACTCCCGAACGCGGCGGCCCTCAGGGCGGGTTCGTGCACCCGTCCTTTCTAGCGGTTCCCACCGACAGAAACCTGATCGAAGTGGCCGGAGTCGCGCCCACCGCCCGGGACGACCACGCCCCACCCATCCCTGGGGGCTGACCCCGGTCCAGTCTATCGGCGAGGTGCGACGAACCCGGCGGATCGCGCTCCGGGCGCCGGAGTTGTCCACATGGGGTTCGAGGTTGTGGACAACTGACTTGGACTCCCCGGGCCACTGCTTCTCGCCAGCCGGCAGGCCATGGCGGACGGCACATGAACGACCCTTTCACCACGTCCGACCCCAGGGTCCCGGCAAAGTCAGGTCAGCGCGGCCGATCCGGTCGCCCGCACGTCATGAACGGGTCGTTCACCTCGTCAGACGACATGAACGACCCTTTCACCACGTCCGACCCCAGGGTCCCGGCCCAGGCAGGTCAGCGCGGCCGATCCGGTCGCCCGCACGTCATGAACGGGTCGTTCACCTCGTCAGACGACATGAACGACCCTTTCATGACATCGCCGCGACGCCGCCGGGCAGACCGCGCGGCCACGTCCGACGCGGTGAAAGGGTCGTTCATGAAGTCCCCGCGCGGATCGCCCCGCGACGAGCGCACCGGCGCCGCCGGCCCCGGCTACCGGCTCAAGCCCACCAGGACGTGCTCGATGCGGTCCGCTGCGCCCGGCAGGTCCGTCAGCAGCTCCACCTTGTCCGGCAACCCCGCCGGGTCCCACCCCGGCCCGCACGCGAACAACCGGCTCCGCTGCCGCCCCCGGGACACCCGCGCGAACAACCGCGTGTCCGCCACGCCCCGCCGGTGCGCCCACAGCACCACCGCCGCCGGCGCGCTTCGCCTCACCGCCACCGCCAGCACCTCCGCCGGCAGCGGCACCCCGAACAGCTGCGCCCCGATGCGGCGGCCGGCCAGGGACGCCGCCAGCGCGTACATCGGCATCGTGTCGCGCTCCTCCGGGACGCAGCCCAGCAGCACCGGGCGCGTGTTGCGCGGCTCGTCCAGCACCGGCGTCGCCCGGACCAGCGCCGCGAACACGCACTCCGCCAGCAGGTACTCGACCTCCGCCCCCGCGCTCGCGCCGCGCCAGCGCGCCCCCAGGGCCGACAGGACCGGCTCGATCACGCCCGTCCACGCCGGGAGGACGCCCAGCTCGGCGATCGTGTCCGCGAGCATGCGCTGGACCGCGCCGACGTCCATCGCCAGCGCCGCCGTGCTCAACCGGCGGGCGAGGCGGGAACGGACCTCGAGACCGTCGTCGGCCGCTGCCGCGCCGGCCGGCTCCGAAGGCTCCTCCGGCTGCGGCGGTCCCGAGCGCGGCATCTGCTCGAGTGCGTAGCGCGCCGCCTCGGCCGTCGACGCGCCGCTCAGCAACGCGCGCTGCATCAGTTCGAGCCGGCCGATATCGGAGGTGCCGTAGCGACGGTGACGGCCGTCGGTGTGCCGGCTCGGGCCGAGCCCGTAGCGGCGGTCCCAGGTTCGGAGGGTGGACGGCGCGACCCCGAGCCGGCGGGCGACCGAGGCCACCGGCAGGGTGGGTTCTTCGGTGCCCGACCCAGCTCCCACGAGCCTCAATATCCAGGCAGACCGCGGGGTCGGCAACCGGAGGCGAAATCCCTGCTCACACATCCGGGGGATGCCTAACGGCTGAATCGGGCCGGATCGCTTGAACAACTATTGGCGCGCTTCTAACGTTACGCCCGTTGCACCGAATGGAGTATCGGCACCACAGCAGAGCAGCTAGCGGCATCGACCGATTGACGGAGGCGGTCAGGATGGCAGACACGCGCAGGCTCCCAGGACCCAACGCCGACATGTGGGACTGGCAGCTCGAAGGGTCGTGCCGGGGGATGGACAGCGCGTCCTTCTTTCACCCGGACGGCGAGCGCGGCCCGGCGCGGGCCCGACGGGAGGCCAGAGCGAAAGCCGTCTGCCTGAGCTGCCCGGTCTTGGAGATGTGCCGCAGCCACGCGCTGGCGGTGCACGAGCCCTACGGCATCTGGGGCGGGCTCTCGGAATCGGAACGCGAGCACCTCATCAAGTCCGACAAACGCGCGCTCAGCATGTCCGGCGGCTGAGCGCCCCACAGACATCGGAGGGCGGCACCGGGTGGGGTGCCGCCCTCCGTGCTGTCCGGGGCACGACTGTGCCACCAAAAGAAAGCGGGGCGGCACCGGGTGCCGCCCCGCTTTCGCCGGACCTAGTGCGAGTGGCCGTGGCCCGCCGCGGCGGGCTCCTCCTCGGCCGGCTTCTCGACGACCGACGACTCCGTCGTCAGCACGAGACGCGCGATCGAAGCGGCGTTCGCCACCGCGGACCGGGTCACCTTGACCGGGTCGACGATGCCGGCGGCCAGCAGGTCGGTCAGCTCGCCGGTGGCGGCGTTGAAGCCCTGCCCCCAGCTCTGCTCCTGCACCTTGTTGACGATGACCGCGCCCTCGTGGCCCGCGTTGGTCGCGATCCAGAACAGCGGGGCGGACAGCGCGTCCTTGACGATGCGCACGCCGGTGGCCTCGTCACCTTCCAGGCCCAGGCCGCCTTCGAGCTCCTTGACCGCGTGGACCAGCGCCGAACCACCGCCGGGCAGGATGCCCTCCTCGACGGCCGCCTTGGTCGAAGCCACGGCGTCCTCGATGCGGTGCTTGCGCTCGTTCAGCTCGGTCTCGGTGGCCGCGCCGACCTTGATGACCGCCACGCCGCCGCCGAGCTTCGCGAGCCGCTCCTGCAGCTTCTCGCGGTCCCAGTCGGAGTCGGTCGTCTCGATCTCCTTGCGGATCTGCGCGACCCGCCCGGAGATGGCGTCCTTGGTGCCGGCGCCGTCGACGATCGTGGTGTCGTCCTTGGTGACGACGATCCGGCGGGCCTTGCCCAGCGCGCCGAGGTCGACGTCGGACAGCTTGCGGCCGATCTCGGCGGAGATGACCTCACCGCCGGTGACGACCGCGAGGTCGTCCAGGAACGCCTTGCGGCGGTCGCCGAAGAACGGCGCCTTGACCGCGACGGCGGTGATGGTCTTGCGCAGCGAGTTCACCACGAGGGTGGACAGCGCCTCGCCGTCGACGTCCTCGGCGATGATCAGCAGCGGCTTCTTGGCCTCGACGACCTTCTCCAGCACCGGCAGCAGGTCGGCCAGCGCCGAGATCTTCTCGCGGTGCAGCAGGACGTAGGCGTCCTCGAGGATCGCCTTCTGCTCCTCCGGGTTGGTCGCGAAGTGCGCCGAGAGGAAGCCCTTGTCGAACTGGACGCCCTCGGTGATCACCAGCTCGGTCGCCAGGGTCGACGACTCCTCGATGGTGATGACGCCGTCCTCGCCGACCTTCTCGACGGCTTCGCCGAGCAGGGCACCGATGTTGGCGTCACGGGAGGTCACGGTGCCGACCTGGGCGATGTTCTCGCGGCCCTTGACCGGGGTGGCCTTGGCCTTGAGGACCTCGATGACCTTCTCCGCGGCGGCCTCGATGCCACGGCCGATCGCGGTCGGGTTGGCGCCGGCCGCGACGTTGCGCAGGCCGACCTTCACCAGCGACTGCGCGAGCACGGTGGCGGTCGTGGTGCCGTCCCCGGCGACGTCGTTGGTCTTGGTGGCGACGCTCTTGGCGAGCTGCGCGCCGAGGTTCTCGAACGGGTCGTCGAGCTCGATCTCACGGGCGACGGTCACGCCGTCGAGGGTGATGGTCGGGCCGCCGAACTTCTTGTCGAGCACGACGTGGCGACCGCGCGGGCCGAGGGTGACCTTGACCGCGTCGGCGAGCTTGTTCACCCCGCGCTCCAGCGCGCGACGAGCGTCCTCGTCGAAACTGATCTGCTTGGGCATAGCGTGTTCCGCTTACCTTTCGTTGAACGCAAGAACGCCCCGCTCCCCGGCTTGCTGCGGGGCCCGGGGCGTCATTGCGCTGCGAGCGGACGTCAGTTGATGACGGCCAGCACGTCGCGGGCGGACAGGATCAGGTAGTCCTCACCGTTGTACTTGACCTCGGTGCCGCCGTACTTCGAGTAGATGACGACGTCACCGACGTTCACGTCCAGCGGGACGCGGTTGCCCTTGTCGTCGATCCGGCCCGGGCCCACGGCCAGAACCTTGCCCTCCTGGGGCTTCTCCTTGGCGGTGTCGGGGATGACGAGGCCGGAAGCGGTCGTCTCCTCGGCCTCGCTCGTCTGGACAACGATCTTGTCCTCGAGCGGCTTGATGTTCACGCTCACCGGGTTGACCTCCACGGTCGTCGAAAGCGTTGGCAGGATGTGGTTACGGCTCTACCACCCCCGCCGTCGCGGGTGCCGGGGCTGTCGGGCCGTGCGATTAGCACTCTAGCCACGTGAGTGCCAGTCGTGCAAGGAGGGTGGTCACGGGCGTGTGGAATGCCCCCGGAAGTGCTCTGACCGGCACCTTTCGCCGAGCCGCCGACCAGCACCGACGACCAGGGGCCGCAAGGCCGGTCACGCGGGCCCCTGGCCTTCCCCACGGAACCGGCGGACACTGCGACCGTGGACAAGACGGCCGTTCACGCGGAGCTGGAGCAGGCGCGCAGGACCTTTCACGAGCTGCTGGACAGCGCGACCGACAGCGACCTGCGGCGCCCCAGCGCGGGTACCCGGTGGACCAACCGCCAGCTGCTGTTCCACATGCTGCTCGGCTACCTGATCATCCGGGCCCTGTCGGGGCTGGTGCGGCTGTTCGACCAGCTGCCCGACGGCGCGAGCCGCGGGTTCGCCCGGTTGCTGAACGCCGGGACGGTGCCGTTCGACGCGGTCAACTTCGCCGGCTCGTGGCTCGGCGGCACGCTGCTGCCGAAGCGGTGGATGCGGGCGCTTTTCGACCGGACCGTCGCGGCGCTGCACCGCCGTCTGGACCGCGAGACCGACGACGACCTCGCCCGCGGCATGCACTACCCGACCCGGTGGGACCCGTTCTTCCGGGACTACATGACCTTGGCCGACGTGTACCGGTTCCCGACGCGGCACTTCGACTTCCACCGCCGGCAGCTGGCGCTCGATCAGTGAAGGTCAGGAACAGCAGCCCTCCGGCCGAGCGGCGTCGGAAGTGCAGCAGGTGGCCGTGAGGGCCGCGCTGTCCGCACCGAACGTCCGCGAATCGGCCTTGACCGTGTAGACCTCCCAGGGCTCCTGGCCGGGACCGTGCACCCATACCTTGTCCTGGACGGCGTAGCAGCACGTCGTGTTGTCCTCCGTCAGCGTCTCCAGCCCCTCACCAGTGAGACGCTTGCTGGCCTCGCTGACCTCGTCGGTCGACTCGACCTCGACGCCGAGGTGGTCCATGACCGTCGCCTGGCCGGGCTCGCCCTCCAGGAGCACGAGCTTGAGCGCGGGCTCGGCGACGGCGAAGTTGGCGTACCCGGGCCGGAGCTTGGCCGGCGCGGTGCCGAACAGCTTCGAGTAGAAGTCGATCGAGCCTTCGAGGTCCCCGACCCGCAGTGCGAGCTGTACCCGTGCCATCGCGTCCTCCTTGGATAGACGTTCATCGAAACAGGAACTTAGATTGCTCTCTACTTAGAAGAATGTCAAGATAGACACATGCCGAAACAGCTGCCGCTCGTCGCGATGGACGCCTGCTGCTCCCCGCTGGCCCGCGAGCCGCTGAGCGAGGACCAGGCCGTGGAGCTGTCGAAGCTGTTCAAGGCCATGGCGGACCCCGTCCGGCTGCGGCTGCTGTCGCTGATCGCCTCCCACGCCGGCGGCGAGGCGTGCGTGTGCGACCTGACCGACGCCTTCGACCTGACCGGCCCGACGATCTCCCACCACCTGAAGGTCCTGCGCGAGTCCGGGCTGATCACCGGCGAACGCCGCGGCACCTGGGTCTACTACCGCGTCCACCCCGAGGTGCTGGCCCGGCTCTCGGCCGTGCTCGTCCCCGGCGTTCCGGCGTGACCGGCACGGTCGCCGGGCGGCTGTCCACTCTGGACCGGTTCCTGCCCGTGTGGATCGCGGCGGCGATGGTCACGGGACTGCTGGCGGGCCCCGGCTTGAAAACGGCGATGACCGCCGTGCAGGTCGACGGGATCTCGCTGCCGATCGCCCTCGGGCTGCTGGTCATGATGTACCCGGTGCTGGCGAAGGTCCGCTACGACCGGCTCGGCACCGTCACCCGCGACCGGCGGCTGCTGTGGCCGTCGCTGGTGCTGAACTGGCTGATCGGCCCGGCGCTGATGTTCGCCCTGGCCTGGCTGCTGCTGCCCGACCTGCCCGAGTACCGGACCGGGCTGATCATCGTCGGCCTCGCCCGCTGCATCGCGATGGTGATCATCTGGAACGACCTCGCGGGCGGCGACCGGGAAGCCGCCGCCGTGCTGGTCGCGCTGAACTCGGTGTTCCAGGTCGTCGCGTTCGGGCTCCTGGGCTGGTTCTACCTCACGGTCCTGCCCGGGTGGCTCGGCCTCCCGCAAGCCGATCTCGCCGTCTCCGGGTGGCAGATCGCGAAAAGCGTGCTGATCTTCCTCGGCATCCCGCTCGCGGCCGGCTACCTCACCCGCCGGCTCGGCGAACGCGCGAAGGGCCGCGACTGGTACGAGTCGAAGTTCCTGCCGAAGATCGGCCCGGCCGCGCTCTACGGATTGCTGTTCACCATCGTGGTTCTCTTTGCCCTGCAGGGAGAGCAGATCACCGCGCGGCCACTCGACGTCGTCCGCATCGCGGTGCCGTTGCTCGTCTACTTCGGACTGATGTGGGCCGGGTCGTACGCGTTCGGCCGCGCGGTCGGCCTGTCGTACGAGCGCACCACGACGCTGGCGTTCACCGCGGCGGGCAACAACTTCGAGCTCGCCATCGCCGTGGCCATCGCGACGTTCGGCGCGACCAGCGGGCAGGCGCTGGCCGGGGTCGTCGGGCCGCTGATCGAAGTCCCCGTGCTCGTCGCGCTCGTGTACGTGTCCCTGGCGCTGCGCCGCCGTTCCCCGGTGGAGGTCACCCCGTGAACACCCCCGAAGTCCTGTTCGTCTGCGTCCACAACGCCGGCCGCTCCCAGATGGCCGCCGCGCTGCTCGACCACCACGCCGCCGGCCGCGTCACCGTCCGCTCCGCCGGATCGGCTCCGGCGAGCGAGCTCAACCCGGCCGTGGTGGCGGTCATGGCCGAACTCGGGATCGACGTCTCCCGCGAGTTCCCCAAGCGCCTGACCACCGACGCGGTCGAGGCCGCCGACGTCGTGATCACCATGGGCTGCGGCGACGCGTGCCCGATCTTCCCGGGCAAGCGCTACCTCGACTGGCAGCTCGACGACCCCGCCGGGCAGTCCGCCGAGCACGTCCGGCCGATCCGGGACGAGATCGACCGCCGGGTCCGCGCCCTGCTCGCCGAACTGGTTGCCGGCTGACCCTCAATCGTTTATCGTCGATGAACGATGAAAGGAGTCGCCGTGCTGGACCGCGCCACCGCTGAGACCTACGCCGGCTGGTTCCGGGCGCTGGCCGACCCGACCCGGGTGCAGATCCTCAACCTGCTGGCCGCCGCCGGCACGCCGATGACCGTCGGGGAGATCGTCGATCACGTCGACGTCGGGCAGTCCACCGTGTCCGCCCACCTGAAGATCCTCACCGAAGCCCGGTTCGTCCTCGCCGAACCGCGCGGCACCGCCCGGCTCTACCGGGTCAACCAGCGCTGCGTGTCCTGCTTCCCGACGGCCGCCGACGTCGTCATGGGGCGCGCCGCCGTCACGTTCGCGGAGGTGTGCCCGTGAGCCTCGACCGCTACGCCGACGCCGCCCGCCGGGCGCTGGCCGGGGAAAGCACCGGCCTGATCGCCGACACCGACCGGCTCGGCGCCGTCCACTACGCCGGCGAAGACGCGCCCGCCGAGGTGACCGCGACCAGCCTCGGCTGCGGCAACCCGGTGGCCGTCGCCGACCTGCGGCCCGGGGAAACCGTGCTCGACCTCGGCTCCGGCGGTGGGCTCGACGTCCTGCTGTCCGCGCGGCGGGTCGGCCCGACCGGCCGCGCGATCGGCCTCGACGTGACCGACGAGATGCTCACCCTCGCCCGCCGCCACGCCGAGCGGGCCGGCGTCACCAACGCCGAGTTCGTCCACGGCACCATCGAACGGATCCCGCTGCCGGACGCCTCGGTCGACGTCGTCATCTCCAACTGCGTCATCACGCTCTCCCCCGACAAGCCCGCCGTGTTCGCCGAGATCGCCCGCGTCCTGCGCCCCGGCGGGCGCCTCGGGATCACCGACATCCTGGCCGCCGGCACGCTCACCGACGCCGAACGCGCGGCCGCCACCGCCGAATGCCTCGGCGACGCGCTCACCGCCGAGCGCTACCGCGCGCTGCTCCGCGACGCCGGGCTGGCGGACATCGAGGTCCGGATCACCCACGAAGTCGGCGACAAGCTGAACTCGGCGATCGTCCGCGCCGTCCGCCCGGCACCGGTCCGCGTCGTCCCCATGACGGCCGCCCACGCCGGGCAAGTCCTGGCGATCCTCCAGGCCGGACTCGACACCGGGGACGCGAGTTTCGAAACCACCGCACCCGATTGGCCGGCCTGGGACGCCGCCCACCTGCCGGCACACCGGTTCGTCGCCCTCGACCCCGCCGGAGACGTCCTCGGCTGGACCGCGGTCACCGCCGTATCGTCCCGGTGCGTCTACAGCGGGGTTGTCGAGCACGGCGTCTACGTCCATCCGGACGCGCGCGGCCGCGGGATCGGCCAAGCGCTGCTCACGACGCTGATCGCGTCGACGGAAGACGCCGGGATCTGGACGATCCAGAGCGGGATCTTCCCGGAGAACACGGCGAGCCGGAAGCTGCACGAGCGGGCCGGGTTCCGCGAGGTCGGCACCCGGCAGCGCCTCGGCCGGCACCGCGACCGGTGGCGTGACGTCGTCCTGGTCGAACGCCGGAGCGACCGGATCGGCGCCGGCGGGGCTGAACCCGCCGCCCCCGCGCCGGGCTAGAACGCCGGGAGGATCCGGACGTCGTCCGCCTTGACGAACGCGATCCGGTGCCCGAACTGGATCTGGACGTACTTCAGCTTGCCCTTGACCACCACGTGGTCCGCCGGGTCGAACGTCACCGCGTAGTAGTACTCCGACCCGACCGTGCCGGCCGACGAGTACTTCTGGCCCGCCGACAACGTGTACGGCAGCGGCGTGATCGCCTGCACCGGCACGTTCGCCGGGTAGGCCTCCGGCTCCGGGTACGCGCGCCCGAACACCGGTACCGTCGCCAGCCCCGGCTTCGGTGTCACCACCCAGCCGATCGCGGGCTTGGCCACGTGCGCCCCGCGCGGATTGTGGAACCAGCCCTTCTGGCCGAGGTACCAGATCGCCGTCCAGTCGCCGCTGACGCCGGCGACCGCGTACTGCTGCCCGGTCGCGACGCGGCTGCCCACGTCCGACACGTCCATTGTGGACGGCGAACCGTCGGTGTGCAGGCCGATGTCCTTCAGCAGCGGCGAAGATTCACTCGGCTCCGAGTGCAGCACCACGGCCTCGGAACCCCTTGGCGCGCAGGGTGTTCCGGGACTGTCGCAGCCGGTGAACGCGGGCTGGTTCTTCGCGAAGTCCGGGTCGATCGTGACCAGCGACGAGCCCGGCAGGCCGAACCCGCCGAGCGGCGCGCCCAGCAGGTCGAAGTAGTGCGACCAGTCCCAGTACGGGCCCGGGTCCCAGTGCATGCCCTTGATCGTCGACGGGATCGTGCCCGGCACGTTGTCGTGGCCGATGATGTGCGCGCGGTCGAGCGGGATGCCGTACTTGCGCGCAAGGTAGCCGACGAGCTTCGCGCTCGACCGGTACATCGCCTCGGTGTACCAGGTGCCCTTCGCGGCGAAGCCCTCGTGCTCGATGCCGATGGACTTCGCGTTGACGTACCAGTTGCCGGCGTGCCAGGCGACGTCCTTGGTCGGCACGTGCTGCGCGATCAGGCCGTCGTTGGAGCGGATCGTGTAGTGCCAGCTCACGTACGTCGGGTCCTGGGCGAGGTCGAGGACGTTGTCCCAGTAGCCCTCGGTGTCGTGGATGACGATGTGGTCGATCTTCTGGCTGCTCGGCCGGTCGGCGAGGTCGTGGTTGCCGTAGTCGTCGTTCGGCAGCTCCTGGTAGGGCGCCGGGACGGATTCGCAGGCGACGGTCCGGGGGCATTCGACGTTCGCGGGGTTCCCGCCGTGCGCCGGCGTCCGCAGGTCCGGCGAAGCAGCGAGGGTGACCTGCTGGCCGTCGTCGGTGGTCCGGGCCACGCCGCTCTTGATGGTCTCGTAGACCTCGTCGGCGAACGTCTGCGCGGCGTCCCCGGTGGAGCCGCTGTACTTCGCGACGGCGGCGTACCAGTCCGTCTGGCCGGCGTGGTACTTGGCGAGCAGGGCGGCGCCGCCGCGGATGTTCTGGGTGGCGTCGGTACGCAGGGTCGCGGCGTCGGTGCCGACGAGCTTCGCCGCTTCGTCGACGGTCTGCAGCCCGGACGGCGGCGCGGCGGGCCCGGCCTGCGGGTGCAGCGCGGGGCGCGCGTCGTCGCCGCGCGGGTCTTCGGTGCCTTCGTCGTGGTGGCTGGTCGCCACCCCGGCCTCGCGCACGTCGGTGAGGTGCATCGGGCCGTAGCCGGCCGACGTGCTGGGCGTGCCGGCGTTGAAGTCCCAGCGCGACTCCAGGTAGGAGACGCCGAGCAGGACGTTCTCGGGGACGCCGAACTCGGCGGCGGCGGCCGCGAAGTCGCGTTGCCGCTGATCGCGGCTGGCGGCCTGGGCCGGTACGGCGGCCAGGCCGGTCAGCAGCGTGACGGCGGCGACCAGCGCCGCCGATCTCGGGAGGGAACGGACGGACATGGGCATAAACCCCCAGGGTTCAGGTGCCAGACGGTGAGAACCTAACCAGAAACTCACCCCGGAGGTAAGTGCTCACGCGTCGAGCGCGACCTTCGCCCCCGCCGACTGCTCGGTGTTGCGGCGCGTCTTCGCCCAGCCGTTGCGGCCGCGGACGAGCCGGAACAGCGCGCGCCACGACGTCACGTAGAACGTGTAGATGTAGGCCGCGTACGCGAACCCGAGCCCGATGCCGCGCAGGACGTTCCTGCTGCGCAGGCACTTCAGCTGGTAGATCGGGCCCCAGACGAGGAACGGCAGCAGCCCGAACGAGCCGTAGATGGCGAACAGGATCCAGGCGCCGCCGGTGAACCACGTCCACATCTGCGCCGGGTCGCCCGCGGTGCTCACCACCAGCAGGACGAACGGGATCGGGTACAGCAGCGAGCCGAGCAGCTGCAGCCACGGCTGGGCGAGGTAGTACATCATCTCCGCCGCGCCGAGCGTGCTGACGTGCGGCGAATCCCAGATCCGGCGCAGGTAGCGGGCGCACTGCATGGTGCCCTGGCCCCACCGCGTGCGCTGCACCAGGAACCGGCGCAGGCTGTACAGACCCTCCTGTGCCACATGGGAGTCCGGGGTGAACCCGGTGCGCCAGCCCGCCGTCAGCAGGTGGACGCCGAGCTCGAAGTCCTCCAGCAGCGAGCCGCGCCACGGCTCTTCGGTCGCGCCCGCGATGGAGTCGAGCGCGGTGAGCCGGGTGAACTGGCCGTTGCCGCCCATCGAGATCGTGCCGGTGAAGCCGCGGGAGGTCTGGATCGCCGCGATCGCCGTCCGGAACTCGAGGTCCTGCAGCTGGGCGAGCTTCAGGCCGAACCAGCGGCCGACGGGGTTGCGCGACGGCGGCGGCGTCTCGACGTTGCTCATCCACACGTCGAGCTGGACCGCGCCGATCTCCGGGTCGCCGAAGAGGTGGTCGGCCGCGCAGACCTCCAGGCAGTTCGGGGCCGGGCGGCCGTCGGCGTCGACGACCACCACGACGACGTCGTCCCGCGCGACGTCCGGGCCCATCCAGTCGTTGAGCGCCCGGTAGGCGGCGTTGAGCGCGTCGCCCTTGCCCGTCCGGGCCTCGGGCCGCACGCGCGGCACCAGGTGCAGGTACGGGTCGTAGCCGCCGTGGCGCCGCCACAGCATCCGGACGACGCGGGCGGTGCGGTCCTCCGAGTCGTCGTCGACGACCCAGACGTGCGCCTTGCGGAACGTGGTGCGCAGGTAGCGGATCGTCTCGCGGATCACCGTCTGCTCGTCGCGGCACGGCACGAAGAAGTGCCACGTGAAGTCCGCCGGGTCGCCGGCCGGACCGGGCTTGCGGCGCAGGTACGGCACCACGATGACCACGACGTACACCAGGAACGCCACGCTCATCGTGAGCGCGAACGCCTGCGTGATCGCCAGCAGGACCTTGACGCTCATGCCTTCTTCTTCCGCGTGGCGAGCCAGACGAACAGGACGATCGAGACGGCGCCGCCGAACACGCTGACCATCGAACCTAGCAGCGTGTGGCCCCAGTAGTAGCCCTCGTCGGTACCGAGCCAGTGGACCAGCCCGACGATCGTGAGAATGCGCAGCTGGTTCACCAGCACGACGACGAGCGCGGAAATGCCGAGGGAAAAGAACAGGCGTTTCGCATTCGACGGCCGGAAATACAACATGACCATGGTCACAACGAGCAGCGGGAGCAAAAGGAACGCCGAGGAGCATTCCGGAGTCATTCTCAACCCGAACGGAGCAGTGCTCGTCAACCCAAAGTAAACGGACTCCCGATCGGGGGCGACATAAACACCCGATGTAGTGAACAGATCGAGGATCATCCCCGCGAGGCGTACTTCCAGCTCGCGGTAGAACCGCTCGGCCAGCACCACCACGACCCCTGCGGCCGCGAGCGCGCCGAGCGCCGCGACCAGCGGAAACCGTGCCATTCCTGAGTTCGGAGCGCTCGCTACGGCCACGACGTTCCTCTCGGTGTGGATTCTTCGGTCGAACTGCGGACCCCGAGGGAGCGTAGGACATGTGTGCAGTGCCTTTCCACCCGGAGGGATGGAAAGAGCGCCCCATTCGGCTGGTTCTTCGCCGAACTTGTTACGCCGTTCGAGTGATGTCGCGCCGACCAGCGCAAACGGCGTCGCGGAATACCCGATCCGGTGATTCGGGAAATTTTGTGTGCTATTCGGGCCGCTCTTCGCGATAGTCGATTCGCGTGCCGAGTCGAGGCAAGCCGGTTCGATCCGCGCCACCGTCACGCGAACTCCAGGGAAACCCAGCTAATTTCGGAGGATCAGTTGAAGAAGAGCTCCCTCGTGCGCCGCGGCGGCCTGCTCGCCGCGGTCGTGGCGAGCGTCGTGCTCGCCGGCGCGGCCCCCGCTTCGGCCGCGCCCGGCGACGGATCCGCGTACGGCGTCAAGGTCGACGTCAAGCTGCTCGGGCAGCAGGCGGTGCAGGCGGGCCCGTTCGCAGCCGCCAACACCGCGGGCCCGACCAGCAACAGCCTCGCGAAGGTCGACCTGCCCGGCATCCTCACCGCCGGCGCGGTCAACACCGAGGCCAAGCGCGACGAGAACTCCGGTGCGGTGACGGCGAAGGCGAGCACCGCCGACGTCGGGCTGCCGCTGCTGAAGGCGGCCCTCGGCGACGTCGGCATCAAGGTCGTCGAGGCCGTCTGCACCGCGACGCAGAAGGGCGTCGAGGGCAGCACGAAGCTGGTCGGCGCGAACCTCGGCAGCGTCGGCAAGGTCGACGCCACCCCGGCCGCGAACACGCAGATCAAGGTCGGGCTCGGCGCGCTCAACGTCGCGACGATCATCCTCAACGAGCAGGTGAAGAACCAGGACGGCAGCCTCACGGTCAACGCCGTCCACGTGAAGCTGCTCGGCGAGGGCCTCAACGCGCTGGGCTCGGGTGACGTGGTCGTGTCGTCGGCGACCTGCGGCCCGGCCGCGCCGCCGATGCCGCTGGCGTCCGGGGCGGGCCTGTGGATCGGGCTCGGGCTGCTCGGCGCCGTCGCGGTGCCGGTCGGCACGCGCATCTACCGCCGCCGCTCCGCGCGGGCCTGAGCGAGGCCCGCATGTACAAGATGCCGGGCGCGGGCGTCGGCGTGGCCGGTGGCGGGGTGGGCACCCTCGCCGCCACCGGTGCCGACGTCGGGTGGTGGCTGGCCGTCGGTGTGCTCCTGGTCCTGCTCGGGACCGTCGCGCTGATCGCCGTCCACCGCCGCAACCGCCGTCTCTCCCAGGCGCGGGAGTGAAAAGGGGGCCGCCGGCGTGTGCCCCTCGCACGCCGGCGGCCCCGCGGTCAGCTTTTTCCTGGACACTGGACTATGTGGAGAAGGGGCACCACGGGGTGGATGTGATGTTGCTGGCCGGGACGCGGCCGGAAGCGCTGAAGCTCGCGCCGCTGGCGCTGGCGCTGGAGGCGCACCCCGCGTTGCGGCCGATCCTGGTCCACAGCGGGCAGCACGCGGGCATGGTCGAGCAGGCGCTGACGCCGTTCGGCCTGGTCGTGGACGAATGGCTGGCCGTGCCGCCGCGCGTGACCGGCGGTCAGGCGGAGCTCGTCGCGGGCCTGCTGCCCGCGCTCGACGACGTCCTGCGCCGGCACGCGCCGGCCGCGCTCGTCGTCCAGGGCGACACCACGACGACGCTCGCGGGCGCGCTCGCCGCGTTCTGGCTGGGCATCCCGGTGGTGCACCTGGAAGCCGGGCTGCGCACGCACGACCTCACCGCGCCGTTCCCGGAGGAGGGCGCGCGGCAGATGGTGTCCCGGCTGGCGGCGCTGCACCTGGCGCCGACCCTCGGCGCGGCGGCCGAGCTGCGCGCGGAAGGCGTTGCGCGGCAACGAATCGCGGTGACGGGCAACACGGTGGTCGACGCGGTGCTGGAGATCGCGGCGCGCGACCTCCCGGCCCGCGACACGGCGCTGGCGTTGCTGGAGATGGAGATCGCGGAAGCGGCCGAGCGGCTGGTGCTCGTGACATCCCACCGGCGCGAGTCGTGGGGCGAGCCGCTGGAGCGAACGCTGGCGGCGGTGCAGCTGATCGTGGCCGAGCACCCGGACGTGCAGGTGCTGTTCCCGGCGCACCCGAACCCACAGGTCCGCACTCAGGTGGAGGCGGCGTTGGCCGGCCTGCCCCGGGTGACGATAACGGACCCGCTGGAGTACCCGGACCTGGTCCGCGCGCTGCGCCTGGCATCGCTGGTACTGACGGATTCCGGCGGCATCCAAGAGGAAGCACCAACCTTCGGGACGCCGGTGCTGGTCCTGCGGGACGTCACCGAGCGGATGGAGGTCGTCGAGGCAGGGTGCGCATGGCTGGTGGGCACGGAGACATCCCGCATCGCGGACACGGCAGCGCGCTTGTTGAGCGGCGAGCTGCGACCGGCACAGGTCGGAAACCCTTACGGCGAGGGAAATGCGGCGGCCCTGGCGGTCGCGGCGATCGAGGAGCTGCTGGGCGTGGGCGCCCCGGCGCACAAGCACGCAGCGGCTTCCTGACGGACGAACACGCACCCCAGCAATACGGAACCCAGACCCCCCGCAACCCCGATCCGAAGCCAGAACACGGCCGGCGGTGCCGGGTCAAGGCATCTTTCCCGCCTTGACGCGGTGCCGCCGGCCGTAGTCACAATGGGCGAGCGGGGTGGCGATCAGCCAGCCCTGACCGAAACGACATGAATGACTCATTCCTGTCGTCTGGTGACATGAATGAGTCATTCACGTCACCAGACGACAGGGCTCCGGCAAAGTCGTGGCCGCGCGGTCTGCCCGGCGTCGCGGCGATGTCATGAAAGGGTCGTTCACGTCGTCTGACGAGGTGAACGACCCGTTCATGACGTGCGGGCGACCGGATCGGCCGCGCTGACCTGACTTTGCCGAGACCCTGTCACCAGACGACATGAAAGAGTCGTTCATGTCATTTGGGCGGGGTGGAACTAGAGGGAGACCACGTTCACCGGGAGAGCCGGGTTAGCACTGAAGTCCAGCGGAGCAGTAGGCCGCTTGGCCGCAACCACATGCGCCCCCAAGGCCGCAATCATCGCACCGTTGTCCGTGCACAGCCGAGGCCGCGGCACCCGCAGCTCGATCCCCGCCGCCGCACACCGCTCCGCGGCCAGCGAAGACAACCGCGAGTTCGCCGCCACCCCACCGGAAATCACAATGGTGCCGATCCCTTGCTCCTTGGCCGCACGAACCGCCTTCATCGTCAGCACATCCGCAACTGCCTCCTGGAACGACGCCGCGACATCGTCCACCGGAATCTCCTCACCACGCCGCGAAGCGCCTTCGACCCACCGCGCAACCGCAGTCTTCAACCCGGAGAACGAAAAGTCGTTCTTGGCATCACGCGGCCCCGTCATACCACGCGGGAACGCGATAGCCGCCGGATCGCCGTTCTTCGCGGCCTTGTCGATCGGCGGCCCACCCGGGTACGGCAGGCCGAGCACGCGCGCGACCTTGTCGTACGCCTCGCCCGCCGCATCGTCCACAGTGGACCCCAACTCGGTGATCTCCGACGCGATGTCGTCGACGCGCAGCAGCTGCGTGTGCCCACCGGACACCAGCAGCGCCAAGCACGGCGTGGGCAGCGGCCCGTGCTGCAACGTGTCCACCGCGATGTGCCCGGCCAGGTGGTTGACGCCGTACAACGGCACGTCGAGCGCCGTCGCGTACGCCTTCGCCGCCGAGACGCCGACGAGCAGCGCCCCCGCCAGGCCCGGCCCGGCCGTCACCGCGATAGCGTCCACATCGGACAGTGAAAGGCCGGCTTTCTCGAACGCGCGCGAAGTCGTCGGAACCATCGCTTCCAAGTGCGCGCGGCTCGCCACCTCGGGCACGACGCCGCCGAAGCGGGCGTGCTGCTCGACGCTGGAGGCGACCTCGTCGGCGAGCAGCTCGACCGTGCCGTCGTCGTGCAGGCGGACCAGGCCGACGCCGGTCTCGTCGCACGAGCTCTCGATGCCCATGATGATGCGTGACATCAGCCCGCCACCTCGTCTCGCGTCCGCGCGGGGCGGACCATCGTGTACGCGTCGGCGCCGGAGGGCTGGTAGTAGCGCTTCCGGATGCCGAGCCGTTCGAAGCCGTGGCTCTCGTACAGCGCGAGAGCCGTCTCGTTGTCCGTGCGGACCTCGAGGAACACCGGCGCCTCGAACTCGTCGGCCCGCTCCAGCAGCGCCCGCAGCAGTGCCTTGCCGATGCCCCGGCCCTGGTACTCGGGCGCGACGCCGATGGTGTGCACGGTCGCCTCGTACTCGCCGCGGCGCCGCCCGACCACGGCCAGGCCGGCGTAGCCCAGCAGCTCGTCGCCCTCGTCCGGGCGCGCGGCCAGGTAGAAGTTGCCCGCGTCCAGCTCGGAGTGGAAGGCGCGCGAGCTCCACGGGTCGTCGCCGGGGAACAGGATCTGCTCGATCTCGACGCACCGGGCGATGTCCCGTCGGCGCAGCGGCTCGAGTCTCACGGCGTGGTCACCCGTTTCGGCGCCGCGGGCTCGGCGGCGTCGGGACGGCGCAGGTACAGGGGCGTCAGCGGCGCCGGCGTTTCCTTCGCGAGCAACGCGGCGCGGGCGGCCTTCACCAGCCCGGCGGGCGACGGGAAGCGCGGCTCGATCGGCCGGACGTCGAGCGCGTCGGCGTACAGCAGGGCGCCGTCGCCGGCCGCGACCTCGACGTCGGTCTCGAGGTCGGCCGGGCGCTGGACGTGCGGGCCGTCGGTGCGGGCGCCGGCGGCGTCGTAGGCCGCCCAGTAGACCTCGCGGCGGCGCGCGTCGGTGAGGACGAGGAAAGCGCTGCCGCCCGGGGCGACGTCGGCGGCGAGCGCGTCGAGGCTGCAGACCGGGTACACCGGCAGGCCGAGCGCGTGCCCGAAGGCGGCGGCGGTGGCCATCCCGGCGCGCAGGCCGGTGAACGGACCGGGGCCGACGCCGACGACGATCGCGTCGAGGTCCTTGAGGGCGACCCCGGCTTCTTCGGCGGCGGCCAGCGCGTGCGGCGTGATCAGTTCGCCGTGGGCGCGGGGGTCGACCGTGACGCGGTCTCCGCGCGTCTCGACCCCGCTGTCGTCCACCGCGACGACACCCGCGGTCACCGCCGGGGTCGAGGTATCGATCGCCAGTACCAACACGGTGAGCAAGCGTACGACCAGGGTCTTCGACACCTCGCTGCAGGGGATCGAACCGCACGGTAACGTGCGGATGGAGTCCGACTCTGGGAGGTCCCCGCGGTGCCCGCCCCGTTGTTCCCCACCCTCGCCGACGGATCCGCCGAAGAAGCCCTCCGCTTCGGCGACCACGTCCTCACCTACGCCGACCTCGCCGCCGTCGCCGGCAGCCTCGCCGCCGAGCTGCCCCGCGGCCGCGTCGCGGTCTGGGCGACCCCGACCATCCACACCAGCGTCGCCGTCGTCGCCGCGCTGCTCGCCGGCGTCCCGGCCGTGCCGCTCAACCCGAAGATCGGCGAACGCGAGCTCGCGCACATCCTCGCCGACAGCGAGCCCCAGCTGGTGCTCGCCGAACCCGGCGTCGAGCTGCCCGCGGGCCTGGCCGGCCTGCCGCGGCGGGACATCCCGCTCGTCGGCGAGCAGACGCCGCTCGCCGACGAACCGGACCCCGAGACGCCTGCGCTGATCGTCTACACGTCCGGGACCACCGGGCCGCCGAAGGGCGTCGTCCTCCCCCGCCGTGCGCTCGCGACCACGCTCGACGCGCTCGAAGACGCCTGGGAGTGGACCGCGAACGACGTCCTCGTGCACGCGCTTCCCCTGTTCCACGTGCACGGCCTGATCCTCGGCATCCTCGGCCCGCTGCGCCGCGGCGGCTCGGTCCGCCACCTCGGCCGGTTCTCCACCGCGGGCGTCGCGCGCGAACTCGCGAACGGCGCGACCATGCTGTTCGGCGTCCCTACTATGTACCACCGGATCGCCGGCGAAGTCGGCACGGACACCGCGCTGGCGGACGCGCTCAAGACCGCGCGGCTGCTGGTTTCAGGGTCCGCCGCGCTGCCGGTGCACGACCACCAGCGGATCACCGCGGCGACCGGCCAGCAGGTCGTCGAGCGGTACGGCATGACCGAGACGCTGATGAACACGAGCGTCCGAGCCGACGGCGAGCGCAAGCCCGGCACGGTCGGCGTCCCGCTGCGGGGTGTCGAACTGCGGCTGGTCGGCGAGGCCGGCGAGGTGATCGAGGACGTCGAGACCGTCGGCGAGATCCAGGTGCGCGGGCCGAACCTGTTCACCGAATACCTCAACCGCCCGGACGCGACCGCGGCGGCGTTCGACGGCGGCTGGTTCCGCACCGGCGACATGGCCACGCGCGACGCCGACGGCTACGTGAAGATCGTCGGGCGCAAGGCGACCGACCTGATCAAGAGCGGTGGCTACAAGATCGGCGCGGGCGAGATCGAGAACGCGCTGCTCGAACACCCCGGCGTCGCCGAAGCCGCCGTCACCGGCGAGCCGGACGACGACCTCGGTGAGCGGATCGTCGCGTGGATCGTGCCGTCGGGAGAACCGCCGTCGTCCGGCGAACTCGCCGACCACGTCGCGAAGCTGCTCGCGCCGCACAAGCGCCCGCGGGTCGTCCGCTACCTGGACGCGTTGCCGCGCAACGACATGGGCAAGGTCATGAAGCGGGCGCTCGGTGCCTAGGCAGCCGGCGCGCGAGATCGTCGGCGCGATCGCGAACGGGTTCACGGAGTTCCCCACGCCGTTGCGGGACGAGCCGGCCGACGGGCCGATCCACTGGCCCGGTTACCGCTCCGCGCGGGCGGCCGCGGAGGAGCGCACCGGTGAGAAGGAGTCGGTCGTCTGCGGGACGGCGAAGATCGGCGACGTCGAGGCCGTGCTGATCGCGTTCGAGTTCGGGTTCCTCGGCGGGTCCCTCGGACAGCGCACCGGCGACCGGATCGAGGCGGCCTTCGCACACGCGCGCGACGCGCGGCTCCCGGTGGTCTCGCTGATTTCGACCGGCGGTAGCCGGATGCAGCAGGGCATGCGCGCGCTGATGCAGCTCCAGCGGGTGGCGCGGGCAGCGGCGTTGACGCGGTCGATGGGCATTCCGCAGATTTCGGTGCTGCGCGACCCGACGACGGGCGGCGGCTGGGCGACGCTCGGCGCGGGCGCGGACGTCATCCTCGCGCTGCCGGACGCGCAGGTCGGCTTCGCGGGCTCGCGGGTGCGTCCGGCCGGCTCGCCGGAGGCGTACACCGCCGAAGCCAAGCTCGAGTGGGGCCAGGTCGACGCGATCGTTTCGCCGGACGAACTCGGCGTGACGCTGGAGCGGTGGCTGCGGCTGCTGACGGCGCGCTCGACGGCGGCGGCGCCCCCGCCCACCGCGCTTCGGCCGGCTTCGCTGCCTTCGACGGGCTGGGAAGCCGTGCAGGCCGCGCGGTCTCCCCGGCGGCCGCGGGCGGTCGAGTACCTGGACGCGTACTTCGACTGGCGTGAAGACGTCAGCGGCGACCGGGCCGGCGGCGTCGATCCGGGGGTGGCGTGCGGCTTCGGCTGGCGCGACGGCCGGACGATCGCGTACGCGGCCCAGTGCGGCACGCCGACGTCGCCCGCGGGCTTCCGCACGGCGGCGCGGCTGGTGCAACTGGCGTCCCGCCTGGGGATCCCGGTGCTGACGCTGGTCGACACCCCGGGCGCGGCGAACGACGCGGCGGCCGAGCAGGCGGGCGCGGGCGGCGCGATCGCGGCGATGTTCGAAGCGGTCGCGACGGCGTCGATCCCGGTGACGACCTTGGTGATCGGCGAGGGCGGCTCAGGTGGAGCGTTGGCGTTCGCGGCGCTGGGTTCGACGTGGGTGGCACCGGACGCGTACTTCTCGGTGACGTCCCCGGAGGCCGCGGCGGCGATCCTCAAGCGGCCGGCTTCGGAGGTCCCGGACATCGCCAACCAACTGCACCTGCGGCCCCAGGACCTGGTGGACCTGGGGGTGGCCCGCGCGGTCGTGAGTGCGAAACAGGGTTAGAACACTGTTTCTCATCCACGACGTTTTGGTGGCTCCATCCATGGTTGGATCTTGCGATGGGGTATCGACTCAACAGGCGAGCGGCGTTCGGGTTGGGAACCGCTGTCGTCGCCGGCAGCGTTCTGACCGGCACTCCCGCGTTCGCGCAGGAAGCAGACATCGAGGCCAGCCCGGCCACACCGGACCGGGCCAGGCAGAAGGTGAAGCGCGTCTACGACGACGCGGCCGCTGAGGCGGGCGGCATCTGGAACTCCTACATCAGCGTGGCCGACCAGGTGGCCGTCGACGTGGCGTCCGACGAGGTCGTCGAGGCGTACAGCGTCAACAAGGTGGCCGTCGCGGTCACCTTGATGGACAAGATCGACCGTGGCCTGCTCACGCTGGACCAGCAGGTCCAGGTGCCGGAAAGCATCGTCGTGCCGGGTGGTGACGGCATCATCATCCTGGACAAGGCGTACCCGAGCGCGTTCACGCTGGGCCACGTCCTGTCGCTGTTCCTCACGGTTTCGGACGACACGTGCGTCCGGCTGGTGGGGCTCGTGGTCCCGGCGGCCGAGATCAACCAGATCCTGGTGAGCAAGGGCTTCCCCAAGACCCAGGTCACGCCGGTGGCCAACCCGAACCGCTACTTCCTCGGCCAGACCACTCCGCGCGAGACCCACGACCTGCTGAAGGCGCTGGTCGCGGGCACCTTGCTGAGCCCGGCGTCGACGGAGTACCTGCTGTCCATCCTGCGGTCGCAGGTGGCGTTCACCGACGGCATCCGCCGTGAGATGTCGTCCGCCGACCGGGCGAGGATCGCCACGAAGGCGGGCTGGCTGAACGACGGCCGCAACGAGGCGGGGATCATGTTCGACGCCGCGGGCAAGCCGGTGGTGATCTACTCGATGTTCGCGCACGGCCAGGCGAACCCGGAGGACTTCGGGGCCACGCACCCGGTCCGGCAGGCCACCGCGAAGATGGGGCCGAAGTTCCTGCGCGCGGTCGACAAGATCGCGGGCGCCGGCACCAGGGCGTTCCGGGCACCGGCCTACCAGCAGTACAACGGCGGCTGAGCGGCCGACGGGAATCCCGGCGCTGGTGCGGACTTACGCCCGCACCAGCTCCGGGACGCGGTCGGCCCAGGTGCCGTGCGGTTCCAGGGTCACCTCGCGGACGTCGTCCTCGCGGCGGTCCAGGCGAACCACCAGGTAGTCCTCCGACAGCCGCTCGGCCGAACCCTCACCCCACTCGACCACGATCGCCGAGCGCTCGAGGTCCGTGTCCAGGTCCAGGTCGTCCAGCTGGGACAGATCCCCGCCGAGCCGGTACGCGTCCACGTGCACCAGCGGCACCCCGGACGCCCCCGCCGGGTGGACGCGGGCCAGCACGAACGTCGGGGAACTGACCCGGCCGCCGACACCCAAGCCGTCCGCGATGCCGCGCGTCAGCGTCGTCTTGCCCGCGCCGAGCGGCCCGGCCAGCAGCACCAGGTCACCGGCGCGCAGCGCGCGGCCGAGCACGCGCCCGAAGTCCATGGTCTCTTCGGGCGTGGGAAAAACGAAACTCAACGCTGCCACCACCAGGTTCGCCGGGACGAGGATTCGCCGTCCGCACCGGAACAGCGTTGCAGGAGATCGATCAGATGGCTGTTCACCAGCTCGGGCTGCTCGAGCTGGACCATGTGGCCGGCGCCGCGGACGCGCACCAGCTCCGCGTCGGGTAGCTCGGCCGCGATCCGCTCGGCGTGCGAGAAGGGCGTGAACCGGTCCGAATCACCACCGATGACCAGCACTTCCGCGTGCTTCAGGCCGGCCAGCGCGGCGTAGCGGTTGTGGCTGCCGAGCGTGTCGACGAAGTTCACGAGCCCGCGCACCGGCGTCACTTCCAGCATTTCGAGCATGAAGTCGACGAGCCGGGGCGCGACGTCGCGGCTGCCGAACGCCAGCCGCCGCACGGCTTGGCGTGTCAGCTGCCCGCCCGCCGCGCGGACGAACTCGACCAGCCCCGGCTGCCAGCCCGCGAGCCCGCCGGCCGCGCGCGTCAGCGGGTTGTACTTCGAAAGCAGCGAACGCGGCAACCCGCGTGCGCCGACTTCGCCCGCCGCCGTCGCGATGAAGGCGACCCCGCAGACGCGGTCTTCGAACAGCTCGGGGAACTCCGCGGCCAGCTCCATGATGACCATGCCGCCCATCGAGTGCCCCATCAGCACGATGGGCCCCTCCGGCACCACCGACCGCAGCACGCAGTCGAGGTCCCGGGCCAGCTGCTCGATCGTCGAGTTCTCCGCGGACGCCGCGCCGGACAGGCCGTGGCCGCGGTGGTCGTAGTACACCTGACGCACGCGCGGCAGCGTCAACGAAGCGAGGTCACGGCGCTGGAAGTGCCAGCAGCGCCGCGAAAGCGCGAAGCCGTGCACCCCCACGACGGTCAGTTCCGGTTCGCCGCCGTCCTCCGGGTCGATCTCCTCGACCGAAAGCGGCGTACCGTCCTCGGCCGCGACCGTCGAGGCGCGGTCGGGCTTCAGCTCCCCCAGCGGCTCGTCCACGTACGGATCCTCACTGTGCCGCCGCTGCTGCGCGGCGACGATAGCGGCGGCGGCGGTCCCGGTGGCGACGGCCCCGACCCCGCCGGCGATGGCCAGCAGTCGTCGTGAAGGTGTCACGAGCGGTCCCCCAGATACCGGCGCCGCACGCGCGGGCGGTACATCGAAGTCACGATCTCGTAGTCGATGGTGCCCAGCTTGTCGGCCCATTCCCGGGCCGTCGGCTCGCCGTGCGTGCCTTGCCCGAACAGGACGACCTCGTCGCCGGCGGCGGGTTCGTAGTCCCCGCAGTCGACGACCAGCTGGTCCATGCAGACGCGCCCGGCGACCGGCCGCCGCTGCCCGCCGAGCCAGACGTCCATCCGGCCGGACAGCGACCGCGGGACGCCGTCGGCGTAGCCGGCCGGGACCAGCGCGAGGTTCGTGTCGCGCGAGGCCGTCCAGGTGTGCCCGTAGGACACCGATTCGCCGGCTTCGACGCGCTTGACCAGCGCGACCGCGGACCGGAACGTCATGGCCGGGCGCAGGTCTTCGGGCTGCGGCACGGGGTTCAGCCCGTACATCGCGATGCCGGGCCGGACGACGTCGAAGTGCAGGTCCGGCCGGGTGAGCAGGGCCGCGGAGTTCGCGAGGTGCCGCTTCGGGTCGAGGCCGGCGGCGCGAGCGACGTCGTAGGCCTCGGCGAACCGCTTGGCCTGCAGATCCGTCGCCGGGTGGTCCGGCTCGTCCGCGCACGCGAGGTGGGACCAGATGGCGACGACTTCGACCCGCGGTTCGGCGGCCGCCGCTTCGACCAGCTCGGCCCAGGCGGCCGGCGGGCAGCCGTTGCGCGAGAGCCCGGTGTCGATTTTGAGGTGCACACGCGCCCGGGTACCCACCGGAGCGGCGGCGGCGATGCGGCGTAGCTCACCCAGGGAGCTGGCCGCCAGGTCGACGCCGGCTTCGATGCCGGGCGCGAAGTCGACGTCCGGGGTGTCCAGCCAGCTGAACAGCCGGGTCGTGATGCCGGCTTCGCGCAGGGCGAGGGCTTCGCCGAGCGAGCAGGTCCCGAGCCAGCTCGCCCCGGCCTCGACCGCGGCGCGCGCCACCGGCAGCGCGCCGTGGCCGTAGGCATCGGCCTTCACCACGGCCATCACTTCGGCGCCGGGCGCGCGGGCGCCCAGCAAGGTGAGGTTGTGGCGGATCGCGTCGAGATCGATGTCGACCTGGGCGCGGGGAAAACTGGGAGTCATGGCGACTCCCAGTTTCCCATGACCCGAGGTCAGGGCAGGCGCAGCCCGGACGTGGCCGAGAACACGTGCAGCTCGTCGGGGCGGATCCGCAGGTTGAGCGTGTCGCCCATGGCGGGCGGCGTGCGCGGGTCGACCCGGGCGACGACGTTCGACTTGTTGTCGGCCGCGTCGGTCTCGGCGAGCTTGCCGTAGACGTAGGCGTCCGAGCCGAGCTCCTCGACCAGGTCCACCTTGACCGGCAGGGTGCCATCACCGGTGGCGACCTCGAGGGCCTCCGGCCGGAAGCCGAGGGTCACGGTGTCGCCGTCGGCGGCGGCGATGGTCTCGCGGGTCAGCGGCACGCGCGCGCCACCGACCTCGGCGCCGTCGGCCGTCAGCTTCGCCGTGACGAGGTTCATGGCGGGCGAGCCGATGAACCCGGCGACGAAAGCGTTCGCGGGCCGGTCGTACAGGGCGCGCGGGGTGTCGCACTGCTGCAGCAGGCCGTCCGAGAGCACCGCGACGCGGTCACCCATCGTCATGGCCTCGACCTGGTCGTGCGTGACGTACACCGTCGTGACGCCGAGGCGGCGCTGCAGCGCGGCGATCTGCGTACGCGTCGAAACACGCAGCTTCGCGTCGAGGTTCGACAGCGGCTCGTCCATCAGGAAGACCTGCGGCTCGCGGACGATCGCGCGGCCCATCGCGACGCGCTGGCGCTGACCGCCGGAGAGCGCCTTCGGCTTGCGGTCGAGGTACTGCTCGATGTCCAGCAGCTTCGCGGCCTCGAGGACCTTCTGCTTGATCTCGGACGCGGGGCGGCCGGCGATCTTCAGCGCGAAGCCCATGTTCTGGGCGACCGTCATGTGCGGGTACAGCGCGTAGTTCTGGAACACCATCGCGATGTCGCGCGAGCGCGGCGGCAGCTGCGTGACGTCGCGGTCGCCGATCCAGACGGCGCCGTCGTCGATGTCCTCGAGGCCGGCGAGCATGCGCAGGCTGGTCGACTTGCCGCAGCCGGACGGGCCGACCAGCACCAGGAACTCGCCGTCGGCGATCTCCAGGTCCAGCGCGTCGACCGCGGGGCGCTCCGAACCCGGGTAGCGCCGGGTCGCCTTGTCGTAGGTGATGGAAGCCATCGGTCAGTCCTCTCCGAGATTCCGCCGGACCCCGTAAGCCGCTTCGCGGGCTTCGAGGTGGCGCTGCTGGATCCGGTGGCCCTCGGCGCGCTGCGCCTCGGTCGGCTCGTCCAGCTCGAGCGCTTTCTTGTTTTTCTGCCAGGACGGGGGTTCCGCACTGGAAGTCAGGGCCCACGCCGCCTGGCGCGCCGCCCCGATGGCGACGTACTCGGCGACTTCGGGCAGCTGCACGGGCACGCCGAACACCAGCGGCGCGACCGCGCGGACGGCGGCCGACTGCGCGCCGCCGCCGATCAGCAGCACGCGCCGGACGTCGAGACCGTGCGCGCGCACCGCGTCGAGCCCGGCGGCGAGGCCGCAGAGCATGCCTTCGACGGCGCTGCGCGCGAGGTTCTGCGGAGTCATGTTGTCCCTGGTCAGACCGCTCAGGGAGCCGGTCGCGCCGGGGAGGTTCGGGGTGCGCTCGCCGTCCAGGTAGGGCAGGAAGGCCAGGCCCCCGGAACCCGGTTCGGCGGTCAGGGCGAGCCGGTCGAACTCGCCCAGCGTCGCGCCGAGCATCGACGCCGTCGCGGTGAGGACGCGGGCGGCGTTGAGCGTGCAGGCGAGCGGCAGGAAGCGGCCGGTGGCGTCGGCGAACCCGGCGACCTCGCCGGACGCGTCGGCCGCGCCGGCCTCGGCGACGCCGAACACGGTGCCGCTGGTGCCGAGCGAGACGACGACGTCCCCGGCCCGCAGTTCGAGCCCGAGCGCGGCGGCCATGTTGTCGCCCGTGCCCGCCGAGACGAGCACACCGTCCGGGGTGTGGCCGGCGGCGTCGGCCGGGCCGAGCACGGTGGGCAGCTCCGGTGTCCGGCCGCCGAAGGCGTGGCTCAGGACGTCGAGGCGGTAGGCGTTGTCGGACGGCGAGAAGTAGCCGGTGCCGGACGCGTCACCGCGGTCGGTGACCGGGTCGCCGCCGGTGAGCTTCCAGGTCAGCCAGTCGTGCGGGAGCAGCACGCGGGCGACGCGGTCGGCGAGCTCGGGCTCGTTGTCGGCCAGCCAGCGCAGCTTCGTCACGGTGAAGCTGGCGACCGGCACCGAGCCGACGGACTTCGCCCAGACCGACGGCCCGCCGAGCTCGTCGACGAGGTCGAGGGCCGAGCGCGCGGACCGGGTGTCGTTCCACAGCAGCGCGGGCCGGACGACCTCGCCGGCTTCGTCGAGGGTCACCATGCCGTGCTGCTGACCGCCGACGCCGATGGCCTTGACGTCGTCGAGCAGGCCCCGGGTGGCCTCTTGGAAGGCGTCCCACCAAGCGGCGGGGTCGACCTCGGTGCCCTCGGGATGCGGCGCGCGGCCGGTACGGACGATTTCGCCGGTTTCGGCGTCGCACACGACGACCTTGGTCGACTGCGTGGACGAGTCGATGCCGGCGACCAGTTCAGCTGTCATAGGGCTGCCCCTCTGCGACGTGTTCGACGATCTCGATCGCGGTGCCCGCGTTGAGCGCGGCCTCGATCTCCTCGGTGGGCGTGGCTTCGCCGGTGATCAGCAGGTCGTAGTCGCCGACGTCACCGTGCGCGTAGGTGGCGGTCCGGCCGAACTTCGAGTGGTCGACGACGAGGACGTTCTGGTTGGCGACTTTGAGGGCCGCCTTCTTGAGTTCGGCGTAGTCGCGGTCGGGGTGGAAGAGCCGCCCGACGGCGACGGCCGTCACCGAGACGAACGAGACGTCGGCGCGGATCGAGTCCAGCAGGTTGAGGACTTCGGGGCCGGCGCAGGAGTCGTACTCGGGCGAGTACCGGCCGCCGGCGAGCACGACGTCGTTGTTCGGGCCCAGCAGGCGCGCGGCGTGCAGCGAGTTCGTGACGACGGTGAGGGCGTCGATCTCGGCCAGGCGCTTGACCAACGGGAGGAGGGTCGTGGAGTCGTCGACGAAGACGGTCTGCCCGGGCTGGACGTGCTTCGCGGCGGCCTCGCCGAGAGCGTCCTTCTCGTCGTGGTGGAGGGTGTCGCGGAAGCGGGCGGCGGTCTCGATGGTGAGCGCGGGGTAGGCCTCGACCTTGCCGCGCAGCTTGCGCAGGAGGCGACGCTCGGCGAGGTCGTCGAGGTCGCGGTGCATGGTCATGAGGCTGACCTTGAACCGGCTGGTCAGGTCGTCGATGCGGGCTTCGCCGTGCTCGATGACGTGGTCGAGGATGTCCTGCCGCCGCTGTTCGACGACGGCGTCGGACGGCCGGGTCTTCCGGTCTCCGGGTGCTGTGCCGCCGCTCACACGGCATTCTTACCAGATTTATCGCCCAGAGTTAACAGAAAACTCGATATCTCTTCTCGCAACCAGCCAACACTTTCACCCGAAAGTGGACCCGGAGCGGGAACTCCGGATCACTTTCGTAGAGAAAGTGACGTTCAGGGCGTGAGGGAGCGGATCGAGCGGAGGGCCTCTGGGATCGCGTGGACCAGGGCCGAGGCCGAGGTCGGGGCGTTCTGGGCCGCGATCGCGCCCGCCAGGGAGTGGACGTGCGCCGCGGCCGCCGCGGCCAGCCAGGGGTCCAGGCCCGCGGCCAGGAGGGAGCCGACCAGGCCTGAGAGCACGTCGCCTGAGCCCGCCGTCGCCAGCCAGGCGCCGTGCGGCTTGTTCAGCGCGACGCGGCCGTCCGGGGCCGCGATCACCGTGACGTGCCCCTTCAGCAGCACCACCGCGTCGTACTTCTTCGCCGCTTCGCGCGCCGCCGTCACGCGGTCCGCGCCCGGCTTGCGGCCCATCAGCCGCTCGTACTCGCCCGCGTGCGGGGTCAGGACCAGCGGCGTGTCCGGGTCACGCGCGTCCAGGACCTCCGGGGACTTCGCGATGATCGTCGTCGCGTCGGCGTCCGCGCACACCGGGACGCCCTGACCCAGCACGTGCCGCAGGACGTCGCGGCCCTCCGAACCCGTGCCGATGCCCGGGCCGACCGCCCACGCCTGGACGCGGCCCGCGTCCGCGACCGTGCCCGTCGCGATGATCTCCGGCCACTGCGCCCGGACGACGTCGGCCGCGTGGCCGGCGTAGCGGACCATGCCCGCCGTCGCGCGGACGGCCGAGCCCGCCGCCAGCACCGCCGCGCCCGGGTACGTCGCCGAGCCCGCCGCGATGCCGACCACGCCCTGGCTGTACTTGTCGTCCTCCGGTCCGGGGATCGGCCACGCCGCGGCGACGTCCACGATGTCGAGCCGGCGCAGGTCCGGGTCCGCCAGCTCGAGGCCGATGTCGACCAGGACGACTTCGCCGCAGTGGGCGGGCGCGAGCGCGTGCACCGGCTTCAGCGCGCCGAAGGTGACGGTCTTGGCCGCCCGCACCGCGGGGCCGTCGACCGCGCCGGTGTCCGGGTCGACGCCGCTCGGCAGGTCCACCGCGACGATCGGTGCCTCGACCAGCTCGACGAGCCGGGCGGCGTCCGGGCGCAGGGCGCCTTTGCCGGAGATCCCGACGATGCCGTCGACCACGACGTCCGCGCGTTCGATCCACTGTGGACCGTCCTCGGCGGACACGACCCGGCCGCCCGCTCGCTTCAGGGCCTTCAGGCCCGCGGGGTGCGCCTTCTCGGGCTTGAGCAGGATCGCCGTGACGGCCACTCCGCGGCGGCGCAGGAACGCCCCGGCCCACAGGGCGTCGCCACCGTTGTCGCCGGAGCCGACCAGCAGCACGACCCGGTGGCCGGAGACGCCACCAGTGTGGTCTTCGAGCAAGTCCGCGATGTGCACCGCGAGCCCGAACGACGCCCGCCGCATCAGCTCGCCTTCCGGCGTGACGGCGAACGCCCTGGCCTCCGCCTCGCGAATCCGTTCCGTGGTCCAGATTCCCTGCACGGCGAAGGCCTCCCGCTACTCGACAGTCACGGACTTCGCCAGGTTACGCGGCTTGTCGACGTCGTACCCGCGGGCGCGGGCGATCTCCGCGGCGAGGACCTGCAGCGGCACCGTGGAGACCAGCGGCTGCAGCAGCGTCGGCACCGCGGGGACCTCGATGAGCTCGTCGGCGAACGGCCGGACCGTCTCGTCGCCCTCTTCGGCGATCACGATCGTGCGGGCGCCGCGCGCCTGGATCTCGCTGATGTTCGACACCAGCTTCGAGTGCAGCACCGCGCGCCCCTTGGGCGACGGCATCACGACGACGACCGGCAGGCCGTCTTCGATCAGCGCGATCGGGCCGTGCTTGAGCTCGCCGGCCGCGAAGCCCTCGGCGTGCATGTACGCGAGTTCCTTGAGCTTCAGCGCGCCTTCGAGGGCGACCGGGAAGCCGACGTGGCGGCCGAGGAAGAGGACGGCCTTCGAGTCCGCGATCCGGCGGCCGAGGTCGCGCACCTGATCCACTGTGGACAGTACCTTTTGGACGGCCGCGGGCATGGCCTCGAGCTCGGCGAACTCGCGGGCGACCTCGTCCGGATACTTCGTGCCGCGGGCCTGCGCCAGCGCCAGGCCGACCAGGTAGTTGGCCGCGATCTGGGCGAGGAACGCCTTGGTCGACGCGACGCCGATCTCGGGGCCGGCGTGGGTGTAGAGGACGGCGTCGGACTCACGCGGGATCTGCGCGCCGTTGGTGTTGCAGACGGCCAGGACGCGCGCTTTCTGCTCCCGTGCGTGCCGGACGGCTTCGAGCGTGTCCGCCGTCTCGCCGGACTGGCTCACGGCGACGACGAGCGTGTCGCGGTCGAGGACCGGATCGCGGTAGCGGAACTCGCTCGCCAACTCGACCTCGACGGGCAACCGCGTCCAGTGCTCGATGGCGTACTTGGCGACCAGGCCGGAGTGGTAGGCCGACCCGCAGGCGACGACGAACACCTTGTCGACGTCGCGCAGGTCTTGGTCGGAGATGCGCTGCTCGTCGAGGATGATCCGGCCGGACTCGAAGTGGCCGCGCAGCGTGTTGGCCAGCGCCTCCGGCTGCTCCTCGATCTCCTTGAGCATGAAGTACTCGTGGCCGCCCTTTTCGGCGGCGGAGAGGTCCCAGTCGACGGTGAACGGCTTGGCCTGGGCGGCGTCGCCGTGGAAGTCGGTGACCTCGTAGCCCTCGCGCGTGATGACGACGAGCTGGTCCTGGCCCAGTTCGACGGCCTCGCGGGTGTGCTCGATGAAGGCGGCGACGTCCGAGGCGACGAAGTGCTCGCCCTCCCCGACCCCGACGACCAGCGGCGACGACCGCCGCGCGGCGACGATGGTGTCCGGCTGGTCGGCGTGCGTCACGACGAGGGTGAAGGCGCCTTCGAGCCGCCGGCAGACGGCGGCGACGCTGGCGGCGAGGTCGCCCTTGGAGTCGCCTTCGGTGTAGGCGCGAGCGACGAGGTGGGCGGCGGTCTCGCTGTCGGTGTCACTGGCCATCTCGACGCCGTCGGCTTCCAGCTCGGCGCGGAGGGTGGCGAAGTTTTCGATGATGCCGTTGTGCACGACGGCGACGCGCTGCGAGGCGTCCCGGTGCGGGTGCGAGTTGCGGTCGATCGGCGCGCCGTGGGTGGCCCAGCGGGTGTGGCCCATGCCGGCGGTGCCGGTGAAGCGGTCCCGGCCGACCTCGTCGAGCTCGGCTTCCAGGTTGGCGAGGCGGCCAGCCTTGCGCTCGACGGTCAGTTCGCCACCGTCCAGCACGGCGATCCCGGCCGAGTCGTAACCGCGGTACTCCATGCGCCGGAGCCCGCCGAGGACGACGTCCAGAGCCGGGCGGTGCCCGACATATCCCACGATTCCACACACGGGGACCAGCCTAACGAGGGATGTTCGGCGGGTTGACGGGGTCCGGAAAGCGGGTTTGACCTGCGTCAACGGCGGTGGACATGGTTCGGACCAATGCCGTGTCACCCACACGTGGGCGTTCGTGGCGCGGTCGTTGTCCCGCCACCCCGGCGCCCGATTGTGACTACGGATCGGGGTGGTGGGAGGGGGCTGGGTGGAGTGCTGGTTCCGCTCTCCGGCTACCGGGTTCGGGACTCAGTGCCCCCGGGGCGGGCGGCGGTGACCGGCCGGAACGTCATGAACGGGTCGTTCAGCGCGCCCGATGACATGAACGGGTCGTTCACCGCGTCGGCAGCCCGGCCCGGCACGACGTGAGCCGACCCGGGCGGAACGTCATGAAAGGGTCGTTCATGGCGTCCGGCGACCTGAACGAGTCGTTCATGACCTCGCCGGCCGGGCCGCCGCGGCGCGCCGGGCGGCGGGCGCGCCTCACCAGCGGTCGGGCGCTAGGGTTCCCGCATGGCCAGCAAGCCCAAGCAGCTGCTCGCGGAGTTGACGCACCCGGGTCCGCACGAGGTCCTGCGGGGCAACCTTGCCCTGGTCGGGCTGCCCGGCGTCGTCTACACACCACGCGCCGGGCTCGGGTTGCCCGCTCTTGCCTTCGGGCACGGGTGGCTGCAGCCGCCCGATCGGTACCGGCAGCTGCTGCACCACCTCGCCAGCTGGGGCATCGTCGCCGCCGCTCCGGCCACGCAAAAAGGCCCGCTGCCGTCGCACCGGTTGCTCGCCGCCGATCTGCTGACCACCCTCGACGTCGTCACCACCGTGCGGCTCGGGCCGGACGGCATCAGCGTCGACCCGGCCAAGCTCGGCCTCGCCGGGCACTCCACCGGGGGTGGCTCCGCCGTCCTCGCCGCGGCTCAGGACGCCCAGGCCGAAAACCCGCGCATCAAGGCCGTCGCCACCATCACCGCCGCTCAGACGATGCCGCCCGCCACCGAGGCGGCCAAGGCCATCACCGTCCCCGGCCTGCACCTCGCCGCCGAAGAGGACCTCGTCGCCCCGAAGGTCGGGCACGCCGAGGCCATCACCGACGCCTGGGGCGGCGAAGACGTCCAGCTGCGCACCCTCGGCAAGGCGACCCACCTGGGCGTCACCGAGGGCAAGCACTGGTCGCAGCTGATCATGCACGGCAAGCCGCACCGCAAGACCCAACAGCTCACGCGGGCCCTGTTCACCGCGTTCTTCCTCACCCACCTGACCGGCACCGACAAGTACCGGCCCCTCCTCGAAGCGGACGTCAAGCGCGCCCCCATCGAGCGCGAGGAAGAACCCGCGCACTGACGCGCGCGGGTCAGACCAGCCAGCTGGTGCTGGAGAAGTCGTCCTCGTCGTCGGGCTGACGCGCGTGGCGGCCCCGCTTCGGCGGCTCCGGCGCCGGCGGCGCGGGAGGCTCCGGTGCGGGCGGTGCCACCGCGGCCGGGAGCGGGGTCCCGTAGCTCGGCGTCGGGTAGGGCGTGCGGCCGGTGTCGGCCTCCTCGTCCTCGACGCCGAACTCCATCAGGGACTCGCGGCCCTTGTCGGCCAGTGTCTTCTCCGTCGCCCAGCCACCCGCGCTCTGCTTGCGCTTGTTGAGCTCGTCCATGTGCTCGGCGTACTTCTGCGCGGCCGCCAGCTCGTTCTTCAGCCCCTCGCGGGCCTGCGTTTCGGCTTCGGCGACACGGCGTTCGCGCAAGCCCCGCTGCTCGTCCTGCTCCCGCGCCGCGGCGTCCATCGTCGAGATCGCCGCGCGGTACCGGTCTTCGGCGCTGGTCATCGCCCCTCCTCAGCCCTCGTCACCGGTCGTACCGGATCGAACGGTCACCCTCGTCGTCGAGCGAGCCGCTGATCCGGCCCTTGGCGCCGCTCGTCTCGAACACGCCGCCCTCGATGCGGTACTGGCTGGGCCCGCGCTGCTGGTCGCCACCGCCACCACCCGGCGCGGCGCCCATGCCGCCACCCATCATGCCCATGCCCCCCATGCCGGACATCCCGCTCATGCCGCCCGACGAGCTCGCGGCCGCGGCGTGCGCGCCCGGGTCGACCGGGGTCGCACCCAGCCCGGCGCCGTCGGACATCGGGATTGACGTGTCGCTGCCGGTCTGCGCGCCCGGGTCGAGCGACACCGCGCCGGCGAAGTCCGCGGACCCGCCGCCGGTGACGGCGGACCCGAAGTCGCTCGCCCCCGCCGTGGTCGTCGCGTCGCCGCCGCCACCGCCGGCCACCCCGGAGTCGCCGCCGCCGACACCCGCGTCGGCCGTGGCCACCGCCGGCTCCGCGCCGACGCTGCCGCCGAAGTCGCCGGAGAAGTCCTGCCCACCCGGGGCGACGAAGCCGCCCTCGCTCGACGCGCCCCGCGTGAAGCCCGGGTCGGGGTTGTCCGGCGCCGGGTCCTTCGTCAGCGCCGACTCCGCGCCCCGGTCGTGCCGGATGTCCGCGCCGACCGCACCCGGCTTGCCCGTGTCGGACGCCGGGTCGGTCTTGAGGTCGCTCGCCTTCGGGTCGTCCTTCTCGTCGAGCGTGTACGTCGTCGGCTCGCCCTTGCCGTCGTCGACGGTCACGATCGTCGGGCCGTCCGGCCCCTCCGGCCGCTCGGCCGTGATCTTGAGGTTGCCGTCCTGGATGTGGATCTTGCCGTCCGGGCCCGGCTTGTAGCTGCCGTCGGCGGAGGGCTGGCCCTCCTTGACCGCCGCCTGCGAGCCCTGCGGGCCGAAGCTGCCGTCCTTGGCCGCGTCCTTGCCGTCCTTGCCCGCCTCGGCCTTGTCGTCGTCACCCCAGTCGAGGTGGTAGTCCTTCTTGTGGCCGTGGCCGTCGTCCACGGAGATGTCCTGCTTGCCCTCCTTGTCGGGCTCGGACATCTCGATCGTGTTGTCGCCCTTCTTGACCGACACCGTGTCGGTGTCGTCCATGTCCTTGATGGCCTCGCCGGTCGTCGGGTCGATCGGGTACGGCTTGCCGGTGTCCGGGTCGACCTCGAGGGGCTTGCCGGTGATCGGGTTCTTGCCGTCCTCGGGCTTCGCCGGGTCCTCGGTCTTGGGCGGCTCGGTCGCCGACGGCGTCGTGCTGCCCCCGCCGCCCGTGCCACCGCCCGTGCCGCCGCCGGTCCCGCCCCCGGTGCCGCCGCCCGTGCCGCCGCCCTTGCCCCCGCCGTCGTCCTTCTTGCCCTTGTCGCCGCCGCCGTCGTCGGTGCCCTTGCCGGGGTCGCTCTTGGCCTCGGTGAGCTGGTTGCGGTAGCCGTCCATGAACCGCGCGAGCGCGCCGAACTGCTGGTCGATCGTGTCCTTGGCGGACTTGCAGGAGCCGTTGAAGGCGTTGATCAGGCCCTGGTACTCGGTCGTGAAGGCGCCGTCGCGCCAGTAGCGGCAGACGTTGCGGCCGTACTCCTTGTTCTCGTCGTTGAAGCCGCAGTCGTCGTTCTGCAGCCGCTCGGCGAGGTTGGTCTGGTTGCCGTTCTTCGCGTTGACGGCGTCGACCCAGCCGGCGACCTTCATGAAGTCGTCGAACTCCTCGGTCTCGCCGTTGGCGATCTTGAGGACGTCGCGGGCCATGTTGATGTCGGCCTGGGCGATGGTCGTGCGGTGCAGCTGCAGGACCTCGTCGACCTTCTTCTTGACGGCGTCGTAGACGTGCGTCACGGTCTGCGGAATCAGCTTCGCGGCGCCGTCGATCTGCTTCGACAGCTCCTGGGCGTGCGGCTTGACCGTCTCGTCGTACTTGATCTCCGCCGCGTTCGCGCCCTTGCCCTTCCACTCCCCGAAGAGGGTCTGGAGCTCGGTGTCGCTCTTGCCCAGCGTGTCCTCGACGACCTTGTGGGCCTTGCTCAGGTCGTCGGCCTCGGTGAGGAACTTCTGGAACTGGATGCCGCGGTTCTCGTGGAACTTGTCCTTGATGTCCTTCTGCGAGTCGATGTGGCCCGACCCGCCCTTGATCTTGTTCCAGATCTCGTCGGTCCACTGGGCCAGGAAGTCGACCGTGACGTTGCCCTGGTCGAGCAGTTCGTCCGACGTCTTCGCGCCGGCGCCCAGGGTGGGGGTCGCGATGCCGTCGAGGTTCTTCTTCGCCTGGTTCTTGCGGTCGGTCTGGGCCTGCTGCTCCTTGCCCTTGGCCGCCGACTCCTGCTTCGCCCGCGCGAGGATTTCGTCGGTGTCGTCGTTTTCGAAGACCCGGTAGTCGCCGCCGTCGTCGGAGTAGTTCTCGATGTACTGCTTGGCGTACTTCTCTTCTTCTTCGTTGAAGTTGAAGGTGTTGCGGTCGTACTCCTCCATGAGCTCCGTTTTCGTCTCCATGGAGACGTTCGGGTCGTCGAGGACCTTCTTGATTTCCGCCCAGTCGGCCATTACTTGCTCCCCGCCGCGTTCGCCCGCGCGCCGGCGTCCTGCTCCTGCGCGCTGTACTTGGAGCCCGCGGCGCCGATCCCGGAGCTGAGGTTCATCAGCGCGTTCGACAGCCCGGTCATGCCGGCGCCGATCTGGTCGATGCCCGACTTGTACTTGCCGAAGCTCTCCTGGTGCACGCGACCGAAGTCCCCGGCGATGATCTCGGTCGGCGCGACCTTCGACGCCTCGGTCGCCGGGTCGTCGGCGGCGTCCGCCAGACGGACCTGCGCCCGCGTCATCGCCTCCGAACTCGCTTCATAACCGTTTGGCATGGTCGCTGCCCCCTTCGATCCCACAGTCCCTGTTCGGGTTTCCGGACTGTGACGCGCCCGGCCGCCGTTCGGTGCCGTCGCAGATGCACACAGAGTCTAGCGTTCGGTCGAGCGGCCTACCTGGGCTTCGCCGAAGTGCACTCAGCCGGTGGGTCGCTGCGCGGCGACCGCCTCGGAGATCACTTCGGCGACGCCGCGGACGTCCACCAGCCGGTCGAGCTCGTCCAGGTCCACCGACACGCCGTAGCGCACCTCGACCCGGGCGAGCAGCTGGACGCGCTGCCGGGACGTCATGCCGATGTCGTCGAACGGGGTCGTGTCGCCGAGCCGCTCCGGCGGGATCTCCAGCGCGGTGCAGACGATCTTGCGGATCTCGTCGGCGTAGGCGCCCGCGTCATCCATGGCGCCCATTCTCGCCCCACCACCGGTCGCGGGCCGCGGCGCGGGACACCTTGCCGCTGGAGGTCCGCGGCACCGCGCCCGGCGGGACCAGCCAGAGGGCGCGCAGCGGCAGGTCGTGCCCCGCGGACACGGCCCGCCGGACGGCCGTCTCGACGTCGGCGCCGGGCGCCGTGCAGCCGGCCACCACCGCGACGCCCTCGCCGCCGCCGTCCCGCACGGCGAACGCGGCGACGCGCGCCGCCCGGATGGCGGGGTGGGCGGCCTCGACGGTGGCCTCGATGTCCTGCGGGTGGTGGTTGCGGCCGTCGACGATGATCAGGTCCTTCAGCCGCCCGGTGACGTACAGCTGTCCATCGTGGACGAACCCGAGGTCGCCGGTGCGGAGCCAGCCGTCGCCGGTGAAGGTGTCGCCGCGGTCCGGCCGGCCCCAGTAGCCGTCGGCGACGTTCGGGCCGGCCACCTGGATCTCTTTGTCGACAATGCGGATCCGCTGGCCGTACGGCCGCCCCACCGAGACGCGCGGCTCGCCGTCGTCGAACGCCGTGACCGTCGGGCCCTCGTCGCCCGCGCTCGCGACGAACACCGTCGCCTCGGCCAGGCCGTAGCACGGCTTGAGCGCGGTGCGCGGCAGCCCGAACCGCGCGAAGGCGTGGTGGAAGGCGTCGAGGCTGGCCGCGCGGATCGGCTCGCTGCCGTTGAGCACGGAGTTGACGTGCGAGAGGTCGACGTCCGCCAGCTCGCCCGCGGCCTCCGCGGTCAGGTCGAAGGCGAAGTTCGGCGCGGCGGTGATCGCGCCGGGGTGCTCGGCGAGCAGGCGGATCCAGCGCAGCGGGTCGCGCACGAACTCCATCGGCGTGAAGAACACCGAGTGCGCGCCCAGGAAGACCGGGGTGCCGATGAGCAGGACCAGGCCCATGTCGTGGAAGAACGGCACCCAGCCGGCCAGGTTGGTCGACGCGTCGGCGTGGTAGCACTCCGTCGTCTGCCAGCAGGCGGCCACCAGCGCGCGGTGCGAGATCACCGCGCCGGCCGGGCGGCTCGTCGAGCCCGACGTGTACTGCAGGTACGCCGGGTCGCTCATCGCCACCTCGGCGGGCGGCTCGGCGTCGTCGGGTTCGATGTCCTCGACGACCAGAGCGGTGACCGGCGGGAGCTTGTCCAGGAGGTCCTTCGAGGTCAGGCAGGCCGCCGGGGTGGCGTCCGCGAACGCCGAGTCGATCCGCGCGCGGCCGGTCCGGCCGGTCGGGACCGACAGCGGCACCGCGATCCGCCCCGCGTAGAGCGTGCCGAGGAAGGCGACGACGTACCCGAGGTCCTGCCGGGCGACGATCGCCACGCGGTCGCCCGGCCGCGTGCGGCGCCGCAGCTCCCGCGCGACACCGCGGACGCGCGCGAGCACCTGAGGCCAGGTCAGGGTGTGGTCGGCGGGGCCGGGGAAGGTGCGGCACGTGAACGCGGGCCGGTCGGCGGCGGCGTTGCGGAGCAGGTGGTCCGTGAACGGGGTGGTCAGGACCTCTTCCGGGACGGCTGCGGGCGGCACGCGCCCATCCTGCCCTACCGTGTCGAAGCGATGGACGACTTCGAGCGGCAGGGGATCGGCGTGGTCTCCGGCCGCGACGCGTGCGCGCGGGCCCTGCGCTCCCCCGAGCTGACGTCGGATCCCGGCGGCGGCTCGCCGAGCGTGCTGCTGCGCGACGGCGACGGCCACACGCGGGTCCGCGGGGTGCTGCGGGAGATCATCGCCGGGCTGGAGCCCCTGCCGGCGCCGGTGCTCGCCGGGATCGAGGCCGTGGTGGCCGGGCTGGGGCCGTCGTTCGACCTCGTCCGCGACTTCGCGCGGCCCGTGGCGGGCTTGGTGACGTCGGCGGTGCTCGGGGTCGACCTGGACGACGCCTTCCTGGACCGCCTGGAGGCGACGACGGCGAACCTCGACGTCTTCGGCGGCGCGGACCGGGCCGGCCAGGCGGCGGCGTTCCGGCTCGCGGTGCAGCTGAGCCGGACCCCGGCCGGGCCGGGCGGGCTGACGGCGTTGCGGGAGGCCCACGCGGCCGGGCGGCTCGACGAGGACGAGCTGGCGCTCAACGCCGTCGTGCTGGCGCACGCGGCCTACGAGAACTCGTTGAACTTCCTGGCGTGCGCGGGTCTCGAACTCGCGACTTCGGGGCCGCGGAGTGTCCGTGACCTGGTGACGACGGTGTGCCCGGCCCGGTACGTCCTGCGGTTCGGGCCGGACGGGCCGCTCGCGGTGTCGCTGGCCGACGGGTTGCCGTTCGGACTGGGCCGGCACGCCTGCCCGGGATCGGGAGTCGCGCTGGCCGAGGGCGAGGCCGCGCTCACGGCGTTGGCCGAGCACCTCGACGGCGGCTGCGGGGTCGGCGAGGTGACGTGGAAGACCCACCCGGTGTTCCACGGCCTGGCGAAGGCCGTGGTCACCCGGTCAGGAAACCGCTGAGACGACGCCGGCCAGGCGGTCGGCCGCGGCCTGGGCCGTCGACTGGGCCGGGGCCTCGACCATCACGCGGACCAGCTGCTCGGTGCCGGACGGGCGCAGCAGCACCCGGCCCTCCTCGCCCAGCTCGGCCTCGACCGCGCCGACCGCGTCGCGGACCTCGGACGAGCCGGCGACCGCCGCCTTGTCCGCGACCGGGACGTTCACCAGGACCTGCGGCAGCCGGTTCATCACCGCGGCCAGGTCCGCCAGCGACTTGCCCGTCTCGGCCATGCGGCTCATCAGGCGCAGCGCCGTCAGCAGGCCGTCGCCCGTGGTCGCGTGGGCCGGCAGCACGACGTGGCCGGACTGCTCGCCGCCCAGCGCGTAGCCGCTCGCGCGCAGCTCCTCGAGGACGTACCGGTCGCCCACCGCCGTCGTGACGACGTGCACGCCGTGGGCCTTCATCGCCAGGTGCAGGCCGAGGTTGCTCATCACGGTCGCGACCAGCGTGTCCTTGGTCAGCTCGCCGGACTCGGCCAGCGCGAGGGCCAGCACGGCCATGATCTGGTCGCCGTCCACGAGCTCGCCCGCGGAGTCGACGGCCACGCAGCGGTCGGCGTCGCCGTCGTGGGCGATGCCCAGGTCGGCGCCGTGCGCGACGACCGCCTCGCGCAGCTTCTCGGGGTGGTTCGAGCCGCAGTGCTCGTTGATGTTGATGCCGTCGGGCTCCGCGTGCAGCGCGACGACCTCGGCACCGGCGCGGCGGTAGACCTCGGGAGCGGCGGCCGACGACGCGCCGTTCGCGCAGTCGACGACGACCTTCAGCCCGGCGAGCGAGTGCGGCGTCGCGCCGAGCAGGTGGGTGGCGTAGCGGTCCAGGGCGTCGTCGACGTCGTGGACGCGGCCCACACCGGCACCGGTCGGGCGGACCTTGCCCGCCGCGAGGCCGGCCTCGATCTCGTCCTCGATGCCGTCGGGGAGCTTGTGCCCGCCCGCGGCGAAGAGCTTGATGCCGTTGTCGGGCATCGGGTTGTGCGACGCGGAGATCATCACGCCCAGGTCGGCCTCGAGCGAACCGACCAGGTAGGCGACGGCGGGCGTCGGCAGGACGCCGACGCGCAGGACGTCGGCCCCGGCGGACGTGAGGCCCGCGACAACGGCGGCCTCGAGCATCTCGCCGCTGGCGCGCGGGTCGCGGCCGACGACCGCGACCGGCCGGTGCGAGCGGTCGTGCGCGGCGAGCACGCGGGCGGCGCTGGCCGCCAGCGCCAGCGCGAGCTCCGGCGTCAGCTCGCCGTTGGCCAGGCCACGTACCCCGTCGGTACCGAACAGGCGTGCCATCGATGGACCTCCTCAGTGCGGTCACCCAGTGGAACCGCCACGACAACCTAGCGACCCTGACGGACCGCGTTGTTCCACCCCCGAGTGTCGCTCCCAGGCGGGGATACGACACAGCCCCCGGAAAAGAACAGGACCCCGGAAAAACGCCCGATCTTGAAAACACCGGAGCGCCCATCCGATGGACGGATGGGCGCTCCGGTGGGTTGCGCCAGAGGCGCGATCAGCGCTTGCTGTACTGCGGGGCCTTGCGGGCCTTCTTGAGGCCGTACTTCTTCCGCTCCGTGGCGCGCGCGTCACGGGTGAGGAAGCCGGCCTTCTTGAGGGCCGGGCGGTCGTCGGCGTCGACCTCGATGAGCGCACGGGCGATCGCCAGGCGCAGCGCGCCCGCCTGACCCGAGACGCCGCCACCGTGCAGGTTGGCGAAGATGTCGAACGAGTCCGGCTTCTCGACCAGGACCAGCGGGTCCTTGATGAGCTGCTGGTGCACCTTGTTCGGGAAGTACTCCTCGAGGGTGCGGCCGTTGAGCTTGAACTGGCCGGTGCCCGGGACGACCCGCACGCGGACGACGGCCTCCTTGCGGCGGCCGACGGTCTGCGCGTTGCCGCCGGCGGCCCGCGACGGGCGCGGCGCGGCAGCGGACTCGCTGGTGGCGACCGGGGTCTCGCTGGTCGCGACGGCGCCGGTCTCGGTCGCCTCGGTGGCCTCGACGACCTCGGGGGTCTCGGTCTCGGTGCTGGTCACAGACTGTTCCTCACTCACTGCGCGACCTGCGCGATCTTGGTGATCTCGCGCGCCTGCGGCTGCTGCGCGGCGTGCGGGTGCTGCGGGCCGGCATACACCTTCAGCTTCTTCGCCTGGGCGCGGCCGAGCTTGTTCTTCGGCAGCATGCCCTTGACGACCTTCTCGACCAGGTGCTCGGGCTTGGTGTCGAGCAGCTCGCCGAACGAGCGCTTCCGCAGACCGCCCGGGTAACCGCTGTGCCGGTACGCGAACTTCTGCTCGCGCTTGTTACCGGTGAGCGCGACCTTCTCGGCGTTGACGATGATGACGAAGTCACCGGTGTCCACGTGCGGGGCGTAGGTCGGCTTGTGCTTGCCGCGCAGCAGCGTGGCGACCTCGGTCGCCAGCCTTCCGAGCACGACATCCTCGGCGTCGATCACGTGCCAGGCACGAGTGAGATCGCCGGGCTTGGGGCTGTACGTGGGCAAGGGTCTACCTCGTCGTCAACATTGCGTGTGGGTTCTGTGCGGGCCTAGCGCTTACGCGCCGCAGCGCACAACGACATGTAAAGATACCCGCCCGCCCACCGTACCCGTGCATCGGGGGTGGGTTGAAGCGCCCCTCTCAGGCTCCGACCGGCCCGGGCGCAGCCGGACTCTACCCGGTTTTCCCGTCGAAGTGCCTGCACGCGTCGCCCCGACACGCGAGGATGAGACGATCCGGGCGGCACCATCCGAGCAGGGGACGCGCATGAGCAGACGACCGACGGCGATCTTCGTCCTGGGCGCCATCCTGGCCCTGGTCAGCGCCTGCGGCACGGCGAAGGCGGGCACCGCCCTGCCGAAGGGCGACGACGCGGCGGACTACGTCGGCGCCAAGTTCGAGCAGATCATCGGCAAGCTCGGCGACGCCATCACCGACACCCGCGACGTCACGAACTCGCTGGACGCCTACTTCAAGTTCGACGACAAGTGGATCCACAGCACCGTGACGTCGGCTCGCACCGGCAGCCCGGAGAGCCGGGCGGTGCGGCACCGATCGCAGAAGAACCCGGACGAGATCATCGACACGTACACGCCCGCCGACGGCGCGGTCGAGTACACCTACCTCGGCCCGGTGTACGTCCAGAAGGGCGTCTCGCCGACGGCCTGGGTGTCGATGCCGAAGCCGGAGGCCGGCCTGGTCCAGCCGTGCGTCTGGGGCGGCGTGCTGACCCCGTGCCGGATGGCGGACTCGACCGTGGACGCCTACCAGGCGGACAAGCGCGCGGTCCGCGGCGCGAAGAGCCTCGGCGACGGGAAGACCGCGCTGACCGTGAACGTGCCGTTCGGGATCTTCGTGAAGAACAAGGTCGAGATCCTGCCGCAGAGCCTGGTCGACCAGGTCGGTCCGGAGCTGAAGAAGGCCATGGTGCCGACCACGATCACCCTGAACCCCGACGGCAGCCTGGTCTCGTTCGTGATGGACGCCAAGTTCTCCGGCGACGGCCACAACCTGGAGCTCAAGTACGACTTCCGGTTCACCGGCAAGGCGAGCCTGCAGGACATGCCGAAGCTGCCGGACGCGTCGCAGATCACGGTGCTGCCCGACCGGGCGGCGATGAACGACTTCTACCGCCGGCTCGGCGAAGCGCAGGGCAGCTGACGCGTGACCACGACCCGAGGTGATTTCCGATGACCCAGCCGCCCGGCCCGCAGTGGTGGCAGCCCCCGTCGAACCGGCCGGAGGGCGAGCAGCAGCACGCGACCGGCCCGCACGCCGGGCAGTGGCAGCAGAACGCCGACCCCGGCGCGGTTTCCGGTTCCTACACCGGCCAGTGGGCTCCCGCGCAGCAGGGTTCCGGGTCGTTTTCGGGACCGTGGCAGCCGGGGCAGCACAGCGGGCCGTGGCAGCCGCCCTCCCAGCCGACGCCGCAGCAGCCCGGCACGCCCGGCGGCGGGCAGCCGGCGCAGTTCCCGCAGCAGCAGTACGGCGGCGGGTTCCAGCCGGCGCAGTACGGCGGCCTGGGCGCGTTCGCGGCGGAGCCGCAGAAGAAGCCGAAGTCGAAGAAGCCGTTGCTGATCGCCGGCGCCGCGGTCCTGGTGCTCGCCGTCGGCGGCGGGCTGGCCTGGTTGCTGGGCGCGTTCCGCGGCGACGTGCTCGAGCAACAGTCCCTTGAGGACGGTGTGGTCAAGGTCCTCAACGAAAGCTACGGCGAGCCCGACGTGACGAACGCGCAGTGCCCGGCGAACGAAGCCGCCGAGAACGGCACGACGTTCGACTGCACCGTGAAGATCGGCGGGCAGGACAAGAAGGTCACCGTGCGGGTGCTCAACGACCGGCCCGAGTACGAGGTCGGCGCGCCGCACTGAGTTTCCGTTGCCGCGCAACAGAAAACGGCGGGCCCCGCACCGGAGTGCGGGCCCGCCGTGGTTTCCGGGACTACCGGCTCAGAACAGGCCTTCGACGGCGTTGTCCGTGCTCTGGTAGCCGTCGGCGATCTGCGGCAGGGCGGCGGCGATCTGCGCCAGAACCTGCTTCAGGTCCTCGAACTTCTGGTCCCAGGTGCGCTGCGCCTGGTCGTAGGACTCCTTCGCGTTACCGGTCCAGGTGGTGACCAGCGGGTTCAGGTCGTCCTTCAGGCGGTCGAAAGCGGCCTGCAGCTCGCCGCCGGTGGCCTTGCAGTCCTCGGCGGCCGCGTGGATGGTGGCGTAATTGACGACAATGCCGGCGCCATCAGGCATGATGTGCTCCTTCTGTGCTGAGAAAGTTTGAGTGTGGGAAAGGAAAGTTCAGGGATCGAGCTCAGCCGAGCGCCTCGAAGCCCTTGTTCAGGGCCGCGATGGTCTCCTGCTGCTGCTGCTCGGAACGCTCGTACTTCGAACCGGCCTCGCGGAGCAGGTCGGCGATGCGCTGCAGCGCCTGGTTCATCTGACGGGCGTCGTCGTCGAACCGCATCATCACGTGGTCGAACGCCTTCTGCGCCTCGCCCTGCCAGCCGGCGCGGGTGGCCTCGATGCGGTCGCGCAGCGTCGCGAGGTTCTGGTCCATGCCGGTGCGGACCTCGGTCACGCGGCCTTCGGCATCGGTGAACTGCTGCGGTGTTCCCTGGAATCCACTCATGGTGGAACCCCCTTCGTAAGCGTGGTTGTCCGTACCGGGTCTTGTTCGTTGTACGGCCCTACGACGCAGACCCTGCCACGTCCGGTTCCCCCTTGTCGTGCTTTGCCCGCAAGTAGTTGCTTGCGTGAACGCTCGTCCCGGGAACCGATCGCGACGGGTATTGCGCGAACTCCCCGACTCGGCGAAGCATCACCCGAAAAAGCGTTCCCCACCAGCGGAGTTAGCACACGCACAGCAATCGCCGACGGCGTTCAGCCGTCGCGTTTCATGATTCGCATCTGGGAAAAGTCTTCGTCCTCGTCACCCGTTCGAGGGGCACGCGCGGTGGATTGCGAACGCGAAGGAACCGAATCGGCGGGATCGGGAACCGCCGGCACCGACAACCCGCGGGCGCGGCGGAACCGTTCGGCGGCGGCGCGCAGCGTTCCCGGCGTCGGGTCGCCGGACTTCGCGCCGCGGCCGCTGCGCTTCAGCAGTTCGGCGTTTTCGCTGTGGTGCCGGTAGGTGCGCGCCTTCGCCGTGCCGGCGACGCGCCGGGCGTGCGTCACCGCGTCTTCGCCGGTGCGCCGGAAGGCGGCCGCGGCGCTGTCGAACTCTTCGGACGGCACCGGGTGCCCCCCTTTCTCTCAGCCGAGGATCTCGACCGTGCGCACGGCCTGCGTGCACGCGGCGGCGACCCGGTCGCGCAGCTGCGCCGTGGCGTACTGGCAGCCGACGTGGACGCGGATCCGGCCCTTCGCGACGACGTACCAGTCGACCTGGAGGTCGGGCCGGTCCTCCTTGACCTCGTGGTAGCCGATCACCGTCTTGCCCGCGTACGACAGGCTCGGGTTGAACGCGCTGTACTGGTCGGGTTTCTTTTCCGCGCCGCTCCGGAGGTAGTCCACCAGCTTCTGCGGGTCCGCTGTCGCGTCGTAGTCCATGACGAACTCCTGCGCCACCAGGAGATCGTTGCCGTCACGGGACTCCTGCGGGTGGACGACGACCTGCCGGTCGGCGACCCGGTCGTCGGTCTGCACCCAGTCTTCGGGCGAGACGAACTTGAAGTCGTACTGCGAAAGCGTCCGGCCGGTCTCCGCCTGGCCGCCCGAGTTCTTGAACACCAGGAAACCGGCGACGAGCGCGGCCACGACGACCACGGCGACGCCGGCGGTCACCCACAGCTTCTTGCGGCTCTTCTGCTCCGGCTGCGCGGTCGCGCCGCCGGGGCGGTGGCCGGGCGGCGGGCTTTGGGCGGGCTGGCCGGCGGGCGGGGTCCACGGCCGGGCCGCCGGCTGCCCGTGGGGCGGCGACGGCGGGGCCGCGCGGTTCGGGAACCCGGCCGGCCCGGGCGGGACCGGCACGGCGGCCGGTGTGCGCGGCGGCGCCGGGCGCTGGTCCGCGGGGCGCGGGGCGACGTCGCCGGGGCGGACGACCTCCGTGCGCTGCGCGGCCGGGCTGAGGGCCCCGCCGGGGACCGCGCCGAGGCGTGCCATGGCTTCGCCGGGCAGGGCGCCCGTGCGGTCCGGATCGACCAGCACCGCCCGCAGCGCGCCGCGGGCGACGACCGTCTCGGGCTGGTCGAGGCTCGTCGGCACGACGCCGGTGCGTTCGTGCACTAGCCTGGAGATCATCGGGATCCGGCTCGACCCGCCGACCAGGAAGATCGCCGTGAGCTGCTTCGGCCGCAGCCCGGCGTCGCCGATCGCCGCGACCGTCAGCTCCACCGCGCGGCCGAGCGGCGCCGCGATCAGCCGCTCCAGGTCTTCGCGCGTGACGTGCGCGTCGGCGAACGGCGGCGGCATCGGCACGTCGGTGTAGGCGTGCCGCGACAGCGTTTCCTTGGCGCCCCGCACGTCCTGGCGCAGGACGCGGCGGCGGCGCCGGTCGACCAGCTCGCGCCCTTCGACGAGCTGCCGCCACGCGTCCTGGTCCGCACCGGCCACGAGCGAGCCGATGTGCTCCAGCAGCGCCTGGTCGATGTCCGCGCCGCCGAACGCGGGGTCGCCCCGGGTCGCGAGCACCTGGAAGCCGCCGCGCTGCGGACGGCCGGCCCGGTCGCGCGCGGCGTCCGGCGGCAGCCGCCGCACGACGCTGACGTCGACCGTGCCGCCGCCGAGGTCCAGCACCGCGAGCGCGTCGCCGGGGCGGCCGCTGAACTCGACGGTGCGGTCGTTCGTCACGTCCTGCGGCGCGAACGTAGCCGCGTGGTAGACCGCCGCCGCGACCGGCTCGGGCACCAGCGCGACCTCGCGCGCCAGCCCGCCCGCCGCCTGCCGCAGCAGCCGGGTGCGGATGGCACCCCAGTCCGCGGGGTGGGTCAGCACCAGCAGGTCGACCTCGGCCTCGCCGGCCAGCCGGCGCGCCTCGGCGACCGCGCGGCCCAGCACGGCGTGCACGACGTCGGTGACGCGCAGGACGCTGTCGCCGAGCAGCAGCTCGCCTTCGTCGATCCGGCGCTTCGGGTTCGGCTCGTACCGCGACGGATCGACGGCCGCCTGCCGCTCGGCCTCCTGGCCGACGAACAGCGTGCCGTCCGCCGCCGCGAACACCGCCGACGACATCAGCGGCTGGCCGTCGATCACCACGACCTGCGGGTCGCGCCCGTTCACCGAGGCGACGACGCAGGTGCTCGACGTCCCGAAGTCCACCGCAACCCGGACCGTCACCAGCAGCTCCCGAAGACAACACAGCAATGTTCGCCCGCGCCCGGCCGGCCGGGCGCGCCCTCGGGGTGGAACCTACCCACCCCGCCGGGAGCGCGTCCGGCCGCCGTCGTCAGTCGGGGTTGATCCACGACACCTGGATCAGCTGTTTGCCCGCCTTGCGGGTCAGCAGGTTGCCCCGCCCCGGTGGCAT
>NZ_JBDLYJ010000006.1:434716-544672 GCF_051337345.1 Amycolatopsis sp. MEPSY49 | reverse complement strand
TCTCGACAAAGACCCGAAGTCAGTCATTCACAGGGTCAGACCCCGGCGGGAGGTGCTCACCCACATCCTCTCTGTCATTCACGTCGTTCAGGGCGCGCCGCGGTAGGTGCCGATCGTCCAGGAATTGCCTTCGGGGTCGCGGAGGCTGAAGGTGTGCGAGCCGTACTCGGTGTCCGTCAGTTCGGCCGTGATCTCCGCGCCCGCCGCCCGCACGCGGTCGTGGATCTCGTCCACCTTGTCCGACACCACGTACACCGCGCCCGTGCCCGGCTTCATCGCGTCGTGGACGCCGTCGGGCGGCCGGACGCTGCCCAGCATCACCGCGCCGCCCTCGGGCCAGCGCAGCTCGGCGTGCGCGATCAAGTCGCCTTCGGGCACCACCAGCGTCTCGGTGAAGCCCAGGACGTCGACGAGGAAACGGACCGCCGCCGGGGCGTCGTCGTAGCGGAGGGCGGGCCACACGTTCGGTTCAGGAGTCATGCCCGGGAGTCTTGCCCCGCCGCCACCTCCCCGTCTTGGAGGAACGGGAGCTCCTCGGCGATCCACGTCCCCGGCGTGCACCCCGCCAGCGCGCGCCACTCGTTGGTCAGGTGGGCCTGGTCGTAGTAGCCGCACTCGACGGCCAGCACGGCCAGGTCCGTGCGGCCCCGCCGCAGCAACCGGCCGGCCCGCTCGAACCGCAGGACCCGCGCCGCCTGCTTCGGGGCCAGGCCCAGTTCCGCCCGGAACCGCTCCCCCAGGTGCCGGCGGCTCCAGCCGACCTCGCCCGCCAGGTCCGTGACGCGCACCTGCCCGTCCGCGCCCCGCATCCGGCGCCACGCCTCCCCCAGCTCGGGTGGCGGCGTCACCGGTTCGACGGCCCGCGCGGCCAGGACGTCGTCGAGCAGCGCGAACCGCTCGCCCCATGTCGGCAGCTCACGCAGGCGATCCGGCAGCGACCCGAGGCCGAACTCCGCGAGGTCTGCCACGTCCCCGCTCAGCTCCGCCGCCGTGACGCCGAAGAGCGTGCGCACGCCCAGCGGGTCGAGCTCCAGCTGCAGCCCTTCCTGCGTCCGGTCCTGCCGGATCAGCACCGCGCTCGTGTGCAGGCCACCGATCAGCGCCTGCAGGCTGTGCCCGGCCATCCGCACCGGCCCGGCGAGGCTGATGACGAGCGTCACATGCCGGGACGGCAGCCCGCGGTGGACCGGCAGCGTCACCTCGCTCTGCGCGTACCCGACATAGCGCGTGACCAGGGGCCGCACCACCGGGTGCGGCTCGTGGACGGCCCAGGTCACGCTCACGAATGCCAGCGTAAACGTCACCACCGACAGTTCCCGATCTGCTAACACGGAGAGGCGACCGCAGGGCGGAAGGAACCCCGATGACGATCCAGGAGCAGGCGCAGCAGCTGGAGCTGCTCGCCGACCAGGTGCCCACCGGCATCGCGCTCGCCACCAAGAGCGACCTCGAAGACCTGCAGGCGCAGGTGCTCGGCCTGCTCGGGGAGACGTCGACCGCGACCGCGATCCAGGGCGCCATCCAGCTGGCCTCGCAGCAGATCGACGAGGTCGCCGCCGCGCTGGAGAACGTCCGGCTGCAGATCCGCGACGCCGCCCAGCACCACCTGCAGGGCTGAAGACGCGCTGAAGCCCTCCTCACCTTCGCGGTGAGGAGGGCTTCAGCGGAACAACTCAGCCGGCGGTGACGACCGGCGCGCCCTCGCCGAGGGTCTCGCCCGCCTCTTCGGCGATGCGCATGGCTTCTTCGATGAGGGTCTCGACGATGGCGTGCTCGGGCACGGTCTTGATGACCTCGCCCTTGACGAAGATCTGGCCCTTGCCGTTACCCGACGCCACACCCAGGTCGGCCTCACGGGCCTCCCCCGGACCGTTCACCACGCAACCCATCACGGCCACCCGCAGCGGGATCTCCATGCCCTCGAGCCCGGCGGTGACCTGCTCGGCCAGCGTGTAGACGTCGACCTGCGCGCGCCCGCACGACGGGCAGGAGACGATTTCCAGCTTGCGCGGCCGCAGGTTCAGCGACTGCAGGATCTGCGTGCCGACCTTGACCTCTTCCACCGGCGGCGCGGACAGCGAAACGCGGATCGTGTCGCCGATGCCCTGACGCAGCAACGCACCGAACGCCACCGCCGACTTGATCGTGCCCTGGAACGCCGGGCCCGCCTCGGTCACGCCGAGGTGCAGCGGGTAGTCGCACTGCTCGGCCAGGATCTCGTACGCGCGCACCATGACCACCGGGTCGTTGTGCTTCACCGAGATCTTGATGTCGTGGAAGTCGTGCTCGGCGAACAGCGACGCCTCCCACAGCGCCGACTCGGCCAGCGCTTCCGGGGTCGCCTTGCCGTACTTGTCCATGATCCGCTTGTCCAGCGAACCCGCGTTGACGCCGATCCGGATCGGCGTGCCGTGGTCCTTCGCGGCCTGCGCGATCTCCTTGACCTGGTCGTCGAACTTCCGGATGTTGCCCGGGTTCACCCGCACCGCCGCGCACCCGGCCTCGATCGCCGCGAAGACGTACTTCGGCTGGAAGTGGATGTCCGCGATGACCGGGATCTGCGACTTGCGCGCGATCGCCGGCAGCGCCTCGGCGTCATCGGCCGACGGGCACGCCACGCGGACGATGTCGCAGCCCGCGGCGGTCAGCTCGGCGATCTGCTGCAGGGTCGCGTTGACGTCGGAGGTGAGCGTCGTCGTCATCGACTGGACGGAGATCGGGAAGTCGCTGCCGACGCCGACCGGGCCCACGTGCAGCTGGCGGGTCTTGCGGCGCTCGGAGAGGACGGGCGGGGGCAGGGCTGGCATACCGAGTGCGACGGTCACGCTTCCAGCGTACCTACCCCGACCGGGCCACCTTCACCATGTCAACCGTCACGGTGAGCAGCGTTACGGCCCGTGTGGCGCGCCACGCAGGGGCCGGAACCCCTCCGTGGCGCGTCGCTACTGCAGGCGGATCGGGTTGACGATGTCCGCGGTCACCGTGAGTAGCGTGACCGCGCCGCCGATGAGCACCAGCACCATCGTGATCCCGGACAGCTTCGTGTAGTCCACCGGACCGCCGGCCGCCTTGCCGCGCAGGCCGCGGATCCAGTCGCGGACGCGCTCGTACCAGACCACCGCGATGTGCCCGCCGTCCAGCGGCAGCAGCGGCAGCAGGTTGAACACGCCGATGAAGAAGTTCAGGCTGGCCAGCAGGAAGAAGAACAGCACCCAGATGCCCTGTTCGACGGCTTCGCCGCCGATCCGGCTCGCGCCGACGACGCTGACCGGGGTGTTCGGGTCGCGCTCGCCGCCGAAGATCGCGGTGACGACGGCCGGGATGCGCTCGGGGAACTCGACGAGCCGCTGGGCCGTCTCGGCGAACATCGTGCCGGTGAAGCTGAAGGTGGCGCCGATGGCGGCGACCGGGCCGTACTGCGTGGTCAGCGCGGGCGGCTGGGCCGAGGCGCCGATCATGCCGACGGTCTTGACGCCGGTGCTGGTCCAGCGCTGCACCTTGGGCACGTCGACGGTCAGGTTGAGCGTCTGGCCGTTCCGCAGCACCTGGAACGCCGTCGGGCCGCTGGTGGCCTGCACGGCGGCGAGCATCTCGTCCCAGGTCGCGACCGGCTTGCCGCCGACCGAGAGAACCTTGTCGCCGACCTGCAGGCCCGCGGTCTTCGCCGGGGTCGGCGCGCCCGGCGGGCAGCTGGTGTCCTTGGCCTGCTCCTCGGTCGTCGTCGACCGGGCGCAGGAGGTCGCGGCCAGCACCGGCTCGGTCTGCGTCGGGGCCAGGTTCGGCAGGCCCATCGTGACGGCCATCAGGTAGAGCACGACGAAGCCGAGGATGAAGTGGGTGATCGACCCGGCCGACATCACGACGGTGCGCTTCCAGGTCTTGAACCGCCACATCGCGCGCGGCGACTCCTCCGGCGTGACCTCGTCGAGCGCGGTCATGCCGGCGATGTCGCAGAACCCACCGAGGGGGATCCACTTGAGGCCGTATTCGGTCTCCCCGCGGCGCCACGAGAACACCGTGGGCCCGAAGCCCACGAAGTACCGGCGGACCTTCATGCCGAAGGCCTTGGCGGTGACCATGTGGCCGGCCTCGTGCAGCGCGACGGAGACGCAGATCCCCAGCGCGAAGAGCACCACACCGATGATGTAGGCGAGCACCCGCTACTTCCCCTCGATGATCGAACGGGCCCGCGCACGAGCCCAGCGCTCGGCGGCGAGAACGTCATCGACGTCGCGCGGTTCGCGACGCCACTCGTCGGCGGCTCCCACCACCTCGGAAACAGTGTCCACTATCGACGTGAAGCCGGTGTTCTGCGCCAGGAACGCCGCGACGAGCTCCTCGTTCGCGGCGTTGTAGACGGCGGGTAGGCAGCCGCCCACCGTGCCGCAGTGCCGGGCCAGCTCGACGGCCGGGAAGGCCTCGTCGTCCAGCGGCTCGAACGTCCAGGTCGCGGCCCGGTCCCAGGTGCACGCGGCGGCGGCGCCGGGCACGCGGTCGGGCCAGTGCAGCGCGAGCGCGATCGGCAGCCGCATGTCGGGCGGGCTGGCCTGGGCGATCGTCGAGCCGTCGGTGAAGGTCACCATCGAGTGCACGATCGACTGCGGGTGCACGGTGACGTCGATCCTTTCGGGCGCGATGCCGAACAGCAGCGCCGCTTCGATCAGCTCCAGGCCCTTGTTGACGAGGGTCGAGGAGTTGATCGTGATCAGCGGGCCCATCGACCAGGTCGGGTGCGCCATCGCCTGCTCGACGGTGACGTCCGCCAGTTCGGCGCGCTTGCGGCCGCGGAACGGGCCGCCGGAAGCGGTGAGGACGAGCCGGGCGACCTCGTTGTCCTTGCCCGCCCGCAGCGCTTGGGCGATGGCGGAGTGTTCGGAGTCGACGGGCACGAGCTGCCCGGGCTTCGCGGCGGCGAGCACGAGCGGCCCGCCGGCGATGAGGGACTCCTTGTTCGCGAGGGCGAGGGTGGCGCCGGTGGCGAGCGCTCTGAGCGTCGGCTCGAGGCCGCGGGAGCCGGGCAGGGCGTTGAGGACGGTGTCGACCTGCACCGCGTCGATCAGTTCGGTGACGGCGTCGGAGCCCGCGAAGAGGCGCGGGAGCTTGAACTCGCCCTGGGCGTAGCCGCGCTTCTGGGCCTCGGCGTACAGCGCGAGCTGCACATCTTCGGCGGCGGTGGCCTTGGTCACGGCGACGGCCTCGACACCGTGTGCGAGCGCCTGCGCAGCGAGCGCGGCCGGATCGGCACCGCCCGCCGCGATGCCGGCCACCCGGAAGAGGTGCGGGTTGCGCGCCGCGACGTCCAGGGCCTGCACGCCGATGGACCCGGTGGAGCCGAGCACGAGAACGCTTCGCGAGGTAGTCATCGCGGGTCATTGTCGCGCGGGGCGGTTCCGCAGCGCACCCGGAGGTTCCCTCGGTGACGGGGGCTCTGGCGAGTGGCCGGCACCACGCGGGCCGTCTCCGCGGCGCGCCCGCTGGTGTGGGATCATCGGCGCGTCCGTGGTTCATGGGTCTTGAGGAGTTCATCGTGGCAGGCAAGGCGGTCGAGAAGCGGCGTCCCGAGGTCGACCCGCGCGACGAGCCGTCGGCGGCCTGGGGCTGGCACGGCTCGTTCCCGAAGGCCACCCGGATCGCCGGCTGGGTCAGCGCGATCATCCTGCTGGTGATGATCAAGGGCAACCACGAGAACAACACCGAGAACGTGTGGCTGGTCGGCCTGGCGCTGTTCCTGGTCCTGCTGCTGGTCCTCGACATCCGCAAGCAGCGCACGGCCTGGCGCAAGTAGTTCGTCATTCGCTAACGTCCCCGGCATGAAGCTGCGCTGGGGTCTGGCTCTCGTCGGTGTTCTGGGTGCGCTGCTGGTCGCTCCGGCTACGGCTTCGGCGGCCCCGGTGGTCACGCGGTGCGAGTTCACGCCGACCCCTTCGAACCCGGCGGCTCGCCCGGTGGTGCGTCCACTGCCGTTCGCGTTGACGCGCGGGACGATCGACGTGACGTTCCGCTTCAACTACGGACCGGTGACGGTGCGGCTGAACCGCGCCGGAGCGGCTCCGTGCGCGGTCCACAACATGGTTTCGCTGATCCTGCAGCGGTTCTACGACCGTTCGCAGTGCTGGCGGCTTTCGAACTCTTCCCGGCTCGGGGTGCTCCAGTGCGGGGACATCTACGAGGTCGAAAAGGGCGGGCCGGGGTACAAGTTCCCCGACGAGGTCACCGGCGCGGAGACGTATCCGCGCGGGACCGTGGCCATGGGGAACCAGGGGCCGGGGACCAACGGGTCCGAGTTCTTCATCGTGCATTCGTTCGCGAACATCCCGGCCAATTACTCGGTGCTGGGCCGCGTGGTGCGGGGCATGGAGGCGCTCGACCACATGGTGGCGGACGGGATCATCCCGACCGACCCGAACGGGCCGCTGGACGGGGCACCGGCGCACCCGGTGAAGATCCAGCGCGCGACCGTCGGCTGGTAGCTCACCAGCCGGTTCCACCGAGTACCCCGCGTCCCCCTGCTCGAGGGTTTCGTCGCGTCAAGCAGGCCACCACCGGCCCAAACGTCCGATACGTCACCCCAACGAGTGAATACTCTCCGCGCCCGTTTACATTGAGCGAGCTGTGAGCAGGCTGTGAGGGGGACTCGTGATCACACACGACCAATACCTGGCCACCCGAAGATTCGGCGCCCTCGACGGGGTCCGGGCCATCGCCGCCGTGCTCGTCGTCGTCTTCCACTACGGGGGGCCCAACTGGGTGCGCGCCAACGGCTGGATCGGCGTGCACCTCTTCTTCGTCCTCTCCGGGTTCCTCATCACCACCCTCGCCCTGCGCGAAGAGGCCCGCAACGGCCGCGTCTCGCTGGCCGAGTTCTACATCCGGCGAGCCTTCCGGATCCTGCCCGTCTACTACGTCGTCATCGGCGTGGTCGTCGTCTTCGCCTACTACCGGGGCATGGGGCTGCGGCACAGCGGCATCGTCGACGCGCTGCCGTGGAACCTCGCCTTCCTCGGCGAGTTCCACCAGATGGGCCTGTTCGGCCAAGCCTGGACGCTCGGCGTCGAGCAGAAGTTCTACCTCGTCTGGCCGCTGCTCGCGTTCGGCGTCGGCGCGCTCGGGTTCGTCAAGCGGCTGAGCCTCTCCCTCGGGCTGGTCGTCCTCATGCTCGCGCTGATCCCCTTCATGCCCTACGCCGGCGCGTACTCGCCGATCCTCATCGGCTGCACGCTGGCGATCGTCCTGCACCACCGCAAGGGCTTCGCCGCGCTGCGCGTCTTCACGCACCCCGCCGCCGGCCTGGTGGTCGCCGCCGCGCTGGTGGCAGTCCAGACCATGTTCGGCGAGATCGCCGCGCTGCTGAACGACGAGGGCGGCTCGATCACCGGCACCCTCTACGTCGTGCTCGCGGCGCTGCTGGTGCCGTCGCTGGTCGCCGGCGGCGGGCCGCTGGCCCGGGTGCTGGCGCTGCGGCCGATGCGGTTCATCGGCGAGCGGTCGTACTCGCTTTACCTGATGCAGGGCGTCGTCGCGGTGGCGCTCGCCGGCGCGATCCCGCAGTTCGCCCCGCACCGGACGCTGACCGCGGTCGCCGTAACGGTCGTGGGGCTGCTCGCCGCCGACCTGCTCTACCGCTGGGTCGAGGTGCCGATGATCGACGTCGGCCGCCGGGTCATCGCGCGGCGCCGGGCGAAGAAGACGATGCCGGTGGCCGAGGTCGCCGAACCCGCGCTGGTCACGGCCTGACGCGCACGGCGGCCAGCGCGGCCTCGACGATCGCGACGAGGGGCTCGGTGAAAAGCGGATCCGAACGGCCGCGGTCCAACGCGGCGGTGAGGTACTGGGCGGCGTCCGGCGACGGGAACGACGGCACCAACGCGGCGTACTTCCCGAAGCTCTTCCAGTAACGGGTGGCGAGGTACTTCTCCAGCCCGGCCACGAGACCGGCCGGCACGTCGGCGACGCCCGCCTCGAGCAGCTCGGCGACCTTCTCATGCGGCTCCGGAAGCGTCCCCAGCACGATCGCGTCGAGGCGCGACCACGCCGGTGCGTCCGAGGCCGGGGACGCCTTGGGCCGCGCGACGCCGAAGCAGGCGATGACCCGGCCGAAGTCCGGCGTCAGGAACACCTCGAAGAAGTGGCCGCCGCGCGAGCGGTCGTCGATCTGCGCCCGCGCGAGCACCTCACCCGGGTACGCGCCCAGCGCACGCAAGGCCACTTCGAAGTCGACCGAGCCCTGTCCGGCCCGACGGCTCGAGTTCTCCCGGCGGCCGTAGAGCGTGCGAGTCGTCGACGTCGGCTGGACCTTCTCCCAGACGTCGGTTGCGGCGCCCGCCGCCAGCGCCTCCCGGGCCAGGGCGGACGCCCGCGTGCCGGCCGCGCCCAGCAACTCGGCGATGGCGTCCTCACGAACCATCTCCGCTCCCCCACGACGTGAAAAGCCGGGTGCCGCGCAAGTGCGGCACCCGGCTTCGGAAACTACCGTCAGCGCTCGACGGACGGCGACACCAATTCGCTCGGCCCGCCGCTCGACTCGCCCGCCACGGCGGCCAGTTCCTCGCCCACCGACTCGCGGTCCTTCGGGCGCGCGTCCTTCGTCAGCAGTGACGCCACCGCGCCGATCAAGCACACCGCGATCGCGAAACCGAACGCGACCGCCAATCCCGACTGGAACGGCCCCGAAATCAAGTTCGGGAAGAAGCTGCGGCCCGTCAGGAACGACGCCTGGTCCGGCGGCAGCGCCGCCAGCTGGCCGCCCAGCAGCTGCTGGATCGGGTTGTAGCCCAGGAACGCCGCGAACAGCACCGCCACCGCCGGGAGGTTCGCCACCTGGGATGCCGCCGCCTCGGGGACGCCGTGGGCGACCAGGCCGTCGTGCATCGTCGACGGGAGGCTGCTCGACAGGCCCGAAATGATCAGGCTGAAGAAGAAGCCGATCGACAGGACCATCGCCGCGTTCTGGAACGTCGTCATCATGCCCGCGCCGGAGCCACGCGCGTCCGCCGGGAGGCTGTTCATCACCTCGGCGCGGTTGGGCGAGGAGAACATGCCCATGCCGATGCCGTTGATCAGCAGGATCGCCGCGAACGCCCAGTAGTCGAAGTTCACCGGCAGGATGATCAGCAGCAGGAACGTGATCGCCGTGATCAGCAGGCCGCTGGAGGCCAGCAGGCGGCTGCCGATGCGGTCGGCGAGGATGCCCGACGTCGGCGCGGCCACCAGGAACCCGACCGTCATCGGGAGCATGTAGATGCCCGCCCACAGCGGCGTCTGCTCGAACGTGTAGCCGTGCTGCGGCAGCCAGATGCCCTGCAGCCAGATGATCAGGATGAACTGCAGGCCGCCGCGGCCCAGCGACGCCGTCAGGTTCGCGATGTTGCCCCAGGTGAACGAGCGGATCCGGAACAGCGACAGCCGGAACAGCGGGTTGTCGACCTTGGTCTCGATGACCACGAACGCGATCAGCACCGCGACGCCGCCGATCAGGCAGCTGAGCACCATCGGGCTGGTCCAGCCGGTCTGCGACGTCCCGTAGGGCTGGATGCCGTAGGTGATGCCGACCAGCACCGAAATGAGACCCACCGCGAAGGTGATGTTCCCCCACCAGTCCATCCGCGCGTGCTTGCGGACGCCGGTGTCGTGCAGCTTGAGGTACGCCCAGATCGTGCCGATCACGCCGAACGGCACCGAGACGAGGAAGATCAGGTTCCAGTCGACCGGGGCGAGCACGCCGCCGACGACCAGGCCGAGGAACGAGCCCGCGATGGCCGCGACGCCGTTCATGCCGAGCGCGAGGCCGCGCTGGTTGGCCGGGAAGGCGTCGGTGAGGATGGCCGAGGAGTTCGCCATCAGGAAGGCGCCGCCGACGCCCTGCACGATCCGCCAGCCGATCAGCCACAGCGCGGCCGCGTCGCCGTCGAACCAGGTGACGGCCAGCATGATGGAAGAAACGGTGAAGACGGCGAAGCCGAGGTTGTACATCCTCGCGCGGCCGTACATGTCGCCGAGCCGGCCGAAGCTCACCACCAGCACCGCGGTGACCACGAGGAAGCCCATGATCATCCACAGCAGGTAGCTCGTGTTGGCCGGTTCGAGGGGGTTGATGCCGATGCCCTTGAAGATGTCGGGCAGCGCGATCAGCACGATCGAGGAGTTGATCGTGGCGATCAGCATGCCCAGCGTCGTGTTGGACAGCGCGATCCACTTGTACCGCGGCCCCAGTTCCGCGATCGAATACGTCCGGCGTTCCGCCACTGTGCAACCCTTCTGCTCGCAAAGTCCCTTAGCTAGGCTAAGCAAGTTGCTTGCGTATGGCAACCAAGTTCGCGAATCGCCTGCGAGAGCATGATCACACTCGCTTGACTGTCCTTTGTGGAGTCTTTACCCGGGGGCGCGTGTAGTGAATGACTCATTCATGTCGTCTGGTGACCGGGCTGCGGCAAAGTCAGGTCAGCGCAGCCGATCCGGTCGCCCATNGCTTGACTGTCCTTTGTGGAGTCTTTACCCGGGGGCGCGTGTAGTGAATGACTCATTCATGTCGTCTGGTGACCGGGCTGCGGCAAAGTCAGGTCAGCGCAGCCGATCCGGTCGCCCATATGTCATGAAAGGGTCGTTCACCTCGTCAGACGACATGAACGACCCTTTCATGACATCGCCGCGACGCCGGGCAGACCGCGCGGCCACGACTTTGCCGGAGCCCTGTCGTCGGATGACATGAATGAGTCATTCACGTCGTCCGGGGCCGGGCCGGCGCGCGGAGGCTGTGGACAACTCGGCCGCGCGGGCCCGGAATTGTCGGTGCTCGCCGGTAACGTCGAAACCGGGGGTCCCCCTCACGCGCGCGGGCGCGAAAGGGGGCGGGCGCGAAAGCCGGGGTCAACGAACCAGACGGCCGAGCAGCTCGACCCCTTCCGCGATCTCCGTCGCCGTCCGGGCCGCGTAGCCCAGGACCAGCCCCGGCGGCCCCGGGAGCTGCCGGTGCCACGACAACGGCTGCACCTTCACCCCCTCCGCCAGCGCGGCCGCCGCCACCGCCACGTCGTCGACTTCGAACCCGAACGTGATCGTCAAATGGAGCCCCGCCGCCGCACCGTGGACCTTCGCCGAAGGCAGCGAAGAAGCAACCGCGCGGATCATCGCGTCGCGACGACGGCGGTGCCGCGCCCGGACCACCCGCAGCTGACGCTCCAGCTCGCCGGTCTCCATCAGCCGCGCCAAAACCAGCTGGGCCAGCACCGGGTTGCCCAGGTCCGCGAACCGCTTCGCCGCCACCAGGTCGTCGAAGAACCGCGGCGGCGCCAGCAGCCAGCCCACCCGCAACGCCGGCGCCAGCAGCTTCGAAACGCTCCCCGTGTAACACACCTCCGGCACCATCGACCGGACCGCGGGCACCGGCGCGCGGTCGTAGCGGTGCTCCGCGTCGTAGTCGTCCTCGACCAGGATGCCGCCCTCGGCCACCCAGCGCATCAGGTCACGACGCCGCTCGCCGCCGAGGACCACGCCCATCGGGAACTGGTGCGCCGGCGTCAGCAGCACCGCCGGGGAACCCACGGCGTCGACGCGCAGGCCGTTCTCGTCCACCGGGACCGGCGGGGTCGCCAGGCCGCAGTGGTGCAGGTGCTGGCGCGCGCCCAGCGAACTCGGGTCCTCCACCGCGATCTCCGACAGGCCGTGCTGCCGCAGCACCTCCCCCACCAGCGTCAACGCCTGCGCGACCCCCGCCACCATGATGATCTCGCCCGGGTCGACGCGGATGCCGCGGCTGCGCGCCAGCCAGTGCGACACCGCCAGCCGCATCGCCGGCGCGCCGCGCGGGTCGCCGTAGCCGAAGTGGGCCGGCTCGAGCTCGTCGAAGACCGCGCGCTCGGCCCGCAGCCACGCCGCGCGCGGGAACGCCGTCAGGTCCGGCACGCCCGGGGTCAGGTCGATCCGGGCCGGCGTCGCGCGGACCGCGTCGAAGACCTCGACGCCCGGCATCGGCGTGATCACCTTCGCCGGCGTCCGCGCGGGCGTGGGGTCCGGCGGCAGGACGGGCGCGGCGACCACGACCGTGCCCGCGCGGCCGCGGCCCGCCGCGTGCCCGTCGTCGATCAACCGCTGGTAGGCCTCGGTGACGACACCGCGCGACACACGCAGCTCGGCCGCCAGCACCCGGGACGCGGGCAGCCGGCCGCCCACCGGGAGCCTGCCATCCGCGACCGCGGCACGCAGTTGCCCCGCGAGCCAGTCCGCGAGCCCGCCCGGCGGTGCCTCGCGGACGTCGAGCTGGAGGAAGTCCGACCCTATGGACCCCTCCAGCCGCGGGGTTTTGGCTCTGTCCATCGAGCCATTGTCGCAGCACGCTGGATGTATGGACACCACTTACGTGCACGGGTACGCCGCGCCCGAGGCCCGCCGCCTCGGCGACCAGGCCGACACCCTCGCCGACCTGCTGCACGCCGGGACGGCCTACCCCGCCGGGAGCCGCGTGCTGGAGGTCGGCTGCGGCGTCGGCGCCCAGACCGTCCACCTCGTGGCCCGCAGCCCGGACGCGCGGCTGACCGCGGTCGACGTCTCCGCGGACTCCCTGGAGCAAGCGAGACAACGGGTTCCCGGCGTCGACTTCCGCCGCGCCGACCTCTTCGACCTCGACGGCGAATGGGACCACCTCTTCGTCTGCTTCGTGCTGGAACACCTGCCCGAGCCCGGGAAAGCATTGGTGCACTTGAAAACCCTGTTGCGGCCGGGCGGCACGATCACCGTGATCGAGGGCGACCACGGCTCGGCGTTCTACCACCCGCGCAGCGACCACGCGCAGGCCGCGATCGACTGCCTCGTCCGCCTGCAGGCCGACGCCGGCGGCGACGGGCTCATCGGGCGACGGCTGTACCCCCTCCTCGTCGAAGCCGGCTTCGCCGGGGCGAAAGTCGAACCGCGGACGGTCTACGCGGACGCGTCCCGGCCCGACCTCGTCGCCGGTTTCACCCGCGACACCTTCACCGCGATGGTCGAAGGCGTCGGCGAAACCGCCGTCGCGGAAGGGCTCGTCGACGAGGCCGGGTGGGCGCGCGGAATCCACGACCTTTACCGCACCACCAGGGAATACGGGACCTTCCATTACACGTTCTTCAAGGCAACAGCCCTTCGCACTCCGGGAGGAGCGTCATGATCATCGCCGTTCTCGCCGCCGTTGTCCTGCTCGCCTGGGCGCTCGACCACGCGTACCGCCGCCGTCCGTACCCGCGCAACCGCTTGGCGGGCAGCACGAACGTCTTCGACCGGGACGTCCAGCGTCTCGAAGGCGACCTCGTCGCCGACGAGCGCCACTACTCCGTCAGCCGGTCCCGGACGCGCTTCGCGCCGGGCACGCACTCCCGGGCGTAACAAGCGAGCGCGCGTTCCCAGTGTTCGCGCGCGGCCACCGGATCGCCGAGTCCACTGTGGACGTCTCCGAGCCCGCAGTGGGCCCGGCCCTGTTCGGGACGGCAGCCCGTTTCCTTCGCCACGGCAAGGGCTTCGCGGTGGTATCCGAGCGCTTCCGTCGCCGCGCCGCGTGCCGAAGCCAGCGCGCCAAGACTGTTGAGCACCCGGGACTCCACGCCCCGGTCGCCGCATTCGCGGGCCAGGCCCAGCGCCTCTTCGAGGTGCTGGGCCGCTTCGTCGTGGCGCCCTTGGGCCAGCCGCACGTCGCCGAGGTGCTTGAGCGCGACGCTGCGGTTGGTCGGGCTGCCGGTCTCCTGTGCGATCTCCAGCGCCCGTTCGAGGTGTGCCGCAGCTTCGGCGTACCGGCCGCGGGCGTGTTCGACGTCGCCGAGGATGCCGAGCGCGTAGCCCTCGCTCACCCACACGCCCATGGCGCGGAAGTGTTCCAGCCCCTGCTCCAGCGCCCGCGCGGCTTCGTCGTATCGTCCCAGCGCCGACAGCGCGTCGCCCAAGTTGACCAGCGCGTAGCCCTCGCTGGTGCGGTCGGCGGTGTCGCGGGCGAGGGACCGCGCTTCCTCGAGGTAGCCGATCGCCTCGCCGTAGCGGCCGATGCCGCGGCACGAGCAGCCGAGCACGACCAGCACGAGGCCTTCACTCGTCCGGTCGCCGTTCTTCCGGGCCAGCGACAACGCTTCGGTCGAGTACGTGATCGCCTCGGCGAACCGGCCCAGCGCGCGGCAGACCAGGCCGAGCGTGTTGAGGACGTGGATTTCGGTGCGCCGGTCGCCGGTTTCGCGGACCAGCGCGAGCGCTTCTTCCAGGTACCGCCGCGCTTCCCGGGACCGGCCGACGCGCCAGTGGCCCAGCCCGATCAACGTCAGCGGCTCGGCCTCGGCCACCGGGTCGCCGGCGTCGTGCGCGAGCGCCGACGCGTGCGTGTGCAGCACCAGTGATTCCTCGTGGTAGCCGCCGACGTCCAGGTAGTGCCAGAGGATGCCGGACAGCAGCCGCAGGTGGTCGGCCCAGCCGTGCCGCGTCGCGTGCGCGGCGACGGCCAGCAGGTTGCGGCGCTCGGCCTCCAGCCACGCCGGCGCGTCGAGCACCTTGACGTCGGGGTCGGGCACGTGCGGCCGGAGGTGCCGCTCCTGCGGGAGGACGGCGTCCATGGCCTGCGCGGCCGAGCGGACGTAGAAGTCGAACAGCCGCTCCTGCGCGTCGTGGCTCTCGGTCTCGTCCGCCGCGGCGAGCTCGGCGGCGTAGACGCGCAACAGGTCGTGCTGCTGGACGCGGTCGTCGCCGGTTTCCTGCGCGAGGTGGGCGCGGACGAGCACGGCGATCAGCCGCTCCGCCTCCGGCAGGGGGACGCCGGCGAGCGCGGCGACCGCGGCCGGGGTCAGGTCGCGGCCCGGGTGCAGGCCGCAGAGCCGGAAGACGCGTGCCGCGTCGGGCGCCAGGTGCCGGTAGGACCAGGAGAAGACGGCGCGGACCGCGGTCAGCGGATCGCCGCCGCCGTCCAGGAGGTCGAGCCGGCGGCGTTCGTCGGCCAGCTCCTCCGCGAGGGCCGCGAGCCGCTCCCCCGGCCGGCTCAGCGCCAGCTCCGCCACCAGCCGCAGGGCCAGCGGCAGCCGGGCCGAGTAGCCGATCAGCGCCTCGGCCGCGTCCGGCTCGGCGTCGACGCGCTCGCCGAGCAGCGTGCGCAGCAGGTCGAGGGCTTCGGCGCCGGTGAGCAGGTCGACGAGGACGCGGCGGGCGCCGTGCCGCGCGACCAGCCCGGGCAGCGCGTCACGGCTGGTCACCAGCACCAGGCACGACGGCGAGCCGGGCAGCAGCGGGCGGACCTGCCCGACCGAGCCGGCGTTGTCCAGCAGCAGCACCATCCGGCGGCCGGTGAGCGCGGTGCGGAACTTCGCCGCGCGCTCCTCCGGCTCGGCGGGGATGTCCGCGCCGTCGACGCCGAGGGCGCGCAGGAACCCCGACAGCGCGTCGCCCGGCTCGACCGGCCGGACCGTGCCGTAGCCGTGCAGGTCGAGGTACAGCTGGCCGTCCGGGAACTCGGCCAGGGACCGCTGGGCCCAGTGCACGGCGAGGGCGGTCTTGCCGACGCCCCCGGTGCCGGTCAGCACGGCGATGCGCGCGCCCGTGCCGTCGCCGGCCGCGACGGCGTCCAGCTCCGCCAGCTGCGCGGTGCGGCCGCGGAAGCCGGCGACGTCCGCGGGCAGCTGGGCGGGGACGCGGGAGGGCGGCAGCGGGAAGTCCTGCCGCAGCACCTGGCGCTGGGCGGCACGCAGCTCGGGCCCGGGCTCGATGCCCAGTTCCGCGTCCAGCCGCCGGCGGACGTCCTCGAACACCGACAGGGCGGCCGCCTGCCGGCCGGACGCGGCGAGCGCCAGCATCAGCCGGGCGTGCGCGGACTCGTTGAGGGGCTCTTCGGCGGTCAACGAGCGGAGCTGCACCGACGCGTCCTCGGGGTCGGCGATCTCGGCGTACGCCATGACCGTCTTCGCGCGCTTCATCGCCAGGGCCAGCCGCAGGGGATGCTGCTGAAGGCGTTCGACGTCGGCGAGCGCGGGACCGCGCCAGAGTTCGAGGGCTTCGCGGTAGGCGCCGGCATCGAGGAGCGCTTCGAAACGCAGGAGGTCGAGGTCGTCCGCACCGGCGGTGAGCCGGTAGCCGCCCTTGTCGGTGGCGATCGGGTCGGCGGGCCGCAGCGCGCGCCGCAGCCGGGCGACGTAGGTGTGGAGCAGGTCCAGGCAGGACGGCGGCGGCTCGTCCCAGATGACGTCGACGAGGTCCTCGCGCCGGACCGTCCGGTTCGGCTGCAGGGCCAGCAGCGCGAGCAGGAGGCGCTGCTTTTCGGCGCCGATCTCGACCGCGGAATCCCCGCGCAGCACGGTGAGCGGACCCAGGACGCCGATCCGGACCGGCTCGGGCGGGGCCTCGGCAAGCGCTTCCCGCAACCGCCGTTCGGTCTCCGGCCGCGGCCGGCGGACGCTGCCGAGCTCGGCGTTGCGCACGGCGCGCAGGCTCAGCCCGGCGCGGTCGGCCAGCTGGGCCTGGGTGAGGCCGGCGAGCACGCGCCGCTCCCGCAGCCATCCGGCGAACGGCAGGCCTTCGTCCACAGGCGTCCTCTCCCCGCGTGCCCCGCAGCGGAACGTACCCCTCCAGCATTCCGATCGTGCCGCTTCCGATGTACCACCGAACGGCGAAGATAACCGTTTCCGCAGGTACCGAGGGTGACGACGATCGGGCAGGCCGGTACAGCCGTTCGTCCACCGCCGTTTCCTAGGCTTGCCGGGTCCGGTGGTGGCGAGGGGTTCGGAGCAGCCGTCGCGTGGGGTACGACGGCTGCCCCCGAGCCTTCAGACGTCGAAGCGGTCCAGCAGGGCGCGCACGGCGGCTGGGTCCTCGACGTGGGCGTTGTGCCCGAGGCCGGCGAGGGTGACCGCGTCCGGGTCCAGCGCGCGCAGCTGGTCCGGACGGCTCATGGGGTCGTGCTCGCCCGCCGCCAGCACGACCGGGCACCGCGCCGCGGCGAGCAGCGCCGGCATGTCCGGCGCGCCGACGCCGAACGCGGCCGGGTCCATCGCGAGACGCCAACCTCCCTCGGTCTCGCGAAGCCCGGCCGGGTCCGCGGGCGCGATGCCGAGCAGCCCGGACACCTTCAGGTAGGCCTGCTCGGCGTCCACGCGCGATTCGAAGACGCGGGCCGGGCGGGCGGCGAGCGTCGCGACGCGGCCCAGGTCGTCCTGGGTCCACTCGATCTTCACCCCGAGCGCGAGCACGCCCGCGACCTCGACGTCGTACTTCCCGGACGCCAGTTCGAGGGCCAGCACCCCGCCGAGGGAATGGCCGACGACGACGTAGGGGCCCTTCCCCGGCAGCGCCCGCGCGACGGCCGCGGTGAACGTCTCGAAGCTGTAGTGCGGCAGCGGCGCGGACAGGCCGTGGCCGGGCAGGTCGGGCACCAGGACGCGCCGGGTGAGCGGCGGGGCGAAGTGGTTCCACACGGCGCCGGTCGCGCCGAGGCCGTGCAGCAGGAGGACGGCCGGTTCGCCATCGCCGCCGGTACGCATGTTCAGGGTGTCCATCCGCGCAGCCTCCCAAACTGTCGGTGGCCGCGGCTAGGGTCGGGCTCGTGACGATCACCGATCCGGACACCTACGTGCGAGGGGTCCCGTACGACGAGCTGGCGCGGCTGCGGCGCGCCGGCCCGGTGGTGTGCGTCGACGACTTCTGGGCCGTCCTCGGGCACGCCGAGGTCCGGCGCGTCCTGCGCGACCCCGGGGTGTTCTCGTCGCAGCTGGGCGGGACGCAGATCCGCGACGCGGCCGACCTCGCCTACGTGCGCCGGATGATGCTCAACATGGACCCGCCGGAGCACGGCCGGCTGCGCGGGCTGCTCACGAAGGCGTTCACACCGCGCGCTGTCGCGAAGCTGACTTCGCAGATCGAGAGCCGGGCGCGGGACCTCGTCGCCGGTGTCGCTTCGCAGGGTTCGTGCGACTTCGCCGCCTTGGCGGCCGATCTGCCCCTGCAGACGCTGGCCGCGGTGTTCGGCGTGCCGGAACAGGACCGGCGGCTGATGTACGACTGGAGCAACCGCGTCATCGGCTACCAGGACGCCGAATACGCGGTCAGCTCGACGGTTTCGGTCTCGGAGGTGAGCGACCTGGCCCGGGCCGCACTCGCCGTCCGCCCGTCGCCGGGGCCGGACGGGTCGATGCCGGACCCGCGCACGCGCGCGGGCATGCCGGATCTCTACGCGTACGCGAACGCGCTGGGCGAGTACAAGCGTTCGCACCCGGGCGACGACGTCATGAGCAACCTGATGCGGCACGTCGGGGACGACGGCGGCCGCGTCTCGCTGGCGGAGTTCGAGAACCTCTTCTGGCTGTTTTCCGTGGCGGGCAACGAAACCCTGCGCAACGGGCTGCCCGGCGGGCTGCTGGCGCTGCTCACGCACCCCGCGCAGTACCGGCGGCTGCTGGCCGACCGGTCGCTGCTGCCGTCGGCGGTCGAGGAGATGCTCCGGTGGTGGACGCCGGTCATGCACTTCCGGCGCACGGCCACCTCGGACGTCCGGCTGTCCGATGTGGACATCCGGGCCGGGGACAAGGTCGTGGTGTGGTTCTCTTCGGCCAACCGGGATCCCGCGGTGTTCGAGGACCCGGACACCTTCGACGTCGGCCGGACGCCGAACGACCACCTGACCTTCGGCCACGGCCCGCACTTCTGCCTCGGCGCCCACCTGGCGCGGGTGCAGCTGCGGGCGATGTTCGACGCGGTGCTCGACCAGCTCGGGTTCGTCTCCCTGGCGGGTGAGCCGGTCCGGCTGCGGTCGAACTTCCAGAACGGCCTGAAGTCGCTGCCGATCCGGTGGGGTCGCTGATGGAGATCCGTGAGATGCGGGCGTTCGTCGCGGTCGTCGAGGCGGGCACGATGTCGAAGGCGGCGCGGCAGCTGCACGTGAGCCAGCCCGCGCTGTCCCAGACGATCACCGCGCTCGAACGCCGGCTCGGCGTCCAGCTGCTGGTCCGCACCAGCACCGGTGTCCAGGCGACCGACGCCGGAACGACGTTGCTGGGCGAAGCACGCGCGGTGCTGGCGCGGCACGAGCAGGCCATCGCCGCGTTGGCACGGCACACGACGACCGGTGTGCTGCGCGTCGGCGTCCCCCTGGAGCTGCCGCCCGAGCTGCTGCCGTCGGCGCTCGCGCGGCTGGCCGAGGAGTACCCGGAGACGCGGGTGCAGGCCCGGCACCTGTCGTCGGTGGCGCAGGTGGCCGCGCTGCGGGCGGGCGAGCTGGACGTCGGGCTGGTGCGCGAGCGGCCACCCGGGCCCGACCTGGACGCGTCGCTCGTCGTCACGGAGGACGTCGGCGTGCTGCTGGCCGCGGACCTCGCCGAGAAGCTGGGCTCGCCGGTCCGGCTGGAGGACCTGGCCGGGCTGGAGTGGTTCGCCTTCGCCCGCGCGGGCAGCCCGGCGTGGTACGACGAGCTGGCGGCGATCCTGCGCAGCCACGGCCTCACCGTCGGGCCCGAGGTGCCCGAGGAGCAGCGGCTGATCGTCGAGCTGAAGATCCCGGCGGTCAGCTCCGGCGGGGCCTACGCCTTCGCGCCGCCGGAGTGGCCGTATCCGATGCCGGACACCGTGCGGTGGGTGCCCCTCGCCGGCAACCCGATCGTGCGGCGGACGTGGGCGGTGTGGCCGGCGACGTCGCACCGCCGTGACCTCGCCGCGTTCGTCGCCGCCTTGGAGGCCTATCGAGAGGACTGATCGCGGGCATAAGGAGCGCCGAAGGCTTCCCCGGAAGCCCGGTTCGGTCCTCGCGCTTGTACCCGGTGAAGGACAACGGGTACGAGGAGTTGAGTGATGAGTTCGGAACTTTCCGGGACCACGGCGCTGGTGACCGGCGGAACGAGCGGAATCGGCCGGGCGACGGCGGTCGCGCTGGCCGCGCTCGGCGCGCACGTCGTGGTGTCCGGCCGGGACGCCGGGCGCGGGGCGGAGGTCGTCTCGCGGATCCGGGAGTCGGGCGGGAAGGCCGACTTCGTGGCGGCCGACCTGACGGACGCGTCGTCGGCGCGCGAGCTGGCGGCGCGAGCACGTGAGGTAGGCGGGCAGATCGACGTGCTGGTGAACAACGCGGGGATCTTCCCGACCGGGCCGACCGCTTCCCTGTCGGAGGCCGACTTCGACCGCGTGTACGACATCAACGTGAAGGTGCCGTACTTCCTCGTCGCGGAGCTGGCACCCGCGATGGCCGAGCGCGGCCACGGCGCGATCGTCAACGTGTCCACGATGGTCGCGACGCGGGGCATGGCCGGCATGGCACTGTACGGCTCGTCGAAGGCGGCGGTCGAGCTGCTGACGAAGGCGTGGGCGGCGGAGTTCGGGCCGTCCGGCGTCCGGGTCAACGCGATCAGCCCCGGCCCGACGCGCACCGAGGGCACGGCGGTGTTCGGCGACGGCCTGGACGAGCTGGCGTCGGCAGGTCCGGCCGGCCGGGTGGCGGCGCCGGAAGAGATCGCCGCGGCCATCGCGTTCCTCGTGACGGAGGAGTCGAGCTTCGTCCAGGGCGCGATCGTGCCGGTGGACGGTGGCCGGCTGGCGGTGTGAGTCCGGCCGGGACGGCGTCACCGCAGGAAGGTGACGCCGTCCCGGGGGCGCTCGTCCACCGTCAGCGAGAAGACGTCCGGCCGCGCGTAATGCCCCGAGACGTCGAGGCTCTTCCGCGCCGCCACGATCTGCTCCAAGTCGATTTCCGCCTTGATCACGCCTTCGCCGTCGTGAAGGGGCCCCGCGAGGACGTCGCCGAGAGGGCCCACGATCACGCTCCCGCCGCGGAACGGGTCGTCGCCCTCGCTTTCGTACGGGCACGCCGACACCACGAAACACCGGCCCTCGTCGGCGATGTGGCGCATCGAGGCCTGCCAGACGTCGCGGTCGTCCGCCGTCGGGGCGCACCAGATCTGGACGCCCTTCGCGTACATCGCCGCGCGGAACAGCGGCATGTGGTTCTCCCAGCAGATCGCCGCGCCCGCCAGGCCCGCCGCCGTCGGGACCGCCGGAAGCGTCGACCCGTCGCCGCGGCCCCAGACCAGCCGTTCGCGTTCCGTCGGGACCAGCTTGCGGTGCTTCGCCACCAGCCCGAGGTGCGGGTCGAGGAACACCGCCGTGCTGTACAGCGTCGAGCCGTCGCGTTCGATCACGCCGGCCACGACCGTCGCGCCCGTGCGGGCCGCGAGGCCGGCCAGCTCGGCGACCTCGGGCCCGGGGACCGGCACCGCCGCGCCGAAGTACTCCGGGAACGGGCCGCCGCGCGGGTACCCGCCGAGCACGGCTTCGGGCAGCACCACCAGCGAGGCACCGCGGATGTCGTCCTCGAACGCCAGGATCCGGTCGAGCGCGACGCCCGTCCCGACCTGCAGTGCCGCGATGACCGTCACGAGCGGGCCGGCTCACGCCGAGGCGGCCACGGCACCACCGCGGACACCCGGCGCTGGTAGTCGGCGTATTCCGGATAACGCGACTTCGTGATGCTCTCCGTGAACTTCGTCGACCCGACGAACAACAGCGTCAGCAGGACCGCGCCGACGACCGTCCACTGCGGACCGGCGGCGACGATCCCGAACACCGCGATCATCCACCACTGCGCCTGCTCGAAGAAGAAGTTCGGGTGGCGCGAGCAGCGGAACAGCCCCGTCTGGCAGAACCTCGTCGACGCCCGGCCCGCGTGCTTCTCACGGTGGAACACCCACTGCTGCTGGTCGGCGACCGTCTCGCCGACGAGGAAGGCCGCGAAGACCACCGCGGCCACGACGTCCCAGAGCCCGAACGCGCCCTGGTTCTCCAGGGCGGCGTACGCGGGCAGCGTGATCAGCAGCAGGATCGCGTTCTGGTACAGCGAGATGAAGAAGAAGTTGAAGACCTGGAACTGCCACGGCGCCATCCGCTCGCGCAGCACCGCCCACCGGTAGTCCTCGCCGCCGCGGGCGTAACCACCCTTCCGGGCGAAGTTGAACGTCAGCCGGATCCCCCACAGGGTCACCAGCGCGAACATCACGTCCAGCCGCGCGTCGGCGAACCCGGCGGCGCCGGCGAAGATCGCCAGGTACGCGACCGGGACGATCGACCAGATCCGGTCGACCCAGGAGTACTCCCTGGTCAGCACCGACATCAGCCACGTGCCGAGCGTCACCCCGGCGAAGACGTACAGGCAGACCCGCAGCGCGTCCATCCCCTCACAATAGGACCTAGGATCACCTCCATGAACCTGCCGCTGCGGGACCGGAAGATCGACGTCTTCTTCGCGGTGCTGTTCTCGGCCTTCACGGTGACGTCGCTGATCAGCGACCTGCTGCCGACCGTCGGCGTCGACTTCTCGAAGCCCTCGGACAACTTCTTCGTCAACTCGAACCACTGGTACGCCCACGACGCCGACCCGCTGTTCATGCACCCGCCGGACTGGATGCGGATCGTCACCGGGCTCTCGGCGTTCGTCTACATGCCGTTCTACGTCGTGCTCGTCTTCGCGCTGCTGACCGGCCGGAACTGGATCCAGCTGCCGTCGGTGATCTACGCGACGATGATCGTCACGCTGACCGGGATCGTCGTGTTCGGCGTCGAGTTCTTCGGCGACCCCGCCTTCCGCACCGGCAACCCGGCGAAGTTCCTCGCCTTCAACCTGCCCTACGTCCTGGTGCCGCTGCTGCTGCTCGTCCGGATGCGCAAGCCGCTGCCGTTCACCCGCCCGTTCTGACCGGAGGCGCCGTGCCGTACTCGTTCCTCAGCCACCTCGACTGCTCCCGGACGGGCGAGCGCCTCGACGCCGACGTCGTCCAGGGCCTCTCGCCGTCGGGCGCGCCGCTGTTCGCGCGGTACGACCTCGACGGCGTCCGCGAAGCCGTGACGCCGAAGGAGATCGCCGGCCGCGAGCCGACGCTGTGGCGCTACCACGAGGTGCTTCCGGTGCGCTCGCCCGAGCACGTCGTCAGCCTCGGCGAGGGCATGACGCCGATGCTGCGCCTGCCGCGGTACGGCCGTGAGCTGGGGTTGTCGCGGCTGTGGATGAAGGACGAGGGCCTGGTCCCGACCGGCACGTTCAAGGCGCGGGGTGCCGCGGTCGGCGTCTCGCGGGCGGCCGAGCTGGGCGTCGGCGGGATCGCGATGCCGACCAACGGCAACGCGGGCGCGGCGTGGGCGTTGTACGCGGCCCGCGCGGGCCTGACGAGCCTGGTCGCGATGCCCGACGACGCGCCGGCGATCACCATGCGGGAGTGCGTCGCCGCCGATGCCGAGCTGTACCGGGTGGACGGTCTCATCGGCGACGCGGGGAAGCTCGTCGCGGCGGCGGTCGGGCGGCGGCCCGGGGTGCAGGACGTCTCGACGTTGAAGGAGCCGTACCGCATCGAGGGCAAGAAGACGATGGGGTACGAGATCGCGGAGCAGTTCGGCTGGCGGCTGCCCGACGTCATCCTCTACCCCACCGGCGGCGGGGTCGGGATCATCGGGATCCACAAGGCCCTGCTGGAAATGCGGGAGCTGGGCTGGGTTTCCGGGCCGCTTCCGCGGTTGGTGGCGGTGCAGGCGACCGGGTGCGCGCCGATCGTCACGGCGTTCTCACAGGGGGCCCGCGAGAGTGAGCCGTTCCCCGACGCGCGGACTGTCGCCTTCGGCATCACCGTGCCCAAGGCGCTCGGTGATTTCCTGGTGCTCGACGCGGTTTACGCGACCGGCGGCACCGCGGTCGCCGTCACGGACGAGGAACTGCTTGCGGCGCAACGGGAACTGACCACGTTCGAAGGCACGTTCGTCTGCCCGGAAGGTGGGGCGTGCTTTGCCGCGCTCCGCCACCTTCGCGAGTCCGGCTGGCTGGGCGGTGACGAAGACGTCGTCGTGCTGAACACCGGCGCCGGGATCAAATACCCGGAGACGGTGCCGCTGGACGTCCCGCTGCTCGCGAAGGACGGCGTGATTCCTTAAAGGACCGAACGGACCGTTTCGGGGTCACGGGCGACGACCGTGGTGCCATCGTCGGCCGTGATGATCGGGCGCTGGATCAGCTTCGGGTGCGTGACCAGGGCTTCGATCCACTTCGGCCGGTCCGCGTCGGTGCGGCCCCACGACTTGAGGCCGAGCTCCTTCGCGATCGGTTCCGCGGTGCGCGTGATGTCCCACGGCTCGAGGCCGAGGCGTTCGAGCACGGCTTCGAGCTCCGCCGCGGTCGGCGGGTCCTCGAGGTAGCGGCGCACGGTGTACTGCGCGCCGGCTTCGTCCAACAGCGACACGGCGGATCGGCACTTCGAGCACGCCGGGTTGACCCAGATCTCCACGGGCGGCAGCTTACCGCCTGGTTTTGGAGCACGTGTTCTGTTACGGTCGCGGCATGCCCCGCCCCCGTGTGCACGACCTCGACGCGCTGCTCGACGTCGCCGAGCGCCTCGTCGCCTCCTCGGCGGACGTCACCGTGCGTGGTCTTGCCGCGGCGGCGGGGGTCCCGAACGGGACGATCTATCACGCGTTCGGGTCACTGAACGCCTTGCTGGCGCGGGTCTGGCTGCGCGCGGCGACCGAGTTCCTGGACTTGCAGACGTCGCTGGTGGACTCCGCTTCTTCGCCGGTGGAGGCCGTCGTCGCGGCGGCCGACACGCCCGCGGTGTTCGCCTTGCGGCGTCCCGACGGCGCGCGGATGCTGCTGAAGGTGCGCGGCGACCGGCTGTTCGGGCCCGACCTGCCCGACGAGCTGGCGGAAGCCCTGCACGCGGTGGACAAACGGCTGGTCGCGCTGCTCGTGCGGCTCGCGCGGCTGGTGTGGGACCGCGGCGACGGGCTGGCCGTCGAGGTGATCACGACGTGCGTCGTCGACCTGCCGACCGCGTTCTTCCGGCGCGACATCACCGACCCCCTGGTGCGGGAGAGGCTGGCCGCCGCGGTGCGGGCCGTGCTGACCGTGCCCCCACGAGAGAAGGACCGGCCTTGACCGTTTTGCACCTGGGTGACGACGAAAACCGCTTCTCACCGGAGTGGCTGCAGCGCGTCCATTCCACTTTGGACGAAGTGACCGACGTATTGGTGACCACCGGCGGCGGCAAGTTCTACTCGAACGGCCTCGACCTGGAATGGCTGACAGCGAACGGCGACAAGGCATCCGAGTACGTCGCGGACGTGCAGGAGCTCTTCGCGCGGGTGCTGACGCTGCCGGTCCCGACGGTGGCGGCGATCACCGGCCACGCGTTCGGCGCGGGCGCGATGCTGGCGATGGCGCACGACTTCCGCGTGATGCGCGCGGACCGCGGGTACTTCTGCTTCCCGGAGGCGGACATCAACATCCCGTTCACGCCGGGGATGGCGGCGTTGATCCAGGGAAAGCTGACGCCGGCGTCGGCGATCGCGTCGATGACGACCGGGCGGCGGTTCGGCGGTGCCGAGGCTTTGGCGGCGGGCTTGGTGGACGAGATCGCCGCCGAGGGCGAGGTCGTGAAGGTGGCTTCGTCGCGGGTCGAGGCGCTGGCGGGCAAGGACCGCGGGACGCTGGGGGCGATCAAGGCGACGATGTTCGCCCCCGCGGTGGCGGCACTGCGCGCGGCGAGCTGACAGCGGGTGGGCCTCCGGCCCCCGGTTTCCAGCTTACCGGGGGCCACCGACAGTTTCGGCTCGTCACCACGCCCGGCCCAAGTCCGTGAAGGCGCGGACCAACGTCCGTGAATGGCACATTCACGGCTTTGCGCACTCGGTGAGGCGGCGGCGCAGGTGAGCGCGCTCCGGCTCGGTCCCGGCCAGTTCCAGGGCTTCGCGATACGCCGCCGCCGCTTCGGTGTGGCGGCCCAGGCGGACCAGCAAGTCCGCTCGGGCCGCCGGGAACGGGCTGTACCCCCGCAGGCGCGGCTCCTCCGCCAGTGCGTCCAAAAGGGACAGACCCGCCGCCGGGCCGTCGCGCATCGCCACCGCCACCGCTCGGTTCAGCTCCACCACCGGTGATGGCGCCAGCCCGCGCAGCACGTCGTACAGCGCCACGATCTGGGGCCAGTCCGTGCCCGCCACGTCCGCCGGCTCGTCGTGCAGGGCCGCGATCGCCGCCTGGACTCCGTACAGCCCCGGTGGGCCGCCGGTCAAAGCGACCTCCACCAACGCCGTCCCCTCCGCGATCATCGCCCGGTCCCAGCGGGTGCGGTCCTGGTCCTCCAGCAGGACCAGGCCGCCGTCCGGACCCGTGCGCGCGTCGCGGCGGGCGTGGATCAGCAGCATCAACGCCAGCAAGCCCGCCACTTCACGCTCGTCCGGCAGCAGCCGGCGCAGGATCCGGGCCAGCCGGATCGCCTCCTCCGCCAGGTCGAGCCGCTGCAGGTCCGGACCCGAACTCGCCGCGTACCCCTCCGTGAAGATCGAATACACGACCTGGAGCACGCCCGGCAGCCGGCCCGGCAACTCGTCCGCCGACGGCACCCGGAACGGGATCCGGGCCGCGCGGATCCGGTTCTTCGCCCGCACGATCCGCTTGCCCATCGTCGCGCTGGGCACCAGGAACGCGCGCGCCACCTCGTTCGTCGTCAAGCCGGCCAGGCAGCGCAGGGTCAGCGCCGTCCGGTCCTCGGCGGGCAACGCCGGGTGGGCGCACGTGAAGAACAGCTGGAGCCGCTCGTCCGGCAACCCGCCGTCGGACGCCGGGGCGGGCGCCGCGCGGTCGGCCTCGACCTGCAGCACCGCGAGCCGGGCCGCGTAGGCCTGGTCGCGGCGCAGCCGGTCGACCGCCTTGCGCCGGGCCGTCGTCATCAGCCAGGCGCCCGGCTTCGGCGGGACACCCTCGGCCGGCCAGCGCACCAGCGCCGCCTCGATCGCCTCCGACGTCACCTCCTCGGCCAGGTCGAGGTCGCCGAACCGGCGGACGAGCGCGGCGAGCAGCAGCCCGCGCTCCTCCCGGAAAACGGCCGCCAGCGTCAGCCGGGGCTCCGCCCCGGGCCGGGGGCTCCGCCACCCGGAACCCCCGAAAGCCTCATCCGACGCCTCCGCCCGCCCCGGCACTGCCGTCAGTCCCCGTAGGTGGCGAGCGGCCGCACGACGATGTGCCCACCGTCGCGGGCGCCCGGGCAGCGTGCCGCCCAGTCGAGCGCGACGTCGAAGTCCGGCACGTCGACGACGAAGTAGCCGCCGAGCACCTCGCGGGACTCGGCGAACGGCCCGTCGGTGACGATCCGCTCCCCCTGCTCGTCGACCCGGACCGCGGCGGCCGTGGTGAAGTCGGCGAGCGAGTTGCCGCCGACGTAGACGCCGGCTTCCTTCAGGGACTTGTCGAACAGCATCCAGTCGTCCGGCGTGCTGCAGCCGGTGGGCTCGCCGTCCGCGTCGAGCGAGGCGTTGATCAGCATCAGGTACTTCACGGGATCCTCCAGTGGCTCGGTTGCCGTACGGGGGAACTACGAACGGCGGACCGTCCCTTGGACACCCTCGCCGAGAATGTTCTCATGTCAAGAAACTTTGACATGATGTCTGGTTTGTTTTACCTTGACGAAGTGACCCACGAAGAGAAGCGCGCCTGGATCCTCGGGATCGCCGCGATAGCGAGCTACGCGGTGTACCTCGTCCTGCTCCTCGGCCGGGCCGGCGGCCGCCCGCTGGCCGACGTCCCCTACGTCGCGACGCTGCTGTGGACGGTCGGCGCGTCCATCGTCGCGACGATCGTGGCGAGCATCGCCGCGGCGATCGTGTCCCAGGACGGCGGGAAGGACCAGCGCGACCGCGAGATCGGCCGGTTCGGCGAGTACGTCGGCCACTCGTTCGTCGTGATCGGCGCCGTCGCGGCGCTGCTGCTGGCGATGGCCGAGGCGCCGCACTTCTGGATCGCCAACGCCGTCTACCTGTGCTTCACGCTCTCGGCGATCCTCGGGTCGGTCGCCCGGGTCTTCGCTTACCGCCGGGGTTTCCAGCCGTGGTGAAACCGACCCGCGTCACCAACTCGCTCCGTGCCCTCCGGTTCGCGCACGGCCGGATGACCCAGGCCGACCTCGCCACCCGGATCGGCGTCACCCGCCAGACCGTCATCGCGATCGAGCAGGGCCGGTACTCGCCTTCGCTCGAGATGGCGTTCCAGATCGCGCACGTGTTCGGCGTCCCGCTCGAAGAAGTGTTCCAGTACCCGGAGGAGTCATCGTGAAAGCCATCGTCCAGGACCGGTACGGCAACCCGGAGGTCCTCGAATTCCGCGACGCGGACAGACCGTCGCCCGGTGCCGGCGAGGTCCTCGTGCGCGTGCACGCGGCCGGCGTCGACCCGGGCGTCTGGCACTTGACCACCGGGAAGCCGTATCTGCTGCGGCTGCTGGGTTTCGGGCTGCGCCGGCCGAAACAACCCGTGCGGGGCCTCGACTTCGCCGGCACCGTCGAGGAGGCCGGCGACGGCGTCACGCGGGTCCGGCCGGGCGACGAGGTGTTCGGCGTCTGCGAGGGCGCGTTCGCCGAGTACGCCGTCGCGAAGCAGGACCTCGTCGCGGCGAAACCCGCGCGGCTTTCCTTCGAGCAGGCGGCGGCCGTCCTGGTCTCCGGCGGCACCGCCCTGCAGGCACTGCGCGACACCGGGCGTGTCCAGTCCGGGCAGCGGGTCCTGGTCATCGGGGCGGCCGGTGGCATCGGCACCTTCGCCGTCCAGCTGGCCAAGGCCTTCGGCGCGGACGTCACCGGGGTATGCAGCACCGCGAAGACGGACCTGGTCCGCAGGCTCGGCGCCGACCACGTCGTCGACTACAAGCGTGAAGACTTCGCGGCCCGGCGGTACGACCTGATCGTGGACACGGCGGGCCTGCGTTCGCTGTCCACCCTGCGGCGGGCGCTGACCCCGCGCGGCACGCTCGTGATCGTCGGCGGCGAGAACGGCGGCAAGTGGCTCGGCGGCATCCAGCGGGTGTTCCGGGCGGCGCTGCTGAACCCGTTCGTGCGGCAGCGGCTGTGCGGGCTCGTCTCCCGCGTGCGCGGCGCGGACCTCGAAGACCTGCGCGACCTGATCGAGTCCGGCCGGCTCACGCCGGTGCTCGACCGGACCTGCCCCCTGGCCGACGCCGCCGGCGCGATCGGCCACGTCCACGCCGGCCGCGCGGCGGGCAAGACCGTGCTCACAGCCTGACGCCCAGGTCTTTCAGCCGCTTGACCCGGTCGATGTGGGCGGGGTGCCCGGCCATCAGCCGGGACCACAGCCGGCGCTCGTCCCCGCGGTCGCGCAGGTTCCACGCCTTGAGCAGCAGGGCCAGCTCCCGACCGTACCCCAGTCGCGCCGCCATCCGGTCGGCCCGGTACTCGCCGAGCCGCTTCGACCAGGCGAGCACCGGGCCGAGCAGCGGCGTCAGCAGCAGCCACGGGTCGAGGAACGCGAGCGCGGTGAGCACGCCCAGGCCGAGCAGCACGGTGACGAGTACCTCGACCGGCCGGCCGAAGGAGCGGAACGCCCGGCCGACGTGCGGCACGACCCAGGCGATCAGCCGGACCAGGCGGGACAGCACCCGGGCCGGCAGCTCGAGCCAGTGCACCAGCAGGGTGGCCCGCGTGTGCCCGGAAAGGTGGTGGCCCAGCTCGTGGGCGAGGATCGCCTCCAGACCCGGGCGAGGCAGGTCGAGAGCGGCATGGGTCACCGCGACGGTCCGGCCCCCGGCGGCGAAGGCGTTCAGCTCGCGTGACGGCTCCACCCACAAGCGGTACCGGCCGCCGTCCACGCCGGCCGCGTCGCACACGGCCGCCCAGCACGGCGTGAGCCAGGTCAGCTCGCCTTGGCTGGGCTCGCGCATCTTGAGCAGCACGGACAGCACAAGGTGCTCGTAGAGGGGGACGAACGTGATCGCGCCGGCCAGCGCCCACCCGGCCGGGAACACCCAGAAGTACGGCGGCCAGACGAGCTTCCCGAGCAGGCCCAGCACCAGCAGGCTGCTGGCGACCACCGGGACGGCGAGCACCACCCCCAGGACCGCGGAAAGGTCGGCCCGCGCCCGTTTCCCGTCGCTCACGCTTCCCCTCCCGGCCGGCGCCGGGTCCACCTTGGCGTGACCGCCCGGTGGAGCACAACGGCCTGCCGCAACTGTCCGGGACCTGTCAGGAAAACGCGTCCGCGTGCGCCTCGGCCCAGTCGGTGAACGTGCGGGCGGGCCGGCCCGTCACCTCGGCCACCGTCGGGTGCACCGTCGCCTCGTCGAGCGTCCCGCCGACGTAGAAGTCCCAGAACGCTTCGACGTACTCGCGCGGCATGCTCGCTTCCAGTTCGGCGCGCGTCTCCTCGTTCGACAGCCCCACGAACTCGAGGTCCCGGCCGAGCACCTCGGCCAGCACCGCGACCTGGTCGGCGGGGCGCAGCGCCACCGGCCCGGTCAGCTCGTGGATCCGCCCTTCGTGGCCGCCCGCGAGCGCGAGCGCCGCCACCGCGGCGATGTCCGCCGGGTCGACGCACGCGGCCGCCACGTGCGGGAACTGCGCGCGGACGGTGTCGCCCGCGCGCAGCTGCGGCAGCCAGCGCAGCGCGTTCGCCATGAACGCGCGCGGCCGCAGGAACGTCCAGTCCAGGCCCGAGTCCCGCACCGCGCGTTCGGCCAGCGTCATGTACGCCGACACGGCGTTGTCGAGGTTTTCGAGCGCGGCCGAGCCGCCGGACAGCAGCACGATCCGGCGGACGCCCGCGTCGCGCGCCCGCGCCAGCATGCCGGGCATGTCGTGGTAGCCGGGCAGCAGGAAGATCCCGTCGACGCCCTTCAGCGCGTCCTCGAAACTCGCCGGATCGTTGAGATCGCCGATGACGGCTTCGGCGCCGTCCGGCAGCACTGCGTCCGGCCGGCGCACCAGTGCCCGGACCGGCTCGCCGGCTTTCGCCAGTGCCGCGACCACTTCCGCGCCGACGTTGCCGGTGGCGCCGGTGACCAGGAACATCTTTGCCAACCCCCAGAGTCGGTTCCCGGCCAGCCTAGCGCCACCGGCGGCCGTCAGTCCTGCGCCGGGAGGTCGTCGAACTCGACGACCTGGCGGATCTCCACCTCGATCTCGAGGTCGAACAGGTCCACGTACCGCTTGGCGAACTCGACCGCCTCCGCGCGGTCGGCGGCGTTGATCAGCGCGAACCCGCCGATGACCTCCTTGGCCTCGGCGAAGGGCCCGTCGGTGACGCGGATCGCCGCGCCGCGCGGCTTGCGGACCAGCGCGCCCTTGTCGGTCTGGTGCACGCCCTCGGCGGTGATCAGGACGCCCTTCTCGGCCGCCTCCTGGATGAACCCGCCCATCTTCTGCATGAACTCCGGCGTCGGGTTCCACGCCGCCGGGTCGTTCTCGTCGATCCGGTGCATCATGAGGAAACGCATGGCCTTGCTCCCTGGTTCTCGTCGGCCGGGGCCCGGGTCGTCCCGGACGCGCTGTCCGGCCTTCACCCCCGCGTCGATCGGCCGCGCGCGGCGCTCGACATTTTTCCCCGGAGATTTTTCCGGCAGAGTACTGTGACAGCGGTCACGCTGAGGGGAAGGTGCCGGATGCCTGTCGTGCTCGCGATCGGGACACGCAAGGGATTGTGGCTGGCGACCAGCACGGACGGCCGGGCGGACTGGGAGGTGACCGGGCCGCACCACCCGATGACCGAGGTGTACGCGGTCGGCATCGACACGCGCCGGTCCACGCCGCGGCTGCTCGCCGGGGTCACCAGCGAGCACTTCGGGCCGAGCGTCGCCACGAGCGACGACCTGGGCGCGACCTGGGACGAACCCGACCACGCGCCGATCGCGTTCCCGCCCGACACCGCCGAATCGCTGGTCCGGGCCTGGCAGCTGGTGCCCGGGCCGCCGAGCGAGCCGGACGTCGTCTACGCCGGCACCGAGCCGTCCGCGCTGTTCCGCTCGGACGACGGCGGCCGCACGTACGAGCTCGTCCGCGGGCTGTGGGACCACCCGCACCGCGAGCACTGGACGCCCGGCGGTGGCGGCAAGGCCATCCACACGGTGCTCCCGGACCCGGTCGAGCCCGGCCGCGTCACCGTGGCGATGTCGACCGGCGGCGTCTACCGCACCGAGGACGGCGGCGCGACCTGGCGGGCGAGCAACACCGGGATCAAGGCGGTGCACGTGCCCGACCCGTACCCCGAGTACGGCCACTGCGTGCACAAGGTCGCGATGCACCCGAGCGCGCCGGAGCGGCTCTTCGCGCAGGTGCACCACGGCGTCTACCGCAGCGACGACGGCGGGGCGAGCTGGCAGTCCATCGCCGACGGCCTGCCCAGCGACTTCGGCTTCCCGATGGTCGTCCACCCGCACCGGCCCGAGGTGATCTACACGTTCCCGCTGACCGCCGACGTCATGCGGTTCCCGCCGGAAGGCCGGTGCCGGGTGTACCGCAGCGAAGACGCCGGGAAGTCGTGGGAGGCCGTGGGTTCCGGCCTGCCGGACGGGTACTGGGCCGGGGTGATGCGCGACGCGATGTGCGCCGACGACGCCGACCCGGCCGGGATCTACTTCGGGTCCCGGACCGGCGACGTCTACGCCAGCCGGGACGACGGCGACAGCTGGCAGCTGGTCGTCTCGCACCTGCCGGACGTGCTGAGCGTCCGCGCCGCGACGGTGTGACCGTGCGGATCACGGTGCTGGTGCCCGGTCCGCTGCGGGCGAAGACGGGCGGCGAGTCCCGGCTGGAGGTCGAGCTCGACGGCGCGGCCACGCTCGGGGCGCTGCTCGACGAGCTCGCGCGGCGGTACCCGGCGCTGGAACGGCGGTTGCGCGACGAGCAGGCGGGGCTGCGCCGGTACGTCAACTTCTACGTCGACGGCGAGGAGTGCCGCCGGCTCGACGGCCCGTCGACGGCGTTGCGCGACCGCGGCGAGGTGCAGATCATCCCGTCGGTCGCGGGAGGTTGACCGGGCCGCCTTCCACCTCGGCGAACAGGTCTGCCGCCCGGCGGCCGGTGGCGGCCGCCCGCTCGCCCGTGCTGACGAGCGCGAGGGCGAGGACACCGGCGCCGAGGGCGGCGACCAGCCACCACCCGCCGGGGCCCGCGCCGACCGTCCCGGCGAGCGCGACGCCGAGGGTCGTGCCGGTCTGGCGGCCGGCCGAGGCCAGCGACCCGGCCACCCCGGCCATCGAGCCCGGCATCCCGGAGATGGCGGTGTTGGTGATCGGCGGGTTGACCGTGCCGAGGAAGACGCCGAACAGCAGGTAGACCGTCAGGACGAGGGGCAGCGGCGTGGCCGGGCCGAGCCACGCCGACGTCACGCCGCCGAGGGCGAGCGCGATCCCGGCGACGACCAGCGGCAGCCGCGGGCCGCGGGTGCCGACCAGCCGTCCGGTCCGCGGGGACAGGACCAGGACGAGCACGCCGACCGGGAGCAGGCAGAGCCCGGCCGTCAGCGCTGTCAGGCCGCGGACGTCCTGCAGGTACTGCGTGGTGACGAAGAGGAAGACGCCGAACCCGCAGAGCGCGAACAGCGCCGTGACGATCGCGCCGCTGAACGCCACGCTGCGGAAGAGGCGCAGTTCGAGCAGCGGGTCGGCGCGGCGCGGCTCGTGGCGCAGGAGCGCGGCCACGGCGAGCGCGGCGACGGCCAGCAGGCCGAGGATCACCGGCGACGTCCAGCCCAGCGCGCGGGCCTCGATGATGGCGGCCACGACGCAGCCGAGCACGAGGACCACGAGCACCTGGCCAAGCGGGTCGAACCGGCGCGCGCGGGCCGCACGGGACTCGGGGACCCACTTGAGAGTGGCCGCGATGGCGACGACGACGATCGGAACGTTCACCCAGAAGACGGCCCGCCAGCCGAGCCCGTCGACGAGGGCGCCGCCGAGGATCGGGCCGAGCGCCAGTGCCAGCCCGGACATCGACCCGAACACGCCGATCGCGCGGGCGCGTTCGGCCGGCGCGGGGTAGACCGTGGTGACGATGGCGAGCGCGACCGGGTTGAGCATGGTGCCGCCGACGGCCTGGAGCGCGCGGGCGGCGACGAGCCAGCCGATGCCGGGGGCGACGCTGCAGAGCAGGGAGCCGAGGCCGAAGACGGTGAGCCCGGTGAGGAAGACGCGTTTGCGCCCGAACCGGTCGGCGGTCGACCCGGCGAGCACGAGGAACCCGGCGAGCACGAGCGTGTAGGCGTCGACCGTCCACTGCAGACCGGAGACGGACGCGCCGAGGTCCCGCCGGATCGACGGCAGGGCGACGGTGACGATGGAGATGTCCATCACCGCGACGACGATGCTGGCGCAGCAGATGGCCAGCACGAGCGCGGGATGGCGCGAGGTCGGAACGTTCATGGGATCGACGCTAGGATTTAGAGCGTGCTCGAAGTCAAATCGATCCCCGAGGCTGGGCTGACGATCGCGGAGGCGGCCCGCCGCACCGGCGTCAGCGCGCACACGCTGCGGTATTACGAACGAGCGGGCCTGGTGGTCACGCGGGTGGACCGCACGTCGGGCGGCCGTCGCCGGTACCGGAAGCTGGATCTGGACTGGATCAAGATCTGCACCAAGCTCCGGGCGACGGGCATGCCGATCAAGCTGATCCGGCGGTACGCGGAGCTGGTTTCCGCTGGTCGGGGGAATGAGCAGGAGCGGCTGGCGTTGCTGGAAGCGCACCGGGCGGACGTGCTGGACCGGTTGGCGGAGCTGCAGGAGAACTTGAAGCTGATCGACCGGAAGATCGGCGTGTACCGGGGGCGTTTGGAGGCCGGGGACGCCGACGGCCTCTGGGCGCCGGGCTCTTCCGGCAGCGGCATGACGCGGTAACAGCACTCCCGCGCGAAACGACTAGGTGCCGAACGGTTGCCTCGTGGCGGGAGAGCGGATGAGCACGAGTACCTGGGCCGAGCTTTCGGTCCTGACCAAGGTCGAAGAAGTACTTCGGCAAGTGCCGACCGGCAACCACCACTTCGGACGACCGTGGGTGACCGCCTACCAGCTGGCCATCATGCTGGACCACCGATATTCCGACGTTCGTGCCGCGCTGAAGACAGGCCTCGGCGGGGCCGGGACGGGAAGCCACACCAGCTTGGCGCAGTACGTCGCGCGTCAGCTTTCCGGCCGGATCAAGAGCGAAGGCGACACGTTCCCCATCGAGGGGGCTTTCCTGTCGAACGACCATGTCGCATCGCTGAACTTCGTGGGCCCCCGCGGGGAGGCTGTGACCAGCAGCCTCACCGATAGCGGCTACAACCTCTCGATGTTCCGCGTCCGAGCGGATTGATCAGAACAGCGTCGCCTGGGTGGGTTCCGGCGCCGGAGGCCGGCCGCGCCGGCCGTTCAACGCGAACTTGTCCTCGATCTCCCTACTCGGCTCCGGAAACCCGTACTTCGCGATCAACGGCCGGATCCGCGCCCCGATCTCGTGCCGGTACCCCGTCTCCGATCCCGACGAATACAGCCTCACGTACGAGTCCACCAACGACGGGTGCGCCTGCCGCAGCCACGCGAAGAACACGTCCTTGACCCCCGAAGACAAGAACAACGGGTGGTACAGCACATCCGTCGCCCCCGCCGAAGCCACGGCCGACACCAAAGACTCCAGCTGCGAAACGGAATCCGACAAGTGCGGCAGGATCGGCGACAGGAACACCGTGCACTCCAACCCGGCGTCCCGGATCGCGCGCACCGTCGCCAGCCGGGCCGAGGTCGTCGCCGTGCCGAACTCCACCGACTGCTGGAGCTCCTCGTCCAGCATCGACAGCGACACACCCAAATGCACCGTCGTCGCCTGGGACGCGCGCACCAGCAGCGGCAGGTCCCGGCGGATCAACGGCCCCTTCGTCAAGATCGAGAACGGCACCCGGTGCCCGGACAGCGCGCTGATGATGCCCGGCATCAGCTCGTATCGGCCCTCCGCGCGCTGGTACACGTCCGTGTTCGTGCCGAACGCCACCCGCGGCGGCAGCTTTCGCTTGCGCGCCAGCTCGCCCCGCAGCACCTCCACGATGTTCGTCTTGACGATCACCTCGTTGTCGAAGTCACCGGCGACGTTCAGCCCCAGACGCGTGTGCGTCGGCCTCGCGAAGCAGTACTGACAAGCGTGCGTACAACCCCGGTACGGGTTGATCGTGTACTCGTCCGGCAGCATCCGCGCGTCCGCCGGGACGTGGTTCAACGCGCTCTTCGCCAGCACCTCGTGGAACGTCACGCCGCGGAACTCCGGCGTCCGGACGCTGCGCACGAACCCCGTCAGGCGGGCCAGGCCCGGCAGCGTCCCCTCGTCGACCCGGTCCGTGCGCTGGCCGCTCCAGCGCAGCACGTCTTCGTTCACCCGGCCGAGCATGCCCGAGCCGCCGGAGCCCGGGCTAGCCAGATTCGGACATGACCCGTCAGAGCGCTTCGCCCCACTGTCCCGGCCCCGAAACGTGCCGCGGGTCGGTGACCGAGTGGTAGCCGCCGTGCACGAACACCAGCGCCGGCGCGTGCCGGTCGTGGCCCGTCGCCAGCACCTCGCCGACCACCAGCGTGTGGTCGCCCAGGTCGAACTTCTCGGCCAGCGCGCATTCCAGCCAGCTCGCGCCGTCGAGCACGAGCGCGCCCGTCCGCTCCCCCGGTTTCGCCGCCAAACCGGCAACAACCCGAGTAGCGCGCGGGCCGGCGAACCGGCGGGCGACGTCGCGCGCGTCCGCCGGCAGGATCGACACCACCCAGCGGCCGGTCGCCAGGAGGTCCCCGAGGAACGCGGATTCGCGCCGGAACGCCAGCGAAACCAGGGGCGGGTCCAGGGAAATCGACCCGAGGGAGTTGACGGTGACGGCGTCGTGCCGCCGGCCGCCGGGGGTGTCGCGGTACGTCGTGGCGACGCACACGCCGGTCGCGAAGGCGCGCATCGCGCCGCGGAGATCGGGAGCCATCACAACTCCTGCGGGGACGAGAAGAACCGGCCGGGGTCGTACCGGTGCTTGACCTCGGCGAGCCGGGCGGCGTTCGGCCCGTAGTAGGCGCCGCGCCAGTCCTCGAGGTCCGGATCGGTGAAGTTGACGTAGGAGGCGTCCGGCGCGAACTCGCCCGTCTCGGCGTGCAGCGCGTGCAGCCAGTCCAGGTTCGCCGCGACGACGCCGGGCGCGTCCCGCTCGGTCCACGACGTGTCCAGGCTCAGCAGGAACTTCGTGTCCCGGTGCGGGAACGCGGTGTCCGCGACGGGCACGCGCGAGATTTCCCCGCCCCACGCGAACAACGCGGCCCCGGCGCCGTCGGGGTTGCCGCTGCCCGGCCACTTTTCGACGGCCCGGACGAGTGCCTCCAAACCTTCGTCGGCGAGCGCGTGCGGCGTGCACCGCGTGCGGACGGCGAACGCGCCGCCTTCGCTGCTGTGGTGCAGGAACCTTGCCGCGTCCCAGAAATCGCGGTCCTCGATGGCGGCGCGATCCGGGGCCGCCACGGCGAACGCGGGAGCCAGCAGCTCACGCAGTTCCGAGGCCGGGCCGAGGTGGTGGCCGACGACGGAGACGACGCCGTCGTCGCCCGCCGAGCGCGCGATGCCGATCCGCGCCGAGAACTCCGCCGGCGCGGCCAGCATGATCTCCTGCATCGCGGCCAGGACCTCGACCGCGTGCGGCCACGCCCAAAACACCACGCACGTCGAGCCCGCCGGCGCCGGGCGCGCCTGGAACGTGAAGCTCGTGTTGACGCCGAAGTGGCCGCCCCCGCCGCCGCGGCACGCCCAGAACAGGTCCGGGTTCTCGGTGGCGGACGCCGTGACGACTTCCCCGGACGCGAGGGCGACGTCGGTCGAGACCAGCGCGTCGCACGTCAGGCCGTGCGCGCGGGAGATCGTCGTGACGCCGCCGCCGAGGGTCAGGCCGCCGATGCCGACGGTGTCGGAGTTGCCGAGCGGGAACGTGAGGTCCCACGGCCGCAACCCCGCGTACAGCGCCTTCATCGGCGTCGCGCCGCCGACGGTGACCAGCCCGGTGCCGCGGTCGACGCGGATGCCGGACAGCCGCCGCAGGTCCAGCACCAGGCCGGGGCCCGTCGAGTGGCCCGCGTAGCTGTGCCCGCCGCCGCGGACCGTGAGCGGCACCGACTCCGTCCGGGCCCACTCGATCGCCCGGGCGACGTCCTCGGCGCGGGACACGGCGAGCACCGCCGCCGGGCGGGTGGCGGCGAACCGCCGGTTCACCGGCGCCGCGGCCGCGAAGCCGGGGTCGCCGGGGAACCGGAGTTCACCCAGGCCGCGCAGCGCGTCCCAGCTGGTCATGACGCGCTCATCTCCAGCGAAACCTCTTCGAGGTAGGAGACGCCGGTGGCCGCGTGCTCGCCGTAGCGCTCCCAGACTTCGCGCAGCACGAGCGTGCCGCCGTGCCACTGCGGGGTGTTGGTGCTGTGCCCGGCGATCACCTCGCCGCCGCGCAGCACCATCGTGTAGGCCAGCCGCAGGACCCCGGCGGGGTCGCAGGTGCCGGTCACCGTGCCGCGCAGGACGTGCCCGCCCTCGAACTCGGCCCACACCAGGTCTCCCTGCTGGCGGTACTCCGCGTACGTGCCGTCGCCGCCGCCGAGGCTCTGGAACCGGCGGCCGTCGTAGGAGATGCTCATTCGTCCACGTCCAGGAGTCCGGCCGGCATCGCCAGGGTGGTGCCGGTGGGCGGGGGCTCGATCTCGACCGCGGCCACCTCGACGAGCGAGGCCGCGTGCGCCAGCCGCTGCCGGCACGTCTCGGCGTCGTTCGCCTGGCACACGACGAACGAGTGGCGCGCGATGTACCCGCCCGGTGGCAGCCGCAGCGTGGTGCCCGGCTCGACCATCGGCGACGCGGTGACCAGGCCGGGCGCGTCCCACGGCACCTCGACCGAATGCACGACGCAGTCGTGGTCCGGGTAGCCGAAGCGGATGCCCGCTACGCCGGCGCGCGTCGGGGTGACGTCCGGGCGCTGACCGGTGGCGACGTCGAACAGCACGCTGCCAGGGTCGATGCCGGCGGCCGTCTTGCCGAGGAACGGGATCAGGTCGCCGCCGAGCCGGCCGTTGACCTCGATGATCACCGGGCCGCGACCGGTCAGCCGGACCTCGGTGTGGGTGATCCCGTTCTCGATGCCGAGCACGCGGTGGGCGTCGGCCAGGACGCGCAGCAGCTCTTCGTCGTGCAGCAGCGGGTCGCCGGCGTCGACGACGTGGCCGGTCTCCTCGAAAAACGGCGGCATCCCGGTGCTCTTGCGGGCGATGAACATCGGCAGGTACTCGCCCTTGTGGACGGCGCCGTCGATGCTGATCTCCGGGCCGTCGGCGAAGCCTTCGATGATCGCGCCGCCGCGGTAGGGCTCGTCGCCGACGAGGCTGGCCTCGTGGGCGACGCGGTAGGCGGCGTCGAACTCGGCCGCGTCCCGGGCGAGGGAGACGCCCATGCTGGCGCCCAGCGCGCGCGGCTTGACGACCACCGGGAAGCCGATGCGGGCGACCGCCGCGCGGGCGTCGTCGAGGTCGACGGCGAGGTGGAAGCCGGGCTGCGGCAGACCGGCGGCGGTGAGCCGGACGCGGCAGCTGTGCTTGTCGCGGCAGCCGTGCACGCCGGGGATGCTCAAGCCCGGCACGCCGAACTCGGCGGCCAGCTCGGCCGCGGGCATGACCAGCGGCTCGTCCCAGCAGAGCACGCCGGCCACGGAGTAGTTCCCGGCCAGCCCACGGGCGGTTTCGGCGAGCAGCGCGTGGTCGAAGACGTTGACGACGGTGATGTCGTCGAAGTACTCGTGCTGCCAGGTCGGCTTGAGGTTGTTGATCAGGACGAGCCGCAGGCCGGCTTCGCGGGCCCGCTCGGCGACGGACTTGACGAGGTATTCGCGGTAGAGCTTGAGGCCGCTGCCGATGACGAGCAGCGCGCCCGGGGTCGTGGTCATCGAAGATCCCTTCGGGTCGAAGATGCGAGAGCGGCGACGACCGCGTCCGCGGCGAGCGGGGCGGTGCGGAAGCCGTCGGGGCCGCTGGCCGGCCGGGCCCACACGGCGGGACCGACGCGGACGAAACCGGTGTCGCCGCCTTCGGCGGTGGCGTAGTGGCAGTGCTTGACGCGGACGACGTCGTAACCGTCCACATCGGACACGACCCCGGCGGCGAGGACGCGCGCCGCCCAGCCCGCGTCGTCGTCGGAGCCGGCCAAGGTGGTCACCTCGCGCCGGACGGCGTCGGTGCTCACCTTGAGCAGGGTCCCCGCGACCGACGGCAGCAGCCACGCGCGGCCGTCGGCGCCGAGGCCGCCCGCGGTGGGCGTCGCCGCCCAGGCGTGGGCGAGCGCGGCGGGCGGGCGCAGGTACACCATGGTCTGGCGGTGCAGCGCGACCGGCGCGTCGACCAGGGCCCCGGTCCACGGACCGGTGGCGACGAGCACGACGTCACCGGCCACGGAGGTGCCGTCGGCCAGGTGGACTTCCGCCCGGTCCGCGTCGACGCCGACCGCTTCCCGGCCGGGCCGCAGCTCGGCGTCCGGGTGGTGGCGCAGCCAGCGCGCGGCCGCGTGCAAGACGCGGTCGGCGAGCAGCGTCCCGGCGTGCGGTTCGAACACCGCGCCGCTGCCCCGCGGGAACCCGAGGAGCGGGTAGGCGGAGGGGTGCACGATCCGGATCGGCACCCCGGCGGCGCTCGCGGTGCCGACGGCGGCGGGGACCTGCCCGGGCGGCAGCGCCTGGAGGACGCCGACGCGCCGGTAGAGGCCGGCCCCGGGCAGGTGATCGCAGAGCAGGGCGTCGAGTTCCCGCCACCGCCGGTGCAGCTCGGCGGCTTTCCGCGTGGCGACGCGGTCCCCGACGACCAGGGCCCGCAGCGCCCGGTGCTGGTCGAAGGAGGTGGCGCCGGGGTGCGGAACGGGCCCGCGTTCGAGCAGGACGACGCGGTGCCCGGCGAGGACGCCGCGGATGGCGGTGAGCAAGCCGGTGATCCCGGCCCCGACGACCACGACGCGAAGGGCGCCGCGGCGGGTGCGAGGGGGCCGGCCGGTGCGGGACGCGGTGCCCAGGCTGGGCGTGGAAGCGGCACCCAGCAGGACATCGACGCCGGGCGACGCTTGGCCGGCGTTGAGACCGGCGGTGGGCGCGGCGAGGCTCGCCCGGGCCTGGCCCAGGTCACCCCGGCCCGCGCTGGCGGCGCTCATCGCCTGGGCAGGACCGGTCATGCCCATCCGCCGCTCCTGCTGCGGCCGGGCAGCCGCCGCCTCGCCCGACCGAGCAACCTGCTCCACCCCGGCCTCGGCTTCCTCCTCCCGCGGGCTGCCCACGAGCGGCGCTTTCCCGTGAAGGCTCCGTCCCAGGTCCGCACTTTCACGTGAAAGCGCGACGCCGGCCCCGGCGTCCTCCTCCCGCGGGCTGTCCGCGAGCGGAGCCTTCACCCGAAAGCTCCGTCCCAGGTCCGCACTTTCACGTGAAAGTGCGGCATTCTCCTGCCGGGTGGCGGCGGTCATCGGCCGGCCTCCGCTTCCCGAAGCCGCGGCAGGGGCGCCGGGGTGAACGACTCCGCGTCCACCCCCGCGTCCTCCCGCAGCACCCGCTCCGCCAGATCCACCAGGATCGGTGCGGCACCGCGGACCAGCCGGTCGACCTCGAAGCAGAAGTCACCCGCGTCCGCGCCCGTCACCGGGCGGGCGGCCAACCGGGCCAGCTGCTCCGTGATCGTCTCCGCCGCGCGGTTCAGGCTGAACCCGTCCAGCTCGTACGACTCGGCGAACCGCGACGCCATCCGCGAAGCCGCCCGCCGGGACCGCGACGACACCGGCAACGGGCCGAGTCCGACCCACCGGTTCACCTTGTCCGCCACCCGGTTCCACGGCTCGACGAGCCGCGCGGAAGTCACCCGCGTCAACGCGTCCCGGCTGAAGCTCGTCCGCTGGTGCTCGGGACTCGTCGCCGCCAGGTGGAAGCGGATCAGGTCCCGCGGCACCTCGGCCGCCAGCTCGCGGCTCCACACCACGTGCCCGCGGCTGGTCGAGAACTTGCGGTGGTCCAGCTCGTAGAACTCGTTGGTCAGGTACCGCGCCGGCAGGTCGTAGCGGCCGTCCAGCGCCAGCAGCATCGCCGGCCCGGCGATCGCGAACGGGTAGATGTTGTCGAACCCGAGGAAGTACACGACCTCCGAACCCGCGCCGGCCAGCCACAGCTCGTCTTCCGACGACGAGCCCGCCGACAACGCCGTGGCGTGCATGCTCCACGCCATCGGCTCGGCGTTGGGGTTGACGCGCTGCCCGGCGACCTCCGGGAACGGCACCGCGATGCCCCACGACGTCGGGTACGTCACCGGGAAGTCCGGCAGCGGCCGCGCCAGCATCGCCGCCATCGCCTGCGCCATGTGCGGCCGCATCCCCGACGCGTGCGCCGCGAAATGCGCCCGCAGCCCGGCCCGGTACTTCTCGACCGGCAGCACGAGCACGTCGGCCTCGCGCAGCTCCACCGGATCCGCCGGGTCCAAAGTGGACCGGACGTCCAGCAGATCCCCCGCGGCCACCAGCTGACCGCAGCTTTCGCAGAGCCCCGCGCAGCAGTCGGCCAGGCACTCCGGGCAGCTGCCGGACGCGAAGCCGTCCACGAGGAACTGCCCCGACTTCGGCGAGTACGGGAACTTCATCGTGCGCAGTTCCAGCTTCCCCGCCGAGTGCAGCCGGGCGACGAAGTCGACGACCCACTTGGTGAACCGGTCGTCGTCGCCGGTGTAGCCGTCGACGGCGATGCCCATCGCCTCCAGGCTCGCGGCGATCTGCGCCGCCGACGTGGCCACCAGTTCCTCCGGGGTGACGCCCCGGCGGGAAGCGGTCGTCACCACGAAGGTCGACGTGTCCTGGAAACCGGTGCCCAGCAACACTTCCCGGCCCACGGACCGGGCGTAGCGGGTGTGGACGTCGGCGGCCAGGAACGGGCCGGCGATGTGCCCGAGGTGCAGGTCGCCGTTCGCCGTCGGGGCGGGCGAGATGACGACAGTCCGGGCGCTCATGACACGCCTGCTTCGTGGCGGGCGGTGAACTGCGCCGACATCTCGGTGTCCCACCAGACGCCGTAGTACTCGAAGTCCTGGTCGCCTTCGTTGGTGACGCAGTGCGTCGAGCCGGGCGGCAGCCGGACGATGTCGCCGGCGGAGAACGGGTGCCGCACGCCGTCGACGACCAGCGTGGCGACGCCGGACAGGGCGATGAAGATCTCGTACTCGTGGTGGGAGTGCGCGGTGGACGTGGTGTGCGGGCGCAGGACGCACCAGGCGCCTTCGAACGGCGCGTTCAGCTCCGGCCACGGCAGGAGCCGCTGGGAGTCGAGCCCGTACGCGCGTTCCAGGTTGGTGCGGTCGAGGGGGCGGACGTCGATCATACCGCCACCACCACGGACTCGCCGGAACGGCGGCGGTCCTCGCCGGGACCGGTGCCGCGCCGTTCGACGATGTCGCCGGCGATCTCGGCCGACCGCTGGGCCAGCACGCTGATCAGCGAGTCGGAGATGCCGTGCGTCGCCTCGTTGACGCCCTGCAGGTACAGCGCGCCGTGGGCGCCGGCGCCGAGGTCGGCGCGGTACTGCCGGTTGACCGAGATCCCGTCGAGGCCGATCGCGTCGGCCAGGCCGCGGACCATGGCCGGCATCCGCGGGTCGAAGCCCGTACCGAGGAACACCGCGTCGCAGCGGATCCGCTCGACGGTGTCGTGCTTGAGGTCGCGGACGTCGAGGACGAGCTCGTCGCCGTCGGCCCGGGCGCCGACGACGTCGGCGGAGCCGCGGATCGTCGAAACCGGCTTCCCGAGCATCTTCTGCTTGTAGATCATGGTGTACAGCTCTTCGAGGAACGGCGCGGCCAGGCCGCCGTAGTTGGTCAGGTGCATCTCCGCGAGCACCCGCTCCCGCGCCACGTCGGACATCGTGAAGAACTCGTCCACAAAGGACGGGAAGAACAGCTCGTTGACGAACTTGCTCGTCTGGTAGTCCTTGAGGGCGATCGCGCGCAGCAGCAGCGTCGGGGATGAGCCCGGCGCTTCCTGGTGCAGCGCCATGAACATCTCGGCCGCGCTCTGGGCACCGCCGACGACGACCGGGCGCAGCGGCTTGCCCGGACGGGCCAGTCCGACCGTCGAAGCGACGCGGCTGCTGAACTGGGTGCTGTGCACGACCCGCTCGGCCGGCAGCCCGCGGAACACCTCGGGCACGTGGGCGTCCCGGCCGCCGCCGACGACCAGGTCGCGGCAGAGGATCGTGTCGCCGTCCGACAGCGGGACGGTGAATCCGAGCACCTGACCCGATTCCGAGTGGATCGGCAGCACGCGCTCGGCGCGGGCGTTGTAGCGAACCTGTACCCGCTCCAGCGAGTCGGCGACCCACTGCAGGTAAGCCGAGATCTGCCAGCGGAACGGGTTGAAGGTGCCGAGGTTGACGAACTCGTCGAGCTCGCCGCGCTCGTGCATGAAGTTGAGGAAGGAGAAGCGGCTGCGCGGGTTGCGCAGGGTCACCAGGTCCTTCACATAGGACACCTGGCTGCGCGCCCACGGCAGCATCAGGTTCCGCTGCCACTTCACGTCTTCGTGCTGTTCGAGGATCATCGCGCCGCCGGCCACACCGGACCGGCCGCACTCCTCGAGGGCGACGGCCAGCGCGAGGTTCGCCGGGCCGGCCCCGATCATCAGGACATCCACTTCGTGGACAGTCATCTCTGTTTCCTCCGGATCGACCCGCGGCGCGCCGGGTCGCGGCGCGCCGCGGGGAGCTACTTGCTGACGGTGACGCTGAAGAGGTCGAGCTCGCGGAACTGGGTGGGCTGGACGTTGTGCAGCCGGGACGCCCAGGCGGCGGTGCCGGACTGCCACCAGATCGGGATGGTCGGCATGTCCTGCAGGACGAGCTTCTCGGCCTGCTGGTAGAGCGCCTGGCCCTGCTGCTGCGACGGCGCGGCGTCGGCCTGCTGGAGCAGGGCGTCGACCTTCGCGTTCGAGTACTGGCCGACGTTCGAGGCGGCACCGGTGCGGAACAGCGGGTTCAGGAAGTTCTCGATCGACGGGTAGTCCGCGACCCACGCCGAGCGGTAGATGCCCGTGACCGTCCGGCTGTTGAGCTGCTTGCGGAAGTCGCCGAGCGTCGTCTGCGGGGTGAACTTGCAGGGGTGGCCCAGCGACGCCTGGATCTGGCGGCAGATGACCTCCATCCACTCCTGGTTGCCGGAGTCGATGTTCGACGTCAGCTCGATGTCGCCGGTGAAGCCGGACGCGTCGAACAGCTGCTTGGCCTTCTGCGGCTGGTAGGTGCACAGCTCGCCGCACTGGTTGTCCAGGTGGCCCTGGACGTTCGGGGCGACCAGGCCGTCGGCCGGGGTGCGGCCGCCGTTGAACACCTGCTGGATCAGGGCCTTCCGGTCGATGGCCATGGAGATCGCCTGGCGGAACCGCGGGCTGTCGTAGCGCTTGTCGAACAGCGGGAACGCGATCGCCTGGTAGCCGAGGTAGGTGTAGGTCTTGCGCCGGTCGTCGGGCAGGTCCTTCTTGATCTTGCCGCCTTGGGTCGACGTCCACGGCGTGAACGACAGGAAGTCGAGCTTGTTCGCGACGACGTCGGCGTACGCCTTGTCGAGGTCGGTGTAGAAGCGGAAGTCGATGCCGCCGATGTTCGGCTTCTGCGCGCCGGCGAAGCCGTCGAACCGCTTGACGACGAGGTCCTTGCCCGGCGCGTACGACTCGAACCGGAACGGCCCGTTGCCGACGGGGTGCGCCTCGAACGCCTTGCGGTCGGCGAAGAAGCTCGCCGGCATCGGGAAGAACGCCGCGTAGCCGAGCTGGACGCCGAACTCCGAGAAGGGCGCGTCGAGGATGACGGTGAACGTCTTGTCGTCGACGACCTTCAGGCCCGACAGCTCCTTGGCGACCGGCAGCGCCGGCGGCTGCTTGCCGTCCGCGGTCGCGTTGTTGACCTGCGCGAAGCCGACGACGTGCGAGAAGTAGCTGGCGCCGGCCATCAGGTTCGGGGAATACGCGGTGTAGTTCCACGCGTCGACGAAGCTCTTGGCCGTGACCGGAGTGCCGTCGTGGAACGTCCAGCCGTCCTTGAGCTTGACCGTCCACACCTTGGAGTCGGTCGTGGTGACCGAGTCCGCGACGGCGTTGCGCGGGGCGGCCGTCTTGGCGTCGTACTCGATCAGGCCGCGGAAGAGCGTGCCCAGCACGCTGATCCCGCCGACCTCGGTCGTGTTGCCCGGCACCAGCGGGTTGGCCGGCTCGGTCTCGCTGTAGCTGATGACCGCGTCGCGGTCGATGTTCGCCGCGGCGGGCGCGGCGGCGCCGTCCGGCGACGGAGCGGCGGTGGTGCCGCCCGGGGTGCTGCACGCGCTGAGCGTCACGGCCAGCACGGCGGCCGCGCACACGGCGGCCCGGAGCTTTCGCATGGGTTGTCTTCCTTCTCTGGGTGGGGTGGGGTCAGCGCCGGCTGGAGGTGATGCCGAGGGCCAGCGGGAACGCGGGCCGGCCGCCCAGGAGGTGGGCGCCGGCGGTCTGCAGGATCCGGTCCTGCGCCACGATGTGCTGGCACATCGTGGTGGTGTCGCGCAGCCAGCGGTCCAGCGGCGAAGGCCGGTAGATCGCGGACGTCTGCACGAGGTCGTAGAGGCGCGTGACGATCGCCCTGGCGGTACGGAACGCGTGCCGCCGCGAGAGCGGGAGCGCGGCCCGCTCGCGCGGGGTCAGGTCGTCGAGGGTGCCGCCCGCGGAGAGAACTTCGTGCTGGCGCCGCAAAGCGCCGTAGACGCCCTCGCGAGCCGCGGTGAAGTCGCCTTCGCACTCGGCGATCGTGGTCTGCGTGCGGTAGTCGTCTTCGCGGCCGGCGGCGACGGCGGTGTCCGTGGCGTGGTCGAGCGCGGCGCGGGTGACGCCGAGCGCGACGCCCGGCATGTTCCGCATGTGGACTTCGGGCTGGGCCAGCGGACCCGAACCGCCGCGGACCTCGGCGAAGGTGAGCGTGTGCTCGGCGGGCACGAACACGTCGGTGATCGCGTAGTCGCAGCTGCCGCTGCCCGCCAGGCCGGTCGTGTGCCAGGTGTCGAGCACCTCGACGTCGGCCTTCGGCACCATGAGCAGGATCGAGTCGTGCTCGGGCTCGCCGTCGCGGTACAGGAACGCCCCGGAGACGACCCAGTCGGCGTGCGTGACCCCGCTGCCGAACTGCCAGCGGCCGGTCAAGCGGTAGCCGCCGGGGACGATTTCCGCGCGGCCGTTGGGGAAGAGCAGGCCCGCCGTCGCCATGTCCAGGCTGGGGAACATCTCTTCGGCGACGGCGTGGTCCAGGAAGGACGCGTAGAGACCGGTGTCCGACCCGATCATCGCGCACCACCCGGCCCCGGCGTCGCCGTAGGCCAGGGCCTCGATCACCTCGGTCTGCTCGATCGAGGTCAGCTCGGGACCGCCGTGCGCTCGACAGAACCCCATCCGGAACACCCCGGTGCCGCGCAGGAGGTCCACGACGTCCGCGGGCAGCCGGCGGGCCCGCTCGATCTCTTCGGCGCGGTCCCGCAGCACCGGGGCCAGGGCCTGCGCCCGGGCGAGGATCTCCGCGGCGGTCTCGGGCGGCCGGACGGGCAGCGGCTCGACTACGGTCATCACATCACTTCCCTCGAGGTCTTCTTCTCGGCTGTGGAAGTGATTGAAGCCAGCGGTTTAATTGATGGAAACGGTTGTCCACCAAGGAAAATCAACGGGGTGCAAAACGAAGTAGACGCCGGCCGCGACGGATTTCCGTCGCGGCCGGCGTCTCCGGGAAAGCCTCAGGCGGTCACCGCGCTGTTGACGGTCCCGAAATCCAGGCCGCCCTCCAGCGCGGTGTACGTCCCGTGCTCCAGCAGTTCGGCCGCCGCGCGCTCGGCGACGGCGTAGGCGGACTGGGCGATCGCGGTGCCGACGCTGATCCGGCGGACGCCGGCCGCTTCCAGCTCCGCGACGGTCGGGGCGCCCGGCCACACCATCACGTTCACCGGCAGCGGGCTCTCCTTGACGAGCACGGTGAGCGTCTCCAGGTCGATCAGCCCCGGCACGAACAGGCTGTCCGCACCGGCCGCCGCGTAGGCGCCCGCGCGGGTCAGGACGTCGTCCAGGCGGCCCTCGGGTTCGCCGATGCCGAAGAGGTAGACGTCGGTGCGGATGTTGATCCACAGCTCCGGCAGGCCGGCCGCGGTCGCCGCGTCGCGGGCCGCGCGGACCCGGCCGACCTGGGCGGGGACGTCGAACAGCGGGCCGCCCGGGGCGGTCGAGTCCTCCAGGTTGATCCCGACCGCGCCGGCGTCGACGATCGCGCGGACGGTCGCCGCGACGTCGTCGGCGGACGGGCCGTAGCCGCCCTCGATGTCGGCGGTCACCGGCACGTCGACGACGCGCACGATCCGCGCGACCAGCTCGGCCATCTCCTCCCGGGTGAGGCCGTGGCCGTCGGGCCGGCCCGCGGACCAGGCGACCCCGCCGCTGGTCGTGGCGATCGCCGGGGCGCCCGCCCGCGCGATGAGGGCCGCGCTGGCGGCGTCCCAGGCGTTCGGCAGCACCAGCGTGCGGTCGGTGTGCAGGGCGCGCAGCCGGTCGGCGCGCTGCTTGGCAGACATCGGTTCTCCTTTTGGGTGGTCAAGCGGCCGGCGTCGGTGTGCCGGCGGCGATCAGGTGGGTGGCGGCGAAGGCGCGCCACGGGTGCCAGGCGGCGGCCATGCGGCCGGCGACGGCGAAGACGTCGTACTCGAGCAGCTTCGTCTCGACCGTGCGCTCGGTGGCCGGGAAGGCGTCGGCGTGCCCCAGCCGCAGCGCGATCTCCTGGGCGGTGCTCTGCTCGAAGCCGGGCAACGCCGTCAGCGCGGCGGTGCAGTCGGCCAGGCTCGCCCCCGGGTCGAGCAGGGTCTCGTCCGCGGCCACGGCGGTGGCGAACGCGCGCAGCGTCCGCTCGGTCGCCGCGGGCAACCGGGCCGCGTCCAGGTCTGCCTGGGCGAGGGTTTCGGCCGACGGGAACAGGTGGGTCAGGCCGTGCTCGAGGCCGGGCACCGGCTGCCCCGCCGCTTCGACGAGCGCGGCCAGCTGCCGCCGCACCCGCGTCCGGACGCTGTACTGGCTCAGCACGGCTTCCACGGCGATTTCGAAGAAGCCCCAGGCACCCGGCACGCGCAGGCCGGGCCGTTTGCGCAGGAGCGGCCCGAGTACGGGGTCGTCGGCGAGGGCGGCTTCGGCGGGCGCGGTGTCGGCGTCCACTCCGAACATCCGCCCGACGCGGTCGACGACGTGGATGAGACCTTCCCAGAACGGCATGTGCGCGGTCAGCAGCAGGTGGTCGTCGCCACCGCGCTCGACCTCGATCACCCCGGCTTCGCCGTCGAGGCTGATCGTGCGCCGGTAGACACCGTCGCGCACCGACTCGACGCCCGGGACCGCACGCTCGGCGAGGAACTCGCTGAGCGCCTCCCAGTGCAGCGGCGCCACGAACGGCAGCCGCATCCGCAGGCCGCCGTCCGCGGCGATCCGGTCGGCCTTGCGGCGCCGGCTGCGCAGCTCGACCGGGGACGCACGGAAGACCAGCTTCATGTCCCGGTTGAACTGGCGCAGGCTGCCGAAGCCGGCGGCAAAGGCCACGTCCGCGACGGTCAGGTCGGAGTCGTCGAGCAGCCGGCGCGCGAAGTGCGCGCGGCGCGAGCGGGCGAGCTGGTCCGGCGTCACGCCGAGGTGGTCGTGGAAGAGCCGGCGCAGGTGCCGCGGGGACACCGCCAGCCGGCGGCCGAGCGCGGCTTCGGTGCCGGTGTCCAGCGCGCCGGCGATGATCAGCTGCACCGCGCGGCAGACGAGCTCGGGCGCGTCCGCGCCGACCGGGCCGGCGACGCGGTAGGGACGGCAGCGCAGGCACGCCCGGAACCCGGCGGCCTCCGCTTCGGCGGCCAGTTCGAACGTCCTCACGTTCTCGGCGAGCGGCTTCGCCCCGCACCCGGGCCGGCAGTAGATGCCGGTGGTGACCACGGCCGAAAAAGTCGTCATGTGCCAGGTGTAGGGGATCGGGCCCGGCGGGCGCTAGCCAGATCCGGACATGAGCGGGGTAGGTGCGCACCTCTGGAGAAGACTTCTTGCGGGGGTCCGGGTGGCGGAGCCCCCGGCTCGGGGCGAAGCCCCGGATGAACAGAGACGTGTCCGGATCTGGCCGGACGCGCCCGGCCGCGCTCGGCACAGTGATCGGCGAAGCAACCACCGCACTACCGAGAGGTTTTCCCATGCTGGCGAAGGTGTTCCCCATCCCCCTCAAGCCGGGCAAGCAGGCCGAGGCCGAAGCGCTCGTCCACGAGTTCGCGCCGCTCGGGCCCGGCCAGGAGGACGGCACCCTGTCCTTCCGCGTGTACCGCGACCCCGCCAAGCCGGACTTCCTGCTGTTCGTGGAGCACTTCGCCGACCAGGCCGCCTACGACGCGCACACCGGCTCCGCGGTCTACAAGGAACTGATCGCCGGCAAGTTCGCCGACCTCATCACCGAGTTCGTGGAAATCGACCACGAACTGATCGTCGGGCTCTGAATTCGGCGTTCACCGGCCGGATGCAGTAAGCACTGCGTCCGGCCGGGCGCGGGTAATGCGAATTCCGCGACAACGGCGTCACGCTCCGGTATTCCGCGTAGCCCACGTCACCCCGGAATTGATTTTCCGGCGGAAACAACTCTGCCGGTCAACCGGCCAGGCCGCTGCAATGAGGAAGCCGGCACCCCGGATCGCGGGTGCGGCACCCCCTTCGCAAGCCACCTGGAGGCTCGGCCGTGACCACCACCGAAAAACCCGCCGGCGTGCTGGCCGTCCTGCGCCGGACGCCCACGCCCGTCCGCTACCTGCTCGGTGGCGTGCTCGTCAACCAGCTCGGCGCGTTCGTCCAGACGTTCATGGTGCTGTACCTGGTCTTCCGCGGCTTCTCCGCGGGACAGGCCGGCGTCGCCATCGCCGCGTACAGCGTCGGTTCGGTCCTCGGCGGGCTCGCCGGCGGCGAACTGGTCCACCGCATCGGCCCGCGCGCGACGATCGCCGCCGCGATGGCGGGTTCGGCCGCGATCCTTTCCGTCATCCCGGTGTTCGGGCGGCCCGGCTTCCACGTCCCGCTGATGGCCGCGCTGCTGCTCGCGGGCCTCGCGACGCAGAGCTACCGGCCCGCCGCCGCCGTCCTGCTCAGCGAGCTGATGCCCGGCGACGACCGCGTGATGGGCTTCTCGATGATGCGGATCGCCCTCAACCTCGGCGCGGCGCTCAGCCCGCTCATCGCGGCCGGGCTCATCCTCCTCGACTGGAACCTCCTGCTGTGGTTCGACGCGGCCACCGCGCTGCTCTACGCGGTCGTCGCGCTGCGGCTGCTGCCCGACCACCGCGTCGAGCGCGAACCGGCGTCCCCGAAGGAGGGCGGAACGCGCACGGCGTACGGGATCCTGCTGCGGGACGGGCGGTTCTGGTTCTTCCTGGCCTCGGTGCTGATCGGGTCGGTCATCTACGTCCAGTACACCGTTTCGCTGCCGCTGAAGATCACCGCCGAGGGGCACTCCGCCGGGCTCTACAGCGTCGTGCTCGTGACCGCGTCGGCCGTGCTGATCCTGTGCGAGCTGAAGATCACCTCGTACGTCACGCGCTGGCCGGGCCACGTCGCCGCCACGGCGGGGACGGTCCTGATGGGGCTGGGGGTCGCCGGGTTCGGGCTCAGCGGCGGGTCGGCGGTCGCGCTCGTCGTCTGCACGGTCGTGTTCGTCTTCGGGATCATGGTCAACGGGCCGACGATGTTCGCCTACCCCTCGACCTTCCCGGCCGCCGTCAAGGCGCGCTACATCAGCGCCCACCAGGCGACTTTCGGCCTCGGCATGGCGCTCGGCCCGCTGTTCGGCGTCGCCGCGTGGGTCGCGCTGGGCAACGGCGTCTGGTGGCTGTGCGGCGCGCTCGGCCTGGTCGCGGCGCTGTGCGCGCTGCTCGGCATGACGGCGCGGCGCCCCGCGACCGCCTGAGACCGGCCCCGACGGCCGTCCGCTGCACGCGGGCGGCCGTCGAGTGTTGCCCCAATTCACCGGAACGACGTAAAAAAGCACCGGGAAATGATCGACCAAGTGTCACGGAAATACCCGAACGGGCTAGCGAGGCCGCCAAAGAGCGGAAGAGACACCCGCCGAGAAGAGCGACTCTGAGTGAACAAGGGGAAGGGATTCACATGGGCAGACCAGAAAAACCCGTCAACACGTCCGGTGGCATCGCCACCCAGTTCGCCCGGGAATTGCGGGAACTGCGCGCGCGGGCCGGGAACCCGACCTACCGGGAAATGGCCAGGTCGGCGATGTTCTCGTCGTCGGTGCTCTCCAGCGCGGCGAGCGGCAACCGGATGCCGTCGCTGCAGGTGACGCTGGCGTTCGTGGCCGCGTGCGGCGGCGACGACGAGGCGTGGCGCCGGCACTGGCACGCCGCGACGAGCGGCTATACGCAGCCCCCGTTCGGGGGCCGCAAGAGAAGACCGACGCTGTTCCAGCGCCGCGGCACGCCGCCGCACCCGGCGCAGCTACCGCCGAGACCCCGGGGGTTCGTCGGGCGGGCGGCCGAGCTGGCCTGGCTGCGCTCCCCGCGCGACACCCCGATGGTGATCAGCGGGCCGGCCGGCGTCGGCAAGACCGACCTGGCCCTGCACCACGCGCACGCGATCGCGGCGGAGGAGAACGACGGGCACCTCTACGCCGACCTCGGCGGCCTGCGCCACGGCGGCGGCGCTCCCCCGGTGCCGGCGACCGCCGACGTCCTCGACGGGTTCCTGCGCGCGCTCGGCGTCGACGACGACCAGCTGGCCGGCACGGTCGACCACCGCGCCGGGCTGTACCGGACGCTGCTGGCCGAACGCCGGCTCGTGGTCGTGCTGGACAACGTCCAGGACGAGCAGCAGGTGCGCCCGCTGCTGGCCGAGACGACCACGAGCACGACCCTGCTGGTGAGCCGCAAACGGCTGCTGGGCCTGCGGGACGTCCAGCGGCTGCAGCTGGCGCCGTTGCCGCGCGGCGACTCGATCGCGATGATCACCGCGGCGCTGCCGCACGTCGCCGTCTCCGCCGGGCCCGACTGCGACCGCCTCGCCGAGCTGTGCGGCGACCTGCCGCTCGCGCTCGACCTGGCGCTGCGCAAGATCGCGTCGCGGCCGCGGCTGACGCTGCGGCGGGTCGTCGAGGAATGGCGGCTCAACGGCAACACCGCGGACTGGCTCAGCGTCGGGGACCTGTCCCTGCGGGATTCCCTGGAGTCCGCGTACCGCACGCTCAGCCCGCCGGCGCGGGAACTGCTGGAGCGGCTGGCGCGGACTTCGCCGGGCGCACCGGACCCGTGGCCGCCGGCGCTGGACGAGCTGGCCGAGGAGATCGCCGACGCCGGCCTGCTCACGCACGCGGACCCGTACCTCGACGGGCGCGGGGTGCCGCCACCGGTACGGGATTTCGTGCTGGGCGCCGTCGAACGCGGCGGACACGACTTCTCCGCCCTCGCCGGGCCCGTGTCCGCCTAGCCCCGGGACGGCCCGGCAACGGCGCCGCCGTCCCTGTCTTCTCCGGGAAGTCCCGGGATTGATTGTCCTTTGCGGACAACGCTCCCAGCCAAGTCCGCGATGGCCTGTAATCAGCACAGCACGGGTTTCCCGCTGACGCAGGCAGGTCGGACGCACCGGTCGTTCCGGCGGAACCCGTTCTCCCACGGATTTCCCCGGAAGGACAGGTCATGCTCGACAACGGCATCCCGGTACGGATCCCGCCCGCCCCGCGTCCGCCGGGGCCCGGTGTTCACCGACGCTACGCGGCCTATTGCGCCATGTCTGCTTCGATCATGCTGCTCGCCGCGGCGATCTGGCTGTCGACGCGGGTGCAGCCGAACACCGCGTGGCACGACATCGCGCTGTTCGCGCACCTCGCGTCACTCGTGGTCGGTTTCGGCGCGGTCCTGGTGGCGGACTGGTTCTTCGCCCTGTGGGCACTCGGCCGGGTTTCGTTCGCCGAAGCCGTCCGCAGCGCGTCGCGCCTGCACCTGCTGGTCTGGGGCGGGGTGACGGGGCTGGTCGCGAGCGGCGCGCTGCTCTCGCCCGACCTCGGGTCCGCGGCCACGGTCGTGAAGCTCTGCCTCGTCGGCGTGCTGGCCGTCAACGGCGTGCACGCGACGGTGCTGGGCGGGCGGATGGCGCTGGTCGACGCCCCGGTCCCGCCGCGCCTGCTCGTCCAGGGCGGCCTCACCACGGCGGTCTCGCAGCTGTGCTGGTGGGGCGCGGTCGTCATCGGCTTCCTGAACGCGACGCGGTGAACGTGTCCGGATCCGGCCAGACCGGGGACACCGCCGACCGGCACGCTGGGTTTTCCCCCGAGAAAGGAAAAAAGGATGATCGCCAAACTGGTCCGCGCGGTGAGCGCGGCGATGCGGCCGGCGCCGTCGGCCACGACGGTGGCGCAGCGCATCGACGCGGCCCGCTCGCAGCCGGGTTACCTCATGACGATCGAGCTGTTCCGCCTGCGCGGCCTGGGCTGACCCGGCTCGCTCGCTTCGCCGGCCGGGCGCCGCCCGGGCTGGGCCACTCCCCAGCCCGCCCGCCCGCCTCGACGAATCGAGTGAACCCTTGACGCACCAACGGCTTCTGATGTGTTCCGCGCGGTACTTCCGCGTCGACTACGAGATCAACCCGTACATGCACGTCGCGGTCCAGCCCGACGTGGACGCCGCCCTCACCGAGCACGAGAACATCGTGGAGGCGCACCTGGCCGCCGGCCGCAAGGTCGAGTTCGTCGACGCGGACCCGGCGTGTCCCGACATGACCTACACCGCCAACGCGGCGGTGGTCCAGGGCGACCGCGCGGTGCTGGCCACGCTCCCGGCCGAGCGGGCCGCGGAAACCCCGCACCACCGCGCCTGGCTGGAATCCCACGGGTTCGAGGTGGCCTCGACGCGGTACGCGTTCAGCGGCCAGGGTGACGCGCTGGCGTGCGGCTCGCTGCTGCTGGCCGCGTACGGGCAGCGCACGGACACCCGGGCGTTGCGCACGCTGGCGCGTCACCTGGACTACGACGTCGTCCCGCTCCGCACGACGAGTTCTCGGTGGTACGACCTGGATCTGGCGGTGGCGGTGATCAGTTCCGGTGTCCTGGCCTACAACCCGGAGGCGCTGGACGCACCGAGCCTGCGCACTGTGCGCGGACTGGGCGTGGAGCTGATCGAGGTGGCCCCGGCCGAGGCGGCGGCGTTCGCGCTGAACCTGATCAGCGACGGCCGCACGGTGACGATGACGTCGGGGGCCCCGCGGCTCGCGGCCGACCTGCGGTCGATGGGCTTGACGGTGACGGAGCTGGACACGACGGAGCTGCGCAAGGGCGGCGGCGGGATCCGCTGCACGGCGCTGACGCTGGACAACCCCTGACGGCCGGGTGCCCGGCGGGCTCGCCGGGCACCGCGGTTCGCCGCCGCCGTCCCGCTGACCTGCGCCGCGGCGGGAAACGGCCGGTCATGCCCTACGGTGATCACCGTGGACAACGGCATGGCGAGGGACCACGAGCCGGGTGAGGTCGCCTACCGGGTCCTGTCGATCCGGATGATCTGGTTCGCCTCCGCCGTGATCGTGGTGCTCGGCGTCGCGGTCGCGGTGTGGTTGCTGGCGGCCTTCGGCCACGGCGACGCGTAGGAGCGCAACCAGCTGGAGGCGATCAAGACGGCCGGCACCGTCGTGGTCGGGGACGGGCGGGGCGGCGGCACTGCTGCTCGCCGCGCGCCGGCAGCGGAGCGCCGAAATCGGCCTCAAGCAGAAGGACCTGGACCAGGCGGCGGTGGCGCGCACGCACGCGCTGCAGGAGCGGATGGCCGAGGACGCCCGGCTGGACGCGGCGGAACGGCGGCTCACCGAGCTCTACAGCACCGCCGTGGACCAGCTCGGTTCGGAGCGGCTGGCGGTGCAGCTCGGCGGCCTCTACGCCCTGGAGCGGCTCGGCCAGAGCAGCCCCGGCCAACGGCAGACGATCGTCAACGTGTTCTGCGCGTACCTGCGGATGTTCACCGACGCGGCCGCCGACGTCGTCGAAAACCCGCTCGGGCAGCAAGGCCGCGTCCGGCAGGCGGTCGGCGAGGTGCTGGCGGCGCACCTGCGTCCCGACGCGCCGGACCACCGCTTCTGGCCGGACGTCGACCTCGACCTCGCCGGCGCGAGCCTGCTCGGCTTCGACCTGAGTGGCTGCCGGGTCCGGTCGGCGGCCTTCGGGGCGGCGACCTTCGTGGGCCCGGCCCGCTTCGGCGGCACGACGTTCACCGGCGCGGCCGGCTTCGCTTCGGCGACGTTCACGGCGGACGCGGACTTCACCGGGACGACATTCGGCGGCCACGCGAATTTCGCGGCAGCGAGCTTCCGCGGCGACGCGGTGTTCGAATCGGCGAGCTTCGCCCACGGCCCGGAGTTCGCCGACGCGGTGTTCCTGACCCGTTCCCGCTTCGATTCGGCGGTGTTCACCTCGGGCTCGGTCTCGTTCGAGGACCTGCCGGACGAGCTGACGAGGCAGTTGACCGCGCTGCCGGCGCACGTTCCCTACGCCGCGGTGCCGTCGGCCGAGGCTCTCCCGATCGGGTTGCGCCTCGACGGAACCGCGGCCGTCTGGGATCCGCGGGCCGACCCGCACTTCGTGGCGTTCATGGGCCCGGAATCGGGCAAGACGACGCTGCTGCGCAGCATCCTCCGCGGCATCGTCGAGCGGCACACCCCGGCGGAGGCGGTGATCCTGCTGGTGTGGTGTAGGTGCCCGCCGACGCGGGGAAGGCGACCTGCGAGCCGTCTTCCTGCCGGATCGTCACCCCGCCGTCGGCGGCCGTCGGCGCGCTCAGGTTGTACGAATGGGTCCAGCCCCAGCCGAACGGCCCGTCGGCGGCCGGCGTCTTGTTGGGGCCGTTCGGATCGGCGATGCCCTCGGCGTAGCTGCGGGTGAAGTCCAGCGCCTTGCCGCGGCCCGGTGTGCTCAGGTCGGTGAAGGTGTCGCCGAAGTAGCCGGTCGAGGTGTCGACCGGCTCGCCCGCGGTCCGCCGCGCGCAGCCGCAGGCGATGAACGCCGGGTTCGAGCCCTTGGGCGCGTCCTGGATGCCCGGCGGGCCGCCGATCGGCTGGCCCGGGGTGCCGCTGCGCAGGTCAGTATCGCAAGGTCTGCGCCCTCACCACGCTCCGTACGCGCGGGCCTCGGTACACCCTCGCCCCTCACCGATGGGGGCACGTTGCGCCGGCCGGAGCACCTGGATGTTCGGCGACCATGTCGCGGTGGAGAGTGCCGGACATGCACTCCGGTGGCTGAATTCAGACGAGTTTCATCGTCGAGACATCAGGCAACCGATCGGGTGGTTCGTCGGTCACCCACGCGTATTCGATGGCTGACAGGTAACCACCACCGACCCAGACAAGCACCTCACCCAGGTACTTCCCGGCGCGGTCGCGGACTTCCGACCCGGACGGTATCTCGCCGTCCGGCACCCGCGCCGGGGCGACGGTCGCGGGCACGGCAAGGTCGACGCTCGGCTGCCCCGGCACCCACACCGCCACGACCCGGCATTGGGGTATTTGCGCACGAAGAAGGTCAACGCCGTCGAAATCCGACGACAACATGAATTCGAGAACTTCGCGTTCCGCACGCGTCAGATCCCGGGGAGTGATGGGTACCGGTGCCATGATACGAAGATCATAGCACCGGCACCGGTCGATTCACGGAATGAATGCAGTGCCGATTTTGAACACCCCGTTGATCATGGCGCCGCGAATGGTGACCGTGAATCCGTTGATGACCCGGATCAGCGGATTCGTCTTCCCGTAGATCCCGTCGGCCGCACCCTGGACGCTGTCGATGATCTGGTCCATCGTCGCGCCCTCGCTGCCGCATGACTGGATCAGCGCGCCGAGTTTGTGTTTCGGCACGAACACGTGGTCCATCTGGGACTGCTGGCGCCCGTAGTCCTTGGACGCCTGCCGGTTCGCGTCCGCCGCGCTGCGGGAGGATCCGTTGCCACTGCCGGAATTGCCGGAGGACGTACCGCCGTGGCTGACGGAATACATCAGCCCGCCGTACGCGCCCGCTGCGGCGCCCCACGAAGCCGCCGTGCCGATGCTGATCCCGCCGGCCGCCACCGCGCCGCCGCCGGCGATCGCCAGTTCGCCGAGGCCGCACGGTTCGGCGATCAGGCAGGCCGCCGTGCCGACGATGGCCGCGCCGGCGAGCGCGCCCTGCCCGATGTTCTTCCAAGTGTCGCTCGACCAGGAGAACGGGTTCCACCAGTCGCGGCCGGACAGGTCGACCGCGTTCACCGGGTTGCCACCCGCGTAGGCGTACGGCGTTCCCGTGACGTCGACGTCCGGGTCCACGGTCAGGAACTCGGCGGTCGCCGGGTCGTAGTACCGCGCGCGCAGGAACACCAGGCCGGACTCGGCGTCGGTGTACTGCCCCGTGTACCGCAACGGTGTCGAGACCGTGCCGGTCGCACTCACTCCGCCGTACGGCGAATACGTGTACGCCGCGACTCGCGCGCCGGACGCGTCCAGCAGGGCGGTGGTCGAGCCGATCTGGTCGTGGACGAACCAGTAGGTGCCGGCCGCCGACGTCTGCTCCACCGGCAGGCCGCCCGGCCCGTACAGGTAGTCGTTCGTGCCGTCCGTGAGCAGGTTGCTCAGCGCGGCGTCGTCGTAGACGAACGACGTCGTCACGCCGCCGACCGTCTTCGCGACCCGGGTGCCGGCCCCGTCGTACCGGTAGGAGGAGGTCGTGCCCGGCTTGGTGAACGACGTCAGCCGGCTGTTCTGGTCGTAGCCGTAGCCGGCGCCGGTCCCGGACTGGGCGGTCCGCTCGCCGAGCGGGTCGAAGGTGAACGTCTGGGCACCGGCCGGCGCGGTGGCGCACGCCGGCGCGGGACCGGCGGCCGTCGAGGTCCAGCACAGCTGCCCGGCCGCGTCGAACGCCTGCGTGGTCGCACCGACCTGGACCGGGTTGTCCGCCTTGTCGTAGGCGAAGGCCGCCGTCGAGCCGCCCGCGGTCGCGGCCAGCTGCTCGCGGTCGGTGTAGGAGTACGTGGTCGCCGCCGCGCTGTTGTCCTGGCGGGAGCCGACCTGGCCCGCGTTGTCGCGGCCGAGGGTGAGCGAGCCCGCGCCCGGCCCGGAAACCGTGGCCGAAGTCAGCGTGTCGGTCGTGTCGTACCCGTTGGTCACGACGTCACCGTTGGGGAACGTCGTTTTCGCCAGGACCCCGTCGGCGCTGTAGTCGAACGCCGTCTTGTTGCCGCTGGTGTCCGTCACCGAAGCAAGGCGGTTGTCCGCGTCGAAGGCCCGCGCCACCGGCGTCGTCCTGCCGGGGTAGATGATGGCGGTCAGGTTCCCGCCGTCGTCGAAACCGTAGGAGACCGGGACGCCGGTCCCCGTGGTCTTCTTGACCAGCTCACCGAAGACGTCGTAGGTGTAGTTCGTCGTCCCGGTCGCATCGGTCATGCCGATCTTGCGGCCGGCCTGGTCGTACCGGAACGAGACGGCCGCGGTCGCGGGGTCGGCGTACGTCACGGACACGAGCTCGCCCGCGGCGTCGTAGGTCATGGTCGTGGCGCGGCCGGCGGCGTCGGTCGAGCTCGTCACGCGGCCCGCCGGATCGGACGTCGTCCGCACGACGTGGGAGTCCGGGTCGGTCCGGGACGCCTTGCGTCCCTGGCCGTCGTAGCCGTAGGTCGTCTTGGCGCCGAGCCCGTCGACCGCGTCGGCGACCGTGCCGTCCGGGTTGTAGTCGGTCTTGGTGTCGGTGCCGTCCGCGGCCGTGGCCTGGACGGCCTGGCCGACGGGGTCGTAGGTGACGGTGCCGGTCTTGCCGTTCCCGTCGGTCGTGCTCACGACGTGACCGTCGAGGTCGTAGGCGTTGGAAACCGAGTGTCCCAGCGCGTCGGTCGTCTTGGTGACCTGACCCCATGCGTCGCGGGTGTACGTCGTGACGTGGCCGGACGGCGTCGTGGACGTCAGCAGCCACCCACGCGCGGTGTCGAAGGAGCTCTCGGACCGGGCGCCGGTCGCGTCGGTGACGGAGGTCTTGTCCCCGAACGCGTCGTACGCCGTGGTCGTCGTCTTGCCCAGCGCGTCGACGACCCGGGTCGGGTCCGCCGGGTGGGCGCTGTCGTCGTAGTAGTAGTTCGTCGTCCGGACCGGCTCCGGGCCGAAGTTCCCGGTGGTGGACTCGACGACGTTGTTCGCCCGGGTGACGGTCGTGGACGTGTGGTCGAGGACCCCCGCGGCCCCGGCGGGGATGTGGCCGGCCTGGTCGAACTGCTCGACCTGGGCGACCCCGTCCGGGCCGATCGTCTCGACGAGGTTGCCGTGGTCGTCGTACTGGAAGTTCGTCGTGTTGCCCAGCGCGTCGGACTGGGAGGTCCGGTTGCCGTGATCGTCGTAGGTGTAGGTGGTCAGGTGACCGTCCGGGTCGGTCGCGGTCGAGACGCCGAGGGTCACCGGATCGTAGGTGTAGGACCAGGTGCCGGCATCCGGGGTGCCGAAGCCCTTGATCTCCTTGGTCAGCAGCCCGTTGGCGTAGGTGAACTGGGTCTGGTGGCCCGCCGGGTCGGTGACCAGCGTCGTGCCGTCGCCGCCGTAAGCGAAGGTCGTGGCGTGGCCGTTCGCATCCGTCTGCTTCGTGACGCGCTCGGCGTCGTCGTAGACCATCGAGGTGGCCGCGGAGGCCGGGCCGCCGTAGTTCGCGGGGCTGCGCATGGAGGTCATCAGGTGGTGCGCGTCGTACCCGTATTGGCTGTGCGCGCCGCCCGCGTCGACGACGTCGGTGAGGTTGTCGCCGGCGTCGTAGGAGTAGGTGACGACCCGGCCCGCCGAGTCCGCCAGCTTCGTGATGTGCGCGCCCGTCCAGGTGAACGTGTACACGCGCTGCGCCGGATCGGTGACGGTCGCCAGGTGCCCGGCGGCGTCGTAGGCGAGAGTCGTCGAGTACGGCGGCGAAGCCTTGCTCCCGGCCAGGTCCTGTTCGGACAGCAGGTGACCGGTCGCAACGTCGTAGGTGAAGGTGGCCTGCCCCTGGCGCGTGTAGATGTAGGTGCTGCCGGACTTGACGAGCGTGGCGTCGAAGCGGGGCGCGCTCGGTGTGTAGCTGCCGCCGGAGTTCACGAAGGTGACCGAGGAAGCGTCTTCCTGTCTGACGGTTACGTTCCCGTTCGCCGGATCGGTGGTGGCGGTCTGGTTGTAGGTGAACGTCCAGCCCCAGCCGAGCGGGCCGTCGGCGGCGAGGGCCTTGTTCGGCCCCTGCGGGTCGGCGATCGCCTCGGCGTAGGAACGCGTCATGGTGAGCTGCGCGCCGCGGCCCGGGGTGGTCAGGTCGGTGAAGTCCTGGCCGAAGTAGCCGGTCGTGGTGTCGACCGGGTCGCCGGCGGTCCGGCGGGCGCACCCGCACTGGATGTAGGCGGGATTGGAGCCCTTGGGCGCGTCGATCACGCCGGGCGGGCCGCCGATCGGCTGGCCGGGCGTGCCGCCCATGGGGACGAACGCGACGGCGTCGTAGGCGACGTCGAAGTCCGAATAGCCGAAGCCGCCGTTGTCCTGGGAGCTGCCATTGTTGTTCAGGGTGACGTTGCCGCCGTTTTCCATGGCGAACGTGCCGATGGTGACCCACTGCTCGGAGTTCCACGCCTGGTTGACGCGGATCTTCCACGGCGGGACACCGCCGCCCGGGTTGATGTCGTAGACGACGTTGGTCGCCTCGGCGCCGAGGCCGGGCAGGTGCAGCTTCACCTTGTAGTACTGCAAGGACGGCAAGTTCGGCGTCCAGACACCGGTGTTGATCAGGGCCGGGTTCGAGCCGTCTTCGGTGTGGGTGAACAGCACCCGGCCGCCGAGGCCGGTGCCGAGCTGGTGGGTGTCGATCGCGCCGATCGGGTCGCCCGCGGAGTTCGTGCCGTAGGTGTAGGTGAACGTGCCGTTGCTCGACCAGTTCGCGCCGCCGCAGCCCTGCAGGTTCAGCCGGTTCGGCTCGTCGTCGACGATGATCGACCCACTCGGCACCTTCGACGTGTCCTGACTGCACGTCGGCGGATTCTGCGTCGGGTTCGCCGGCTCACTCCCGCCGGACACGGCGTAGGGGCTCGTCGCGCACGTCGTGGCGCAACTGGGGATCCACGTCACCGGGTTGTGCCACCAGCACTGGAAGTCGTCGAGCATGCAGTGGCTGGCGCCCGGGTTGGAAGTGTTGGTGTTGTTCGGATCGCACTGGTTCGCGGACAGGGAGCACATCGTGGTGAACGGTGCGGGCTGCACCCAGTGCTGCCCGCCGTTGTACGTCGGCTTCGCATAAGCCGGGCTGCCGTAGCGGATCAGGGGACTCGCCGTCCAGCCGAGCACGCGCTCCTGATACGGCCAGCTCGCGGGGTGTGCGGCGTCGGCGTAGGTGTCCTGCAGGTACGGGTCGCGGTTGGGCGGGTAGTCGAGGTTGGCCGGGTTGTTGGTCCAGCCCAGGCCCCAGGTGCCGTGCGGGCCGGTGCAGGACGGGCCGGGTGTGCAGCCGGTGGTGTTGCCGTTGGCCGCGTTCGGCTGGATGCCGGAGTTGTACGCCCAGGCCGCGAAGTACCAGTTCTCCAGGTAGCGCGGGTCGGCGTTGTTCGCGGTGATCCCGGCGCTGTAGAGCTGGTTCCAGGTGGTCTCGAGGATCTGCAGGCCGGCGGCGATGTTCTCCTGGTAGTCGACCGCGACCTTCCACTGCCCGTGCTCGGACAGCGAGTGGTCGCCGATGTGCATGCCGTCGGTGACCTGGCTGATGCCGTAGCCGCAGTCGGAAGCGGCGTAGTTGATGGAGACGATGTCGCCGCCGGCGCCGTAGTAGCTGGCGATCAGCGGGTCGCCGGCGGTGCCGGCGGGGGCGTGCCACGAGGCCTGTGACCAGTTCGACTCCTGGGCCATGATGCCCTCGAAGATCGACCGCGGCACGGTGTTCGTGCCGCCGGCGGGGTGCGACAGCGGGATCAGCGGGAAGTCGCTGTTGGGCGCGTAGGCGACGAGGCCCATGTTGCCGAAGCCGGCCGGGCGCGTGTAGGCGCTGCCGGTGAGCAGGCCCTGCTCGGCCAGCTGCACCGCCCAGTTGACCTGCGCCGGGTTCGGCTGCATCACCTGGCGGTTGGCGTTCAACGGCGGCACCGCGCACTTCGGCGTCTGCGCCTGGGTGGTGTTCGTCGTCTGCGGGGCCGCGTCCGCCTTCGGGCTCAGCCGGTTCTGGTGCGGGGGCTGGGCGGTCTTCGGGGCGACGGAGTAGGTGGGCACGGCGGTGTTCGCGGCCCGGGTCGCGGCCGGGACGGCGGGGGCGAGCACCTTGCCGGTGTTCGTCGCCAGCAGCGCGGGTTCGGACTTGCGGCCGTCGGCGTCCGGGCCGAGCAGCGCGTCACCGTCCAAAGAAGACGCTTCGGCGCCGTGCGCGAGGCCGCCGTCGCCGACGCTGCGCACCCCGGCGGCGGCGAGCGCGCCGGGCGCCGCGGGGGTCGCGCCGGCCAGCACGGCGTGCCCGGCACGGCCCTGGAACAGCTGCACGCGGGTCAGGTCACCGGAGCCGAGCGGGGTGACGACGCCGGCGTGCGCGTGCGCGGCGGTCGCGGTGCGGGTGCCGGGCTTGGTGTGAAGGAACGTGACGCCGCCGTCGGCGGCCGCGCGGACGTCGTACACGTCACCGGGCAACGTGGCCAGGACAGTCTCGGCCGGGACGGAAACCAGCCGGTTGCCCGCGACGCCGACGACGCCGGCGGCGGTCGGCACGGCGGAGGTGAGCTGGCCCGCCGCGGTGACGTCCGCGTCGATCTTGCCGGTGGCGAGGTTCGCGGTGACCAGCCGGGTCCGTCCGTCGAGGGCGACGGTGAAGACGGCGGTGTCCCCGGTACCGCAGCCGGGCGAGTAGTACTTGAGGCCGACCCCGCCGGCGAGCGCGCGGACAGTACCGCTGCCGAGGTCGACGGAGTAGGCGAAGGCACCGTGGTCGCGCGCGGCCTGGGTGTTCACGGCCGTCGCGGGCAGGATCGCCACGGCGGCGTACTTCCCGTCGCCGGAGAGGCACTGGTAGCCGGTCCACGGGCCGTCGAACCCGGCCGGCTGCAGCAGCGCGACCTCCTGCCAGGCGAACCCGCCGGATTCCCGGCCCAGTTCGAGGTGGTAGCCCTGCGCGTCCCCGTAACCGTCGACGGCGAGATCGGCGGACTTCGCCGCACCGGGCCCGAAATCCGCGGGTTTGGGCGCCGCGGGTCTCGGTGTCGGCGGTTTCGGCGCGGCGCCGGCGACGGAAGTGATCCCGCCGGCGAGCGACAGAACGGCGACGAGCAGAACGAAAAGTCTCCACACCCGACGGGCACCACGGGACGAAAAGGACACGGTCCGGACCTCCCCCAAGATGGCCCGACCCGGGCCGCGCTCCGCGCAACCACCCGGAAACCCCGAGGCCGCAAGCGAAATCTAGCGCGGCGGCGGAAAAGGTCCATCAACCGTTGGAGTGATCTTGGTTCAAGGGAAGAGAAGGTCCCGACGTGGATCGATTACCTTTTCTTTGCCTTCGGCAGGCCTTTTCTCCGCCGGCTCCTCAAAACGACTGAAACCGTCATTTGAGGTTTCTTTCGTCCTTCGATACAGACTGTGGCCCTCACCTTGATCGCACGGCCCCGCGGCGGCGCACGCGGACACCAGAACTGACATCCGCTACCCCGCCCGAGCCAACCTCGGTGTCACGATCTGTGACACCAACGGGGTCGGCGCCGGCCAGGCGATCTCCGGGTTCGTCAGCCGGTCAGCGGTCGTATCCACGGATCTTCTCTCGGCGCGGCCGGGAAAACAGTGCCACCACTCCCGGATTCGCGGGGAGAGACCACCGACCGCCGGGCCAACCGACTGCCGCCGGACGCCGGCCGAGCAGCGTCCGCGCGAAGACCAGCTCGGCATTCCCGTCGGCCAGTGCACGAGCGAACGACTCGAACTCCGCCAGGTCATTCGCCGAAGCGGCGTCCACTTCGAACGGATCGAGATCATCGAGGAACAGCTCCGCGACAGTCCCGGTGGACCGCAGTTCCACCCGAGGCCCGCGCGACGTCACCGGCTCCAGCTTCGCGACCGTCTGCTCACCACTGCCGTCGACGGTCAGCGACACCACCCCGCTCTCCAGCAACCGGTGGTACGCGGACCTGAGGGTAGCCAGGAAGCGATCGTCCGGGTGGTTCATCGTCGGCGGCAGCGAGCCGAAACGCTCAGCGGTCGAGCCACGGAGCGAGCAGCTTCTCCAGATCGGCATCCGACAGCGCCCGCGGGCCGCCGTGGAACTCGTGCCACCGCGCCGCGTCACACGCCGCCGTGTACTCCACCTCGTACGCGCGCATCAGTACGTACATGAACGTCACCGAGCTGAACCGGTCGCCCAGCAACGTCCGCGCCTCGCGGGCGACGTCCGTGGCGCCGGTGAAGTCCGAGAGCTTCAACGATTCCGCAGCCGGGTCGAGCAGGCTGGGGGCATACATCACGACAATTTCTCCATCACTGAAACAGAAATCAGCCTTCGGCGGCCAGCTGGCCACAGGCCGCGGCGATCTCCTGGCCGCGGGTGTCCCGCACCGTGCACGCTACTCCGCCCGCGTTGACCAGCCGCACGAACTCCCGCTCCACCGGCTTCGGCGACGCGTCCCACTTCGAACCCGGCGTCGGGTTCAACGGGATCACGTTCACGTGCACCAGCTGGCCCAGGTGCTGGCGCAGCCGCTTGGCCAGCAGCTCCGCCCGCCACGGCTGGTCGTTGATGTCCCGGATCAACGCGTACTCAATGGACACCCGCCGACCCGACGTGTCCGCGTAGTACCGCGCCGCCGACAAGACCTCGTCGACCGACCACCGGTTGTTCACCGGCACCAGGGTGTCCCGCAGCTCGTCGTCCGGCGTGTGCAGTGACACCGCCAGCCGCACCTGCATCTTCTCGTCCGCCAGCTTGCGAATCGCCGGCGCCAGACCCACCGTCGACACCGTCACCGACCGCTGCCCGATCCCCAGACCACCCGGAGCCGGGTCCGTGATCCGACGCACCGCGGCCACGACCCGCTTGTAGTTCGCGAGCGGCTCACCCATGCCTACCCTCTTACAACAGCGCTACCAGCACCGATGACCCATCAGTCTCAGACGGCGACGCGCTGTGCGGATCGTCGCCTCCGACGCACCGCACAGCGCGTCGCCCTGTCCGGCCTCGTCGGAAGCCGAAAGGCCGATTCCGGTGCAAGCGATCGTGCGGCCCTACGGCGGCAGCACACCTGACCTGACGTGACGGGCAACCCGCCCACGAATACGCACTCTCAGCCGACGAGCGTGCGTTCAACTCGTGAACAGATGTCGAGCCGCCCAGTGATCCACCGGACCAGGGTTTCGACGTGGCCGGGCATCGAAGCCGTCCCACCATGTACTTGAACACCGTGGTGAGCCTGAGGTAGCAGGTCGACGGTCGAGGTGATCGTGGCGTTGGTCGGCCTCCTGCTGAACCGGCCGCTCGCCCGGCTGGCGTCCGACGGCTGAGTACCGGCTCCTCAGCGCCGGCCTTCCTCGATGAGCGTTTCGGCCAGCGCCGTTGCGGCCGCGGATGGCGGGAACCGCGCCGACGCGGCGAGGGCCAGAGTCCAGGTGATCACCGGCGTGACCGCGACGGTGCAGAGGTCGGGATAGCGACCGGCCGGGGTGGCGGGGAGGAGGGTGACGCCGAGCCGGTTGCGGACGAGCCCGGCCGCGGTGTCGTAGTCGGACACCTCGTACGGCGTGGCCGGGGTGATCCCCGCGGCGGCAAAGGCGTCGTCGGCCTGCCGGCGAATGCCCCAGCCCGCGGCGAAGCGGATGACAGTCTCGGTGGCGAGGTCCGGCACGCCCACCCGGTCGCGGGCGCCGAGCCGGTGATCGGGACGGCACAGCAGGACCAGCGGCTCCTGGGCGATCGTGCGGAGGGTGACGTTCGGCGGTGGTGCGGGTGCGGCCACCAAGGCGAGGTCGAGGGTTCCTTCGGCGATGGCGTGGAGATGCCCGGTGGTGCCGGCGACGCTTTGCCGCAACCGAACCGAGACCAGCGGGTAGCGGGTGTGGAAGCGACCGAGCGCGGCAGGCAGGTCGAGAGGACCCGAGGACATGAGGGTGCCCAGGTCGACGCGGCCGGAGAGCTGCTCCCGATAGGGCGCCACCACGTTCTTCGCGCGCCGGGCCGCGGTGAGCGTGGCGCGTGCTTCGGTCAGGAACGCGGCACCGGCCGGGGTGAGCGCGACCGGGTACACGGCTCGGTCGAGGAGCTGGATGTCGAGTTCGCGTTCGAGCTTGGCGACCGCGGTCGAGACGGCCGACTGGACGACGTGGGCTCGCTCGGCGCCGCGGGAGAAGCTGCGTTCCTCGGCGACCGCGACGAAGTACTCGAGCTGGCGCAGGTCCATGCCCCACTATCTCATAGTGAGATGCTGATTATCCAAACTCTTCGTTGGACGAGATGGGCTGCCTGCGTGATGCTCGTGATGAGCCGAACGAAGGGAGTCGAACGATGTCGATCGACCTGACCGAGGAAACGATCACCGAGGCGGTGCGGAAGACCTTCGACGGCGCCGCGGAACCGCGGGTCCGCGAGGTCTTCGTGAGCCTGGTGCAGCACCTGCACGACTTCGCCCGCGAAGTCCGCCTCACGAGCGAGGAATGGTTCGCCGCGGTGGACTTCCTGGAGCGTGTCGGCCGGATTTCCAGCCCGACGCGCCAGGAGTTCGTGCTGCTGTCGGACATCCTCGGCTTGAGCGTGCTGGTCGACCAGATCGACCACGGTGCGGGCTCGGCCACCGACTCGACCCTGCTCGGGCCGTTCTTCGTGGAGGGCCGCCCGCGCGTCGCCGACGGTGCCGACATCTCCGGCGACGTCAGCGGTATGCCGTTGTTCTTCACCGGCCGGGTCGTGGACACCGACGGCCGGCCGATCGACGGTGTCGACGTCGACACCTGGCACAGCGACAGCGAAGGCTTCTACGACGTGCAGCAGGCCGACAAGCTGCACGGCGAACCAGCGATGCGCGCCCTGCTGCGCACCGGCTCCGACGGCCGCTTCTCCTTCCGCTCGATCGTCCCGCGGTACTACCCGGTGCCCACCGACGGCCCGTGCGGGGAGATCCTCCGCGCGGCTGGGCGCTCTCCGATGCGGCCGGAGCACATCCACTTCTGGTTCCACGCACCCGGCCACGAGCCGCTGGTGACCATGCTCTTCCGCGCCGGGGACCCGTACCTGGAAAGCGACGCGGTGTTCGGCGCCAAGCGTTCCCTGGTCGCCGACTTCGTGCAGCACGACGCCGGGGAGACCGCGCCGGACGGCACCGTCATGACCGAGCCGTTCCAGACGGTCGAGTGGATCTTCGTCCTCGCCTGAACGCCCCCATTCCGAAAGGACATCTTCGTGCGCGCGCTTCGCTTCGACCGGTTCGGCGGTCCCGACGTCCTGCAGGTGACCGAGGTGCCACAGCCGGTCGCCGGTGACGGCGCCGCGGTGGTCGCCGTACGCGCCGCCTCGGTCAACCCCTCCGACCTGAAGAACGTTGCCGGCGTGATGGAGGGCACCGTGCTGCCGCGGGTGCCCGGCCGCGACTTCGCCGGCGTCGTCGTCGACGGCCCGGCCGAGTGGCGCGGCACCGAAGTGTGGGGAACCGGTGGCGACGTGGGGTTCACCTTGGACGGCTCGCACGCGGAGTACCTCCAGGTCCCGGTGACCGCCCTCGCCCGTAAACCCACGCGGTTGAACTTCGAGGAGGCTTCGGCCGTCGGGGTCAACTTCGTGATCGCCTGGCTCGGCGCCGTCGAAATCGCCCAGTTGGACCGCGGCGAAACCGTCGTCGTCTTCGGCGTCTCCGGCGGCGTGGGCGGCGCCGTCGCCCAGATCGCCCGCGCCCGCGGCGCCCGGGTGCTCGGGGTCGACCGGGTCGCGCCGGCCGGCGGAACCCCGGCGGCGGAGATCGTCGACGAGTTCGTCCCGTTCACCGGAGACACCGTCGAAACCGCCGACGCACTGCGCAAGCACACCGGCGGCCACGGTGCCGAAGTCGTCTACGACGCGGTCGGTGGCGTCACGACGCCGGCCGCGTTCGCCGCGCTCGCCCAGCGCGGCCGGTGGGTGGTGATCAGCGCCGTCGGCACGCCGGTGGTGGAGCTCAACCTGCCGGACTTCTACCACCGCGAGGCCCGGTTGCTGGGGGCTGACAGCCGCAAGCTCGACGTCACCGAATCCGCCGAGCGGCTGACCCTGCTCACCCCGTACTTCGAGCGCGGCGAGTTCCGGCCCCTGCCGGTCGCGCACCGGTTCGCCCTCGAGGAGGGTCGCGACGCCTACGCCGCGGTGGCGGCCCAGGTGCCCGGCCGCGTCGTCCTCACCCCCGACCCCCGCTCGTGACCGACCAGAAAGGCGAGACCATGACGCGCTGCGCCGGTGTCCGCATCACCGTCCTCGACGAAAACTTCATCGACATCCTGCTCCCGTCCACCCCCCGCCTGCGCCGGTACAACATGGACCAGCACTTCAGCTCGCGCTACGGCGAACTGCTCGCCGAGAACGGGCTGTGCTTCCTCGTCGAGACGTTCACCCCGACGACGTCGACGAAGGTTCTCTTCGACGCCGGCTTGACGGCCCCGGTGGTGCTGCACAACGCGCGGCGTCTCGGCGTGGACTTGTCCGAAGTGGACGCTGTGGTGCTCAGCCACGGCCACCCCGACCACTTCGGCGGGATCAACGGTGTCCTCGAGGCCATCGGCCACCCCACCCCGGTGGTGGTACACCCCGACGCCTTCGACCCGCGGATGATCGTCAAGCCGCACGTCACGCTGCCGATGATCAACATCGGCCTGACCCGGGACGGGGTGCGGCAGGCCGGCGGGCACTTGATCGAGGCGCGTGACCCGGTACCGCTCGGACCTGGGCTGATGACCTCCGGTGAAATGAAGACCAGCACGGAATTCGAGTTCGAAGCACCCACGGGACGGCTGTGCGTGCACGCCGGCGGGCACGTCGAAGCCGACGACATCAACGACCACCAGGTGCTCGGGATCGACGTCGAAGGCCACGGGCTGATCGTCATCGACCCGTGCGGGCACCGCGGGGTGATCAGCTCGATCGAGCACATGCGCTCGCTCACCGGCACCGAAACCCTGCACGGGGTCCTCGGCGGCTTCCACACCGGGCACCCCGGGATCAGCGCCAACCGCATCGACAACACCGCTAAAGCGCTCGCCGCCTTCGAACCCCGGCTGGTCGCCCCCATGCACTGCAGCGGCTTCCCCCTCAAGAAGGCCGTCGCGGACCTGATCCCGGACGCCTTCGAGATCCTCACCGCGGGCACCGTGCTCACCGTCGGCGACGTCCCGCCCGACACGCGCACCTGGCGCTGAGAACGCCCATCACCGGAGGTCAACGATGACACGTACGCTCATCCGAGGTGGCGCGATCTACAGCGTCGACCCCCGCATCGGTGAACTGCCGCAAGGGGACGTCCTGGTCGAAGGGGACACAATCGCGGCAGTGGGCGAGCACCTGCCCGCCGACGGGGCCCGAATCATCGACGCGACCGGCATGATCGTGCTGCCCGGGCTGGTCGACACCCACCGCCACCTCTGGCAGGCCGCACTGCGGCAGATCGCGGCCGACTGGACCCTCGGCCAATACGTCGACCGCATGCTGTCCACCCTCGGGCCCCGCTTCTCCCCCGCCGACGTCTACGCCGCCGAGCTGCTCGGCGCACTCGAAGCCGTGGACGCCGGCATCACCACCGTCATGGACTGGGCCCACATCATGCGCAGCCCCGAACACGCCGACGAAGCGGTCCGCGGACTGGCGGACTCCGGGGTGCGAGCCGTGTTCGGCTACGGCAGTCCCGGCGGCCCACCCGCCGAGTGGTACGCCCGCGACGTCACCCGGCTCGCCGAACGCTGCTCCGGCACCGGGCTGATCGGTTTCGCGCTGGCCAGCATGGGCCCGGAGTTCGGGCCGATCGAGGACACCGTCGCCGACCTACGCCTGGCCCGCGAACTCGGCGTCCGCGTCTCCCTGCACGTCGGCGTCGGCCTCCTCGGCCGGCAACGGTCGATCACCGAGCTGCACCGGCGGAACCTGCTCGGTCCCGACCTGATCTACGTCCACTGCAACACCTGCACCGACGCCGAACTCCGGCTGATCGCCGACACCGGCGGGCACGCCTCGATCTCACCACGGGTGGAGATGCAGATGGGGCACGGCTACCCGGCGACCGGCCGGCTCCGCGCGGCCGGGGTGGACCCCAGCCTCAGCGTCGACGTCGTGTCCGGAGTGGGCGGCAGCCTCTTCGCCGAGATGCGCGGAACCCTCGAAGCCGAACGCGGCTGGCAGAACCACCTCGCCCTCGCCCGCGGGGAAGCGCTGCCGGAACTGACGATCACCACCCGCGACGTCGTCCGGATGGCCACGATCGAGGGCGCCCGCACGCTCGGCCTCGACGACCGGATCGGGTCGCTCACCCCCGGCAAGCAAGCCGACATCGTCCTGCTCGACACCAACCGGCCGAACCTGACGCCGGTGAACCACCTGCCGGCGGCCATCACGTTGGCGGACAACGAGAACGTTCACACCGTGCTGATCGCCGGTCGCGTGGTCAAAGAAGGCGGGCGGTTGCGGCGACACGACTTGGCGGCGGTGCGGGAGCGGGCCAGAGCCTCCCGGGATCGCCTGCTGGCATCGTCGCCCGCTCGGGCGGGAGTGTGAAGGGGTGAACGCCGACCGCATCTTCGTCAACGGCCTGGTCTGGCCGGGGCGCACCCGCCCGCCGGGTCCCGAGCCGACCGCGCTCCTGGTCCGGAACGGCCGGATCGGCGCCTGCGGCACCGACGCGGAGATCCGGGCCCTCGCCGGACCCGGCGCGGTGCTGACCGACCTCGGTGGCCGCCGGGTGATCCCCGGCCTCATCGACGGCCACATGCACGCCGTGCGGGCCGGCTCGACCTGGACCGGCGAACTGCGGTGGAACGGCGTCCCCGACCTGCCCGCCGCGCTCGCCGGGATCCGCGCCGCCGCCGGCCGGACACCCCCGGGCACTTGGCTGCGCGTCGTCGGCGGCTGGCACCCGTCCCAGTTCACGGAAGGACGCGAACCCACCCGGGCCGAACTGGACGCCGCCGCCCCGGATCACCCGGTCTACGTGCAGGCCCTGTACGAGGTCGCGGTGCTCAACTCGGCGGCCATGCACGCGGCCGGGATCGACGCAACGGCCACGGACCCACTGGGCGGGCAGATCGACCGGGACCCGGCGACCGGCGAGCCGACGGGACGGATCTTCGGCATGGGCGCGTTCAACCGGATCCTGGCCGCCGTGCCGCCGACGACGCCGGAGGAGGAACGCCGATCGACCGCGGCGATGTTCGCCGACCTGCACGCCCTGGGACTCACCGGGATCGTCGACGCGGGCGGATTCGGCATGTCGCCGCAGCGGTACGAACCCCTGTTCGCGTTGTGGCGCGACGGCATCCTTTCCATGCGGATGCGGCTGTTCCTCTCGGCGACCGACCCCGGGCAGGAGTACGCCCAGCTGGCCACGTGGATACGGCACACCCCGCCCCGATTCGGTGACCCCATGCTGCAGTTCCTCGGCATCGGCGAGGTGGTGCACTTCGGCTGCCACGACTTCGAAGGGCTCGAGGACTTCACCATCACCGACGACGCCGCGAAAGATCTGTACGACATCTGCCGCCACGCGGCCGAACGCGGCTGGCCGGTGAACATCCACGCCGTCCTCGACGAATCGATCGATCGGATCCTCACCTGCTGGGAAGCGATCGACGAGCACATCCCGCTCCGGGACCTGCGGTTCACGCTGTCGCACGCGGACCGGATCAGCGTTCGCAACCTACGGCGGCTGAAAGGGCTGGGCGCCGGCGTCGTGCTCGACGATCATCACGTGTTCAAGGCCGCGCACGCCGAACGGGTCTGGGGCTCCGGGGCGACGGCCGGCGTCCCGCCGATCGCCGACCTCTTCGCCGCCGGGATCCCGACGGCGGCGGGCACCGACGCCACCCGCGCGTGTTCACACGATCCGTGGCTAGCGCTGTGGTGGCTGGTCACCGGCAATTCCGCGGACGGCGTGCCGCGCCGCGCCGGCCGCCACCGGATGACGCGGGAGCAGGCATTGGAGTGCTACACGACCGGCAGTGCCTGGTTGAGCTTCGAGGAGACCACCCGCGGCCGGCTCGCGCCTGGTGCTTGGGCGGACTTCGCCGTGCTGAGCGAGGACTACTTCACCGTTCCGGTGGATCGCCTGCCGTCGATCCGCTCGGAACTCACCGTGGTGGGCGGCGAGACTGTCCATCGGCCAGGGTGAACCTCAGTCGCCATCATCCAGCTCTACCTGGCGAGGACCATGCACGCGACATGGGACTGGGTGCTGCCGCGACTTGCGCTACTGCCACGGCGGAATTCGGGGTCGCCGCTGACCTCGCCGGCCATGTGTCGCCCGCTTGGATACCGCGTACGCCGGTCAAAGCACGTTCGCGCAAGCGGCGACGGCTCACCCCGGTGACCGCTCCGACCGCGGCACCTGACCGAGCCCGGTTGTCGTCCGGGACGCAGTTGGTCTCGCCGACATCGGGCCGATGACGTCGCCGGGCAGACGACTGACCTGCACCCTGACGATGGTCGAAGTGGTCAGCGACCAACCCACGGAGCGAGCAGCTTCTCCAGATCGGCATCCGACAGCGCCCCCGGCCCACCGTGGAACTCATGCCAGCGCGCTGCGTCGCACGCCGCCGTGTACTCCACCTCGAACGCCCGCATCAGCACATACATGAACGTCACCGAGCTGAACCGCTCACCCAACAGAGTCCGGGCCTCACGCGCCACCTCGGTCGCACCGCGGCCCACCACGTCCGCGAGCCTCAGCTCCTCCGCAGCCGGATCCAACAGGCTGGGGGCATACATCACGACAAACACTCCATCATCGAAACCAACAACTCAACCTTCAGCAGCCAGCTGGCCACAGGCCGCGGCGATGTCCTGACCCCGGGTGTCCCGGACCGTGCACGCGACACCACCGGCGTTCACCAAGCGCACGAACTCCCGCTCAACCGGCTTCGGCGACGCGTCCCACTTACTGCCCGGAGTCGGGTTCAGCGGAATGACGTTGACGTGGACAAGCTGGCCTAGGTGCTGGCGCAGGCGCTTCGCGAGAAGCTGTGCTCGCCAGGGCTGGTCGTTGATGTCTCGAATCAGCGCGTACTCGATCGAGACGCGCCGTCCGGAGGTGTCGGCGTAGTACCGCGCGGCCGAGAGGACCTCGTCGATCGACCACCGGTTGTTCACGGGCACCAGTGTGTCCCGCAGCTCGTCGTCCGGCGTGTGCAGCGACACCGCCAGACGGACCTGCATCTTCTCGTCCGCCAGCTTCCGGATCGCCGGAGCCAGACCCACCGTCGACACCGTCACCGACCGCTGACCGATACCCAGACCACCCGGCGCGGGGTCTGTGATCCGGCGAACAGCCTTCACAACTCGGGCAAAGTTCGCTAAAGGTTCACCCATGCCAACCCATTTACAACGCTTCTGTCAGGGAGACGCTGCGCGCGCTGCCCGGAAGCACGACGCGGCGCCGGCGCACTGGCCCACCTCTCGCCGATCTTCGAGGTACACCTCAACCGGGCGCGGAACCCGTCGGACGTCGACTGGGCGGCCTACGACTTCGTGGGCCTGATCCAGCTGAGCATGGACACGGTCGCGCTCTCGTCTGGATTGGACGGGAACCCGGGGGCGCCCTGGGAAATGGTGCCGGACGAAATGACCCGCGGTGCCGCACGGATGGCACCGCACCGGTCGGTCGCCGAGCACGAACGGGTCGCCCGGTTCATGCTCGGCCACCTCGTCCGGCACGACGAACCTTCCCCCTCCCCCGGACGGCCGACCTCGCGCGCACGTTCCCGAGCGGTGTCGGCGATCCGGGGACTGGTCGCGGAGCATCCGGTCGAGATAGGCCGCACGCGAAGAGACCGAGCCCTTGATGACTCGCCGGAGTTCCGCCGTCCCCGCCGCCTGCGCGGGATCGGTCACGTCGTCGAACATCCGCCGCAGCGACGTGCACAATGGCTCGTCCAGCGGCCGCGCCTTGAGAGCCTTCGACGAACTGGTCGCCGAGGCGCTCGTGCTTGCCGGGATTGACGTCTTCTTCCTGCCGAAGCAGCGGAAGAAGCTGCGCTTGGACATGCCGGCCGCGGCGGCGATCTCGTCCACCGTCGTCTGCTGTCTGCCTGCCCCCACGGGCAAAGGTCCGCGCGTAGGCAATCCGGAACGCCCGTTGAAAGGGGTATTGTGCCGCCATGATCAATGCTCTGGACCTCATTCCCGGCGCCATCGACCGGTTTGGCGCCCGGGTGCTCGAGGTGCCCGCCGGTGCGTGGAACGACCCGACGCCGTGCACCGAATGGAGCGTCCGCGACCTGGTCAACCACCTGGTCGGCGAGCATCTTTGGGCACCGCACATCCTCGCCGGCGAACCCTTGGAGCAGGTCGGCGACCGCTACGACGGCGATCTGCTCGGCGACGACCCGGCAAAAGCCTGGGAACAGGCGGCACAGCGGTCCGGGAAGGCCTGGCTCGACACCGACCTGTCGGGAAACTACCGGTTCTCGTTCGGTGAGGCTCAGTTGACCACCTACGCGGACCAGATGCTCGTCGACCTGACCGTCCACGAATGGGACCTGGCCCGCGGCATCGCCCAGCCCGGCTCGCTCGACCCGGACGCCGTCGAGCTCTGCCTGGCCTACGCCCGCGCCAACGTCAAACGCTGGGACGGCCTGGGCATCATCGCCCCGCCCATCCCCACCGACAGCACCGACCCTGTCGTCCAGCTCCTCTCGCTGACCGGCCGCGCCGTCTAGTGCGCCGGCTTGGAAAGGGCACCTTCTCTTCAGGCCTGCTGTGACTGTCCCAGGGGTGGCGGTGTTCGCTGCGGACGCGGGCAGGTTGCGTCAACGCAAGCAGGCGTGGAGGTCATGGACCAGGACGAGCCGACGGTCAGGCTTCGGGAATTGTGGCGAACGCACTGATCAACGGGAGCAGGATGATGACGGCTTCCCGGGTGGCGGCTTCGGCGCTCCGGCGCGCCGGAATACTCTCAAGATAAGTGATCTCGTCGCCGAGTTCCAGACCTTGAAACCATTCCCCACGAGGCAGCCCATCCTCGAATAGGTCATGTCAACTCACCATAGATGATCTGTTATACACCGCAACAAAACTCGCGTCGCTGTCCCTCGTCCTCCGCCGGTGACGAGGTGCGCCGCAGCGGCTTGGTCCGCCCGGTCATGCGCCGCTCGGCAGGGATTCGATCAGCGCTGGTGCTCGCATGGTTCCCCGACGCGCGTAACCCGACGCCTCGACGGCCACTCACCCGGTCAGCGGTCGAGCAACTGTGCCGAGGGCCACGCGCCGTCCGCGACGGCCGCGCGGATGATCCGGGCCAGTTCCGTCGCGACCGCCTCGACGGCTGGTGGTGTCCGGCCGGTCCGCGGCAAGCCGAGGCCGATGGTTCGCGGGATCTCAGGGTTCCGCAGTGGAGCCGCGCTCAACGTGCCTTCGGCCAAGTCCGTCGCGACGCCGGAGGCAGGCAGGACGGTCCAGCCGCGTCCGGCCTTGACCAGGACCTTCTGCAGTTCCATGGAGTTCGCCTGCACGACCGTGTTGGGCTCGACTCCCGCGGACAGTCGTGCCTGGTCGAACAGGATCCGCAACCCGTGGCCGGGCACCGGGACGATGAACGGCTGCAGCAGCGCGTCGCCGACGTCGACCGGCTGGTCGGGACGCAGTCCGGCAGCCGGCGGCCCCACCACCCACAACCGGTCCCGCAGCAGCGGGATGACGCGCACCGCGGGGGTGTCGTCGAGGTTGTACACCAGGGACAGATCGAGCTCTCCGGTGTCGAGCCATTCGCGTAGATGGCCTGAGTACGCCGTCGAGATGCGCAGATCGATCCGCGGGTACTTCTCCGCGACGACCGCAACCAACGGCGGGACCAGCAGGTCGATGGCGCCGCCCAGGATGCCGACGTGGGCGATGCCCGTCACGGCGCCGCGCACCGGGCTGATCTCGGCGCGGGCCCGCTCGAGCTCACCCAACGCCCGGCGCGCCCGTTCCACCAGCCTCGCGCCGGCGGCCGTCGGGCGCATGCCCTGCCGGGAGCGGTCGAACAGCGGTACGCCGAGTTCTTCTTCGAGGCCGAGAATCTGGCGCGTGACAGCGGACTGCACGAGGTGCAGGAGTTGCGCGGCCTTGGTGACGCTGCCCGTCTCCGCCACGGTCACGACCGCGGTCAGTTGCTTGAAATCCATCTTCCGCCCTCCCCATGTCTCCTCGGCATCCGGTAATGAAATCTTGTCATTCGACTTCAGGCAACATGCTCCTTCAAGATGGATCCACCTGCGCGGCCGGCGCGAGCGTGGCGATGGAGGAACGTTGGCGATGACAGTGGAGACGAACTGGCCAGACTGGATCGGGACCACCCGTTCCAGCACGACTGTGCTCGACCCCGGACCGGCGAACGGGCTGGCGGTCACGCTCGACCGCGCGCCGCTGTTCAAAGCCGGTGACACTCTTCCGCCCGCGTGGCACTGGCTGTACTTCCACGACACGGTTCGGGCGTCGCAGCTCGGCGCCGACGGGCACCCCGCGCTCGGTGTCACGATGCCGCCTGTGCCCTTGTCCCGGCGCATGTGGGCAGGCGGCGACCTCGCGTTCCACTCCCCCGTCCCGCTCGGCGCCACGACGACGAAGATCTCGACCATCCGCGCCATCTCGGAGAAACAGGGTCGCACCGGCCCGCTGTACTTCGTCGACGTCGCCCACGAGATCAGGGTGGCCGGCCGGACGGCGATCACCGAGACGCAAACCATCGTGTACCGGGAACCGCCGACCGGGCCGGCCGGGCACGAAGGGCCACCTGCGCCGGGCGATGCGGAGTTCAGCCAGACCTGGCAGCTCGACAGCACCGCGCTCTTCCGGTACTCCGCGCTCACGTTCAACGGCCACCGCATCCACTACGACGCCGACTACTGCCGGGCCGTCGAGGGCTACCCGAACCCGGTGATCCACGGGCCGCTGCTGGCCACGTTGCTGCTGGACCTGACCGTCCGCCGGCACCGGCCCCTCGCCTCGTTCCGCTACAGGGCCCGCTCCCCGCTGTTCCTGCCGGAGGCGTTCACCGTCAACGGGCGGCGCGACGGGGACACGACGGTGCTCTGGGCCGCCTCCGCAGACGGCCGGCTCGCGATGGAAGCCGAAGCTCTCGACCGGGAGGACTCCTCCGATGCCTGAACTGACCGCGGACGAAGCCGAGCTCGCCGCTCTGGTGCGCACTTGGGTGGACCGGGAAGTCCGGCCCGTGGTGCGCGAGCTGGAGCACGCCAACACCTACCCCGGACGGCTCATCGAGCAGATGAAGGAGATGGGCGTCTACGGGCTGGCCATTCCCCAGCCCTGGGGCGAGGTCGCGGTCAGCACGTCCTGCTACGCCGCCGTGACCACCGAACTCGCCCGCGGCTGGATGAGCCTGGCCGGCGCGATGGGCGGCCACACCGTCGTCGCGAAACTGATCCTCGAGCACGGCACGCGCGAGCAGCAGGACCGTTACCTGCCGAAGATGGCGACCGGCGAGATCCGCGCCACCATGGCGCTCACCGAGCCGGGTGGCGGATCCGACCTGCAGGCCATCCGCACCACCGCGCGCGCCGACGGCGACGACTACGTCATCAACGGCACCAAGACCTGGATCTCCAACGCCCGCCACTCCCAGCTGGTCGCCTTGTTGTGCCGCACCGACCCCGGTGCGCGCCCGGCCCACCGCGGGATCAGCATCCTGCTGGTCGAGAAGGGCCCGGGGTTCGAGGTTTCCCGCGATCTGCCCAAGCTCGGCTACAAGGGTGTCGAGTCCTGCGAGCTGTCCTTCGCCGACTTCCGCGTCCCCCGCGCCGCCCTGCTCGGCGGGCAGGAAGGCCGCGGCTTCGCCCAGATGATGCGGGGCCTGGAGATCGGGCGGATCCAGGTGGCCTGCCGCGCACTCGGCGTCGGTCAGGCCGCGCTCGACGACGCCCTCCGCTACGCGCAGGAGCGCGAGGCGTTCGGGAAACCGATCTGGGAGCACCAGTCGATCGGCAACTACCTCGCCGACATGGCCACCGAGCTGGAGGCCGCCCGCCAGCTCGCCTTCCACGCCGCCCGCACCTACGACTCCGGGCAACGTGCCGACCTGGAAGCGGGCATGGCCAAGCTGTTCGCCTCCGAAACCGCGATGAAGATCGCCCTCAACGCGGTCCGGATCCACGGTGGCTACGGCTACTCCACCGAGTTCGACGTCGAACGCTACTTCCGCGACGCCCCCCTGATGATCGTCGGCGAAGGAACCAACGAGATCCAGCGCACCGTGATCGCCCGCCAGCTCATCCAGCGGAACAAGGTCATCTCGTGACCGCGCTGCCCCTCGACGGCGTCACCGTGGTCGCCCTGGAACAAGCCGTCGCCGCGCCGTTCGCCACCCGCCAGCTCGCCGACCTCGGTGCCCGGGTCATCAAGATCGAACGCCCCGGCACGGGCGACTTCGCCCGCGCCTACGACCACACCGTCCACGGCGAGGCAAGCTACTTCGTGTGGCTCAACCGCGGCAAAGAAAGCATCGAGCTAGACCTCAAGAACCCCGGCGACCGCACCCTGCTGGGCCGCATGATCGACCACGCCGACGTGGTGGTGCAGAACCTCGTGCCCGGCGCGGTCGATCGGCTCGGTCTCGACGCCGACACGCTCCGTGCGACGCGCCCCGAGCTGATCTACTGCTCCATCTCCGGCTACGGCAGCGAAGGCCCGTACCGGGCGAAGAAGGCCTACGACCTGCTCGTGCAGTGCGAGACCGGCTTGGTGTCGGTGACCGGGACGCCGGACGAGCACGCCAAGGCCGGCGTCTCGATCGCCGACATCGCCACCGGGATGTACGCCTACAGCGGCATCCTGACCGCGCTGTACGAGCGAAGCCGCACCGGCACCGGCAGCACCATCACCGTCGCGATGATCGACGCACTCGGCGAATGGATGATGCAGCCCGCCTACTACTCCGTCTACGGCCGGCGCGCGAACGTGCGCACCGGCGCGCGGCACGCGTCCATCGCGCCCTACGGCCCGTACCGCGCCGGCGACGGCTCGACGGTCTTCCTCGGCGTCCAGAGCGACCGCGAATGGGCGGCCCTCTGCGCCGAGGTGCTGCGGCAGCCCGAACTCGCCGTCGACCCGCGGTTCGTGACCAACACCGACCGCGTAACACACAACGATGCGATCACCCCGCTGATCGAGGCCGCGTTCACGCAGCTGACCGCCGACGAAGCCGTTGCCTTGCTCGACGAAACCGGCATCGCGTCGGCGCGAGTCAGGACGCCCGCGGAGTTCTTCGAGCATCCGCAGCTCACAGCCCGCGACCGCGGGCGGGAGATCAAGACCACCGGCGGCACCGTCCGGGCGCTCCTGCCGCCGGTGACGGTGCGCGGCCGCGAAGCCCGGATGGGCGCCGTCCCCGCACTCGGCGAACACACCGAAGCCCTGCGCGCCGAGTTCGGCGCCTGACCACACTGTGGAGGAGACCGGCGATGGCGGCACCTGCCCTCGAAACGGCCCGGACGTTCCTCTTCGTCCCCGCGGACCGACCTGACCGGTTCGGCAAGGCGGTCGCCGCCGGAGCCGACGTGGTGATCATCGATCTCGAAGACGCGGTCGCGCCTGAGAACAAGGTCCACGCCCGAGCCGGGGTGACGCGGTGGCTGGCCGGCGGAGGACGCGCCGCGGTGCGGATCAACGGCCGGACCACGCCGTGGTCCGATGACGACGTAGCCGCGGTCAGCACGGCGACGGCGGTGGTCGTCCCGAAAGCGGAGTCGGCGGAGGACGTCGCGGCCTGCCACGACAACGGCGCCGTCGCGATCATCCCCATCATCGAAACCCCACGCGGTTTGCTGGCCGCCGGTGAGATCTGCCGCGCCCCGGGCGTGGTCAGGGTCGCCTTCGGCAACGTCGACTTCGCCGCCGAGCTGGGCGTCGACCCGGCCTCCCACGCGGCACTGGCCGCCGCACGGTCGCAGCTCGTCTACGCCTCGGCGGCGGCATGCTGCGCGCCGCCGATCGACGGCGTCACGACGGCTTTCGACGACCCCGAGTCCCTGGCCCTCGACGCACGACACGCCCGCGAGCTGGGGTTCGGCGCGAAGCTGCTCATCCACCCCGCACAGATCAAGCGCACCGCCGAGATCTTCGCCCCGTCGGCGAAGGACGTCGCATGGGCGCGCGGCGTGCTGGCGTCTCCGAACTCGGGCGTCGGTGCCGACAACGGACAGATGATCGACGATCCGGTCCGGCGGCGTGCTCGGCGTCTCCTTGCCGCTGCCGAGCTCACCTGATCGGTAGCACGGCCTGCTCCGGCGCTTCGGCGAGCCCGGGGTTGACTAACCGTATTACGGTATTATGGTTAGGACACCGACGACCGGAGGACCCAGATGACCACCACTGATCACGATCCGCAGACCTACATCGACGACATGGCGCGCAAACGGGGCTACGTCCTCGACTACCACAAGGTGATGGCCAAGCAGGACTTCGATGTGTTGCGGGCCGCCAACAGGCTGGTCAGCGCCGCGTACCTCGACCAGCGCACGCTGGACCGCAAGACGAAGGAGCTCATCTTCATCGTCAGCCTCACGGTGATGCGTGCCACGAAGGGGCACATCCAGAGCCACATCAAGGTCGCCCTCGAACTCGGCGTCACGCCCCGCGAGATCCTCGAAGCGATCGAGATTTCTTTGCCCGAAGCGGGGATCGTCGCGTTCCAGACCGGTTTCGAGGCCTGGCGCGAGGTCGTCGGCGCGGACGGCCTCGAGCCGACCGTCGCCGCCTTCCAGGGCTGACCCGCCGGACATCACGAAGGGAAGTGGTCATGGCAGCCGCCGTCACCTTCATCGGCCTGGGCACGATGGGACAGCCGATGGTCCGCAACCTCGCGCGATCCGTGCCGGTCGCGGTCCACGACGCCGACCGTGCCGTGGTCGACGCGGCCACCCGGAACGCGGGGGTGACGGCGTTACCGGGCCTCCTCGACGGAGCCGATGCCGACGTCGTGATCCTCATGCTGCCCGACAGCACCGTGGTCGAGCGGGTGCTCGGCGATCCCGGAAACCCGCGAAGCTTCGCCCGCCGGTTGAGACCCGGCACGCTGGTGGTGGATATGGGATCGTCGGCGCCCCGTGCGACTCAGGAACTGGCCGGGCGACTGAAAGAGGGCGGCGTCGCGATGGTCGACGCCCCCGTTTCCGGCGGCCCGCGCAAGGCCGCGACGGCCGAACTGACGATCATGGCGGGCGGCTCCGCCGAAGACTATGAACGGGTCCTGCCGATCCTGCGCACGATGGGGACGTCCGTGACACACGTGGGCCCCGTCGGGGCCGCGCACGCGCTGAAGGCGCTCAACAACCTCTTGTCGGCCATCGGCCTGGTCGGGGCGCTGGAGGTGCTCACCGCGGGCGCCAAGTTCGGCCTGGACCCACGGATCATGCTCGACGTCGTCAACCGGTCCACCGGCCGCAACCAGTCGACGGAGGTCAAGATCGGGCCGGAAGTGCTGGACGGGCGGTTCCAGGTCGGCTTCTCGCTTCGGTTGACCGTCAAGGACATCACCACCGCGCTGGACCTGTCGACTTCGCTCGGGCTGGCGCCGGAAGTGTCGCGGGCCTGTGTCCGGTTCTGCCGTGAAGCGCTCGCCGACCTGGGCGAGGGGAACCCGGACCAGTCCGAGATCGCCCGCCACCTGGCGAAGGTGACCGGCGTTGACCTGACGAGGCATACTACAGTGATACCGTCTTAGACCGATGACGAGGAGACGGCCGCGTGACAGGACAAAGAGTGCAGCGCGTGGCCGCTCCCTTGCGGGCGCAGGTCCTCGAAGCGCTCCGGCACGACATCCTGGCCGCGGAGTTCAAGCCGGGTGAGCGACTGGTCGAATCCCGGTTGTGCGCGCGGTACGAGGTTTCCCGCACCGTCGTCCGCGAAGTCCTGCGGCAGCTCGACTCCGAAGGCCTGGTGACCACGGTGCCCAACCGGGGACCGGTCGTCACCGAGCTGACCGCCGGCGACGCCGAAGCGCTGTTCGAGGTGCGCGGCGCACTCGAAGGCCTGGCCGGAGCCCTGTTCGCCCAGCGAGCCACCACCGAACAGCGTGAGCTGATGGGCAAGGTCGTCCGGCGCTACGCCAGGACGCACCGCAAGGCGGATCTGGCCGAGCGGCTGGAGATGAAGGACGAGTTCTACGACGTCCTCATCGACGGCGCGGCGAACCCGATCATCGCTTCGACACTGCGCGGCATCCACGCCCGCGTGCAGCTGCTGCGTGGCCTGTCCATGCAGGCCGAAGGCCGCGGGCCGGAAACCGTCCGCGAGCTGACCGCCATCCACGACGCCGCGGCCGTTCGCGGTGACGCCGCCGCCGCTCGTGAGGCGTGCGAGGACCACGTCCGCAACGCCGCGACCACCGCGCTGCGCGAACTCGCCGCACGGCAGTCGGGCTGAGCGGGACCCGGGAGTCCTAGAGCTTGTTTCCTTGTCGTAGCCACTCGTTGATCGCCGCGATGTGCACGGTTGCCGCACAGCGAACCGCGAGTTCGTCGAACCGTCTGGCGACGCCTCGGTTGCGTTTGAGCCGGTTGATGCCGCACTCCACCGCGTGCCGTTGCTTGTAGATCTCCGGGTCGAATGCCGGTGGCCGCCACCAGCCCGGCCGCGGTTGCGGCGCTGCCGGACCTGATCAGCGGGCTGGGGAATCGTGCACGCGATCCCGCGCCGCCGTAGATAGGCCCGGTCGGCGCGGCCGCCCGGTTGGTCGTGGAATCCACGCTCACCTCCCAGGTGATCAGCCCGGCGGCGTCGGCCCGGGTCGGCAACGCCGCCAAGACCAGCGCCCGCACACCGGCGCGCGGCCGGCGCCGGAACAAGCCATAGACGGTTTGCCAGCAGCCACGCACAGGTGGGACGTCACGCCACGGCGAACCGACACGAACCCGCCAGCGGATGCCGTTCAAGAGCCGGCGTTTGCTCCACGGTGGCGGGCGGCCGGGCTTCTTGCCGACGGGCAGCAGCGGTTCCAGGATCGCCCACTGCGCGTCGGTCGGATCGGCTCGCCCCGTCGCCGCCAGGCTGGGCACGAGGTCTCCGGTGTTCTTGATCAGCTTGGTCGTTGATCGGTCTACCGGAGACCTCGTCTATCTCGTCCAAGACACGCCGCACCCACAACGCCGGCCAGAAGCTCCGCTGGTCAGCACATCGAAACAGGCCCTAGGCGGACATCTCGGCGGCCAGCAGCGCGGCCGTGGCTTCGGGCGATTCGACGTGGAAATGGTGGCTTCCCAGCTCGATCGTCTCGATCCGCACGCGATCGCCGTAGCGATCGATGGCTTCCTGGGTGATGATCGCGCGCACGGCGAACACCACGATCGGCTGGGTCGTCTCGCGCAGCGCGGCGTCCATGTCCCAGCTCACCAGTCCTTCGAGGGCGGACAAGCCCGCCGGCTGACGCACGGCGCTCATCTTCTCGATGTAGGCGTCCACCAGGGCGGGGTCGGTGCCGGGCGGTGAGCCCGCCTCGACCATGCCCCGCATCGCCCCGGCGAAGTCCTCGCGGAAGGGGTGCAGCAACGCGTCGGCCGCGCATTCGTCCTGCGCGGGGAACAACGACAGGTAGTGCAGGGCATCGAGCGCCACTATGCGGGTGACCACCCCGGGCAGCAGCCTGCCGGTTTCGACCGCGACCGCCCCGCCCAACGAATGCCCGATGACGACGCACGAACCGACCGACTCGGCTTCGAGGACGGCCGCCACGTCGCGGGCGAATTCCTCCATCGTCCAGACGTCGCGGGTGGACCGCGAGTCTCCGTGCTCGGCGAGGTCGACCGCCAGCACGCGGAGATGTCGCGGGAGGAAGCCGGTGATCGCGTCGAAGTCGCGGCGGTCGCAGCCCCAGCCGTGGACGAGTGCCATGACCGGCCCGTCGGCCGGGCCGGTGACCGTGTAGTGGATCGTCGTGCCGTCGGGACGGACGACTTCGCGGTTCTCTTTGTTCACCATGATTTCCTTGTCATCCGGGAGAGGGTCAGAGCGCGCGGTGGTAGCGGACGGGCCAGGCTTCCTTGTCGGCGGGGCGGCCGCGCAGAGCGAGGTACGGGTCACGCAGCAGGGGACGGCCCAGCAGCACGGCGTCGGCCTCGCCGTCGCCCACGATCCGGCTCGCCGCCGCCAAGCCGTCGATCTGCCCGACCGGAGCGACCGCGAGACCTGAGGCCTGCTTGAGCGCGGCCGCGAACCCGACGTTCACCCCGGCCCGTGCGGGCGGCCGGGCTTCGAGGTCACGCACCAGGACACCGGACGTGACGTCGAGGAGGTCGATGCCCGCGGCCGCCAGTTCCTTGGCGAACTCGGCGGCGTCCTCGACGGTGATACCGCCTTCGGCCCAGTCGGTCGCGGTGATGCGAACGAAGACCGGCTTGTCCGCCGGGAAGGCTTGCCGGACCGCCCGGGCCACGCGCAGCGGGAAGCGCATCCGGTTGCGCGGGCTCCCGCCGTACTCGTCAGTGCGGTGGTTGGCCAGCGGGGACAGGAACTGGTGCAGGAGATACCCGTGCGAGGCGTGGATCTCGACGGCCTGGTACCCGGCGAGGTGGGACATCCGGGTCGCCTGGGCGAAGGCTGCGACGACCTCGTCGAGGTCGGCCTGAGTCGCTTCGCGGGGCACGGCCAGGTCGCCGAACGGGATCGCCGACGGCCCGAACACGCCCCAACCGCCGTCGGACACTCCGACCGGGCCGTTCTGCCCTTCGCCCTCCCAGGGCACCTGGTGTGATCCCTTCCGGCCCGCGGCCAGCAGCTGGATCGCGGGGACCGCGCCGTGTCCGGCGATGAACGACGTCAGGCGACGATGGGCGACGGCCTGTCCTTCGGTCCAGATCCCGAGGTCCGCCGAGGTGGTCCGGTGCTGCGGGCCGACCGCCGTGGACTCGACCATGATCAGCCCCGCTCCGCCGACCGCGCGCTGGCCGTAGTGCACCAGGTGCCAGTCGGTCGGCAAACCGTCGGGTCCCGCGGCGTACTGGGCCATCGGGGACATCCACAGGCGATTGGGGATCGAAACGTCCCGCAACCGCAACGGGTTCAGCTCCGGGGCGGGTGCTTCAGGGCTGGGCACAGCGAACTCACTTCCTCGCAACATTGTATGACCGTAGTACGGCCTGTTGACAGATGAGAATACCGTATTACGGTAATCCAATCGACCGGGCTGGCTTCGAACCTCAGGGAGAGCCGTGACTGCAGAACAGCACACCGTCGTGACCGGAAACCCTGGTGCCGCGGCACCTCCGGCCAAGATGACCGCCAAGCAGCGGAAGGCGGTCCTCGCCGGGGCGCTGGGCAACGCTGTCGAGTACGTGGACTGGGGGATCTACGCGTCCCTGGCGCCGGTCTTCGCGAACCAGTTCTTCCCGAAGGGCGATCCGGCCGCCGCGTTCCTGTCCACGCTCGCGATCTTCGCGGTGGGCTTCTTCGTCCGTCCGCTCGGTGGTCTCGTGCTCGGCGCCTACGCCGACCGGTTCGGCCGGAAGAAGGCCCTGACGCTGACCATCGGCCTGATGTCGGCCGGCGGTCTCGCCATCGCGGTGTGCCCGACCTACGAGCAGGCCGGCGTGTTGTCGCCCGTGGTCCTGCTGGTGGCCAGGCTGGTGCAGGCTTTCTCCGCGGGCGGCGAATGGCCGAGCTCGGTGTCGTACATCCTGGAGAACGCGGCTCCGGGGAGGCGGGCGTTCGCGGGATCCTTCCAGCAGGTGTCGACGGCCGGCGGGATCCTGCTCGCGTCGCTGTTCGCGCTCGCCGTGACCACCCTTCTGGACGATCGGCAGCTGCACTCCTTCGGCTGGCGGATCGCCTTCGCCGCCGCCGCCGCTCTGGGGTTGATCGTCCTGTGGTTGCGGCTCCGCACCGAGGAAACGCGGCACTTCCACGACGCGGCGGCGACCACCGCCCCGCACCGGCCGGTCCGGACGCTGTTCGCCGAGCACAAGCTGAGCCTGCTTCGCGTCGTCGGGATCACCGTTCCCGGGACGATCATCTACTACCTGTGGATCACGGCCATGCCCGGCTACGTCGCCGTGACCACCGGCCTGGACCTCGATCGGGCCCTGCTCGCGAATTCGCTGTCCGTCGTCGCGTTCATGCTGCTGCTCCCACTCGGAGGACTGCTGTCGGATCGGTTCGGGAGGCGTCCGACCTTCCTGTTCTTCCTGGTCGGGTTCGCGCTGTACGCGTGGCCTGCCTATCGCCTGCTCGACGGGGCAGGCTTCTGGACGCTGGTGCTCGTCGAGTTCGTCGGGGTGGTGCTGCTCGTCGGCAACTCGGCGAACGTGGCGGCGCTCTACGCCGAGTTGTTCCCGACCCGGGTGCGCACCACCGGGACCGGCTTGCCTTACGCGGCAACGGTCGCGCTCTTCGGCGGCACGGCGCCGTACTTCACGACCTGGCTGACCGGCATCGGGCACCGCGACAAGATCTGGATCTACGTGGTCGCCGCGGCGGTCGTCGGCATGGTCACGATCACGACGATGCCCGACAGCGCGAAGATGGACCGGCTCCCGTGATGACATACGAGACCTCCCCGGTGTCAGTCGGCCGCGAGCAGGTGACTGATTTCGGCCGCGGCGGCCATGACCAGTGGCGCGAGGGTGTTCTCCTGGTCGCGGCGGTATCGCGTTTCCGGAACAGCGAGCGTGACCGCCGCGATCGGACGCCCGAGCGGGTCACCGACCGCCGCGCCGATGGAGGCCACGTGCGGGCGGTACCACGAGGACGAGCCGTTGAGCGCGTAGCCACGCTTCGCGGTCTGGGCGATCTCGCGCCGGAGCTCCGCGACGTCCGGCAAGGGGGCGTCGGCGAACTCCGCGAGCTCGCACCGCAGCAGTTCGTCGACCTCGTCGTCCTCGAGCAGCGCCATGATCGCCGTGCCGCCCGACGTCGCGCGCAGCGGCACCCGCGTGCCGATTTCGAGGAAGACGCGAACGACCTGCGTGGTGTCCTCACGGGCGACGATGACGAGACACTCGCCGTCGCGCACGCCGAGCAGGACGGTCTCGTCGGTCGCGGCCGCGAGACGCTTGAGGACCGGGGCCGCCACGTCCTGGAGATCGCGCTCCCCCGTGCTGCGCAGCCCGAGGGCCAGCACCTTCCTCGTCACGCCCCACCGCGCGCGTTCGGTGTCCATGACCTTGAGCCAGCCGGCCTGCCTGAGCGTCACCAGGCAGCGCTGGACGGTGCCCTTCGGGATCTCCGTCACACGGGCCAGTTCCGAGACGCCGATCGGTTGTCGCAGGGCGACTTCTTCGAACACCCGCAAGGTGGTCAGGACGCTGTTCATCGACCGGACACTGCCGGACCGCCGATCCGCTTCTTCCTCTCGCATGACACCGAGCCTACCCGCAACTGGGCTACAATGCGATATGCCGTATCGCACTGTGAAACGGAGGGTCGATGGACCTCGTAGTGGTGGGAGACGTCGTCGCGGCGGGGCGACCGCGACGACCCGCGAGCGATCCGGCGTTCGGGCTGCTTCGCGGCGGCGACCTGACGATCGGCAACCTGGAGGTCCCGTACACCGATTCCGGGGTGCGTGCCGAGAAGCTGGTCACGATGCGGGCGCCGGTCGCGGGCGCGGCGGAACTGGCGGCACTCGGCTTCGATCTGGTCTCCTTGGCGACGAACCACGCGCTGGACTTCGGCGGCGAGGGGCTGCGTGACACGATGCGGGCGCTGGACGCCGCGGGTGTCCGGCACGCCGGGGCGGGTGCGACGATCGCCGAAGCGACCAGGCCTCGCGTCGTGTCCGCCGCCGGGCGGACACTGGCCTTCTTCAGCTTCTGCTCGGCGCTCCCGCTGGGCTTCAACGCCACGGCCGATCGTGCCGGGGTCGGGGCGATCCGGGTGCGCCAAAGCTTCGAGTTCGACAGCACGCTCCTCGACGAAACCCCGGGGATGCCGCCTTTCGTGCATTCGAGCGCGCACGAACCGGACGTGCGCGCGGCCGAAGCCCTGATCGATAAAGCCAAGCAGGACAACGATTTCGTCGTGGTCGCGCTGCACTGGGGCGTGCCGTTCTGCTACCTGCCCGCGACGCAGGGCCCGCTGGCGGAATACCAGCGCCCCCTGGCCCGGCGACTGGTCGAAGCCGGCGCGGACCTCGTCATCGGGCACCACCCGCATTGCCTGCATCCGGTGGAGTTCCACGAGAACGGGCTGATCCTGTACTCCACCGGAAATTTCCTCTTCGACTGGTGCGACGGGTGGAACGCGGAATCGATGACCGTACGAAAAGACGCGCGCCCGGCCCCGCCTTACCGAGCGGCCTTGCTCGACGGCCCCTGGTTCGAGAGCGCGGTGTTCCGGATCCGGCTGGGCGGCGCCGGCGGCCCTTCCCTCCGCCTGGACCCCATCGAACTCGATCCGGACAGCCAGCCGATCCTGCCGCGCCCGGAGGTGGCGGCCTCGATCCTCGCCCGGATCGCGGCGATGTCCCGGGAGCTGGATCCGTCCGTCGTGGTCGATGCGGGCGGGCGCCTGCGGCGAAACTTCGGAGAAACGGAGGAAGTATGAGTGAACCGTGGCAATGGGACGAACAGGTCTGGCGCGGGCACGTGGAGCGCGTTCGCGCCGGGCGTGCACTGCGGCCGGAGTCCTGGCCGGGCGGCGCCGAGGTGGCGGTGGCGTTGTCGTTCGACTCCGACCACGAGACGATCCCCCTGCGCGACGGCGAAGTGCTGCCGGGAAAGCTGTCCCAGGGCGAGTACGGCGCCAGGGTCGGTGTGCCCCGGGTGCTGAAGCTGCTCGACCGGTTCGGAGCGCCCTCGACCTTCTTCATGCCCGCGGTGTCCGCGCTGCTGCACGACGGCGAGGCGAAGTCCTATGTGGACGCCGGGCATGAGATCGCCCTGCACGGCTGGATCCACGAACGCAACACCCAGGTGCCGCCGGAAGCCGAGCGCGAACTCGCTTTCCGCGCCGCGGACACGCTCGAACGCCTGACCGGGACACGGCCGGTCGGCATCCGCACGCCATCGTGGGACTTCTCCGGGCATTCGCTCGAGATCATCCGCGACCTGGGGCTGACGTACGACTCGTCGCTGATGGCCGACGACGACTGCTACGAGATCGTCGCGAACGGCGAGCCCACCGGCATCGTCGAACTGCCGGTCGAGTGGATCCGTGACGACATGCCGTACTTCATGATGGAGCGCTTCGGGGCACAGCGGCCGTACACGCCGCCGCGCGGGGTGCTGTCGATCTGGCGCGACGAGTTCGATCTCGCCCGTGCCGAAGGCGGCGTCTTCCAGCTCACCCTGCATCCGCACGTGATCGGGCATCGCTCCCGCGTCACGATCCTCACCGAACTGCTCGAACACATCGCGTCGCACGAAGGCGTCTGGTTCGCCACCCACGCCCAGATCGCCGACCACGTCGGAAAGGAGCTGTCACGATGACCGGAATCGAGCAGCGCGTCGAGCGCACGTTCGAGCAAAACCTGGACTCGGTCCTGGAGCTTTCGCACCGGATCAACGCCAACCCCGAACTGGCCTTCGAAGAACACGCGACTTCGGCCGCGCTTGTCGCGGCCCTGGAATCCGGCGGGTTCTCCGTGGAGAAGGGGGTGGCCGGCCTGCCGACGGCGTTCGTCGCCTCGGCCGGGTCCGGCGGCTTCGTGTTCGGTCTGTGCGCGGAAATGGACGCGCTCCCCGGGATCGGGCACGGCTGCGGGCACAACGTCATCGCCGCGTCCGCCGTCGGCGCCGCACTGGCGCTGGCCCCGTACGCCGGCGAACTCGGGCTGACGATCCGGGTTTTCGGTACTCCGGCGGAGGAAAGGGGGACCGGCAAGGAAATCATGGTCAACGAAGGGGTCTTCGACGGCACCCACGCGGCCATGATGGTGCACCCGACGCTGAAGGACGTCGTCGTCCCGCACCTGCGGGCCTCGCGCTCCTGGCAGGTCACCTACACCGGGGTCGGCGGCCACGCCTCGCGTCCCTGGAGCGCGTTGAACGCGGGGGACGCGACGGTCGTCGCCCAGACCGCGATCGGGTTGCTGCGCCAGCAATTGCGCGACGGCATCCGCGTGCACCACATCGTCAAGGAAGCCGGAGCCGCCGTCAACGTCATCCCCGACCACGCTGTCGTCGACTGCATGATCCGGGCCGACACGATCGACGAGGTCGACGAGGTGTGGGAGCGGGTGCGGCGCTGCTTCGAGGCGGGAGCGGTGGCCACCGGCACCGGCGTCGAGTACACCGCGCTGCCGTCCATCTACCGCGAATTCCGGCACGATCCTGATCTGGCCCCGCTGTTCGAGAAGCACGCGAAGCTCGTCGGCCGGACCTTTCCCGACTACCCGGACAAGATGTTCGGTTCGACCGACATGGGCAACGTTTCGCTGCGCGTGCCCGCCATCCACCCGATGCTCTCCTTCGACCTGCCCCCCGAGGACGGCAACCACACCGCCGCCTTCGCCCTCGCGGCGGGCGGCCCCGAGGGCGACCGGTTCGTCCGCGACGCGGGTTTGGCGATGGCTCTCACCGTCGTCGAGGTCGCCCGGTCAGGACAGACCCGGGAACGGCTGATCGCCAGGGCACAGGGAGGCTGAGCCCGGCAGGGCGCCGGCCCGATCGACCCGACTCGGCCGGCGATCGTCCCCGAAGTCACCGGATATGGGCACAGGACGCGGACCGGCTCCCGAATCGACAGCTGTGACCTGCTCGTCGTCGGCGCCGCCACCCTGTTTCCCAAGCTTTCGTTCCGCCTCACCGCGTCCCAGGTCGGCCTCGTGACCGCGGCGGCGTTCGTGGGCGGGCACGGCGCCCGGCCTGCGCCAGAGGTGGCGCGGACGAGCACCAGACCAAGACCCGGATCTGCTGCTCACCCTGTTCGAAGCAGCGCGCCCCTGCGGGGGCGCGCTGCCGGGGCGGGCACCCCGGAACCCGCCCAGCACCCGCACTCCGACGGCAGCCTGGAACCGGCCCGGCCTGCCGCCGCCTGCGTAACCTGCCGGTCCTGGTCGTCGATCGGGGGCAGTCGTGGCGAAGACGACGCAGCAGCGGCGGGTCGAAGACCGGCTCTGGGAGCTGATCGACCCCTGATCCCGTCCCGACCAGCGCCGCGCGGTCCAGGTGGGCGGCCCCGGATCGATGACCGTGCCGCGCTAGAGGGATCTTGTTCGTGCTCGACACGGGCTGCCGCTGGCGAGCCCTGCCAGAGCAGCTCGGATGCGGTTCCGGGCACACCGCGTGGCGGCGGTTACGTGAGTGGCAGGACGCCGGTGTGTGGGACCGGCTGCACCAGCTCGTGCTCGACGAGCTGGCCAACATCGACGGGGATGAACGAGCGCTCTCGTCGGGAAGTGATCAGCCATCGGTGGGGCCGCCTCGTCAGAGGCGTTCGATGCGGTCGGCCTGCGGGCCCCGGTCGCTCTGACGCACCGTGTACCGGACCCGGTCACCCTTCTGCAGCGGCTCCGACCCCATGATCACGGACACGTGGGCGAAGAGATCGTCGCCGCCTGCGTCCGGGGTGATGAAGCCGAAGCCGCGGTCGGCGTCGTAGCGCGCGACGACGCCCTCGCCGCCTCGTACGGGCACGTCCCGCGCCGCCGGCCCTGCGGCCGCGGCAGGTGCCGACCGCTGCGGCGCCGTCTGGGGCTCGGCGCCCCGGACCAGGTGCACGTCGCGGGCCTGCGGGCCCTTGTCTCCACTAGCCACCTCGTAGGCGACGCGGTCGCCCTCCGCGAGCCACGTCAGCCCCTCGGCCAGGGCCCGGGCGTGAACGAAGACGTCCCCGGCACCGGAGTCGGGATTGATGAAGCCGAAGCCCTTGTCCTCGTCGTACCAGGCCACCGTGCCGTCGGCACCGTCCGCAGTACCAGCCGCAGCGGGTGAGCCGGCCCCTGCTCCCAGCGGGATCACGTGCCCGGCCTGCGGGCCGCGCTCGCCTTCGACGATCAGGAAGGCCACCCGCTGCCCCTCGGTGACCACGCCGCCGGTCACGATGGCGGAGCTGTGCACGAAGATGTCGGCGCCGCCGCCGTCCGGCGACGCGAAGCCGTACCCCTTGCCCGGCTCGTACCAGTTGATGGTGCCGAGCAGGCCCACGGCGCTGCCGGTGGCCGCATCGGCGGTGACGCGAACGCGCAGCGCCTGGGGCCCGCGGTCGTTCTCGCCGACCTCGAACACGACGGCCTGACCCTCGCGGAGCACTTTCGCGCCGCCGTCCCCGACGATCTCGGAGGCGTGCACGAACACGTCCGGCGAGCCGTCCTCGGGCGCGAGGAAGCCGAAACCCCGTTCGGCGTCGAACCAACGGACGGTCCCTTGCGGCATCAACGGCTCCAGGTCGAGAGGGCGGGCACTGGCCCCCAGTCTCCCTGACAGACCTCCGGTCCGTCGGGCCGGGCCCCACCGGCGGGCGGTGCGGAGCCACGGGCGGGCCGTTGGTCCACCTGGCGACACGCCGAGTTTCGAGACCAGGTCTCAGCGCGCTCGCCGCCGCCTACGGCGTAGCGCCACCATCCAGCCGCATCTCGCGACAACCATGCAGCGCGCTGAACCTGGATTGTCGCCACGATACGGACTGCCGCCATTACCGGACGCAGCATTGCCGCCAGCCGCCGGGTCAGGCCTGCCCTCGAAGCCGGGTCGAACAAGTGGCAGCTAGACACGCTCAGGTGCCCGGCGGTGTCCAGCTGTTATGGGTTCGAGCCGACGAGGTCGCGGGGCCCACCTCGGAAGCTCGATCAGCGGTCAAGCCACGGAGCGAGCAGTTTCTCCAGATCAGCGTCCGACAGCGCCCGCGGCCCACCATGGAACTCGTGCCACCGCGAAGCATCCCGCGCCGCGGTGTACTCCACCTCGAACGCCCGCATCAGCACGTACATGAACGTCACCGAGCTGAACCGCTCACCGAGCAGCGTCCGCGCCTCACGAGCCACCTCGGTCGCACCGCGGCCGACCACGTCCGCGAGCCGCAGCTCCTCCGCGGCCGGATCCAGCAGGCTGGGGGCATACATCACGACAAACTCTCCAAGATCGAAACGAACAGACTTAGCCTTCAGCGGCCAGCTGGCCGCAGGCCGCGGCGATGTCCTGGCCGCGGGTGTCCCGGACCGTGCACGCGACGCCGCCGGCGTTGACCAGGCGGACGAACTCTCGCTCGACCGGTTTCGGCGAGGCGTCCCACTTGCTGCCCGGCGTCGGGTTCAGCGGGATGACGTTGACGTGGACCAGCTGGCCCAGGTGCTGGCGCAGCCGCTTCGCGAGCAGCTCCGCCCGCCACGGCTGGTCGTTGATGTCCCGGATCAGGGCGTACTCGATCGAGACCCGGCGTCCGGAGGTGTCGGCGTAGTACCGCGCGGCCGAGAGAACCTCGTCGATCGACCAGCGGTTGTTCACCGGCACCAGCGTGTCCCGGAGCTCGTCGTCCGGCGTATGCAGGGACACCGCGAGACGGACCTGCATCTTCTCGTCCGCCAGCTTCCGGATCGCCGGCGCCAAACCCACGGTCGACACGGTCACCGACCGCTGGCCGATCCCGAGGCCGCCCGGCGCAGGGTCTGTGATCCGGCGAACAGCCTTCACAACTCGGACAAAGTTCGCTAAAGGTTCACCCATCCCCATGAAGACGATGTTCGACAGCCGGCCGGGGCCACCCGGCATCGCGCCGTCGCGCATGACCGCCGCCGCCGAACGGACCTGGTCCACGATCTCCGCCGTCGACAGGTTGCGGTCCAGACCACCCTGCCCGGTCGCACAGAACGGGCACGCCATGCCGCAGCCGGCCTGGCTCGAGATGCACAGCGTCGCGCGGTCCGGGTAGCGCATCAGGACGCTCTCCAGGAGCGTGCCGTCGTGGGCGCGCCACAGCGTCTTGCGGGTCGCGCCGTCGTCGGCCGCCAGCGCGCGGACCTCGGTCAGCAGCGTCGGCATCAACGACTCGACCAACGTCGAGCGCGACGCCGCCGGGATGTCCGTCATCTCCGCCGGGTCGACCGTCAACCGCGAGAAGTAGTGGTTCGACAGCTGCTTCGCGCGGAACGGCTTCTCCCCCAGTTCCGCCACCGCGGCGGCGCGCTCGGCCACGGACAGGTCGGCGAGGTGGCGCGGCGGCAGGCCGCGCTTGGGGGCGTCGAAGACGAGCGGGAGGGCAGTCATAACCTGACCAGTGTCCCACGCGCCCACCAGCACCGCCCGAACCGCCCTGGCCGAATGTACGCCAGGTCACCGGCGAAACCGGGAAGGCCGTCCGGGAGTCCAACAGCGGACGAAAGAGGTGAGCCCGTGTCCTTCCGGCACATCGTCCTGGCCATCGCGGTGGTCCTGAGCGCCGCCGCCTGCAGCACGTCGACCGGCGGGCAGGCGCAGCCCGTCCCCACGGTGACGAAGGCCGCCGGGCCGCAGGTCGTCGTCGGGACGATGCACGTCACGCTGCCTCCGGGCGCGAAGTACACCCAGGCGAGCGAAGACGGCCTGCTCGACGGCTGCGTCGCCGAAGGCACCGTCATCTGCGAAGCACGGCTCCTCGACCTGCACGAAGCGACCGCGGACCCCAACGCGCCCATCAACCTCCCGAGCGCGAAGCGGCCCTTCGGCTGGTACACCGGCACCGACGTGCCGACGTGCATCACGGCCGCGTCGCCGCCCGGGCAGGCCGCGGAGGCGACCGGCAGCAATCTCGTCGAGTCCGGCTTCAAGCCGATCGGCCCGAAGACGGCCGAGTACGGCCGCTGGGAAGTCACCTGCAAGGACGAGACGCAGAACAACCAGGTCCGGATGTGGTGGCTGCCGACGAGCAAGATCCTCGTCGTCCAGTACGGGGCGTTCGAAGGCTGGAACGAGAAGATGGACGCCCTGCTCGCCGGCGCGACCTTCAGCTGACGGCGTCGAGCGCGGCCCGGATGATCGCGTCCGTGTCGATGCCGTGGTAGCGGTAGACGTCCTCCAGCGAGCCCGACTGCCCGAACTTCGTGACGCCCAGCGCGACCGACGGCACCCGGTTGACCCCCGCCAGGAACGCCAGCGTGTGCGGGTGCCCGTCGAGGACCGTCACCAGCGGCCGAGCCCGCGAAGCCGGGAACACCTGGTCCAGGATCCACGACTCGCCGGTGCCCCGGCCCGACCGCGCCTGGACGGCCTCGAACAGCAGGCCCGGGCTGGTCACGCACACGACGTCCGCCTCGACGCCGACCTGGGCCAGCCGCTCGGCCGCCGCCAGCGTGTCCGGCACCAGCGCGCCCATCGCCGCCAGCGTGACCGAAGGCGCCGAAGCCCGCCGCAGCAGGTACGCCCCCGCCACCACCTGACGGCGACGGCGTTCGCGCGCCGCCGGGTCGGTGGGCACGGCGGCCAGCGTCTGGTCGACCGGGCGGGTCGAGAGCCGGAAGTACGACGACGTGCCGCCCGGCTTGCCGAGCCGGCCGAGCGCCGCCAGCAGCGTCCACTCGGTGTCGATCGCGAACGCCGGTTCGTAGCTGACGCAGCCGGGCTGCTCGATGCCGATCGACGGCGTGGTGATCGACTGGTGCGCGCCGCCTTCCGGGGCGAGCGTGACGCCGGACGGCGTGCCGATCAGGATCGACTGCCCGCCCGCGTAGATGCCGAACGACCACGGCTCCAGCGCGCGCTCGACGAACGGGTCGTACATGACGCCGATGGGCAGCAGCGGCTCGCCCCAGCGGCTCCACGTCGCCCCCAGCTCGCCCAGCAGGCCGACCAGGTTCGTCTCGGCGATGCCCAGCTCGACGTGCTGGCCGGTCGGCTTCTCCCGCCAGTGCATGATCGTCTCGGGGTCGTCCTCGAACCAGTCGCGGCGCTCGGTGGCCGACCAGACGCCGACCTTGTTGACCCAGCCGCCGAGGTTGGTCGTCGAGCTGACGTCGGGGCTGACCGTCACCACGCGCTTCGCCGCTTCGGGCGCTTCGCGCGTCAGGTCGAGCAACACGCGCCCCAGCGCCGCCTGCGTCGTAGCGGTCCCAGAAGGCGTACGTCCGATGTCGACGGGCAGGTCCAGCGAAGGCGCCGAAGGGACGTCCGGACGGCGAAGGCGCGAAGCAACTTCGGCGCACAACGCGGCTTCAGGCGAGTCCGAGGCGAAGCCTTCCCACGGCGAAGCGAGGTCCGTACCCAGCGAAGCAGCCAGTTCTTCCATCTGCGCAACGGTCAGCAGCGAAGAGTGGTTCTGCGGGTGTCCCTGCGTGGGCAGCCCGCGGCCTTTGACGGTGTAGCAGAAGATCACCGTCGGCCGGTCGTCCGAAATGGACGCGAAGGCCTCGTCGAGCGAGCCGAGGTCGTGACCGCCCAGGTTGCGGACGGCGGCCAGCAGCGTCTCGTCGTCCAGCGTTTCCACGAGCGAGGCCAGCGCGGCGTTCCCCGCGGGCAGCCGGTCGCGCACCTGGGCCGCGTCGCAGCGCAGCAGCCGCTGGTACTCGGGGTTGGGCATCCCGTCGATGCGGGCGCGCAGCTCGGCGCCGCCGGGCCGGGTGAACAGCTCCTCCAGCAGCCGCCCGTACTTCAGCGTCAGCACCTGCCAGCCGGCCGCGTCGAACATGCCCTGCAGCCGCCCGGCCGCGATGTTCGGGACGACGCGGTCTAGCGACTGGCGGTTGAGGTCGACGATCCAGACGATCTCGCCCAGTTCGGCGACGGCCGGGTCGAGGATGGCCTCCCAGATCGCGCCCTCGTCCAGCTCGGCGTCGCCGACCAGCGAGTACTGGCGGCCGGTGCCGGCCGAAGAGCCCCGGGTCGTCAGGTAGCGGCGCGCCAGCGCGCCCCAGATCGGGGCGGTCGCGCCGATGCCGACCGAGCCGGTCGAGTAGTCGATCGCGTCCGGGTCCTTGGCGCGGCTCGGGTAGCTCTGCAGGCCGCCGAACTCGCGCAGTGTCGGCAGGTAGGCCTCGTCCAGCTCGCCGAGCAGGTAGTTGATCGCGTGGAGCACCGGCGACGCGTGCGGCTTCACCGAGACGCGGTCCTCGGGCCGCAGGTGCCGGAACCACAGCGACGTCATGATCGAGACCAGCGACGCGCACGACGCCTGGTGCCCGCCGACCTTCAGCCCCGACGGGTTGGGCCGGACCCGGTTGGCCTGGTGCACGATCGCGGTGGCGAGCCAGAGGACCCGCTGCTCGATCGCGGTGAGCGCCGGGGCGGTCACGGGGGCTTGGGTCATCGTCGACACACCTTTCGTGCAGGAAGCGCACACCAGGACAGCACTGGTGGACGCATCGCACAACCGATGCCATCGCGAGTGCGCAGAATGCACACCGGACGCGGACGGCTCAGGTCTCCGGGTGCGCAGAATGCACGCGCTCCAGCAGGGGCGTCAGGCGGTACGGGACGAGCTCGCGCATGACGAGCGAGATGTTCGTCCGCTCCACGCCGGGCGAGGCGAGGATGCGCCCGGCGATGCGGTAGAGGTCGTCGGCGTCGACGGCCACCACCTGCACCATCAGGTCGCTCGCCCCGGTCAGCCCGCACACCTCGGTGACCTCGGGGATCGTGGCCAGCGCGTCGGCGATCTCGGCCAGGCGCCGCTGGTCGACCATCGCGTTGACGAAGGCCCGCAACGGGTAGCCCAGCCGCGCGGGGTCGATGCGACGTTCGAACGACCGGAGGACGCCGCGCTGCTCGAGCCGCACGAGCCGGGCCTGCACGGTGTTGCGGGACAGGCCCAGCCGCTCGGCCAGCGCGACCGCCGTGGCCCTGGGGTCCTCCCCCAGGGCTTCCAGCAGGCGCGCGTCGATCTCGTCGATGATTTCCGGCACGCGCCGATCTTCTCAGCCCAAGTACTTCTGCAGGTCGTCAAGGACCTTCATCGCCCCGATCGGGCCGAGCCCGAGGAACCACACTTCGTCAGCGACCGGGATGGCGTGCTTGGCCTTGACCGCGCCCAGCCCGGCCCACAGCCCGCTGCTCGTGACGGCCTTCTCGTCCGCGCTCGGGCCGGCGCCGTAGCTGGAGTAGAAGATCCAGTCGGCGTCGGCCTCGTCGATGCGCTCCTTGGAGATCTGCGCGGCCAGCTCGTCGATGTTCTGGTTCGCGGGCCGCTCGAGGCCGACGTCCTTGAGGATCACGCCGATGAAGGACAGGTTGCCGTAGAGCCGGATGTTGCCCGACAGGAACCGCAGCAGCGAGATCTTCGGCGCGCCCTTCACCGAAGCCTTCACCTCGTTCGCGCGCTTCTGGTAGTCGTTCAGCAGCCCGACGGCCTTGGCCTCGTCGCCGAGCGAAGCCCCGACCAGCAGCAGGTTCTCCTTCCACGGGAACCCGGGCCGGATGCTGAACACCGTCGGCGCGATCTTCGACAGCTGCGGGTAGAGGTCGTTGCTGCGCAGCTTGCTGCCGACGATCAGGTCCGGCGTCAGCGCGGCGATCTGCTCGAGGTTGAGGTTGTTGATGTCCCCGACCGTCAGGATGCCCTTGACGCGGTCGGCGAGGTAGGACGGCACGCCGCTCTGCCCGGCCGTCGTCGCCATCCCGACGGGGGTGACGCCGAGCGCGAGGACGTCGTCGAGCTCGCCGCTGTCCAGCACCACGACCCGCGTCGGCTTCTTGTCGAGCTTCGTCTTGCCCAGCGCGTGCGTGACGGTGCGCGGGAAGACGCCGGGGCCGGCGTCCGCGCCGAGCTTGGCCGTCTCGCTGTCCGCGGTCGAGAACAGCCGGCCGCCGGTGGCGACGTCCTGGTCGCCGACGCCGGAGCTGCTGGGTTTCGCCGGCTGCCCGCACGCGGCGAGCAGGGTGACGACCGCGAGCGCGGCGGCCGGCTTTGTCCACTTAGGACGCATGGGAGGTTCCTTCTTCTCGGGGAGCGGCCCGCCGCCTGCCGATCGGGACGACCAGGGGCGTGGCGGAGACCGGGTCCGGGATGACCTGGCAGGGCATGCCGAAGACGTCGGCGACGAGCTCGGCGGTGAGGATGTCGGCGGGGGCGCCTTCGGCGGCGATCCGGCCGTCCTTCATCGCGATGAGGTGGTCGCCGTAGCGGGCGGCCAGGTTGAGGTCGTGCAGGACGATGACGATCGTCCGGCCGTCCTCGGCGTTCAGCTCGGCCAGCAGGTCCAGGACTTCGACCTGGTGGGCGATGTCCAGGAACGTCGTGGGCTCGTCGAGCAGCAGCAGCGGCGTCCGCTGCGCCAGGGCCATCGCGATCCAGACGCGCTGGCGCTGCCCACCGGACAGTTCGTCGACCGGCCGCTCGGCCAGCTCGACGGTGTCGGTGGCGACCATCGCCTTCGCGACGGCGTCGTCGTCTTCGGCGCTCCAGCGGCGGAACATGCCCTGGTGGGGATAGCGCCCACGGCCGACGAGGTCGGCGACGGTGATGCCCTCGGGCGCGGTCGGCGACTGCGGCAGCAGGCCCAGCACGGTGGCGACGTCCTTGCTGCGCAACGTCGTGATGCCCTTGCCGTCGAGGTAGACCGCACCCTTGGTGGGAGTCAGCAGCCGCGCGAGGCCGCGCAGCAGCGTCGACTTCCCGCAGGCGTTGGTCCCGACGATCATGGTGACCTTGCCGGGCGGAATCCGCACCGACAGGTCCTTGACCACGCGCAGCGGGCCGTAGCCGAGCTCGAGGTCCTCGGTGTGCAGTGTCACGGCGTTCCCCTCACATCCGCCCCGCGCGGTTGGCGCTCGCGAGCAGCCACAGCAGGTAGGGCGCGCCCACCGCGCCGGTCACGACGCCGACCGGCAGCTGGGCGCCGAGCAGGTGCTGGGCCGCGAAGTCGCCCAGCAGGACCACGAGCGCGCCGGTGAGCGCGGCGGGCACCAGTCCCGCGCGGGCGCCGCCGACGAGCCGGGTGGCGATCGGGTTGGCCACGAACGCGACGAACGCGACCGGCCCGGCGGCCGCCGTCGCGAACGCGGCGAGCGCGACGGCGACCAGGAGCAGGGCCACGCGGGTGCGTTCGACGTTCAGCCCGAGCCCGGCGGCGGTGTCGTCGCCGAGCTGCAGCCCGGTGAGCGCCCGGCCCAGCAGCAGCGCGGCGGGCAGCAGGACGACCAGCGCGGCGGCCGGCGGTCCGGCGTGGTCCCAGCCGCGGCCGTTGAGGTTGCCGGTCAGCCAGACCAGGGCCTGCTGGGCGAGCGTGACGTCGGCCCAGGTCATCAGGTACGAAACGACGCTGGTCAGCACCGCCCCGACACCGACGCCGACGAGCACCAGCCGGTAGCCGGGCACCCCGCCGCGGCGCGCGAGGAGGTAGATCGTGGCGCCGGTGAGCAGCGCACCGGCCAGTGCCGCGGCCGAGACGACCGCGCCGCCGGCCCCGAACAGCACGATCGCGACGACCGCCGCCGCGCTCGCGCCCTGCGTCACGCCGATGACGTCCGGGCTGGCGAGCGGATTGCGCAGCAGGCGCTGGAAAAGCGCGCCGGACGTCCCGAAGGCGACCCCGACGAGGACGCCGGTGACCGCGCGCGGCAGCCGCAGTTCGGTGACGACGTAAGCCGCACGACCGGTGCCCTGTCCGAAAACCAGGCCGGGCAGATCGCCGAGCGGCACCGGGAAGTCGCCCACCGCCAGGGAAACCGCGAAGACGGCGACGATCGCCAGCAGCAGCGCCAGCGTCACCGAGCGGGCCCGGACCGCGCCTCGGCGACGCGCGGCGGCGACCACCTCGACGGCGTTCACACCGCCACGACCTTCCGGCGGCGCACCAGGAAGACGAACACGGGCGCGCCGACGAGCGCCGTGACGATGCCGACCTGGACTTCGGCCGGGCGCGCGACCACGCGGCCGACGACGTCCGAAACGAGCAGGAGCAGCGGGGCCAGGAGCGCGGAGTACGGCAGCAGCCAGCGGTGGTCCGGGCCGGTGAGCAGGCGGGCGGCGTGCGGCACGGTCAGCCCGACGAACGCGATCGGCCCGGCGATCGCCGTCGCCGACCCGCACAGGACGACGACGGCCAGCGCGCACACCAGCCGCGCCACCGGGACGTTCTGGCCGAGTGAGCGGGCGACGTCCTCGCCCAGCGCGAGCGCGTTGAGCAGCCGGGCGGAGATCAGCGCGAGGACCACGCCGGCGGCCACGAACGGCACGGCCTGGGTGATCGTCGTCGCGTCGCGGCCGGTCAGCGAGCCGACCTGCCAGAAGCGGTACTGGTCGAACGTCGTCTGGTCGGTGAGCAGCAGTGCGCTGGTCACCGAGGCCAGCGCCGCCGTCACCGCGGCACCGGCGAGGGCGAGCTTCACCGGCGTCGCTCCCGCGCGCCCCAGCGAACTGACGCCGTAGACGACGCCACCGGCGGCCGCGGCGCCCAGGAAGCCGAACCAGACATACCCGCCGACGCTGGTGATGCCGAACGTGCCGATGCCGAGGACGACGAAGAGCGCCGCGCCCGCGTTGACGCCGAGCAACCCGGGATCGGCCAGGGGGTTGCGCGTCGCGCCTTGGATGACGGCGCCGGAGAGGCCCAGTGCGACGCCGGACAGGACCCCGGCGAGGGTGCGCGGGAGCCGGAGTTCACGGACCACGAGGTGGTCGGGGTTGCCCGGGTCGAAGTGGAAGAGCGCGTCCAGCACGGTGACCGGGCTCAGGCCACGGGTGCCGACGGCGATGCTGAGCAGCACGGCGGCGGCCACGGCCGCGGTGAGGACCACCAGCCCGGCCGTGAGCGGGAGCGATCGGGTCCGCACTGGTCGTTACCTCTGCTAACAGGTCTTAGGCTTGCCTACCCTATGGCTCGGAACTTGAAGGCTCAAGTTCCGTGAGCGGCATCACCGGGACGAGGTTGCCATCCGACTGTTTCCGATATATCGTGAACGTGTCGCAACAGTTCGAGAAAGGAACAACCGACATGCGTAGGCAACGACACCCCTTCACTCAAGAACACCCCTTCGCCCAGGAACGTGGGCGCGCACCCTTCGGTGGCTTCGGCGACTTCGGCCCGGGCTTCGGGCCGGGTTTCGGTCCGCGCGGCGGACGCGGCCGGGGCCACGGACCGGGCCGGCGGGGTCACGGCGGACGGCGCAGCCGCCGCGGTGACGTCCGCGCCGCGATCCTGGCGCTGCTCGCCGAGCAGCCCCGGCACGGCTACGAGATCATCCGCGAAATCGGCGAGCGCTCCGGCGGCTTCTGGCGCCCGAGCCCCGGCTCGGTCTACCCGACGCTGCAGCTGCTGGCCGACGAAGGCCTGGTCATCAGCAAGGACGAGCACGGCAAGAAGCTCTTCGAGCTGACCGACGCCGGCCGCACCGCCGCGGAGGAGCAGGACAGCACCCCGCCGTGGGAGCAGATCGCGCAGGACGTCGACCCGAGCGAGGTCGGGCTGGCCAAGGCGGGCAAGAACCTGGCCGCCGCCGTCGTGCAGATCATGCGCGCGGGCACCGAGAGCCAGCAGGCCCGCGCGGCCGAGGTGCTCAACGACGCCCGGCGCTCGCTCTACGGCATCCTCGGCGAGGACGAGGACGAGTCCTCGGCTTCCGAAGAAGCAGCCGAGTGACCTGGCAGGACGAGGCCGGTGGGCTTGACCCGCGTGTGCACGCGGTAGCCCACCGGCAGCGTCAGGTCCTGCGCGCGATTCCCGTTACGCTGCAAGGACTCCGCGATCGCCTGTTCGGCGACGCGCTTGCTGAACTCGATCTTCAGCACCGCTTCGAGGTCGGCGGCGGTCGCGAAACGCCACTCGGTGGCGACCCGGCGTAGGCCGAACCCGGCGCGGGCGAAGAACCGCTCCACCGCCACCGGGTCGTAGTGCGGCAGGTCGGCGCGCATCCAGCCGCCGTAGGGCTCGCTGGTCACGTCGAGGTCGACGATCGCGATCGCCCCGCCCGGCCGCAGCACCCGCTCGGCCTCCGCGAGCCCCGGCTCGCAACCGGGTCCGAAGAAGTACGCCGTGCGCGCGTGGACGACGTCGACGCTCGCGCTGCGGACCGGCAGCCGCTGGGCCCGGCCCATCCGGACGTCCACGTTCGACAGTCCCTCCACGCGCTTCAGCGCGCTTCGCACCAACGGCTCGTGCGGCTCGACCCCGAGCACCGAGCGGGCGTCGCGGGCGAAGCGCGGCAGGTGGAACCCGTCGCCGCAGCCGACGTCCAGCACGTCCCGGCCGGCCCAATCGACCTCTTCGCGCAGCACGCGCCAGATTTCGCCGGCGCTGTCCTGCGCCCGGTTCTCCAGCTCGTAGTCGGCCGGGTAGTACCAGATGTTCGGACTCGGCACGACCTCCGCGCGCCGGGACGACCACCGCACCGCTGCTCCTTTCGGGCTCTCCTGCGCCGGTAGTGATTTACCGGCGGCCGAATCTTGGCGGAAACCACACGGTTCACGCCTAGAATTCGGTGGGTCTCGGGAGGAGCACCACATGACGATCGGCCCGTCCAGTCCCCCGTCCCCGGTTCCGGCCGGGATCCCGTGCTGGATCGAGCTGGCCTGCCGCGAGCCGGCCGTGGCGGAAAGATTCTACGGCGCCCTCTTCGGCTGGGAGTACACCACTCAACGGGATCCGGCGACGTCCGACGGCCGGTACGCCATGGCGACGCTCAACACGGTCCCGGTGGGCGGGCTCTACCGTGCCGCGCCGGGCGCGCCGCTGGGCTGGATGCCGCACCTGTCCGTGCCGCACACCGCGAGCGCGGCCGAGTGGGTGGAGCACCTCGGCGGGCGGCTGACGCTCGGGCCGATGCCGATCCCCCAGCGCGGCACCATCCTGCACGCCTTCGACGCGTGCGGCGCGCCGGTGGTGTTCTGGGAGGTGCCGCCGGACTGGGAGTTCGTCACCGGGATCCCCAACACGTTCAGCGGCGCGGACCTCAACACGCACGACGGCGTCGCGGCGGATCACTTCTACACCAAGCTCTTCACCTACGGGAGCCACCAGATCGGCGACGGCGAGTCCCTCGACTACGTCGAATGGCTCATCGAACACGAGCCCGTGCTGTACCGGTACGTCATGGGCTCGGAGTACAGCCTCGACACCCCGCCGCACTGGCTCGTCTACTTCGACATCGACCCGGCGCGCGGGGTCGACGCGGTCGCGGGCGAGTCGCTCATGCACGGCGGCACCGTCGTGATCCAGCCCTACGACACGCCGTTCGGCCGGATGTCGATCCTCGCCGACCCGGAAGGCGCCGTCTTCGCGGTGATCGACCACTCGCGCGTCTCCGAGGAGTGGGGCCGCGCCGAGGTCGACGACCCCTACGACGACTGACGCTCGGCGAAGGCCAACCCCGCCACCAGCGCGTACCCGCCTGCCACCAGCCACATCCCCGCGGCGGGCTGCAGCGCGCCGACGAGCGCGACCCCGATCGCGCCGCCGGTCTGGCGGGACGCGTTGAGCACGCCGGCGGCCAGCCCGGCCTTGCCCGGCAAGGAGTTCATCGCCAGCGACGTCATCGCGGGCATGGCCAGCGAGCAGCAGCCGAAGACGACCGAGACGGCGACGAACAGCGCGAGTGCGCGCTCCGCGGGCAACAGCGCGAAGCCGATCGCGCCGGCGAGCCCGGCCACCGCGCCCGCGACCATCGGGACGCGCGGGCCGAACCGCCCGGTCAGCCGTCCGCTGAAGAACGCGTTGAGCCCGACCGCCATGGTGAGCGGCACCAGCGCGAGCCCGGCGGCCAACGCGCCGAGCGACCAAGCGCGTTGCAGGAACAACGCGAGGCAGAAGAGCGTGCCGTAGAGGCAGAAGTTGAACAGGCCGCCGATCCCGGTCGCCACCGCGAAGTTCCGGATCTTGAGCGTCTCGAGCGGCAACACGGGCTCGGCGACGCGCTTCTCGACCGCCACGAACACCGCGCCGGCCACCGCTCCCCCGGCGAGCAACGCGAGGGTCGCCGGGGCGAGCCAGCCGGCGTGCCCGGCTTCGATGAACCCGGCGACGAAGGCGGCCAGCGACGCCGTGCCGAAGAGCTGCCCGGCGAAGTCGAGGTGCGTCTCCCGGCGCGGTGGTTCCGTGACCGCGCGGCGCGTCAGGACGATGGCGACGATCCCGACCGGGACGTTGACCGCGAAGACGAGCCGCCAGCCGGCGAGGCCGACCGCGAGCCCGCCGAGCACCGGCCCGGCGGCCAGCCCGACGCCGCTCATGCCGCCCCACACGCCGAGGGCGCGGGCCCGTTCTCGCGCGTCCGGGAACTGGTGGACGATCAAGGCGAGCGACGACGGCAGCAACGCGGCGGCCCCCGCCCCCTGGACCGCGCGGGCGGCGACCAGCCAGGCCGCGTCCCCGGCGAGAGCGCAGGCGACGGACGCGACGACGAAGACGGCGACGCCCGCTTCGAAAACGCGTCGCGAACCCCACCGGTCACCGGCGGCGCCCCAGGTGAGCAGGAACGCGGCGAGCGTGACGGTGTAGGCGTCGACGACCCACTGCAGCGCGGCGGTCGACGGTTCGCCGAACTCGGCACCGATGGCGGGCAGCGCGAGGTTCACGATCGTCGCGTCGAGCGTGATCATCAGGAAGCCCAGGCAGACGGCGGCCAGGGCCAGTTTCGCCGGAGCGCGGGTCTCGGTGGTCATACCCCGAGTCAAACCCGCGGAAGCTTCGGCCGTCCACGAACCGTTGCCTCCGTGGTGGGAGGCTCAGGCTTCCACCACAGGTCAGCCGAGCGGGACGAACGCCGAAAGCAGCAGCCAGGACACGACGGCCGAGGGCAGCAACGAGTCCAGGCGGTCCATGATCCCGCCGTGCCCGGGCAGCAGCGTGCCCATGTCCTTGACGCCCAGGTCGCGCTTGATCAGCGACTCGACGAGGTCGCCGAGCGTCGCGGTGAGCACGATCGCGACGCCGAAGATGACGCCCTGCCAGACGTGGCCGTCCAGCAGCAGGCTCAGGGTGAGCGCCCCGGCCACGACCCCGCCGACGAGCGAACCGCCGAAGCCTTCCCAGGTCTTCTTCGGGCTGATGGTGGGGGCCATCGGGTGCTTCCCGCCGAGCACACCGGCGATGTAGCCCCCGGTGTCCGACGCGACGACGCCGATCAGGAAGGTGAGCACCCGCCCGACGCCGTCCGACGGCGGCACGAGCATGGCCGCGAAGGCCCCGAAGAGCGGCAGGTAGGCGGCGGCGAACGTCGACGCGCTGATGTCGCGCAGGTAGCCCTTCGCACCGCCGGGCAGACGCCACAGCAGGCAGGCGAGCACAGTGAGGACGAAGGCGGTGAGCGCGCCTTCGCGGCCGAACGGCCAGGCGAGCCAGATCATCGCCTGCCCGCCGACGAGCACCGGGATCATCGCGACCTTGATGTCGGCGACCCGGCGCAGCACCCCGGCGAACTCGAAGGTGCCGACCGCGATCGCGATCGCGATGATCCCGATGAAGAGGAAGCGCACGGTGAGCAGCGAAACGATGATGGCGGCGCCGAGCAGCAGCCCGACCCCGATGGCCGCGGGCAGGTTCCGGCCGGCTTTGGAGGCCTTCTTGCCCTCCGGCGCTCCGGTCGCCGGCGCGGCCGGCACCGAGGTCGCCTCGGCGGCCCCGGCAGCCGACAACCGGCTCGCTTCGCCGGTTTCCGAGCCCGCCGGCGTGGCCGCTTGGCCCGGCCGCGAGGTCGCCGAAGCAGCCGCCTCGCCGGTCCGCGAAGCCCCCACCGGGTCTGCCTCGCCGGTTCGCGAGGTCGCCGAACCGGCCGCCTCGCCGGTCTCGGCGCGCGCCGAAGCCCCGGCGGTTCCCGGGAACTCCGGCGTGGCCGGAGTGCCGGCGTCGCCCGGCCCCGGCGTCCCGGGAGCGCCGGCCGGTTGTTCTCCGGTCGCGTCCACCCGGTCCTCGCGTTCCTCGCTCACCTGTGCCATCAGACCTCGAGCAGCTCGGCTTCCTTGTGCTTGACCAGCTCGTCGACCTTGTGCACGTAGGTGTCGGTCAGGTTCTGCAGTTCCTTCTCCGCGCGCGCGACGTCGTCCTCACCGGCCTCGCCGTCCTTGGCGATGCGGTCCAGCTCGTCCTTCGCCTTGCGGCGGACGCTGCGGATCGAGACGCGGGCGTCCTCGCCCTTGCCCTTGGCGACCTTCACCATCTCCTTGCGCCGCTCCTCGGTGAGCTGCGGGATGACGATGCGGATGACCTGGCCGTCGTTGCTCGGGTTGACGCCGAGGTCCGACTCCCGGATCGCCTTCTCGATGGCGCCGAGCTGCGACTGGTCGTACGGCTTGATGAGCGCCATCCGGGCTTCCGGCACGTTCACGCTCGCGAGCTGGTTCAGCGGGGTCGGCGAGCCGTAGTACTCGACGACGATCCGCGAGAACATCGCCGACGAAGCCCGGCCGGTGCGTACCGACTGCAGCTCGTCCTTGGCGACGGACACCGCTTTTTCCATCTTCTCCTCGGCATCGAGGAGGGTCTCGTCGATCACGGTCACTCCCGTAGTTGTGATGGGTGGCGCTTGCTGATCCCAGCAGGTCTAGGCCGGCACCCCGTCGGCGGGGGTGCTGACCAACGTGCCGATTCTTTCACCACTCACCGCGCGGGCGATGTTCCCCTCGGTGAGCAGGTTGAACACGATGATCGGCATGTTGTTGTCCATGCAGAGGCTGAACGCCGTCGCGTCGGCGACCTTGAGGTCCCGCTCCAGCACCTCGCGGTGGGTGATCTCGCGGAACATCTCGGCGGTGGGGTCGGCCTTGGGGTCCGCGGTGTAGACGCCGTCGACGGCCTTGGCCATCAGCACGGCCTCGCAGCCGAGCTCGAGCGCCCGCTGCGCCGCCGCGGTGTCGGTGGAGAAGTACGGCATGCCGACCCCGGCGCCGAAGATCACGACGCGGCCCTTCTCCAGGTGCCGCTCGGCTCGGCGCGGGATGTAGGGCTCGGCGACCTGGCCCATCGTGATGGCGGTCTGCACGCGGGTGGGCAGGCCTTCCTTCTCCAGGAAGTCCTGCAGCGCCAGGCAGTTCATCACGGTGCCCAGCATCGCCATGTAGTCGGCGCGGTCGCGGTCCATGCCGCGCTGCGAGAGCTCCGCGCCGCGGAAGTAGTTGCCGCCGCCGATCACGACCGCGACCTGGACGCCGGTGCGGGCGACGTCGGCGATCTGCTGCGCGACCGAGTGGACGACATCCGGATCGACGCCGATCGAACCACCGCCGAACATTTCGCCGCCCAGCTTCAGCAGCACCCGCCGGTAGCCACCTTCGACCCGGTCACCCATCTATGTCGCCTCCTAGACCCCTCGACCGCTGTGAATTCCTCTGGACCCGACAGTGCCCCGTCCCCGATGGACGGAGACGGGGCACTGTGGGTGTGAAACCTACGCCCTGGCCTGAGCTCAGGCCTGGCCGACCTCGAACCGCGCGAACTTGGTCAGCGTCACGCCGGCCTCGTCGAGCAGGGCCTTGACGGTCTTCTTGTTGTCCTTGACCGACGGCTGCTCGAGCAGGACGTTGTCCTTGTAGTAGGCGTTGACCTTGCCCTCGACGATCTTCGGCAGCGCCTGCTCCGGCTTGCCTTCCTCGCGAGCGGTCTGGTCGGCGATGCGGCGCTCGTTCTCGATGATCTCGGCCGGCACCTCGTCGCGGGTCAGGTACTTCGCGCGCAGCGCGGCGACCTGCATGGCGGCACCGCGGGCGGCCTCGGCGTCGTCACCGGTGAACTCGACGAGCACGCCGACGGCCGGCGGCAGGTCGGAGCCGCGGCGGTGCAGGTAGGTCGCGGTCTGGCCCTCGAAGGCCACGACGCGGCGCAGCTCGAGCTTCTCGCCGATGCGGGCCGACAGCTCCTGGACGACCTCGTTGACGGTCTTGCCGTCGAGCTCGGCACCCTTGAGCGCCTCGACGTCGCTGGTCTTGAGGGTCTTCGCGACCTCGACGATCTTCGCGGCGAGCGCCTGGAAGTCGGCGTTCTTCGCGACGAAGTCGGTCTCGGAGTCGAGCTCGATGAGGACGCCGCCGTCGCCGGTGACCAGGCCCTCGGCGGTGGCGCGCTCGGCGCGCTTGCCGACGTCCTTGGCGCCCTTGATGCGGAGGAACTCGACGGCCTTCTCGAAGTCGCCGTCGTTCTCCTCCAGCGCCTTCTTGCAGTCCATCATGCCGGCGCCGGTCATCTCGCGCAGGCGCTTCACGTCAGCGGCGGTGTAGTTCGCCATTCTGGTAAATCCGTCCTTTGCAGGAAATCTGTGGGTTGCTACGCCGGTG